>CAVGCT010000001.1:0-11257 GCA_963627885.1 bacterium
CTGTCGTCTGCGACCCCTATTAGGGGTATCTCGCGCCTCCGGCGCGGTCCCTGCGGGACTTATTAAAAAGGGCTTTTGGTCAGCCCCTTTTTGGTCCGGGATTATTTTTTGCTGGATGTGACTATCGAGCTGAGCTTTTCGTAGAGTGAGTCTACTTTTTCGCACATTTCTTTGCGGAGTCCGGCGTAGTAGGCCGACTTTCTGCCTTCCACCGGAGAATTGGCCTTGTCTTTCATGTCGTTATAGAGGTCCACGGCCTCCTCGATGACTGAAGACACTTCGTCTGTGGCTTTGTCCGGATTGATGGCGAGAAACAGGGTGCAGTCGTCCACGAATTCGCCTACAACATATTCTACGTCTTTTTTGAAGTCTCTAAGATGCATAGTTCAGTTAATTATGTAGTTCTCATTTATGACCGTCTGGTTCAACGGCTTGCATATCGTTCTCTAAGATATGGGTTTTCATTTAAATTCAAAAAGGAATTTTAATCTTTTTGCAGATTGATTCTTCTTGCGCCCAGCATGCGTCCCACGTTTTCATAACAGTCGGGGTCGCCGGGCTTCAGGGAATTGACGCGCGTGATCTGTGACGAATGTACCATCCTGGAGTTGCCGACATAGATGCCCACGTGGGTCACCCGGCCCGTCTCGCGGTTGCCGAAAAATATGAGATCGCCCTTCCTGAGCGCGCTGCAATCCCCGTCGCGGACGGCCGTTATGTCGATCTCTTCCCCCTCCGCAGCCTGTGCCGATGCGTTTCGTGGCATGGATATGCCGTTCATCATGAACACCGTCTTTACCAGTCCGCTGCAGTCGAAACCTTTGACCGACGTCCCTCCCCATAGATAGGGTATTCCGACATAGAGCAGGGCCTCGCGCACCAGAGCGTCTTCCGTGCAGGATATTCCTTTGCGCCATGCGTCCAGCTCTTTCACGTCTTTCTTTCTGACCCAGCCTTCCTTTCCCGAAGGGGTGGCGGCCCTGACGAACCCTTTGACGGCGCGTCCTTCCCTGCGGACGAGGATGTCACCCCTCACCAGGTCGGATATAGGGACGGAAGCGGCATCGGGCTCGCCATGCAGGACTGAGTACAGCGCCAGGCAGATGTATTTGTCCTTTTTCCGCCATGCTTCAAGCTCGTCCGAGGACATTTCCGCCACGCACAGGCGGTTTGTCCATGCCTCGTATCCGTCCGGGGTCGTGACCCTGAGCCAGTAGTCTTTCTCATCGGTGATCTCCACCTCCCTGCCCATGAATTCCTCGGTGCCCATCTCGGCCGTGTAGGAAGGCTCTTCGCGCATATGCGCCACCGAGACGTCCACGACACCCTTTCTCTGCGCGGCGGCGGGCAGGGTAAAGAAAAATATTGACAGGTAAAAGAAAATTTTTACCATGGGTTCAGGCGTTCTCATAGTGTCGTTGTTCTTTTGAAGCGTTTCTGTTCAGGTCCCACAGCCGTCCCTGCCAAGTGTCCCTTTCCTCCAGTCTTTTGTCCAGCATATTCAGGATCTGCACGTTGCGGACACGGCCCCAAGCCTCTTTCTCTACAAAGCGCGGGGGTATCTCTCCTGCAATCCGTTCTATGTACAGATCCGGCCGCAGACGTTCCAGAATGTCCGCGATGAGGTCCAGATAGTCGGGAAGATCATATTCCGCGAACCTTTCCGGGTGCTCCAAGTGCTCGGCGGCCATTTTGGTGCCCTTTATGAACTGCAGCTGATGGAACTTGACGGATGTCAGCGGCAGGGAGCTTATGATGCCACACTCCCCGAGCATCATCTCGCGGTTTTCTTCCGGCAGGCCCAGTATGAAATGCCCGCATGTGTCGATGCCCCGCGCCGCCGTCATCTCCACGGCCCGCCGGGCGCAGTCGAAGTCATGCCCGCGGTTGATGTGGGAAAGAGTCCGGTCGTAACACGATTCGATCCCGTATTCCACGATGACCAGGGGCGTGCTGAAGGAGTCTCTCGTCCAGTCCTTCAGCACCTTTCCGTCCTTGAGGCCGGCCAGAAAGTCCAGTTTCTCCGCGTCCACGCAGTCGGGCCTGGTTCCGATCACGACGCCGACCACCTCGGGATGCGAAAGAGCCTCCAGATACAGGCTTTTCAGCCTCTCCAGAGGGGCGTGGGTGTTGGTGTAGGGCTGAAAATAGGCGAGATATTTTTTTGCGCGGCTATATCTGGTCCTGTGGAAGGAGATCCCCTCGTCCAGCTGCCGGATTATGCTTTTGTCGGAACTGCTGTAGCCGGGGTGGAATGCGGCGTTGTCGCAAAAAGTGCATCCTCCCGTCCCCACCGTTCCGTCCCTGTTGGGGCAGCCGAATCCTGCGTCAATCACCAGTTTCTGCAGGCGCTCGCCGAAAACGGCCTTGTAGCGCCCTGCAAGGCTGTTGTATCTTTTTCCGCAAGGGAAGATCATTTTATTCTTCAAATTGTTCCTCTACTCAAATTTACGCATTATTTCTTATATTTGCAGTCTAATCCATTTGTAATGCAGCAGATAAAAACTCCTGAAATTTTCGAGGGTCTCACCTTCGACGATGTTTTGCTCATACCGGCCGAGTCCGACATAATCCCCAGGGATGTTGACGTAACCACAAAATTTTCCCGTGAAATTTCTCTTCATGTGCCGATCGTCTCGGCGGCCATGGATACGGTGACGGAGGCGGATCTCGCCATCGCGATGGCCCGTTCGGGCGGTATAGGAGTCATCCATAAAAACATGTCCATAGAGCAGCAGTGCGAGCAGGTCCGCAGGGTCAAGCGGGCCGAGAACGGCATGATCTATGACCCGGTCACGATCCGGCCCGACTCCACTGTCGGAGAGGCTCTCGCCATGATGTCCAAGCATCACATCGGAGGAATTCCCGTTACCGACGACAAGGGCTATCTGATCGGAATCGTCACCAACCGCGACCTCCGCTTCCATGTGGATAACCGGCTGCCTGTCAGCACGGTCATGACTTCCGGCAACCTGATCACCGCCAGAAAGGGCATCACTCTTGAGCAGGCTACGGAAATCCTGATGAAGAGCAAGGTGGAGAAGCTGCCAGTGGTGGATGAGAACGGAAAACTCGAGGGCCTGATCACCTACAAGGACCTCATGAAGATAAAGGACAACCCGATCGCCTCCAAGGATTCAAAGGGCCGCCTTCTTGTGGCCGCCGCCGTGGGAGTGAAGTCCGACACGATAGAGCGGGTGGAGATGCTGGCCGACGCCGGCGCCGACGCGGTCGTGATCGACACCGCGCATGGACATTCCATGGGAGTCCTCAAAGTCATAGCCGGATGCTGCGAGGCGTTCAGGAACAAGGATGTGCAGATTGTGGCCGGCAACGTGGCCACCGCCGAGGGAGCCAAGGCTCTCGCAGACGCGGGCGTGGATGCCGTCAAGGTGGGCATAGGCCCCGGATCCATCTGCACCACCAGAATCATCGCCGGAGTGGGCATGCCGCAGCTGACGGCCGTCATGCTTGCCTCTGAGGCTCTCAAGGGCACCGGGGTGCCCGTCATCGCCGACGGCGGAATCCGCTACTCCGGAGACATAACAAAGGCTCTTGCCGCCGGTGCGAGCACCGTAATGGCCGGTTCACTTTTCGCCGGCACCGAGGAGTCGCCGGGAGAGACCATTATTCTGAACGGACGTAAGTTCAAGTCCTACAGGGGTATGGGCTCGCTTGAGGCTATGGAGCACGGTTCCAAGGACAGGTACTTCCAGGATATGGAAGACGACATCAAGAAGCTGGTTCCGGAAGGAATCGTGGCTCAGGTCCCCTACAAGGGCACGGTTTCTGAAGTGGTGTATCAGCTTGTCGGCGGACTGCGCGCCGGAATGGGCTACTGCGGTGCCCACACTGTCGGGCAGCTCAGAAACGCCAAGTTTGTACGCATCACCAACGCCGGTTTCCTTGAGAGCCATCCTCACGATGTGACCATAACCAAGGAAGCCCCTAACTACTCAAGATAATTTGAGAAGACTTGTCCTTATATTCCTTGCCGTTTTTTCGCTGTTCTCATGCGACAGAGTCTCCAAGCTCATCCATGAGGGGGATGTCGTGGCCAAGGTCGGAAAAGAGAAGCTGTATTCGACGGAGATAGAGGATTTCATCCCTAAGGGTATTTCCCCGGAGGACAGCGCTAAGCTTGCCGGGCTGTACATAGACCGCTGGGCTCTTGACCGCCTTTATGAAAACATGGCCGAGCGGGAGATGGACAAGTCCGAACTGGATGTCAGCAGGGAGCTCGAAGACTACAGGCGGTCTCTTCTGAAATACCGCTACGAGCAGCTCTATGTCAATCAGCGTCTTGATACGGCCATAACCGACAGTCAGATAGACGAGTATTACGATTCCCATAAGGACCAGCTCCGTCTGAGCCTTCCGATCGTCCGCGCGCGCTTCGTCACCGTGCTCAAGGACTCTAAGAACTATTCCAGGGTGAAATCCGAGATTGCGGTGGATGACGAGGCCGGTGGAATGGCTTCTTCGGACAGCCTGCTGTTCATGTCCACCATCCGCAACACCGATTTCGGCGGCGGTTGGGTGGATGCTTCCGTGCTTGCCGGAGAGTTCGGCACGGATTATGTCACGATGCTTTCTTCCGTGAAGGGAGGCTATGTGGAGATGACCGACGCCGAGGGCAATCACAATCTCGCGTATATTTTCGAGACGGTGGCCGCCGGACAGACCGGTCCGGAAGAATACTATGTGGGCAGAATCAAGGACATCATACTGAATGCCAGAAAGCAGAAACTCCTCGCCACGCTCGAGAGCGGTCTGCTGGAACAGGCCAAGGCTGACGGGTCCTATACGGTTTATTAGAAGAAGATGAAAAAAATCCTTGCCGTCCTTTCGGCGGCCCTATGCATGACTTGCGCGCTTCACGCGCAGAAATATCCCACCGGACTGATAGACAAGACCATCGCCGTCATCGGCGATGAGATGATTACCATCAGCACTCTTGAGCAGGAGCTTCAGTATATGCGCTCCCAGGGCATAGCCTCCGACGAAAGCATGAGGTGCACCGTGCTGGAGAGCATTCTGGAGTCCAAACTGTTTCTGATGCAGGCCAGAATCGACTCCCTGACTGTCAACAACGACATGGTCGCCGCCAATATCAGCTCCCGCATGGATCAGGTGAAGACGGCTCTCGGCGGAGAGGAAGAGGTGGAGAAATATTTCGGGAAAAGCATATTCCGTCTCCGTCAGGAGTGGACCAAAACCATTGAGGAGCAGAATCTGACACAGCAGATGCAGCAGAAGATAGCCAGCCAGGCCTCCGAGATGACTCCCAACGACGTCAAGGAGTATGTGGCGCAGGCCGACTCTTCCGATCTTCCCATAGTCCCGATAAAATATCAGCTCAGTCAGATATGCATCTATCCAGACCGCGAGGCCGCCAATCTCGCGGTGAGGGAGAAGCTGATAGCCATCCGCGAGAGGATTATCAACGGCGAGAAGTTCTCCACTCTGGCGAGAATCTATTCAGAGGACACCGGCAGCGCCCGCAAGGGAGGTGAACTGGGCATGGCGTCAAAGGGCATATTCTGGCCGGCATTCTCCGACGCGGCCATGGCTCTGAAGCCGGGCGTCATCTCCCAGGTGGTCGAGACCCCTGACGGCTTTCACATCATAGAGGTTCTCGAAAAGAAGGGGGACATGTTCAATGCCAGGCACATACTGATGAAGCCGCAGTATACCACCGAGGACCGGGGCAAGGCCTTTAAGACTTTGGACAGCCTTAAGCATCAGATACTTGCGGATTCGCTGACATTCCCGCAGGCCGCGCGGTTCTATTCCCAGGACCCCACCACCAGGACGAACGGCGGCCAGATGGCCGACCCTTCCACCGGTTCGGCATATTTTGAGATAGACCAGCTTAAGCCTCAGGACTACAACGCCATCAAGGACCTCAAGGAGGGAGAGATTTCCGATTCCTTTGAGTCTCTTGACAACGAAGGCCGCAGCGGAAACACGGTCTACAAGATCATCAAGGTGGATAAGATCATTCCGGCCCATACGGCCACATTCGAGCACGACTACAGTCTCATTTCGGATGAGGCCTACAACAAGGCGGCCATGGCCGAGGTAGACAAGTTCCTGGACGAGAAGATCGCCTCCACCAACATTGTCATAGACCCCATATTCAAGGACTGCGACTTCAAGCGCGAAGGCTGGAAATCCAAGATTTCCGAAGACTTTTAAAACAGCTTCTTAACTGCGATGTCTTTCCGGAGACTGTTCCTGACTGTTTTTCTGTTTGTCTGCTCCGCTCCCGTATTGCTGCGCGCACAGGGCGGGAAGGATGTGGATTCTCTGGTCAGTCTTCTGAGCGCCAAGTCCATGGAGCTGATAGAGAAGCACGGAGTCAACTACAGGAAGGTGACCGGACCGGCCAGATTTCTTCACAACAACACCTACCTTGTCTGCGACACCGCTCTATGGAATGTCAACGCGGAACAGATCGAGGCTATGGGCAACGTCAAGATAATTCAGGACGGCACCGTGCTTTCGGGAGACCGGCTCCTGTATCTGATCAGGGACGATCTGGCCCAGTTCCGCGGCAGCGTTGTGCAGCTGCAGGATAAAGACGGGAACATGTTGCGAACCAAGTATCTGGATTACAATACCAAAGACAGCGTCGCCTATTTCCGCAACGGCGGAGCCATGCGGGAGAAGACCGGCCAGATAATCGAGAGCGTCAACGGACAGTACGACTCCAAGGTCGAGACGTTTACCTTCTCCGACAATGTCAACATGTTCACCGACAGCATTTTCGTGAAAACCACCAGGCTGGAGTACAAGTCTCCGCAGGGTTTGGCCATATTCGGCCGCGGCACGGATGCCTGGCGTGACGACAATATGCTTTCTTCCGATGCCGGATGGTACGACAGGGGAAGGGAGCTTTTCCTTTTTTTTGACAATGTCCACGGTATGACCGGTGACAATCGCGAAGGCTGGTCCGATTCCCTGTATTACAGCCGCGCCACCGGAAATGTCGAGATGCTCGGCCATGCGCAGGTGACCGACGGCGGCCGTAAAGCTTCAGCTCTGGCGGGAAGGATTTTCTACAGAGACTCTTTGTCCGAGGTCACTATGAGCAGGGCTCCGGCCATAGTTGGCGTAACCGATACGACCGGCACTGCAAAAGACACGGTCTATGTCGGGGCGGATCTGTTCATCATGCGCTCCGTCCCGAAATATGCCATTGATTCTCTTGAGTTTGCACTGGCCAAGACGCGGCTTTCCGACATTTCCGCCGATGCGGTGGGCGCCTACAGGAAATCGGCGAGAGAGGCTGCCGAGAAGGCCGCATCCGAAGCCCGTGCCCAGAATGTGGACTATGTCGCCGAGCAGCAAGCCAAGTCCCTCAGGGAGGCTCTTGCCGCCAAGAAGGCGGCGTCGGCCGACTCTCTTTCCGCCGGCGCCGGCACGCGTGCGGAGATCGCTGATTCTCTGTCAATGGCGGCTGATGTTCCGACTTCCGTTTCCGACACCGTTGCCGTGTCGCGCGGAGATCTTGGCGCGTTTTCCGATTCTCTTGCGGTCTCCGGCTCCGTTCCTGCGGCGGCCGACACCATGGCGGTCTCTCCGGTTGATTCCACCAAAGTTGGCTTTGTGGACGGGCGTGGCCGTGTGCGTCTCTACCGTCCCGATTTTCAGATGCTTACCGATTCTCTGAAGTTCAACGAGCTTGACTCTCTCATGCGCCTCTACAAAAAGCCGGTTGTATGGAACGAAGGCAACAGGCAGTATGCGGCGGACAGCATATATGTCTCCTTCGGTGAGAAGAATCTGGACAGGGCCTATCTCATGTCCGACGCCTTCATCACCGTGGAAGAGGCTCCCGGCTGCCATGACCAGATCCGCAGCACCGAAATGCTCGCTTATTTCGGGGAGGACGGCGGGTTGAGCCGTTTCGATGCCACCGGCGGAGTGGACGCCATCTTCTACATAAAAGAGGACAGCACCTATGCCACTGTCAACAAGAGTCAGGCTAAGCTGTTGTCGGCCAATATGAAAGAGGGGAATCTTGAGGATATCTTCTATTTTGACCAGGCTAAGAACGATGTCTATCCGCTAGCCCAGCTGAAGGCGGCGGACCGCAGACTGAAGGGTTTCAACTGGCAGCCGGAGCTTCGCCCGTCATCCCCTTCGGACATAATTACCTTCAAGCCCAGGGCTTCGCAGCGTGACGTCTATGCCGCCAGGCCCAAGGCCGAGTTCCGTCAGACGGAGATCTATTATCCGGGATATATCGAGGGCATATATAAGGAGATCGGTGCGCGCCGGGAACGCGCTGATTCTCTGTCGGTGCAGAAAGATGTTGACGGGCCCGCCGCGGACAGCGTTTCCGCGGTTTCGGGCGGAATGCCTGCCGCCGTGGACAGCGTTTCAAAAATGGCGCCCATAGAAACTGAAAAAGCAGTTGATGCGGCTGATTCTTCCACCGTTTCCCCGGCGGAACTTCCGGACTCCCTGTCATCGGCCGTTGCCGTGCAGGAGAAACTCTCCAAGGCTGCGTTACGGAAGATCGCCCGTGATGAGAAGTGGGCCCGGCTCGACAGTCTGGATGCGGTAAAGGCCGCGGCAAAGGCGGAGAAGAAGGCTGACAAGGCCCGTGCGAAAAAACTTGCCGAGCTTATGCGTCAGGAGAAGCAGGACCGTAAGGACGCGGCTCGGCTGGAGAAATATCGCCTGCGCTATGAGAAAAAATACGCCCGCAGAACGGGATCCGCGGGCGTAGTCAAAATCGTTGAGCCTTAACCTCTGGCTGCGAATCCGCCGAGAATATTCACTATCACCTGCGAGGCCATCTGCATGGACTCAAGCGGGACGAACTCCATCTTGCCGTGGAAATTGATTCCTCCGGCGAAGATGTTGGGACACGGAAGCCCCATGAAGCTGAGATTCGCTCCGTCCGTTCCGCCCCTCACGGGCTGGATTCTGGCCTTTATGCCGGCCTTCTCCATGGCGGCCACCGCAATCTCGATTATATGGTAGTGCGGCTCCACCTGCTCCCGCATATTGTAGTACTGGTCCTTGATGATGGCCGAGGCCGTTCCGTGGCCGTATGCGGCGTTTATGGAGTCGACGCATTTCTGCATCACGGCCTTTCTGTCCTCGAACTTTTTCCGGTCGTGGTCACGGATTATATATGACATCGCGGCTTCCTCGACTGTGCCGTTGATGGACGTGAGGTGGTAGAAACCTTCGTAGCCCTCGGTCTTTTCGGGCACTTCTCCGGTGGGCAGCATGGCGTTGAGTTCGCAGGCGATGCTCAGCGCGTTCTTCATCTTGCCCTTGGCATATCCGGGATGGACATTGCGTCCCTGGATGCGGATTTTTGCCGAAGCGGCGTTGAAATTCTCGAATTCCAGCTCTCCGACCGCTCCGCCGTCCATGGTGTAGGCGTAGTCGGCCCCGAACTTTTTCACGTCAAACTTCACCACTCCGCGTCCTATCTCCTCGTCCGGGGTGAATCCGATCCTTATCTCTCCGTGCTTGAACTCCGGATGGGCGCATATATACTGGACTGCGTCCATGATCTCCGCCACACCGGCCTTGTCGTCCGCTCCGAGAAGTGTAGTGCCGTCGGTTGTTATGAGCGTCTGACCTTTATAATCAAGCAGTTCTGGAAATTCAGCAGGCTTCAGGAAGAGACCCGGAGCCCCTTTCAGGGCTATATCGCCTCCATCGTAGTCCCTTATGATCTGCGGTTTGACATCTTTGCCCGAGGCGTCGGGAGATGTGTCCACGTGGGCGATAAAGCCCACCGCAGGCACTTTTTTGTCCATGTTCGAGGGGATTCTGGCCATCACATAGCCATATTCGTCCAGACCGGCCTCGACGCCCATGTCTTTAAGTTCCTTTTCCAGCATCCGCAGGAGGTCGAGCTCTTTCGCCGCGCTGGGCTGGGTCTCGCTTTCCTCGCAGGATTGCGTGTCCACGCCCACATATCTCAGAAATCTGTCAAGTATAGGTTCCATGTCGTGTGTAACTGTTTTTGTTTTCAGATGATTCCAAATATAGTCATCCTTTCCGTCTTTGTCAAATTGACGCCGGCGGACGCCGTCGGGATCGGCACGGGCGGGGCGTATATTAAGGTGAAGGGTCCTGAGGTATCGATTTTTTAAAAAAAATCCAGAAAAATTTGGAAGAAGAAGAAAAGTGCGTATATTTGCAGTCCGTTTGGAACATAACGGCAAGTTCATTGACAATACTGGAAGAGAGACAAATAGGTAAAAGAGGCAAAGAAACGAGAAACAGTGATCAAGAGTTATCAAGAGTCTAGGTTTTTTTTAGACGATTGCAGGGATTACTGCAGTTTCACAGGCAAAAACGAGTTCAAAAAAGAAGAGGCACCTGCCGTAGGCGCGCGAGCGCTGAGGTGATAGGTGCGGATTCACGAGAGAAAGGAGAGAAGAGCGAACGGGGGATGCCTGGGCTTCCGGAGGCGAAGAAGGACGCGGCAAGCTGCGAAAATGCTTGGGGAGCTGCAAGCGAGCGATGATCCGAGCGTGTCCGAATGGGGCAACCCGGGCGGCTGAAGGCCGTCCACCGTGGGATACACGGGGCGAACGCGGGGAACTGAAACATCTTAGTACCCGCAGGAGGAGAAAGAAATATCGATGTCCTGAGTAGTGGCGAGCGAAAGGGACGGAGCCTAAACCGGTGCCGTTGCGGCGGTGCCGGGGTTGTAGGAGCGCGCACAGAGAGAGTCCGAGGAACGGGAAGGGCCTGGAAAGGTCCGGCGAAGAGGGTGAAACCCCCGTACCGGCAACGGAGACTGTCGAGCGCGCCACCTGAGTAGGGCGGGGCACGAGGAATCCTGTCCGAATCTGCGGGGACCATCCCGCAAGGCTAAATACATCCGGAAGACCGATAGTGAACCAGTACCGTGAGGGAAAGGTGGGAAGCACCCCGAACAGGGGAGTGAAATAGAACCTGAAACCGTTCGTTTACAAGCGGTCGGAGCGCGCGAGCGCGACGGCGTGCCTTTTGCATAATGAGCCTACGAGTCGCGTCATGCCGGCGAGGTTAAGGGCTTAAGGCCCGGAGCCGGAGCGAGAGCGAGTCTGAAGAGGGCGCTTGAGTCGGCATGAGCGGACGCGAAACCTAGTGATCTACCCTTGGCCAGGCTGAAGGCGCCGTAACTGGCGCTGGAGGGCCGAACCGGTTTACGTTGAAAAGTGCTCGGATGAGCTGAGGGTAGGAGTGAAAGGCCAATCAAACTGGGAGATAGCTCGTACTCCCCGAA
>CAVGCT010000002.1:0-54855 GCA_963627885.1 bacterium
GACTTGAACCTACGACCCCCTGATTAACAGTCAGGTGCTCTAACCAACTGAGCTATTGAGGAATGGTTCCCGCATCTCTGAATGCGGACTGCAAATATACACCATTTTTTTCTATCGCCAAATATATTCGGCAATTTTTGCGGAAATTTCGCGTTGTCAACTCCTGAGAATCTCCAGTTCTTCCTGATTATAGAGCAGAGAATCCATCACCCCGGGGAAAAGTCGGGCGATGACCATATAAAGGATGACAATGACGACAAAGGCCGCAAGGACGATCATCACGGCTTTAAGGGCGCCGCCTTTCCGGACAACGGCCTGTTTTTCCGGTATATGCCCGGCCTCCGGTTCAACTGGCTCGGCAACGGTGGCAGGTCGCTCCGGTTCAGTGGGCTCGGCTGCGACGGGCTGTTCCTGTTCGACCGGCTCGGCAACTGCGGCAGGTTGCTCCGGTTCGACCGTCTCAGCGACGGTGGCGGTAGCTGATTCCGCCGGCATTTCGATCGCAACGGGGGTCTCCGGTTCGGCGGCGGGTTCGACCGCAGGCTGCTTAGGCTCGATGGGCTCGGCAACTGCGATGGGCTGCTCCTGTTCTACAGGTTTGGCAAGCATGTCCGCAAGTCCCGTGACGGCGGCGCTCACTTCTTCGCCGGTCTCCTCGTGGGTCTTCAACGATATGGGCGACAGCCCGAAACCGGCGGGATATATGTCCAGATCCTCATCGGCCACAAAAAAGAAATTGTTCTCCCTTGTGGCGCGAAGCCTGCCCAATCCCGGGAAAATGATGGTCTTCTTCTCTCTCAGCACATCCGTCATCTCGCTGATGAAACCGCGGATCACCTTCTCCGCATCGGCACGGGAACACTTGTTGGACTCGGCATAGAAATCCACCAGCGAAGTATCCTCGGCATTCTCCCTCTGACGGAAAGAGAGCTTGCGGTATGGCGGATTTATGGTGTATCCCTTGTCCGAAAAGGTGGACGGGACAACTTCGGCGACGAAAACGCCGGCGCCCGGAAGCGCGACTTCGTCTTTGTCAAGGATGAGCTCCTTGACCATCTTTGACAGAAGGTCTATATCCATGGAACAGAAGCTGTGTGCCGAAAAACCGCAGATTTCGCAAATGCGGAACCGATTTCACAAATATAAGGGAAAAGCCGCCAATTTTCGAAAAAAATCGTCGGCTTTTCGGTATCGTTCAACAAGATTCCCGTCACTTGATCCTGATGCTGCGCCCTATTTTCAGGGTAGTCTTGGCAGTCATGCCGGGATTCAGCTTGAGTATGGCGGAAACCGTGGTGCCGTTGCGGTTGGCTATCCTGTAGAGAGTGTCCCCGCTTTTGATCTTGTAATAGACCGCCGCCTCTGCCGCGGCTTTCTCCGCGGCGGCCTTTTTCACCGCCGCTATGGAATCGGCCGTAGCCTTGTCCTTGGCGTCAGCAATGGCTATCTCGTCTTCCTCATCATCCGAAACGGGAACATAGGTGCTGTTCGCATTGAGATACTTCTTTTTCAGCACGAACAGACGGTGGCGCAGGGTGCCGGTCTCGAAATCTATCATCCACTGGGGGTCAAAGGCATATCCGCGGAACCTTGTCTCAAAATGGAGATGAGCTCCGGTGGAACGGCCGGTGGATCCTCCCAGGCCTATGGCATCGCCGGCCTCGACCCAGTCATCCACGTTCACCAGCCGCTTGGACAGATGCCCATAGAAAGTCTCAAGCCCGTTCTCATGCCTCAGAATCACGAGATTGCCGTAGCCCTTGTAATATTTGGAGACACGCACCTTGCCGGAAAAGGCCGCATAGACCTTGTCCCCGGTCTTGAGCGGAAGATCCACCCCCTGATGGCGCCTGCCATGGCGGTATCCGAATTTTGAATAAACCTTGGTGATGTCGGGACACCTGTACTGGCAAAGCGAGTCCACAAGCCAGATGTTGATTCTGTCCGGAAGCTCGTCCAGATTGTTCCGATACGGATCCGGATAGTCATTGCTCCAGTTTTCGGTGAAAATCTTCTGCGACATGATGTCGTCCGGATCGCGCCAGTACTTCCATGTGTTGTCACTCAGAAGTATGATCTTCACTCCGGGAGACTGAGTGTCTATGGTGTCGACTCCCTCGGCGCCGGACGGAGGTTCCATGGATTTAACGGGGTGCAGATGCGGCCTGGGAATCAGCAGCTGCGCCTTCTTTTCGGACTGTATGTCATGCTGGGCACAAAGAGAGCCCGCGGCGAAGACCATCGCGGCCAACGCCATAACCGCACGTCTGAAACCCATACCTCAGAGTGTGGCGCCGAACCTGGTCTTCAGCAATTCCTTGACCTCGGAAACCTTCTCGTCAAGCATCTCCCTGGATGTAGCCTCGCAGAGGAAACGGAGATAGGGCTCGGTGTTGGAAGGCCTGATGTTGAACCACCACTGGGGAAATTCGAGACGATAGCCGTCGAAGTCCATGAAAGCGGTGGGTTTTTCCTGCGCCGAGAAATGCTCCTTCACGGCATCCATGGCACCCTGCTTGTCGTCAAGCTTGAAGTTTATCTCTCCGGAATTCTGATATTTGGCGATCTTCCCGATAAGCTGGCTGAACGTGACGCCCTGCTTTTTCATGCGCGAGAGGACTCTCAGGACAAGAAGGGCGGCAAGCAGACCGCTGTCGGAATAGAAGAAATCACGGAAATAATAGTGGCCGGCGAGTTCTCCGCCCCAGATTCCGCCGATCTCGCGGAGCCTGGGAGCGGCGTTGGCCCGCCCCACCTTCCATGTGTGGACCTCGCATCCGAGAGGTTCCAGATATTCGGCGACGGCCTTGGAGCAACGTATCTCCTGCAGGACTTTGCCCTTTTCGCCCCGCTCGTCTATGAAATAGTGGCCGAGAAGAGCTATGATGAGATCCGGCGGGACGAACTGTCCCTTTTCATCGGCGAACATGACCCTGTCGGCGTCCCCGTCGAAGATCACGCCGGCGTCGGCGCCGATCTCCACCACCTTCTTCCTGAGGGCCTCGGTATTCTCGGGCATCAGCGGATTGGGGTCATGATTCGGGAACCGTCCGTCAATGGTGTCGAAAAGGTATGTAGCCACATCTCCGAACACCTCATGGGCCAGAAGACAGGACATCCCGTTGGAAAGATCCATGGCCACGTGGAGATTGGAAAGATCAGCCTTGAACTTGAGCAGGAACTGAAGATAGTCTTCCTTCACGTCCATTTCGTGGACCTTGCCGGGGACTGCGGCCTTGGGGACGGGAGTCCCGTCCTCTATCCACTGCCGGATCTGCCCGAGTCCGCTTGCAAGCCCCACGGGCAGGGCGTTTTCCCTCGACACTTTCATGCCGTTGTACTCGGGTGGATTGTGCGACGCAGTGATCTGGACAGAAGCCTTGAACCCATAGTTGGCCGTGCCGAAATAGACCATGGGCGTAGTGGAGAGCCCTATGTCATAGACATCGGCCCCGGCGTCCGTCAGACCTTTTATAAGGTAATCATGAATCTCATTTGAGGAAAGTCTGCAGTCCCTTCCCACCAGCACCTTGTCAGTGCCGAGCAGCGACGGGATGAAGGCGCCCACCTTATAAGCGGTATCTTTGTCGAAATCCTTGCCATAGACGCCTCTTATGTCGTATGCGTGAAATGCTCCCATATGCCTGACTATTTTGATTGTGTCTTGATTTTCGAAGGATAGTGCGTGCGGACCTCACCGCGGGCGATCCTCTGCAGCTTCTTGGCTATTATCTTTTTGCGGATCGGAGCCACCAAATCCACGAACATGACTCCGTCGAGATGGGAAAGCTCATGCTCCACCATCCTGCAGGCGAACCTGTCGAAAGTCTCCGTGACCTTCTGCAGATTCTCGTCATAATATTCCACCGTGATCACCGAGGGACGCTCCACATCGGCATAGATGCCGGGGATGCTGAGGCAGCCCTCGTTGTGGACACACATGCCGCCTTCGGAAGACACGATCACCGGGTTGATGAGAGTGCGCTTGAAATCCTTGAGATAGTCATAGACATCGGTCATGCCGGTGCCGTCCACAATCACCGCCCTCTTCGAGACTCCGATCTGCGGAGCGGCGAGACCCACTCCGTCGGACGATGCGAGCGTGTCCTTGAGATCCGCCACCAGGGCGGATATGTAGTCCTTGTCTCCGAGATCCAGCGGTTCCGCCTTTTCCCTCAAGACATCCGAACCATAAAGATAAATAGGTTGTACCATGTTCTTACTTTTTTCTCTTCGTGACCTTTCTGGACAGCGATTCGGGGATTTCAATATCCACCGGCCCCGACAGATGCCCGGACACCCTGTCCAGGTAGCTCTGCAGGATGATCGCGGCGCTTATCTTGTCCACCGACTCCTTGTCCCGCCTGCGCGACGCCTTCATTCCTCCGTCTATCATGGCCCTGTGGGCGAGCACCGAAGTGAACCTCTCGTCTTCAAGAGTCACGGGAACCGACGGAAAGTTCTTTTCCAGCTGCTTCAGGAAGGCGTCCACATCCTTGGCCGCCTCGGACGGAGAATTGTCCATGTTTCTGGGATAGCCCACAACGAAACGGACTATAGTCTCTTCCCGAGCATAGTTTTTGATAGTTTCTATTAACTTTGCGGAATGCACGGTGTCCAGGGCCGAAGCGAAAACGCCAAGCGGGTCGCTCACGGCGAGTCCGGTGCGCTTCCTACCATAATCTATGCCGAGGATTCTGTCCATTCGGCAAATTTAGTAATAAACGAGGAATAATGTCAAAGGACCATAAAGCCAACAGGGAGCCGAGGGTGCACAGATTCAGGCTCACCTTCGCCGATGACGCGACCCACAGGCAGCTGAGCGTGATAAAGTTCACGCGGTGGAAATTTTTTACCGCTGCGGTCACCATACTCCTGCTCCTCCTCGCCGGGTTCACACTTCTGATCGCATACACGCCCCTGAAATCCTTCATTCCGGGATATCCCGACGCCGAGACCAGAAAAATCTCGGTCCAGAACGGCATCAAGATAGATTCTCTGGAAAATGTGGTAGCAAGGTGGGAATTCTATACCGAAAACCTCAAGCGGGTGCTCAACGGTGAAGATCCGGTGCGGATAGACAGCATTATCCGGAACGCCGCCGCAACTTCCGACACCGTCGTGCCGGCCAGGGCCGGAGACAAGGACTCGCTGCTGAGGCAGACGGTCCGCGACGCCGAGAAGTTCAGCGTGAGCAAGGCCGCCGGCAGAGTTCTTCCAATGGAAGGAAAGCATTTCTTCACCCCACTGCAGGGAGTGGTGTCAAGGCAGTATGACAAGGCCCTTTACCCGTATGTGGAGATTTCCGCCCCCGCCAATTCCGTGGTGATGTCCGTTCTGGACGGCACCGTGATAAGCGCCGAGTGGAGCGACGAATTCCAGTACTCGATAATAATCCAGCATGACGACGGCATCATATCGATCTACCGCAAGAACCAGAAGCTGCTCAAATCCGCGGGAGAGAAAGTGACCGCAGGCACGCCCGTGGCGCTCACGGGTAGAATCGCAGGATCCGGTGACGGAGGCGGCAGACTGCTTCTGGAACTCTGGTACAAGGGCGAGACCGTCAACCCGACCGATTACATAAAATTCTGAGAATGGAGAAAAGAAGACTGGCCATATTGGGTTCCACCGGATCCATAGGCACCCAGGCTCTGGATGTCGTGCGGCAGCACAGGGATCTCTTCGAGGTGGTGCTTCTCACGGCCAACAACAATTCCGGGCTGCTGATAGAACAGGCCCGCGAATTCTCGCCCGCGGTCGCGGTCATATGCAACGAAGAAAAATACCGCGAGGTGGCGGATGCGCTGAAGCCCTGCGGGACTGAGGCGCTGTGCGGCATGGACGCCGTCTGCGGGCTGATGTCCGATGGACGGATCGACACGGTCCTGACGGCCCTGGTGGGATTCTGCGGACTCAGGCCCACAATAGCCGCGATCAAGGCGGGCAAAACCATCGCCCTTGCCAACAAAGAGACCCTTGTCGCCGCCGGCGGGCTGGTCATGGGGCTGGCCGCGAGGCACGGCGCGCGGATTCTTCCCGTGGACTCCGAACATTCGGCCATATTCCAGTGCCTGGCAGGCTCCTGCGGAAACAGGCTCAGGAGGATCCATCTCACGGCATCCGGCGGACCTTTCCGGACATGGACAAAGGAGCAGATGGCCCATGCGACCATGGGCGAGGCCCTGCATCACCCGAAATGGAACATGGGAGCCAAGATAACCATAGACTCGGCCACCATGATGAACAAGGGATTCGAGATGATCGAGGCCCGCTGGCTGTTCGACACCAACCCGGCCGACATAAACATAGTGGTCCATCCCCAGTCCATAATCCACTCGATGGTGGAATATGAGGACGGCTCGGTTATCGCCCAGCTGGGATCCCCCGACATGCGGGAGCCCATCCAGTTCGCGCTTTCCTATCCGGAGCGGCTTGCCCTGAACAACAGGAAGCTCGATTTCGCGTCCATCGGATCGCTCACCTTCGAGGCGCCAGACATGGAGAAATTCCCCTGCATGGCTCTCGCCTTCGAAGCCATCGGCAGGGGCGGCAACATCCCCTGCGCCATGAACGCGGCCAATGAAGCCGCCGTGGCAGCCTTCCTGCACGGGGAGATTTCCTATTTTGAGATAGCCGAGACCGTAAGCGACGTGATGGCTTCAACTCCCTTCATCGCGGAGCCCGGCCTTGACGAAATCTTCAACACCGACAGCGAGGCCCTGACAAGAGCCGGTGAATTCATAAGCAGACTTAAACGGAAATGATCGCCCTGATAAAGATACTCCAGGTCATTTTGGCCCTGTCCATACTCATAGTTTTCCATGAGCTGGGACATTACGCCTTCGCCAGACTGTTCGGAATAAGGGTGGACAAGTTCTTCCTGTTCTTCGATATCAACGGAGTGAAGCTCCTCAGCACCAAGACAGGGTGGTTCTCCCGACTCTTTCCGAAGCTCAGGGACAAGGCGACCGAATACGGGATCGGCTGGCTGCCCCTTGGCGGTTACTGCAAGATCAACGGAATGATCGACGAATCCATGGACACGGAATTCCTCAAGAGGGAGCCGCAGCCGTGGGAGTTCCGTTCCAAGCCGGCATGGCAGAGAGTGCTGGTGATGGCCGGCGGAGTCCTGTTCAACTTCATACTTGCCATAGGCATATACATCGCGATGCTGGGGATATGGGGAGAGACCTATCTCAGCAATAGGGACACCCATATCTATGCCGACGGACTGGCCTACGACATGGGCTTCCGCACCGGCGACCGCATCCTGAAGCTCGACGACTTCGTACCGGAGGACTTCAGCATGATTCAGGCCGACATAGCCAGACGCGGGACACGGGTGGCGTCCGTCCTCAGGGACGGAGACACCGTGGCGGTATATCTCGACCAGAGCCGGATTCCGGAAATTCTGAACACCCCGGGCATGTTTCAGGCGGCAGTGCCGTTCGTGGTGGACACGATTCCTCCCGCTTCGCCCAACTATGGCGGAGAATTGAGAAAAGACGACAGGATAGTCGGAATATGCGGCACCCCGATACGCTTCCTTCAGGAAAGCCGGGCCATTCTGGCAGGGCATAAGAACGAGGAGGTGCCGGTCACGGTGCTGAGAGGGGCCGACAGTCTTGAATTGACCATGAAGGTGGATTCCACCGGGCTGGCCGGAGTCTATGCCCAGATCCCCGGAGTGACCAGAAAGAACTATGACGCGCTCTCGGCTATTCCCGCGGGCTTCAGGATGACCTTCTCCATGATCGGCGGCTATCTGAAAGACTTGAAGATGGTCGCCACGCCAAGCACCGGAGCCTACAAGTCCGTCGGCAGCTTCGTCGCCATAGGACAGGCCTTCCCCTCAAGCTGGAGCTGGTATGGGTTCCTGTACCTGCTGGCCCTCCTTTCCGTGATGCTGGGCGTGATGAACCTGATCCCCATCCCGATGCTTGACGGCGGACACATCCTGTTCACCCTATATGAGATGGTGACCGGACACAAGCCGAGCGACAAATTCCTGATGGCCGCGCAAATGGTGGGATTTGTGCTGCTTCTGGGCCTTATGATGCTGGCCTTCGGCAATGACATAGGACGGCTGCTGCACTAGCCGGCTCTGACATGAAAACACACAACCATATGAAAGCAAGAAGCATATTTGGATTGATGGCCGTGCTCGCGGCCATATTGACGGCCACAGGATGCAGGCCGGACAGGAAGACTCTGCTGCCGAACGTAAGCGGCAAGGCCGGCGAGGTCATCATCGTGATGGACAAGGACAACTGGGAGGGAGACCTTGGCACCGAGGTCCGCAACGTGCTTGGAGGAGACACCCCCTATCTTTCGCAGAGAGAGCCGCTGTTCTCGCTGGTAAACATCTCCCCCTCCGGCTTCGCCGATCTGTTCAGGGTGCATAGGAACATAGTGTTCTTC
This sequence comes from bacterium, assembly GCA_963627885.1. Classification (GTDB taxonomy): domain Bacteria; phylum Bacteroidota; class Bacteroidia; order Bacteroidales; family UBA932; genus Cryptobacteroides. The sequence goes on from CAVGCT010000002.1 coordinate 8,425, forward strand.
AATATCGCCGCCGACACGCAGAAACCCGGCGTGGTTTACAGGGCTGACATATGGGCCCGTCCGCAGTGCGTGATCCAGCTGGCCGCCACCGACGCCGCATCCATGCTGGACGTGTTCAGGGAAAACAGCACCACCATTCTGAACGCCCTCGAACAGGCGGAAAGGGACAGGATAATCGCAAATTCAAAGCTCTACGAGGAAACGTCCATAGCCGCGGCGGTCAAGAAGATGGCCGGCGGCTCGCCGCATTTCCCCAGCGGATACAGGCTCAGGAAATCCACCGATGATTTCATGTGGATCTCCGATGACAAGCAGTACACAATCCAGGGAGTGTTCGTCTACAAATACCCGGCCTCGGAGAGCGAGAATTTTACCGAGGAAAACATCATCCGGCACAGAAACGAGATCCTCAAGGAAAATGTTCCGGGCATGTTTGACAACACATGGATGACCACCAGCACATTCATAAAGCCCACGGTGGAGTTCATCCGCTACAGAGGCCGTCAGTTCGCGCAGGCCAGAGGCTTCTGGGAAGTCCAGAACGACTTCATGGGGGGGCCGTTCGTCTCTCATTCCTTCTACAGCAAGGACGGCAAGGACATCATAGTCCTGGACGGATGGGTCTATGCGCCGAAATATGACAAACGTCAGTACCTCAGACAGGTGGAGGCGATTCTCTACTCTTTCGAGTGGGAAAGTCAGAAAGAGGATGCCGCAGGGAAGCCGCAGGAGGCCGGAAGCGACCGCGGGTAGAGGAAATTTATTTTGCCGGAATAAAATTATTTTTTACCTTTGCATTCCCTACGACATGTGCGTCACATGTAGGGTCGGACGGTGGGTTCGTATAACGGTTAGTACTCGGGATTTTCATTCCCGCAATAGGAGTTCGATTCTCCTACCCACTACTAAATATTAAAAAATAAAAACGATGGCAAATCACGCATCAGCAAAAAAGGCCAATCGCCAAAGCGAGAGGCGCAGATTGCATAATAAGTATTATGCAAAGACAACGCGGAACGCAATCCGCGCGATCCGTAACACCACAGACAAGAAGGCTGCCGAGGATGGCGCTCCGAAGGTCTACAAGATGATTGACAAACTCGCCAAGATCGGGGTCATCCACAAGAACAAGGCCGCCAATCTCAAGAGCGGAATTGCGGTTTACATCAATAAACTCGCATAAAGGAACATCGAAAGGCAGTCTCCCGAGGCTGCCTTTCGGAACAAAAGCCTGAAAAGGCAATCGGGATGTAGCGCAGTTGGTAGCGCACTACGTTCGGGACGTAGGGGTCGTCCGTTCGAGTCGGATCATCCCGACCAAAATCTTCTAACTTATTATACATTAACAAGTTAGAAGATTTTTTAGTAGAAAAGCGGGATAGAAGCGGGGCACTCTTTTCTGATAGCCATAACCCTTCGACTTTATGGTACAAAAAAGGGGCTGGCCAAAACGCGTTTTGGTCAGCCCCTTTTTTGTTGTCGTGCGGAAAAATCAGAATCTGACGTAGTACTGAAGCCAGAGTTCGTTGTAACCGACGCCGTCCATTCCGGACACCTTGGTCGAATTGTAGCGATACTCGATCTGGAAGTTGAGGTTCTTGTGCAGACGGAAGTTCGGAGCTATGGAAGATACGGTCTGAACGATATCGCCGCCGAAGCCGGCCTCGTTGTATTGGTCATATTTGACATAGACCTTGAACCATTTGGCCACAGGCACGCCTACAGTAGCATAGAAAGCGTCCCCGAGAGAATTCCGGCCCAACGCCGCCGAATAGTCATAGGAGTGGATATACTCGGCTCTGGCGCTCCAGTTGTCGTGCTCATACTTGGCACCCACGGAATAGCGCTTGCGGTCACGGTCCGCCGTGCCGTCATTCCATTTGCCGGTCCATCCGAAGACCCCGACATAGAGATCCTTTATGGGCTGGAACTGAACGGTCCCGATATAATCCTTGGAAGAATTGGCATCGGTATGGTTGATACCCTGTCCGTTATAGATGCCCAGCTGATAGTGGAAGAACTTGTGTCCGTCCTCGCCCACGGGGAACAGGTCGCCGGAGAACTGTATGCCTTGGTCACGTCCGCCCATGGTGGCCTCGCCGACCCTGTCGCCGAAACCGGCCATCTTCTTCACGGCCAGAGAAAAGTCACCCGTGCCCACATCCCATGGATTCATGGGATTCTCAAACGTGAACGCCCTCTTGAACTGGCCCAACTTGACCTTGAATTCGGGGAATCTCTTCCACTCGATATAATAGTCCTTGACATGAGGAGTTCCGGCCAGTTCCACCTGAACGCGGTAGCTGAAATCGCCGAGAATGGTTCCGTCCACATAGGCCCTGACATAGCGGAGTCCGAAACCGGGACCGCCATGGGAACCGTCCTTGTCATTATACTTGTATGTTCCTATGAAATACGCTCCGAACTTGGGCTTCGACGCAAAATTCGTGAGATCATATCCATATTCCGGTTTTCCGTCGTCGGCAACTTCGCCGTTTCCGGCATAAAGCGGCATGGACGCCAGCATTACTGCCGCGACAAGTGTGTATGCTATTTTTTTCATTATCCGATCAATCACCGCTTACTGCGCGAACGGGAAAATCTTTGTCAGCCAGAAGAATCCGAAGACAAATCCGACAACACCTATGATCAGGCCCACCTTGGCCATATCCTTCGTCTCCACAAGACCGGTGGATGCCGCAATGGCATTCGGAGGAGTCGATATGGGGAAGAGCATTGCCAGCGAGGCGCAGACCGCGATGAAGATGATCATTGCCTGTGAACCTCCGAGGGCCACAAACGCGGCGTTGTTGGCGGCGGCGGGATCAGCCATACCTTCAGCGACCACTATCAGGATAGGGATAAGCAGGGCCGCAGTGGCGGAGTTGCTGATGAAGTTGGAAAGGAAGTAGCACACAAGGCCTGCGACAATAAGAACCAGCACCACGGACATGCTTCCGAAAGGAATGGCATTGATCAGCACCTTCGCAAGTCCGGTGTCCTGAAGGCAATATCCCAGCGCGAAGCCTCCGGCGACCAGCCAGAGCACCGACCAGTTGATGTCCTTGATCTCATCCTTTCCAAACATTCCGGCGGCCGTGAACACTGCCAGAGGAATGAGGGCCACGATGTTGGAATTGATGCCGGTGAGGCTCTCGGTAGCCCAGAGGAGGATGGTGAGGAAGAAGGTGATCCATGCCACCTTGTTCTTCCATCCGGTTCTGCGCGTGTTCGCGGGCATTTCAAGCACGAGCGATTTCGTCTTGAAAGGGAAGAAGAACTGGAGGATAAGCCATGCGAGGAGAATCATTATGATCACGTAGGGAATCATGTGTATGCACCATTCCCCGAAGGAGACGTCTATGCCGGCCTGCTCAAGATAGCCCTTTGCCGTGGCATTCGGAGGAGTTCCGATGGGAGTCCCTATGCCTCCGAGGTTGGCCGCAATGGGAATCGACAGCGCGAGACCGACTTTGCCCCTGTCATCGCTCGGAAGCTTGGAGAGCACCGGAGCGAGGAATGCAAGCATCATTGCGGCGGTGGCCGTGTTGCTCATGAACATCGAGAACACGGAGATGATGACGAGAAATCCAAGAAGCACCATCTTGGGCTTGGTTCCGAAGATGCTGAGCAGAGCCTTCGCAAGGGCTATGTCAAGGCCGTAACGCTCAGCCACTATAGCGAGAACGAAACCGCCGAGGAACAGCATCACGACAGGGTCCGCAAATGAAGACATTATCTTCTTGTAGCTCACAAGCTGTCCCATGTCGGGATTGCAGAATAATCCGATACCCTTGTCGGATATGGTAAGCAGCGCCACGACTATCACCAGAACCGAAGTCGTCCAGTTCGGGATGATTTCGAAGATCCACATCAGAGCTGCGAAGACAAACAGAGCGATAACCCTCTGCTGAACGGGAGTGAGGGCTTCTATACCATAGAAGCTCGTGGGAACTGCCCAGAGAAATATTGTAATGATCAGCACAATCGGCAGAAGCACACAATACTTCACATTGATTTTTTTCTCAGACATAAGCCTATTGTTAATGTAAATATTTCAGTGTTATCATTCGTAATGCCGCACGTTCCGAAACAGGTTTGCAACATAGGGGGCGAATTTAGTCATTATTTCACTCATTTCAAACTTATCGGGAGACACTTGCATCTTCATTCCCGGCGGCACGGACCGGAAAGTTTTCAACGAAGCCGGAAAGGACAAAAAAGGGGTTGGTCAAAATTTGACCAACCCCTTACTATGTATTTCTACAGGCCTATTAGATAGTACCCTGCTCAAGCATGGCGGTGGCAACCTTCATGAAGCCGGCGATGTTGGCGCCCTTCACATAGTCGACATGTCCGTCGGGCTGTGTGCCGTACTTGACGCACTGCTCGTGGATGTTCTCCATGATCCAGTGAAGCTTGTCATCAACCTCCTTGGAGGACCAGTTGATGTGCTGGGCGTTCTGAGTCATCTCAAGACCGGAAGTGGCGACACCGCCTGCATTCACGGCCTTACCGGGAGCGAACAGGATGCCGTTGTTCTGGAAATAGTGGATGGCACCGGGCTGGCAGCCCATGTTGGAAACCTCGCAGCAGCACCAGCAGCCATTGGCCACCAGTTCTTTTGCATCATCCTCGCTGAGCTCATTCTGGAATGCGCAAGGAAGCGCGATGTCGCAAGGAACGCTCCATGACTTCTTGCCTGCGGTGAACTGGGCCTTTCCGGGGAACTTGTCGGCCATATCCTTGACCATGTTGCGGTTGGACGCGCGCATCACAAGCATATAGTCGATCATTTCATCGGTGATTCCGTCAGGGATATGGCAGACGCCGTCGGGTCCGGAGATGGCGACGACCTTTGCACCGAGCTGTTTAGCCTTGGTGGCTGCACCCCATGCGACGTTTCCGAAGCCGGAGAGAGTGATCTTCTTGCCTTCGAGGGTCTTGCCGGCCTTGTCAAGGACATGGTGCACGAAATAGAGAGCGCCGAAACCTGTTGCCTCGGGACGAAGGATGGAACCTCCCCAAGTCATTCCCTTTCCGGTAAGGACACCGGTGTGGTATCTGCGTGCAAGCTTCTGATACATTCCGTTGAGAAAGCCGATCTCGCGGCCGCCCACGCCTACATCACCTGCAGGAACGTCCTGATCGGGACCGATGCAGTTCCAGAGCTCAAGCATGAAAGCCTGGCAGAAACGCATGATCTCATCGTTGGATTTTCCGACGGGATCGAAGTCGGAACCGCCCTTTGCTCCGCCCATGGGAAGGGTCGTGAGAGCGTTCTTGAATGTCTGCTCAAATCCGAGGAACTTGAGCATGGAGGGGGTGACAGCCTTATGGAAACGAAGACCTCCCTTGTAGGGACCGATGGCGCTGTTGAACTGGACACGATATCCGAGGTTGGTCTGGATCTCGCCCTTATCGTCAACCCATGTCACACGGAAAGTGAAGATGCGGTCAGGCTCGACCATACGCTCCACGATCTTTGCTTTTTCAAACTCGGGATGCTGGTTATAAACATCCTCGATTGACTCCAGAACCTCCTGTACAGCCTGAAGGTATTCCTTCTCTGTAGGATACTTGGCCTGAAGTTTGGCCATGATAACTTCTGTCTTCATGATTTTTTATTAAAAAAGATTTTATGGTTAAAAGTTTTCAACTTTTGTTCGGCAAATTTAACAATAAAAATGATGAAAGAGCAAAAAGCCTTAATAAAAACAAGAAACGCCGGCAAATCATTCAGCGGCGTTTCCGTTGGTCAGGTTTCACTGAGTTGACACTCAGCATTTCACTCTACTGGGCAGACTGCTGGGCTGCGGCCAGTTCTTCCTGAAGCTTCTCGATGGTTCTGCCCTCGGGGATATTCAGGGCCTTCCTTGCGGCAGGTGTGAGATCGGTGCTCTTGGTGTCATCCACATAAAGGAGCGAAGACTGCTCGAACACATAGACATAGCCGCCTTCCTTGGCAAGCTTGGTCACGGTCTCCATAGCCTTCTCCTGAATGGGGGCCATCAGCTCGTTCTGGCTCTGCTGGAGCTCGGAAGAAGCGGTCTGCTGGAACTCCTGTATCCTGTTCTGGATGTCGGTAAGCTCCTTCTCCTTGCTTTCCTTTATGGTTGAAGTCCATGTGGAGGCCTTCTGCTGATACTGGGAAAGTTTGGTCTGGAACTCCTCCACCATGCTCTGGTAGGTGTCCTCGTACTCCTTGCTCTGCGCGGACATCTGGGCGCGGGCCGCATCGGCCTCGGGCATCAGCTGGACAAGTTCGGAATAGTTCACGTGGGCAAATTTCAGGTTCTGTGCGGAAACTGAAAGAGATACGATTGCCATTGCGGCAACAAGCAAGATTTTTTTCATATCAATAAAATTTTATTTTTTCATTTCATGTCCCCGCCTCATCAGAACTCCTGACCGATAAGGAAGTGGAACTGGCTTCCGCCATAGGTCGAGTCGTCGAATCCATAACCCCAGTCGATACCGAGCAGTCCGATCATGGGCAGATAGACCCTGACTCCGACACCGGCCGATCTCTTGATCTGGAACGGATTGAAGTCCCTGATGTCGGACCAGCAGTTACCTCCCTCGAGGAAAGCCAGCGCAAAAATGGTGGACTGCGGCTGGAGAATCAGAGGATATCTGAGCTCGAGCGAGAACTTGTCGTAGACATTGCCCGCATAAGCCGTGCCATTGGTGTTATATTGGGAATATACCGTAGGCGTCAGAGAGTAGTTTTCATATCCGCGGAGCGAGATAATCTCGGAACCGTAGGTGTTGTATCCTGTCATGCCGTCACCTCCGACCCAGAATCCTTCGAAGGGAGAATATCCCCACTTTCTGTTGTAGTAGCCGAGGTATCCGAACTGTGCCCTTGTCTTAAGCACTAGATTGCCGACGATCTTCTGGTAGAAATTGGCCTTGAACGACCACTTGTGATACTCGATCCACTTGTACCTGTCCTTGGCAGACCAGTTGTCGTAGTTCACGTCACGGTAGCTGTCCACCGCAAAACGGTTGCCATCGCTGTCCATGTCATGCTTACGGAACAGTGAATAGGGAGGGGTCACCTGAACGGAGAACGAGATGTCCTCTCCGGAGCGGGGGAATATCTGCTGGTCGGTGGAATTTCTCTGCAGACCGACCGTATAGCTGAAGTTGTGGGCCACACCGTCGTCGAAGATGAAATAATTCGCATACCAGTTCCTGAGGTTGTAGGTCTGCCAGCTCAGGTTGTTGTAGAGCACGAAATAGTTGTCGGGCCACTTCAGACGCTTTCCAAGACCGACCGAGAATCCATAGATTTCCATCTGCCTGTCATGGCTGAGGATGTTCCATGCAAGATAGGAGTTGGTCTGCCTGGTATAGTAGACCGACAGGCTGAGCGACGTGGGGTCCTTGCCGAACAGCCAGGGCTCCGAGAAGCTTGCGGAAAGCGCGGTGTAATAGGTGCCGCTGGTCTGCAGACGGAACGCAAGGTTCTGGGCGTCACCGAGAGGGACGGGCCTCCATGCGGATTTGTCGAAGAAACGCTTGGTGGAGAAATTGTTGAAGCTGACACCGGCGGTGGCGACGAATGTCCTGCCGCCCCATCCTCCTGAAAGCTCTATCTGACTGGAAGGTTTCTCCGTCACATTATAGATGATGTCAACCGTATTGTCGACAGAATTCTGGACTATGGAATAACCGCCCTCCTTCATTATGGCCTCAGGATCGAACTGGCCGAGAGACGCGATCTCGCGGATGGACCTCTCGAAAGCCGTCTGGCTGAAAAGATAGCCCGGACGGGTAAAGAGCTGCCTGCGGACGACCCTCTCGTTGGTGAGGTCGTTGCCGTTGATGACTATGTTGTTGAGGGTAGCCTGCTTTCCTTCGACTATCCTCATCTCCACATCCACGGAATCGCCCTCTATGTTGATCTCCACGGGCGTCACGTTGAAGAAGAGGTATCCCAGATCCCTGTAAGTCTTGGTGACGTCGGTCTCGTTCTGCTTTCCGCCACCGGAAAGCCTGTGCTGCATGGTCACGACATCATAGACGTCGCCCTTCTTTATCTGGAGGATCTGATTGAGCGCGGACGCGTCCCACACGGAGTTGCCGGTCCAGGTTATATTCCTGAAATAGTACTTCTTGCCGGGCTCCACCTGCAGGTCGATTCCGAGCTTGCCCGGCTTCACGTAGTAGACGGAGTCCTTGACAAGACGAGCGTCACGGTATCCGGCCTCGTTGAAGGCGGCTATCAGGTTTTTCTTGTCCTCGGGATATTCTTTCTCACTGAACTTCTTGCTGTGGAAGAAGTTGTAGATCTTGTGGGACTTGGTCTTCTTCATCGACTTGGCGAGCCTGTATTCGCTGATGTCACTGTTCCCGCCGGTGAAGTTTATGTCCTTGACCCTGACCTTGGGGCCGCGGTCTATGGTGAAATTCACCTTGATGGCGTTCTTGACCACGGTATCCTTCTTGACGTCGGTCGTGACTTTGACCTCCTCGAATCCCTTCTCCCTGAAATATCTCTTGATGATGTCTTCGGTGGTCTTCTGGACATACTCCGAGAAGCTTCCTCCCCTTCTGAGATTCACTCTCTCCTGGATTTCCTTACGTTCGGAGCTCTTCACCCCGGAGAAAATCCATTGGGACACTCTGGGCCTTTCCACTATCTTGATCGCCAGCCATACGGTGTCGCGGGCCGACGAAAGCGAGTCTATGGCAATGGAGACGTCCTTGAAATAGCGCTGCTGCCAGAGCCTGTTGACTATGTTGGAAACCTGGTCGCCGGGAATGGTGACCTTCTCCCCCACTCTGATACCTGAGAGCTGCATGATCTGGTCTCTTCCGAGATATGTGTTGCCCTCAATCTTCACCCCGCCGACCGTGTAGTCAGCAGGATTTGAATAATCCACCTCCGCAGTGCCGGGACCTCCCTGTGCAAACGCTCCTGCGCAAACAAGCGCGAGAACCGACATCAACGTAATTCTTTTTAGCCTCATCGACACTGCCTTTCTGAAAAAAATCCCACAAATATAGCAATTATTTGACTTTACCGAAGCGCCTGTCCCTTGACGCATAGGCCTCAAGAGCCTTCCGGAATTCCTCCTTGCCGAAATCCGGCCAGAGAACATCGGTAAAATACAGTTCCGAGTACGCGCCCTGCCACAGCAGATAATTGCTGATACGCTCCTCGCCGGAAGTCCTTATTATGAGATCCGGGTCGGGGATGCCGGCAGTGACGAGACGGGACGAGAATTCCTCGGCAGTGACGGGACCGGCGGCCCGGTCACGATCCTTGAGGATTCCGTTCACGGCCTGAAGGATGTCCCAGCGGCCGCTGTAACTCAGAAAGACAATGAAAATCAGCGCAGTATTTCCGGCAGTGAGATTCTCAAGCCCTGATATGGCCTCACGAAGGGCCGGATTGAGCCGCTCCATGTCGCCGAGAACGATGAATTTCACGCCGTTTTTCATGAAGTCCTCACACACGTCGGAAATTTCCTTCTGCATAAGGGACATGAGATAGGACACCTCGGACTGGGGCCTTCCCCAGTTTTCCTCGGAAAAGGCATAGAGGGACAGGTATCTGACACCCTCCTCCACGCAGCATTCAGTCACCATACGGACGCTTTCCACTCCGTGAAGATGGCCATAGACCCTCTCCCTGCCTCTTTCCACGGCCCACCGGCCGTTACCGTCCATGATTATGGACACATGCTGAGGTAACCTCTTTTCCATTGAATCAATTTTCCGTGTTTCTGATATCCTCACCCCAGAAAAGCTTGCTTGTCAAAGCCTTTACGAATTCCGACTTGGCGAGGCAGACCCTCTTGAGCGAAAACTGTGCCACCGAGACATGGACGGTCCAGTCCGGGTCTATCTCCACCGTCTGGTTGTCCATGGTGAGGATGGCTTTGTCGTCACGGCATTCTATGGAAATGGTTATCTCTGAGGTCTCGGGGACCACAAGCGGGCGCACGTTCAGGTTGTGCGGGGCTATGGGGGCTATGATCAGAACCTTGGCATCCGGAGTACAGATGGGGCCTCCGACGCTGAGGGAATATGCGGTGGAACCGGAGCTGGTCGCGACCAGCAGTCCGTCGGCCCAGTAGGTGGGCAGCGGCTGTCCGTTGACGGCGACATTGATGCCGAGAACGGCGGTTCCCTTCCTGTGGATGGACACCTCGTTCAGGGCATAAGGCAGAAGGCCTATGTCTCTCCTGGCGTTCATTCCCTTAAGGGTCGCGTTAAGCATGGTCCGGTACTCTATGGAGAAGTTGCCGCTCATCAGCGCCTCGACCACATGCTCGGGACTGTTTTCAGACAGAAAGCCGAGACGCCCCAGATTGACGCCCAGAATAGGAAGGCCCACATCGGCGACCAGCTGGGCCGCGGTGATGAAGGTTCCGTCTCCGCCGACGCTCAGGACCAGGTCCGTGTGGGGGCGTATGTCCGACTTGGCATTTATATAATAGACCTCGTATGATTCTTTCTGGAGCTCCGCGAGAAGATCTGTAAATCTCACGTCTTCTTTCAGAAGCTCATTCTTAATCACGATTCCGATTTTCATACTCTACCTGTAAGATTCTCTTGCATGCGGAAATTTCAAGCCGCACGGCCCCAAAATTAGCACATTATTTTCAACTCTGCGCTTTTGTCCCGTTTTTATTTGAATGTTTGAAGCCGACTCCGGAACCTGAGGGACAAAACGCCTGGGAGGGACGGATTTATTGCAAATAATTGCTATTTTTGCGTTTCAATGCAAAACCTGAGTAAAATCAAAAACATCCATAAGAACATGAAAAAGACAACACTCGCCCTGGGAGCGGCAATTCTGGCTGCTTCGGCATTCGTTTTCCAGTCCTGCAACAATGCCGGCAACGGAGCTTCCGCGACATCAGAGGGTGTCGCCGCAGGCGCCACCGCCGCCAAAGGAGCCGTGGTATACTTCAATATGGACAGAGTCCTGAACGAATATGACATGGCCAACGAGCTCCGCTCCGCAGTGGAGTCAAAGGTGGAAGGCATCAATCAGGAGGTGACCCGCAGGGGCAACAAGCTTCAGAACGACGTCAACGCTTTTCAGGAGAAGATAAACAAGGGCCTTCTCACAAGATCCGTGGCTGAAGTGCAGAGCCAGAAGCTCGGCGAGCAGCAGCAGGAGTTCCAGAACTATGCCGCCCAGAAAGAGCAGGAGATCAACGAGGAGCAGAGCGTGATGATGAATCAGCTCGCCGACGCCATCAACACCTTCGTCAAGAAATACAACGAGACCAAGCAGTATGCGCTGATCATCACGACCCAGGGCGACATCCTTTCCGCTCCTGTCGTGGCCGGCGACACCTCTCTTGACATAACCGACGAGATCATCGCCGGCCTCAACGAAGAATACGTCAAGAACAAGGCTCAGAACAAAAAGTAGCCTCCGGCATGAGAAAAACGGTTCTCCTGATTCTGGCCGCCATGCTGACCGCGGCGGCTCCCGCAGGAGCGCAGGAATACGACCAGACTCCCGTCACCGTCTCGAAAGACAAAGTGAGAGGCGGCGACGGGAAGGTGTATTATTCCCATGTCGTGCGGGAAAAACAGACGCTGTTCTCCATAGCGAAGGCTTATGGAGTGACGGTGAATGAAATCTGTTCGGCGAACCGCGAACTGAAGCTCGAAAAGGAGGGGCTCAAGAAGGGCGCCATACTGCTCATACCCATAACCTCAGCGGCGACAGCCTCCGAAGACAAGACGGAAAACGCCGCCGGGGAGGTTGCCGAGAAGACGGAGGAGACAAAAAATACCGCTGTGCAGAGCCAGCGGACCCATGTGGTGAAATGGTATGAGGACATCGAAGACATTGCCGCGAAATACAATGTTTCAGCCGCGTCCATAATCAAAGCCAACAATCTGAAATCCAGAAAGCTGAAATCCAGAACCGTACTGGTGATTCCCGAAGCGGAATCCGCCGTCGCGGAGAGCGGAGCGGAGGATGACGCCGCAGCGGCAGATCCGGCAGTCCCCGTGTCCGCGGAGAATACGGACAATATGGCCAGAGGAAACGTGGCGGATCTGTTCTCGGGACTTTTCTCAAAAAAATCTTCGGCAGACGTCGTGCTCATGCTTCCCTTCGGCTCGGAGGGAAAAGTGAGCGGGAACAATATGGATTTCTACTGCGGATTCCTGATGGGACTCCGCAAAATCGAAAATACCGGGGGCGGAGCCGTCCTGACCGTGCTTGACAACGCCGACGGGAAGCAGCCGCTCACGACGGCCGCTATGTCCGGCAAGGACATGATCATAGGGCCCATATCGTCCAAAGATCTGGAAAGCGTCGCCGGAATTGATTCCGACGGTGTCCCCGTCATCTCCCCCCTTGACCAGAAGGCCGAGAAGATTGCGGAGACCTGCCCTTTCATGGTTCAGGTCCCCACTCCTTACTCAGTCCAGTATGAGGACATGGCCGACTGGATTGCGGAGGACAGAAAGCCCGGAGACAAAGTCATAATAATCTCGGAAAGCGGTTCGGCTTCCGGAGTGGCCGCCGAGATAACGGACATATTCAACGGCAAGGGCATCTCATTCACTCCATATTCCTATGACATCCTTCAGGGAAGAAATGCGGTCATCGCGCTGGAGCATCTTGCGTCCGAAACGGGATGCAACAGGGTGGTCATCGCGTCCGAGAACGAGGCTTTCGTGAACGACGCCGTCAGAAACCTCAGTCAGCTGGCGTTCAAGAAGTATGAGACCGTGCTCTACAGCATATCGAGGATCCGTTCCTATGACACCATAGACATCGAGACATTCTATGCACTGAACATGCACACGTCTCTGTCCTACTACATAGACTACGACTCAGCCGAGGTTATGGAGTTCCTGATGCAGTACAGGGCTCTGTTCGGCACGGAGCCGACCAGATTCGCCTTTCAGGGCCACGACGTCGCTTGCTATTTCCTGCGCGCATGTCTAGACGGAGGATCGAAATGGATGGAGAAACTGCCCGTGGCGGGTGAGAAGTCCGGACTGCAGAGCAATTTCCGCTTCGTAAAAATGGAAAACGGCGGATATCTAAACACCGGAGTGCGACGGATCGTTTACAACTCCGACTACAGCATAAGTCTTATAAAATAGAAGATTCCGGGCTAGCTCCTCATCAGGGCTCTGGCATTGGCCACGGCTTCGGGAGTTATCGCGGACCCGCTCAGCATGCGGGCGATTTCCTGCACCCTGTCCTCTCCGGAAATCTCTCGGATCACGGTGGAAGCCGCCCCGGCGGACACTTCCTTGCTCACCAGATAATGGGCGTCGCCCTTGGCGGCCACCTGAGGAAGGTGGGTTATGGCGAAAACCTGCATAGACCCGCCCATGCGGCAGATCATGGAACCCATCTTGTCGGCCACGCTCCCGGAAACTCCGGTGTCAATCTCGTCAAACACCAGAGTGGGCATCGCCGCAAACTCGGCCATGAGCGATTTGAGGCAGAGCATTATGCGGGAAATCTCTCCGCCTGATGCACACCTGGCTACATCCACGGGATTTTTGCCGGTGGACGAAAAGAGATATGTTACCGTGTCCATGCCGTCTGCGGTAAGGGGCCCCTCCTCCAGAGACAGCGAAAACACGGCCTGCTCAATCTCCAGGGAACGTATCAGCTCCTGCACTTTTGATGCGAACTGTCCTGAATGCGAAGCCCTTGACGCATGAAGCTTTCCGGCCAGCGATTCAAGTTCATGACGGTCCGAGGCGATCCGCTTCTCCAGCAAGACTTTCTTCTCCTCCAGCTCTTCGGAACCGGACACAAGACCGACGAGCCTATCCCTTTCGGCGATAAGACCCGGAACATCGGAGCAGGCGAATTTGCGCATAAGCCCATAGAGCATGGACATGCGGGCCTCCACCTCATCCAGCCGCTCCGGCGAGACTACGGTGCGGGACTCCAGCTGGCGGAGCGTTTCGAGGATGTCGTCTATCTCCAGTCTGGCCGATTCCAGACGGCCGCCAAGCTCTCCCGCCTCGGCCACCACCCGGCCGGTCTTTTCAAGAATCCGCACCGCCTCCTTCATCGCAGAATCCAGCGACCGACCTTCGTCTTCGTCGACCGGGGCAAGCAGATTCTCGGCACTGTAGAGGCTGTCGCGGATTTCCCCGGCATTGGCCAGAGTCTTCTGCTCCCCTTCCAATTCCTCAAGCTCGCCGTCCCTCAGGTTCGCGTTCTGAAGCTGCCCGAGCATGGAGCTGTTATAGTCTTTCTGCCTGTCAAGCTCCGCCAGCCTGGCGCAGATGCCGTCATATTCTCTTTCTTCGGATGACAGTCTCGAATACACTTCCCTATATGCGGCCAGCAGATCTCCGTTTCCGCTATAATGATCAAGGAGGGAGAGCTGATACTTTCTGTCCGCAAGCAGAAGGTTCTGATGCTGTGAATGGATGTCCACAAGTCTGCCGGCTATGAGCCCGAGCACGGCCAGCTGCACCGGTTCGTCATTGACGAAAGCACGGGAGCGGCCCGATCTGTTGACCACCCGGCGGACTGTCAGAGTGCCGCCGTTCCAGTCCAGACCCTCGCCGTCTATTATGGCGCGGACCGACGGATCTGCGGTTTCGAAGACCGCTTCCACCGCGCATCCGTCGCCGGACGATCCCACCATGGACGCGTCCGCCTTGGCGCCGAGGGCCAGAGAAAGAGCGCCGAGCAATATGGACTTGCCGGCACCGGTCTGGCCGGTTATAATGCTAAGACCCGCCGGAAAAGATATGTCCAGCGAGTCTATAAGCACATAATTCTTGACTTGCAGAGATTTCAGCATCAATTACTTTTCGCTCTCGTCATGTTGGCCCGCCATACGGTAATAGAGCTCGCCCTCTTTGAATTCCTCAATGGCGATGAGGCCGGGCTTGGGCTGCTTCTCGTAATACTTGGAAATCTCGATCTGCTCCCTGTTCTCGAACACCTCTTCCATGGTGTCGCGCTCGTTCTTGAAGTCCTCCAGCTTCTTGGTGAACTCCTTTTTCTCGGCGGCGGCTATCTGGTTGGCTCGCTTGTAGAGGATCGCCACAGTCTCGTAGATGTTGCCTGTGGGCTCGTCGAGATATTTGATGTCACGGGTGACCGTGTTTGTAGGAACTTTCTTTCTGTCCATGTTATCGTTGATTATTTTTCTCTATACGATTATAGTTACGCACATCGGCGCGAAAAAGTTTCAAAATTTATTTTACGGCGGACTTCTTATCCCTGGCGCGTTCAGCGGCACGCATCTCTTTCTCGAGAGCCTTCTCGTCCTGATTCAGCACATCCTCGGATCCGGCATAATTGCCCAGGGCCTTCTGAGCCTTGGCGTAGAGCACATTGAGTTCCTTGCGATAGGGCGACTCGGGGATCTCGCCGATGAAGTTCAGATAATCGTCCACGAAGGTGAGATAGCGGTCGCGCTGCTTCTCCTTCACGCTCAGACTTGCATATTTATAGGAGGCCTTGGCTATATAGTAAAGGATGTCCTCCCTGTAGATGTTGTCGGCGTCGTTTTTGAGAATATTTCTGAAGGCCACCCGAGCGGCCTTGTAGTCTTCCATCCGGTAGTAGAGCCTTGCGGCCTCATAGGCTTTTCTGTCCAGCCTTGCGCCCAGCTCGCTCAGAATGGCCTTGCAGTCTCCGGTATGGCTGTTGTCCGGATATTCCTTCATATACTCCTGAATCGCGTTGATCGCGGTGTATGTGGGGGTCTGGTCGAGCTCATAGCGAAGAGTCTGCCTGAAGAGGCAGTCGAGTCTCAGATAGCGGGCCTCTTCGGCAAAGGGGCTGCGCGGATAGTTGTTAACGAACTTCTCGAAATTAGTCTCCGCGGTGTAGTAGTCTCTGAGGCGGTAGTTGCTAAGTCCCCAGTAATACTGCACGGTGTCATCCTTGGTCGATCCGCCGGTCATGAAGGAAAGCGACTCGAAAAGAGATGCCGACTTGGTATATTTCCCGTCGTTGAAATACTTGAACGCCGCGGCGTATTTTTCATTCACATCGGCGCTATTGAGAGCCGCGTCATACTGCGATTTGCAGGATACGGCGACAAGGGCCAGAAGCATCGGAGCCGCAAAGGCGATGAGTTTCTTTTTCATCTATTTGTTTTTCAATCAATTGTCTCAAGAAGAAATTTTTCAGCGTCCAGCGCCGCACGGCATCCCGAAGCGGCGGCGGTCACTGCCTGACGATAGCGCGGGTCCTGCACGTCGCCGGCGGCGAAAACGCCCTCCACACAAGTGAGGGACGACTTGCCGTCCGTGACGATATAGCCGTTTTCGTCCGTCTCGACCTGATTCTTCACGATTTCGGAATTGGGGTGATGGCCTATGGCCACAAAAAATCCGTCAAGTGCGATATCGAAAACCATGCCGTCTTTTCTACGGAGCCTCGCGCCGGTGACAGCCATGCCGTCACCGAGCACCTCATCGGTGTTGCAGTTCCAGAGAATCTCTATGTTCGGAGCCGTCATGACCTTCCGCTGCATGGCCTTTGACGCACGGAGCACATCGCGGCGCACAATCATATAGACCTTTTTGCAAAGATTTGAAAGATAGGACGCGTCTTCGCACGCGGTGTCCCCCCCGCCGACCACGGCCACGGTCTTTTTCCTGTAGAAGAAACCGTCGCAGGTGGCGCAGGCCGACACTCCGGCGCCGCGGTATTTCAGTTCGGAAGGCAGGCCCAGATATCTGGCGGAGGCGCCCGTGGCTATTATCACCGCACGGGCCTCTACCTCATTGCCCCGATCGTCCACGGCATGGAAAGGCCTGGAAGACAGGTCTATGGACTTGATGGCGCCATGGCGGATTTCGGTTCCGAAACGTACAGCCTGGTCCCGCATGGAGGTCATCAGAGCGTTGGCGTCCACTCCTTCGGGGAATCCCGGAAAATTCTCCACTACGGTGGTGGTGGTGAGCTGCCCACCGGGCTCCATGCCCTCGTACAGGACCGGGGACAGGGCGGCGCGGGAGGCATAGATTCCGGCGGTGTATCCGGCAGGGCCGGAGCCGATTATCAACAGGTTGATCTTTTCTGCCATATCGCTTTTAGAATAAGTCCATAAAGATACTAACTTGCCGCTTTTTTCACAAACGCCCGTTCCCGGCAAGGCCTGAACCGCGCCCGCGCAAAAGCGGAACTTCTAGAAGACCATTGTGAAGGTGGTCCGGCGGGCATCGCTGCCGGACAGCTTGATGGTGCCGCCGTTGAGGCGTACCAGCTGGCGCGAAAGGCTGAGGCCCACGCCGGTGCCGCCGGTGCCCTTGGTCGTGAAAAACGGCACGAAAATCTGCTCCTGACTGGCGGGGCTGATCGGCTCTCCGTCGTTTGAGACCTCTATCACGATATGATCCCGCTTGTCAAGTCCGGCTGCGATCTCCACATGGGACGCGCCGGCCTGGACCGCATTTTTGACCAGATTGTTGACCACCTGCGAAATCTGTCCCTGATCGGCATACATGATTATATCCTCAGAGAGTTCCCTGTACACTACATCAGCTTCGGGCCAGTTCACCGATGCTATCTTGACCGCATCGTCCGCGACCTCCTTGAAATAGAACGCCTTGCGGACAGGAGCCGCAATATGGGTAAGCGAACGGTAGGACTGCACGAAGGATATCAGCCCCCCGGAGGACGAGGCTATGGTGTCCAGAGCCGAACGGACATCATCGGCGCTGTAATCGGCGAGATTCTGAGAAAGCGCCGAGCTGAGCGAGGCAATCGGGGTCACGGTGTTCATTATCTCGTGGGTCAGAACCCTGATCAAGCGCGTCCACGACTCGGACTCGTTGTCCTCCATCTCTCGGGTTATATCATTGAATGTCACTATCTTGACCTCCGCGGAGCGAAGATGGGCCCGGCAGGCGCTCATCGAAAGCCGCACCGTTCCGCGCTCCGAAACGAAAGAAGCCTGAGCCTCACCATCTTCCACGCGGCGAAAGGCGTCGGCCAGCTCCGGAGAAACTCTTTCTATCTGACGGAGACTTGAAATGTCAGACATCCCGAGGAGTCCGCGCGCAACGGCGTTGCTGTATTCCACCCTTTCCCCTTCCACGGCTATGACTCCGCTCCTGACCTGATCGAGCATAAGCCCGAAATAGCGTTCTCTCTCGGCGAACTCGTTCTTTTCCGCCTCGAACACGGATCGCAGCCGGTTCAGCGAGCGGTTGATCCTGAGGTTGCCGCGATGTCCCTCGGAATACCTGAAAGCGGTCTCTCCGCTCATCAGCGCATCGGACATGAAATCGATCTTGCCGATCATCTTGCGCTTGACAAGACAACGCGCAGCGACCGATACCAGCACCAGCAGGGCCAGGACGGCCGCAATGCACAAAAACAGCGCAATACGGCTCAAAGTCATATTCCGTACTTCTTAAGTTTCGAGTACAGAGTGGGACGGCTGATGTTCAGGGACTTGGCCGCCATCGAGACATTGCCGCCGCAGCGTTCCATGGCGGCTCTTACGGCCCTCTCCTCCATGGTTTCCATAGTGTCTTGAGATGAGCCGGTCTCATCGCACCGGCTTATGCTCAGATCCAGTCCGAATCCGTCTATCACCGCGCCGTCGGACAGAATCACCGCTTTTTCAACGCAGTTTCGCAGTTCACGGATATTTCCGGGCCATGAATATGCCGTTAGCTCGGCTTCGGCCGCAGGTGAGAATGACGTGACGCTGCGGGAATAACGCCGCGAGAACTCTTTCGCAAACCGCAGAGCCAAAGGAAGAATCTCGTCGGGACGATTGCGCAGGGGCGGAAGACAAAGGGTGATGGTATTGATGCGGTAATAGAGATCCTCCCGGAACAGGCCTCTCCGGATCATGTCCGGAATGTCGGCGTTGGTGGCGCATATCAGCCTTATGTCCACCGGGATGCTTCCCGTGCCTCCGACCCTGGTGACATGCCTGCTCTGAATCACACGGAGAAGCTTGGCCTGTGACTGCAGGGGGATGTTTGCGATCTCGTCAAGAAACAGGGTCCCCCCGTCCGCCTGCTCGAACTTGCCCGCATGGTCAGACTTTGCATCGGTGAACGCGCCCTTGACATGGCCAAAAAGTTCGCTCTCGAAAAGGGTGTCGGTTATGGCGCCGGCATCGACGCAAACCAGCTGGCGGTCGGCACGCTGCGACATGCGCCTGATTTCGTGCGCAAGCACATCCTTGCCGGTACCGTTCTCGCCCGTGATCAGCACGGTCGCATCCGTGGCCGCTATTTTCTCCACATCGGCGCGAAGCCTGCGCATCTGCGGCCCTTCGCCCCAGATCATCTCAATCTCATCTCCGACGGCTTTCGTCCCCGTGGAGCGGCGGTCGCGTATGCCGGTGAGTGTCTCGATCAGCCTGGCGTTGTCCCATGGCTTGACTATGAAATCCGAAGCCCCTCTCTTCATGCCTTCCACGGCAAGAGCTATATCGGCATAGGCGGTAAAAAGCACCACTTCCTGATCCGGCCAGCGGGACTTGATTTCGGAAAGGCAGTAAAGGCCTTCGTTGCCCGTATTGATGTCGGTCTTGAAGTTCATGTCAAGCAGGATGACATCGGGGCGCAGCTCCTCCACGGTGCGGATCAGAGAGACGGGGGATGGCAACAGCTCGACTCTCTCGAAGCTGTTGCCAAGCAATATCTTCAACGCGTCACGAATGCCCGCATTGTCATCGACGACCAGTATTTTGCCTTTCTTCGCCATCAGAGGCAAATTTAGCAAACATCCGCGATTTCTATTCGCTCTTAAGCGAATCGACCGGATTGGTGCGGGCTGCGCTCATGGACTGCCACAGGACGGCGGCTGCGGCCACAAAAGCGGTGAACAGACCGGCCAAAGCAAAAATCCACCAGTGCAGGCCTATGCGATAGGAATATCCCGACAGCCAATGGTGCATCAGGAACCAGCCGACCGGTACGGCTATCACGAACGACACGCCCACGAGCTTCATGAACTCGGCCACCAGGCGCCACAGAACCGAATTGTAACCGGCGCCGAAGACTTTCTTCAGAGACACCGCCCTGCGCTCCTGCTGCATGTAGTAGGAGCTCATCGCCACAAGGCCGAGAGCCGAAACCAGAAGCGACAGTACCGTAAACAGCAGCATTATCTTCAGCGTGTCCCTCTCCGACGCGTACAATCCTCTGATTCCGTCCTCGACATATTGCGCAGAAAACATTTTTCCGGGGAATATTTCATCGCAGGCGGCCTTCACCTGCTCCATGGCCAGCTTATGGTCGGAGCCAGTCTTGACCAGAACCACCCACGGCCAATTTTGGGCGGGATATTCGTCATATTGGTAGATGAGTCCGGGATGCTGTTTTAAAAGCAACGGAAAGATCTTGAAATCATAGTAAATGCCGCCTATTCCGATCGCGCCGTTGTACTTGGTCAAAAACTCCGTGGCGGATTCGTCTATGCCCAGAATGCCATAGGCATATTCGTTGAGCCACCAGCTTCCATCTGCCAAATGGTTGTCCTGCTTCTTCCGGAGACCCAGAATGTCGAAATATCCCCTGTCGCCCCTGATGATCTGAAATGAAGCGTCCTCGCCGTTTTCAAGCGCCATGGTCGAGTTGTTGGACGAGAACATCGGATAGCCCTCCCCGAGCCCGACTTCCTCGACACAGCTTTCCGTCTTGAGCCTGTCCACAAGCGGAACCAGGGCATCCGCACGGCCGAAGTAATTGTCGATCATTATCTGGTCGGCGGTATTGTATCCGAGCGGGGCGTTGATCATTGAGCGGATCTGCAGAAACATGGTCAGCGCCGTCACAAGCATAACCATGGAGATTACGTTCTGAACGACAATTATGACTTTGCTGTACAGCGTCTTGGTCTTGAGTCTCAGAGTGCCGCGCACAATTTCGATCGGCTCGGCCTTCTGTATGACGATGGCCGGGAAAAGGCCGGAGACGATTCCGACAAGGACCGTAAAAATGACGCATGCCGCAACACTCAGCGGACTTATTGCCTGAAACAGGGACAGCTTGTAATTCAACACAGCGGAAGCCACAGGAGCGAACGCCTCCCCGATCAGAACGGCGAAACACATCGCGACGGCGCATATGGCCGTGCTTTCAGCCATCATTCTCAGGAATATGTTTCCCTTTGTAGCGCCCAGCAGGCGGCGCGTGGCCATTTCTTTGGCACGGAATCCGGCAAGCGCCGTTGTCATGTTCACATAATTGAGAATGGCGAACAGCAGCAGGACAAGGCACATCGTCAGCAACAGGGCGACCGTCCTCACGGAACCGAGATTCAGGCCTTCGTTGTAGTCTTCGTTGGCATCCTGAAGGAAATAGACGTCCCGCAGAGGTATTAGCCTCACGAAATTGTCGCCATATCCCCTCTCGGGGGAAAACGTCCAGTAGTTTTCCCGGCACCAGGCGAGAATATCCCCGGTTCTGGCGTTGAGGTCAGCGCCGGGATAAGTCATCACGAATGTGACGGCGCCGCCGCCATTGGACATGCGCTCGTCGTTGGCCAAGTTGGTCAGGGTCATATATTCTCCCCTGATGAACACGTCACAGGACTTGATTATGGAGTTGTCGATGTCCTTGAACACCCCCGCTATTGTCAGACTCGGGGCATAGTCCAACCCGATGGCGTTGAAGCTGACGGTTCTGCCGACAGGATCTCTGTCGGCGAAATGTGTTCTGGCGAAAGTCTCACTGATCAGCACCCTGTCTCTGGAAGCCTTCCATTCCTCAACGCTTCCCTCGACAAGAGGAAAACTGAAAATGTCAAAGAAGGACGAGTCGGCATAGGAAGCCTCGGCGTTCACGGTCACGCCATCAATGGTGAACTCGGTGATGCCCGTCCTTGAATATGCGGTTCCAGCCTCTATCTCAGGGAAATTGGCCTTCAGGTGACGCTGAAACCAATAGCCGGTGGACAGGCTTTCACTGTCAGCGATCAGATAGATCCTGCCGGCGTTCTTCTGAAACGAGTCTGTACCGAGCTGCTTGCCGACATAGGCCGCAAGCAGGAGCACAAAGGCCATCGAAACGCTCAGGCCCAGCAGGTTTACGGCACTGTAAAGCTTATTTCGCCTGAGAAAATTCAAAAAACTGTTCACGCTTGTTTCTCCCTTTCCTTAAAGCTCGTTCTTTACATCAGAGACAATCTGGCCGTCGAAGAGGTCGATCGTACGCTGGGCGATGGCGGCGTCCCTCTGGGAGTGGGTCACCATCACTATGGTCGTCCCCTCCCTGTTGAGCTCGCTCAGAAGGTCCATCACCTCCTTGCCGTTCTTGGAGTCCAGATTACCGGTGGGCTCGTCGGCGAGAATCAGCTTCGGCTCGGCGACCACGGCGCGGGCTATGGCCACTCTCTGCTGCTGACCTCCGGAAAGCTGCTGGGGAAAGTGTTTGGCCCTGTGGCTTATGGCCATCCTCTGCATGAGATCGGTGACTTTCCGCTTGCGCTCAGCCGCGAAAATATTCAAATATCTCAACGGAAGTTCTATATTCTCATAGACATTGAGCTCGTCGATCAGGTTGAAGCTCTGGAACACGAATCCGATATTGCCCTTACGGAACCTGGTGCGTTCCTTTTCCTTGAGCCCGCTGACTTCGGTGCCGAGAAGCTCATAGGAGCCTCCTGTAGGGTTGTCAAGAAGGCCGAGAATGTTGAGAAGAGTGGACTTTCCGCATCCGGAAGGCCCCATCACGGCGACGAACTCGCCGTCGGCAATCTCGAATGTCACACCGTTGAGAGCAGTAGTCTCGATTTCCTCGGTTCTGAAAACCTTGGACAGATTTGATACTTTGATCATGACTTTATTTGTTTTTATTTTCAGATTCATCAAAAGACAAGCACATCGCTGTCGCCATAGTTGTCGTAGGAAGAGGTTATCACCTTCTCGCCGGGTTCCAGTCCCTCAAGCACCTCATAAAACTGGGGATTCTGCCGGCCTATGCGGATGTCGCGCCTGACGGCCTTCCCGCCGTCCTTGCTCACGACATAGATCCATTTGCCGCCTGTCTTCCGGTAAAAGGTCCCGCGGGGGATGAGGACGGCCTGTTCGGGCTGTCCCAGCTGCAGGTTCAGATAATAGGTCTGACCGGCCCTGATGTTGTCGGGCTGCTGGCCCTCAAATTTGAAGTCCGCCTGGAACTTGCCGTCGCGCACCTCGGGATAGACCTTGCGCACCTGGGCGCCGAAACTCTCGCTCTGACGCTCAAAAGTAGCCTCAAGTCCGGGGACGACACGGTCGATATAGTGCTCGTCTATCTTCGCTTCGATCTTATAGCTGCCTTCGGAATTGATCTGGCCTATTTTGGTGCCGGCCGCGATATACTGTCCCAGGGTCGCGTCCAGCAGACCGAGGACCCCGTCGATGGGAGCCTTGATCGTAAGGCTTTCCTTCCGTCTGCGAATCAGTCGCATGTTTGTGCGCATGCTTTCAAGGCTTTCGCGGAGGCTCTTGAGCTCGGTGTTCCGGTAAAGGCTGTCCTGCTCCATGCTTTTCAGGGTCAGATCCAGATTCTGCCGCGACAGCTCATAGTCCTCCTCGGACTTCAGATAGTCCTCCCTGGATATCAGCTGTTCGGCATAGAGCTGCCGGTTCTGCTCATAAGCCCTCTTGTTGCGGCGTGTTTCGGAAGCGTAGCGGAGACGGTCCTGCTCATGGGCAAGCTTCTGCTGCTCCATGGAAATCATGGTGTTGCGCAGGATGTTCTCCTTTTCGGCGAGCTCGGCTTCGGCATTGAGGATCTGCAGGTCGAGGTTGTCGTTGGAAAGCACCAGAATGGGGTCTCCGGCCTTGACGGCCGCACCCTCTTCGACAACGAGCTTTTCCACAGATCCGCCTTCAAGCGGACTCAGCTGTATGGTCACCATCGGCTGCACCTGACCGCTCACGCGGATATAGTCATTGAACTGTCCGTCTGTCACTTCACAGACCGTCACGGTGTCCTTGTCCACCCTCAGGGTCTTGGAGTTGTCCCTTAACGCGAGGTACAGCAAGAAGATCACGGCCACGGCTCCGATCCACCAGGGCATGGCCTTTCTCGTGAACGCCGCCCTCCAGCCTTTTTTCTTTTCGATTATCTTGTCCATATTTCTGTCTTCTGATTTTTCCGGTCTCCTGAGGCCATTCTATTGGTTGATATATTTCACTCCGTTGTAATAATTGACGACGCTGCTCTTGATGAAGTAGGTCAGCTGCGAATTGAGCTTCTGGGCGTTGGCCTCAAGATAATTATTGGAGGCGGTCTGAAACTCTATGGGCGATATCAGTCCCTGCTCCAGTTTTTTCATGTTCAATGAATATGCCTCCTCCTGCACATCGGCCTTTCTCTGCGCCAGGACATAGGCCGAACCGGCCCCGTCGCGGTCCTGCACCGCTCTGCGCACCTCGGCTGAGATGTCCCGCATCTTCTGGTCATATTCAGCGCTCGCCCTGGCGACGGCGTTCTTCTTCCGGGATATGTTGCTATGTCCTCTCAAACCCGAAAAAATGGGGATGCTGAGTGACAGTTCGACATATTCACCGCCATTGTTCTTGAACTGGGTCCTGAAGGGATCGGCCACGCTGCCGCTGCCCGGATAGGAAAAGTAGGTCGTGGACCATCCGGCATAGGCGCCGATGGTCGGGAAAAGTTGCCAGCGGGCGGTGCTGAGCTCGCGCTTGGCATTGAGCAGATTGAAGCGGGCGATTCTGGCCGCAGGGTTATTGACCTGGGCGAAATCCACAATGTCCTCGGTTTCCGCCACATCGGCCAGCATTGTTTCACCGCCCAGCGACGAAGGAAAATCTTCGTCTATGACAAGCTCATGATCCTCGGACCAGAACATCACGTCTTCAAGAGTTATGCGCGCTTCATTCAGCTTGTTGACCGCATCGATGTGCTTGTACTGCATGTCGGCCAGATTGGAATCCATCTCCACCACATCGGAGTGGCTTTTCTGGCCGAGTTCCTCCTGTCTTCTGGCCTTGGCGAGAGAGATCTCGGCAACCTCGGCCTGCGCCTTGCAGATATCGGCCATACGGCTGTAATAGAGCACATTGCAATAAGCCTCCATGGTCGCGAGGCAAATGTCGGCCTCGACCTGGTCCTCGGAGGATTTGCCGAGGGCCATGGCTGTCCTTGTGATTTTCAGGTTGTTCACCGCCTCGAAGCCGTTGAAGAGCTTGATTCCGGCGCTGACGTCATAGTTATTGTGGAAAGAGGTGGTGGTGACGTAGGTGTTGGTGGCAGGGTCGATGGCGCGGCCGAAGTTGTAATAGGCGTTGGTGCCGCCGCTGACCGTCGGGGTGAACGCCGTGAAAATGGCGTCCCGCCTGTTGAGTCTTGCGTCGTCGCTGGACGCCTGCTGAATCCGGATCTTGGTGCTGTTGCTGATCGCATAGGCCATGCATTCTTTCAGCGTCATCGCCCGTCCGTCCTCCTTTTCCCCGCCCCGCATCGTCATGGAGCCGGTCTGTTCTTCGGTGCCGGCGGTGGAGACCTGTTCACCGTCCCGTATCGCCCATGCGCCGGTCTGAGCCTGTGCAGAACAGTTCCCGGAGCCCCGGACCGAAACCTGCATGGCTGCAAGAACCATAAGAATCATAAGCGTCACTTTATTCATCATATTCATTTGTTTTACACTTCAGCGTTGCCGTCCGGCGCCACCCCGTCGATTGCAGCCTCGACTTTGCGCATGGACTCCGGATTCATCTCCTTGAGTCTGACCACGAGAGTCTGCATCAGAACCGACCAGTCGAAGCCGCCTCCGGCATCATCGGAACCGTCATGGAAGCTTCTGTCCCAACAGAAACGTATGCTCGGTCTCGTCTCGGGTTCTGCGGCGTTGCCGATAACATAGTCCTCATACACGCCGCAGATTGTGACCTGACCATGCTCGGATATGTTTATGACCTTGCCCACGGCCCCGTCGGGCCAGTCGGCGAAAGCCGCCATTTTAGTGACGAACGACTTGCTGACTGCGACCTCGTCCGGGCCTTTAGGCGCTGATCCGTCCACGAGCCGGAAGCCCATCATGCCGAAGAACCCTTCCGAAGCCCCGTACTCATCCGCGACATTGAAAAGATCGCGCTTGTCTCCGGGAAGGCTGACGTTGTTGCCCGAGGCTCGGCTCAGAGGCAAAACATAGGTAAGCTCGGCACCTTCCACCTCCGGAAGCCGGCGGACGGCATCGGCGATAGCATTCATTTTCCCCTGATCATAGGGAAACGTCCCATAGACAAGGTTCTTATAGTCATAGCCCAGATCGGAGTCAAGCACCTTGCGGTACTGCGAACTCACGATCAGCACGAGCGACACCAGCGCCGCATTTATGGCGAACTGAAAGGCCAGCAGGGAGATTTTCCAACGCCGACGGCTTTCACGATAACCGCGGAATGCGCTGGAAATCGGGATTTTGACAAACATTCTAGCCGGGATTATCGCTGTCACGAGAAATACCGTGACTATCATAGCGATGATGATCCAGACCGAAACCGGCATGATCATATCCCGCACCGCCACTCCGAGCAGAGACTCGAGCCGGCCTCTGAATGCAAACACCAGCAAAGCGGACAGCACAAGCGACAGGGCTACATTTCCGGCTGTCTCCTTGAGCAGGATCCAGTTGATATCCAGCCCCCTGGCACCATGGCATTTTCGGACTCCGACTTCTTTGGCCCGACGCATCACGCCGGCGATCGCAACCAGGATATAATTCATCACCGAAATCAGAAGCAACAGCGCCACGACGATGGAGAGAACGAAAACCTGATTTCTGACTTGCGGAGCCGATCTGTGTTCCTTGACTAAAGGAGAAAGATAGTACCACAGTCTGGTCCCATTTTTCTCCAGTTCTTCAAGGGGCTGATGGCTTTCCTGCATCTTGCGTATGGCATCCTGAAGCGAATCGGGATCCACGCCGTCTGCCAGCTTCACAAAACCGACATAACGGTCGTTGCCCAACCAGTTCTCTCTGCTCAAGGCGCCGATTCCGTCCAGACAGAGAATTATGTCCGGGTGCAGGGACCCATTCTTCGGGAAATCTTCATAAACCCCGCAGACCGTAAACGGCAGATCGGGATATTCTTCATTGGTGAATTCTTTGCCGACGGCTTCGCCCGTTCCTCCCAGCTTTTCCGCAAAGGAGCGCGACACGGCAGCTTTGAAATTCCATGAGCGTAACGCCTCCTCCGGATCACCGGCCAGGAAGGGCCTGTCGAATATCCTGAAGAAGCAGCTGTCCGCGATGATATGCCCCGCAGTCACTTTGTCCCCTTCCCTGTCGATGACGAAATTCGATTTTGAGAATATGTTCGTGATTCTCGTAGCCTCGGTCACTCCGGGAATCTCTTCCTTGAAGCCCGGAGCGACAGCACCGCTGACCTGGCCAAAATTACTGCTTTCGCCCTGCTGCTGATAGCCTGTGCAGATTTTGTATATCCGCCCGGCATCGGCGTAGAAGTTGTCATAGGACAGCTCGAAGCAGATTTTCGCGATCAACACCATCGCTATCGCCATGCCAACGCCCAAAGACAGGACCTTTATAATCGAATAATTTGTCTTTCGCATTTTTCCTTTCCTATATAAAGATTTCTGGAATCACTTCTTCCCACCGTAGTGACAATCCCGTGCCAAATCACATAAACATTTAATTACCAAGAAGATAATTCTAAAAATCCCCATCCCGGATGTAAAGAAATTTAACACCCCCGGCCAGCGGCTTTACACTTTCGCGGCAACCTGCCCGACGGGGGGGGGGTACAAACTCTGTAAATCGGCGTCGCTTTATTTATGGCCCATCAAGAAGGGGGGGGGTGACCAAAACGCGTTTTGGTCACCCCCCCTTTGGGCTTCTTAACCCCCGCAGACTGTCGTCTGCGACCCCTACTAGGGGTATCTCGCGCCTCCGGCGCGGTCCCTGCGGGACTTTTTAGTCGGCCTCTCCCTTAGTCGGGCCTATGGTCGCATCAATTACTTCTTGCTGTCGGCGGCACCCTCCGCAAAGGCGACTATCTGGCCCTTGACCACATCCTTGCCCTGCTTTCCGAGCACTGCGACGATTCTGCCGTCCACTGCGGCGGGAATCTCCTCGATGCCATAGGTGGTCTGCACATAGCCCACCGGCTCCCCGGCCTTCACGGCCGTCCCTGCAACAGGAGCCGTTGAGGCGTCATCCACATCGATCTGCCAAAGCAGCTTGCCTTTGGCGGGAGCCTGCACGGGAACGGCGTGGGGATAGCGGTCGGCATAGTCCTTGACATCATATTCCGGCATTTCCACAACGGGCCTTACCACATTGATCGGAGCGCCGGCCTTTTTCTTGAGGTCTTCCAGCTCCTTGTTGAAGCGCTCCTTCGCGACGCCGCTCTTGTAGTCCCTGTACTGACGCTCATGCATTGCAAACTCGAAGAGTTCCTCCTGGTCCTGACCTTCGTCCCAGCCCTCTTCCTTCATCATCTGGCGGAACTTGGGCAGCTCGTCCGGATACGGGTCCTGAGGGTCTCCGGTGTAGAATTCCATGCCCTTCTGCTTTGCGAGCTCCACAATCTCGGGAGCGAGCTGTCCGGGCAGTTTTCCCATCTTTCCGAGAATCATCCCCCATGTGTCCTTGTCGATGGTGGTCCATCTGGGCTTTCCGTTCAGGGTGTTGAGCAGGTTCATCAGAGCCGTGTTCTTCACATACTGGCTGAAAGGAGTCACGAGCGGCGGATATCCGAGTCTCGGCCACACATACTCGACTTCGTTGAAGAGCTTGACCATGAGAGTGTCAAGGCTGATTTCAGGACGTCCATGAGCCCTTTCGGTGGCGTTGATGGCACCCTGGAAGCCCTTGAGGTCGGACATCATGGAACCCATCATCCCGCCGGGCAGGCCGCAACCCACGAGCAACGATGACATCTTCGCGTTGGAAGGGTTGATCCAGTAACCGAGGAAGTCGTCTATGAACTTCTGGGTGAGACGTCTGACTTCCATGTAGGCGTCCATGTTGAGTTCCTTCACGAGGAAGCCGTCGTCCTTCATCATCTCCCTGATGGTGATGACATCGGGGTGGACCTTGCCCCATGACAGAGGCTCCACTGCGACATCCAGATAGTCCGCTCCGGCGCGCGCGACCTCCAGCATGGAAGCCGGCGAGAATCCGGGCCCCGTGTGTCCATGATACTGGACGAGGATGTGGGGATATTTCTTCTTGATCTGTGCGGTCAGGTTGGCGAGGAAGGCGGGACGTCCGATTCCGGCCATGTCCTTGAGGCAGATTTCGTCAGCGCCATACTCGACCACCTTGTCCACTATGCCCATGTAGTATTCCACGGTGTGGACAGGGGAGTGGGTGATGGAAAGGGCCACCTGCGAGATCATACCGCCTTTCTTGGCGAATTCGACCGAGCGCTTGAGGTTTCTGGGGTCGTTGAGGCCGCAGAAAGAACGGGCGATGTCGGTGCCCTGAAGCTTTTTGACCTTGAACATCAGCTCCCTGACGTCGGCGGGAACCGGATTCATGCGCAGGGCGTTCAGACCTCTTTCGAGCATATGGGTCTGGATTCCGGCCTTATGGAATGGGGCGGTCCATTTGCGGACGGCGACATTCGGGTTCTCTCCGAAAAGGAGATTCACCTGCTCGAAAGCGCCTCCGTTGGTCTCCACCCTGTCGAAGCATCCCATGTCGATGATGGCGGGAGCGACTTCCACGAGCTGGTCCACTCTGGGTACATATTTACCGGACGACTGCCACATGTCGCGGTAAACGAGAGAAAATTTTATTTCACGTGCCATATTTGATTAAAATATATTTTCGCCTATTATAGCTTCCAAAAATACTAATTTTCCCGGATTATCCCTCGGGCACTTGAGGAAAAACTAATTTTTGGGATATCTGACGGTGAAGCACGCCCCTCCGAGGGCGAAGGACCGGCTATAGGAGATCTCTCCGCCGCATCTGTCCAGTATGTTCTTGCATATGGCCAGTCCCAGTCCGGTGCCGCTGCTCTTGGTCGTGAAGTTGGGGGTGAAGAGCCGGCTCCTGTTCTCGTCCTTGACGCCGGGGCCGTCATCCTCGAAGACGATGTCATAGAACCCGTCCCTGACGCTGTTGCGTATGGAGAGGTTGATGTGGCCGCGGACCGGCTCCAGACCGGCTTCCTTCTCCTCTTTCTGCCGGCCCTCGATGGCCTGCACGGAATTGGTCAGAAGGTTCACGAACACCCGGGTGAGCTGCGGCTTCGGGCCGGTCACAATGGCGTTTTTCAGGCCTATGTACTGGAAACTTATGTTGTCCTTGCCGCCGAACAGGGTCATCTCGTCGGAGGCGAGCTTGTCCAGATCAATCTCTACCGGTTTTTCGCCATAGAGCTTGGCGAAGGTGGAAAACTCGTTGGCGGTGTCGGTCAGCTGGTCTATGCTGTCCATCACGACCGGAATGATGCCGTCGAACTTCTCCTGCCACGAAGGGTCATTCTTGCTCTTGAGGCGGATTATGCGCTGGATCTGCAGCTTGATGGGTGTGAGCGGGTTCTTGATCTCGTGGGCCACCTGACGGGCCATTTCGCTCCATGCCTTGTCCCTCTCAAGCTGCGCCGCCTGCTTTCCGCTTTCCGACAGGTCGTGGACCATTCTGTTGTAGGAGTCCACAAGCGTGGCGATCTCGTCGTCCCTGTCATAGATGATATACTGCAGGCCGCTGGTTTTGGCAAGCTTCATCTTGTGGCCCATGTCAATCAGAGGCCGGAACATCTTGTCCACAACCTTTGCCGTCACGAAACGGGTCAGCAGCAGAAGAATGAAGAACACCGTGATCACGAATCCGGCGTGGAACAGCGCGTCGTCCCTGAAGCTGAGGCCGGAGTCGGTATAGGGGGTGCTGACTATCGCGAGCATGCTTCCGTCCATGCCGAACACCGGCGCGGACATGGTGTAGACGCTTCTGCCGCGGAAGCGCTCCTTGTCGATGTAATACCTCCTGCCCATATAGACGATGTCCCTGTAGGAGTCACCGTCAAGACGGGTGCCTATGGCCAGGCGTTCGAAGATCTCGGGGAACGTGGACATCATGACCTTGCCGTCCGGGGTGTAGAGGGTGATTCCGGAATTGGTGTATCTTCCGATGCTGCCCAGGTTGCCGCGGAACTCGTTTGTGGCGAAATCGGCGGAGGAGGAGAAACGTCTGCTCTCGTCCTGCACGAGCGACTGGATGGTGTTGATCTTCTTCACCATGAGCTCGTTCATGTTGGCGTTGTTTCTTCTGTAGATGAACAGCACGCTGATTGAGGCCATGGAGACTAGCGTCGCCATCAGGGATACGAGCAGCACGGTGTTGATCCGCTGCTTGTAGTAGTTTTTCTCGAACTGTTTCTTCCGCCTGCCTCCTATCGCCGGAATGTAGCAGACAAAGTAGGCCATGAGGACGATCATGGTCAGCGCCACCAGATATTTCAGCGCTCCGACCGACCGTCTGGATATGACGACATATTCGGAGTCGGTGACCGGATTCACGAAGTGGATGAACTTGTTTATGGTGACATGGGCCGCCTCCTCTTTCTTGCCGGCCCCCCTGAACGCGTCGGTGAACGTGGTCGGGTAGGGATAGTCTCCTCGATAGGATATCAGCTTGCCGTCCAGGTATTTGGCATAGGAATAATCGGGCGGAAGGCCCATGGTCCCGGAATTGCCGCCGTTGATGAGGGCCTCATAGCCGGTTCCTTCATATTCCTTTTTGCTTTCTATGTCGATGATGAGCCGGACAACCCCGACCCCTTCGTTATAGAAGGTGAAGAATCCGGTGTATTGGGACATGCCCACAGACGAGCGTGTATAGAAGAATCTGGAGTTGTCCGCCAGAGGGGTGCCGCCGCTGATCCGTTCGCTGAAATAGCGCAGCACGACGGCGTCCGGATCGGTGTCCTTGAACATGTAGAGGTTTATGTCGTAGTCCCCCGACAGGGCGCTCAGGTAATTCTCCTTTATCCTGCTGATTATCACGCTGAAGTTCTTGTCCACGGGAAGCAGCGCCGGAATCATTACGTCACCGGCTATCGCCTGCTCCACCGTTCTGAGGCGTATCTCGAAGGAAAGGTTCCGGTCCATGGCAAGCCTGTTGGCCCATATTCCGGTGCGGCTTTCCTCCCTTCTGAGGCCGAACACGGAGGTTATGGCCAGCAGATAGACGGCGCCGGCTATCGAGAAGCAGAGGCGCCCCGTCCTGTTGAACATGTTGTAGCGGATCCCGGTGCAACGCCTGAACACCGGGTTCAGCAGATGCAGCACCTGGGCCGCCCCCAGCAGGAGAAAGAGGTAGGAGAGATAGACATATACCGTGTTACGGCCTATGTCGACCATGTTGTACAGGGCCAGATTGATGTTCGAATTGGCTATCAGGCTGCGAAGCGACAGGTGAATGTAGGCCATGTCCGCAATCAGGGCCATGACTGCCAGAGCCGTGAATATGGTCCTGCGCCGCCGCGTGTTTTTCTCCTCAACGAAGCGGAACCATGCCTTGCGCGAGAGATACAGGCAGTTTTCCAAAGAGAAGATCCATGTGTTCAGAATCAGCAGGGCGCCGAGCGAATAGAACACTCCGCCGTCGGCATAGACATTGGGCGAGAATATGTCGGACGAACCTCTCATCCCATATCCTGCCATGAAGAACACGGCGCAGACGGCTGTGACCACGCCCCAGGACAGGAACATTCTGCCGGGGGTGCATTTCTTGAAGAGGAAAAGATATATCGCGCAGATTATGAGGAAGAAAGCCGGCCATTCGATCCATGGATCGGCGATCAGCGGCATCACATTGGCGTTCTCCTGGACTACCTTGAGCAACGGCACGCCCTCCACGCTCACCGCCGAGCCTCCGGGATAGGCGATCGGGTACACTCCGAACCTGTCCGACAGCCCGAGCTTCCGGCTCACCCCGTTGAGGGTGGTCCCGTCGGAGTTATTCTTCACCAGGAGTCCGCCTATGATCCGGCGGCCTGCGCCGTCATCCATGCTCTTCACCAGATACCATTTCGGGCCCATGTTCATGTAGCTCAGCGCGGTGTCCGCATAGACCAGAGGCGATATCATGTTGTATCTCAGGTTGGAGAACCGCTGGATGAAGACCTTGTTGCCGATATCGTCGTTGTCAAGGGAAAACTGGTTGTTCCAGGATTTGAGAGTGTCGCCGATGTAGCGGTAGATCACCATGTCGGAGGGGAGGTCCTTCAGGTCGGGCCATTCGTCCTTCGGGCAGTTGAGAGCCTGCTTCATGTAGCCATCCAGTCTGGCTGCGCGGGCGTTGAGCTTCTTTTCCAGCTTGCGTCCCACCGACGATGTCATGTCCGGCCCTCCTGAAGAGAAGAGATGCAGGGCGAGGATGATGACTGCCGTCGCGGTCATCATCAGCCAGAGATTTCCTTTTGCCGTTTTGATTCTCTTATTCATGGTGGTAGGGCTCTCCCTTCAATATGGTGAAGGCCCGGTACAGCTGTTCGGCGAAGACGGCCCGGACCATCTGATGCGAGAAGGTCATTCTTGAGAGGGACATTTTAGAGTCCGCCCGGTCATATACGGCGTCCGAAAAGCCATAGGCCCCGCCTATCACGAACACGAGGTCCTTGCCGCCGGCGTTCAACTTCCTGCCTATGGCGGAGGCGAGTTCGATGGAACTGTATTCCTTCCCCTTCTCGTCAAGCAGGACCACTTCGTCGGAAGGCCGCAATTTCGCGAGGATGAGATCCCCTTCGCGGGTCTTGATCTGTTCCCTGTCCAGCGCCGACACGTTCTTGAGCTGCGGTATTTCTATCAGGGAGAAGCGGGTGTAATGCTCCAGTCTCGACACATATATGTCGAGGCCTTCGCGGACCCATTTCACATCCGTGGCTCCAACTGTCAGCAGGCTGATTTTCATCCGGGCAGGAGAATGTACATATCCTCGCAAAGATATGAATGTGGCTTGGTATTTGCAATATGCAACGCGGCCTATTCTGGCTCTGCAGGAGGATGAAAAAATTTCTTATATCGCTGATATGCACTTTGTTTCCCTTCGTGTTCGCTGCGGCTTTCACCGCCCCGAAAGACGGGGAGTATGATGTTTTCATTCCGATTGCGAAATATATAGGACGCGGAGATGCGGAGAAGCTTTCGGCGTGGTTCGCCGACAATCTTGAAGTTTCCGTCTTTTCTTCGGCCAATGACGTGAGCCATAATCAGGCCCGTCAGATCATGAAGTCCTTTTTTGATTCCTACACTCCGCGCTCCTTTGAGATTACGCACACCGCCGGGCGCGGAAATATGAAATATGCTC
Organism: bacterium; assembly: GCA_963627885.1. Lineage (GTDB taxonomy): Bacteria > Bacteroidota > Bacteroidia > Bacteroidales > UBA932 > Cryptobacteroides. The sequence goes on from CAVGCT010000002.1 coordinate 42,629, forward strand.
TGGGTACCCTGAACGCGGGCGGCCAGACCTTCGACGTCACCATTTTCGTGAGCCGGAAGGGTAACAGCTATTATATTCAGCAGTTGAAAATTGAAAAGACAGAATAATGATTTTTGTGGCACGGAAGTTGCCCTTGTTCAAGTCGTGGTTAGTATTTTGTATTAGTTAATAATTTGGTTATGAAGAGGACTCGTTGTGAAAACGCGTCCTCTTCTTCTTTTGTCTCCGGCCTGACGGATTTCTCCGGGATTCCGAGCTTTTTCAAAACGGCTTCTTAATTTGGAAAGATTATATTTTAGTATATTTGCCGTGAAATCCGGGGTAACCGGGAGCCCTTTTGGGCCACCCCCGTGACGTTGAATGATAAGGAAGAGAAGATGACCGCAGGACACAGACTGCAGCTGGCCATGGAGGAATTCAAGACGTTCCTCCGGGACCATGGCCTTAAGACGACGCCGCAGAGGCTGGCGGTCCATGAGGCCATGCTCAAGCTCGGACATGCCAGCGCCGACATGGTGGCCGGATATGTCGGCAGGAACTGCGACGCCAAAGTGACGGTCGCGTCTGTCTATAACATACTTTTCGGGCTGTCGGAGCTCGGACTGTACACCCACAGGCTCAGTTCCAACAGCAAGATGTATTTCGACGTCAACACTTTCGAGCATGCCCATCTCTATGACACCGTCAACAACACCTACAAGGACTTCATCGACGAGGAACTGATGCGGCTGATCCATGAACGGCTGGACAGGAGGCGGTTCAAGGGCTATAAGGTGGACGGGTTCGACATCCAGATCCTTTGCCATCCCACCAGATCTTCCGGCAAGGATCGCTGATGCGTCTTTTGTTTTAGCGGCGGCGCATATTTTTTTGGAAGTAGAGAGAATATTTGTAAATTTGCATTCCCAACATGGTATCCTTAGTTCAGTTGGTAGAGCACCAGATTGTGGTTCTGGGTGTCGTGGGTTCGAGCCCCACAGGATACCCCCAAGAGACTGAGGGCTGGCCAAAAAGTTTTGGCCAGCCCTCAGTCTCTTTATTGTTCAACGTACCGGGTCGGGAGTTACACCCTTTGACCGTAGCTGCGGTCCTCGGTGTTGACGGTGATGACGTCGTCCGTATTGATGAAGAGGGGAACCATGATCTTGGCTCCGGTCTCAAGAGTAACCTCCTTGAGCGCACTGGTGGAAGCGGTATTGCCCTTCACTGCAGGCTCGGAATAGGTCACCTTCAAGGTGACATAAGTGGGAAGCTCGCAGGTGAGGCATCTTTCCTCATCGGCCACGAACATCATTTCCACATGCTGCCCCTCCTTCATGAGATCAGCGTTCGAGACGAGGTCCTTGGAGAGCTTGATCTGCTCGAAAGTCTCCTCGTGCATGAAGTTATATCCATCCTCCTCTGCATAGAGATACTGATAGGGACGCCTCTCGACATTGATGGTCTCGATCTTGGCACCGGCCGTGAAAGTGTTCTCGAGGATGCGACCGTTCTCAAGGTTGCGGAGCTTGGACTTTACGAATGCGGGGCCCTTGCCGGGTTTCACATGCTGAAACCACACGATCTGGCAAGGCTTGCCGTTAAAATTCAGAAACAGTCCGTTCTTAAAATCTGCTGTTGTTGCCATATATTGATAATTGAATTTCCGAATGTTTGAGCGGCCGCAAAATTAATCATTTTTCCGTAAAGATGAAAAACATAGGCCACGAAGATGCGGCGCCGGAGAGAAAACCCGGACGGAGAAAAACTACTTTTTGCGAATTATGCTCAGCCCGTCCCGGATAGGAAGAATGACGACTTCCACACGGGGATCGGCGGCCACCATGTCATTGAAGGCGGCGACTCCTCTGGTCTGGCGGTCCACGGGAAGCTCCTCTCCATAGAGCTTGCCTCCCCAGAGCACATCGTCCGCTAGAATGCAGCCGCCGCTACGCAGAAGCGGCATCACCGCCTCATAATAGGCGCAGTACTCGCGCTTGTCGGCATCGATATAGACCAGATCATAGCTCCGTCCTTCGGACGCCAGCGCCTTCAAAGTCACAAGCGCATCGCCGATATGAAGATCTATCTTGTCCGAAACCCCCGCCCTGTCAAAGCCTTCGCGGATCAGATCCTCCAGCTCGTCGTTGATTTCCAGCGCGTCCAGACGTCCGTCCTTCGGAAGCCCGCCGGCAAGGCATATGGCCGAATAGCCGGTAAACGTCCCTATTTCCAGAACCGAACGCGCATGGCAGAACTCCGCCATCATGGTGAGAAACCTTCCCTGCACCGGGCCCGAAAGCATCTGCGGGAAATTGGTGCGGATGTGGGTCTGGCGCTCCAGCCAGGAAAGGGCCATGCTCTGGGCCGTGCTATGAGCCCTGAGATATTTCTCTTCCGCTTCCATGTTACAGATATATCAACGCGGACATTTTTTCCGGATTGAAAATCCGCTCGGCGGCGGCCCTGATGTCTTCGCCGGAGAGCGCCTCGATCTGCCTGCGCACCTGACCGTCCTCAGACACCTTGCCGAAAGACAGAAGGCTTTTGCCCATGCTCTGACATTGGCTCTCGCCGTTGTCCGAACTTATGGCAAGCTGGCCGAGCAGCTGCTTCTTCGCCGCCTTGAGCCGGGCCGGAGACAGAGGGGTCCCGCGCAGTTTGTCCAGCTCATGTCCTATGGCAAGCCGGCATTTGTCCAGATTGCGCCGCTCGCAGCCGATGAGTATGGCCATGATTCCGCAATCGGCATATTGGGTATAGGAAGTCTCCACGCCATAGACCCATCCGTTTTTCTCGCGCAGGATTCCGTTCAGGATGGAATTGGAGGCGGGGCCGGCCAGAATGTTTCCGAGAAGCACCGCCGACAGACGTTCTTTCTCCTCATAGAGAGAAGGGGCCAGGGCGCCGAAGACGGCATTCACCTCATGGTTCCGCTTTTCAAGCGACTTGTCAAATATTCTGATTTCCGGAAGACGGTAGGACGGACCGGCCGGTCTCACTCCGGCCACCGGAGAACCGGGGGCATAGCCCATGAACCATTTTTCCAGCAGTCTCAGCAATTTCTTTTCCAGCAGAGCCTCGTCGAAATCGGCCACTACGGCAAGAGCCATGGATTCCGGAAGGAACTTTTCCGAGACAAATCTGCGCAGCTCGGCCGGAGTGATCTTCTTTACCGAGTCGGCGGTTCCGAGTATCGGCCGTTCGAGCGGATGTCCCTCGAAGATCATGCCCTCGAACTTGTCATAGACATCGTCGGCAGGACTGTCCTTATATGACCTTATCTCCTCGATCACGACGCCTTTTTCGGTTTCCACCTCATTATCCGGGAAAACGGGCGACGTAGCCAGCTCCAGAAGAAGCGACGTGGCCTTGTGCAGATCCTCCTTGAGAACCGTGGAATGCAGGACAATCTCCTCCTTGGCAGTGTAGGCGTTGAGATCGCCCCCGAGCCGGTCCAGATAACCGTTGATGACGGATGACGACTTCCCGGCCGTGCCTTTAAAAATCGTGTGTTCGGCAAAATGGGCGATTCCGCAGTGGTAGCCCTCCTCGTTTCTTGTCCCGCAACGGATGCTCAGCGAGCAGTAGCCCACCGGAGAAGAACTGCGCTTCACGGCGTAAAGGACCCCGCATGGGGCTTTTCCATAGATCATGTCTAAGCTATTGCTTTATGAAGCGGGAGAAGTCGCTCTTTGTGAATCCGGTCTCAAGCCGCGACCCTATCTTGCTCTTTTTCAGATAATAAAGCTCATGCGTACGGGCATTGAACACCATTTTCCAGCAGACATTCCCTTTCTGAGGGAAGGCCGGAGCGATGCTGTATCCGACGGCCCTGCCCGGCGTCCCGTTCTCCATTATGGACAATATCTCTTCTTCCGGGAGGATGACCCCGCCCAGCGTTTCGGTCACATAAGCCTGATCCAGCCTGTCGGAGACCTCTCTGGCGTCCACCACAAAACTGCAGTCAGAAGGCATTTTCTTCACCATTGACCCCACCTTCTTGAAGCCGTTCAATATGGCGCTTTCGATATATGACTGCGCCACGTCCAAAACTGCCGACATAAACACGTTTTCCCTGCCGTCCTGAAGATCCGAAGAGCAAAGTGGAAGGGTCACGAGCTCCAGCATATCCTCAATTTTGTCGGCGCCGCCCTTCACCACGGTGATATAGGAAATGCCCGCGTTTTCCTTGCCTGAAGAGCGGACCACGAGCATGAAATAGTAGCCGGGGTCGGATTTCAGCCGCTCGAACTCGTCGTTGTCACAGAACTCGTATGGAGAGATGTTCCATGTGTTCCTGACCGACTCTCTCAGGGACAGACTCACGAAATTCTCCCCGGGGAGAACCACCTTAAGGGTCTTCACCGGAAAGTCGCTGATCTTGTCCTTTTTGGAGACTATCGTAACCTGAGCCTGGGCGAAACAGCACAGGGACACCAGGATAAGCGCAAATGTTGAAAGGATTCTTTTCATGTTTCCGTCCGTCTGTCGGTGACGGGTCCCGCACATCGGACCCGAACCATACAAAGTTAGAAAATTTGAGTTATTTTTGCGTTATGTATATAGTGTCAGCCCGCAAATACAGACCGGATTCGTTCACATCCCTGATCGGTCAGGATGTGATTGTCCGGACGCTTAAAAACTCGATAATCCGCGGACAGCTGGCTCATGCCTACCTCTTCTGCGGCCCCCGCGGAGTGGGCAAGACCAGTGCGGCCAGAATTTTCGCGAAAATGATCAACTGCGCCCACCCGACCGCGGACATGGAGCCGTGCGGAGAGTGCGAGTCGTGCCGGTCTTTCCAGGAGGGGCGCTCCTACTGCATCCACGAGCTTGACGCGGCGTCGAACAGCGGCATCGAAGACATCAAGGCTCTCATCGAGCAGGTGAACATTCCGCCGCAGGTGGGAAAATACAGCGTGTTCATAGTGGACGAGGTCCACATGCTCTCCACCCAGGCTTTCAACGCCTTCCTGAAAACGCTTGAAGAGCCTCCGGCCCACGCGATATTCATTCTCGCCACAACCGAGAAGCACAAAATCCTTCCCACCATACTCTCCCGCTGCCAGACCTATGACTTCAACAGGATAAGCATCTCCGACATGATGAAGAACCTGAGGATGATCGCGGACAAGGAAGGGATAACGGTGGATGATGAATCGCTCCATGTGATAGCGATGAAGGCCGACGGAGCCATGCGCGACGCGCTCACGATCTTTGACCAGACGGTGGCGTTCTGCGGGACGACGGTGAAATATGAGGACGTGCTGAAGAATCTGAACGTCCTTTCCTATGAACACAGCTTCGCTCTGGTGGATTTCTTTCTGGAGGGGAACTGGCAGGGCGCTCTGCTGAAATTCAGCGAGGTCCTTTCCAAGGGCTTCAACGCCCTGCATTTCGTATCGGCGCTCAGTTCGCACCTGCGCGACCTGATAGTGGCCAAAAACAACGCCCTTGACGCGCTGCTCGAGTTTCCGGCCTCTCTCAAGGAAAGATACAGGGAACAGGCGGCGAAATGCCCCATGCAGTTCCTGTATGACGCGCTTTCAGTCACCACTGCATGCGAAGCCGGCTACAGGACCAGCGTCAATCCAAAGCTGCACATAGAGTTCGCGCTCATGCGGCTGAGTTTCCTCTCCGGCCGTGGCGAGGTGAACCTCAATGCGGCAAAGACTGTCACGGCACCGGCAAAGCCGGGCGTCGCTCCGGCAAAGCCGGCGGCGAGCGCAGATTCCGGCCAGACGGAGTCGGCGGCAGCCGCGAAGACACCTCCCGCAAAGCCGGCCGAGGTGAAGCCGCCGGTTTCTTCAGCTCCTGCGAAATCCGAAACTCAGAAGGCCGCAGCCGGGCCGGCAGCCATGGAATCGGCTCCCCGCACCGCCGCGAAAGCGGAGGAGGGCACGGCAGCCCCCGCCGCCCGCCAGAGGACCCGCACGGCGCCGAAGGTGGTGATTTCTTCAGACACCTACAAGCCGGCTGATCAGACGGCCGCGGCTGAGGACAACTCCCCCATACCGTCCGACGAGACGATACTCGGAGCGTGGAAAGACCTTGCGGAATTGTATAAATCCCGCGAGAGGCTCTACCAGACCCTCTGCTCGTCAAAAGTGGACATCATCGGCAAGGGAGACCATAAACTTTTGACATTCAACGTAATAAACCTGTCACAGAAGAAGTGGATAGAGGAGCGGCTACTACACGACATAGAGAAGAATCTGTGCCGTCTGGCGGGATCCGGCAAGGTGAGGATCAGCGTCGAGGTCCTTCCGGAAGACGACGCTCCGAAAAAAGCCTACATGCCTTCCGAGCAGGCCGTGGACCTGATGAACCAAAATCCCGAAGTGCGTGATCTGGTGAAGGACTTCGGACTTGACACCAAATAAATCGAAAATGAAACTCAGAGCTGTAAATCTCGTCAAGAAATATGGGGTGAGGACTGTCGTAAAGGGCGTGTCCATGGAAGTCAGTCAGGGAGAAATCGTGGGCTTTCTGGGGCCTAACGGCGCCGGCAAGACGACCAGCTTCTATATGATAACAGGTCAGGTGGTCCCCAACGACGGCCACATCTATCTGGATGACGAAGAGATAACGGGGCTTCCCATGTACAAGCGCTCCCAGAAGGGTGTCGGCTATCTCCCTCAGGAAGCTTCGGTGTTCCGAAAAATGTCGGTGGAGGACAACATAATGTCTGTGATGGAGCTTTCGTCCATGACCAAGGCTGAAAGGAACGAGCGGCTCGAAGACCTGATCGACGAATTCAACCTCTCAAAGGTCCGCAAGAGCCTGGGCATACAGCTTTCAGGAGGGGAGAGAAGGCGTTGCGAAATAGCGAGGGCGCTGGCGGTGGACCCCAAGTTCATACTTCTGGACGAGCCTTTCGCAGGTGTGGACCCGATCGCCGTGGAAGACATCCAGTACATAATCGCGAAGCTGAAATACAAGAACATCGGCGTCATCATCACCGACCACAATGTGGGCGAGACCCTTGCCATCACCGACCGGGCCTATCTGCTTTATGAAGGAACCATCCTGCAGCAGGGCACCCCGCAGTCGCTGGCCGCGGACGAAGACGTGCGCACCAAATACCTCGGTTCCGGGTTCGTGCTCAAGCGCTCAGTCTCCGTGGACCGGGCCCATCAGGAGCATCTTGACGCCCTTGCCGCCGGCAAATCCGCCGAATAGCCCTTAACGGCAGGCGGAACGGGGCCTCCCCTATAGCTTACGGTTTTTATAGGCCTCTATGACGGGCGGGATTATCCGCTCGTATTCTTCGCTCTTGAAGAGAGGAGACGATATGATGAAATCGGCTGTGCTCCTGTTGGTGGCGAAGGGAATGTTGTAGAGCGACGCCAGGCGGACGAGGCCCATGACATCATTCTGATGGCCCTGCATGATCAGATGGTCGCAAAAGAACACCAGCATGTCGATCTTCCCCTCGGCAATCATGGCTCCGATCTCCGCGTCACCGCCCAGCGGACCGCTCAGAAGGCAGTGGATCTGAGGCGCTCTTCCGTCAAGAGCGTCCATGAGAGCCTCTTCCACGAGACGTCCGGTGGTACCGGTCGCATAGAGGGTTTTGTCACTAAGGGAGCCGGCATTGAATTTCGACCATTCCACAATCTCCTTCTTTCTGGAGTCATGGGCCACAATTGCGATTGTCTTGATCATGTCATAGGGTTTTGGCAAAGATAAGTATATTTGACGAAAATTGAGTTTGAAACAATGAGACGCAACGACAGGGAAATGACGGCTCCCGAAGACCTTCTGAAGGTGCTTGCGGACGGAGAAGTATGCCACCTTGCACTGAATGACGCCGAAGACGGCTATCCATACATACTCCCGGTGAACTACGGTTTCAGCGTGGACGGAGACGGGACGGTCACGCTATACTTCCACGGTGCCATGCAGGGCCGCAAATATGACATCGTCGGGCGCGACCCGAGAGCCAGCTTTGAGATCGACTGTTGCCGCAAGCTGATTTTCGACGACTCGCGAGGCTACTGCACCATGGATTTCCGCAGTGTGACAGGACGCGGCAGAATCGGATTCATCGAAGACAGGGAAGACAAGATCAGGGCGCTCACGGCCATCGTCGACAAATACCATCCGGATGAGCATTTCGAATACAGCAAGGCCGCGGTCGACAGGACAAGGGTGATGAAACTGACCGTGGAATCCATGGTCGGGAAAAACAAGGTCACGAAAGTCTGAATCCAGAATCAATCGTCACCGAGAGCCCCTATTGCGTCGGCGACGGATTCAAGAAGCCACTTCGGGGTGGAAGTCGCCCCGCACACTCCCACACGGTCTCCGTCGCGGAACCAATTTCTGTCAAGACCCTCAGGAGACACTATGTGATGAGTCCTCGGATTGGCTTTCATGCAAAGCTCGCACAGGACCTTGCCGTTGGAGCTGTCGGTTCCCGAGACAAATATTATCACGTCGCGGCTCCGGGCGAAATCCGCGAGCCGGTCATGACGCGACGAGACCTGAGAACATATGGTGTCATGGACTGTAATCTTGCCTGAGATCTTTTCTTTCAGCAGAGTGCAGATTTCGGTGTAGCCCGCCGGTCTCATGGTAGTCTGCGAAAACACTTCCACCGGCCCTGATGGGTCTATGCGACCTTCGTCCAGAGCCCTCAGCAGCATCTCCCTGTTCTCCACCACCACCGCGTCACCGTCCACCTGACCCACAAGGCCGAGAACTTCGGCGTGTCCGACCTTTCCGAAAATCACGACATTTCCGCCCTGCGGTCTGATCCGCGCATATGCCTCCCTGATTCTCTTTTGCAGGCGCAGTACCACGGGGCAGGTGCAGTCTATCAGCCTTATGCCGTTGGTCTCGGCCGTCCGATAGGTCTCCGGCGGTTCGCCGTGGGCACGGATTATCACGTCGGCCCCTTTCAGCGCGCCGAAGCGTTCCTTGTCTATGGTCACGAGGCCCTGACTGCCGAGTCTTTCAAGCTCGGCCTCGTTATGGACAAGCGAGCCCAGCGAATACAGGACGCCGCCTCCGTGCAGGAAGCTTTCAGCCTGACTGATCGCTCTGATGACCCCTCCGCAGAAACCGGAATGGCCGTCTATCTGTACTGTAAGTTTCATCGCTACGCCCGATACCGGATCCTCCGACTATTCGTAGATGGTGAAACGGCCCATTATCAGCCCGCTCACCCAGACCGTCTCCTCGTGGAGCGTCATATCGGAATTGTCCAGCACGAACGCATCCTCGGCCTTTCTGAGAGGTGACATTTCCCGCTCGGAATCAATCCGGTCGCGTTCCTTCAGATTGTGAAGGACTTCCGCCATGTCGGGATTCTGTCCCTTGGCTTTCATCTCGTCATAGCGCCTCTGCGCCCTGACTTCGTCGCGGGCCGTCACGAAGATCTTGAGCTGCGCATCCGGGAACACGGCCGTTCCGATGTCGCGCCCGTCCATCACCACTCGTCCCTTTTCGCCGAAGCTGCGCAGACGCTCGTCCACATAGTTCCTGACCATGGGCAACGCGGCTATCGGGCTCACGGACGAGGACACCCTCAGAGTCCTGATCTCATTCTCCACCGGACGGTCACCGATGCAGACTCCTTCGTCCTTACTGAAGTGTATGTCAAGAGTATCAAGAGCCGGACGAAGACGCCCGGTGTCTATCTTGTCCGTGTCCTCTATCATCCCATTCTCCAAAGCGAAGAGAGTCACAGCCCTGTACAGGGCTCCGGAATCCAGATAAAGGAAGGAGAAATTTTTGGAAATGAGCCTGGCAAGAGTGCTTTTGCCGGTCGCCGAGAAGCCGTCTATGGCTATGATTATGTCGGGTATTCTGATTTGCATCTGTACTCGTCCCGGTCTCTACAGCCGAGAAACAAAAATAGAAAAATTAATCCAATAAACATTGGCATGAAATTTCAATCTTTCCGTATTTGTCCGATATTTGCAACAGGCATCCGGTGCCTTTAAATTGAATTCACATGAAAGTACTTGTCATAGACGACGAACGGTCCATCCGCGGGGCCATGAAGGAAATCCTCATGGACGAGGGTTACGAAGTTGAGGTGGCCGCCGACGGCGCCGAAGGCTGCACGATGGCCGAAAAGGAAAAATATGATGTAATTTTCTGCGACATCAAGATGCCGGAAATGGAGGGGACACAGGTGCTTGAAAAGCTTATCGCCGACGGCATCGAGTCGCCGGTCGTAATGATTTCGGGCCATGCGGACATCGACACTGCGGTCTCTTGCATAAAGAAGGGCGCCTTTGACTTCATTCAGAAACCGCTGGACCTGAACCGGATTCTCATCACCATAAAGAATGCCACCGACAAGGCCAACCTCGTAAAGGACAACAAGATACTGAAAAAGAAGGTCTATGGTCAGCAGATGATCGGCCACTCCGCCGCCCTGCAGCATGTCCGCGATCTCATAGAGAAGGTGGCCCCCACCGATGCCCGAGTGCTGATAACCGGAGCCAACGGTTCCGGAAAGGAGCTTGTCGCGCGCAGCATACACCAGCAGAGCGCCCGAAGCCAGATGCCATATATCGAAGTCAACTGCGCCGCCATCCCCTCCGAGCTTATCGAGAGCGAACTTTTCGGCCACGAGAAGGGTTCTTTCACCTCCGCCATAAAGCAGCATAAGGGCAAATTCGAGCAGGCCGACGGCGGAACACTTTTTCTTGACGAAATAGGAGACATGAGCCTGGCCGCACAGGCGAAGGTCCTCCGCGTACTGCAGGAGAAAAAGCTTACACGCGTGGGCAGTGACAAGGATATCGAAGTGGATGTCAGAATCATAGCCGCCACCAACAAGAACCTTCTGGAGGAAATCAAAAAGGACAACTTCAGGGAGGATCTCTATCACAGGCTCAGTGTCATTCCCATCAGGGTCCCGGGTCTGGACGAGAGAAAAGAAGACATACCGGAGCTCGTGAAATATTTCATCAGCCAGATCAGCGCCGAGGGCGGCAAGACCGAAAGGGAAATCGACCCCGACGCAATGGCTCTGCTGCAGGAAAAGTCATGGCCCGGAAATGTGAGGGAACTGCGCAACGTGGTGGAGCGTCTTCTCATCCTCGGAGGCTCGCCCATTTCCGCGCAGGACGTCAAAGACTATGTCCAGGTCTGAACAGGCCTAAAGGCCTTCCTCTCAGGGGGCGTACGGCAATACCGGCCATGTATTAAAAAAAAGATGGTGACTAATCAGTCTTTCGACTTCTTAGTCACCATCTCGAAGAACGGCAGCTGCCTACTCTCCCACCTGGTGGGGCAGTACCATCGGCGATGGCGGGCTTAACTTCTCTGTTCGGAATGGGAAGAGGTGGTTCCCCGCCGCTATAGCCACCGCAGTATATTACTTGGAAGAAAGACGCACAGGCTCTTTCGGTTCACGATCTTCACACGCAAACTATCTTTCCCTTTCGAAAGAAAGTCTTTCGGGCTATTAGTACGGGTCAGCTAAAAGCCTCACGGCCCTTACACTTCCCGCCTATCAACGTGGTAGTCTCCCACGACCCTCAGGGGAGATCTCATCTCGGAGACGGCTTCGCGCTTAGATGCTTTCAGCGCTTATCCTGACCGAACGTGGATACCCGGCGGTGCAGCTGGCGCCACAACCGGTATACCAGAGGTTCGTCCGACCCGGTCCTCTCGTACTAAGGTCAGACCTTCTCAAACTTCCAACGCCCACAACAGATAGAGACCGAACTGTCTCACGACGTTCTGAACCCAGCTCGCGTGCCACTTTAATCGGCGAACAGCCGAACCCTTGGAACCTGCTCCAGCCCCAGGATGTGACGAGCCGACATCGAGGTGCCAAACCGCTCCGTCGATTTGAGCTCTTGGGAGCGATCAGCCTGTTATCCCCGGAGTACCTTTTATCCTTTGAGCGACGGCCCTCCCATGAGGAACCGCCGGATCACTTTGCCCTACTTTCGTACCTGCTCGACTTGTTTGTCTCCCAGTCAAGCCCGCTTTTGCCACTGCACTCTTCGCGCGGTTGCCATTCGCGCTGAGCGGACCTTGGGAAGCCTCCGTTACTCTTTTGGAGGCGACCACCCCAGTCAAACTACCCACCAAGCGGTGTCCCCCTCTCAGGGTTAGACCCCCGCCGGACGAAGGGTGGTATTTCAACGGCGACTCCGCAGACACTGGCGTGCCCGCCTCGCAGTCTCCCACCTATCCTACACATCATCCGGCAAAAGTCAGCGCTAAGCTATAGTAAAGGTTCACGGGGTCTTTTCGTCCCGTTGCGGGTA
>CAVGCT010000002.1:54865-56801 GCA_963627885.1 bacterium
CGCTACCTTAGGACCGTTATAGTTACGGCCGCCGTTTACCGGGGCTTCAACTCGGCGCTGCCCCGCTCGCGCGGATGACGCCTCCTCTTAACCTTCCGGCACCGGGCAGGTGTCAGGCCATATACTTCATCTCTCGATTTCGCATAGCCCTGTGTTTTTGGTAAACAGTTGCCTGGACTTTTTCACTGCGGCCCCCCTCGCGGGGGGCGCCCCTTCTCCCGAGGTTACGGGGCGGTTTTGCCTAGTTCCTTGACCGTGGATCACTCGCGCGCCTTAGTATGTTCAACCCGACCACCTGTGTCGGTTTAGGGTACGGGCGCCGCGGCTCGCTTTTCTTGGCGCCGCGCGCCAGCGCTCGCTTCGCCCGGGGGCTAGGCTCGGGGGCGATCCGTCTCGCCCCGCGCTGGTCGCGCCGCGCGTCGCTTTCATCGCCGCGGCGGCTCTTGAATGTTCAACTGATTCCCTTCGGGGTCCCCTCGGCGGGTGGCCCTTAGGACCCGGCTTACCCTGATCCGTCGAGCGTTGATCAGGAACCCTTGGTCTTTCGGCGTGGGGGAGCCTCCCCCCCATTTTCGTTACTCATGCCTACATTTGCTTTTCCCGGCGCTCCACCGCGGCTCGCGCCTTCGGCTTCCCAGCCCCGGGAATGCTCCCCTACCGATGGCGGCCTGTGCCGCCATCCCATGGCTTCGGCGGGACGCTTACGCCCGATCATTATCCACGCCCCCGCGCTCGACCAGTGAGCTGTTACGCACTCTTTGAATGAGTGGCTGCTTCCAAGCCAACATCCTGGCTGTCTCTGCGCGGGGACCTCGTTAGCACGACTCGGCGTCCACTTCGGGGCCTTGGCCGATGGTCCGGATTGTTCTCCTCTCGGACGCGGACGTTAGCACCCGCGCCCTCACTCCGGGCCGGCCGGCCAGTGGCATTCGGAGTTCGTCAGGGCTTGACAGGCTGTGACGCCCTCGCACCCTATCGGTAGCTCTACCTCCACGGCCGCACTGCCCGGGCTGCACCTAAATGCATTTCGGGGAGTACGAGCTATCTCCCAGCTTGATTGGCCTTTCACCCCTACCCCCGCCTCGTCCGTAAGCTTTTCAACGCTTACCGGTTCGGCCCTCCATCCCGAGTCACCGGGACTTCAGCCTGGACGGGGGTAGATCGCAAGGTTTCGCGTCTGGCCATGGCGACTCGGGCGCCCTCTTAGGGCTCGCTCTCGCTTCGGCTCCGCCCCTCCTGGGGCTTAACCTCGCCGCCATGGGCCAACTCGTAGGCTCATTATGCAAAAGGCACGCCGTCACGGTGTCTCCACCGCTCCGACAGGTTGTGGGCGCACGGTTTCAGGGTCTCTTTCACTCCCCTCCCGGGGTGCTTTTCACCTTTCCCTCACGGTACTTGTTCGCTATCGGTCTCCAAGGAGTGCTTAGCCTTGGCGGATGGTCCCGCCGGTTTCACGCAGGGTTTCACGTGCCCCGCGCTACTCAGGGTGCGGCCGCCTCGGGTATCTCGTTGCGCCTACGGGGCTGTCACCCGCTATGGCCGGCCTTTCCAGGCCGTTCGGCTTCCTCAACCTCCGGACTATGCCGCCCTACAACCCCGCACGGGCCTTGACCCGCGCGGTTTGGGCTGGTCCCCTTTCGCTCGCCGCTACTCGGGGAGTCGCTTGCTTGTTTTCTCCTCCTGCCGCTACTAAGATGTTTCAGTTCACGGCGTTCGCCCCGCTTTCGCGGTGCCCTCGCGGGCGGGTTCCCCCATTCGGACACCCACGGGTCACGGGCTGTTTGCGCCTCGCCGTGGAATTTCGCTGCTTGTCGCGTCCTTCGTCGCCTCTTGGAGCCAGGGCATCCTCCGTGCGCCCTTCTTCTCTTCTCTTCTCGGGGGCTGCGGCTCGCGCCGCGCGCCCCCCGGTCTCTCGCTCAGCATGTCAATGTGCGTT
>CAVGCT010000003.1:0-25296 GCA_963627885.1 bacterium
AAGCCGGTGTTCGTGGGGTCGGAGAGCGAGACTTGGAATATGGATCCGGAGCTGCTGGAGAAGGCCATCGTGGACCGCAAGGAGAAGACGGGCAAATACCCTAAGGCCATTATTCCTGTGGCTCTGTATGGTATGCCGTATCAGATAGATAAGATATTGGCTGTTGCCGACAAGTATGGGATTACTGTGATAGAGGATGCGGCCGAGGGTATGGGTTCCCGCTTCAATGGACAGGTGCTCGGCACTTTCGGGAAGTATGGCGTGCTGTCGTTCAACGGGAATAAGATGATAACGACTTCAGGCGGTGGCGCACTTGTATGTCGGTCAGCTGAGGATGCGAGCGAGATTATGTGGTATGCGACTCAGGCTCGGGATGCGTATCCTTACTATCAGCATACGGCCATCGGCTATAACTACCGTATGTCGAATGTTTGTGCCGGGATTGGCCGGGGGCAGATGACTGTATTGGATGCGCATATTGCGCATCACAGGCACGTGCAGGCTCTGTATGAGGAGCTGCTCGCGGATGTGCCGGGGGTTTCGATGCATCGGCAGCCGACGGATCCACGCTATGATGCGAATTTCTGGCTGTGTGCGGCGACGATGGACCCGTCGGTGCGGATAGTCGGGCAGGAGAATGCTTATAGGGAGGTGGTGAAGACTGCCGTGGGCGGTGCTGCGGGAGTGATTCATCAGGTTTCATCTCCGGTGACGGACTGCCAGCCTAATGACAATGTGGAGGCGCTGCGGGTCTTTATGCTCTCTAAGAAGGTTGAGGCGCGGCCTACTTGGAAGCCTATGCACAAGCAGCCGGTCTATGCTGATGCTCCGGTTTATACGAACGGAGTAGAGGAGGAACTCTTCAAGGTGGGTTTCTGCCTCCCGGCCGGCCCCATGGTTTCCGACGATGATGTCCGCTACATCGTGGACTGCATCAGGGAGGCGATAGTGAAGTAGCCATGAGGCACCCGAAAGATGCCGGAAGCGACTGATAGTTTTTGTAGTTGGCGAGAAATTTGCTAATTTTACGAAGGATAAAGTATTTTTGGTTATGGAAGCATCAACCGTGCAGATCAATGTCCCGAAGCGGGACCTCCCTTTCCTCCGCAAGATGGCGAGGGGAAAGAGGTGGAGGATTACTGCGCCGAAAAAGACTGGCGTGGAACTCGGCCTTGAAGATATTGAGGCCGGGCGCATCTACCATGCTGCCAATGCCGAGGAAATGCTTGCACAGATTCTCGGCTGATGTACAGTATCGTATATACCAACCAGTTCAAGAAGTCTCTCAAACGCTGCGTGAAGAGAGGCTTGGATGTCGGCGTCTTGACAACGGCTGCCTGCCGGCTGAATATGGGGCCCACAAGCTCAAGGGTAATTATGTGGGGTGCTGGGAATGTCATCTCGAACCTGACTGGCTGTTGGTATGGCGGCAGAATGACACGAGCTGGAGCTTGTGTTTGTGGATACGGGGACTCATTCTGACTTGTTTGGCAAATAGTCTAATGGCGTCCTTCCAGGCGCCTTTTTCATATCTGGATAGACCCAAATAAAACTCCGGCGTCATCGCGACGACGGAGGTTTGCGGTTTGGAACGAATAGGGGTATAATCATAACACAATGCTTCCACAAAACATAAATCTTGAGAATAAGACCATTCTAGTGACCGGTGCTGCCGGGTTTATAGGCGCCAATCTGGTGAAGCGGCTGCTGCGGGACGTGAAGGGCGTAAGGGTCGTCGGAATCGACAACCTGAACGACTATTATGACGTGAACATCAAGCTCGGGCGCCTGAAGGAGATTGAAGCTCTGGCCGCCGAAATCAACCGGAGCGTCGCCGGAACTGCGGAAAGCGGAAACTCGTGGACCTTCGTGAGGGCGTCGATCGCCGACAGGGAGGCCGTTGAACGGATCTTCACTGAGAACCGGATCGCGGTGGCGGTGAATCTGGCCGCGCAGGCCGGAGTCCGCTACAGCATCACCAATCCGGACGCCTACATCCAAAGCAACCTCATCGGCTTCTACAACATTCTGGAGGCCTGCAGGCATCACGAAGTGGAGCATCTGGTCTATGCCAGCTCCAGCAGCGTCTATGGCAGCAACAAGAAGGTGCCCTATTCCACCGACGACAAGGTGGACAATCCGGTGAGCCTCTATGCGGCCACCAAAAAGAGCAACGAGCTCATGGCCCATGCCTATTCCAAGCTCTACAACATCCCGAGCACCGGCCTTCGCTTTTTTACGGTCTATGGCCCTGCCGGACGTCCGGACATGGCCTATTTCGGCTTCACCGACAAGCTGGTGAAAGGGGAGACCATAAAGATCTTCAACTATGGCAACTGCCGCCGCGACTTCACCTATGTGGATGACATAGTGGAGGGCATAGTCCGCGTGATGAGGCATGCTCCGGAGAAGCGCACCGGCGACGACGGCCTGCCGGTCCCGCCCTATAAGGTCTATAACATCGGCAACTCGCATCCTGAGAACCTGCTGGAGTTCGTGAAGATCCTGCAGGAGGAGCTGGTCCGCGCCGGGGTGCTGCCCGCCGACTATGATTTCGACTCGCACCGCGAACTGGTGCCCATGCAGCCGGGTGACGTGCCGGTGACCTATGCCGACACCACCCCTCTCGAGAAAGATTTCGGCTACCGGCCCTCCACTCCGCTCCGCACCGGCCTCCGGGTCTTCGCCGAGTGGTACAAAAAGCATTATTTTGATTAAATTTGCAGGACGCTTTGAAAGATCTTTCTAACTATGTCAGACATAATTCTTGGAATTGAGTCATCCTGCGACGACACATCGGCCGCCGTGATCAGGGACGGATATCTGCTGTCCAATGTCATAGCCAGCCAGCAGGTGCACAAGGATTATGGCGGCGTGGTCCCGGAGCTCGCCTCCAGGGCACATGAACAGAACATAGTGCCCGTGGTCAGCCAGGCGCTGGACAGGGCGGGCGTGAAGAAAGAGGAGATCTCCGCGATTGCGTTCACCCGCGGGCCGGGCCTTCTGGGTTCGCTGCTTGTGGGCACTTCGTTCGCCAAGGCTTTCGCGCTGGCGCTGGACAGACCCATGATCATGGTCAATCACCTTCAGGGCCACATCCTTGCGGATTTCGTGAAGCAATATGACAAGGAAAACCGACAGCCGTCGTTCCCATACCTGTGTCTGCTCGTCTCGGGCGGCAACTCCCAGATAGTCAAGGTTTCCAGCCCTCTGGAATATGAGATTCTCGGCCAGACCATCGACGACGCCGTTGGCGAGGCTTTCGACAAGTGCTCGAAGATGATGGGGCTGGGCTATCCCGGAGGCCCCGTCATAGACCGCCTCGCCAAGTCCGGCGACCCGAACCGCTTCAAGTTCGCCAAACCTCATGTCGAGGGGCTGGACTACAGCTTCAGCGGGGTGAAGACGTCGCTGCTCTATTTCGTGCGGGACGAGATGTCAAGGGACCCCGGGTTCATGGAAAAGAACAAGGAGGACATCTGCGCGAGTTTCCAGAAGACTCTGATTGATATCCTCATAGACAAGCTGGTAAAGGCTTCGCGCCAGACGGGGATCAAGGAGATTACCATAGGCGGAGGAGTGTCGGCCAACAGCGGCCTCAGGGAACGGATCGTCTCGGAGGGCGCAAAGCGCGGCTGGAACACCTATCTGCCGGAGTTCAAGTTCACCACCGACAATGCGGCCATGATCGCCATAGCCGGATATTTCCACTATCTTGCCGGCGAACGGACTCCGCTGGACGTGGCTCCGGTGTCGCGCATGGCTGAATTTTAACAAGAAGCCGATTAGAAACAACAATGACAACATTTGAGATAACCTGCCCGATGGGACGCGAGCCGCGAGTGGATGACATCCGCTATGCTGCGGCTCAGGTGCTTCGACTCAGAAACAGTGCCGTGGTCAATGTGATAGACCCGACCAAGTCCTACCAGCCGACCATGAGGGGGGCTGACGCCGTGTGCGTGATCGCCAAAAGGTCCATAGACGCGAGGGGCGACCTGAAGATGGTCTATAAGATCGACGCCTATCGCAGCAGCGAGAACTATTCGGAATACAAGCCCGAGGAGTATCGGGACGTGGCCGGGGCCGAGCCCGTGATTATAGTCGGGGCCGGTCCGGCCGGCATGTTCGCCGCTCTGAAGCTTCTCACCCTCGGCCTGAAGCCGGTGCTGCTGGAGAGGGGGAAGGATGTGCACAGGCGCAAGGCCGACATGGCGGCGCTTTCCAGAACCGGCGCCGTGAATCCGGATTCCAATTATTGCTATGGCGAAGGCGGCGCGGGGGCTTTCTCTGACGGCAAGCTCTATACGCGTTCTTCCAAGCGGGGGGACATCCGCGAGGTGCTCTATCAGTTTGTGGCCTTCGGCGCAAACCCTTCGATTCTGATCGACGCGCATCCGCATATAGGCACTGACAAGCTGCCCAGAGTGGTGGAGAGCATACGCAAGTGCATAATCGAACATGGGGGCGAGTATCATTTCGACACCCGCGTGACCGGAATCGACAAGGACGCCGACGGGCGGTTTGTGGTTTCGACCGCTTCCGGCGAGGAGTACAGGGCCGGAAATGTGATTCTCGCCACAGGCCATTCGGCCCGCGACATCTATGAGATGCTGGCCGGAAGGGGATGGGAGCTGCAGCCCAAGGGATTTGCCATGGGCGTGCGCGTGGAGCATCCCCAGGCGCTTATCAACAGGATCCGTTACCGCGGACAGTGGGAGCCCGGCATGCCGGCCGCGGAATATTCGTTTGTGGAGCAGGTGGATGAGCCGGATGAGGACGGCGAGGTCGTGAACGGCCGCGGGGTGTTCTCCTTCTGCATGTGCCCCGGCGGCGTGCTGGTGCCTTCCGCCACCGAGCCCGGAACCACTGTGCTGAACGGAATGTCCAATTCGGCACGCAACTCGAAGTGGGCCAATGCCGGCGTGGTAGTGTCCATAGAGCCGGGCGACGAGCCTGAAAAATACAAGGCCGACGGAGCGTTCAGCCTGATGAATTTCCAGAGGGATGTGGAGAGGAAGATGTTTGAATATGTCTCGTCTCGCCATCCCGACAATCCCGCGGCCGCTCCCGCCCAGAGAATGGCGGATTTTTGCGAAGGCATATGCTCGGAGGACCTGCCGGAGACTTCCTATCATCCCGGAGTGGTGTCAGCGCCGCTGCATGAGTTGCTTCCGGAGCATGTGGCCGAGCGCCTGCGCAAGGCTTTCCCGCTTGTGGGCCGGAAATCCATGCGCGGCTATTATACCAATGACGCGCTTCTGCTGGGAGTGGAGTCGCGCACTTCGTCGCCGATCCGCATTCCCCGCAATGCCGAAACTCTTGAATATGAGAGCGTCGAGGGGCTTTTCCCCTGCGGCGAGGGCGCAGGATATTCGGGCGGCATAGTGTCTTCGGCCATTGACGGCATCAATTGCGCCAAGGCCGTCTATCGCCGTCTGCATCCCGAGGAGTTTGCCGAAGATTCCGGTGAGGAGTTCAGCGAGGAGACTGAAGACGGTCTGCTCAAGGCCGCCGGAGTGGCGGGCGTCCCGGAAATCAATGACACTGAAGATGAAAGAGAACAGGCTTGAGATCAGTTATTCGGTCTATGGGGCTCCGGATGAGCTGGAGCCCGATGACCGGAAGGTCGCGGAGGCCGCCGTCGCCGCCCGGAAGTCGTCATATGCTCCGCATTCGCACTTCAATGTGGGCGCGGCTGTCCTGCTGGCCGACGGAAGCATAGTCCAGGGTTCCAATCAGGAGAACGACGCCTATCCTTCTGGCCTGTGCGCGGAGAGAACGGCCATGTTTGCCGCCGCTTCCATGCATCCGGGCGTTCCGTTCGTGGCTTTGGCCGTGGCCGGCGGGCATTCGCAGACAATCTGTGACCCCCCCGCGACCCCCTGCGGCGCCTGCCGTCAGGTTATGGCCGAGTATCAGAAGCTCTCCGGCAGGCCCATGACCATCCTGATGGTGGGGAAGCGGGAAATCTGGAAGTTCGTGGGTGTGGAGTCGATTCTGCCGTTTATATTCGACAGCCTGTAGGAATATTCCGAAAATTGCTATATTTGCACAAGGGAAAGTCGTACACGACCAGCTCCCTCTGAATTCCCCCAGGACCGGAAGGGAGCAAGGGTAGGAGGTTGTAGCGGTGCGATGTACGGGGCTTTCCCTTTTTTGTTGGCATTAGCCAACAAAAAAGGGAAATGCAGTCCACCCCTCTGTCGCTGCGCGACATCTCCCGGTGGGAGATTGCGGCTGCGCAAAGCTCCGCCGGCGCCAAAGCTGCTTCGGTTTTCTTCCGAAAACCTCGCTGACGCTTATGACGCGCCGCTGTGGCGGCCTGGTGTAGAGAATGCGGCAACAAAAAAGGGAAATGCAGTCCACCCCTCTGTCGCTGCGCGACATCTCCCGGCGGGAGATTGCGGCTGCGCAACAGAAGAAATCGCTTCGGCAGCAGCTGGCGGTAGCTGAAATCGCTTTGGAGGCGGCTGGAAGCTGAAGAACAGGAAATTATGAAAATTTGTGTCGGATTGTCGGGCGGCGTGGACTCCAGTGTCGCCGCACTCCTCCTGAAACGTCAGGGCTACGACGTCTTCGCCATGTTCATGCAGAATTGGCACGACGCCGACGCAACCCTTCATGGCGACTGCGAATGGGAGGAGGACCGCTTCGTGGCCGAGCTCGTGGCCAGGAAAATCGGGATTCCGTTCTATTTCGTGGACCTGTCAAAAGAATACCGCAGGCGTGTGGTGGACTATATGTTCAGCGAATACTCCCGCGGCCGCACCCCCAATCCCGACGTCCTCTGCAATAGGGAGATAAAATTCGATGCCTTTTTGGAGGCGGCCCGCAAGCTGGGCGCCGACATGGTCGCAACCGGGCACTACTGCCGAAAAGGCGAGACTACGGGCCCTGACGGGAAGCCAATATACCGGATATTCGCCGGCTCCGACCACAATAAGGACCAGAGCTATTTCCTGTGCCAGCTGTCTCAGGAGCAGCTTGCCGCGGCCATGTTCCCGATCGGGGAGATTGACAAGCCCGAAGTGAGGCGGCTGGCCCATGAGGCCGATCTGCCGTCGGCCGACAAAAAGGATTCTCAGGGCATATGCTTCGTGGGCAAGGTGGACCTGCCGGTCTTTCTGCAGCAGAAGCTGAAGTCGGTCGAGGGCGATGTGATAGAAGTCTATGATGCCTGGTATGACTCCGATCCGCTCTATCAGGCGAAGCGCGCCATCCTGTCACGGCTTGAGGGCGGAGCTGAGCCGAAGATGGTGACCGACTATGTCTCCGAAGACAAATGCACTCCGTCGGCTGAGGAACATTCCTATGACGCTCAGGCGGTTGCGGCATTGACCGATGCCGAGCTTGATACTCTGTCATCGTCGCTCCGCTACGACCTGAGTTTCGAGACTGAGACCTATAAATCCGGCAGACATCATGTCAGGAAAACCCGCTACAAGGCTAATCCGTGCGGTGTCATGCTCGGGCGTCATGAGGGTGCCCAGTTCTATACTGTCGGGCAGAGAAAGGGCCTGAACATAGGCGGGCACGACAATCCTCTGTTCGTGATCGCCACCGATGTGGAGAAGAACGTCGTCTATGTGGGCGAGGGACATAGGCACCGGGGGCTTTCGGGCAGTTGCCTGAAAATCGCGGCCGGAGATGTGCATTGGATCAGACCGGACATGGCCATGAAGCCGGGCGAGGTGCGTCGATACAATGTCCGGGTCCGCTACCGCCAGCCGCTGCAGAAGGCCACCCTGCTTATGCGCGGGGGCGGACTGTATATTCTTTTCGACACTCCGCAGCGCGGAATCACCCCCGGGCAGTTCGCCGTCTGGTATGCTCCCGACGAGGAAATGCTCGGCTCCGGCACCATCCTTTGAGTATAAGCGTTTATTGGAGCCTTCGTATCGCCGCGATAAGCGTTTATGCCTAAGTACCTGTGAGCTTTTTGGCGGCGCTCTGGCCGGCGAGCAGACCGGTGGCGAAAGCTGTGTGGAGGTTGTAGCCGCCTGTGTCGGAGTCGATGTCCAGCACTTCGCCGCACAGATACAGCCCCCTCACGAGGCGCGATTCCATGGTCTTCGGGATCACCTCTTCGGTGGCGACGCCGCCGGCGGTGACCACGCATCTTTCATATCCCACATAGCCTTCTATTTCGAAACGCCAGTCTTTCAAGGCGTCGGCTAGGGCGTTCAGGTCGGCCCGCTGTCCGTTCCGGGAACTTTTCAGCACTGCCGGATTCCATTTCAGAAAACCGTTTGTCAGCTCCGCGGGCATGAGCTTGCCCAGCAGAATGCGCATCATTGCGCCGGTGGACAGGCTGCGGCTGCGCGGGTCCTTCTGGATCTCCTGCCACAGGCCCGCGACCCTTTCCTTCACCCGGCCTGCGTCTATCGCCGGCTTCATGTCCACGCTCACCCGCGTTTTGGCGCCGCCGAGCATGGCCTTCACGCAGTCGCGGCTTATCGCGAAGCCCACCGGTCCTTCCAGACCGCCGTCGGTGAAACTGATGTCTCCTGTCTCGTCCCTGAGGAGACTGTCTCCGGCGAAGAGCTTTACCCCCACGTTTTTAAGTTCGATTCCGCACAGCGTCCTGCCAATCTCCGACAGGGGGACGGCCCGGTCGATGTGTCCTTTCAGCCCGTCTGCGAGCTTTGCACCGTCCGTCGCCGGACCGGAAACGAAGCCGGTTCCATATCTGTCCGCCATGTGCCGGAGTTCATCTTTCCGCCCGTCGGACAGCTTATAGCCTTTCGGGACTATGGCTGTGAGCGAGGGAAAGCAGGGCTTTATGCTGTGGCCCAGACTGCGTGCCCAGGAATAGCCGTCGCCGGTGCTGCCGGTGCCGGGGTAGGAGAGCCCGCCGGTGGCGATTATCAGTTTCGTGCAGCCGAAACTCGCCCCGTCCGCACATCTGACGGTGAATCCGTCCGGCATGCTGTCCCCGGCGATTACGGCTTTCACTTCGCCGGAGGTGCGGATCATGGCACCGGCTGACTGGGCCAGCCGGGCCAGGGCGTCCACCACGTCGGAGGCCCTGTGCGATACGGGAAAGGCACGGTCGCCGCGTTCTACCACCGACTCCATCCCGCATGAATCAAGCAGGTCCATAAGTCGCTGTGGGGTGAGGTTGAAGAATGACGGTTTCAGAAAATTGGGATTGGTGCGGACATGGCGGGAAAAATCTTCCCAGTCCTTGAGATTGGTGAAGTTGCAGCGGCCCTTGCCGGTGATCATTATCTTCCTGCCGGGCCGCGGCATTTTCTCCAGCACCATCACGGAAGGCTTTTCCATCGAAGATGCCGCGCCATACGCGGCCATGAGCCCGGCGGCGCCTCCTCCGATTATAATAATGTCGTAAAACATTGGGCTTCCAAAAGAAATTTTGTATATTTGCAGTCCCCTTTGCAGGTATGCCGCTTTAGCTCAGTTGGTAGAGCAGCTCATTCGTAATGAGCAGGTCGCGGGTTCGAGTCCCGTTCGCGGCTCTGATTCTATTTCAGTGCGCTCACTTTGGCGATTATCTTCCGGAGCGTCTTCACTGATTTCCCGCTGGGAATTATCCACGCATAGATTATCAACAGGCAGACGGCGATGGCCGCCAGGGTTCTGAGTGCGCCCGCCGATTCCGGAAACAGCAGGTTCGCCGCGATGACGGACAGCAGCACCGCTGCGGCCGCCGCGACATGGACACAGGCCCTGAGAGCCGTGCTGCGGCTTCCTTCCTTGAAGACCGCCGCATATCTGCGCGGCTTTTCCTCCCCTCCGAACGCTTCCAGATGGCAGCTGATGAACCTTTTTCTCCATGGAGTCGAAAAGTCCAGCACCATCAGGTCGTTCTCGTCGGTGACCTTTCCGTACTCTTTCAGCTCGGCTCTGAGCTGTCCTAGCGCCGTCCCGAATTCGCCGTCCATGGAAAAAAGCGCGGTTCCCGCGTCCATCATCTGCACTTTCCTGTCCATTTTTCAGAATCTGTTTTTAAAACCGGAAGACGTCTGCAGACGCCTGCCGCAAGGCCTTTCCGCCCATTTGTCCCCGGCTTTGTGAAATCCGGTGTCAAAGGTATCAATAAAAGCCCTATTTTTGCCCGCGTATGCGTTATATTTTGTCAATTCTCCTCATTCTGGCCGTTTCCTGCGGCCGAGGCCCGGGCTCCGCGGCTCCGGGGCGGACATCCGACGCGCCGGAATTCTTCACCGTTCCGGATTCGTCCCATGTCGTGCTGCTTTCGCCCTATGGCGGAAGTCCCGACACTGTCGATGTCTCGGTGCCTGCGCGCAAGATCGTCTGCATGTCAACATCTTATGTCGCCTATCTGGACGCGGTCGGCGCAGATTCGGTCATATGCGGAGTCTCCGGGCTGGACTATGTGAGTTCGCCGGCCCTGCGCGCGCGGAACGACGTCGCGGATGTGGGCTATGACGCCGAGCTGGACTATGAGAAGATTCTCGCCATGAAGCCGGACTATGTGGCCGCCTATGCGGTGTCAAGTGCTGAGCCTCTATACGTAACAAAGCTCAGGTCGCTGGGGGTGAAGGTGATAATGGTGAGCGACCATCTGGAAAACCATCCGCTGGCGCGAGCCGGATATGTGAGGCTGTTCGGAGCTTTGACCGGACGGGCGCATGAAGCCGATTCCGCCTACAATGCGGTCAGAGACAATTATATGCGCATAAAGGCTTCGGCCGACACCGCTTCGCGGAAGAAGGTTCTCTTCAATATTCCCTACAGCGGCCAGTGGTTCATTCCCGGCAACGAGAATTATATGTCGCGGCTGGTGAGGGACGCCGGCGGAGAAGTGAGCGGCGCGGTGGAGGGCTCCCGCGAGTCGTCGATAATCTCCATCGAGCAGGCCTATGCGCTGGCCTCCGCTTCGGACGTGTGGCTGAATCCCGGCTGGTGCCGGACCCGCGGGCAGCTGGTTTCGGTGAATCCGCTGTTCGGAAAGTTCGGCATTGACCTGATATTCAACAACACGCTCAGGACCAATGCGAATGGCGGAAATGACTTTTGGGAAAGCGGCGCCGCCCGGCCGGATCTGGTGCTGGAAGACCTTGTCGGAATCTTTTCGGGCCGCAAGGGCTCATTCCACTACTATATTGAAGTCAAATAGGGCGGCCGCCGGTTCGTCGGCCATGCCGCTGATTTCGGTGTTGCCTTCGGCTCTGGACCAGAGAGGCTCCGGAGCGGCCAGTTCCACCGCAAGAAGGTCGTCCCGCCGCAGATACATTATCCGGCTCGCCTCCACGACGGCATCCGCCATAAGCCTTTCGGACATGGCGTCGCTGGTCCGGAAGATTTCTTTTCCGTTCCTGCATATGCGGAAGCCGGTCTCAGCGATGCCGTGAAATCCGCCTGTCTGCGGGCTTTCTCTTGAGCCGCGGGGAACGGCCGGAGCGCTTTCACGCAGGTCCGGCAGATAGGAAGTCCTGTCCATGCATGAAGCGGCCGCGACTCCGTAGCCGCCGGCCGACAGCAAATCGGCCGGATAGAGCAGCACGCCGCATCCGGTCTCGCCGAAATGGCGCCTGGCGAAATCCGCTCCTACGCAACGGCCCGCCTTCGAAATCCGGGCATAGAGCACCGGGGTGAACGAAAGCGCGGACACGAAATCCGGAGGGAAAAAGTCCTCGTTCTTCCTGACCCATGTGGTGTCGGGGCGGGCGATGACCCTTCCCCCCGCTGTCATTACTATGATGTTCATCCGGACCGGAACGTATGCTCAACGCGAGCCGAAATGGTTCTTCAGCAGGTCGGCCGCGGCGGACAGTTCCTTGCCCTCCAGAGGCTTGGAATGTCGCGCCTTCTCCTCTTCGGCATACTCGTCGAAAAGACGCTTGAACTGCCGTTTGGTGTCCAGGGTGAAGTCTCCTCCGGCGATCCAGCCGAAATAGCCCTTGTCCTTCTGGAATATCTCCTTGACTGAACGGTCCTTGTACTTGCCGAAGCTGATGGTGGGCACCCCGTCGCGGTCGATGATCCTGCCCGCATAGTCCACCGCCCTCGGCCTTCCTCCTACGCCGGACAGAAATTCCACGTCGTTCCTGAGGGCGAGTTCATGATGCTCGTCGGGTTCCCTGTACATGTCCAGCTGGCCCTTGAGCACCTCATAGGTCGCCACTGTGTCGGCTTCGGCGGTGTGGGCGTTGTCAAAGTCCTTGCCGCCGCAGTAGAAGCGGTAGGCGGCCCGCAGATTGCGGGGCTCCATGTAGTGGTAGATGGTCTGCACGTCCACCATCAGGCATTTGTGCAGGTCTATGTCCACATCGGCCATAAGCTTCTCGGCCTTTTCCCTCTTATCCTGGGGCAGGTTCCTGTCCTTCAGCTTGTTCTCGCAATACAGACTCACTCGGGCCAGCTCCTCGGCCAGCATCGGGAGGTCGAATTTGGCGGAGTTGTATCCCGCCAGATCGCTGTCCCTGAGCCACGAGGCCACCTCGGAGGCTATGTTGATGAAGGTGGGGCAGTCGACGAGGTCCTCGTCATGCACTCCGTTCACGAGCGACGCGCCAGGATTTATGGGAATCTGCCTCCCGTTCGCATAGTCCCATGGCTTTACCCGCCAGGTCTTTATATTCCGCCCGCCGTCGGGCATGATCTTCACGAAGCTCAATTCGATGATGCCGTCCGTGGCGATATTGAGCCCCGTGCTTTCTATGTCGAAGAAAATCAGGGGCTTCTTTAGGTTCAATTCCATTCGTGGAGTCGTTTATCTGACCATTATCGGCATCACTATGCCGAACACCTTGTTGCCGGTCTCGCTTTCCTCGCCGGGGAGGACAAGGGCGGAGCGCCTCTTGTCGGCGAACTTCATGACCACGTCGTCACAGCTCAGATTGCCAAGAATCTCCACTATGTGGGTGGAGCGGAATCCGATCGAGAGCGGGTCGCCCTCATACTGACAGGATATCCTGTCGTGCGCGGCGATCTCGAAGCCGAGGTCCTGTGCGGACACCTCTATTCCGCCATCGGCGATGTCGAACTTGATGTAGTTGGACGCCTTGGGCGAGCACACCGCGATGCGCCTGACGGTGTTCAGGAACTGCAGCCTGTCTATGGTCATCACATTGGAGTTGTTTTTCGGGATAATGGTGTTGTAGTCGGGATATTTCCCTACGACCAGCGAGCAGGTGACCGTCGCGGATTCGGTGCGGAACACCGCCACCTTGTCGTCGAATGTGATCGAGATCCCGCCGTTGTCCTTCGGGAGTATTGACTTGATTACGGCGGCGTGACGCTTGTTCAGTATGAAGGAGCATGCGTCGGCGGCCTTCACCTTGGCTGTGCGGAAGCAGATGAGCTTCTGCAGGTCAGAGGCGACCAGAGTGGTGCTGTCCGGGGTGATGTCGAAATAGATGCTGTTCATGACCGGACGGTTGTCGTCGTCGGAGGCGGCATAGACCGTGCCGGCGATGCCTTCGCCGAGAGTGTCGGTGTCGGTCGTCACCGTGGCGGCGGCCTCTCCGACTGTCCTTATGACAGGGTAGTCGTCGGGATTGTAGCAGGGGAGCACGGACTCACCGCTGGCCCACGAGCATGAGAACGAGTTCTCGTTCACCGAGCTTATGGTGAGCGGCTGGTCGGGAAGCTCCTTCAGCAGGTCGGTGACCTGCCTTGCCGGAACTGCCATCCTGCCCTCTTCCTCCACGCTCGTCACTTCAAGGGTGACCTTCATCGTCAGCTCCCTGTCCGAGGCGGTTATCTCCAGGATTCCTTCCTTCAGGGTGAAAAGATAGTTCTCCAAGATGGCTTCCGTCGTCTTGGCGGGTATGGCTCTCTGTGCGGTCAGCACGTTCTTCAGAAGTTCTGAACTTGATACTACGAATTTCATAAGGATTGTTCTGTTGCGCCGGCCCCGCGCGGGCGGGGCTTCGGCTCTTTTGTTAAACCAAACAAAAATAGCAATTACTTGCCAAACTGCCAAGCGTATTTTTGGCATGGAGTTTGACTTGGGACTTTGCCGGTGTCCGGGATGCCCGGAGGCCGTTTTATCGAATCAAACAGAAATAGATATGAGTAAAAGATTCTTTTTCAAGCTTGCCTCCGCGACGGTAGCGGGGTTCACGGCTATAAGCGCTTTCAGCGCCCTGAACGCATGCACATCCGGCTCGGGCCGCACGGCGGCTTCTGACACGGTGGGAGAGCCGCAATACAGGACGGTCAATCTGACCGAGACCGACTATCCGGACCTGACCTATGCCGCCGAATCGGCGGTGGACGCAGTGGTTTATGTTGAGGTGACGGTGGTCTCGCGGCAGAGGCAGACCATCGACCCGTTCTTCGAATATTTCTTCGGCTACGGCGACCGGACTCCTTCCCAGCGCGAGTCCAAGGGCAGCGGCTCCGGAGTGATCATCCGCTCCGACGGCTATATAGTCACCAACAACCATGTGGTGGCCAATGCCAAGGATATCAAGGTGACCCTCAGCAACAACCAGACTTATGACGCCACGGTGGTGGGCACCGATTCCGCCACCGACGTGGCCCTCATAAAGATAGATGCCGCCGGTCTTCCCACCATTGAGTTCGGTGACTCCGACAAGCTGCGTCTGGGCGAATGGGTGATCGCGATCGGCAGCCCGCTGGGCTCGCAGCTCAGGGGTACGATCACCGCCGGCATAGTCAGCGCGAAGGGCCGCTCGATGCCCAGCACCGACGGCGAGTTCAAGATCGAGTCGTTCATCCAGACCGACGCCGCCGTCAATCCCGGCAACTCCGGCGGAGCCCTCGTGAACAAGAGAGGGGAGCTGGTGGGCATCAACACCGCCATAGTCTCGCAGACCGGTGCATATTCCGGCTATTCGTTTGCAGTCCCCGTCAACATAGTGAAGAAGATTGTGGGTGACCTCATTGACTTCGGTTCAGTGAAGAGGGCCAAACTCGGAGTGACCATGGGAACGGTGAACGAAGAGATAGCTGAAAAATTGAAACTTTCTTCGGTGAAAGGCGTATATATTAACGAAGTTTTCGGCGGATCGGCCGCGGAAAAGGCCGGCATGAAGAAGGATGACATCGTGATCGCGATCGATTCCTCCGCGATCAACACCGCCTCCGCACTTCAGGAGAAGGTCAACAGCTATCATCCGGGCGACAAGGCGGACTTCAGGATCATAAGGGACGGCAAGGAGAAGGTTCTCTCCGTCACCTTCCAGGGCGACGCCCAGGAGACCGGCACGGTGGATGTGGACGGCACGACAGCCTTCTACGGATCCAAGATAAAGACTGCCTCCAAGGAGACTCTCGCCCAGTATGGCCTGCGTCAGGGAGTTGAGATCGTGTCCGTGGGGCAGGGTAAGCTCCGCGACGCCGGAGCCACCGAAGGCTTCGTGATCCGCTTTGTCAACGACCAGCCCGTGAAGGATGCTCAGGATGTGGTTGACATCGCTAAGAAGAGCAAGAGAGCAGTCTTCATCGAGGGCGTGGACGCCAGCGGAAGGCCTGCCTACTTCGGCTTCGGAAAAGAGTGAAATGCTTCGGTTCCCTCCGGGACACCGGAGGGAATTGAAAGTATATGAGACAACTTAAGATTACAAAATCGATTACCAATCGTGAGAGCGCGTCTTTGGACAAGTATCTCCAGGAGATAGGAAGAGAGGATCTGGTGACTCCCGAGGAAGAGGTGGAGCTCGCGCAGAGAATCAGAAACGGAGACCAGGCCGCGCTGGAGAAGCTCACCAAGGCGAATCTGAGATTTGTGGTGTCTGTCGCTAAGCAGTACCAGAATCAGGGGCTCAGCCTTCCGGATCTCATCAACGAAGGTAATCTCGGACTTATAAAAGCCGCGGAGAAGTTTGATGAGACCCGCGGCTTCAAGTTTATTTCATACGCCGTGTGGTGGATCCGCCAGTCCATTCTGCAGGCTCTCGCCGAGCAGTCCAGGATCGTGCGTCTGCCTCTGAACCAGGTGGGTTCCCTCAACAAGATCAACAAGGCTCTCTCCAAGTTTGAGCAGGAGAACGAGCGCCAGCCCTCCAATGAAGAGCTGTCGGAGATGATAGACGTCCCTAAGGACAAGATTTCGGACACTCTGCGTGTTTCCGGAAGGCATGTCTCGGTGGACGCTCCTTTCGTGGAAGGCGAGGACAACAGTCTTCTGGACGTGCTTCCCAACGACGACTCGCCGAGCGCCGACAGAGGTCTCGTGAACGAGTCGCTGAACACGGAGATCGAGAGGGCTCTTTCCACCCTTGC
The DNA here is from genome assembly GCA_963627885.1 of bacterium. GTDB lineage: Bacteria > Bacteroidota > Bacteroidia > Bacteroidales > UBA932 > Cryptobacteroides. Next base: position 16,186 of record CAVGCT010000003.1, read on the forward strand.
GCCGCGCGAGCGCGAGATCATCAAGTCTTTCTTCGGCATAGGTTGTCAGGAGATGACCCTGGAGGAGATCGGGGAGAGGTTCGGCCTCACCCGCGAGAGAGTCCGCCAGATCAAGGAGAAAGCCATCAGAAGGCTCAAGAGCCCCAGCAGAAGCAAGCTTCTTAAGGGATATCTTGGCTAATATTCTTATACCGAAGAAAACATATCCAAAAGAAATGACACCTGAACTTTTCATCCAGGTAAAGGCCGCCGATGCCATAAAGGCGTTGTATAATGCTGAAATTGACCCTTCGTCCCTTCAGGTCCAGGTGACCCGCAAGGAGTTCGAGGGCGACTATACTCTGGTTCTTTTCCCGCTGCTGAAGATTTCCCGCAGCGCTCCGGAAAACACCGGCAATGCCATAGGACAGTGGCTTGTGGACAACTGCCCCGAGATTTCGTCCTTCGGCTGTGTCAAGGGCTATCTGAACCTGCTGTTCTCATCCGTGTGGTGGGACGGGACTTTCTCCGAAATAGCTTCGGCCGGCGATTTCGGCCAGCTGCCCCCTTCGGGCAAGAGGTATATGGTCGAGTTCTCTTCGCCCAATACCAACAAGCCTCTGCATCTGGGCCACATCCGCAACAATCTTCTCGGTGATTCAGTGTCGAGACTGCTGAAGGCCAACGGCCATGAGGTCATAAAGACGACCATTGTCAATGACCGCGGAGTGCACATCTGCAAGTCCATGTATGCCTGGCTGAAAGTGGGCGGGGGCAAGACTCCGGAGTCCACTGGCATCAAGGGCGACCATCTGGTGGGAGACTGCTATGTCGCCTTCAACAACATCTATACGGCCGAGGTCAAGGAACTTGTGGCCGCCGGCATGAGCGAGGACGAGGCCAAGAAGGAGGCCCCCTGCATGAAGGCCGTGCATGAAATGCTGGTGAAATGGGAGCAGGGCGACAAGGAGGTCCGCGACCTGTGGGCCAAGATGAACGGCTGGGTTCTGGCCGGATTTGACGAGACCTATGCCCGTCTGGGCATATCCTTCGACAAGGTCGATTATGAGCATGACACCTATCTGCTCGGCAAAGAGCTGGTGCAGAAGGGTCTGGATATGGGCGTTTTCACCCGCGACCCCGACGGCTCGGTGTGGTGCGACCTCACCGCCGACGGGCTGGACCGCAAGCTGGTGCTCAGGAGCGACGGCACATCCGTCTACATCACGCAGGATCTTGGCACCGCCGAGAGGAGGTTCTCGCAGTATCAGCTTGATTCTCTGATCTATGTGGTGGGCAACGAGCAGGATTACCATTTCCAGGTGCTCAAGCTCATCCTCGCCAAGCTCGGGTTCGGCTGGGCGGAGCAGATCTATCATCTCAGCTATGGCATGGTGGAGCTTCCGGAAGGCAAGATGAAGTCCAGGGAAGGCACCGTGGTGGACGCCGACGATCTGGTCCAGAGCATGTATGAGGAGGCCAAGGCCACTTCGGAGGAGAGCGGCAAGCTCGCCGACCTTTCGGAGGAGGAGAAGGAGCGTCTCTACAACATGATCGGTCTAGGAGCTCTCAAGTACTTCATAATCAAGGTGGATCCGAAGAAGACCATGCTCTTCAACCCCAAGGAGTCCATCGATTTCAACGGCAATACCGGTCCTTTCATCCAGTACACCCACGCCAGGATCCGCTCCATCATCCGCAAGGCCGACGAGTCGGGCTATGCGCACGGACCCGCCTGCGTGTCGCCGGACATGGCTCCCTCCGCCAAGGAGGTGCGTCTCATCAAGCTGCTCAATCTGCTGCCGTCCAAGGTGGCCGAGGCCGGAGTCGCCCTGTCGCCCGCCATTCTGGCCAATTATTCCTATGACCTGGCGAAGGATTTCAACCAGTATTACCATGACACGACCATCCTGAAGGAGCCCGACAGAAAGGTTCTGGAGTTCAGGCTCACCCTGGTGGAATGCGTGGCCAAGGCCCTGACCAAGGCTATGGGAATACTCGGAATCCAGCTGCCCGAGCGAATGTAGCGTCCCATGGAAGATCTGTCGTATATGTTCCCGACCTCGAAGAAGGAGGTTGACGCCCTCGGCTGGGATTATATCGACATCATCTTCTTCACAGGCGACGCCTTTGTGGATCATCCTTCCTTCGGTACCGCGGCGATATCCCGGTGGTTGCAGAAGTTCGGCTACCGCATAGCGATAGTCCCGCAGCCCGGCTGGAAGGATGATTTGCGTGATTTCAAGAAGCTGGGGACCCCCAGGCTGTATTTCGCGGTGAACGCGGGCGCCATGGATTCCATGGTGAACCATTACACTGCGGCCAAGAGGCTCCGCAGCGACGACGCCTACACCCCCGGCGGCGAGGCCGGCAAGCGTCCGGACTATGCCGTGACCGTCTATACCAGAATTCTCAAGAAGCTGTATCCTGACGTGCCGGTGATAATAGGCGGCGTGGAGGCGTCTCTGCGGCGGCTCACGCATTATGACTATTGGCAGAACAGGCTTTTCCCATCAATTCTTGTCGGCAGCGGGGCTGACTATCTCAGCTACGGGATGGGGGAGAAGGCCATGCTGGAGCTCACACGCGGCATTGAGTCGATGCGCAATCCTCACGAGATGAGGAAGATACCGCAAATCGCCTTCTATATGAAGGGCAAGCCGCATGTCAAGGATGCTCTCGTGCTTCATTCCTATGAGGAGTGTCTGGCGGAGAAGAAGAATCTGGCGGAGAATTTCCATCAGATCGAGACCCATGCCAACATGATGCACCCTTCGACCATCATCGAGGGCGCCGGTGACGGCTATGTGCAGGTGAATCCGCCTTTTCCGCCGGCCACCACAGAGGAGATGGATTCCTACTGGGCCCTGCCCTACACGAAGTTGCCACATCCACGTTACAAGGGCAAGAGGATTCCGGCCTATGACATGATCAAGTTCTCCATCAACACCCACAGAGGCTGTTTCGGGGGTTGTAATTTCTGCACCATAGCCGCGCATCAGGGCAAGTTCATCCAGTCACGTTCCGAGAACTCCATTCTGAAGGAGATCGAGGGTCTGAACCGTCTGCCGGGCTTCGCCGGCAACATCTCCGATTTGGGCGCTCCCACGGCCAACATGTATGGCATGCACGGCAAGAACACCAAGGCCTGCGACGTCTGCCGCAGGAAGTCATGCCTGTTTCCGGCGCCGTGCCCGAATCTGGACCGCGACCACACCAGGCTGCTCAAGCTCTATGCGGATGTGGCCAAGGTGCGCGGAGTCAGGCATGCCTACATAGGCAGCGGCATACGCTATGACCTGTTCCTGAGCGAGAAAGGCTATGTGGACGAGTCTTCGAGGCCCTATCTGAAGGAGCTTATACTCAACCACACTTCCGGCAGGCTCAAGGTGGCGCCTGAGCACACCGAGGACAAGGTGCTGCACTATATGGGCAAGCCTTCGTTCCGTCTGTTCGGGAGGCTGCGCCGCGAATTCGACAGAATCACCGGCGAGGCCGGACGCAAGACGGAGCTGGTGCCATATTTCATTTCCTCCCATCCGGGCTGCACGATGCATGACATGGACTGCCTTGCGCATACTCCCGCCCTCAAGGGCCTTTACATGGATCAGGTGCAGGATTTCACCCCGACTCCCATGACCACTTCTTCGGTCATGTATTATACCGGCTTGAACCCTCAGGACATGACTCCGGTGTTTGTGGAACGCGATCCCTACAAGAAAAAAATGCAGAAATCTTTCTTTTTTAAGGTCAAAACCAAAAAATGACTTGCATTTGAAAAATTTGTTCTAATATTGCAGTCCGAAAATTCACAAGGACATCAAAAACTCAACTGGAGATATGGCAGAGGTACATAAGAAACGTGCGGTAGTCAGCTATGAAAACATGCCGAAGGAGCTTGCGGCCGCTTTTGCGGAGAAGTATCCCAAGGGATACGCCGACTATCTTTCCGATCTGGTAAAGTATGACAAACCGGACGGAACGAGTTTCTATGCCGTCACCATGGAGATTCCCGATGCCATATATCTGGTGAAGATCAAAGTCAAGACCGACGACGCCAATGATCTGGAGCGCTGGCTCGATTCCGAGGCGGGCGACGAGTCGGGCGACGACGTGCAGGGCGACGGCGAGTCCGGAGAGGCCCTTCCCGACGACAACATTTCGCAGTATGCCGGCAGTGACGACGATTCCGGCGAGGCCTGAGGGCCTGAGGCCGCTTCGGGCATAGGCGCGGCCAGCCGGCGAAAGCCGCTGTTTTGAGACAAATATGGAAAAAGAGGCCGGATTCCGGTCTCTTTTTCTATATTTGTAGATGGCTCCAGCCTTTCCTAGCGGAGGACTCGGGCCTTTTGTCTGATTATGAGACTGCTGAAGATAGCGAAGCTGAGGTTTATGAAGATTCCGGAGAAGAACCTTCTCCTGATTCTGTCTCTGGTGGTGGGTGTCGCCAGCGGGCTGGCCGCCGTCCTCCTGTCGACTCTGATCCATCTCATAAAAGGACTGCTCACTTCATGGATCCATTCCGGCGCGGAGACCCTTCTCTATCTGCTCTATCCCGGAGTGGGAATGCTGCTGGCCCTGCTGATAGTGAAGTTCGTGATCAGGGACAACATAGGCCATGGGGTCACCAAGGTCCTTGTGGCCGTGTCAAAGAATGAGTCCCGCATAAAGCCCCACAACATCTGGTCCTCCATATTGACCAGTTCTCTCACCATCGGATTCGGAGGCTCGGTGGGAGCCGAGGCCCCGATAGTCTACACCGGAGCCGCGATCGGCTCCAATGTGGCCCGGTCCATGAAGCTCTCCTACAGGAGCATGACCATACTTCTTGGTTGCGGAGCCGCCGGCGCCGTGGCCGGCATATTCAAGGCCCCGCTGGCCGGAGTGCTGTTCACGCTGGAGATCCTCCTTTTCAACATCTCCATGACCTCGATGATGCCGCTGCTGCTTTCCACGGTCTCGGCCACCGTCGTCTCCTATCTGCTGCTCGGCAACACCCTCCCGTTCGAGTGTACGCTGTCGCCGTTCCGCATGGTGAACATGCCCTTCTATGTGGTCCTGGGCATATTCTGCGGCTTCTGCTCGCTGTACTTCATCCGCACCACCATAGGCCTTGAGGACAAGCTGGCCAGACTGCGCAATCCCTATCTGAAGTGGCTGCTGTGCGCGTCGGTCCTGGGCGTGCTGATTTTCCTCTTCCCGCCGCTGTTCGGAGAGGGATATTCGGATCTGCATCCTCTGCTGAACGGAGAGGCCCCCCTCTATGACGGGCAGACCGTCCTTTCGGGAATGCTGCATTCTCCATGGCTGGTGCCCGTGTTCTTCGCCCTTGTCATGCTGCTCAAGGTGTTTTCCATGACCCTGACCAATGCCGGCGGGGGAGTCGGAGGAACATTCGGCCCCACCCTTTTCGTGGGCGCACTTGCCGGCTTCGTGCTGGCCAGGATAATAAACATGCTGCTTTCAGGTTCGAATTTCACGGTGCCGGAGCAGAATTTCGTGCTTGTGGGCATGGCCGGACTTATGGCCGGAGTGATGCAGGCCCCCATGACCGCGATCTTCCTCATAGCGGAGATCTCCGGCGGCTATGACCTGTTCCTGCCTCTGATCGTGACTTCGACGATATCTTTCGGTACCATACGCATATTCGAGAAATATTCCATCTACACCAAGCGCATCGCGCACACCGGCGAACTGCTGACCCACGACAGCGACAAGGCTGTCTTGACCCTGCTCAAGCTGGATTCCCTGATTGAGAAGAACCTTTCTCCGGTGGAGATCGACGCCACGCTGGGCGAGCTGGTCCAGGTCATATCCACATCTTCACGCAATGTCTATCCGGTGCTGGATTCCAGAGGCCATCTTCAGGGCTATGTCTCTCTGGAGGATGTCCGGCAGGACATGTTCCGTCAGGAGCTCTACGACACCCGGCATGTGTTCAATTACATGCGCTCCGCTCCGGACTATGTCTATGACGACGAGCCCATGGACAGCGCCATGCGCAAGTTCGAGAAGACCGGCGCATGGAATCTTCCGGTCATAAAGCGTGACCGCACCTATGTCGGCTTCCTGTCCAAGTCCAAGATCTTCTCGGCCTACCGTGACGAGCTCAAGGAGCTTTCTCAGGACTGACAATTTTTCAAAACGGCATCTTATGAAACAGATCTATACGGAATATATCGCGCACAGGCTGTCAGTCAAGGACTGGCAGGTGGAAAACTGCGTTTCTCTGCTTGAGGAAGGGGACACCATCCCGTTCATAAGCCGTTACCGCAAGGAAAAGACTGGCGGTCTCGACGATGTGGAGGTTTCTGAGGTGAAGCACTGGGCCGATGTCTTTTCCGACATGGAGAAGAGAAAGAAGACCGTGCTGGATGCCGTGGAGGCGGCCGGGAAACTGGATGCAGGGCTGAAGGCCCGTATAGAGAACTGCGTGGAGTCGAGCGAGCTTGAGGACATATATCTTCCTTACCGGCCCAAGCGCAGGACCAGGGCCACTGCCGCAAGAGAGGCCGGGCTGGAGCCTCTGGCCGATCTTATGGCGTCGTTCCGCTGCGCGGACCCGGCGGGGGAGGCCGCCAAATATGCGGGCGGGCAGGTCGCGTCGTCCGAAGACGCCCTTGCCGGCGCCCGTGACATTATCGCCGAACGGGTCAGCGAAGACGCCGCCGGACGCGAGACTCTCCGCAAGGTTTACCGCTCCCGGAGAATTGTCTCCAAGTCCACCAGATCCGCGGATTCGTCTCAGGCCCAGAAGTACAAGGGCTATTTCGACTATTCCGAACCGCTGTCCAGAATCGCTCCGCACAGGCTTCTGGCCATTTTGCGCGCCGAAGAGGAAGGCTTCCTTTCGGTGAAGATCGACGCCGATCCGGAGAAGTCCTGCGGCCAGCTGTATTATCTTTTCAGCAAGGGCAAGCCGCGTCCGTCGTCGGAGCTTGAGGCTCAGATCCGCATGGCCATAGAAGATGCATATGCCCGCCTGCTGGCGCCGTCGCTCACCAACGAGGTGCTTCGCGAGGCTAAGCATAAGGCCGATGTCGAGTCCATCAACGTGTTCGGGGACAATCTGCGTCAGCTGCTGCTGGCGTCGCCGCTCGGGCAGAAGCGGATCATGGCCATGGATCCCGGTTTCCGCAATGGCTGCAAAATAGTGTGTCTGGACGAGAGGGGGGAACTGCTCCACCATGAGATCATCTATCCCCATCCGCCTCAGAATGAGAAGATCAAGTCCATAATGGCAGTGACGAAGATGCTGGAGCGGTATCAGATTCAGGCGGTCGCCATAGGCAACGGAACCGCCAGCCGCGAGACGGAGGATTTCATGAAGAAAATTCGCCTGCCGGAGGGCTGCGGGGTCTATGTGGTGAGCGAGGACGGGGCTTCGATCTATTCGGCCTCCGAGGCCGCCAGAAGTGAGTTTCCGGACGAGGATGTCACGGTCAGGGGCGCCGTCTCCATAGGCCGGAGGCTCATGGATCCGCTGTCGGAGCTTGTGAAGATAGATCCGAAGTCTCTGGGCGTGGGCCAGTATCAGCATGACGTGGACCAGAGGCTGCTGAAGGAGAAGCTTGACAACGTGGTGGAGAGCTGCGTGAATTCGGTGGGCGTCAACGTCAACACCGCCAGCCCCTATCTGCTCAGCTATGTAGCCGGCATAGGACCGTCGCTGGCCGCGTCGATAGTGGAGTACCGCGCCGCTTCCGGCGGCTTTGAATCCCGGTCAGACCTGATGAAGGTGCCGCGTCTCGGCGCGAAGGCCTATCAGCAGTGCGCCGGCTTTCTGCGGATAAAGGGCGGCGGAAATCCGCTGGACAATTCGTCCGTCCATCCCGAGTCCTACCACATCGTGGACCGGATGGCCGCCGACCTTGGGGTCTCTTCAAGCGAGCTTGTAGGGAATCCGGATCTGTGCGCGAAGATCGATCCCGCGAAGTATGTCGAGGGCGATTTCGGCCTTCCCACCATAAACGACATTCTCAAGGAACTGGCCAAGCCCGGTCTGGATCCGCGTCAGGAGGTGACGGAATTCTCTTTCGACGACAACGTGCGCACCATCGACGACCTTTCCGCCGGAATGGTCCTGCCGGGGGTGGTGACCAACATCACGGCTTTCGGGGCATTCGTGGACATAGGTATACATGAGAACGGCCTTGTGCATGTCTCGCAGATGCGCGGACGCAAGCTGAAGCTGCATCAGCATATAAAGGTGGAGGTGCTGTCGGCGGACACCGACCGCATGAGGATTTCGCTCAGGCTCTGCGAATAGTGCGGAAGCGCAGCTTGATGACGCCCCAGAAGGCTTCGCCGAAGATTCCGCTGCTCATTTTGGACGTCCCCTCTTTCCGGTTGACGAATATGACCGGCACTTCGGCTATCTTGAACCCGAGCTCGCGGGCGGTGTATTTCATTTCGATCTGGAAGCCGTATCCCTTCATCTGAACTTCGTTCAAGTCTATGGTTTCCAATACTTTGCGCGTGTAGCAGACGAAGCCGGCCGTGCTGTCATAGATTTTCATGCCCAGCACGGTCCTCACATATTTGGAGGCGCAGTAGGACATGAGTATGCGGCCCATCGGCCAGTTGACCACGCTTATGCCGTTGCAATAGCGCGAGCCGATCGAGACGTCAGCTCCGTCCCTGCACGCCTGATACAGTCTCGGCAGGTCGTCGGGGTCGTGGGAGAAGTCCGCGTCCATCTCGAAGGTGTAGTCATATCCATGGGCGAGCGACCAGCGGAATCCGGCGATGTAGGCCGTTCCCAGCCCCTGCTTTCCGGCTCTCTCCATAATGAAAAGCCTGTCGGGAAACTCCTCCGTCATCGACTTCACTATGGCCGCCGTTCCGTCGGGAGAACCGTCATCTATTACAAGGATGTGATAGTCTCCCTGCAGAGACAGAACTCTGCGGACGATCTTCCCGATGTTCTCCTTTTCGTTGTAGGTGGGTATGATTACAAGCTTTCTGTCCATATTGACTCTTTGTATCGGCTAATATAGGTACTTTCTCAATAAATATGCCCTTGGGGAATCCGTAATCGTAAATTTTTTGAAAAAACTTTGTAAAAAGTTTGGAGAGAGAGAAAAGTTTGCTACCTTTGCAATCCCGAACGAAACAAGGGCGCGGGCGAGC
>CAVGCT010000004.1:0-70849 GCA_963627885.1 bacterium
GGCGCGAGATACCCCTAATAGGGGTCGCAGACGATAGTCTGCGGGGGTTAAGAAGCCCAAAGGGGCTGACCAAAAAATGCTTTTGGTCAGCCCCTTCTTCTGTGGATTGAAGTCTACCTGTACTGGGCGAACTCTACATCCTTCTCGGCGCGTGCGGCAAGATCCTTGTCCTGCTTCTTCACTTTTTCGAGATACTTCTCAACGCCTTCGGCGTCACCCTTGCGGGCTGCGATGATGGCGCGGAGATAGTTGGAATGTCCGCAGTGGCAGGTGAGAGCGCTCTCAGCCTTGTCCAGATTGTTGGCAAGAATCTGTGCGAGAGCGGCGTCGGGACCCTTGAAGCCGTCCATCTCGGAAGCGGCCTTGTCATAGTTGCCCTGCATGATGTCCATGACGCCCTGGTTGTATTTTGCATAGTCAGATCCTGATTTTGCGAAGTGGCGGGAAGCGGCCTCATAGTCGCCCTTCTCGAACGCGACGGCACCGAGAGCGTTCTCAAGCTCGTCGTCCTGAGTCTTCACGGCCTTGAAAGCCTTTTCGGCATCGTCAAGCTTGCCCTCGTTGAGGTAGGTAACACCCAGGTTGAACTGAGCCCTGTCGCTGCCATACTTGTCAACGGCCTTCTTGTAGAGGCTTTCCTTCTTGCCGGAATCTTTCACGAGAGTGGCGGCGCGCAGAAGAGCCTCCTCGTCAAGCACGTCGACGTTCTCGTCCACGAGAGAGACAAGCTCTTCAGGAGTGTAGTTCTTATATTCGACATTTGCGATGAACCTGGCGCGGCGAAGCTCGGGAAGCACACTCTTTTTGAGTGAGGTGTAGACTTCGGAGAGGTTCTTGATCTCCCTTTCGCGCACAGCGGGATCGCTGTACATGTTCAGGACTCTGAGGATGAGGTCCTTGTCCTGAATGTCAGACTTGGAGACCAGCTCCTGGAAGCCTTCCCAGTCCTGTCCTTTGCTCTGGACGGTGGTTTCGGCCACATCCTTGCCCTTGGTCACTTTTCCGAAAGCCTTGTCGGCGGTCTGCGAACGCTTCTCGGAGAGCTTGGCGTTCAGTTTCTCGCCGCCTTCGGGGGATGCGTATGCGATGACCTCGGTACCGGTGAGGGTCTTTCTTTCGTTGTTCTTGATTTCATCGAGAGCATCCTGGAAATCCTTGATGGACTGAGACTTGAGCTGTTTGCTCGCAACGTCGGAGGAGTTGAGGCCGTAAAGGATCTGTCCCTCTTCGGTCTGCTTGAGGATTTCCTGATAATTGTCAGCCTTGTAGGGAACGGCAGCATTGCCATGGGCAAGCATGTAGGTGGTGTTGGTTCCGTCGGCGATCTTTCTGGCAGGGACGTTATAGACCTTGCCGTTGTATTTCACTTTGCCGCGCAGCTCGAGAGAAGCCTGCTCCATGCCTTCGACATAATCGAAGTGGATGTTCTCCCTGACCGTCTGCCCCTTGGAGGAAACCGTCTTGTAGTTGTCCTTCACCTTCTCACCCTGATAGGTGATGGTCTTTGCCTGTGCCTCGCCGCCGTCATAAACGAGCACGGGAGTCACTTCAAGGACAGCCTTGGGATGGAAGTAACCGTCGGGATAGGTGGCGGTCACGGTTGCGTCTATGCTTCCGGCCACAGCCTCGAGAACTTCGGGGTCGCAGGTGATTTTCACATTTTCAGCCATCTCCGCCATTTTGGAAGGCGAGGAGCATGCGACGGCTGCCGAACCTGCAAGAGCGGCAACGATAAGTCTTATGCTTTTCTTCATAGTTTATTGTGTTTTTTGTTTGGAATAATCCAGGTGCGGGCCTGAGTCGACAAACCCGACCGTCAAAGATAGGAAATATTTCAATCTCCGCAACATGGAAGGATTTCTAAATTTTCAGTTATATTTGTAAGAATGGACAGTCAGGAATTACAGAAGTTAAAGAACAAATTCGACATGGTCGGAAACAACGCGGCTCTCAACGCCGCGCTGGAGACGGCTGTCGCCGTTGCGCCCACCGACCTCACCGTGCTAGTGGTGGGAGAGAGCGGAGTGGGCAAGGAGAACATTCCGAAGATCATCCATCAGTACAGTCTCCGCAAGAACGGAAAGTATTTTGCGGTGAACTGCGGGGCGATTCCCGAGGGCACCATAGAGAGCGAGCTGTTCGGTCATGAAAAGGGAGCGTTCACCGGTGCGATAGGAGACCGGAAGGGCTATTTCGAGGAGGCCGACGGCGGTACTCTTTTCCTTGACGAGGTCGGCGAACTTCCGCTGCCTTTCCAGGCCAAACTTTTGAGGGTTCTGCAGTCCGGCGAGTTCACCAGAGTGGGTTCGTCCAAGGTGAGCAAGACCGACGTGAGGGTGATCGCCGCCACCAATGTGGATCTGCGTTACGCCATGTCACGCGGAAAATTCCGAGCAGACCTCTATTACAGGCTCAACGCGGTGCAGATAAACATGCCGGCCCTCCGTGACATGAAGGATGACATCTATCTGCTGTTCAGAAAGTTCGCCTCGGACTACTCGGAGAAGTTCGGGATGAGGAAAGTGAGCCTTGACCGGGAGTCGATAGAACTTCTGAGAAGGTACAGATGGCCGGGGAACATCCGTCAGCTCAAGAATATAGCCGAGACCGTGGAGGTCCTCGAGTCCAGAAAATCCCCGTCTTCCGACAGGGTGGAGATCGATGCCCGGACCCTTGCCGGGTATCTGCCGAAGGAAGATCCCGCCGGAAGCCTTCCCGTGACATATGAGGGAGACCGTCAGAGCGGGCTGTCCGAGGACGAGAAGCAACAGATATTCTCTGTCATATACAAGCTAAGCACCGAGGTTCAGGAACTCAAGAAGGAAGTGGCCGCCATATCCGGCGGACATCCACAGGGCGGTTCGGCCGCATTGCCTGAAAGAGCAGTCGGTGCCGATTACATATCCGCCGCCTACCACGAAGAGGATCCGGACGGCGGAGTGGACATTCAGGACGGCGAGGTCCCCGAGGCTGAGGCAGCCGCGGTTGAAGCCGTCGAGCCCGAAGAGAAGAAGGGCGGCTCCCTCTCCATCACTGCAAACAGCGACGACCTCATCCGCAGGGCGCTGACCAAGCACGGCGGCAACAGGAAAAAGGCCGCCGAGGAGCTCGGCATCTCCGAGCGTACGCTCTACCGGAAGCTCCCGCCTGAATTCAAGAACGGAAGGAACCATGGCCAGGATTAAGAGAATCGCCGCTGCGCTGCTGCCGCTTGTGGCCGCTGCCCTGCTATGCGCCGGATGCGGCATATATTCGTTTTCCGGGACGTCCATAGCCCCGGACGTGCAGAGCGTCACCATAGATCTTTTCGAGTATAAGGCTCTCAGGGTGAACCCTTCGCTAGCCACTGACCTGACCGAGGGCCTGAAGGACAAGTTCAGGAAGATGACCCGGCTTGAGCAGGTGGAGATGGACGGGGATCTCGAAATCACGGGTACCGTGACCGGCTATGATGTCAAGGCTACGGCCGTGACCGCCGGCGAGGTTGCCGCCATGAACAGGCTCACCGTCACCATAAGCGTGAACTACATTAACCGGAAGCATCCCGAGGAGGATTTCGAAAAGTCGTTCTCTTCTTATGCGGACTACGATTCCACCCAGTCGCTCGACTCGGTCGAGAGCACCCTGTGCGAGGAGATCGTGGAAAAGCTGTGCGAGCTTGTCCTCAACGCCACTGTCGCCAACTGGTAATCATGAGTGATTTCATCAACATAAGGAAACTGACCATGGAAGAGCTTGCCGGAGTGGTGAACCTCTATCCGTGGTATGGCGCCGCGCGCAAGGAATTGTGCCGCAGAACCGCCGGAATGGTGGGGAAAGGCGGCGGGACCGCCGAATATGCCGCTGCGGCCCTGTATGTGGGCGACAGGCGGAAGATATATGACATGGTCCGCACCGGACGCGGGGAGGACTATTCCGACAGGGACGTGGACCGGCTGATCAAGTCCTACATAGGCCCCGAGAGCGCCGGAGAGACCGGAGACGCGCGCGTGAGAGTCGTGGGCGGCGACTATTTCTCACAGGCCCAGTATGAAAACGTGCGCAGGGACGAGGACAACGTGTTCACCCGCTTCGCCTTCAAGGCCCGCAGCGAATCCCCAGAAAAGACCGCCGCCCTTGATGCCGATGACGCCTTCTGCACCGAGACTCTGGCGCAGATTTATGCCGAACAGGGCTACTATGGGCAGGCCAAGCACATTTATTCGAGGCTTCGTTTGAATTTCCCGGAAAAAAGTGCTTACTTTGCATCCCTTGTGCAAAGAATGGAAGAGTTGGAAAATTATTAATCAAGAAATCATAATGAATACAGTATTCGTTATTCTTATCGTCCTGATCGTGCTCGCATGCGTGCTGCTTACGATAGTCGTACTTCTCCAGAACGGAAAAGGCGGCGGACTCGCCAGCAATTTTGTCGCCGCAAACCAGACTTTCGGCGTGAGACAGACGGCGGACATGCTTGAAAAGGTCACATGGGGGCTCGTCACCTTCATCCTGGTAGTTTCCGTGGCATCGTCGTTCACCCTCGGCAACAACGGCAACGCCCACGACTACACCGACAAGATCGAGGATGCGGCTTCGGCTCAGCAGCCCGCCTTCCCTTCGGCCCCTGTGGAGCAGACGGCTCCTTCAGCCGAAGAGGCTCCCGCGACGGAAGCTTCCGCAGAGTAATCCGGGAACTCGCCGGGGACTGACATTTTGTCAGACATTCTCCCCATTGGAATATATTTTGACTCAAAGCCGTTTGCTTTTCGGAGCAGACGGCCTTTTGAGCATATGCTCCGATGTGAATGAAAAAGGAGAATGCATATGGAAAATACCAACAATAACAGCAACGGAAAATATGAGTTCCTGTCCAAGTTCGCGGTCAATCTCAACGATATGGCCGCCAAGGGCAAGCTGGACCCGGTGATAGGCAGGGACGACGAGATCAGGCGAGTTCTTCAGATACTTAGCCGCAGAACCAAGAATAATCCTATTCTGGTCGGTGAGCCGGGTGTGGGTAAAACCGCCATATCCGAAGGCATAGCCGAAAAAATAGTGGACGGAGAGGTTCCGGAAAACCTTAAGGACAGGGTTCTGTACTCTCTGGACATGGGTGCCCTCATCGCGGGAGCCAAATATCAGGGCGAATTCGAGGAGAGGCTGAAAGGTGTCGTAAAAGAGGTCGTGGACAGCGACGGCAAGATCATCCTGTTCATAGATGAGATCCATACTCTCGTCGGAGCCGGCAAGACTTCCGGTGCCATGGATGCGTCCAACATCCTGAAACCGGCCCTTGCAAGGGGTGAACTGAGGACGATCGGTTCCACCACCCTTGACGAATACCAGAAGTATTTCGAGGCCGACAAGGCTCTTGAGAGAAGGTTCCAGATGGTGATGATCGACGAGCCTTCGCCGGCCGAGTCCATCTCCATACTGCGAGGCCTGAAGGAAAAATATGAAAACCATCACAAGGTGCGCATCGAGGACGACGCGCTGATCGCCGCGGTCAACCTTTCGCACAGGTACATAACCAACAGGTTCCTCCCGGACAAGGCCATAGACCTTGTGGACGAGGCCGCCGCAAAACTGCGTCTGGAGATGAACTCCGTTCCGGAGCCCATAGCCGAGCTCAACAGCAAAATCCGGCAGCTCGAGATCGAGAAGGAGGCCATCAAGCACGAGGGCGTGTCGCTCAAGTCCGAGAAGATCGATGACGAGCTGAAGGATGCCAATGCGCAGAGAGACGCCCTCATGAAGAGATGGAATGCCGAGAAAGATATCCTGTCCGGAATGCAGACCGCCCGCCAGAATCTGGAGGACTATAAGATTCAGGCACAGGCCGCCGAAAGGGCCGGAGACTACGGCAAGGTCGCTGAGCTCCGTTACGGGCGCATGGCCGAGGCCAAGAAGACCATAGACGAGCTTGCCGCAAAGCAGGCCGCCATCGAGGACCCGATCATCACCGAGGCCGTGACCCCGGAGGACATCGCCGAGGTGGTCGCAAAATGGACCGGCATACCCGTCAAGAGGATGCTTGAGAGCGAAAGAGAGAAACTCCTGAGAATGGAGGACGAGCTCCACAAGAGAGTCGTGGGCCAGGATCAGGCCATCAGGGCCGTGTCCGATGCTGTCCGCAGAAACCGCGCCGGCCTGTCCAACGAGAAGAGGCCGATAGGTTCCTTCCTGTTCATGGGCACGACCGGAGTGGGCAAGACCGAGCTTGCGAAGGCTCTGGCCGAGTTCCTGTTCAACGACGAGAACATGATGACCAGAATCGACATGAGCGAATATCAGGAGCGGCACACCGTCAGCCGTCTGATAGGCGCGCCTCCGGGATATGTGGGATATGACGAGGGCGGACAGCTCACCGAAGCGGTGCGCAGGAAACCCTATTCCGTGGTGCTGCTCGACGAAATCGAGAAGGCTCACCCCGACGTGTTCAACATTCTGCTTCAGGTTCTGGACGACGGACGTCTGACCGACAACAAGGGCAGGACCGTGGACTTCAAGAACACTATCCTCATCATGACCTCAAATGTGGGTGCGGAAGTGATACAGAGCTATATGGGCAAGTTGCCCGGTCTCGGAAACTCCGATCCTCAGGCGGAGATGCAGGCCATCTCCAGGCGCCGCCAGATGCTTGACGAGTGCAAGGACAAGGTTCTTGACATATTGAAGGCCACCGTGCGCCCGGAATTCCTGAACCGAATCGACGAGATAATCATGTTCGACCCTCTCAGCGAGAACGACATACGCGAGATTCTCCACATTCAGGAGGCTCAGCTTCAGAAGAAGCTTTCCGAAAACGGGGTCACCGTCAGGTTTACAAAAGATTTCGATGACTACATGTCGCAGAAGGGCTATGATCCCGCCTATGGCGCGCGTCCGGTCAAGAGGCTGATGCAGCGGGAGCTGGTGAATCAGCTCGCCACCGAAATCCTGAACGGAACGGTCAAGAAGGATTCTGACATCGAGGTGGATGTCAAGGGCGGGGAGGTGGTCCTCCACAATGTGGAGAGTTCCTCTTCCGCTTGCTAAAGTTGAGAGATTGAACTAAATTTGCAATCCGGAGCCGGAATGGTCTCGGGGTTAATCCCGGGCTCCGGCCCCGGATATTCCGTCATTATAAATCAGTTTCTCTTATCCCGATGAAAGTCAGTGTTTTAATGGGTTCAAAAAGCGACTGGGAGGTCATGTCGGCCGCCTGTCAGATTTTGGACGACTTCGGTGTCCCCTATGAAAAGAAAGTCATCAGCGCGCACCGCACCCCTCAGTATTTCTGCGAGTATATGGCCGGTGCCAAGGAAAGGGGCATCGACGTGGTGATCGCCGGGGCCGGCGGAGCCGCCCATCTCCCCGGAATGGCCGCCGCGATGACGACTCTTCCGGTGATTGGAATACCCATCAAGAGTGCCGCTCTCAACGGAATGGATTCGCTCCTGTCCATAGTTCAGATGCCTTCCGGCATCCCCGTGGCCACCATGGCCATAAACGGAGCCAAGAACGCGGCTCTTTATGCCGTCTCGATTCTGGCGCTGCAGGACAAGGGCCTTGCCGCCAAACTTGACGAGTTCCGCAGGAAACAGGCAGAGAAAGTACTTCAAACCGAGCTTTAATATGACGGCTACCAGAATCTTCGTGGAGAAGCGCTCCGGATTCAGAGTCGAGGCGGACAGCCTCCGTGACGAATTCAACGAGAACCTCTCCCTCAATCTTCGTTCCCTCAGGTACATAAATGTCTATGACCTTTTCGGTTTCTCTTCGGATCTTCTGGAGAAGTGCCGCTACACCGTTTTCGGCGAGACCGTGACCGATGTGGTCTCCGACAGCTGTCCGCTGGAGGGGAAAAAATATCTGGCTGTGGAATACATCCCCGGCCAGTTCGACCAGAGGGCCTCGTCCGCCGAGGACTGCGTGCATCTGATCGATCCCGCCGCAGACATCGTGATCCGCAGCGCGAGGCTCATAATATTTGACGATGACATGACGGAAGTAGCGCTGGACGCTGTCCGCCATTATTATATCAATGCGGTGGAGTCTCGCGAAAAGGATCTCTCCAAGCTGGATCTGGCCGACAAGGCGGAGATCCGTCCCACCGGAATCCTGACAGGGTTCACCGCAATGGAGCCGGCTGAATATGCCGGGTTCTGCGCAAAATGGGGCCTGGCCATGAATACCGACGATCTCGCCGAGGTCGTGAAATATTTCAAAAACGAGCAGAGGGACCCTTCCGAGACCGAACTGAGAATTCTTGACACCTATTGGAGCGACCATTGCCGCCACACCACCTTCAACACCGAGCTGGACACCATCACCGTGGACGACTCCTTCATGAAGAGTGAAATCGAGAGCGAGCTCGGGGAGTTCCATGCCATGCGCCGTGAGCTCGGCCGCGAGGGCAAGAGCCTCTGCCTGATGGAGCTTGCCACCATAGGCGCCCGCTGGCTGAAGAAGAAAGGTGTGCTTGACAACCAGGAGCAGAGCGAGGAGAACAACGCCTGCAGCATCTGCGTGGATGTGGATGTCGACGGACAAAAGGAGGCGTGGCTGCTTCAGTTCAAGAACGAGACCCACAACCATCCCACCGAGATCGAGCCTTTCGGAGGCGCTTCCACCTGTCTGGGCGGAGCCATCAGAGACCCTCTCTCCGGCCGTGCCTATGTCTATCAGGCCATGAGGGTGACCGGTGCCGGCGACATCTATAAGCCGGTGTCGGAGACCATGAAGGGTAAGCTTCCCCAGAGGATCATAAGCCGCAAGGCCGCCGCCGGATATTCTTCCTACGGCAACCAGATCGGTCTCGCCACCACCCATGTCAGGGAAATCTTCCATGACGGCTACACCGCCAAGAGAATGGAGGTGGGCGCCGTCGTGGGCGCCGTGAAGGCTTCCGATGTGAGAAGGGAAAGCCCCGCTCCGGGCGATGTGATACTGCTGCTGGGCGGCCGCACCGGCCGTGACGGAATAGGAGGAGCAACCGGTTCTTCCAAGGAGCACACCGAGGAATCTCTCGAATCCTGCGGAAGCGAGGTTCAGAAGGGAAATGCTCCCGAGGAGAGAAAGATACAGCGCCTGTTCAGGCATCCGGAGGCCACCCGTCTCATCAAGAAGTCCAACGACTTCGGAGCCGGCGGCGTGAGCGTGGCCATAGGCGAGCTCGCCCCCGGGCTTGACATCTGGCTTGACAGGGTGCCGGTGAAGTATTCGGGACTGAACAGCACCGAGCTTGCGATCAGCGAGTCGCAGGAAAGAATGGCCGTTGTGGTGGAGAAGAAGGACATGGAGAAGTTCATGGATCTCTGCCATGCGGACAATATAGAAGTCACGCATGTCGCCGAGGTGACCGATACCGGCCGGATGAGAATGTACAACAAGGGGCAGGTGGTGGCCGATCTCTCGCGCGAGTTCATTGACAGCGCCGGAGCCAGACACCATGCCTGCGCCGCCATAGCGGCCGTGCCTGAAACCGATCCTTTCGATCTGAATGTGAAGGGAGTTGGCCTGAAGGAGAAAATGGATGCCGTGATGCATCTGCCCAATGTCACTTCGCAGAAGGGACTCATCGAGATGTTCGACTCCACTGTGGGCCGTTCCACCGTGCTTATGCCTTTCGGAGGTGACACTCAGGGCACTGAGACTCAGGTTTCGGTGCAGAAGATGCCTGTCAGCGGCTACACCGACACCGCCAGCATAATGGCATGGGGCTACAATCCCGACATAGCTTCCTGGAGCCCTTATCACGGCGCCGCCTACTCGGTCGTGGAGGCTTGCGCCAAGGTCGTTTCCGCCGGAGCCGACTGGTCCCGCATGAGGTTCTCCTATCAGGAGTATTTCGAGCGCATGACCGGAGATCCCCACACTTGGGGACTGCCTCTGAGCGCGCTTCTCGGAGCTCTCAAGATGCAGACTGCTTTCGGGCTGCCCTCCATCGGAGGAAAGGATTCCATGAGCGGTTCGTTCGAGGACGCCGACGGAATCATCAATGTCCCTCCCACCCTCATCGCCTTCGGCATCACCACCATGAATGCCGGGAAGGTCATCTCTCCCGAATTCAAGAAGGCCGGAAACAGGGTCTATCTTGTGAGGCATACGCCTCTTGCCAACCATATGCCTGATACAGAACAGCTCAAGGCGAACTGGAATTATGTCCATGACAGGATCTCGGACGGAAGCATAGTCGCCGCGTGGTCCCTTTCTTTCGGAGGAGTGGCCGAGGCGCTTGCGAAGATGTGTTTCGGAAATATGCTCGGAGCCGATGTCAAGGTCGCCGGAAAGGATCTCGCCCGTCTGGGCTATGGCTCCCTGCTGGTCGAGGCTTCCTGCGGACTGGAATTCCCCGCCGCAGAACTTCTCGGCACGGTGACTTCGGGCAAGGAGTTGAAAATCAACGGAGAAGGCGTGTCCGTGGAGGAGCTGCGCAAGGCCAACGGCCTGCCTTTCACCAGAATCTATCCGGCCACAGCAGAGGCCGTGCACAAGGGAATGGAGGAGAAGGACTGTGCCGTCAGGACCTACAGGAAGTGGTCAGGCGCACCTGTGGAGCATCCGGTGGCCTACCTGCCCGTATTCCCCGGCACCAACTGTGACTACGACACCGCCAAGGCGTTCCGCACGGCCGGAGCCGAAGTGCGTATGGGCATATTCCGCAATCTGGACGGGAAGGATGTCCTCAACTCCATCAGGGAGATGAAGGAAAATATATCCAAGTGTCACATTCTGGCCCTCAGCGGCGGATTCTCCTCCGGTGACGAGCCGGACGGATCAGGAAAGTTCATCGCCAATGTCCTCAACAACAAAGACGTGGCGGAGGAGATCCAGAAGCTTCTGAAACGCGGCGGTCTCGTGCTCGGAATCTGCAACGGATTCCAGGCACTGGTCAAGAGCGGCCTTCTTCCCTACGGGGAGTCGGGCGGGCTCACGACCGGATCCCCGACCCTGTTCAGGAACGACATCAACCGCCATGTCTCCCAGATGGCCACGACCCGTGTGGCTTCCGTGAACTCCCCCTGGCTTGCCGGCATGAAGCCCGGAGAGCTGCACACCGTGGCTCTCAGCCATGGCGAGGGCAAGTTTGTCGTGCCGGAGGATCTGGCGGCCAAGCTGTTTGCCAACGGACAGGTGGCTTTCCAGTATGTGGACCAGGAGGGCAATCCCACCATGGAGTCCCCCTATAATCCCAACGGATCCTATTATGCCATCGAGGGCGTCATCAGCCCCGACGGCCAGATACTCGGAAAAATGGGACATTCGGAAAGATATGAGAAGAACCTTTTCAGGAACATAGGCGGAAACCTTGTTCAGGACATCTTCTCCAACGCTGTGAACTATTTCAGAAAATAAAGATATGGCAGAACATTACGAGAAAGCCGGCGTGAATCTTGAGGCCGGGTACGAGGTGGTCCGTCGCATAAAGCAGCACGTGGCCTCCACAACCAGAAAGGGTTCCATGGGCGGAATAGGTTCCTTCGGGGGCATGTTCGACCTCTCGACTCTCGGAATCAGGGAGCCTGTCCTCGTGAGCGGGACGGACGGAGTCGGCACCAAGCTCAAGATCGCCTTTGCGATGGACAAGCACGACACCATAGGCATAGACGCTGTGGCCATGTGCGTCAACGATGTCCTGGCGCAGGGCGCCGAGCCGCTGATTTTCCTTGACTATGTAGCCATAGGCCACAATATTCCCGAGAAGGTCGAAGCTATAGTGGCCGGAGTCGCGGAAGGATGCCGCCAGGCCGGCTGCGCTCTTGTGGGCGGCGAGACCGCCGAGATGCCGGGCATGTACGGCAACGGAGAATATGACATTGCCGGATACACCACGGGTGTTGTGGAGAAATCCAAGCTGATCGACGGCTCCAAGGTGAAGGAGGGCGACGTCCTTGTGGGCATAGCCTCCACCGGAGTCCATTCCAACGGATTCAGCCTTGTCCGCAAGGTGATCGCCGATGCCGGCCTCAAGCTGGACGAAGTGATCCCCGAGTTCGGCGGCAAGACTCTCGGAGAGACACTTCTCACCCCCACAAGGATCTATGTGAAGCAGGTGCTTGAGGTCATCCGCAACTGCGATGTCCACGGGGTCGCCCACATTACCGGAGGCGGATTTGACGAGAACATCCCCAGAATTCTGCACAAGGGCCAGGGGATACATGTGGAAGAGGGCAGCTGGGAGATCCTTCCGATATTTAAAATGCTGGAGAAGTGGGGCAAAATCCCCCACAGGGAGATGTTCAACATCTTCAACATGGGCATAGGCATGGTCCTGGCCATGGACGAGTCCGAGGCCGGCAAATCCATTGACATCCTGAGGGAAAAGGGAGAGAAGGCTTCCGTGATCGGAAGGGTCACGGGAACTGAAGGTGTGGATATAAAAATGTTATAATATATTTATCATGAAAAAACGTGCATTGGTAAGCGTAAGCGACAAGAGCGGTCTTGTCGACTTCGTGAAAGGCCTGAAGTCGTACGGATGGGAGATCATAGCCACCGGCGGCACACAGAAGCTCCTTGAGAGCAACGGGGTCAAGACTGTCGGCATCAGCGACGTCACCGGTTTTCCGGAGATTCTCGACGGCAGGGTGAAGACCCTCCATCCGAAAGTGCATGGCGCCCTTCTCGCCCGCAGGGACGTCCCGGAGCATATGCGTACACTGAAAGAGAACGGAATCGAGACCATTGACCTTGTCTGCGTCAATCTCTATCCTTTCCGCCAGACCATCGCCAAAGAGGGCGTGTCCATGGACGACGCCATTGAGAATATCGATATCGGAGGCCCGTCCATGCTCAGAAGCGCTGCCAAGAACTGGAAGGACGTGACCGTCGTGTGCGACCCTTCTGACTATGGCAACATTCTGTCCGAGATCGGCTCCAATGGCAACACCACTCCCGAGACCCGTCTCAAGCTTTCCGCCAAGGCCTATACGCACACTGCGGAATATGACAGCTGCATAGCCACATATATGCGCGCACAGGCCGGTCTGCCTGAGAAGCTGTTCCTCGAATATGACATAAAGCAGCCCCTCCGCTATGGTGAGAATCCCCATCAGAAGGCCACTTTCTATGCTTCGGCCGAGAAAGTTCCTTTCTCTCTCGCCACCGCCGAGCAGCTCAACGGCAAGGAGCTTTCCTATAACAATATCCAGGATGCCAACGCCGCGCTCAATGTCGTCAGGGAGTTTGACGAGCCTTTCGCAGTGGGCATGAAGCACATGAACCCTTGCGGAAGCGCTGTCGGCAAGGATCTCGTGGAGGCATGGAACAAGGTTTATGAGGGAGACAAGACTTCCATCTTCGGAGGCATTGTCGCATTCAACCGCGAGGTCACCCTTGAGGTGGCCCAGTTGCTTAAGCCCATCTTCCTTGAAATCGTGATGGCCCCTTCCTACGCTGACGACGCTCTCGAGCTTCTCCGCACCAAGAAGAACCTCAGGGTACTGAAGGTCGATATGGACAAGTCCAAGATGCCCGCCACAGTGAAGCAGTATGTCTCCATGAACGGCGGACTTCTCGCCCAGGAGCAGGATATCACAATCAAGCCGGCCACAGCCGAGCAGTGCGTGACCAGGGTCTGCCCCACAGCCGAGCAGCTTGTGGACCTCAATTTCCTCTGGAAGATTGTGAAGCATGTCAAGTCCAACGCCATCGTGGTGGGCAAGAACGGCATGACCTATGGCGTGGGCGCCGGACAGATGAACCGTGTCGGATCCGCGGAGATCGCTCTCAAGCAGGCCGCCGCCACATTTGCCGAGGAAGGCAAGGATGTGATGAACGAGGGTCTCGTTCTGGCTTCCGACGCTTTCTTCCCGTTTGACGACTGCGTCGCACTTGCCGCCAAGTATGGCGTCAAGGCCATCGTGCAGCCCGGCGGAAGCATCCGTGACGAGGATTCCATCAAGAAGTGCGACGAGCTGGGTATTTCCATGCTCTTCACCGGAGAAAGACATTTCAAACATTGATCATGAAGAAGGTTCTGGTAGTCGGCGGCGGCGGACGCTGCCATGCGATTGTGGACGCGTTGAGCCGTTCTCCTCAGGTGGGAAAGATTTTCTGCGCCCCCGGCAACGCCGGCATAGGGCTTCAGGCGGAGAATGTCCCGATAAGTGACACGGATGTGGAAGCGCTGAAGAAGTTCGCGCTTGAAAATTCCGTGGATCTGACCGTGGTCGGCCCCGAGGCCTCCCTTTCCAAGGGTATTGTGGACGCCTTCAGGGAGGCCGGGCTGAGAATTTTCGGCCACACCATGGCCGCAACCGAGATCGAGTCCAGCAAGGAGTTCGCCAAGGAACTCATGTCCAAATATGACATTCCCACCGCGGGCTACAGAAGCTTCACTGACTATTCCGAGGCTCTGGCCTATGTATCTTCACGTCCGTTTCCGGCCGTCATCAAATATGACGGCCTGGCCGCGGGCAAGGGCGTGGTCATAGCCGAAAATCTTTCCGAGGCCGACGCCGCCTTGAAGGACATGCTCGTGGATGACAAGTTCGGCGACGGGAAGGTGGTCGTGGAGGATTATCTGACCGGTCCCGAATTCTCTTTCATGTGCTTTGTCTGCGGTGACAGGGTCTGGCCCATGCCTCTCTCACAGGACCACAAGCGTGCCTATGACGGGGATGAGGGGCCGAACACCGGCGGGATGGGCGCCTATACGGGATTGCCTTTTGTCAGCGCCGAAGATGTGAAGTTTGCGGAGGAAAATATTCTGTGCAAGGCGGCTCATGCCATGGTGGCCGAAGGACGTCCGCTGTCGGGCGTTCTCTACGGCGGTCTCATGAAGACACCCGAGGGCATCAAGGTGATAGAGTTCAACGCCCGTTTCGGAGACCCTGAGACGGAGGTCGTGCTTCCCCTGCTCAAGAGCGACATCTATGACATCTTCGCAGCTGTCGCCGATGCGGCCGTGAGCCGCGACCCGGAGGCTGTTTCCGTTGCCGAGCCTGTCTGGGCCGACAGAGTGACCATGGGTGTGGTGCTGGCGTCCAAGGGATACCCCGGCCACTATGAAAAGGGTGCCGTGATTTCCGGACTGGACAGCCTTGACGCCAAGGTCTATCACATGGGCACCAAGATCGCCGACGGGAAGGTAATGACTTCCGGCGGACGCGTGCTTATGGTAGTCTGTGACGGTGACGATATCCGGCAGGCCCGCGACAAAGTCTATTCCGAGATCGCCAAGATCCGGTGCGACAACCTTTTTTATCGTCACGACATCGCCCACTGGGCGCTCTGATCATTTCTTGCGGTCGAGCCAGAGCCAGAGGCGGTACATTAGCCAGCCCCAGCACAGGAAGAGCAGGACATGGACCCAGTAGGGGACTTTTGTCTGATAGAGGTCTTCCCGGACATATTTCTGATATTCGGGGATGTCGGCATAGTAATATGCGCCGGCCCCGAAGTCCAGGCTGTCCGACAGGCCCAGCCGATGCACCATTATATAGATCGCGCACAGCAGGACGATGACGGCAGTGACGACCGTCAACGTCCTGAAAATGCGGGTCTTTGTCTTTTGATTCATGTGCTAGTCAAGCACGGGGATGGGAAAAATCACGCCGGAGAGCAGCAGCCACACGGCAAAGAAGGTGAGGACTATGTTGAAGCTCTGGCCTATGATATAGAGCCACAGAACCTTGCCGCCCTGCATCTGTCTGATGATCTCCCTGAAGTTTGTGCCAAGGCCTATGCTTGTGAAGGCCAGCACGAAGGCCCAGTTCTTATACTGGTCCAGAACACCGTTGACGGCCTTCACCTCATCTGCTCCGAAAATCGGCTGGATGATGAATGAAGCCACGAGCGAAGCGGCGAAAAATCCCAGAATGAATTTGGGGAAGCGATACCAGATCTCTCCCGCACCGACTTTGGCACCGGGAGTTTTTTCCACCTTGGTGGCGAAGAACACAGCCACGGCGAAGGCGATGAAGCCGATCAGAATGTTCTGAATGCTCTTCACGAGCACTGCGGCCTTCTGGGCTTCCTCTCCGAGGGCCGTGCCCGCCACGACAACTGCGCCGGTGGAGTCCACCGTTCCTCCGATGAGAGATCCGCCCATAAGCTGGCTCATCCCGGTGGCCTTTATGATTACGGGCTCGAACACCATCATCAGAATGGTGAATATGATGGAGATGGAGACGGTGATGGAGAGGTCGTCCTTTTTGGCGTTGGACGCGGCTGCGGTGGCGATGGCCGCGCTGGTTCCGCACACGGAAGTGGCGGACGCGAGGGTTATCACCAGAGGCCTGTTGTCAATCTTCAGAACCTTGATACCGAACCACCAGATGAACAGGATCACCAGAGGGGTTACTACCCATGCGATGCCGAGACCGTAAAGTCCGAATTTGGCGATATTCGAGAACAGGACCGAGAATCCCATGATCACGAGACCGGTCTTGATGTAGAATTCGGTCTGGATGGCGGGCTTCAGCCAGTCAGGGATACCCACGGTGTTGGCTATCAGAAGGCCTATGAGCAGAGCCCAGAATGCCCATTCGAGATAGCGGTTCAGGGTGAATTCCGCACTCACCAGCCTTACTGCCACTGCAATGGCGAAAAGCGCGATGAACGCCGGCGCGAATTTTTTGATGCTGCCGCCCATCAGCTTTATGCCGGCCGTGAACAGCACTCCAAGAATGAGGCAGGTCTTCACGAGCTTACCCCAGAAAGCTCCGTTGAGCTGTGCGGCGAGGCTCTTCTTTTCGGCCACTCCCTCCCACAGATGCCAGGTGGAGAACTTGAGTGCGGAAAAGTCCCATGCGCCCGCGATCACTGCGATGCAGGCCAGAATAATCACGATGGCCCCGATCCATACGGCAAGCCAGTCCTCTTTTTTCCAGAGGTCAGAAACGTTAGACTTCATATAGGTTAGTATATTTTTATAAGTATATGGGGAGGTATGCTCCCGGAATGTAGTCTATTTTCACGGCCCCGCCGTCGAACACCACTGATGCGACGTCTAGCCATATCTCCCTGTCGCCGATGCCGGCCGGTGCCGTTTCCATATATTTTACCGCCGCGCGGCTGATGTTCCGCTGTTTGTCGCCGCGCACGTTTTCCGACGGGTCGGCCGCCTCGGGCGCCACCCGGCTTTTCACCTCGGTGAAGTGCACGCCGTCGTACGACAGCGAGATTATGTCAACCTCCAAACGTCCCCAGCGCCAATTTCGGCTGAGAACCGTGTGCCCATGCGAAGTCAGATATTCACACACCGCCGCCTCTCCCCTTCGGCCGACCTCGTATCTCCCGCCTTTCATTTCATTCAAAAGTCACTATGGTAACGCCGGTCCCTCCATATTGGATATGCTCGTCCCTTACGGAAGCTACCCCGGGCACCGTCCGCACATATTTCTGAATTTCCTCGCGGAGAGCTCCGGTGCCTTTTCCGTGTATTATTCTCACTGACGGAACCCCGAGCATTACGGCGTCGTCCACATATTTCTGCACAGTCTCAAGCGCCTCTCCGACCCTCTCCCCTCGGATGTCCAGTTCCATCTTGAAATTCAGCTTCCTCTCGCTTATGGAACTGTCCTGGACCGCCGTGGAGGGGCGGCTGTCACGCACCGCCTTCACCGCCGACTTGTATTCGTTGGAAGTTATCCTCTCCACCCTGTCCAGCGGCATCTTGCTGGTGATGTTTCCTATGATCACGGTGATGGCCTTGTCGGAAACTTTGGCGACTTCGCCGACCATCCCGCCGTTCTTCACGCGGACCTTTTCTCCGACTTTGGGCACGCTTTCGCGGAACTCGCGTTCCTTTCTCTCCTCCTCGGCGGCCTTTTCGGCCTCGGCCCTCTGCTTCTCGTCCATCTTCTGCATCTTGCGCTGGGCCTGCCTGCGCTTGCGCTCCTCCAGCTGGCGGAGCTTCTCTTCCAGATGGGCATCCCTCTCCCGGCTGTCCATGGCCTTTTTCAGAGAAAGCGCGCTCACGAAATTCTGAAGTTCCTTGCGTGCGGCCAGGGTGGCGTCTTTCCCGGCCTGAGACTCCTTGATGGTTCTGATGGTCTTCTCCACCTCCCTGTTCGCTCCCTTCACTATCTCTTCGGCCTCTTTTCTGGCTTCGTCAAGAATGTCCTGGCGGGACTTTCTTATGTCCTGAAGCTCTTTCTGATAGCGGTCGGTTATATTCTCGAGCGTCTGGTCGGTTTTTCTGATCTTCTGCAGTTTTTCGTCCAGCACCTTGCGGTTCTTCACGATTTTGCGCAGATTTCTCTCAAGTCCCACATACTGCTCCCCCGCACGGTCCTCCGCGTCTTTTACAATCTTTTCCGGGAGCCCCATCTTTCTGGCAAGCTCAAATGCGAACGAATTGCCGGGCGTCCCTATCTCCAGCTTGAACAGTGGCGCTATGTTCACGGCGTCGAAGAGCATGGCGCCGTTTGCTACCCCGCATTCTCCGGATGCGGCATACAGCTTGAGATTGGTGTAATGGGTGGTGATCACCCCATAGACCCCCCTCCTGTCCAACTCGCTCAAAATCGCTTCGGCGATGGCTCCTCCTGCGGCCGGCTCTGTTCCCGAACCGAATTCGTCGATCAGGACCATGGTCCGCTCGTCCGCAGTCTTGAGCACCTCCCTCATCTGCACGAGGAAGGAGCTGTAGGTGCTCAGGTCGTTGTCTATACTCTGCCCGTCACCGATGTCCACCATGATCCGGTCAAACACCATCATCTCCGAGCTCTCCGAGGTGGGAATGAGCATGCCCCACTGGAACATATACTGTAGCAACCCCACAGTCTTGAGACACACCGACTTTCCGCCGGCGTTCGGGCCCGAGATGAGGAGTATGTGCTTTTTAGGGGTAAGGATCACCGTCTGCGGGACTATCTCCTTCCCCTCTTTCTTCAGAGCCTTTTCCAGCAGGGGGTGCCGTGCCTTGCGCAGGTCCATCTCTCCGTTTTCCGAAATGACGGGCATTCCGGCTATGTATTCCAGAGCCGTGCCGGCTTTGGCCATGATGAAGTCAAGCTCGCCCACGCACACCGCCCCCTTCAGAAGGTCGGGAACATATGGCCGCACGAAATCGCTGAATTCCGACAGTATCTTGAAGATCTCCCTGGTTTCGGCGAAATGCAGTTCGTTGATTTCGTTCTCAAGGGATATCACTTCCATGGGCTCGAAAAAGGTGGTCTTGCCGCTGGCCGACTCGTCATAGACGAAGCCGCTGAATCTCTTCTTGTTGGAGGAATTGACCGGGATCAGCATCTTACCGTCCCTCATCACCACCGAAGCGTCGCTTTCCACAAGCCCTTCCTGCTGCGCCCTGCGCAGAATGAAGTTCGCTATCTTCGAGACGGAACTCTCCTTTTCCTTCAGGCTGCGGCGGATGTCATAGAGAGCGTCCGAGGCGGTGTCTTTCACGTTGCCGTGTTTGTCAAGAATGGAATTGATTCTGGCGCTGACCTCGGGGAATACCGTGATGCAGGAAGTCATCCGCTTCAGTTCCGGATAGACGCTGTCCTTGATGCCGAGAAAAAACGCGGCTATGCCGGCGAGGGTTTCGGTGAGGGTTCTCAGCTTGCCCAGGGAGAGAAGGTCTATATTGGCGCCTTCCTTCTCCAGCATCTTCAGAAAGGATACGCAGTCGATGTATCCGGCCGTGGGAAAGGACTCCTCGAACATGAGGATCAGGCGCATTTCGTCCGTCATCCGCAGCCTGCGGCGTATCACCGAGGGGTTTGTGGAAAACTCTTCAGACTCCGTTCTCGCCACGGCGTATTCCGTGTTGCAGCGGTCGGAGATGGTTTTCCTGATTCTGTCGAACCCCAATTTCGCTTCCAGTGCCCTGTCTCTTTCCATATTCTACTTGTGAGAGTCCTTTCCGCCGTTCTGACCGGAGAAAGACGGGCCCAGCAGCAGCTTAAGTTCGTTGATATTGTTTATGATGGTGATTTTCCCGGCCTTGACGAAGGAAATGGCGCCGGTCTCTTCCGATACCACTATCACATCGGCGTCCGTTTCCTCGGTCACGCCTATGGCGGCCTTGTGTCTCATCCCGAAATGGGCGGGGATGTCCGGCCTTTCCGTTATGGGGAGGGTGCAGCGCGCGGCGACTATCTTGTCTCCTCCGAGAACCATGGCTCCGTCATGGAGCGGGGAGTTCTTGAAGAACAGGTTCATTATGAGCCTTCTGTTTATGTCCGCGTCGATTCTGTCGCCGGTCTCGATTATGTTCTCAAGGCTCACCAGATGGGGGATCACTATCAGCGCGCCTGTCTTGTCATGGGACATGGCCCTGCAGGCCTCGGTGATTTCGTTGATGGACCGGCTGTTGATGGGGTTGTCCTTGCGTCCCAGCATCTTCGTGATGAATGACGCTCCCTTCGCCTCGGATCCGAACTTCATGAGGAAGTGGCGGATCTCGGGCTGGAAGATCACCACCAGCGCGATGACTCCCACGTCCACGAAGGTGCTCACTATCTTGCTTATCAGCCTCATGTGCAGGGCGTCGGCCACCAGCATGAACAGATAGATGAGAAAAACCGCCAGAAAGATGTTTACGGCAGGAGAATTCTTTATCCACCTGAATACCATGAAGATAATCAGGGCGACAAGCGTTATGTCCAGTATATCCGTGAAGGACAGGCTCAGAAAGCCGAACAGGTCCAGTAGCATGCTATCTCAAAAACGGGTTCCTATGGAAGAACAAATTTAGTAAATTAATGTGTATCAGAGAGCGGCGCAGAGCCTAAAAAGGAAAAATTGTGCGAAACCGCTTGATTATTGGATAATTATGGTTACATTTGCAGTCCGCAAAATTATGCGGACTATATTAATTTATTAATAAACAATTAATTAACCAACCAATGCCTGGATTAATTGGAAAGAAAATCGGAATGACTTCCGTTTTCGGTGCTGATGGAAAAAATATTCCATGCACTGTCATTGAGGCTGGTCCATGTGTTGTCACGCAGGTGCGTACGGTAGAGAAAGATGGTTATGCCGCCGTGCAGCTTGCCTATGACGAAACTACAGAGAAACATGCCAGCGCCCCTATGTTAGGGCATTTCAAAAAGGCAGGAACCACTCCTCACCGCAAGCTCGTCGAGTTTCCCTCGGACTTTGCAAGTGAGCTGAAACTGGGAGACACCGTCGCTCTCGCCGATGTGATTTCGGAGGGCAGGTTCATCGACGTTGTCGGTACTTCTAAAGGTAAGGGATTTCAGGGAGTCGTGCACCGTCACCACTTCCAGGGAGTCGGCGGACAGACACACGGTCAGCATAACCGTCTGCGTCACCCCGGTTCCATGGGCGCTTGCTCCTGGCCTTCCCGCGTGTTCCCCGGAATGCGCATGGCAGGTCACATGGGCTGCGACAGAGTGAAGGTGTTCAACCTTGCCGTGATCAAGGTGATCCCCGAGAACAATCTCGTTGTTGTAAAGGGCTCCGTTCCCGGAGCTAAAGGTTCTTATCTGATTTTGGAGGCTTAGTACTATGGAACTGAAAGTATTGAAAATTGACGGCACCGAGTCCGGAAAGACCGTCGTCCTCGACGACAAGGTGTTCGGCGCAGAGCCCAACGATCACGCAATCTATCTTGATGTGGTCCAGTACCTTGCCAACAAGCGTCAGGGAACTGCCAAAACCAAGGACAGAAGCGAAGTCTCCTACAGCACCAAGAAGCTCGGACGCCAGAAAGGCGGCGGCGGAGCACGTCACGGAAGCCGCAAGTCCGGCACATTCATCGGCGGTGGTACCATTCACGGTCCCAAGCCGCGCGACTATAGCTTCAAGCTCAACAAAAAGGTAAAAACTCTTGCCCGCGTGTCTGCGCTTTCCATGAAAGCTCAGGCCGGAGCCATCACGGTCGTGGAGCCTTTCTCTATCGAAACTCCCAAGACCAAAGAGTTCGCCGGTATTCTCAGCGCCCTCAAGGCCGACAAGAAGGTCCTTTTCGTCCTTCCCCAGAATTCCGACAACATTTACCTTTCATCACGCAATCTCCCGGAAGTAAAGGTTATTTCTGTTGACGAAATCAACACCTACGCCATCATGAACTCCAATGTCATGGTTTTCGTGGACGGCGTTCAGGATATCCTCGCTTCCAGAGCCAACCGCTAAAAAGTCTGAGAGATGGGAATTTTAATCAAGCCAATAGTAACAGAGAAGCTTACGGGTCTCGGAGAGAAACTCAACCGTTATGGTTTCATAGTTGACCGTGACGCCAACAAGCTTCAGATAAAAGCCGCCGTGGAGCAGATGTACAACGTGACCGTCCAGGATGTGAACACGCTCAACTACCACGGTAAGAAGAAGGCCCGCTACACCAAGGCAGGTCTGCTCAGAGGACGTATGAACCACTTCAAGAAGGCATATGTCACTCTCGCCGATGGCGACAAGATTGATTTTTACAGTAACATTTAAGGAGGAATCAGGCAATGGCAGTCAGAAAATTCAAACCAGTCACTCCTGGTCAGAGAAACAAGGTGATCAGCGCTTTTGACGACATCACCTGCAAGAAGCCCTACAAGGCTTTGCTTGAGCCCCTCAAGAGCACCGGCGGACGTAACAACAAGGGTCACATGACCATGCGTTACATCGGCGGCGGGCACAAGAAAATGTACCGTATCATCGATTTCCTCCGCGACAAGGACTCCTGCACCGCGAAGGTTCTCACAATAGAATATGATCCGAACCGCAGCGCGCGCATTGCGCTTGTGGAATATGAAGACGGAGAGAAGAGATACATAATCGCTCCCAACGGACTGAAAGTCGGTCAGGTCATCGCATCGGGCTCCGGTGTGGCACCCGAACCCGGCAACACTCTTCCTCTCAGTGAAATTCCGGTAGGTACTCTTGTCCACAACATCGAGCTCCGTCCCGGTCAGGGCGCCGCAATGGCGCGTTCCGCCGGCACATTCGCGCAGCTCGCTGCACGTGAAGGAAACTATGCCGTTCTCCGTCTGCCTTCGGGCGAGACCAGAATGGTCCTTGTCTCCTGCCGCGCAACCGTGGGCACGGTTTCAAATCCTGAACACAATTTGGAATCCTATGGAAAGGCCGGCCGCAGCCGCTGGCTCGGCCGTCGTCCTCACAACAGAGGTGTCGTCATGAACCCGGTTGACCACCCGATGGGAGGTGGTGAAGGCCGCGCTTCCGGAGGACATCCCCGTTCACGCAAGGGACTTCCTGCAAAGGGCTACAAGACACGTAATCCTAAGGCTGTTTCAAATAGGTTCATCATTGAAAGAAGAAAGAAATAA
The DNA here is from genome assembly GCA_963627885.1 of bacterium. Lineage (GTDB taxonomy): Bacteria > Bacteroidota > Bacteroidia > Bacteroidales > UBA932 > Cryptobacteroides. The sequence goes on from CAVGCT010000004.1 coordinate 23,166, forward strand.
CGGAATAAAACTTTAGAGATTTATGAGTCGTTCATTAAGAAAAGGTCCCTATATCCAGGAAGCACTGGAGAAAAGAATTCTTGCTATGAATGATGGTAGCAAGAAGAAGGAAGTGGTCAAGACATGGTCACGCGCCAGCATGATCTCTCCTGACTTCGTCGGCCATACGATCGCAGTCCATAACGGAAACAAGTTTATTCCGGTGTATGTAACTGAGAACATGGTCGGTCACAAGCTGGGCGAATTCGCCCCTACCCGCACATTCAGAGGTCATTCAGGTAACAATAAGAAGTAAAAATCATGGGAAAGCGTAAAAGACTTATGGCCGAAGGCTTCAAGGAAGCCAAGAAGGCTACTGCCATCGCCAAACTGAATGACGTTCCCACATCCCCCCGCAAGATGCGTCTGGTCGTGGATACGGTCAGAGGTGTGGAGGTCAACCGCGCGCTGGATCTTCTTAAGTTTTCCAAGAAGGCTCCTTCGGTGCGTCTGGAGAAACTCCTGCGCAGCGCAATCGCCAACTGGGAGGCAAAGAATCCGGAAAGCGCCAAAGAGCTTGACAACGGCAACGTATATGTGAAGACGATCATGGTGGACGAAGGCCGCACCATCAAGAGAATCCGCCCCTGCCCTCAGGGAAGGGCCGGACGTATCCGCAAGCGTTCTAATCATGTCACCGTTATCCTTGACGTCAAGAAACCAGCAACAGTGGAGGCATAATTATGGGACAGAAAACAAATCCAATAAGCAACAGAATCGGCATCACACGTGGCTGGGACTCCAACTGGGTCGGCGGCAACTATGCTGAGAAAATCGCGGAGGACTACAAGATCCGCAAATATCTCGAGACCCGTCTCGCCAAGGCAAGCCTTTCCAAGATCGTGATCGAGAGGAATCTCAAACTCATCACCGTGACGATTCAGGCCGCAAGGCCCGGTGTCATCATCGGCAAGGGCGGACAGGAAGTGGACAAGCTTAGGGATGAGCTGAAGAAGGTCACCAAGAAGGATGTCCAGATCAACATCTTCGAGGTGAGAAAGCCCGAGGTTGACGCCCGCATCGTGGCAGATTCCATCGCCCGTCAGATCGAGGGCCGCGTGTCCTACAGAAGGGCCATCAAGATGGCTATCGCCACCGCAATGAGAGTCGGTGCCGAAGGTATCAAGGTGCAGGTCAGCGGTCGTATCGGCGGAGCGGAGATTGCCCGTTCCGAGATGATCAAGGAAGGCCGTACTCCTCTTCACACTTTCCGTGCGGACATCGACTATGCTCTCGCAGTGGCCAACACCAAGGTCGGCTGCCTCGGCATCAAAGTCTGGATCTGCAACGGTGAGGTCTATGGCAAGAAGGATCTTTCCCCCAACGCAGGCGTGGCTGCCGCAGCCGCTCCCGGACAGAACCGCGGCGGACGCGGAAACGACCGTGGCGGACGCAGAGGAGGACGCCGCGAGCGCAGACCTTCTGCTGACAAGGCTGAGTAATCAAAAAAGTCTTATATTTGTGGCCTGCCGGGATTTTGTTCGCGGCAGGCCATTTCATTCCGGATAAATATAGCACAACAACTGTTATTTATATGAAACTGAACTATCTGGCGGCGCTTCTCGTATTGGCCGCCGCCGTGTCCTGCTCAGGCAGAGGGCACGAGACCACACTCAAGGGAATTGTCTCTTCTGACTATGACGGGACAGTGACGGTGAAGGTTGCCGACAAGGATACAGTCCTCACCGTGGAGTCGGGAACATTCAAGGCCACCCTCCCGGTCAACCTGACGGCTTCCGCCTATGTGCAGACTGAAGACGGAGCGGCCGTGGCATTCATCTCTGACGGAAGCACCGTGACCGTTGATTTTACTGCGGATACGCCGATGGCCGTTTCTTCGGACGCCAAGGGGGCCTGCGCCGCCTACACGGACTATCAGCTGAAGATGATTTCCTTCATGCAGGACGTTGAGGCCAAGAGGGCTGAGATATCCGCCGACTCTTCGCTCTCTCAGGAACAGAAAGACAGCCTCTCCGAGGCGTACTATGACGGCGTCCAGTCCGATTTCGTCTCCGTCAGCACCGATGTCATCCGTGCGAACCCCGACAACTACACCGCATTGGTCGCATTCGGCAACATCTATTACGAGCTGGATCCCGAGACCATGTCCTCCCTTGTGAAGTCACTTTCTCCGGAGCTTCAGAAGGATGGGTTCATAGTGTCCATCTCCGGTGCCGCTCAGGCCCAGTCCAATACGGCCGAAGGCAAGATGTTCACCGATTTTGAAGTGGAGACCGCTCCCGGCAAGATCGAGAAATTCTCCGACTATGTGGGCAACGGCAAATATATGCTGGTGGACTTCTGGGCGAGCTGGTGCGGTCCCTGCAAGGCTGAGATTCCCAATCTCAAGGAGGTATATTCCAAATATCACGGTGAGAATTTCGATATCCTGAGCGTGGCTGTATGGGATAAGCCTCAGGCTTCGCTGGACACTGCCGCAGCCTATAAGATTCCTTGGAACCATATGGTCAACACCCAGAAGATCGCCACCGACATCTATGGTATTCAGGGTATTCCCCACATAATCCTCGTCGGCCCCGACGGCACCATCCTCAAGCGCAATCTTCGCGGAGAGGCTATCGGCCAGACCGTATCGGAATATGTAAAGTAAACGGCCGCGTTGACCGTAAAGGAAAAAATAGAACTTTTCCCGCATTCCCCCGGAGTCTACAGATACTATGACTCCGAGGGAAATGTGATATATGTGGGCAAGGCCAAGGACCTGCACAAACGTGTGGCCCAGTACTTTGTCGCGCCGGAGCGTCTGACCCGCAAGACCAGAGTCCTGGTCTCGAAAATCGCCGACGCCCAATACAGCGTGGTCTCCTCCGAGTCTGACGCTCTGCTGCTCGAGAACAATCTCATCAAACAGTACAAGCCCCGCTATAACATCCTGCTCAAGGATTCGAAGACCTATCCATGGATATGCGTGACCGACGAGGACTACCCCAGGGTTTTTCTCACCAGGCGGCTGACGCGGAACGGAGCCCGATATTTCGGGCCGTATAGCAGCGTGATCTATGCCCGCAAGCTGCTGGAGATGTTTTCGGAGCTCTATCCGCTGCGAACCTGCACGCTCAAGATCAATTCCGACGCGATCCTGCGGAAGAAGTTCCGGCCCTGCCTGAAATTCCACATAGGCAGGTGCCGGGGGTGCTGCGCCGGAGCGATATCCGTGGAGGAATACCGCGGATATATAGACGAGATAGTCACAGTGCTCAAGGGAGGAGCCGGAAAGATGATGCGGAGTTGCAAGTCGAAAATGGAGGCGGCGGCCGAGGCTCTCGATTTCGAGAACGCCGAGCTTTACAAGCGGAAAATGCAGGCGCTGGAGCAGCACTACGGCAAGTCCATAATAACCGGCAGCGGCGCCGGGGACTTTGACGTGTTCTCGCTGGTGTCAGATGAGACTGAGGCTTTCGGCAACTTCCTCAGAATAAGGGACGGAGCCGTCATACAGTCTTTGAACCTCGGTTTCCGCCTGGCCATAGAGGAATCTCCGGCCTCCGTGCTCAGCACCTTCATCGGAGAGATCCGGGCGAAATTCGGTGAGCTTTCCGGCGAGATCGTGGTGCCGTTCTTCCCTGACGTGGAGATTGAAGGGGTGAATTTCCGTATTCCCAAGGCCGGGGATAAGCTGGCTCTGCTTGAACTGAGCGTGAGGAATGCCCGCGAGATGCGCTTCAATTCCCTGAAACAGAGGGAACACACCGATCCGGACGAGTATCACCGCAAGGTTCTCGAAGAGCTGCAAAAGGCGCTGGGCATGAGTGTGACGCCCGTCCACATGGAGTGCTTCGACAACTCCAACATTCAGGGGACCAATCCGGTGGCCTCCTGCGTGGTCTTTAGGAATGGAGTCCCCTCAAAGAGCGACTACCGCAGGTTCAAGATAAAGACCGTGGTGGGCGCCAATGACTATGCGTCCATGAGGGAAGTCGTGAACCGTCGCTATTCGCGCATGCTTGCCGAGGCTCCCGACGACCTCCCCCAGCTTGTGGTGATCGACGGCGGCAAGGGCCAGCTTGATTTTGCATGGCAGGCGCTTTCCGATCTGGGCCTCACCGGCAGGCTGACCGTCATAGGCCTTGCGAAAAGACTTGAGGAGGTTATCCGCGTCGGTGATCCCTATCCGCTTTTTATCGACAGAAACTCTCAGGCTCTCAAAATTCTGCAACAGATAAGGGACGAGGCGCATCGCTTTGGCATCACATTCCACCGCAATCTCCGCAGCAAAAGCCAGATAGAGTCCGCCCTACGCGATATAAGGGGAGTGGGAGAAAAGACCGAGCAGCGGCTGATCATGCACTATGGAAGCGTGGCCAGAATCTCCGCCGCTCCTCTGGACGACCTTGCCGACTTCCTCGGCAACAGGACTCTTGCGTCCCGCATACATGAGCATTTGAATACCGTACAATGAACAATACCGCCCCAAGAGATTTCAATTTCTGGTTCAATATCTTCATCCTGACGGGGATGACCGTGGCCATGGCCCTTGCCACGGCCCTCAAGTTGTCTTCTGCCGAGAGCGGGAAAATCCTCCTGCTGATTTCGGCATTCGGCTCCCTGATGGGGGTTCTGGCCAATGTCTGTTCGGCCAACGGAATGATACTGACCTTTCTGTTCGGACTGCTGGACGTGTCCATATATGGGACAATGTGCCTGATGAGCTGGGCCGGCGGCGGATCGGGGCTCGGAAACGGAGCCCTTCACCTGCTATATTTCGTCCCCATGCAGTTTGTGGGCTTCTGGCAATGGAGAAAGCGCGGGGCGCGTGAGAAGGAGAGGGTTTCAGCCCGCCGGCAGACTTTCCGCCAGAGGATTCTGTACTTCCTGCTTTTTTTGGCGGGGACGGCCGCGGCGAGCATCGTCATCGCATGGTTCGACCGCTCCGCGGCGGGAACTTTTTTCAGATGGGCCATAATCTTCGACGCCGTCTCGTTTGTCTGCAACATCATCGGCCAATGGCTCATGTCGTCGGCCTATATGGAGCAATGGATCTTCTGGATAGTAGTGAACGTGGCGTCCATACTCATGTGGTCCGTCGAATATTCCGGTGGCGCCTCCTCGGCCTATGCGATGATCTACATCATCAAGTATTCCTTCTATCTGCTTAACGCCGTCAACGGTCTGCGCATATGGATTTCGCTCAGCAAGACGGCCTCAGAATGAGGATTTTAGAGCAAAACTCTCACTAAGTCTTTTATTTATAGGATTTTTTTATTTACTTTGCAAAGTTGTTTCCGCCTCTTGCGGAGACTTGCCTGAAAATTAGTATTAACAATAAATCAAATTTATTCAATTATGTCACATGAGGATATTCTAAAGAAGGTGAGGGAAATCATCGTCGACAAGCTTGGAGTGGAAGAGTCGGAAGTTACCGAAACCGCAAACTTCACCAACGATCTTGGCGCGGATTCTCTTGATACCGTTGAGCTCATCATGGAGTTCGAGCGTGTATTCGACATCAAGATTCCGGATGAGGACGCCAGCAGCATCGCCACTGTGTCTGACGCTGTGAACTACGTTGAAAGCAAGCTCAAGTAAGGACTCGCCGACAGGAATATAAGAGCAAGAGAGAGTGACCGGACGGCCACTCTCTCTATTTTTTATTCCATCTCTTAGTCCTGTTTGATGGGGACTGCGTAGGTTATCGAGAAAGTCGGCACGTTCTTGTCGGCGTCGGGCCCATAGAATTCGGCCTTGTAGAAACGGCCGAGGTCCAGCAGGGACAGGGTCTCTTCCGAAGACGAGCTCGACGAGTACATCTGCGAGAGCAGCGAATAGGCGTAATAATTACTGTAGCCGTTGCCGTAGTAGCTGCCATAGTAACTGCTGCTGCCATAGCCATATCCTCCATACATGTTGTTGTAGTAGCTGGCATAGGCAAGCTGCTGCAGGAGTGATGAATATTCGCTGCTGGACTCTTCCTTGTCGGCGGCCGACGTCACAGTCTCCACGGCAACGGGAAGGAACCAGATGTCATAGTTTTCAATCTTCGACTCGTCGGTCAGAGTCACTATCTGCTGAGTGTGATGGGTGATGTCCGGGGCATAGACGCAGGTGGACCTGTTGACGTCGCCCTGATCCTCGGTGGACACGCTGGAGTCGGTCAGGCCGCCGAAAGTCACCGTGCCGTCCTTCGCCACTATGCGGCAGGTCGGGCTCATGGTCGTCGGGTAATAGGCCATGTCCTTGTAGTTCTCGGGGAACTTGAAGGGGAGGGTGACGGTCGCCTTGCTTATGATTATGTCGGCGGGATCACCGTGTTTCGACACCTCGGCCAGAATCTTTTCCCTGATGGACGCGGCCTTGACCACGGGCTTCAAGCCTTTGCCGCCCTCGAGATAATAGTTTTCAGCCGCCGGTCCCTCAAATCCGTCCGATTCGCTGCCGGTGATGTTGTAGGCCGCCTGCGGATAGTCCGACACCGATGTGGACTTGACATCCGCAAAGCTGTAGAGGTCCATGTTGCCGAGAGTGAAGTAGAACGAAGTGTCCACCACACCCTTGTTCTCATATTCCGCGCTGAATTTCAGCACCGCATAGCTTCCGTAGATGTAGCTGCTGGCCACGTCCATGGGCAGTTTGAACATGTTGATGCGGCCGCCTTCGCCGGAGGGGGCGTCAGTCGTGAGATAGATGCCGGGGAACTTCTTGGAATAGGTCGTTATGGTGTCCAGATCGGCCTGGGTGATTTCCATATATTTGCGGGCGAAATCCTCGGTGAAGTCGAAGGAGAGCGAATCGCCGCCGTCATAGATCGGAACGGTCTTCGTGATTCTCCTGTTGCCGTGCTTGATCTCCTGCGAAGCCTTCTTGACGTCCACATATTCCTCCACCTCATAGACATTGATGTTCTGAAGTATATGGGCCTGGCTCTCGCTGGCGTAAGACAGCGTGTCTATCGGAGCGACGAAGTGGAACTGCTTGATCTTCTGTGTCCCCGGCTTTCCGAAATCGAGGGTGTCCATCACGGGGACCAGGGTGAAGGTCGTGGATCTGGTCGTGAGTCCGAAAAGGGGATCCCGGATGGCGCCCACTATGAAACGGTAGGAACTGGCCGCGGACAACTCCTCGGGCTTTTCCATACGGATGTCTTCTATGGGAAATTCCGCCGTGTAGATATCGTACTGCTGGTTTTTCGCCATGTAGCTCTGTCCCAAACCCTCGTTGACATCCACGCAGGACGAAAGGCAGGCCAGCCCTAGGCACAGGCCGCCGAGAAAACGGAAATTCATTACTTAAAGCTGATCATAAAAAGCGTTATACTCGTCGATCCAGCTGCCGTCCTCCATCGCCTTGGCGTTGTAGTCCAGCACCGGAACGGACAGACTTCTGCAATAGGAATCAAGCCCGCTGTCCACATTTTCCTGGGACATGATGATTCCGTCGCTCTGTCCGGCGGCGAGTTTCGCAAGATTTATGCCACTGGGGTCCTCCAGGATCCGCACGTCTTCCGCGGTGACATTGCCGAAGAGGGCGATTTTGGAGAAATCCGGGGCGAACATCTCGGAGGGGGTGTCGTCATACAGGGACAGGACCACCTTGCTGGACGCGAAGACGGGGTCGTCCTTGTAGACTTTCTTAAGATAGAGGGGAACGATGTGGGAAATCCAGCCGTGGCAGTGGATGATGTCCGGCGCCCAGCGCAGCTTCTTCACGGTCTCGAGCACTCCTCTTGCGAAGAACACCGCCCTCTCGGCGTTGTCCGGGAAGAACACGCCGTTTTCGTCGGCATAGGTCTGCTTTCTCTTGAAGTAGTCGTCATTGTCGATGAAATAGACCTGCATGCGGGCCGCGGAGATGGATGCGACCTTGATCACCATGGGCCTGTCAACATCCTTGATGACAATGTTGAGCCCGGAAAGCCGGATGACTTCATGGAGCTGGTTTTTCCTTTCGTTGATGCATCCGTAGCGCGGCATGAAGGATCGGATTTCCTTCTTTTTTTCGATTATTCCCTGCGGCAGATATCTTCCGATATTAGCCTGAGGGCTGTCCGGAAGGTACGGATAGATCTCCGAATTGACAAAAAGCACTCTCTTTGGTGAAGCTCCCATCTTACTAATAATTACAACGGGGCAAAGTTACGAAAAATTTCCGATGTTTTGATAATTCACTATCTTTGCCGAACTATGGGAGACCGGTCTCGGGTGGCCGGCGGAGGCGGATTGCCATGGGCGGAAACGAAAACAAAATAATCAGGAAAAGGATAGCCGGCGCGTATGTGTCGTCGGTGGTCAGCATCAGCCTTGTGCTCTTCCTCGTGGGGGTGAGCGCCCTGCTGCTGGTCAACACCGGAGCCGTTTCCGACTATTTCAAGGAGAACATGACGGTGGGGCTCATGCTAAGGGACGATGTCACCGAGCCTCAGGCCCTTGCCTATGAGGAAAGCCTGCGCGGAATGCCTTTCATCCACGGGACGGAGTACATTTCCCGGGAAAGGGGGGAGAAGGAGATGGAGGAGATGCTCGGATCGGATTTCCTCAAGGTGTTCGAGACTTCGCCCGTCCCCATTTCGATAAACATCACTCTGAACGCCGGCTATGTCTCTCCGGACAGTCTGGCGGTCGTGGAGAAAAGACTGACTGCGTCACCCCTTGTGGACGAGGTCGTGTGGCAGCAGTCCCTCGTGGAGTCCCTTAACGCCAATCTGGGTCGGATAACCTTTGTGCTGATGGTGTTCATAGCCGTGCTTATGTTCATTTCCTTCGTGCTGATCAGCAACACCATGCGGTTGAGCTTCTATGACAAGCGCTTCTCGGTCCACACCATGAAGCTCGTCGGAGCCACCGACTCCTTCATCCGCGGGCCGTTTCTGGCCAAGGCGGCCTTGATGGGACTGTTCGCGTCCTTCATAGCGATAGCCATAATCGTCGGGATGCTGTATCTGATAAAGGCGCAGTTCTCGCAGATGTTCGAGATTTTCCGGCTTGATCTGCTGTTGTCCGTAATGGGCATAGTGGTCGCCGCCGGAGTGCTGATATGCGTGGTGAGCACATGGTTCGTCACCGGGCGGCTACTCCGTCTGGGCAAGGACGACCTTTATGTATAAAAAGATTTCGTAGTCATGGAAGAAAACAATGACGGCAACATGCCGATAACCCGCCGCGGGCTCATCCTCATGGTGGGGGGAGTTCTGGTCATGGCCCTCGGCTATGTGCTTCTTTCCGGCGGCGGCAGCGGAGATCCCGCCGTGTTCAACACCGCGATGTTCGATTTCCGGAGGCTGTATCTGGCCCCCGTCGTGATAATCTGCGGCGTGGTCATGGAAATAGTGGCGATAATGAAACTTCCCAAAAATAAAAAACAGAAGTAGGATATGGATTGGTGGCAGGCTATTCTATTGGGCATAGTGCAGGGGCTGACCGAGTTTCTTCCCGTGAGCAGCAGCGGACATCTGATGATCTTCCGCGAGCTGGTGGGGGCGGATTCCGAAGGATTCCTAGATTTTACCGTGGCGGTCCATTTCGCCACTGTCCTCAGCACTATAGTGGTCTTCTGGAAGCCCATAGTGTCGCTCTTTGCGGAGCTTTTCAAATTCAAGTATAACGACGGCACGGACTACATCTGCAAACTGATCGTGTCCATGGTCCCCGTGGCCTTCGTCGGCTTTGTCCTGAAGGACAAGGTGGAAGCCCTCTTCGGGGACAGCCTCACCATAGTGGGGGTATGTCTGCTGATCACGGCGGTTCTGCTGTTCCTTTCGGACAGGGTTTCCCTGCCCGCTTCGAAGAACGCCCCCGTCAGAAGAAACGGCATCTCCTATCTTCAGGCGCTGATAGTGGGAATCGGTCAGGCCTGTGCGGTGGCTCCGGGACTGTCGCGCTCCGGCACCACCATAACCTCCGGAATAATCAGCGGGGTGCGGCGTGACGTGATGGCCCAGTTCTCTTTTCTCATGGTCATCGTCCCCATAGTGGGCGAACAGTGCCTTTCCCTGCTTGACGTCGCCACCGGTGCCGAAAGTTTCGGCGACGGAGTAGGTGCGGCGGCGCTGCTGCTGGGCGGCCTGGCGGCTTTCCTTTCGGGCCTTTTCGCCTGCCGGGTCATGGTCGATCTCGTCAAAAAGGCCAGGCTTTCGTGGTTCGCGCTCTATTGCGCCATAGCCGCCGTCTTGATATTCATATTCCTTTAGCGCATGGAAGGGCGCAACCTGTCATATTTCGCGGCCGACGTGCATCTGGGGCTGGAAGTCGGTGACATGAAGGACCGGGAGGCCCGGTTTGTCGCTTTTCTCAAGTCCATACCCGCGGACCGGACCGCCTCGCTGTACCTTCTCGGAGACATATGGGATTTCTGGTATGAGTACCGGGACGTGGTGCCCAGAGGCTATGTCAGGGTATTCGCCGCGCTGGAGGATCTTATGGATGCCGGAGTCGAGGTCTGGTTCTTCACCGGGAATCATGACACATGGACCTATGGCTATTTTACGGAACTGGGGATGAAGGTCATCAAGAGGCAACCGATCGTCACCGAAATAGGCGGGAAGGTCTTCTGCCTGGGGCACGGTGACGGGCTTGGGCGCGGGATGAGGCTTTACAAGCTCATGAAATGGGGGTTCAACAACCGTTTCTTTCAGTCTCTTTTCTCCCTGCTGCATCCATGGGTGGCGTTCAGGCTGGGCAAGGGGTGGTCCAGGAACAGCCGTCTCGCCAAGAACATCCCCTATGCGTTCAAGGGCCCCGAAGAGCCGCTGTACAGGTATTGTGCGGCGATGGCTTCCCGCAGGAGCATAGACCACTTCATCTTCGGGCACTTCCACACTTCCGCGCGTCTGACGCTTCCGTCCGGCTCCGACTTCATCATTCTCAAGGACTGGATCGCCGGTGACCACTATGCCGTGTTCGACGGCGAGAGGCTGGATGTCGTCTGACACGCCTTCCGCGGCTCATTTTCTCTTTCCTCCGTCTTTCGGGGGAGTCTGCGTGGGATCCACATGCGGAATGTCGGGTTCCCGGCCGAACACCGACCTGTATAGAGCCGGGTACTGGCCCTCGTCCCATTTTCTCACCAGATATTCCACCAGGCTGTCCTCCCCCTCCGGGTCATACCTCTTCTTGAGGTCGCCTCCGAAGATTTTGGCGACTCCCTGCCATGTGCCGGCCGAAATCCCGCTCTTGTAGTCGTGGATGATCTCATATGGAGTGAGGCCGGTCTCTCTGCCGATCAGCTTGATGAGAAGTTTTCCCTGCGTGACCGTCATTTTCCTCAGCACCGGCTCGTATTTTTCCATGAGGTCCTTCTGGATGGCATTGATGTAGCGCTCCTTTTTTCTCTTCCTCATGCCCTCGCCAAGATCGGCGTCCACTTCGGCCATAAGCCTTTTGGCCTCCAGCGCATATGGATAGACTTTTCCGAAGTTGCTCAGCAGCCTGGATTCCTTTCTCCAAAGTCTTCCGCTGCCGACGGCATATTTCACCGCCGGAGCTATGCTCGCGACGTAGACCGTGTCCCCGTCCTGAACCAGATAGCGCATGAAGTTGCCTGTCTTCGGCATCTTGTACACCGGCCCGGCTTCGCCCTTGCGGGAGGCATTGTCCTGCCCGTAAGCACTCGGAGGGGAAAGGAGAAGCGCCGCGGCGAAAATGGCGGCTGTCAGGAAAAGTTTTTTCATGATCCGGTGCAAAGCTATGCAAAAAACGGAGAATCGCGTTCATCCCGGCGCCGGGTCGCTTTTTTCAGTTACCCATGTTTGTCCGCCGTCCAAAATTGCAGGAATTTTTTATGGTCCAAGTCTGTAACATCCTGAAAATACGGAGAATGGCCATCAATTTTTCGTGTCAAAAAATGTCAAAATTTTTTCGGAAAGTATTTTGTTTCCGAAAAAAATAACTAACTTTGCAATCCTAAATTCAGAGTGAAGTACGCCCAACCAGCTGAAACTTAGCGATTTAGAGATTTTACGACAAAGAATTTAAAGTAGTACAGCAATGTTACAGCCAAAGAAAACCAAGTTCAGAAGAGAACAGAAGGGCCGCATGAAGGGTAACGCCCAGAGGGGCAACCAGCTTGCGTTCGGTTCTTTCGGTCTCAAGAATCTCGAAAACTGCTGGCTCACTGCTCAGCAGATAGAGGCCGCCCGTCAGGCGATCTCCCGCCGTATGAACCGTGAAGGTCAGATTTGGATTAGAGTTTTCCCCGCCAAGCCTATTACAAAGAAGCCTCTTTCAACCCGTATGGGTAAAGGTAAGGGAGATGTGGAAGGGTATGTTTGCCCTATAACTCCGGGTCGTATCCTGTTTGAAGCTGAAGGCGTTTCGCTCGAGGTTGCCAAGGAGGCAATGCGTCTTGCTTCCCATAAGCTTCCCGTTGCGACGAAGTTCGTCGTCCGCAGGGACTATGTCGAATAATAACCGTTAGAAAGACAATGAAAATTTCTGAAGTACGCGAAATGTCCATTGCAGACCTGCAGGACCGCATCGGATCGGAGAAGGCCAATCTTGACACCATGAAGCTCAATCACGCCGTCTCCCCGCTGGAAAACACCTCTGAGATCAAGAAGACCCGCCGCGACATCGCGCGCATGATGACGGTCCTTGCTCAGAAACAGAAAGAACAGAACTAATAGGATAAGATTTATGGAAAGAAATCTTCGCAAGGAAAGAATCGGTGTTGTGGTCAGCAACAAGATGGACAAGACTATCGTTGTGGCCACCGAATACAGAGAGAAACATCCGATGTACGGCAAGTTCGTAAAGAGGACCACCAAGTTCGTCGCAGACGATGCGAAGAACGAGTGCAGCGAGGGTGATACGGTCCGCATCATGGAGACCCGCCCCCTGAGCAAGACAAAGAGGTGGAGATTAGTTGAAATCGTAGAAAAAGTCAAGTAACATGATACAGCAGGAAACACGTTTGCAGGTGGCCGACAACAGCGGTGCGAAGGAAGTCCTTTGCATCCGCGTTCTGGGGGGAACCCACCACCGTTATGCAACAGTCGGTGACAAAATTGTCGTTGCAGTGAAAAGCGCCCTCCCCGGCGGCAACGCCAAGAAGGGAACAGTCTCCAAGGCTGTGGTTGTGCGCACAAAGAAGGAAATCCGCAGGCCGGACGGATCTTACATCCGTTTCGACGACAACGCATGCGTCCTTCTGAACAATGCGGGCGAGCTTCGCGGAACCCGTATTTTCGGACCGGTCGCCCGTGAACTGCGCGAGAATTACATGAAAGTTGTTTCGTTGGCTCCCGAGGTCCTTTAAAATCCAAGAATCATGACGAAATTTCATATTAAGAAAGGCGACACCGTGTATGTGAACGCCGGAAATGACAAGGGCACGACCGGAAAGGTCCTCTCGGTTCTCAAAGACAAGAACCGCGTTGTCATCGAGGGAGTGAATATGGTCAGCAAGCACACCAAGCCCAATGCAAAGCAGCCTCAGGGAGGCATCGTGAAGCAGGAAGGCTCCATCCATATTTCCAATGTGCAGCTTGTCGACCCCTCCACTTCCAAACCCACCAGAGTAGGGTATAAATTCGTGGACGGCAAGAAAGTCCGCTATGCTAAAAAATCTGGAGAAGAGATCAAGTAATTATGGCAAAGAAGAAGAATAACGCGCCGGCAGAGGCTCAGAAATTGCCCGCCGGATATGTTCCCACCCTCAAGAAGGTTTACAGGGAGGAAATAGTCCCCGCACTTGTCAAGCAGTTCTCGTACAGCACTGTGATGCAGTGCCCCAAATTGGTGAAAATCAGCATCAACGAGGGCGTCGGAGACGCCACTGCCGACAAGAAGCTCGTGGAGGAGGCCGCCGAGGAACTCTCCCTCATCACCGGTCAGAAAGCCATAGTGACTTCTTCCAGAAAGGATATCTCCAACTTCAAGCTCCGTAAGGGCATGCCCATCGGAACGAAGGTCACCCTCCGCAACGTCAAGATGTATGAGTTCCTTGAGAAACTCATCCGCGTGACCCTTCCCCGTATCCGTGACTTCAACGGCATCTCCGAGAAGATGGACGGCCAGGGCAACTACACCCTCGGACTCAAGGAGCAGATCATCTTCCCCGAGATCGACATGGACAAGAACCCCAAGATCCACGGGCTTGAGATCACTTTCGTTACGACCGCCAAGACCGACGAGGAATGCCACGCTCTCCTCAAGGCTTTCGGACTTCCTTTCAAGAAACATAACAACTAAAGAATATGGCAAAAGAATCAATGAAAGCCCGCGAGGTAAAACGCGCGAAGCTGGTTGCTAAATACGCCGAGAAGAGAAAGGCTCTCAAGGAGGCCGGAAACTGGGCTGCTCTTGACAAGCTCCCCAAGAATTCCGCCGCCTGCCGTCTTCACAACCGCTGCTCCCTCACCGGACGTCCGAAGGGATATATGCGCGCTTTCGGTCTCAGCAGAATCCAGTTCCGCGAGATGGCCGCCAACGGTCTCATCCCGGGAGTGAAGAAAGCCAGCTGGTAATGATAAAAACGGCCCTCCCGTCACGGGTGGACCGCATTCATATTCAATTTATTAACAATCGGATATCGGGCGTTATCTTACGCCGGTCCCCAAAAGACAAAAACAATGACTGATCCAATTGCAGATTATCTGACAAGGATTCGCAATGCTTACCGTGCCGGTAAGAAGGTTGTTGAGATCCCTTCGTCCAAGATGAAGGTGGCCATAACCGAGATCCTTTTCCAGAAAGGCTACATCCTCAGCTACAAGGTGGTCGAGGGCGAGCCTTACAATGTGCTCAAGCTTGCGCTTAAGTACCATCCGCAGACCAAGCTTCCCGCAATCAAGGGAATCGACCGTGTTTCCAAACCCGGTCTGAGAAAATATGTGGATGTCAAAGACATGCCCAGAGTTCTGAACGGACTCGGAGTGGCCGTGCTCACCACGTCCAAGGGCGTCATCACCGACAAGGAGGCAAAGAACCTCAACGTCGGCGGTGAAGTGATTTGCTATGTATATTAATCTAACTCAACAATTATGTCAAGAATTGGTAAATTGCCTGTAAGCCTTCCGGAGAAGGTGAGCGCAGAACTGCTCGCCGGAAACGTCGTTAAGGTTAAAGGACCTCTGGGTGAACTCACTCAGGCTGTTGACCCTGACATCACAGTCACCATAGAGGGAAACGAAATCAAATTCTCCCGCCCTTCGGATCTTCCGAATCACCGTTCGCTGCACGGACTCTACCGCGCGCTTGTCCATAATATGGTAGTTGGCGTGTCCGAGGGATACACCATCAAGCAGGAGCTCGTCGGTGTGGGTTACCGTGTGGATGTTCATGACCAGATCCTGAACTTCGCGCTGGGTTATTCCCACGACATCCAGCTTCTCCTTCCTCCGGAAGTCAAGGCCGAGGCCGCTCCGGTGAAGAAAGGCGAGAACCCCGTTCTCATCCTCAAAAGCTGCGACAAGCAGCTCATAGGCCAGGTTGCGGCCAAGATCCGTTCTTTCCGCAAGCCTGAACCTTATAAGGGCAAGGGTATCAAGTTCGTCGGCGAGCAGCTCCGTCGCAAGGCCGGCAAGACAGCTTCCGCTAAGTAATAGGAGGAAAGAATTATGGCATTGAATAAAATAGAAAGAAGAAGGAGGATCCACTACCGTATCCGCAAGCATGTCAACGGAACAGCTGAGCGTCCCCGTCTCGTTGTCTTCAGAAGCAACAAACAGATATATGCCCAGGTGATTGACGACCTCAAGGGCGAGACTCTCGCAGCCGCCGCATCCAACGACAAGGTTCTCGCCGCCGAGTGCAAAGGCAAGACCGGTGTCGAGGCCGCCGCTATAGTCGGCAAGGCAATCGCCGAGCGCGCCATCGCCAAGGGCGTCAGCGAGATCGCATTCGACCGCGGAGGTTATCTCTATCACGGCAGGGTCCAGAGCCTGGCAGACGCCGCACGTGAAGGCGGACTTAAATTCTAATAAAAGAGACTATGGCAAATACAAATGTTAAAAGAGTAAAGACCTCTGACCTTGAACTCAAGGACAGGCTGGTAGCCATCAACAGAGTGACCAAGGTCACGAAAGGAGGCCGTCACTTCCGTTTTGCGGCCATTGTTGTGGTCGGTGACGGAAACGGCGTTGTGGGCTATGGTCTTGGAAAGGCGAATGAAGTCACTGTCGCCATCCAGAAGGGCGTTGAGGATGCCAAGAAGAATCTCGTGAAGATTCCTGTCATCAACAAGACCATCCCTCACGACATGGTGGCCAAGTATGACGGAGCCGAGGTGTTCATGAAACCCGCCGCTCCCGGTACCGGTGTGAAGGCAGGTGGTGCAATGCGCGCCGTCTTCGAGTCGGCCGGAGTGCAGAACGTCCTTGCGAAGTCCAAAGGATCGTCCAACCCCCATAACCTTGTGAAAGCCACCGTACGCGCCCTCACCGAGATGAGAGACGCCTACACCGTGGCCGGAATGCGTGGCGTTTCCATGCAGAATGTGTTTAACGGTTAATCTAGGAGGACACAGACATGGCAAAATATAAGATTACACAGGTGATCAGCAAGAACGGAGAGACCAGAAAGCAGAAGGAAAGCCTCCGTTCCCTCGGAATCCACAGAATGCATGAGACTGTTGAGGTGGAGAAGACCCCTGTATCCACAGGTATGCTCGCCAAAGTCCGCCACCTGGTTGAAGTTGAAGAAATTAACTAAGAGGAGGAATTACAGATGGAATTGCATAACTTGAAAGCCGCAAACGGCTCCACTAAATCTGCAAAGAAGAGACTCGGACGCGGTCAGGGTTCCGGTAAGGGCGGCACTTCCACCCGCGGTACCAAGGGTGCTCAGGCACGTGCCGGATATGAGCATAAGATCGGCTTCGAAGGCGGTCAGATGCCTATCCAGAGAAGACTTCCCAAATATGGTTTCAAGAACCCCACACGTGTTGAGTACAAGGCTGTGAATGTCTCCGACCTTCAGAAGCTTTCCGAGACCAGCGGCGTGAATGTCATCACTCTTGACGTTCTTGTCGATGCAGGTCTCGCCGCTCCCAAGGATCTCGTGAAGATTCTCGGAAACGGAGAGCTTACCGCAAAGCTTGAGGTGTCCGCAGACGCTTTCTCCAAGTCGGCTGTCCAGAAGATCGAGGCTGCCGGCGGAAAAACAACCGTTGTCGAAGACTAACTGAACCGAAATGAAGAAGTTTTTCGAAACAATAAAGAACATCTTCAGAATCGAAGAGTTGAAGAAGAGACTGATCTACACGTTTCTTCTGATACTCGTTTACCGTCTGGGGTGTTTCGTCGTGCTTCCCGGCATCGACGCGACATCCCTGGCTAAACTTCAGAGCACATCTCAGGAGGGTCTTGTGGGCCTTCTGAACATGTTCTCCGGAGGCGCCTTCGGTAACGCTTCGATTTTTGCGCTCGGTGTGATGCCGTACATTTCGGCTTCCATCGTCGTCCAGCTTCTGGGCATGTTCGTCCCCTATTTCAGGAAACTCCAGATGGAGGGGGAGAGCGGCCGCAGAAAGATCAATCAGCTCACCAGATATCTGACCATAGCCATCCTGGCTATCCAGTGCCCCGCCTACATGGCCCAGGTGCACAATCAGATTCCCGGTTCCGCTTTCATAGCTGTCAACCAGCTCGGTTGGAGCAATTTCGCCTACAACCTCGTCTCGACCCTCATTCTGATGGCCGGTTCGATGTTCGTCATGTGGCTTGGTGAGCGCATCACCGACAGGGGCATAGGTAACGGTATCTCCATGATCATCATGATCGGTATCGTGGCCCGCCTTCCTTTCGCGCTTGCCGCCGAAGTGGGTGAAAAGCTCTCCACCACCAATGGTGGACTTCTCCTTCTGATCGTGGAATTCATCGTTCTCTTCTTCGTGTTCGTGGCTGCAATAGCCCTCGTTCAGGGAGTGAGAAGGGTTCCGGTCCAGTATGCCAAGAGAATCGTGGGCAACCGGCAGTATGGCGGAGTCCGCAACTTCATCCCTCTCAAGATCAACGCCGCAGGCGTCATGCCCATCATTTTTGCACAGGCACTGATGCTCTTCCCGCTGCTGTTCTCCAAATGGGATGCTACCAGGGGCCTTGCGGCCACTCTCGGCAATTACACCGGATTCTGGTATAATTTCATCTTTGGAATACTTGTCGTGCTCTTCACATACTTCTACACCGCCGTCACGGTGAACCCCACCATGATGGCAGAGGACATGAAGAAGAACGGCGGTTTCATACCTGGAGTAAAGCCGGGGAAGAAGACGGTCGAGTACCTTGACTCCATCATGTCCAAGGTCACCCTTCCTGGTTCCATCTTCCTCGCAATCATAGCAATCCTTCCGGCTATTGCAATGATTTTCGGTATCAGCAACCAGTTTGCAAGTTTCTACGGCGGCACTTCGCTGCTGATCCTTGTGGGCGTTGTGCTCGATACTCTCCAGCAGATTGAAAGCTATCTGCTCATGAGACACTACGATGGTCTCATGAAGACCGGACGCCTGACAGGCCGCTCCGGAATGTAGTTAATGATAGATCAAGGAAGATGGTCAAGCCTAAGTCAGAAGAAGAAATCGAGCTTTTGAGAATCAACGGCAGGATAACATCCCAGGCGTTGGCGGAAGTCGGTAAAGCGGTGGCCCCCGGTGTGACAACCAACGAGTTGAACAGGGTTGCCGAGACCTTTATCCGCGACAACGGCGCGATTCCCAATTTTCTGAATTACGATGGCTACCCGGCGTCGATCTGCGCCTCAGTCAATGACACCGTGGTCCACGGATTCCCGTCGGACTACGCGCTCAAAGAGGGTGACATTGTCTCCATAGACCTCGGGACGATGTACAAGGGCTACAACGGCGATTCGGCCTTCACTTTCCCTGTGGGAGAGGTGGACGAAAAGACGAAGCAGCTTCTCAGAGTGACAAGAGAGTCGCTGTACAAAGGCATAGAGCAGGCGGTCGCCGGAAACAGAACCGGTGACATAGGACACGCGGTACAATCGTATGCCGAGTCATTCGGATTCGGTGTCGTGAGAGAACTCGAAGGACACGGAATCGGTCGTGACATGCATGAGAACCCCGGAGTTCCCAACTATGGGAAACAGGGGCACGGAGTGCACCTCACAGAAGGAATGACGATCTGCATCGAACCCATGATCACCGCCGGAGGGCGCGGTGTGTACCTTGCTAGAAATGGTTGGGCGGTACGCACTTCAGATCATGGCAATGCGGCTCATTTCGAGCTTACGGTTGTTGTCCGTCACGGTAAAGCGGAACAGCTGTCTACCTTCGATTATATCGAGAAGGAATGCAAGATTAATTTTTAAAGTGATATTTCAATGTCTAAACAAACGGCAATAGAGCAGGATGGAGTAATCGTAGAGACTCTCCCTAACGCTATGTTCAAGGTTGAGTTGGAAAACGGGCACGTCATTCTCGCGCACATCTCCGGAAAGATGAGACAGAATTTCATCCATATTCTTCTCGGAGACAAGGTCAAGGTTGAGATGTCGCCTTATGATTTGACCAAGGGCAGAATTTCCTTCAGATACAAATAAAATTTTCAGCATTATGAAAGTAAAGACATCCATTAAAAAGCGCAGCGAGGATTGCAAGATTGTCAGGCGTAAAGGTCATCTTTATGTGATCTGCAAGAAGAATCCGAAGTTCAAAATGCGTCAGGGATAATGGTTTTCCGGATTTTCCGGGTGATAACTTGTAATAACAAAAATTAAGAAATCAGAATATGGCAAGAATCGCCGGTGTTGATTTACCGAACAACAAACGCGGAGAAATAGGACTGACCTACATCTTCGGAATCGGCCGCTCCTCTGCAAGAAAAATTCTTGACGAGTGCGGAATCGACTATGACATCAAAGTCAACGAGTGGGACGATGACCAGATCGCGAAGATCCGTTCCATCATTTCAAACGAGTACAAAATCGAGGGTGAGCTTCGTTCGACCGTCCAGATGAACATCAAGCGTCTGATGGATATCGGATGCTACAGGGGAATCCGTCATCGTCTCGGCCTTCCTGTGCGCGGACAGAGCACAAAGAACAATGCCCGTACAAGAAAGGGTAAGAAGAAGACTGTCGCCAACAAGAAGAAAGCAACCAAATAATTGATGAATTATGGCAAAAAAGACAACATCAACAAAGAAGAGAGTCGTCAAGGTTGAAGCGACTGGACAAGCCCATGTTTCATCAACCTTCAACAACGTCATCGTCGCCCTCACCAACAATGTGGGTCAGGTGATCAGCTGGTCTTCCGCCGGCAAGTGCGGATTCAGAGGATCGAAGAAGAACACTCCCTATGCCGCCCAGATGGCTGCCGAGGACGCTTCCAAGTCCGCTTTCGACGCAGGTCTCCGCAAGGTGAAAGTATATGTCAAGGGTCCCGGTGCCGGACGTGAGTCGGCCATCAGAACCATCAACAATTCCGGAATCGAGGTGACGGAGATCATCGACGTGACCCCGATGCCCCACAACGGGTGCAGACCCAAAGGCCGCCGTAAAGTTTAATTTCAGAATTTTAAAGCAGAATCATTATGGCAAGATATACTGGACCTAGCACTAAAATCGCACGTAAGTTCGGCGAGCCGATTTACGGAGCTGACAAGGATTTTGAAAAGAGGAATTATCCTCCGGGACAGCACGGTACGGCACGCAAGAGAGGCAGAAAGTCCACAGAGTACGGCACCCAGCTCAAGGAGAAGCAGAAAGTCAAATATATGTACGGCGTTCTGGAGCGTCAGTTCCGCAACACCTACGAGAAAGCTTCCCGTATGGCCGGCCAGAAGGGTGAGAACCTTCTCTTCCTTCTCGAGTCCAGGCTCGACAACGTGGTCTATCGCCTTGGCATAGCTCCCACAAGGGCCGCCGCCCGTCAGCTTGTGCTCCATCGCCACATCACTCTGAACGGAGCTGTATGCAACATCCCCTCCGCCAACGTGAAAGCCGGTGACACGGTTGCTGTCAGAGAGAGATCGAAGAGCCTCGAGGTTATCCAGAACAGCGTGGCTTCCGCCGTGAAATATTCATGGCTCGAGTTCGACCCCAAGACTCTCGTCGGTAAGTTCCTCAATGTCCCCGTGAGAACGGAGATCCCCGAGAATATCAACGAGCAGCTTATCGTCGATATCTACTCCAAGCAATAATTAACACCAAAAAAGAAACAATATGGCAATCTTAGCTTTTCAGAAACCAGATAAGGTAATAATGCTCGAAAGCACCGATACGCTCGGCCGTTTTGAGTTCAGGCCTTTGGAGCCTGGATACGGGCAGACGATCGGAAACGCTCTTCGCCGCATTCTCTTGTCTTCTCTGGAAGGGTTTGCTATCAGTTCGATAAAGATTACGGGAGTGGATCAGGAATTCGCCACCATCCCCGGAGTCATTGAAGGCATGCAGGATATCATTCTCAATCTCAAACAGGTGAGACTCAGGAGGATGGTTGACTCTGTCGATACCGAAACGGCAAACATCACGATAAGCGGCAAACCCGAGTTTACCGCAGAGGATATCTCCAACGGATTGTCTTCTTTCAAGGTGCTGAATCCACAGCTGCATATCTGTTCACTCGAGCCTTCCGTGAAACTGGAAGTCTCCATCACCATCACCAAGGGCAGGGGCTTCGTTTCCGCCGAGGAGGAGAGGGATGAGAACACTCCGATCGGAACCATTCCCGTCGATGCCATCTACACTCCCATCCGCAAGGTGAACTGGACAGTGGAAAACTATCGTGTGGAGCAGAAGACGGACTACGAAAAGCTCAATCTTGAGATTGAGACCGACGGCTCCATCTCCCCCAGTTCCGCTCTCAAAGAGGCGGCGAACATCCTCATCTATCATTTCATGCTCTTCACCGACGACAAGAAACTCACTCTTGAAAGCACGGCCAAGGCTGAAACCAAGGAACTGGATGAAGAGTCGCTCCGCATGAGACATCTTCTCAACACCAAGCTTTCCGACATGGGCCTCTCCGTGAGAGCCTACAACTGCCTGAAAGCCGCCGACATCGACACGTTCGCAGATCTGGTTTCCTACTCAAGGGCGGAGCTCATGAAGTTCCGCAACTTCGGCAGAAAATCGCTCAACGAGATCGACCAGCTGGTGGAGAAGGTGCACCTGTCTTTCGGCATGGATGTCAGGAAATACAATATTGAACCAAAGAAAAAGATTAATGTATAACCATGAGGCACAATAAAGCATTCAATCACCTTGGACGCAAGAGCGGTCACCGCAAGGCTCTGCTGTCGAACATGGCCAACTCTCTCATCCTCCACAAGAGGATTCAGACCACAGTTGCCAAGGCAAAGGCTCTCAGAACCTATCTTGAGCCGCTTGTCACTAAAACCAAGGAAGACACGACTCACTCCCGCAGGGTGGTGTTCAGCTATCTTAAGGACAAGAACGCCGTCACCGAGCTGTTCCGCACTATAGCTCCCAAGGTGGCCGACCGTCCCGGCGGATACCTCCGTATCCTCCACACCGGTTTCCGTCAGAGCGACGGTTCCGAGATGGCTCTCATCGAATTCGTAGACTTCAACGAGGCTGCTCTCGCTTCGGCTCCCAAGGCCGAGAAGAAGGCCGGCACACGCCGCAGCCGCTCCAAGAAGGCCGCAGAGGCCGCAACTCCCGCAGAGGCTCCCAAAGCCGAGGAGGCTCCGAAGGCTGAGGAAGCGCCCAAGGCAGAGTAATATAACTCGATATCTGAATCAGGGTACACGGAATTTTCCGCGTACCCTTTTTTCGTGCCGTTTTCCCCGTCGGCGGCCCCGATGACTTTCGCGGCAAAAATTGTAAATTTGAGAAGAAACAGAAAAACACAACTGCCATGTTTACAAAAGAGACATATGTCCGCAGGCGCTCAGCGCTGCGCAACAAGATGGAGGGGCTGTTTCCGGAAGGAAAAAGAGGCATCGCTCTGTTCATCGGAAACGTCGAGGCTCCCGCCCAATACAGGGACAACTGCTATAAATGGAGGCAGGACAGCTCTTGGATCTATTATTTCGGCATAGACGAGCCCCGTTATGCCGCCGTCATGGATCTTGACTCCGGCGAAGAGACGGTCTATGCGGACGATTTCGAGATAGGCGACATAATATGGATGGGGCCGCAGCCTTCGGTGTCCGAACGTGCAGCGATGGCCGGTGTGCCGCAGTCGGCTCCGTATTCCGCTCTGGACGCCGCCGTGAAATCCGCCGTCGGCGCGGGCAGGAGGGTGCATTTCTTGCCGCCGTCCAGATACTACGGCATGCTCAAGCTGTCGGAGCTTCTCGGTTATGGCCATGAGGAGGTGCTGAAAGTCGATTCCGGCAGTGGGCGCCATGCCTCTAAGGAGCTGGTCCAGGCAGTGATATCCATGAGGCTCGTCAAGGAGCAGTGCGAGATCGACGAGATCGACGATGCCGGAGCCTTGGGACAGGAGATGCACCGTATGGCCCGCAGTCTCATAAAGCCCGGCGTGATGGAGCAGGAAATAGTGGGGCGCATGGACGGAGTCACTCTTTCCAAAGGCTGGGGTGTCTCTTTCCCCACCATTCTCACCCAGCATGGAGAGACTCTGCACAACCATCTGCATGACGCGGTCGTGGAAAGCGGCCGGCTTATGGTGATAGACGCCGGCGCTGAGAACAACGCCCACTATGCCTCCGACTTCACCAGAACATATCCCACCGGAGGGCGTTTCACGACGCGCCAGAGGGAGATCTATCAGATTGTCTGCGACTGCAATGAGCTCGCCTTCTCGCTCATACGTCCCAGTGTGGCCTACAGGGACGTGCATCTTGCCACGGCCAGAAAGATGCTTGAGGGGCTGTCGGCTCTCGGGCTGGTGAAGGGTGATCTGGACGAGATGACCGCATGCGGAATCGCCGGTCTGTTCCAGCCTCACGGCCTCGGCCACAACATGGGACTGGATGTCCATGACATGGAAGATCTCGGAGAGGATCTCGTCGGCTACGATCCCGACCAGACGCGTTCGGATCAGCTCGGCCTCGGAAGCCTCAGAATGGCGCGCAGGCTGGTGCCCGGCAATGTCATCACCGACGAGCCCGGCATCTATTTCATCCCGGCGCTCATCGAACTGTGGAAAAAGAAGGGCACAGGAAAGGATTTCGTGAACTATGCGAAGATCGAGAGCTATTATGACTTCGGAGGGATCCGTCTTGAAGACGACGTCCTTGTGACTCCGGACGGCGCCAGACGCACAGGAAAGGAAAGGCTGGCCATAAAGCCGGATGACGTGGAGGAAGCGATGTCAAAGAACTGACAGCAAGGGGGCTGACCAAAGTATTTTTGGTCAGCCCCCTTGGGCTTCTTAACCCCCGCATAGTGTTACATGGCGTCGAAGATAGTGTATCGCTTTCGGATGGTCTTGGCATATGGAATCAGGCTCATGAACTCTTCCTCCTTCCATAGGACGTTCTCCTCGATTTCCTTGGTGAGGCCGATCTCGTCGAAATACTTTTTCAGCCTTGCATATTCCTTCATGTCCTTTCGGCAGTATTTCTCCACCATCAGGTGGGCCCAGCCGACCTGCAGGCCGTGGATTGTGGCCTTGTCGGGGAAATACTCGTCTATGGCATGGCTTATCAGATGCTCCGAGCCGCTGGCGCCTCTGGAAGAGCCGGTCATGATCATGGACATCCCTGAAAGAATGAGTCCGGTGGCCAGGTCATAAAGGAACGCGTCGGAGTCCACATCTTCGGCCTTGTAGTTAAAGAGGGCCACGGGGGCGGACTTTGCCAGCATCATGGCCAGCTCGGCTATCGGTTCGCCTGTGTTCTTGTTGGCCAGAATCCAATCCTTCACCGCCGACTGGTTGGAAATGACATCGGCTACGCCCGCCAGGGTGAGCTTTCTGGGCGAACGGGCCACGACCCCGAAGTCTATCAGGATTCCAAGCGGAGACATCACGGTGTAGCTTCTCTTGCGTCCGCCGGCCGTGAGTCTGGCGACGGCCGAGCAGAGCGAGTCGTTGGACAGGGTGGTGGGGATGGTGACAAAAGGTATGTCGCACTTCGTGCCGACATATTTCACCAGATCGATCACGCTGCCTCCTCCGAACCCGAAGAGAATGGCGTCCAGGCCGTTGATTTTGCCCGCCAGGTCAACCGCCTCCACGGTCTGCCCGCCCTTCACGAACTCTATCTGGGCGAACTCGTTGACATTCAGCTGCTCCTTGTACTCTTCAAAAAGAACTTCCTGAGTGATGAGGATCTTGTTTGAATAGTAGAAGTGGGCGTCCTTCAGAATCCAGTCTATGTTTTTCAGAATGTCCCGTCCTGTCTTGATCAGGGCCGGAGACTTGACTTCCTTGTAGTACATAACTCAATTAATATTCGTCCCAGCTCTTGATGTCCATATCGTCCAGCGACATGTTGCAGAAGGCGTTGATGAAACTGCTGGCGAGACGGGCGTTGGTGATGAGCGGGATATTGAGGTCTATGGCCGTGCGTCTCACCTTGTAGCCGTTGGTCAGCTCTCTTGACGAAAGGTCGCGCGGGATGTTGACCACAAAGTCTATTTTTCTCTGGTGCATGAGGTCCAGAACCTGAGGGTGAGATGAGTCTGTGTCGCTCGGCCAGCTGACGGTCGTGTTCTCAATGCCGTAGTCGCTCAGATAGCGGCTGGTGCCTTCGGTGGCATAGAGCTTATAGCCATGTCTGTGGAGGTTGCGCGCGGCGTCCAGCATGTCCGCCTTCTGCTTGGGGCCTCCGGTGGAAAGCAGCACGCTGTGCTCGGGGATCCTCTGTCCCACGGCCAGCATCGCCTTGATGAGGGCGGCGTCGGTGTCTTCACCCAGGCAGCCCACCTCTCCGGTGGAGACCATGTCCACGCCCAGCACGGGGTCGGCGTTCTGCAGTCTGTTGAAAGAGAACTGGCTGGCCTTTATGCCCACATAGTCCAGATCGAAGATGGTCCGGTCCGGCTTCTCCACTGGGATGCCGAGCATTATCTTGGTCGCCAGGTCTATTAAGTTGATTTTCAAAACCTTGCTCACGAAGGGGAATGAACGGGAGGCTCTCAGATTGCACTCGATGACCTTGATGTTGTTCTGCTCCGCGAGATACTGGATGTTGAACGGTCCGCTGATGTGCAGCTCCTTGGCAATCTTGCGGGAAATCTTCTTGATACGGCGGGCCGTCTCCACATAGATCTTCTGCGGAGGGAACTGTATGGTGGCGTCGCCCGAATGCACTCCCGCAAACTCGATGTGCTCGCTTATCGCATAGGCGATTATCTCTCCGTCCTTGGCGACCGCGTCCATCTCGATTTCCTTGTTGTGCTGCATGAACTTGGAGACTACCACGGGATGCTGCTGGGAGACGTTCACGGCCATCTTCAGGAATTTCTCCAGCTCATCCTCGTTGGAGCATACGTTCATGGCGGCGCCGGACAGCACATAGGAAGGGCGCACCAAAACAGGATATCCCACCTCGTCCACGAATTTGTGGATGTCGTCCAGGGTGGTGAGGGCGCTCCAACGGGGCTGGTCCACGCCTATGCGTCCCAGCATTTCCGAGAACTTTTCCCTATCTTCGGCGTTGTCTATATAGCGTGCCTGCGTGCCCAGGATGGGAACTTTCTGCGCATCCAGCCTCATTGCGAGGTTGTTCGGGATCTGGCCGCCGGTGGAGAGAATCACTCCGAAGGGAGACTCCAGCTCCAGAATGTCCATGACTCTCTCGAATGTGAGCTCGTCGAAATAGAGCCTGTCGCACATGTCATAGTCCGTGGACACCGTCTCGGGGTTGTAGTTGATCATTATGCTCCGGTAACCCGCCTCGCGGACAGTCTTCAGAGCCTGAACTCCGCACCAGTCGAACTCCACGGAGGATCCGATCCTGTAGGCTCCGGAACCGAGAACCACCACCGACTTGCCGTCGTGCTGGAAGGTGATGTCATGGGCGATGCCGTTATAAGTGAGATACAGGTAGTTGGTCTGGGCGGGATATTCGGCGGCGAGGGTGTCGATCTGCTTGACGCAGGGGACGATGCCCATTTCCTTCCTCTTGGCGCGGACGGCGAGCAGACCCTGCTCGGGACCCAGCTTGGTCTCAAGGCCTATGGCCCTGCTTATCTGGAAGTCGGTGAATCCGGCGGCCTTGGCCGTTCTCATCATCTCTTCGTCCAAATCGTCAAGACTCTTGATTTTCTTCAGTTCCAGATTTATCCTGTGTATCCTTTCAAGCTTATAGAGGAACCATTTGTCGATCTTGGTGTCTTCATGGATGTGGTCCACCGAATAGCCGGCGCTGAACGCCTTTTCGATGACCAGTACTCTCTTGTCGGTGGGTTTCTTCAGTGACGCGTCAATGTCATCGACCACGATCTCTTTGTTTTCCACGAAACCGTGCAGCCCCTGGCCCACCATGCGAAGCCCCTTCTGGATGGCCTCTTCGAAAGTGCGGCCGATGGCCATGATTTCGCCCACTGACTTCATGCTGGAGCCCAGCGATTTGTCCACTCCGTGAAATTTGCCGAGATCCCAGCGGGGTATCTTGCAGACCACATAGTCAAGAGCCGGCTCAAACAGGGCGCTGGTGACCTTTGTCACCGAGTTCTTGAGATCGAACAGTCCATAGCCGAGACCGAGCTTTGCGGCCACGAAGGCAAGGGGATAGCCTGTGGCCTTTGACGCCAGAGCCGAAGAGCGGCTCAGACGGGCGTTCACCTCGATCACGCGGTAGTCTTCCGAGTTCGGATCCAGGGCAAACTGCACATTGCACTCTCCCACGATTCCGATGTGGCGGACAATCTTCATGCTCAGGGCGCGGAGCTTGTGATATTCCGAGTTGGTGAGGGTTTGGCTGGGCGCTATGACTATGCTTTCTCCCGTGTGGATTCCGAGCGGGTCGAAGTTTTCCATGTTGCAGACGGTGATGCAGTTGTCATAGCGGTCGCGCACCACCTCATATTCGATTTCCTTCCATCCCTTCAGGCTCTTTTCCACCAGGACCTGAGGAGAGAAGGAGAATGCCTTTTCGGCCAGATGGTTAAGTTCGTCCTCATTGTCGCAGAACCCCGATCCGAGTCCCCCCAGCGCATATGCGGCTCTCAGAATCACAGGATAGCCGAGTTCCGCGGCAGCCTTGCGCGCCTGTTCAATGGTCTCGCAGGCTTCGCTTTTGATGGTCTTGACATCGATTTCGCTGAGCCTGTCCACGAAAAGCTCCCTGTCTTCCGTGTCCATGATGGCTTTTACCGGCGTGCCGAGAACCTGCACGCCATATTTTTCCAGAATACCCTCCTTGTGCAGGGCCACTCCGCAGTTCAGGGCCGTCTGACCTCCGAAGGCCAGCATTATGGCCTGCGGTTTTTCTTTTCTGATGACTTTCTCCACAAAGAAAGGAGTGACAGGAAGGAAATAGATCTTGTCGGCAACGCCCTCACTCGTCTGCACCGTGGCGATGTTCGGGTTGATGAGGACGGTCTCGATACCTTCCTCCCGAAGCGCCTTCAGAGCCTGCGAACCGGAATAGTCGAACTCTCCGGCCTCTCCGATTTTCAGGGCGCCCGAACCCAGGAGCAGAACTTTCTGTATGTCTTTGTTTTTCATGTTTTGGTGGATTTAGAGGGTCAGTTTTACTTGCCGAGGAGGGAGATGTACTTGTCGAAAAGGAATTCCGTGTCGAGCGGGCCTCCGTCAGCCTCCGGGTGGAACTGGGCGCTGAACCAGGGCTTGCTCTCATGGCGTATGCCCTCGTTGGATCCGTCGTTCATGTTTACGAACAGTTCCGTCCATCCTTTGGGGAGGGAAGCGCTGTCAACCGCATATCCGTGGTTCTGACTCGTTATGTAGCAGGTGTCGGTTCCGACCATTCTCACCGGCTGGTTCTGGCTCCTGTGGCCGTATTTCAACTTATAGACCGATGCTCCGGCAGCTTTGGCCAACAGCTGGTTGCCCATGCATATGCCCATGCAGGGGCGGACATTCTCCGAATTCAGGAAAGTCCTGATGTGCTCCACCGTGACCGCGCAGGTTTCCGGATCGCCGGGGCCGTTGGCCAGAAACAGGCCGTCGAATGCGAGCGTGTTGAAATCATAGTCCCATGGCACCCTGATCAGCCTCACGTCCCGGGCTATCAGCTCTCTGAGTATGTTGTTCTTGACTCCGCAATCCACGAGGACCACCGTCTTCTTCCCTTTCGGGTTATATTCCGTGACTTCTTTGCAGGAAACTCTGGCCACATAGTTAACACCTTCATACTGCGCGTCCGGCACTTCGGCGGGGTCGTCATCGAAGAGGATCTTTCCCATCTTCACACCGCCTTCGCGGAGCTTCTTGGTGAGCTCACGGGTGTCTATGCCTGTGATCCCGGGGACCTGCTCCCGCTTGAGCCAGTCGGCGAGGCTCTCGACTGCGTTCCAATGCGAATACCGTTCGCTGTAGTCACAGACTATCAGGCCTTCCACGTGTATCCTGTCGCTCTCCAGAAATTCGGAAATCCCGTTCTTGTCCCTGCCTTTCGGGGGAACTCCATAGTTGCCGGCGAGGGGGTAGGTGAGCACCATGAGCTGTCCGGCATAGGAAGGGTCAGTGAGACTCTCGGGGTAGCCGACCATCGCGGTGTTGAAGACGACTTCTCCCGCAGCCGGCTTTTCATAGCCGAAAGACTTGCCGTGGAACTTTGTTCCGTCGCTGAGGACTAAGGTTACTTTTCGCATGTTCTTAAATGGTGAAGTTGTGATAATGCGGGCCGAATCTCTCGAAGGCGGCCCGGTCCAGAGTCTCTCTGTCATCGGGATGCGCTATGGATATGAGCAACTTGGCCCTCTCCTGAAGCGATCTTCCGGTGAGGTCAACCCAGCCATATTCCGTAACGAAGATGTGGGCGTCGGCGCGCGGGGTGACCACTCCGGCGCCCTCCCTGAGAGTGGGGACAATCTTGGTCGCTCCCTTTTTGGTTCTGGATGCGAATGCGGTGATTGATTTTCCGCCATCGGACATGACAGATCCTCTCACGAAATCGAGCTGTCCTCCCGTTCCGGAATAGATTCTTGTGCCGATCGAGTCGGCGCAGATCTGGCCGGTGAGATCAACTTCCGTCGCAGAATTGACGGCTACTGTATTGGGATTCTGCGCGATATTCAGAGGATTGTTAATGTATTTGATGTCTTTCATCACGACATCCGGATTCCGATCTATAAAGTTATAAACTTTTTTCGAACCGAGCAGAAAGGATGCCGCGATTTTCCCGCGGTCGAGCTTTTTCTCCGAGCCTGTTATCACGCCTTTGCGATAGAGTTCCAGCACTCCGTCGGCGAACATTTCGGTGTGTATGCCCAGATTCTTGTGATTGCCGAGCTGGCTCGCCACGGCGTTCGGCAGCGAACCGATGCCCATCTGCAGGCAGGCCCCGTCGGGGATGATCTCCGAGACTGTGCGGCCTATCAGGATTTCCTGCTCGGTGGGCTCCATGTAGGGCTTTTCGATTAGGGGGCGGTCATCGCGGACCAGATAGTCGAAGCGGTCTATGGGGACGAGGTCTCCGTAGGCGAAGGGAACATTGGGATTCACCACTCCGATTACCGTTCTAGCAGTCTCTATGGCCGCTATCGAGCAGTCCACCGAGGTGCCGAGCGACACCATTCCGTTTTCGTCAGGCTCGGTGATCTGCACCATGGCCGCACCGAGCTTTATGGCCCCCCTGCGGTAAAGTTCTCCGGATTCGCTCAGGTGTACGGGAAGATAGTCGGCGTAGCCCGAGTTGACATTGGCCCTGACATTGGATCCCACGAAAAATCCCTGCTCGAAGAACGTCCCTTCAAAGCGGGGATCCGAGTACGGGGCGGGCCCTTCAGTGTGGAAATGATGGAAATGCAGGTCAGCGACATCTCCGGCCTCCGCCCTGCGCACCAGCGCCTCCACCAGTGCGAACGGGACGCTCGCTATGCTCCCGAGATGTATGTGGTCGTGGCTTTGTACAGCCTGCACGGCCTCGTCGGCCGTTACGTATTTCGGTGTCTTTTTCATTATTCTGCCGTGAGCTTTTCAACTGCGGAGCGGACCCTGTCGAAAGTGAATCCGTCCATTATGCGGTCCATCTTGTCCTTTATCCTGTCGTTGCACAGATTGCCGATGGATCCTTCGTGAGTGTGGTGAAGCGTGCCGTGATATTCGAAGGTCCCGTTCTGCACCTCGGCGCCCACCTTCCTGTAGGCGTCCCTGAAGGGCACGCCGTTTTTCACTAGGTCGTTGACTTCTTCGACCGTGTAGGCCAGCGCATATCTGGGATCCTTCATGACGTCTTTCTTCACCTCCATGTTCTCCACCGCATAGGCGGCAATGTCCAGACAGTCGTCCATCTCGGCGAACAGGGGGAAGAACACTTCCTTGATTATCTGCATGTCCCTGAAATAGCCGGAAGGGAGATTTCCGGTGATGTATCTTATGGTTCCCGGCACGCCCTGAATCTTGTTGCAGTGTGCCCTGATGAGCTCGAACACGTCAGGATTCTTTTTGTGCGGCATTATGCTTGACCCTGTAGTGAGGGAGTCCGGCAGGTGGATGAAGCCGAAATTCTGGCTCGTATACAGGCAGCAGTCCATTGCCAGCCTTCCGAGAGTCTCTGCCATGGAGGCGTAGGCAAACGCCACGGCGCGCTCGGTTTTTCCGCGGCCCATCTGGGCATAGACCGAATTGTAGTCCAGGTCGTCAAAGCCCAGAAGTTCGGTGGTCCTGGTCCTGTTCAGGGGCGCCGAAGACCCGTAGCCGGCGGCCGCTCCGAGAGGATTCTGGTTGCTTATGTCCCATGCGGCCCTCATCATCAGCATGTCGTCTGTGAGGCTTTCCGCATAGGCCCCGAACCAGAGTCCGAACGAGGAGGGCATGGCCACCTGCAGGTGGGTGTAGCCCGGGATGATCACATCCTTGTAGGCTTCGCTCTTTTTCTGCAGCTCGTCGAAGAGCGCGCGCGCCTTGCGCACGGTCTTCTCAATCTCCGCGCGGATGAACAGCTTCACGTCCACCATCACCTGATCGTTGCGGGATCGTCCGGTGTGGACCTTCTTGCCGGTGTCGCCCAGCGCCCTGGTGAGCATGAGCTCCACCTGGGAGTGGATATCCTCCACCCCGTCCTCGATCAGCAGTTCGCCGGCGAGAGCCTTGCGGTAGAGTTTTTTCAGCTCGGGAAGCAGCTTGCTGAGATCCCCCTCCGGCAACAGACCCGTTTCGGAGAGCATCGTTATGTGGGCCATCGTGCCCATTATGTCGTAGGGGGCGAGAAAATGATCCATCTCGCGGTCTTTCCCGACAGTGAAGCGGTCGATCTTTTCGTCGACCTTGAACCCCTTGTCCCACAGTTTGTTTTCTGCCATTGTCTATTCTATTTTCAGCCCGTCGAGGAGACGGATGTAGATGTCCAGACCCTCTTCGATCTCCGAGGGCATGATGTATTCGTCGGCGGAATGCGAGCGCGAGGAGTCTCCCGGTCCGATTTTGACCGTGGGGAAAGAGACCAGCGCCTGATTGCTGGTGGTGGGGGAGCCGAAAGTCCCGAGCCCCAGTTCCTTGCCCCTTTTCACCACGGGATGCTCAGGATCTATGCATGAGCTGTTGATCCTTGTAGATCTCTCCTTGACCTGGCACTTTACAGCATTCTTTATTATCTGGAGCACCTCCAGATTGGTGTACATCCCGTTGGGGCGGACGTCCACCACGAAAGTGCATTTGTCCGGGATCACGTTGTGCTGGGTTCCGGCATTGATTTGAGTCACGCTCATCTTCACCGCTCCCAGAAACTCCGAGTTACGCTCAAAACGGTAGTTGTGGAACCAGTCCAGGTCGCCCAGAGCTTCATAGATGGCGTTTCGGCCCTCGTCCCTCGCGGCGTGTCCGCTTTTTCCGAGCGACACGCAGTCCAGAACCATAAGTCCCCTTTCCGCCACCGCCATGTCCATTCCGGTGGGCTCACCGATGATTCCGAGGCTGATCTTTCCGAGATCCGGCAGCAGCAGGTCCAGTCCGCCGCGACCGCTGATCTCCTCTTCTGCGGTCGCGCTGAATATCAGCCTGTAGGGCTGCGGCTTTTTGACAAGTTCGAGATATGCGGCCAGCAGGGCTATGAGCGAGCCTCCGTCGTCATTGCTTCCCAGTCCATAGAGTTTCCCGTCTTCAAGCACCGGGGTGAAGGGGTCTCTGGTGTATCCTGCGGAAGGTTTCACAGTGTCCAGGTGGGCGTTGAGCAGCACGGTAGGCCTGTCGCCGGGCTTCTCTGACTCAGTCCAAAGGTTGTTGCCCACGCGGTTCACGGGGATCCCCTGCGCCTTCATCCAGTCCTCAAGAATGTCGGCCGCGGCCTCTTCCTCCCTGCTGAACGAGGGGACGGCGATGAGGCATTTTAGCAGTTCTATATATTTATTATCCATTGTATCAAAGCGTTATAACGGTGCCGCCCTCCGGATTGCAGGGGCTTGTAATCACCACTTTGTCCACGCCTGCACGCAACGCGGCGACGGCGTTCTCCAGTTTCGGTATCATGCCGCCGGACACTGTACCGTCCTCCACGAGAGACTTGAAGCTTTCTGGAGTGATCTCCGGAATCACGGATTCGGGGTTCTCGGGATCCGAAAGGACTCCCGGCATCTCGAAGCAATAGGTCAGGGTGACTTTGAAAACGGAGGCCAGGGCTTTGGCGGCTTCCGCGGCTATGGTGTCCGCATTGGTGTTCAGGATGTGGCCCTTGCCGTCATGGGTGAGCGGTGCGAGCACCGGAACGGCTCCGGCCTCGATGAAAGACGCCAGCGCGGCCGCGTTGACCTTGCGCACGTCTCCCACATAGCCGTAGTCCACCTCCCTGACCGGACGCTTGTCGCTGAGCATCAGATTCATGTCGGCGCCGGTAAGTCCTACGGCGTTCACCCCGCGCTCCTGAAGGGAGGCGACTATGTTCTTGTTCACGAGACCGCCATAGACCATGGTCACCACATCGAGCATGGGCTTGTCGGTGATTCTGCGGCCCCCGACCATTTTCGTCTCTATGCCGAGCTTCGCCGCCATTGCAGTGGCGGTGCGGCCGCCGCCATGCACCAGCACTTTGGGGCCCTGAACCTTGACGAAAGTATCCAGAAAGGCGGGGAGAGAGTCCTCCACTATCTTCCCGCCTACTTTTATTATGTTGATTTTCACCATTTTCCTACAGCGACTCCAGCATTCTCTTCATCACCACCTGAGCGGAGACCACTCTGTTGGCCGCCTCCGGGATCACCAGGCTTGTGGGAGCGTCGATCACCTCGTCCGACACTATCATGTTTCTTCTGACAGGCAGACAGTGCATAAAAAAGGCGTCGTCGGTCACAGCCATATGGCGTTTGTCCACGGTCCAGCTCATGTCCTTGCTGAGGATCTTGCCATAGTCCGCGGGATTGGTCACACCGGGGCAGCTCCAGTTCTTCGCATAGATGAAATCGGCGCCCTCGAAGGCCTTCATCTGATCATATTCCACCCGCGCGCCGCCTACGAAGGCAGGGTCGAGTTCATATCCGTGGGGGTGGGTAACCACGAAATCCACATCGGCGGCCACCATCCACTCGGCGAACGAATTGGGTACGGCCTGGGGAAGGGATTTGGGGTGAGGAGCCCATGAGAGCACCACCTTGGGGCGTTTTTTCTTTTTATGCTCCTCGATCGTGATGAGGTCGGCAAAAGCCTGGCAGGGGTGCACCGTGGCCGATTCGAGGCTGATCACCGGGCGTCCGCTATACTCCTGAAACTGGCGCAGAACGGTCTCCTGATAGTCATACTCCCTGTCCGTGAGGCCGGCGAAGGAGCGTATGCCTATGATGTCGCAATAGCTGCCGATCACGGGAATCGCCTCCCTGAGGTGCTCGGACTTGTCTCCGTCCATGACCACGCCCATCTCGGTTTCAAGCTTCCAGCTCTCCTGGCCGATGTTGAGGACTATGGGATTCATGCCCAGGTTCAGAGCCGACTTCTGGCTGCTCAGCCTGGTGCGGAGGCTGTTGTTGAAGAAGACCAGCATTATGGTCTTGTCCTGCCCCAGCTTTTTCCAGCCGAAGGGGTTGGCTTTGACCTCTTTTGCTTCCTCAAGCGCCTTGTTGAGATCGCCTATGTCAGATACGTGGAAAAATTGTCTCATTTGTCAAGTATTTCTTTCAATGCGTTTGTGAAGACCGCGGCCTGTTCTGTCGTCAGGCACAGCGGGGCCAGAAGGCGGACCATCCTCTTTCCGGCCACGCCGGTGAAGATGTGCCTGTCATAGAGAAGTTCCTTCCTTATGGGCGCGACATCCTCGTTGAACTCGATCCCGAGCATGAGGCCCCTGCCTCTCACCTCCCTGATTCTGGGCGATGCGGGGATGTTGGCCTTGAGATATTCGCCCACCTTCAGGGCGTTCTCGATCAGCTTCTCTTCCTTCAGCACATCCAGCACGGCCAGCGCTCCTGCCATGGCCAGATAGTTACCTCCGAAAGTGGTTCCGAGCATTCCTTTTTTTGCCTGAAACTCGGGGGAGATCAGAATGCCTCCGCAGGGGAAGCCGTTGGCTATGCCTTTGGCTATCGTTATTATGTCCGGACGTATGCCGTTCCACTGGTGGGCGAAATATTTGCCGGTCCTTCCGCAGCCGCTCTGCACTTCATCCAGAATCAGCACCGCGCCGAAGTGGCGGCAGAGCCTCTCGAGTTCCTTCATGAACCCGTCCGAAGGGATGTTGATGCCTCCGCAGCCCTGGATGCCCTCGATTATCACTCCGGCCACATCGCCGCCTCTGAGGGCCTGCTCCACTGCGGCCGCATCTTCAAGGTCGCAGAACGTGACCTTGTGCGCCGCGTTGAAGGGGGCGACTATGGCCGGATTGTCCGTCACGGCCACCGCACCGGACGTACGCCCGTGGAAACTGTGGCGGAAGGCCACTATCCTGTCTTTCCCGGTGTGGAAAGAGGCGAGCTTCATGGCGTTCTCGTTGGACTCCGCCCCTGAATTGTCCAGAAAGAGGGTGTAGTCCGGATAGCCGCAGAATTCGCCGAGCTTCGCGGCAAGTTCTTCTTGAAGCGGGTTGATGACGCTGTTGGAATAGAAGGCGATCTTGTGGAGCTGCTCCGTGATGGCCTCGATGTAATGCGGATGGCTGTGGCCTATGGAAATCACGGCGTGACCGCCGTAGAGGTCCAGATATTCAGTTCCGTTCCTGTCCCATACCCGGCAACCCTCGGCTCTCTCGGGCGCCACGTCAAAAAGGGAATATACGTCGAATAGATTCATTGTCTGTTTTTTAAAAAGCGGTCGCCTTCAGTCTGAGCCCCTCATCCTCCGGGAGGGAGAACATCAGGTTCATGTTCTGGACGGCCTGTCCTGCGGCTCCTTTGAGCAGATTGTCTATAACGCTGCTTATCACCGCCTTGTTGCCGAATTTGTCAATATGCACCAGGGCCTTGTTGGTTCCGGTCACCTGCTTCAGGTCCAGGCTCCTGTCCGTGTAGCGGGTGAATGCCGAATCCGAATAGAAACGCCTGTACATGTTTGCCAGAGTCTCCGCATCGGGATTGGACGGTGTGCCTTCATCTCCTTCAAAACGGACCACCGAGGTGCAGAAGATGCCCCTTGCGAAGTCGCCCCTGTAAGGGATGAAGTCTATGCTGCAGGGCAGTTCCCCCTGAAGGGCGGTCAGCGACTGCCGGATTTCGTGCAGATGCTGATGGGTGAACACCTTGTAGATGCTCATGTTCCCGCTTCTCCAGCTGAAATGTGTGGTGGAGGAGGGTTTCTGTCCGGCGCCCGTGCTTCCGGTGATGGCGTTTACGCTCACGTCGCTTTTCAGCAGGCCGGCCTTTGCCAGGGGCAACAGCCCCATCTGGATGCAGGTCGCAAAGCATCCGGGGTTGGCCAGATGTCTGCATTTGCGGATCTCATCCCTGTTCAGTTCGGGCAGACCATAGACAAAGTCATGGGTGGGGGCGGCTATGCGGAAATCCTGGGCCAGGTCGATTATCTTCACTCTCTCCGGGATGGAGTGCTCTTTCAGGAAAGCCTCGCTCTTGCCGTGTCCGAAGCAGAAGAACACCACGTCCACTTTGTCGAAAGGCATCTCGGCGCTGAACACCAGATCGGTGTCCCCGATGAGACCCTCGTGGACGTCGCTCACCGGCACTCCGGCGTTCGATTCGCTGGCGGCGAAGACAATCTCCGCATCAGGGTGGTTCACCAGCAGGCGGATGAGTTCTCCTCCCGTGTATCCGGCGGCTCCCAATATACCGACTCTCACCATGGGTCTATCGTATTTCGTCGGGGTGGGCGAGATAATAGGCGCGCAGCGGTGTGCTCAGCACTTTGATGAAGCCCTTGGCGTCCTCGGAAGTCCAGCCTTTGGCTCCCTCGCCATATTCTCCGAGCTTGTTCTTCACAAGATCGTCGGGCGAATCCACACCCACGGTCGAGAAGTTCAGCGGGCGGAGCTCCAGAGTGACGGTGCCGTTGACATTTCTCTGGCTGCTGGTCAGCATGGCCTCGATGTCGGGCATCACAGGCTCCAGATACTGGCTTTCGTGGAGGAACATTCCATACCAGTTGGCCACCTGCTCCTTCCAGTACTGCTGCCATTTGCTGAGGGTGAATTTCTCAAGGAACTTGTGGGCGCCTATGATGAGCATGGGCGCTGCGGCCTCGAAGCCGACACGGCCCTTTATGCCTATGATGGTGTCTCCAACGTGCATGTCGCGGCCGATGCCATAGGCCGAGCCGATCTTCTCGACCTCCTTGATGGCCTCGATGCGGCTGTCATATTTCTTGCCGTTCACGGCCGTGAGCTCTCCTTTTTCGAAAGTGAGGCTCAGAGTCTCGCTTCCGGTCTTGGTCACCTGCTTGAGGTAGGCGCTCTCGGGGAGGCCCTGCTTTGAGTCGAGAATCTCGCCTCCGCAGATGGACGTTCCCCAGATTCCCACGTTGTAGGAATATTTCAGACGGGTGAAGTCGGCCTTGAAGCCGTGGGCGTTGAGGTAGTCAATCTCTTCCTTGCGGCTGAGGTTGTTGTCGCGGGTGAGGGTGATTATTTCCATGCCCGGGCACAGCACCAGGAAGGTCATGTCGAAACGCACCTGGTCGTTGCCGGCTCCGGTGCTGCCGTGCGCGATGGCGTCGGCGCCTATCTCCTTGGCGTAACGGGCTATGGCCATGCCCTGGAAAATGCGCTCTGAAGACACCGATATGGGGTAGGTGCCGTTGCGGAGCACATTTCCGAAGATCATGTATTTCAGGCTCTTCTCATAGTACTCTCCGGTGACGTCCAGCGTCACATATTTCGTCGCTCCGAGCTTGTAGGCGTTCTCTTCGTTGGCCTTGAGCTGGGCGGCGCTGAATCCGCCGGTGTCGGCGCATGCCGCATAGACCTCATATCCCATTTCCTTGGCGAGATACATCACCGTGTAGGATGTGTCCAGCCCGCCGCTGAAAGCGACCACAACTTTCTTTTTCATGCTATTCATTGTCAAGTTTCATGTCAATTTTCTTGATCCGCTCCAGGTCCCTGTCGGAAATCTTTGCCGGGAGATGCTCCTGCGGGTCGAAGAGCATGCCTGTGCATATGCAGTATTTTCCGCCGGTCCTCTTGAGCACGTCCACGTTCACGCAGCCTTCACAGCCCTTCCAGAAGGACTCGTCGGTCGTAAGCTCCGAAAACGGGACGGGCTTGTACCCCAGCTGGGTGTTCATGGCCATGACGGCGGCGCCGCTGGTGAGGCTGAAGATCTTGGCATGGGGCCAGCGCAGTCTTGCCAGGGTGAAGGTCATGTCCTTGATCCTCTTGGCTATGCCCTTCCCGCGGAAATCGGGGTGGACAATGAGTCCGGATGTGGTGACATAGTGCTTGTGCTCCCAGGTCTCGATGTAGCTGAATCCGGCGAACCTCTCTCCGCTCAGGGCTATGACGGCCTTGGCTTCCATTATCTTGCGGACCATGTATTCCGGATTTCTTTTCGCTATGCCGGTGCCTCTCACCTTGGCGGCGCTGGCTATGGTCTCCAGGATTTCATCTACATATTTGAGGTGCTGTTCTCCGGCGACCTCTACAGTGATATCGTTGCTCATATTATAGTTCTAACACCTTTTTTGCGTGCTCGGGGCTCACGCCCTGACGCAGCAGGACAAAAATCGTGTCGTCTCCCGCAAGGGTTCCAACCACTTCCTCCAGATTTTTCGAGTCCAGCAGGACCGCGAGCATGCTGGCGTGTCCGGGAAGCGTCTTGATGACGGCCATGTTGCCGCTCACCTCTATGCCTTTCACGCTGGCTTCCACCCTGCTCTTTTCAAAGGTGCTCACAGGAATGGTGTAATAGGAACTGCTCTCCACCTTGTGCTTTATTATTCCGATGGTCTGGAGGTCTCTGGAAAGGGTCGCCTGGGAAATGTCTATCCCCTGCTTCAGGAGAACTTCTCTGAGCCCTTCCTGAGAATTGATCTTGTTTTTCAGAATCGCGTCCTTGATGGCGTCGAATCGCTGTTTCTTGCTGAGTCT
Source organism: bacterium (assembly GCA_963627885.1). GTDB lineage: Bacteria > Bacteroidota > Bacteroidia > Bacteroidales > UBA932 > Cryptobacteroides. Next base: position 62,575 of record CAVGCT010000004.1, read on the forward strand.
CATGTGATATACCCTGTTTTCCGCAATCCCAAAGGGAATGTCAGGATGCAAATATACGCATCATTTTGAATAAAACAATGCGTATATGCGAAAATTATGCGGATAAACCGAATATTATGCAAGTATATCTTCGAGCTCCGACCAAGGCACCTTGACTTCTATGGCTCCAAGATAGTAGGGCCCGATCTCGTAGGCGACATAGATATAATACAGGCCTTCCGGCGAGACGCGGAAATTTCCGTTGGCCTCGATGTCCTTCACGAACAGATTGTCGTAGGAATCCTCATCCGGGAGAGACTCGCGCAGATGGCTGGTGAGCAGAGCGTTGAGCTTGGCCTCATAGCCCTCCTTGAAGAGATCCTTTTCGGTGACCAGGTTGCCGTTGACCACGTTCATGTTCATATAATATATGTCGTTGTTGCCGTGGGGGCCTCCGGATTCGGTATAGGCAATCAGAGTGTAGGTGGCTATGTCCTTGTATTTGTCAGAGAAGAATCCGCGGAGCTCGTCCACCCATGCCAGCTGTTCGGCGGCGTCTTCGCCCATCTCTTCATAGAGCTCTGCGTTGGTCTCGCGGTAGTTGGCCACGGTGGTGTTGATGTAGGCGGCCACGGCCTTGGATATGTCCGCATCCTCGGCATCCAGCCCTTTCCCTATTATGAGTCTGGTCATGCGGTCCAGAGCGTCTTTCGAGGCTCCTCCCACTGGATATTCCAGACTGACGGAGACCCGTATCGAATCTAAAGCCCCTTCTGCCACGGCCTCTCTGGCCTCGGCCTCATAAAAATCCGTCTTAAGTTCCTTCTCGCCGTCACATCCGGCGAGAAGGAGCGCGGCGACGGCTGCGCACATAATGCTTTTTCCTTTCATTTGATTCGGTCAGTTTCGACCATTTTATTCAGTTTTCAGAAGTTTCTCAGTCGTTGTTAAGCTCCCTGATGTCCACTTCGTCACGCTTGCTGTTTCCCATCAGCCACTCGCTGTAGAAGTCGGCCATTCTCCAGAAGAAATAGTCGTCCATTTCTCCGTAGGAATGCCTCTGCCCGGGAAGGAACATGACATCGAACCTCTTGTTGGCCTTTATCAGCGCGTCGATCACTCTGATGGTGTTGGCCGGATGGACATTGTTGTCGATGTCTCCTGTCCACAGCATCAGGTGTCCCTTGAGGTTCTTCGCAAGTTCCGGGTTGGTGTCTATGCTGTAGACGAAAGTGGTGTCGCCCTTGTCCACCTTCTCCAGAACTCCGTGATGTTGCTCGCTCCACCAGCGGTTGTAGATGCTGTTGTCGTGGTTGCCGGAGCATGACACCGCGGCCTTGAAGAAGTCGGGATAGGTGAGTATGGCCGCGGTGGACATGAAGCCTCCTCCTGAATGCCCATGGATGCCGACCCTCTCTCCGTCGATGAACGGATGTCTGGCTATGAGCTGCTGGAGAGCATATTTCTGGTCCTCAAGGCCGTAGTCACGGAGATTGCCGTATCCGTAGTTGTGGTACCATTTCGAACGGTTGGGGTGTCCGCCCCTGTTTCCGACGGTCACCACAATGAATCCCAGCTGGGCGAGCCTGTCGGTGCGGCAGAAGCCATAGCTCCAGGATATGTTGACGGCCTCCACCTGAGGGCCGGGATAGACATAGTCGCAGATCGGATAGACCTTGGTGGAATCGAAGTCGAAGGGCTTGTACATGACGCCGTAGAGGTCGGTGGTCCCGTCCGCGGCCTTCACCTTGAAGCGCTCGGGGAATTTGTATCCGGCCTGGAACAGCAGTGAGAGGTCGGCCTCTTCGAGGTCCAGGGCCTTTCTGCCGGTCGCCGCATTGTAGAGGGCGACTGCGGGTTTTGCGTCAACTCTGGAATAGTTGGCCACGAACCAGCGTCCCTTGTCGTCCGACGTGGAAAGCACGTCCATGTCGTCCATGTCCAGCTTCACCATGGCGCCTCCCGCGAGCGGGACCTTGTAGGTGTGCATCTGATAGGGGTTCTCGCCGCTCTGCACTCCGCACGCGCTGAACAGGACATATCCGGCCGCCTCGTTCACCGCCAGCACGTCCTCCACATGGAACGCCCCTTCGGTGAGATTGCGGACCAGGGTGCCGTCCGCGTTATAGAGATAAAGGTTGGCCCATCCGTTTCTCTCGGACCAGTGGATGAACTGTTTTCCGCCCTTGATGAAGACGGGATTGCGGGTCTCCACATAGGTGTTCATCCTTTCACGGACGACCACATGCGTGGAGTCGCCGTCTATGGGAACGTAACAGAGATCGGCCCTCTTGAGGTCGCGGCTCAGTCTCTGGAGGTAGAATCCCTTTTCGTCGCCGAGCCACTTGGAAGTGTAGTAGTCCTTATAGCTGTCTTCGGCCGTCGCCTTGGCCTCAAGCACGCTGATGTCCTGGTCCTTGAAAGCGTGGCTCTTTATCTCCCTGCGGGTTCCGTCCGGCATGGAGAAAAGGTAGAGTGTCTCCTGAGGGCCGGGCTCGCCCGGCATCTGGTACTTATAGGTTTCAAGGGTGGGGCGTGGCGTGCTCAGGGAGTTGATCACCCAGAGCTCGCTTATCGGTCTCATGTCCCATCTTATGGCTGCGAAATGCTTGGAATCCGGCGACCATGTGACATAATAGGGGGCGATTCTCTTGGTGGAGTCGCTGTCGGTGCGGCCGTTGTAGCTGTCCTGTCCATAGCCGAAGCCGGGGATGCCGTCGAATGTGAGCTGCCGCTCGACGACGGTGCTGTCCTTTTCATCCTTGACAAACTTGCGCATGGAGGTGGAGTCCATGCAGAAAAGGTTCTCGCCTTTCACATAGATTCCGGTCGTACCATCCGGAGACACATAGGCCCATGAAGGGTATTTTGACTTTTCCTCGGAGTCGGTCTCGCTCAGCTTCTTGCCCGCGATGTCATAGATGAAGTGAAATACTTTCTTCACGGTCTTGGTGCTGTCGTCCTTGTCCGGCACGTCCATGGTGCTGCGGATGTCGAAGGTGAAGACCTTGTCGTCCTTGAGCCGGAGGTTGCTGATGGGAATATGCTTGGCGTCAAACGGGTCTCTGACCTTCTCGGTGAGTTCCATGGCCAGCTTCTCCATGTCGAAGACCTCGGTCTTGCGGGCCGTGGCCGGGTCCACGATGTAATATCTGGTCCCTTCCGAAGTCTCCCAGCTGTACCAGAACTTGTCCCCGCTCTTGAACCAGTTCGGAGTCACCTTGGTGGAGAATACCATTTTCCAGGTCATCTTGGTGGAAAACCGCGCCGCCTGGGCATAGTTCGGCGTCGTCACATAGTTTTCGCGGTCCCGGGACGGTGAGTCCTTTTGCGGGGCTGCCGCGTATGCGGCGCAGGCCAAAGAGCCGGCGCACAGCGCGGCGAACATAGAGAGAGTCTTTTTCATCATGCCTCCTTTGTGTCAGTATTTTTGCTTTGTCTTGTTCCGCAATGCGGAGCGAAAGCCGCCGGACCGGAAAGGCCGGATCCGCGGCTCTCTGAGCTACAAATATAAGAGTTATGGAGCGGATTTCAACGTTCTTGATGGTATTCTGTCAGTCCGTCTATGGGCGATTTCAGGAATTTGCCGCATCTGAGCCCATATTCCGCGGCTTTTTCACTCAGCATATCCCGGCACGCGCAGGCCACGGAGCCGGCGAAGTTCACGGTCGGGGTGTCCGTCCAGTCTTCGGCGCGGGCGTTTCCCCGATAGATTTCCCTTATTCTGGAAAGTTCCGGATAGAGGCCCAGGACATTGACGAAGAAGTCGTCGAAGGCATGTGACGCAAGGTCGCGGCAATAGGGAATACCCGCCATATGGTCAGTGACGTAGCGGCACAGCCCGGCGCAGAACACGTTAGGCCGTGGGCTGGAATAGAGCGCCGCGACGATTTCCGCCGTGTCCCCGTGCCCCAGCAGGCCGGACACGCCTTCCGTCACCTCCTCAGGCGCCGTTCCCCTCAGGCAGTCCCTCAGCAGCAGTCTGCCGATATATCCCGCGCCGCCTTCGTCTCCGAGGAGAAAGCCCAAAGACGGAATACCGTCCACTATCTTTTCCCCGTCATAGCGGCAGGAATTCATTCCCGTGCCGAGAATCGCGGCGAATCCAGCCTCGTGCCCCAGCAGGGCTCTGGCGCAGCCCAGCATGTCAGATTCCGCCTCAATCTTTTCCGCCGCGGGGAAAATCGTCCCGAGCGCGGTCAGTAGCCTGTCCTTTGCCGGACCCTTGACCCCGGCGCCATAGAAATGCACCTTGCGGATCGTGTCCGTCGCGGCTCCGGCGCGCATGGCCTGGCGCAGCGTTTCCGTAAGGGCGGGAATGTCGGCATACATGGGGTTGCAGCCTCCGGTCTGAAACCTCATTGTCGGGTTTCTGTCGGAGCTGTCGTCCAGAAGGGCCCAGTCTGTTTTGGTGGACCCGGAATCGGCGATCAGAATCATGGTCTGTGTTTTTCTTGACGCAATTAAATAAAAAAACTTGACATATGCCGCCCGGAGGGTGCCAGATCGCGCACTTTTCCGCCGTGGCCCGACCTGCGGTTCCCCGGAGAAAAGCCCGGAAAGGCTCCGGTTCCCCCGGGTTTTCCGGCTTTCTAAATTTTTAGGAAAGAAATTGATATTTTGAATTTTATGAGTATATTTGCAGTCCCCAAAATTATAGCGGGGAACATAAATAATAGATTTCCAATCATTTATGCCAACAATTCAACAATTAGTCCGCAAAGGACGCGAGACCGTCGCTTGTTCAAGCAAGTCCCGCGCACTGGATGCGTGCCCTCAGAAGAGGGGTGTGTGCGTACGTGTGTATACCACTACACCTAAGAAACCTAACTCTGCAATGCGTAAGGTTGCCCGTGTACGTCTCACCAACTCCAAAGAGGTCAACGCCTACATTCCGGGTGAAGGACACAACCTCCAGGAGCACTCCATCGTGCTTGTCCGCGGAGGCCGTGTGAAGGACCTCCCCGGTGTGCGTTACCACATCCTTAGAGGAGCTTTGGATACGGCAGGTGTGGAAGGAAGGACGCAGTCGCGTTCTCTCTACGGCGCCAAGAGACCAAAGAAATCTAAGAAGTAATCACCTTTAATTTTTTTCTTTACAATGAGAAAATCGAAGCCTAGAAAGAGGATTCTACTTCCTGATCCCAAGTTCCACGACGTGAATGTTACACGTTTCGTGAACAATCTTATGTTGCAGGGAAAGAAGAGTATCGCGTATTCTATTTTTTACGATGCCATTGACATGGTAGGCGAGAAGATGAAGGATTCTGACAAGGCTCCTCTAGATATTTGGAGGAAGGCTCTTGAGAACGTGACCCCTCAGGTCGAGGTCAAGTCACGCCGTATCGGAGGAGCCAACTTCCAGGTGCCTACAGAGTTGAGACCGGAAAGGAAAGTGTCGGTGTCCATGAAGAATATGGTGCTCTTCGCCCGCAAGCGTTCCGGCCACTCGATGGCAGAAAAACTCGCCGCAGAGATTGTCGCGGCATACAACAATGAGGGTGGTGCATACAAGAGAAAAGAGGATATGCACAAAATGGCGGAGGCCAACAAGGCATTCGCCCACTTCCGCTTCTAATGGAGAGTTTGTCAGATGGCAGCTAAAAGAGATCTTAAATTCACAAGGAACATCGGCATCATGGCTCATATCGATGCCGGCAAGACGACCACTTCCGAGCGTATCCTTTATTACACCGGAAAGATCCACAGGATGGGTGAGGTCCATGACGGAGGAGCCACGATGGACTGGATGGTCCAGGAACAGGAGCGAGGTATCACCATCACTTCCGCAGCCACGACGGCGTTCTGGCACTACAACGACCAGGTCTATCAGATCAACCTCATAGACACTCCCGGCCACGTGGACTTCACCGTGGAGGTGGAGCGTTCGTTGCGCGTCCTTGACGGAACGGTCGCCACATTCTGCGCCGTGGGCAGGGTTCAGCCCCAGTCCGAGACGGTGTGGCGTCAGGCCGACAAGTACGGAGTTCCGAAGATTGCCTATGTCAACAAGATGGACCGTGTGGGTGCCGACTTCCTCGCCTGTGTCGAGGAAATCCACCAGAAACTCGGTGCAAACGCAGTCCCCATCGCTCTCCCTATCGGTTCCGAGGACAAGTTCAAAGGCATAGTTGACCTCATCTCAAGGAAGGCCATCTATTACAGGACTGCCGACGAGCTCGTGAACTATTCCATCGAGGAGGTTCCCGCAGAGATGCACGACGAGGTCGAGAGATGGAGAGACAAGCTGGTTGAAGCCGCCGCCGAGTGTGACGAGGCCCTCATGGAGAAATATTTCGAAGATCCCGATTCCCTCACCGAGGACGAGATCATCGCAGCCCTCCGCAAGGGAACCATCGCCATGCAGCTGATCCCCGCCACCTGCGGTTCTTCATTCAAGGACAAGGGTGTGCAGTTCCTGCTTGATGCGGTTGTCCGCTATCTCCCTTCGCCTCTTGACAAGGGCGCGGTCGAGGGAGTCAATCCTCATACCGAGGAAAAGGAAGAGCGTATTCCCGCCGCCACCGAGCCTTTCTGCGGACTCGTGTTCAAGATTGCCACAGACCCGTTCGTGGGTCGTCTGGCGTTCTTCAGAGCATATTCCGGAAAGGTGGACGCAGGCTCTTATGTCCTCAACACCCGCACAGGCAAGAAGGAGAGGATCGCGCGTCTGTATCAGATGCACTCCAACCATCAGAACCCCATAGACTTTGTCGAGGCCGGTGACATCTGCGCCGCTGTCGGTTTCAAGGATCTCCGCACTGGAGACACCATCTGCGACGAGGGACACCCTATCACTCTTGAATCCATGAAGTTCCCGGATCCCGTGATCGGAATCGCCGTGGAGCCCAAGACTCAGGGCGACCTTGACAAGCTCGGAATCGCTCTTGCGAAACTCGCCGAGGAGGATCCCACATTCACCGTCAAGACCGACCATGAGACCGGCCAGACCGTCATCAGCGGAATGGGTGAGCTCCATCTTGACATCATCGTGGACCGTCTCCGCCGTGAGTTCGGAGTTGAGATCAACCAGGGCGCTCCCCAGGTTAACTATAAAGAAGCTATCACAGCTCCTGTCCAGCATCGCGAGGTCTTCAAGAAGCAGACCGGAGGCCGCGGTAAGTTCGCTGACATCGTCGTCGAAATCGGCCCTGCCGATGAAGGCGCAACTGGACTTCAGTTCGACAACCAGGTCAAGGGAGGAAACGTTCCCAAGGAATTCGTTCCTGCCGTGCAGAAAGGTTTCGAATCGGCCATGGCCAACGGCGTTCTCGCCGGATACGAGGTCCAGTCGCTCAAGGTCACGCTGCTTGACGGTAGCTTCCATCCTGTGGACTCCGACCAGCTTTCGTTCGAAATGGCAGCCCGCATGGCTTTCCGTCATGCCTGCCCTAAGGCAAAGCCTGTGATTCTGGAGCCTATCATGAATCTCGAAGTCGTTACTCCGGAGGAGTACATGGGAGATATAGTCGGCGACCTCAACCGCCGCCGTGGCCAGATCAACGCCATGGACAGCACCGCCAACGGCGCCCGCGTCATCAAGGCGTTCGTCCCGCTGTCGGAACAGTTCGGCTATGTCACTATTCTCAGAACCCTTTCTTCCGGCCGTGCCACCAGCACGATGAGCTTCGACCACTACGCTGAGGTCCCTGCGAACCTTTCCAAGGACATCATCGAGAAGAGCGGTTACAAGAACAGTGACGACGAGTAATTTTATAACAGAAGACAATTGATATGAGTCAGAGAATAAGAATTAAACTCAAATCATTCGATCATATGCTGCTTGACAAGTCAGCAAAGAAGATCGCCGATACAGTGTCCTCCACCGGTGCCAAGGTTTGCGGCCCCATTCCGCTTCCCACCAGCACCAAGATCTTCACTGTCAACCGTTCCACCTTCGTCAACAAGAAATCCAGGGAGCAGTTTGAACTCAACTCCTACTGCAGGCTTCTTGACATTGACGATTCGAACGCCAAGACTGTCGACTCCCTCATGAAGCTTGAGCTTCCTTCGGGCGTCGAGGTTGAAATCAAGGTCTGATTTCGCGCCGCCGTGGCGGCTTTGATAAAAACGGGGCTGCGATGCTGTCTATGGCACATTGCTTGCAGTAAATCAGCTCCGTTAACCGGTCCCATAGCTCAGTTGGTTAGAGCATCTGACTCATAATCAGGGGGTCGCAGGATCATGCCCTGCTGGGACCACTTAACCGGAGGGGGTTGGCCAAAAATGTTTTTGGCCAACCCCCTTTGGGCTTCTTAACCCCCGCAGACTATCGTCTGCGACCCCTATTAGGGGT
>CAVGCT010000005.1:0-102649 GCA_963627885.1 bacterium
GGAGTGGTCAGCACGCTCCTCCTGCTGGCTCTGCTCGCCGCAAAGTTCGTCTCGCTAAAGGTAATGTAAGGGCGACCCGGACATCAAAGCTGAACGCTCTAAACGTCCCCGACAACCATACTCCCCGAAGAACCAAAATCCCCGTCATCCGAGAAAAATGGCGGGGATTTTCGTATGGTGAAATTCAGCGGAAACTAATGAGGTTTTACGAACACGAACTCACAAAATCTGTTTGTAAATCTGTTTGTAAAACCTCTAAATCATTGATATGTAATCAATATCGTGGAGATGGGCGGACTCGAACCGCCGTCCAAACATCGCGTCAGAAAGCTTTCTACATGTTTATCCTTTCTTTGGTTGTCGGCCGGGGACTGCCGGAAGGCAGGCTATCCGAGGCTTATCGGCTGAAACTTGAGAGACCATAGCCAAGTCCGGTCTCCGCATCCCGCTTGAATGATACCCCGGGCTCGGAACATAGCAGGCTTAAAGTCCGCGGGATACTCGTCGATGCCGCGCCTTGGCGGCAAGGATTAAGCTAAACGACTTGGTCGATTAGGCAGCGAGTGCATAGTTGTTGTTGCCAACTGAATTTTTGAGGATCGGGATTTACGGGCCGGCCCACAGCGCCCGACATGCTTACTATCCAAGGTCAATGCTGTCAAAACCAAAACATCCCCGGATTGTTCCACAAAGTTACAAATTTCCCGCCAATCGGCGCGCACTTCCGGACCGTTCAGGTCAGAGAATCTTCATCATTTCGCCCACTGACATGCCGGTCTGGTTTCTGCAAGCCCTGTTCAGAGATCTTCTGCCGCTGAACCCGGAGTCGAGCGCGATTCTGGCTATGCGCGACTCGCGGTCCTGAACCTGAGACTGTTGCGCGGTCTGAGCTTCGGCGGAGGCGTCGGCGGCGGGTCTTCTGCGCCTGAGCTCATGCTTGAGCACGCGCAGTTTTTCCATGGCATATTCGACCCTGAACCAATCCAGCCACTCGGAGGGGGACTGGTCGGGGGAGGCAGCCTTGAACGCGGCGTCGAACGTCTTGCGTTCCATGCCCACGAGCCCGGCCAGGTCATCCCGCGAGACTTTCTGGTTCAGGAATACCTTGCTCTGTCTCACCTGGTTTTCCAGCTTTCTGAGCATGGCCCTTTCGGTGTGGCGCACCAGACTTTCCTCATGCAGAAGCCCCGGCGCCGAGTCGAGCAGGTCTTCGTATTCGAAAATTATCTTGTGGTCGTACTTGAGTTCGTCCAGTTTCTTCATTATGAACTTGTTCTTCTTCTTGATCCGGCTTTTGCACACCGCAAGTCTCACTATCCATACAATCCAGAATATCAGGACTATGGCCGCGATCATAAGGACAAACACCTGTACCGTATTTACACTTTCGCTTGTTTCCATGGTTACAGCTTTAGCGGCGCTAATATAGCGAATAAACATTATATTTGCCAATTGAAGTCCCGCATTGTCCGGGACGGCCGGCCATATAGAGAAACTACCATGCTGACAGTGACGCTGCGGAAAAAGATCAGGAATTTCAAATTGTCCATGAGGATGAAGATAATCCTCAGCCTCAGCGCGATTTCCGTCACGCTGCTCGTGAGCAGCATACTCTCCGTCATGGAGTATTCCAGGATGAGCAACTACGTGTCAGAGCTCATCGCGGGCAACATCCGCAACATCAACGTGGCCCAGAAACTGGCCGGTGTCAGCAACCAGTATAATCTGGAGATTCTCACGGTGATAGGGGATTCCACAATGACGGCCCTTCCGGCATTTGACGAAAAATACTTCATGGACTGCTGCGACAGCCTGCGCTCGGCCCTTAATACCAACAACATGGGCCATCTGGCCGACTCTCTTGAATATTCCTATTCGGCATATATGCTCACGTCGCTCGAACTGCCGAAGGTGCTGGAGTCGGACTTCATAGACACGAGGACATGGTATTTCGACAGGCTGCAGCCGGTCTATGCGAGGTTGCGCGCCCATATAGACAACCTCAGCGCGTCGGTCTACCGGGAACTCCAGAAGAATTCCGCGACCTTCGAGCGGGGCTTTTACCGGAGCATTATCCCCGGGGCCGTCGCAGTGGCGGTGGGCCTTATGCTCATCCTGATGCTGATGTTTTTCCTTCTGGCCTATTTCATCAACCCCATCTACAGGATGAAGAAGGGGATGGACAACTACAGGTCCCTTGGAAAGGCCTATAACTACACCTTTGACGGGGATGACGAGCTGCGGGGCCTCAATGACGGGGTGACCGAGCTGGCCGAAGAGAATCTCCAGCTCCGCAGGAGAATAAAGGCGTTGCGTGAGGCAAAAACCGTCATGGAAGATGAATCTTAAGGTCATATTCCGCTATGTGGGATTCGCGTTGCTTGTCAGCGCGCTGTTCATGTTCATTTCCATCCTGATTTCGGTGGGAAACGGCAACGACAGCGCACTCGCCGCGCTCATGATCAGCTTCATCCTCACCTTCACGGTAGGCGTGTTCCCATTCATATTCGTGCGCAAGACGTCGGCCATATCCCTTAAGGAGGGCTACATGATCATAGTCCTGTCCTGGGTGCTTTCGTTCATTTTCGGGATGATGCCCTATCTGCTGTGGGGAGGCCCCTTCTCGGTCATGAACGCGTGGTTCGAGAGCGTGTCCGGATTCACCACAACCGGCGCCACGATTCTTGAAAACATCGAAAGTCTGCCCAAGAGCCTGCTGTTCTGGCGCTCCGCCACACACTTCATCGGCGGTTTGGGAGTCGTGGTGTTCCTGATGCTGGTGATCCCGTCATCCTCTCCCATGAGACTGAGACTCGCCAATATGGAGCTGTCCTCGCTGTCCAAGGGCGGCTACAGGGCCCGGACCAACAAGACCGTATTCATCTTCACCTATGTCTATTTGGGCATATTCCTGGTGGCCCTGCTTCTCTATATGTTCGGAGGGATGCCGGCCTTTGACGCGGTGAACAACGCCTTCAGCGTATGCGCCACCGGAGGCTTCTGTCCCAGAAACGAGTCCATCGGGGCCTATGGCTCCACGTACATAAACATAGTCACGGCGGTGATGATGACCGTTTCCGCGGTCCATTTCGCCATAATCTACATGATGTTCGTCACGCGGTCGCTCCGGCCGCTCAACAATCCGGTCCTGAAATTCTACCTCTCGTCGATACTGGTGTCCGCCGTGCTGGTCGCCTTTGCCCTCAAGCTGGACGGAATCGAGAAGACTTGGGGAGAGGCCGCGATGAACGCTGGATTCCATGTGGCCTCCTATGTCTCGACCACCGGTCTGGCGATAGCCGACAACACATCCTGGCCGCAGTTCGCGTGCCTGATCATGCTGCTGCTCAGCTTCCAGTGCGGAATGGCCGGGTCCACCTCCGGAGGATTCAAGGCGGACAGGACTTTCCTGCTGATCAAGGCCGTGGGAAAATATCTGAGCCGGTCGCTGCACCCGTCTTCCGTGTCCGAAGTCAAGATCGGCGGAAGGATAATCCGGGACGAGGAGATCTATCCCCATTTCGTGTACCTCGGGCTCTATGCCGCGGTGTGTGTCACCTCCGTGTTCCTGCTTGTGATGCTCGGCAACGGAACCGGTTCCTTCACCGAGACGGTGGCATGTCTGGGCAATGTGGGAATCTCCTTCGGAAAGTTAGGTACCTATGGCAATTACAACAGCCTCGGTGAGGCGAGCAAGTTCATACTGAGCGTAAACATGTTTCTCGGACGAGTGGAAATCTATCCGGTGCTGGCCGTGGCTTCGATGATTTTCGGAAAAAGGGGGAGGGTCTGATGTCCGGAAGAGCCGATATCCTGTACAAAAGCTTCGTCGGGCATTTCTCTTATGAGCCCACAGGTGACCAGGACACCCTTTTCAGGAATATGGCCGATTTCCTGACCGGGGACGACGGTGACATCATGGTCGTGAACGGATATGCCGGAACCGGAAAGACCAGCGCTCTGGCCGCGGTGGTGTCGGCTATGGCGGAGTTCCGGTTGCGTTGCGTCCTTCTGGCGCCGACAGGCCGGTCTGCCAAGGTCCTTTCGTCCTATACGGGGCGTCCGGCCTTTACCATACACAAGCACATCTACCGCAGGAGCCGGATAGGGGACGACGGAGTCGGGCGCTTCACCCTTACGCGCAACATGGCGCGGGACTGCCTTTACATAGTCGATGAGGTGTCTCTGATCGGAATCGGGGCCGGCGACGGGGGCTCGGCGCACTTCGGCTCGGGCAATCTGCTGGAAGATCTGATACGCTTCGTCCGCGGCGGGTCCGGATGCAGGCTGGTGCTCATCGGGGACTCGGCGCAGCTGCCGCCCATAGGCATGGAGCGGAGTCCGGCCCTTTCTTCGGAATATATGTCCATGGCCGGGGGCGTCCTCTTTTCGGAACTGGCCGATGTGGTCCGCCAGCAGAAAGAATCCGGAATACTGTACAATGCAACCAGACTGCGGAATCTGATAGCCGAGGAACCTGCGGGGCCGATCCGGATGGCCGGGCTCATGCTCAGAAGCAGGGGATTCGCCGATATCGAGGCCATAGGCGGAGGGGAACTGATAGACGCGATATCCGAGGCCTATTCGAAATACGGCGAAGACGAGACCGTGATCCTGTGCCGTTCCAACAGGAGGGCCAACCGCTACAATGCCGGGATCAGGGCGCAGGTGCTTTACCGTGAGGAGCGTCTTGTGAGGGGAGAGAAGCTTATGGTCGTGAGAAACTGCTATCAGCTTTCCGGTAAAAAGGAAGACACTGACTATATAGCCAACGGCGACATGGCCCGGCTCGTGAGCATAAGGAACTATGAGGAGCGGTATTCGCTCCATTTTGCGGACGCCTGCCTGTCGTTTCCGGACTATCATGACATGGAGCTGAAAGTCAAGCTGTGCCTGGATACTCTGGAGTCCGAGTCGGCGTCACTCACGGGGGAACAGCAGAATGCCCTGTATTGCGGCGTTCTGGAGGACTATTCTTCACTTCCCACCAAGAAGAAGCGCCACGATGCGGTGCAGGAGGATCCCTACTACAACGCGCTTCAGATAAAATATGCCGAAGCGATAACCTGCCACAAGTCTCAGGGCGGCCAGTGGCGCTGCGTCTTCGTGGACAATCCGTTCTGGACGGGAGAACTGGTAGGGGATGATCTGAAGTGGCTTTATACCGCGGTCACGAGAGCCACCGAAAAGGTGTACCTCGTCAATTTCAAAGATATTGAAAAGTGAATCAAAAATAAGTGTATCATGGACTTTAACGAAAGAGCCAAAGCGTGGATCGACGGTGATTTCGATCCCGAGACAAAATGCAAAGTCATTGAACTGAAAAACACCGATCCCGCAGAATTTGAGGACGCCTTCTACAAAAACCTTGAGTTCGGTACCGGCGGCCTGCGCGGAATCATGGGCGTTGGCACCAACAGGATGAACAAATACACGGTGGGCATGGCCACTCAGGGACTGGCCAACTATATCAAGGCTCATGTGCATGGTGATGACCTGAAGGTGTGCATCTCGTTTGACAGCCGCAACAACAGCAAGCTGTTCGCCAAAATCACCGCCGACGTGCTTTCCGCCAACGGCCTCCATGTGTTTCTGTTCGACAATATCAGGCCCACTCCCGAACTCAGCTATTCGATCCGCAAGAAGGGCGCGGTGGCCGGCGTGATGATCACCGCATCCCATAATCCCAAGGAGTATAACGGCTACAAGGTGTTCTGGTCGGACGGCGGTCAGATCACCTCTCCTGTGGACACCGAGATCGTGGCCGAGGTCGCGAAAATCACCGACCCTTCGCAGGTGAAGTTCAAGCCGGGGGACGAGTGCGGCGAGATCGAGATGATGGGCAGGGATGTGGACGAATGCTATGTCTCCGACCTTCTCTCGCTTTGCCTGAGCCCCGAGTCGGTGGCAAGGCACAAGAGCGAACTCAAGATTGTGTACACCCCGCTGCACGGCTGCGGAGTCAGGATTCTTCCCGAGTGTTTGACACGGATGGGCGTGGAGAATCTCTACCATGTCCTTGAGCAGGACGTGAGCGACGGCGATTTCCCCACCGTGGCTTCGCCCAACCCCGAGGAGCCTTCGGCCATGAAGATGGCTCTGGATCTTGCCGACCGGAAGAACGCCGACATCGTCATCGCCACCGACCCTGACGCCGACAGGATGGGCATAGCCGTCCGTGACGCCGAAGGCAATATGCTGCGGCTGAACGGCAACCAGACAGCTTCCATTCTGACATATTATATTCTCAACAGGTGGAAGGATCTCGGAAAGCTGGACCCCACGAAGTATATCGTCAAGACCATAGTGACGACCGAACTTCTGCGGGAGATAGCCGACAGCTTCAACGTGAAGTGCTATGATGTTCTGACCGGCTTCAAATATATCGCGGAGGTGGTTGGGCGCAACGAGAAGACCGGCGAGTTCATCTGCGGAGGCGAGGAAAGCTTCGGCTTCAACATCGGCCAGTTCGTGCGCGACAAGGACGGCCAGATTGCGGCCATGATGGTGGTGGAGGCCGCCTGCTGGGCCGCTGACCGGGGCATGACCCTCTATCAGGTGCTGCAGGAGATCTATGCGAAATATGGCTACAGAAAAGAGTCGCTCGTCTCTCTTGTCCGCAAGGGCAAGACCGGCGCCGCCGAAATAGCCGCCATCATGCAGGAGTTCCGTCAGAATCCTCCCGTGGAGATGGCCGGTTCGAAGGTGAACAGGGTGGTGGACTACCTCTGCCCCGAGAAGACGGGTCTCCCCAAGTCCAATGTGCTCCAGTTCTTTGACGAGGCCGGCGATGTGGTTTCGGTCCGTCCTTCGGGAACCGAGCCCAAAATCAAGTTCTATTTCGGAGCCAAAGGCGCCGACGCTGACGCCAAGCTGGAAACGCTCCGCGGCCAGTTCGTGAAATAGTCAATGACACATCATTCACGGGAATTTGATAATTTTGGGTTTTACAAAACAGCTCTGAGATGAAGAAAGTATTATTCGCCGCAGTGATCGGTCTGATGTGCTGGTCTTGCGCACAAAAACAGGAAACGATGGGAACAAAAGAAGAAAACGAGGTCATAGAGAACATTATGGCCAGGCGCTCGATACGTCACTACACTGACACGCCCGTCGAGCGGGAGAAGCTTCAGAAGCTCGCCGAATGCGGAATCAATGCCCCCAATGCCATGAACAAGCAAGAATGGGAAGTGAGGATCGTTGACAGCAAGGATTACTTCGACGGTGTCACGGCCATCATGAAAGAGGCGATGCCATTCTCCGTTAAGGATGATGACCCGAAGTTCAGGAACGGCCTGCGCAACGCCACCGCCGCAATCTTCATTGCATGCCCGGATGACGAATCCGGAATGTCCCTCATCAATGTCGGACTGATGGGAGAGAACATCTGTCTTGCAGCGCAGTCCATGGGGCTCGGCACATGCGTGATGGGTGGCCCGGTAATGATTCTCAACACCAACGAAGCGGCAAAACCTTATCTTGACAAGCTTGGATTCAGCGAGGGTTACAAGCTGAGAATCATCATCGGAGTCGGTTATCCCGACGAGGCTCCGGATGCCAAACCCAGAGATGCGGGCAAGGTGAAATTCATCGACTGATCAATGGCCGGCGATTTCCTGGGCCTTGTGGACGGCCGCCAGGCAGAGCTAGAACACCAGGCTCTGAAGCCAATATACGGCGATACCGGCAAGATAGCCCAGGAACGCCATCCAGGAAATGTTCTTCAGATACCATCCGAATGAAATCTTCTGAAGGCCCATCACCACGACTCCGGCCGCGGAACCTATGATGAGGATGCTTCCGCCGACTCCGGCGCAGTAGGACAGAAGGTTCCAGAACGAACCGTCCACCCCATAGACAAGAGCGCCGTCCGCTCCGGCCGGAACCAGGTCATACATCCCCATGCAGCTCGCCACCAGAGGGACATTGTCCACTACGGAAGACAGCACACCTATGATTCCCGTCACAATATACGGGTTGCCGTCGAAAGTATTGTCCAGGCTCTCGCCGAAAGACTTGAGCACACCGGTCTGCGAAAGGGCGGCGACGGTGGTCAGGATTCCGAGGAAGAAGAAGATGGTGCTGAGGTCCACCTTGTGCAGAAGCTTCGCGATGTCCGGCAGAGCGTCCGTTGCGATCTTCTTCAGGCGCTTCTGCTTGAAGATGAGCTCCGTAACCACCCAGAGGGCACCCAGAACCATCATGATGCCCATAAACGGCGGCAGGTCGGTAAGAAGACGGAACACCGGTACGAATATGAGGCCGCCCACGCCGATGAAAAAGATGATGACGCGCTCCTTCTTGGAAATCAGGCTGGAGCTGCTCTCCTCGTCCGGCTTCTCGTCCGGGACAAGCACCTCGCCCTTGAGCCGGGCGCTTATGAGGAGCCCCGGAACCACCACGGACACTATGGAAGGCAGGATTATGGCCTTTATGATGCTGAAAGAAGAGATATTGCCCTTTACCCAAAGCATAATGGTGGTGACATCCCCGATGGGCGAGAAGGCACCGCCGCTGTTCGCGGCAAGAATCACCACGGAGGACATCATGAGGCGGTCGGTCTTTCCGTCGATAAGCTTGTTCAGCACCATGATCATCACTATGGATGTGGTGAGATTGTCCAGGACGGCGGACAGGAAGAAAGTGATGAAGATGAGCCGCCACAAAAGCGCGCGCTTGCTCTTTGTCATCAGCCTGTCCTTGACGAAATTGAAGCCGCCGTTAGTGTCTATCACCTCCACGATGGCCATGGCTCCCATCAGGAAGAAGAGCGTCTCGCAAGTCTCGCCGAAACTGGTGATGAACTCAGGAGCGGCTCCGTGGGCGACATTGTAAATCGTCCAGCAGATTACGCTCATCAGAAGTGCGATGGCGGATTTGTTGATTTTGGTGTAGCTTTCAAGGGCTATCAGCACATAGCCCACCAGAAAAACGGTGACAATCAGTGTAGTGGTCATACAAAAAAGCTGCTATTCAACGTCTCCGAAAGAATCGTCCTGCCTGTCTGCTGCATAACGGCTCCGGAAGCGGGCGCGAAATTACGGACTATATTGATAATCTGCAAATCCGTCTCTTCACATCAGAGAATGTTCATGCTCTGCTCGCGGATCTTCTCAAGCTCGTCCTTCATTCTGACAACAGCCTTCTGGATGCCGGCATGGTTGGCCTTTGAACCGGTGGTGTTGATCTCGCGGCCCATCTCCTGCAGAATGAAGCCGAGCTTCCTGCCCGGATACTCTTCACCGTCGATGGTGTCCATGAAATACTTGCAGTGCTGTCTCAGGCGGACTTTCTCCTCGTTGATGTCCAGCTTCTCCACATAGAACACCAGCTCCTGCTCGAAGCGGGCGGGATCATGCGGCTGTCCGAGCGATTCGAGATTCTTCCTGATCCTTTCCTTCACGCTCTCGATCCTTTCGGCTTCGTGGCTCTCCACGACGCCGTAGAGGTCGAGAATGTTCCCGACGCGGGACGTGACGTCCCGATACAGGGCGGCGCCCTCCTTGGCGCGGTAGTCATTCACCGCGGCGATGGCCGAGTCTATGGCCTGTTCGACCGTGTCCCAGTTGCCGTCGTTGATTATGTCGGTCTTGACGCTGTCGGTGAGGTCGGGGAAGCGCAGGATGGCGGAAAGGACCGCTCCCTCGGTTCTGGAGGAATCAATGCCGAGGCTTTCCTCGATCTTCTTGATCTGCGAGTAATACTCCGCTACGGTCTCGGGATTGATCTGCCTGACCTGGCTTCCCGCCGCGGGCTCCCACGTCACGAAGAAGTCTATGGTGCCGCGTACAAGCTCCTCGGCCAGTTTCCTGCGCACAAGGAGATCCTTGTCCTTGGGCAGAAGCGGGGTCTTTATGTTTATGTCGGCGTTCTTGCCGTTGAGAGTCTTAATCTCTATCCTGAGTTTCCCTTCCGGGAGGATTGCTTCGGCCTTGCCGTAGCCGGTCATGGATTTGATCATATTGAGCTGTCCGTCAATTTTGTTTGAACAAGCAAATTTAATGAATAGAAAAATTAAATGAAAAGTAGTACCTTTGAATTTCCCGCAAATTGTCAGGCCCCGCGTGTGCGGAGCATGGCCGGGGTCATTCTTTTTTAGAAGAGCATTATGGAAGAGAACAACATTTCGAAGGAACCGAAGAGCCTCAACTTTCTTGAGGAGATAATGGAGGCCGACCTGGCTTCCGGCAAGGTGGACGGCATCATGACCAGATTCCCTCCGGAGCCCAACGGCTATCTGCATCTCGGCCACGCCAAGAGCATATGCATAAACTTCGGACTCGCCAAGAAATATGGCGGAAAGACCAATCTCCGCTTCGATGACACCAACCCCACCAAGGAAGATGTCGAGTATGTGGATTCCATAAAGGAAGATATAAAGTGGCTCGGCTTCAAGTGGGAGAACGAACGCTATGCCTCCGACTATTTCGACACGCTCTATGAGTGGGCCGAACAGCTCGTCAAAGAGGGGCTCGCCTATGTGGACGACCAGACTCAGGAAGAGATCAGCCGGGGCAGGGGAACGGTGGACAAGCCCGGAGTCGAGAGCCCCTACAGAAACAGGAGCGTGGAGGAGAACCTCGAACTTTTCCGCAACATGAAGGCTGGAATGTATCCCGACGGGGCGAAGGTGCTTCGTGCCAAGATTGACATGGCAAGTCCCAACATGCTGTTCCGCGACCCGCTTCTGTACCGCATCAAGCATGCCCGGCATCACAGGACCGGCGACAAGTGGTGCATCTATCCGATGTATGACTTCGCCCATGGCCAGAGCGACTCCATCGAGCACATAACCCATTCGATATGCACTCTGGAGTTTGATGTGCACAGGCCGCTCTATGACTGGTTCATCCAGAAGCTGCGCATATTCCCCAGCCATCAGTATGAATTCGCAAGACTGAACCTCACATACACCCTGATGTCCAAGCGCAAGCTCCTTGAGCTTGTCCAGAAGCATTACGTGAGCGGTTGGGACGATCCCCGCATGCCGACGCTCTGCGGAGTGCGCAGGAGGGGATATACTGCTGAAGCCCTCAAGATGTTCTGCGAGAAAATCGGGGTCTCAAAGCGTGACCAGCTAATGGATATTCAGCTGCTCGAGTGGTGCGTGCGTCAGGACCTCAATGCCAGGGCCAACAGATATATGGTCGTCAGAGATCCTCTGAAGGTTACCGTCACCAACTGGGAGAAAGGCAAGGTGGAATGGTTTGACTGCCCCCTGAATCCCGCCGACCCCGAGGGCGCCTCCCGTAAGGTGCCTTTCACGGGAAAGGTGCTGATAGAGAAGGCCGACTTCATGGAGGACGCTCCCAAGAAGTTCTTCAGGCTGAAGCCGGGCGGAGAGGTGAGGCTGAAATACACCTACATCATCAGATGCGACGAGGTCGTGAAGGACGCTGAGGGCAATGTGGTCGAGCTCCGCTGCAGCTATGACCCTTTCACAAGGCCGGGCGGAGATCAGTGGCGTTCCGTGAAGGGCACTATCCATTGGGTGTCGCCCGAATATGCCAGGAACATAGAGCTCAGGCTCTATGACAGGCTTTTCACCGAGGCTGACATGAACTCCATACCGGAAGACAGGGACTATAAGGAATTCCTGAACCCGTCATCGCTCACGGTCTCCCGCGCATATGCAGAGCCGGCTCTGGCATCGGATGAGGGGAAGCTCGCCGTGCAGTTTGAAAGGGACGGATATTATTTCAGGGACCCTGACAGCTCGGAAGACAATCTCGTGTTCAACAAGACCGTCTCCCTGAAGGATTCCTACAAGCCCGGAGAATAGGACCTGCGGCCCGGGGCCTCCCGATTATCCCTGATTCAGATTCTGAATGCACCACTGCGCCAGACCGCAGCCGGTGCATTTCGGTTTTCTGGCGGTGCAGACATACCGTCCGTGGAGTATCAGCCAATGGTGGGCCTTGGGCCTGTCGCCTTCCGGAATGTTTTTCTCCAGATCCTTTTCCACGGCCAGCGCTGTCTTGCCGGAAGAGAGTCCGGTCCTGCGGGCCACCCTGAAGACATGGGTGTCCACCGCTATGACAGGCTTGTCATAGACAATCGAGGCCACCACGTTGGCGGTCTTTATCCCCACTCCCGGAAGTTTCCGCAGTGCGTCCGTGTCTGACGGAACCTCGCCGCCATAGTCCTTGAGCAGCATTCCGGCCATGCCGATAAGATGCCTTGTCTTGCTGTTGGGATAGGATACGCTCTTCACATGCCGGAAAACATCATCGAACTTCGCCGCCGCAAGCGACTGCGGGTCCGGAAAGCTGGCAAACAGGGCGGGGGTGACCGCGTTCACCCTCTTGTCGGTGCACTGGGCCGAAAGGATCACGGCCACAAGGAGCTGGAAAGGCGTGCCGTATTTGAGTTCCGTTTCCGCGGAGGGATTGTTCTCGCGGAACCAGTCCAGTATCGCGCGGTATCTTTCTTTCCGGGTCATGCGCGGGGCTATATGGTGATGGCCAGATCTATCACCTCGTCATCCTTCTGCTCCGTGCAGGTTTCGTCGCGGCAGACCATCACGCGGCCCTTGTATTTTTCGAAAATGCCGCGGTTGTGGGTCACCATGACTATGGCCGTGCCTTCTTTGTTTATCGCCGAGAACAGCTTCAATATCCCGTCCGCGGTCTCGTTGTCAAGATTGCCGGTGGGCTCGTCGGCGATTATCACTTCGGGCTTGTTGAGAAGGGCCCTGGCTATCGCGATTCTCTGCTGTTCGCCGCCGGAGAGCTGATGGGGCATCTTATGCGCCTTGCTGCGCATCCCCACCGCCTCCAGAACCTCCTCAATGCGGGCGTCCGTCTCCTTGGAGTCCTTCCATCCGGTGGCGCGGAGCACGAATTCCAGATTTTCCTTCACGCTCCTGTCCATCAGAAGCTGGAAATCCTGAAACACCACGCCCAGTTTCCGCCTCAGATAGGGGATGTCTTTGGGCTTTATGCCGGCGAGGTCATAGCCGCACACCCGGCCGCTTCCCTTCTTCAGCGGGTTTTCCGCGGTCATGGTGCGGATGATTGAGGTCTTTCCGGTCCCCACCTTTCCGACTATGTACACGAAATCTCCCTTCCGGACATCCATGTCCATGTTGTAAATCACGATGTTCTCGCCGTTCATTATGTCGGCGTTTCTGAAGGTTATCACAGCGTCTTCCATGAAGCAAATATATGAAAAGAAATTCGTAGATTTGTCTAAATTTGGTTGTAACTATGAGTGTGAGAAAGACTGCATTCATCGGGACCGTTCTGGCGGTTTCTTCCCTATATATACTTGCATCTCCGCCCATGTCTGCGGATGACCGCGGCCGTCTTTTCAAAGACGCGTACGCCCTTTACGAAAAGGGCATGTTCGGGCGGGCCAAGGCAATGTTCGATGAAATCAAAGATGTCCGGGCCGAAGGATATTCCGTTCTGTGCTCGGCAGGCATGAAGGAAGTCGGCTATGAGGCCGACATGGAGGCATATCTCTCCGAATATCCATATTCCGGACTCGGACCCAAAATCCTGTGGCGGCATGCCCTGAACCTCTTCGACGCGGGCGACTATGCCGCTGCGGGAACGACCATGGACAGGATATCCGTCAGGGATGTTGACCGTGGCTCGCGGGCCGAATATCTCTACAAGAGAGCCTATTGCCACTTTGAGGGCGGGGACCGGGATTCGGCCCTGCCGCTGTTCGAGCGCGTGGCCGGTATGGAATATGGCGATTTCACCTCTCCGGCGCGTTATGGGGCGGGATATATAAACTACGAAAAGCGCAATTTCAGCGAGGCCCTTTCATGGTTCGGGCAGTCCGCCGGCGATCCGCGCTTCTCCGAGGTCTCCAACTACTACATCATGGAGTGCCGGTTCATGATGAAGGACTATGCCTATGTGATCGAGCATGGGGATGAGGTATTCGACAAGATTCCGGCCGAGCGCAAGCCCCGTCTTGCCAGAATAATCTCCGAATCTTATCTCGTCCGCGGAGACACCGCAAACGCCAAAAAGTACTATGACGAGGTGGGCGAATCCGGCAAAAAGAACAGGACTGACTATTTCTATGCGGGCACGCTCATGTATTCCGCCGGCGACTACGCCTCCGCCATAGACAATTATGGGAAGATGACCGACAGGACTGACTCCATAGGCCAGATCGCCGACTATAACCTTGCCTACAGCTATATCCGCACCAAGAACAAGGTGGCGGCGCTCGGAGCCTTCAAGAGCGCTTCGGAGCTGTCCTATGACTCCCGCATCACTGAAGACGCCTTCTATAACTACGCAAAGCTCGCTTTTGACCTGAACAAGGACAATACCGCCTTCAACAGCTACATAAAGAAATATCCCGACAAGGCGAAAGGTGACGAGATCTATGGCTACATGGCCCTCTCCGCTCTCTATGACAGGGACTATGCAGGGGCTGTGGAGACCTATAACAAGATTGATGAGCTGGATCCGGAAATGACGGCCAATTATATGAAGGCCAATTACCTGCGGGCCAATCAGCTTATCTCCGGATCCTCCTGGCGCAACGCCGTGCCGTGCCTTAAGGCGGTTTCGTTCTATTCCGACCGGCAGTCGGCCGTGAACCGGCTTTCCAGATACTGGCTTGCCGAGTCCTATTACCGGGACGATCGGTATGAGATGGCCAGAACGGCCTTCACCGAGCTTTACAATGTCTCCGCGCTTGACGGCAGGGAAGAGGGGAGTCTGCTGCCCTATAACATCGCCTACTGCTACTACAAGGAAGGCAAATATGAGCTTGCGGCCCGCTGGTTTGACGAATATGCCCGTCAGGGTGGGAGCATGAAGCGGGACGCCATGGTCCGCAGGGCCGACTGCCTGTTCGCCGAAAAGAAATATAAAGACGCGGCTCAGGCCTATATGGCCGCGTCCGACGAGATCGCTGATCCGGATGAGGTCTATCCCTACTATCAGGCCGGTCTTGCGTATGGTCTCGCCGAAGACCTTTTATCCAAGATAGCTTCACTGGAGCGCGTATCCGGAGCGCATCCCGGCGCCGCATATTACAACGAAGCGTCCTATGAACTTGGAAGGGCCTATATGTCCGCCGGACGCAATGACGACGCCGCGGCCCGGCTCAGCCGGCTTGCGGGGGAGAGCGGAGACAAGGCCTATGTGGCCAGAGCCCTGCTCGATCTCGGAACCATCGAGAGAAACGGCAAGAAATACGATTCCGCCCTCGGATATTACAGGAAGGTGGTGTCGGAGATGCCCGGAACGGAGTTCTCGTCCGACGCGCTTGCCGCAATGAATCTGATATATCAGGCCAAGGGCGAGCCTGAGGCCTATGTGGCATATGTCGAAAGTCTTGACTCTCCGTCGGCTACGGCCGGTCTGGATATGGAGGAGCTGGTGTTCGGAGCCGCCGAGCAGTCCACTCTGGCCGGCAACTGGGAGAAGGCCCTCACTCTGCTCCAGAACTACAGGGACCGTTACCCGCAGGGCAAATTCGGCGACAGAGCCGAGTTCTATATGGCAGAGGCCTATCGCGGCAGCGGCAGAAAGGAGCAGGCTGTGGACAGCTATGCCAAGGTGCTTTCCGGCACGGAGGACACCTTCAAGGAGAATGCGGCCCTCGCCGCCGCAAAGCTCTCGTTCGAGCTTGAGAACTACGGCGCCGCTCTGGGCTATTACAAGCGGCTTTCGGGCATTGCCCGGCAGAAGGAGAATGTCCATGCGGCCGCTCTCGGCATGATGGAGTCCGCCTACAGAGGCAAGCTCTATACCGAAGCCATCTCCTATGCCGGAGCTGTGGAGGCTTCTCAGTCCTCGTCCAAGGTCGACAGGCTGGAGGCGGTCTATGTCAAGGCCAAGTCCGCGCTCGCGACCAGCGACAGGACTTCCGCAATGAAATGGTTCTCGTCCATATCAGGAAACACCGGGACGCCTCAGGGGGCCGAAGCTGCCTATATGCTGATACAGAACAGTTACGATGAAGGCCGCTTCTCCGATGTGGAGAAGCAGGTCTATGCGTTCTCCGACTCCGGAACCGGCCAGACCTACTGGCTGGCCAAGGCATTCATACTCCTCGGAGACTCTTTCGCTGAACGGGACGATCTCCGCCAGGCACGGGCCACATTCGAGAGCATCCGGGACGGATACACGTCCACCGGTGCCGACGACGATGTGCTGGACAATGTGAACATGAGAATATCCAAGCTTGACGAGCTCGGAAAATAACCTACAGAAATTCCTGACATGAGAAGATATATTTTGGCTTCCGCCGCATCCGCCCTTTTTTTTCCCTTTATTTCCTCGGGGCAGGAGCTGAATCCGACCGTGGAGGTGACCAATTCTTTCGTGGGAAAAACGGTGGATGCGGTGAAACCCGTGCAGAAGATGGATGTGCCGGATTCCCTGTACAGATTCGACGCCGATTTCCAGTATTCGGTTCTGAGCAACCCATATAGAGGCGGATATGATTTTTCGCCCTATCTGCTTGACATGAAACCCGGCGCGGCCGCCGATCCCGACCGGAAACTCTATCTGAAAGCCGGTGCCGGCTACACCCTCAATCCGGTGCTGGACTTTGTCTTAAGCCCGGCGTTGAAGGCTCGGGGACTGGATCTGAATGTCTATGCCTCACACCGGTCATATTTCGGAAACTATTATGGCATAGCTCCTTCCGCAACGGCTTCCGTGACCGGACTTGAGGACGTCTCGCCATCATGGTCGGGACGCGACCTTCTCACCTCGGCCGGAGCCGGCCTGCGCTATGACAGGCCCAAGGCCTCCTACACTTTCGGAATCGGATATTACGGAATCCACACCAAGGATTTTATGCGGACTGCCGGATATGACGGACTGGATCTCAGCGCGGGCATGCATTCGAGCCCGTCGGCCCGCTTCTTCTATTCCGCCGGGCTGAAATACCGCATGGCGGGGGAGAGGATCCCGTCGCTTGACGATGGCGCCTCCTTGACGGCCGGCGATATTTCCCTTCGAGCCGAAGCCGGTCCCGAGCTCCGCAGCGGCGGCAGGGTCGCGATTGAGGCGGGACTCGACCTTACGACTTTCTCGAAGCTGTTCGGCGCTCAGACCGGACATTTCTTCATCACTCCCAAATATGTCCGCTCGGGCGGCAGGGTCAGTTTCCAGTTCGGAGCCAAACTTGACGTTTCCTTAAACGGCGGTGACGCCTATATGGGATACGCTCTGGGAAAGAGGTCGGGGCAGGTGATTTATCCCGACGTGAAGTTCGACGCGCGCCTCATAAGGAAGAGGCTTGATTTTTACGCTCTCGCCACCGGCGGTCTGGACAACAACTCATATTCATCCCTGAAGGAGCGAAACCATTTCTTCAATTTTGCCATGGTTTCCGACAATGGACCTCTGGTGGACAACACCGTGACCCGGATTGATGTCAGGGCCGGACTGCGCGGCAATTTCGCCGACGCCTTCAGATATGACCTGTCCGCGGGGTTCGCCTCCTATGAGGGATATGTCACGGACAATGTGCTGTATGCCGGGACGGCTGCCATGCCGCTGCTGATGTACAACAATACGGAAGTCGTCTATGCGCGCTTCAGGTTTATGCTTGACACCGAACGCGTGCTGATGGAGGGCCGTGTGGACGCGAAGCGGACGGGACTGTATGACGACGGCATGCCGGGATTCGGCCCCGCGCCCCTCTCGGGCGACTTCCGCTTCCGCTATAACTGGAACAGGAGGATATACGCGGGCCTGTTCGTGGAGGCCGCCAGCCTCAGGAAGGGGTATATGATGACCGGAACCGGTCAGGTCTATGCCAGGATCCCCGGCTATGCCGATCTGGCTCTTGAGGCCGAATATGCGCTCACCCGCAGGTGTTCTTTCTGGGCCAGTGCCGGCAATCTTCTGGGCATGCCCGTGCAGAGGATGCCCATGTATGCGGAGAAGGGCGTCAAGCTCACCGCGGGGGTTTGCTTTAATCTGTAATCTTTCGTATTTTTGCATGCTACGTGAATAGTAAAAAATGGACGAAAAAGAAATGTTAAAGGCGGAAGAACAGTATTCCGCGAGCAGTATACAGGTGCTGGAAGGACTCGAGGCCGTGAGGAAGAGACCTTCCATGTACATAGGTGACATAGGGGAGAGAGGCCTTCATCATCTTGTGTATGAGGTGGTCGACAACAGTATAGACGAGGCTATGGCCGGCTTCTGCACTGATATCGAGGTCACCATCAATGAAGACAACTCCATTAGGGTCAAGGATAACGGCCGAGGCATTCCCACGGGCATGCATCCGAAGGAGCACCGCTCCGCGCTTGAGGTTGTCCTCACCGTGCTCCACGCCGGAGGTAAGTTCAACAAGAGCAGCTACAAGGTCTCGGGAGGTCTCCATGGGGTGGGTGTCTCCTGCGTGAACGCCCTGTCCGACAGCCTTGTGGCTGAGATTCATAGGGAGGGCAAGATCTATGTCCAGAAATATTCCAAAGGCAAGCCTTTGACTCCTGTCGAGGTGGTCGGTGACTGCCATGACACCGGGTCCATCATAACATTCCATCCGGACGCCACCATATTCACGGCCTCGATCATCTATAAATATGATACCCTCGCCGCAAGGCTCAGGGAGCTCGCCTATCTGAACAAGGGCATAAGAATCACCCTGACCGACAGGCGCGAGCTCGTGGACGAATATGTGACCGACGCCAACGGTGACTCCAAGGCCACAGGCAAAAAGGTCTATAAGAATGACGTATTCTATTCGGAGCATGGCCTCAGGGAGTTTATCACCTATCTGGACGCCGGTGCGGAGCATCTGATTCCGGAACCGGTCTGCGTGGCCAGCGACAAGATCATCCCCATAGACATAGCCCTGCAGTACAACAACGGCTATAGCGAGAAGATCTATTCTTATGTCAACAATATCAACACCATAGAGGGCGGTACGCACCTCCAGGGCTTTAAGATGGGTCTTTCCCGCTCCCTCAGGAATTATGCCGACAAGAACAACCTGCTGGCCAAGAGCAAGGTGGAACTCGCTCCCGAGGATTTCAGGGAGGGTCTCACGGCCGTGATCTCGGTGAAGGTGGCCGAGCCTCAGTTCGAGGGCCAGACCAAAACCAAGCTGGGCAACAGCGAAGTGACGTCGGCAGTGTCCCAGGCCACTTCCGCCGCAATGGACCAGTATCTTGAGGAGAATCCCAAGCTGGCCAAGGTGATAATCGAGAAGATCGTTCTCGCGGCCACGGCCCGTAACGCGGCCCGCAAGGCCCGCGAAATGGTCCAGAGAAAGACAGTGATGTCGGGCGCCGGAATGCCGGGCAAACTGGCCGACTGTTCCGAAAGGGATCCGGGCAAGTGCGAGCTTTTCCTTGTGGAGGGAGACTCCGCAGGCGGAACCGCCAAACAGGGCAGGGACCGCAGGATTCAGGCCATACTCCCGTTGAGGGGAAAAATCCTGAACGTGGAGAAGGCCGCGGCCGACAGGGCTTTCGAGAGTGAGGAAATCCGTAACATCTACACCGCCCTCGGAGTCACCGTCGCCACCGAAAACGAGACCGGAGAGAGGACGATGGATCTCAGCAGGCTGCGCTACCACAAGGTGATAATCATGACCGATGCCGATGTGGACGGAAGTCATATAGCCACCCTCATACTCACATTCTTCTTCCGCCACATGTTCGATCTCATCAAGAACGGATATGTCTATCTGGCAACTCCGCCGCTCTATCTGGTGAAGAAGGGCAAGGAAGAGATCTACTGCTGGACCGACGAGCAGAGGGTCCAGGCCACCGAGAAGCTCGGCAAAGGCACTGACAAGGGCGTGACCGTCCAGCGTTACAAAGGTTTGGGAGAAATGAGCGACGAGCAGCTGTGGTCCACCACCATGAACCCGCAGACCAGGCTTCTGAGGCAGATCACCATAGAAAACGCCGCCGAGGCCGAGAGGACTTTTTCCATGCTCATGGGCGATGACGTGCCGCCGCGCAGGCAGTTCATCGAAGAGAATGCGCATTACGCCAACATAGACGCATAAATATTTAAAACATATAGAAATATGCTTGACATTTTTGACAGAATCATCAGGGACACCGGTGGTCCCATCGGACAATACTATGACCAGGGCTTCGGCTATTACATGTATCCGAAGCTTGAGGGCGAGCTCGGCCCCCATATGGTCTTCAACGGAAAGGAGGTCCTGAACTGGAGCCTCAACAATTATCTCGGACTGGCCAACCATCCCGAGGTGCGCAAGGCCGACGCGGAGGCCGCTGCAAAGTGGGGTCTTGCCTATCCCATGGGCAGCCGCATGCTTTCCGGTCACACGGCCCTTCACGAAAAGCTCGAGAAGATGTTCGCCGACTTCGAGAAGAAGGAGGACGCTTTCTTGTTCAACTTCGGCTATCAGGGCATTGTCTCCGCCATCGACACCCTCACTTCCCGTCACGACGTGATCGTCTATGACGCCGAGTCCCATGCCTGCCTGCTTGACGGCATCCGTCTTCACATAGGCAGCAAGTACAAATATCGCCACAACAACATCGCCGATTGCGAGAAGGTTCTTGCCAAGGCCTGTCAGGAGGCTGACGCCAACGGCGGCGGAGTGTTGCTGATCACCGAGGGCGTGTTCGGAATGACCGGAGCTCTCGGAATTCTGGACAAGATCGTGGCTCTCAAGAAGAAATATTCGTTCCGCATCTTCGTTGACGACGCCCATGGCTTCGGCCTTCTCGGCGAGCACGGAAGGGGCACGTCCGAGCAGCTCAACTGCATGGACGGCATAGACCTCTATATCGGCGCTTTCGCGAAATCGATGGCCTCCATCGGAGGCTTCATCGCAGGTCCCAGGAAGATCATCAACTTCCTCAGGCTGAACATGCGTTCCCAGATGTATGCCAAGTCCCAGCCCATGGCTTTCGTGGAGGGAAATATCAAGCGTCTTGAAATCATCATGTCGCCCGAAGGTGACGAGCGCAGAAAGAAATGCTGGGCCATCACCCACGCCATTCAGGACGGAATCAGGAAACTCGGATTCGATATCGGCGAGGCCGAGGCCTGCGTCACGCCCATCCACATCGACGGCGGCGGAGTCGCCCAGGCTACGAAAATCGCCATGGATCTCAGGGAAAACTACAGGATTTTCTGCTCCATGGTTATCTATCCCGTCATTCCCAAGGGAATGGTCATTTTCCGTATCGTTTCCACGGCGGCGCACACGATGGAGGATGTCAACTACACTCTCAACGCCTTCAAGGAAATCAAGGAGAAGCTTGACGCCGGCGCCTATGACGGTGACGACATCGCCGCGAAGACCATCATGTAACAAACAGTGTCAATACAGAAAACATGAGTCCGGAATATTTCAGGGACAAAGTGATCATAGTGACAGGAGCCA
Source organism: bacterium (assembly GCA_963627885.1). GTDB lineage: Bacteria > Bacteroidota > Bacteroidia > Bacteroidales > UBA932 > Cryptobacteroides. The sequence continues at coordinate 21,325 of CAVGCT010000005.1, forward strand.
GCTCGGGTATCGGGTTGGCTTCTGCCAGATTATTCGGAAGCTATGGCGCGAAGGTTGTCATGGCCGCGCGAAGTCTTGAAAAGATGGAGCGGGAAGCCGGTTCCATTTCGAAGGACCCTTCTTCGGTTCTCTGCGTGGCGGCCGATGTCTCGCACGAGGATGACTGCCGCAATCTGGTCGAAAAGACCGTAGCGCGCTTCGGCCGGATCGACATCCTCGTCAACAACGCCGGGATTTCCATGCGCGCCATGTTCAGAGATCTGGATCTGGCTGTGCTGAAAAGGCTTATGGACGTCAACTTCTGGGGCACGGTGTACTGCACCAAATATGCTTTGCCGGAGCTTTTAAAGACAAAGGGTTCGGTGGTCGGAGTCATTTCCATAGCCGGATATTCCGCACTGCCCGCCCGAAGCGGTTATTCGGCTTCGAAATATGCGGTGCGCGGCTTCCTGGACACCCTGAGAATCGAGCATCTGAAGGATGGACTCCATGTGCTTGTGTTCGCTCCCGGCTACACCAGTTCCAATGTCCGAAACGCGGCTCTCACCGCCGACGGCTCGCCTCAGGGGGAGACTCCGCTTTCGGAGGACAAGCTCATGAGTGCCGAAGAATGCGCTCTTCATCTTGCCAAGGCCATTTACAGGAGGAAGAATTCGGAGATTCTGACGGCCCTCGGGAAGGTCACCGTGCTTGCGCACAACCTTTTCCCGAAACTCACCGACTCATTGACCTATAAATATATAGCCAGAGAAAACAACAGCCCTTTCAAGTAGAGTAAAATGCCGAAAAAATTGCCTCAATCGCCCAGAATCTACATTCTTCTGGTTGCCCTATGGGTTTTCCTGCTTCTGATCATGCCGCGGTCCGGAAAGTTCAGCTATGATTACAAGAAGGGATCCCCGTGGACCTATGAGACTCTTGTCGCCCAGTTCGATTTCCCTATTCTCAAGACGCAGGAACAGCTGAACGAGGAAAGAAAAGCGGCGGGAACCAGCGTGATACCTTATTACAAGTTCTCCGCCCAGGTCGCCCAGAACGGGATGGTCAGGGCAGAGGGGCTGGATATGGACGGGGCTTCAGGCATGAAGCAGCTCATCGTCTCCACGATGGGTGACATGTTCTCGAAGGGAATCGTCAATGACGGGGCTTCGGATGAATCCGGGGCGGGAATCATCTTTGTCCAGAAGGACAAGAGAACCGAGAAGATGCCGCTGTCGGACGTCTATACGGTTTCGTCGGCGCGGTCGAAGCTTCTGGCCGAGGCTATGCGGAAATATCCCGGCTCCAATGTGGATTCCGTCCTCACGGTGCTTGGCGTCTATGATCTGATAGTCCCCGATCTGATCTATGACAAGGAGACCACCGAGCTGGTCCACGCCGAAAACGCGGACTACATTTCCCCCACGACCGGATTTGTGAACTCAGGCCAGCTGATAGTATCGAAAGGGGAGATTGTGACGGCCGAAATCCAGCAGCTCCTCGACTCCTATAAGGCTGAATATGAGAATAGTCTGGGCTACAGCGGTCCGCGAGTCAGGCTCTGGGGCGGCAATCTGATAATCTCGCTGCTGATAGTCCTGATTCTGTTTTTCTCTATTTTTTACACGGCGTCGTCGATTTTCGGGGAGTTCAACAAATTCCTCTATGTGGTTTTCGTGTTCGCGATAGCGTCGTCAGCCGCCCTGCTGGTGGAAAGGCATAATCCGGAAATCGTCTATCTGATTCCGTTCACCCTGACCGTGCTCTTCCTGCTGGCATTCTTCAAGCGGGGGATGGTGCTGCTGGTCTATTTTGTGTCGCTGCTGCCGCTGATGGTCTTCTCCCACAACGGGGTGGAACTTTTCATAATGTTTCTCTCTTCGGGAGTCGCCACCATATATGTCTATCGTCACTTCAACCGCGGCTGGCTTCAGTTCGTGATGGCCATGATCTCTTTCGCGGTGATTCTCGCGGCCTATCTTGGATTCAGACTTCTGGACGACACCAGAATTTTCGCCGACTTCAAGGAGGTGGCCTATCTTTTCCTCGGGTCGCTGCTGTCGGTCGCCGGCTATCCGCTCATCTATCTGTTCGAGAGGACGTTCGGGCTTGTGTCCAACAACAGGCTCAGGGAGCTTTGCGACACCAACAACAGCCTGCTCGTGGAGCTCGCGCAGAAGGCTCCGGGCACTTTTCAGCACAGTCTGCAGGTGATGAACATGGCCGAGGCGGTCTCCAACGAGATAGGAGCCAACGCGCTGCTCGCCAAGACCGGCGCGCTCTATCATGACATAGGAAAGATAAAGAATCCGCAGTGCTTCATAGAGAACGCGACCATGGGCACGGACTATCACCGCGGGCTCTCGCCCAAGGAGAGCGCCGTGGAGATCATACGGCACATCCATGACGGAGTGGACATCGCGAAGAAACACGGGCTCCCGCAGTTCGTGATAGATTTCATACTCACGCATCACGGGACTTCATGTACGGGATATTTCTACAACAGGTATCTCAACGAAGGGGGAGACCCCGCCGATACGGCGTCATTCTTCTATGACGGAAAGCGTCCATGGACCAAGGAACAGTCCATCGTCATGCTGTGCGACTCGCTGGAGGCGGCGTCCAGAAGCTTGAAGGACAATAATCCCAGCGCGTTCGCCAGAATGGTCGACGACATAGTGGAGGCGAAACTGTCCTCCGGACAACTCTCAGACTCCGACCTCACTCTCAAGGAACTTGACGAGGTGAAGTCCAAGCTTAAAAGCTATCTGAGCCAGATGTATCATGACAGAATAGCATATCCCAAAAGGAACGTGTAGCGGATTGGTTTTTCACGGGATATTTCATAACTTTGCACGCTTGACTCTGAAATAATATTATAAAAAATGAATACTGTAGAAAAAAAGATTGACGAGCTTAACAGCCAGGTGACCCTCGAGATTTCTCATGACGACTATGCGGAGTCCGAGAAAAAGCACCTGTCCAAGTATAAGAAAAACGCTGAATTCAAGGGATTCCGCAAGGGAATGGTTCCCATGTCTCTGATTCAGAAAGTGTATGGCGAACAGGCCCTTGTGGAGGCTGTCAACGGCTGCATCTCCGATGCCCTTGACAAATTCATCACCGACAGCAAGTTCAGGATGATCGGCGAGCCTCTCGCAAGCGAGGATCAGCCCAAGGTCGAATGGAAGTCCGGCAATGACTTCACTTTCAGGTTCGATCTCGCGCAGACTCCCGAACTCACTTTCGTCCCTTCAAAGGACGACACCGTGGCCGAGTATGAGATTTCCGTCTCCGACGAGGCAAAGAAAGAGATGAAGGACAACATGCTCCGTCAGCTCGGAGACCTTCAGGAGGCTGAGAAGGCCGGTGAGGAAGACTATGTGATCGTCGATTTCTCCAATGGCGAGAAGACTGTTGAAGGCGCCTATGTCGCAGTGAGAAGCGTAGCCGGTGACGCCCGTTCGAAATTCCTCGGAGCCAAGGCTTCCGATGAGTTCGACATCAACGTGAACGACGCTTTCACCAACGAGTCCGACAGGGCCGCCATGCTAAAGGTGAAAAAGGACGAGCTTTCTTCGATCGCTCCCGAATTCCATGTCAAGGTCGTGAATGTCAAGACATTCGTGCCCGCGGAGGAAAATCAGGAGACCTATGACAAGCTTTTCGGCGAGGACAAGGTCCACAACGCCGAGGAGTTCGACAAGGCCGTGAACGACAGGCTCGTGTACAACTACAGGCAGGAGACTGACTACAAGGTTTCTCAGGATATCCGCAAATATTTCGTGGCCAAGGCCGACATCAAGCTTCCCGAGGCGTTCCTCAAGAGGTGGCTCCTCCGCATCAATGAGGGCAAGTTTACCGCAGAGGATATCGACAAGGATTTTGACGCGTTCCTCGGTGACTACCGCTGGCAGATGGTCCGCGACTATCTTATGGACATGTATAAGCTCAAGGTGGACGAAAAGGACATGCAGGAGGCCGCCGAAGGCTATGTCGCCTATCAGTATGCCATGTATGGAATGGGCAATGTGCCCGAGACCATGATCAAGGAAGGGGCCAAGACTCTTCTCCAGGACCAGAGGCAGTCGAGCAATCTTCTCGGCAGCGTTCAGGACACCAAGGTGATAGGCGAGGTCAAGAAGAACATAACACTGAAACCGGAGACGGTTTCTGTCGAGCAGTTCCGCGAACTTAAATAACCTTTAATGGACAATAAAGAATTCCTGAAATATGCGAATCAGGGTCGTGGTATCGGTACCATGACCCTGCATCGTTATGAAAAGGCGATGGACGCCTACATCAATCCGACCATCATCGAGGAAAGGAAGCTCAATGTCGCGTCCATGGACGTGTTCAGCCGTCTGATGATGGACAGGATCATCTTCCTCGGAGTTCCGATAGACGATGACGTGGCCAACATCATTCAGGCCCAGCTGCTTTTCCTGTCTTCTCAGGACAGCCTTGCCGACATATCCCTCTATATCAACACTCCCGGAGGTCAGGTTTCCTCGGGTCTGGGAATATACGACACCATGCAGCTCGTCGAGCCCGACGTGGCTACGATCTGCACCGGAATGGCCGCTTCCATGGGCTCCGTGCTGCTTTGCGCCGGAACCAAGGGCAAAAGGTCCATTCTTCCCCATGCCAGAGTGCTTATCCATCAGCCTCTCGGAGGTGCCAGGGGACAGGCTTCGGACATACTCATCGCGGCCAGGGAGATCGAGAAGCTCCGTGTGGAGCTGTTCCGGATAATTGCCGAACATTCCGGCCAGAAATATGACAAGGTGTTCTCCGATGCCGACAGGGACTACTGGATGACAGCTCAGGAGGCTCTGGACTACGGCATGGTCGATGAAATTCTCACAAAGCGCGCTAAATAATGCCATCTGATAAAAAGAGATACGGGAAGCACTGCGTTTTCTGCGGCCGTCCGGAATCGGAGGTCCCGATGCTTCTGCAGGGATATGACGGGTATATATGCTCGGACTGCGTGAGGCTCGCTTCGGACTATCTCAAGGATATTTCCAAGAAGGAAGCGACGGCTGACAGGGCGGCGAAGATAGAGGTGAAATATACGCCCAAGGACATCAAGGAGTTTCTTGACCAGTATGTGATAGGTCAGGAGAGAGCCAAGAAGGTCCTGTCCATAGCCGTATATAACCATTACAAGAGGATCAACCACAATCTTGCCGAAGGCGCTTCGGACGGGGTGGAGCTGGAAAAGTCGAACATCCTTCTCGTAGGCCCCACCGGGACCGGAAAGACATTGATGGCTAAGACCATAGCCCGAATGCTGGATGTCCCGTTCACGATCGTCGACGCCACCGTCCTCACCGAGGCCGGTTATGTTGGCGAAGATGTGGAGAGCATACTTTCCAGACTGCTTCAGGAGGCCGACTACAATGTGGCCAAGGCCGAGCGCGGAATCGTCTTCATCGACGAGATCGACAAGATCGCCCGCAAGAGCGACAACCCTTCCATAACCCGCGACGTCTCCGGAGAAGGAGTCCAGCAGGCCATGCTCAAGCTCCTTGAGGGCAATGTGGTGAATGTCCCTCCGCAGGGAGGGCGCAAGCATCCGGACCAGGAGTTCATCCATGTGAACACGCAGAACATACTGTTCATCTGCGGCGGCGCGTTCGAGGGAATCGAGCGCAGGATAGCCCAGCGTCTCAATACTCAGGTCATAGGCTTCGGGGCCTCGAACCGGCAGAAGGTCGATAAGGACAATCTCCTGCAGTATGTTGACCCCCAGGATCTGAGAAGCTATGGACTGATCCCGGAGATCATAGGTCGTCTTCCTGTCATCACCTGGCTGGACAACCTTGACCGCGACGCGCTCAAGCGCATCCTTACGGAGCCGAAGAACGCCATACTCAAGCAGTATGAAACCATGTTCGCGCTTGACGGGATAAAACTGCAGATTCAGCCCGAGGTGCTGGATCTCATCGTAGACAAGGCCGTGAGTGACAGGTTGGGAGCCAGGGGGCTGAGGTCGATCTGCGAGAAGATCATGACCGATGCCATGTATGAGGCGCCATCCTCGCGCAGGAAAACTTTCAGCCTGACGCTGGAATACGCCAAGGAAAAGCTCGACTCCTAGACCGCGGCGAGTTTCTCACAGAAATTATTTTAAAAACATAAGGATATGGGCGACAGATATGTATGGCGGTTTAAATCCGTCGGCGGCACAAGCCGCGTGGATATCTCCACCGGAGAGGATATCAGACATCTCGGAGAACTTGACAAAAAACTCTGGACGGTTCTGAGCTGTCCCGCCGGAGGCCTCGAATTCGACAGGAAAACCCTTGAACTTCTCGACACGGACAAGGACGGGAAGATCAAGTCGGACGAGGTCGTCGCCGCATCCGTCTATCTCACTTCGGCGCTTCGCGACGCCGGACTGTTGCTCACGTCTTCCGACACCATAAGTCTTTCGGACTTCAATCTTGATGACGAGAACGGCCGCAAACTGCATGATTCGGCACTTCGGATCCTTAAGAACAAGGGGCTTGACAAGAGTGAGATATCTCTGGCAGATGCTGCTGATTCGGTGTCTATCTTCGCCGGGTCCAAGTTCAACGGAGACGGGGTCATAACCCCTGCGTCCGCCGACGATGAATCCTTGAAGAAGACCATTGCCGACGCTGTCGCCACAACCGGCGGAAGCATGGACAGAAGCGGCGAAACGGGAGTCACCGCCGAGCAGATCGAGGCCTTCTATGCGGCCTGCGCCGATTACTCAGCGTGGGTTAAGGCCGGGGAATCTTCCGAGGTGCTTCCCTATGGGGATGCCACTGAGGCCGCTCTAGAGGCGGTTTCGGCCGTGAAGGACAAGGTTGCAGACTATTTCATGCGCTGCCGCCTGTCCGCCTTCGACTCGGACGCCACTTCCGCTCTGGACGTGCAGGTGGATGAAGTCAAGACCATAGGCGCTGGCGATCTGGCCCGAAGCGGAGATGCGATTGCGGCCCTGCCGCTCGCAAGGGTGAACTCCGAAGGGAAACTGCCTCTCGGAGCCCTCAATCCGGCATGGGAAGACGCTTTCGGAAAAGTGAGGGCCCTTGTTCTGGACAAAGACTGCCCCGGAGCCGAAACTTTGGACGAGCCCCAGTGGAAGGCCGTGCTGGCAAAACTCGGCGCATATTCGTCGTGGAAGGATGCCGAAAAGGGCGCATCAGTGGAGTCTTTGGGACGGGAGAGGGTAGCCGAGATCCTGTCCGACGGCGAGAAGGACCGGCTGCTGGAGCTTGTGGAGAAAGACAAGGCCCTGAAGGCGGAATCCGATTCGATCGATGATGTGGAAAGGTTCCTGAGGCTCTACAGGGATTTTTACACGCTACTCAGGAACTATGTCACCTTCGACGACTTCTATGACAAGGACGCCAAGGCGATATTTCAGGCCGGAAGGCTCTATATAGACCAGCGCAGCCTGGACCTCTGCATCAGAGTGGAGGACATGGCGCGTCACGGCGACATGGCCGCGCTCAGCGGAATGTATATAATCTATTGTGCCTGCACATCCTGCTCGGGCGGGAAATCCATGAACATAGCGGCTGTCCTCACCGACGGCGACGTCAACAATCTGCGGATGGGGATGAACGCCGTATTCTATGACAGGGACGGTCTGGCCTATGACGCCACCGTCACCCGTCTGGTGGACAATCCCGTGAGCATACGTCAGGCGTTCTGGTCTCCCTACAACAAGCTGTCCAATGTCATAAACGAGAGGATCAACAAGTCCGCGGCCGAGAAGGAGAACAAGTCGGTCGGAGGTCTTCTGGACAAGGCGAACACCGTGTCTCTGGATCCCGCCAAGGCCAAGTCCGGCGACGAGGCCGCCGCACCGGCCGGCAAGAAGTTCGACATCGCCACCTTCTGCGGTATCTTTGCCGCCCTGGGCATGGCCATAAGCTACATAACCACGGCGTTCGTGAGCCTGGCGAAGGGAATTTCCCAGTCCTGGTACACTCTGCCGCTGCTCATTGTGCTGATCATCCTCTGCATATCGGGCCCTTCCATGTTCATAGCCTGGCGCAAGCTCCGCAAGCGCAATCTCGCCCCGCTGCTCAACGCCAACGGCTGGGCCATCAACGCCCATATTCTGGTGAACATCGGTTTCGGGGCGGGTCTCACATCGCTTGCCAGCTTCCCGGCCCTTTCGTCCATAGACCCGAAGGCCATGAAGTCCGAAAAGAGGAGAAAGCGCTGGAGCCGGGCCGTCATAGTGTTGCTCATTCTGGCTTGCGGTGCCGTCTTCTGGAGCCTTTGCTCCAGAAAGAAGGCGGTGGAGGCTTCTCCCGTCCCTGCAACGTCGGTGGAGGCTGTCGAGGCACCTGCTCCCGTCGCGGAGCCGGCCGCCCCGGCCGAGCCTGTCGCCGGGAGCGGAGATGCCGCGGAATAGTGGTCCGGGTTCGGGAAAATAGCCTTTTATTGTGATTGTGCGGCACTCCGCAAAGGGTTAAATTTGCGGTACTATGAAAAAATTGGTTGTTTCAGCTATAAGCTTGGCGCTCGCGCTCTTGTCGGTGACGGGCGCGTCTGCGCAGGATGACAAGGTGCAGACTCTCAGGACCGAAAAAGACGGTACGCAGGTTATCAACACCACCGAAATAGGAAAGTCGTTTGACGGATTCGCCGGGGCTGTCCCCGTTGAGATCTATCTGAAGGAAGGACAGATAACGCAGATTGTCCCCCTTGAAAACGAGGAGACTCCGGATTTCTTCAAAAAGGCCTGCACGATACTCTCGAAATGGACCGGAAAGTCCGTGAAAGAAGCCCTTGGAACCAAGGTTGACGCCGTCTCCGGAGCGACTTTCTCTTCCGAGGCCCTGATGTATAACGTCAAGTGCGGACTGGAATACTACCTGAAGAAAAAGTAGACTTTTCGCGCAAGATTCTTCGGAACTTGTCATTTACAGAACGGAAGCCGGAAAACATCCGGCTCCGCCAAAATGATTAAGCGATGACTGAATTTATGTACAGAAAGTTTTTGATGAATTGTGCCCTTGGAACCGCGATGGCGGTTTCCGCGGGCTCTTTCGTTTCGTGTGTTGACGCTGACGGCCCCGAATCGGATCTTATCGCTCCGCAGGCCATAGTTACGGTAAAACCGAACAACGGCAAGGTGCTCCTGCAATTGGATGACAAGACCGTGCTCTATCCGGTGAATTTGCAGACAGGAACATACACCGAAGAGGTCAGGGCGTTTGCCAATTACCGGCTGGCCACTCCTGCCGAGCAGTCCGCGTATGACACGCCGTCGGGCACCACGAATCAGGTCTATGTGAACTGGATGCAGAAAGTGCTGACGAAGACCATGTCCGACAGCACGCAGGATGACGATGCCGCCTATGGCAACGATCCTATCGAAGTGCTGAAAGCCTGGTCCACCGTGTGTGAAGACGGGTATCTCACTCTCAATTTCCGCGCGATGGCCGGAGGACTCAAAACTCATACGATCACTCTGGTCAAGGGAGAGGGCGATTACGAGGTTGTGCTGCACCATGACGCGGACGGCGATCCCGGGCGGAGGGCCGGGGACGGCATAGTGGCCTTCAGACTGGACAAGCTCCCCGATACGGAAGGCGCGACTGTGGACCTGAAACTTGTCTATAACTCTTTCAGCGGGACCAAGACCGTGACGTTCAAATACTGCACGAGGAAGGACTAGATTCCGGGCCGCGACGGCGGCCCGAAATGTGTACGGACAGATATCGTGATATTCGCTATAGATAAGGAAAAAGCGATTCTTTCGGCATTCAGCGGAGGCGATCCCGGATTCGTGGACCGTCTCTATGCCGAATATGCCGATTATCTTGCCGGCGTATGCTCCAGATATATAGCCGATGACGACGATATGAAGGACGTGCTTCAGGAGGCGTTCATCAGGATCATCTCCAAAATGGATTCTTTCAAATATCGCGGGAAGGGCAGTCTGCGCGCCTGGGTCACCAGGATTGCAGTGAACGAATGTCTTCAGTTCCTGAGGAGGAAAAAGAAGGAGCCGGAACATCTGGAAGAATCCTTCGCGGCCGATGTGCCGGATGTGGATCCGGAAGTGGCGGGCCTCTCCTTTGATACGCTTGTGGGCCTGATAAGGCGTCTGCCTGACGGATACAGGGAGGTTTTGAACCTTTATGCCGTTGAGGGCAAGAGCCACAAGGAGATAGGGGAGATTCTGAACATAAAGCCGGATAGCTCCGCGTCGCAGTTCCATAGGGCCAAGAACATGCTGGCCCGGATGATCGCTGAAGAAAGAAAAAAACTTGATAGCTGAAGTCTATGGATGATAAATGGATAGATGAACTTAGGAAAGCCGTCTCCGGCGGAGGCGTGAAGGCTCCGGAAAACCTGCTTGCCGACATCAGGAAAACGATGGCGGAGCGCGGGATCGAACCTGTCCGCGGGCGGGCGGTGCCGGAGCGGGGACGTTTCCGCCTGTTGCTTCCGCTCATGGCTGCGGCGGCGCTGGCGTGCGTCCTGACTCTGCCGCTGTTCTTCCGTCCCGACGCGCGGCCGGATTCCGCCTCCGAAAGGTTCGCAGTTGTCCCTTCCGGCGGCGACGGCCAGGCTGATTTGTCCGAAATTGCCGGAGAAAGGCTTGTCGCCGATGTCCCCGTCTCTGAAAATCGGGTTCCCGAGCCCGACAGAATGAGCGCCGTCTCCGGGCGGAATCTGTCTGGTCACAAGGCCGGCGGTCCGGCGGAGATCCGTGACGCCCGTGCTTTTCAGATTGAAGAGGCGTCTGCGGAAGAGAAGGGCGACGGCGTCCTGGAGACTGCCGTGTCAGGAAACGTAGCGGAGGTCGAGGCGGCGGAAACGGCGGGAGCGGAATCGGTGAAGCCTGCGGCCGAAAATGCGGAAGTGACGGAGGAGGCTCCGGAAGATGACTATGACGCGTTCCGTGAGCCGGTCCAAGTGAGAAAGAAAACTCGCGGCAGACCTTCTTTGGGGGCCTCGTTTGCCGGTGCGACGGGTCTGTCCGGCGGGAACGGGGACGCCGGCCCCATGGTGGCGGCGGAACCTTTCGGAATTTATTCCGATGACCTTGCGCATGCAGAGGTGAATTCCATGCCCGGCTATACGGTCGATATTCCGGTGCCCGGTGAGAATCATGCGCATCCGCTGAGGTTCGGACTGTCCGTCAGTTATCCGCTTTCGGAGAGGTTGAGCGCCGGAAGCGGGGCTGTGTTCAGCTATCTCAGCTCCACGTTCGAGAGCGAAGGCGGGTCATACACGTCCAGAACAAGACAGAGGCTTCAGTTCATAGGGGTGCCGCTGACTCTGTCGTGCAGGCTTGCAGGCGGCGGACGTTTTTCCGTCTATGTCTCCGGAACAGGGATGGCCGAGTGGCTTGTCGGCGGCAAGGCCGTGACGAACAACTCCCTCGTAGGCTATTCGGCTTCCTGTGAAACCCGCAGAATCACTGACGGGAGGACCTATTTCAGCGCCGGGGTCTCCCTGGGCGCGCAGTACCGGCTGGCCGGCAGGGCCTCCGTCTATGTTGAACCCGGGGTGATGCATCACTTTGACAACGGCACCCGGATCAAGTCATCGTACACCGCGAACAGAACAGATCTCGATTTTCAGATAGGACTGCGTTTTTCTTTGTAAAATTCCCAAATGAAAAACCTTTAAGTAGTGTGTTTGCAGTCCGGAATCCCTGCGTATCGATTCAATTAGGATATACAGGGATTTTTGCATACATTTGAAGAATAACACTACGCCCATGACTTCATTTTTTCTGATTCTCATAGTTGTCGTAATCCTGACGGGTATTTTCCTTAACAATATCTCTTCACGTATAGGCATACCGACCCTCCTTGCATTCATACTGCTCGGAATGGTTTTCGCCAACAACGGCCTCTGGCCGGTCCGCTTCGACAATTATGAGGTGGCGAAGGAGACCTGTACGGTGGCCCTGATCTTCATCATGTTCTATGGCGGATTCGGCACCAGATGGGAATCGGTGAAGCCGGTGGTCCGGGAGTCGGCCATTCTCGCCTCGCTGGGTGTTGTGGCCACGGCCGGGCTCACAGGCGTGTTCTGTAAAATGGCTTTGGGATGGGACTGGCTGGAAAGTCTTCTCTTCGGCTCGGTGATCAGTTCCACCGACGCAGCCTCGGTCTTCTCCATCCTGAGAAGCAAGAGGCTGGGCCTGAAGAACAACACGGCGCCCATGCTTGAGATGGAAAGCGGGAGCAACGACCCCGCGTCGTATATGCTCACGGCGATCATGCTTTCGATCATGAACGGATCGGCCAGCGGGGGAGTCATCATCTGGAACATTTTCGCGCAGCTTGTTTTCGGAGCGGCCTGCGGTGTGGGAATAGCCAAACTCGCCGCCTTCGGCATAAAAAGGATTAATTTCCAGACCAGCGGGTTCGAATCGCTGTTCATTTTCGCGGTGGCGGTGGCTTCATATGCCATCCCGTCTCTGATAGGCGGCAACGGCTATCTCAGCGCATATATAGTGGGCATAATACTGGGCAATGTGGATTTCCATGGAAAGAAACCGCTCGTCAGCTTTTTTGACGGGGTCACCGGTCTGATGCAGATTCTGATTTTTTTCCTCCTCGGCCTTCTCGCCCGGCCTACCATGCTGCACAAGGCGATTCTGCCCGCTCTCGCCATATTTCTGTTTCTGCTGTTTGTGGCTCGTCCCGCTTCTGTGTTCGCCATTCTCACCCCTTTCCGCAAATATTCCTTCAAGCAGCAGACCCTCATTTCCTTCGTGGGGCTCAGAGGCGCCGCATCCATCGTGTTCGCCATCATGGCCCTGGTGGATCCCGCATTCCTGCACAATGACATATTCAACATAGTCTTCTGTGTAGTGCTTCTCTCCATAGGAATCCAGGGCTCGCTCATCCCGTGGGTGTCGCGCAAACTGAACATGATCGACGAGGAGAACGATGTGCTCAAGACCTTCAACGACTACTCCGAAGGCTCCGACATTAACTTCGGTAAGATTCCGGTGACCGCTGACAGCGGCTGGGCCGGAAGATCCATCCAGGACCTGAAGCTTCCGAAGGATTTTCTCATAGCGCTGGTGATCCGCGACGGAGAGAACATCCGTCCTTCCGGCGACACCGTGATTCTTCCGGGTGACGAGATCATAATCCTGACCAAGGAGTTTGAGGATTCCGCCACCTTCCTGGAGGAGATGCATGTGGGGATGAAGAGCAAACTTGACGGAAGGCTGCTGCGCGAGCTTCCCGGCGACAGGTTTGTGGTCATGATAAGGCGGGGCAACGAGAATCTGATACCGAAAGGCAGCACCATGATAAAACTGGGGGACGACCTCGTTTTGCTTAAATTGAAGTAAGCCGGTTCCTAAAAAATAACTACTTTTGCCGTTTGTGAAAGCGATAGACAAACTGGTATAGGGAAATGTCGGTCAAAAAGGAACTTGACATGCTGAACGGCCCCATGTTCGGCCGTATCCTGCTTTTTGCGTTGCCGGTCGCGGCCAGCAGTATCCTTCAGCAGCTGTTCAATGCGGTGGATGTGATAGTGGTCGGGCGCTTCGTCGGCAGCGAGGCTCTTGCGGCGGTGGGCGCGAACACCACCGTGATATCCCTGATACTCAATCTGTTCATCGGCATAACGGTGGGCGCCAATGTGGTCATAGCCGGCCATATCGGCCAGCGTGACGACGACCGTGTGAAGATCGGAGTGGAAACTTCGGCCGCGCTTGCGATATGCAGCGGAATCTTTCTGATGCTTGTGGGGCTGCTCGTGTCGAGACCGTTGCTTTCGGCCATGGCTACGCCGGACAATGTCATGAGCCAGGCTCTGCTCTATCTGCGGATCTACATGCTTGGCGTCCCGTTCATAATGATATTCAATTTCGGAGCGGCAGTCCTCAGGAGCCGGGGAGATACTCAGAGACCGCTGTTCATTCTCATTTCCGCGGGTATCATCAATACCATACTTAATCTTGTCCTTGTGATCGTCTTCCATATGGGGGTCGAGGGGGTCGCCATAGCCACGGGCGTGTCCAATATGTTCAGCGCCGGCGTTATAACATGGATATTGAGCCGTGAGGACGGGGCGTTCAGGCTTGACCTGAAGAAGATCAGGCTCGACAGGGCCGAGACCAGGGCCATTCTGTTCATAGGACTTCCCGCCGGCTTCCAGAGCATGCTGTTTGCCGTGTCCAATGTGTTCGTGCAGTCGGCCGTGAACGCCTACGGCTCTTCCGCCATAGCCGGAAATGCGGCCGCGCTAACCTATGAAGGCATCGCCTATCTTGTGGTTCCGGCATTCTGCACCGCCGCGATGACTTTCATCAGCCAGAACTATGCGGCCGGCCATTATTCCAGATGCCGCAAGGCCTTCTGGGACTGTATGGCTCTCAGCACCGCGGCCTGCCTTTTCCTCAGCCTTTCGTTCGTCATTTTCCGGGATCCCTGCCTTGGCCTTTTCTCCACCGACTCCGAAGTGATATCCTATGGCAAGATCAGGATGGAGACGGCACTGCTGCTGCTTTTCCTGTGCAATTCCTACGAGATTCCTTCGGCCGCCATGAGGGGCCTAGGAAGCTCGCTTCTGCCTGCGCTGCTTACGGTTTTCGGGACATGTCTGCTGCGCCTGGCGTGGATATATCTGGTCTGCCCGCATCATCCGGGCTTCGGATTCCTGCTCACCGCCTATCCGGTGTCCTGGATACTGACGGGATTCATGGTGGCGTCGGCTTATGTGGTCACCGTGAGAAAAAAATATAATTCTGACAAGCGTAATGAAACTGACGGATCTGTTGTATAACGACATTCTTATCAGCGCCTTCGTCGCCTGGGCCATGGCTCAGATTCTGAAGACGATAACCTATGCGGTCCAGAACCGTAAACTGGACTGGGAAAGACTGTTCGGCGACGGGGGAATGCCCAGCGCCCATTCCGCGCTGGTCTGCGCCGCCACCACCACCTGTGCGTTGAATTTCGGTCTTGCTTCGCCGGAGTTCGGCATCTCGGCGGTGCTTGCCCTGGTCGTGCTTCATGACGCCTCCGGCGTGAGGCTTGAGAGCGGCAAGCAGGCCAAGGCCATCAACACCCTGATCGAGGCGCTTAAGAAATCGTCCAATGTGGACAACATACAATATCTCAAGGAGCTGTTGGGCCATACTCCCATTCAGGTGTTTTTTGGAAGCCTTCTCGGAATCGCGGTGGCGGTGCTGTACTCGCTTTGACGCCCGGCGCCATGACTGAGGCCCATGGGGGGGGCGAATAGTTAACGGACCGCATATAAAACAAAAAAAGAAGACCTTCAGACCGGCCTTCCTTTTTCTTATGAACTTCTACGCATCACGCGCGAAAGTTCACCTAACCACATAATTAATAACACTAAAACTAATAACCACTAAGTTCATTTCAAGAGAACCTTGTTCTGAACTCGTTACAAAGGTAGTGCTTTTTTAATAAGTAGAACAAAAATTTTTAAAAAATATATAAAAATTTTAAAGCGATGTGGTTATGTATTGAGTATCAGCTACTTATGGAAATACTAAAGTTGCTAAAATTTTTGTCGAAACTATTAAAATGTTTAATTGACGAGGGGCGCCGGCTTTTCGCCGGCAAAGGGCCGGTCTGGGCCATGTATGGCGGACGGGTGGTGCAAAGGCTTCAGCTGGCTCAGGCCGTGAACTGACGGAGCAGCCTGTAGACAAGATGCACGGGCAGTCCCATGATGTTGAAGAACGATCCCTCGATTCTCTCTATGCCCACATATCCGATCCATTCCTGGATCCCATAGGCGCCGGCCTTGTCAAATGGCCGGCAGCTGTCCACATAGCAGCCGATTTCTTCCTCCGTCAGATCCCTGAACCATACGCCGGCCGTATCGGTGAGCGTGACATGTCTGCCGCAGTCTCTCATGGTCACCGAAGTGATCACTTTATGGCCGCGTCCCGACAGCTCGCGCAACATCCTCACCGCATCGTCCCTGCCGGAAGGCTTACCGAGGATGTCACTGCCGCAGAGAACCATAGTGTCGGCCGTCAGCAGAATCTCGTCCGCCTGCAGCGGGCGGTGGAATCCGTACGATTTCCCTTCGGACATCAGCACGGGCACATCCTCGTGGGACACGCCCGCGGGAACGCCCTCTTTGAAGCTGTTGCCGGTGTCTACCGTGAACGGCACGCCGAGACCTTCCAGCAGTTCCCTCCGTCTCGGCGAGCCGCTGCCCAGGATCAGTTTTTTTCCGTTGAGGTCCATGGCTCTAGAACAGCTTTTTATACTGCATGGAGTCGAAGGTCCATGTGCCCTGGGCCCTCATAACGGACTCGATGGCGTTGCGCACGCACCATTTTCCGCCGGGGAATTCCGAGACGATGTCGGCCGCCTCGCGAACCTCGGCCACTGCGTCTGCGGGACACATTCCTATGCCTGCGGCCTGAATCACCGCAAGGTCGGGGATGTCGTCGCCTATATACAGCACCTGCTCCGGGGTGACGGAGTGTCTCCTGCAGAAGTCGTCAAGCTGCTCCATCTTGTTTCTGGAGCCGAGATAGACATCTTCGGCCGGAACGCCGCTGGTGAGAAAACGGGCCGTTATGGAACGGGATCTGCCGCCGGTGATAACACCTACGGGGTAGCCGTGCATTATCGCCATTCTCACTCCGAATCCGTCTTTCGAGTCGAATGTCCTGTACAGCTCGCCCTGGACATCGCAGAGGATGCCTCCGCCCGTGAAGACACCGTCTACATCGAAAGCGAAGGCCTTTATGTCTGTGAGTGAAGTCATTATGAGTTGTTCTCCGATTTGTTCCCGCCGAGCTGACCGAAGTCGTTGAAGTTGAAGGTGCCCTTCTGCCTCACGCCGTCAAGGTCTATCGGGCCGAACTGGTTCTCATATTTGATAATGTTGTCCTGCAGGGCGAGAAACAGCCTCTTGGCATGCTCGGGTGTCATGATTATCCGGCTGCCCACTTCGGGCTTGGGGAATCCGGGAAGAATGGTCGCGAAATCGAGCACGAATTCGCTGCGCGAATGGCTGATTACGGCCAGATTGGAATAAATGCCCTTGGCCACTTCGGGCTTCAGGTCCAGACCCACTGTCTTTTTATCTCCGTTGTTGTCCATGAGTGAGAATATGTTTGGAAATGCTTCTGATTTTCATGTCGGTTGCTTCCGGCAAAAGTACTAAAATTTTATCTATATTTGTGAGATTGCATTACGTGGCGACGTATATGCGGTATTTGGTTGAACAACATTGAAGACAGATATGGAATTATCGGCGAAATACGACCCGTCGCAGGTCGAGGACAAATGGTACGCCTATTGGCTTGAGCATAAGTTCTTTCATTCGGAGCCCGACACCAGGGAGCCATACACCATAGTCATACCTCCGCCCAATGTGACCGGAATCCTGCACATGGGCCATGTCCTTAACAACACCCTCAACGATGTTCTTGTCCGCAGGGCCAGAATGGCCGGCAAGAACGCCTGCTGGGTGCCCGGTACCGACCATGCCTCCATAGCTACGGAGAACAAGGTGGTCGCCAGACTCAAGACCATGGGCATAAGCAAGGAGGACATCACCCGCGAGGAGTTCCTCAAATATGCATGGGAGTGGAAGGAGGAACACGGAGGAATCATCCTTGAGCAGCTTCGCAAGCTTGGAGCCTCATGCGACTGGGACAGAACCCGTTTCACCATGGAACCCGAACTGTCAAAGGCGGTCATCGCCACCTTCTGCCACTTCTACCGGAAGGGCATGATCTACCGTGGAGTCCGCATGGTCAACTGGGATCCGGTAGCCCTTACGGCGATAAGCGACGACGAGGTGATCCATAAGGACACCAAAAGCCATTTCTATCACATAAAATACTATGTGTCCGACGGTAACGGCAAACCCACCGACAAATATCTGGTCATAGCCACGACCCGTCCCGAGACGATCATGGCCGATGCCGCCATCTGCGTCAACCCGGGCGACGAAAGGCATCATTGGCTCAGGGGAAAGAAGGTGCTCATCCCTCTGATCAACCGTGAGATCCCCGTAATAGAGGATGACTATGTGGAGATGGACTTCGGAACCGGATGCCTCAAGGTGACGCCGGCCCACGACGCCCATGACTATGAGATCGGCCTGCGCCACAATCTCCCGGTGCTGGACATCATCGACGACCATGGACGCCTGAACGAGAAGGCCATGATTCTGGTCGGAGAGGACAGGTTTGCGGCGAGGAAGAAGATAGCCGGCATGCTGGAAGAGTCCGGCAACCTGCTCAAAGTTGAGGACTATGTCTCCCCGATAGGCTATTCCGAGAGGACTGACGCGGTCATAGAGCCGAAGCTTTCCGCCCAGTGGTTCCTCAAGATGGATTCTCTGGCCGCCACGGCTCTTGCCAGCGTGACCGACGGGAAGATCAAGTTCATCCCCGACAAATATGTGAACACCTTCCGCCACTGGATGGAGAATGCCCATGACTGGTGCATTTCCCGTCAGCTGTGGTGGGGCCAGCGTATCCCCGCCTATTACCTCCCCGACGGCAAGGTGGTTGTGGAGGAAACGCCCGAAGAGGCTCTGAAAGCCGCCCGGCAGTTGAACCCCGACTACACTGAAAAGGATCTCAGACAGGACGAGGATGTGCTTGACACATGGTTCTCCAGCTGGCTCTGGCCGATTTCCGTGTTCGATCCCAACCGTCCCGGACATCCCGAGCATGAGCCCAACAGGGACCTCGCATACTATTATCCCACCAACGATCTGGTGACCGGACCCGACATCATCTTCTTCTGGGTCGCCAGGATGATCATGGCCGGTGACGAGTTCATGAAGGACATACCTTTCCGCAATGTCTATTTCACCGGAATCGTGAGGGACAAGATCGGAAGAAAGATGAGCAAGACTCTGGGCAACAGCCCCAATCCTCTTGATCTCATAAAACAATATGGAGCCGATGCGGTGCGCATAGGCATGCTGCTTTGCTCGTCCGCCGGCAACGACATCTTCTATGACGAGTCTCAGGTGGAACAGGGCAGAAATTTCTGCAACAAGATATGGAACTCCTACAGGCTGGTTACGGGCTGGAGTGTGGATGACGGCCTCGCTCAGAGCGAAGTCAACGCCGCCGCGGTCCGCTGGTTCGAAAATAAGCTCAGCCAGACTGTCGCCATGGTGGAGGACCATTACTCCAAGTTCAGAATTTCCGATGCGCTCATGGCCTTGTACAGGCTCTTCAAGGACGAATACTGCTCATGGTATCTGGAGGCCGTCAAGCCCGCGTACGGGTCGCCCATTGACGCCGGAACCTATGATGCCACGCTCTCTTTCTTCGAGAAACTTCTGATTCTCATACACCCTGTCATGCCGTTCATAACCGAGGAGCTCTGGCAGGCCATGGAGAAGCGCCCCGAGGGTGCGACCATCATGTATGCGCGCACACCGGAAGCCGGAAGCGTGGACGAGAGCGTCATCACCGGCTTCGAGATGACTCAGGAGGCCGTAAACGGAGTCAGGGGCATACGCCAGCAGAAGAATATATCTCCCAAGGAGGCTCTGAAGCTGAAGGTGAAGGGAAATTTCCCTTCAGAGTGGTTCCCGGTGGTCAAAAAACTGGCGAATGTCTCCGAGATCGAAACTGTTTCCGATTTCTCGGGCGAGCCCGGAGTCGGATTCATGGTGAGGACCGTGGAGATGTCGGTGCCGCTTTCCGGTCTTGTGGACACGGAGGGGGAGATCGCCAAACTGGAGTCTGCTCTCGCATATCAGCGTGAGTTCCTCGCCTCCGTGAGGAAAAAGCTCTCCAATGAGAATTTCGTGGCCCACGCACCCGAAAAGGTTGTGGCCAACGAGCGCAAGAAAGAGGCTGATTCGCTTTCCAAGATAGAAAGTTACGAGACTCAGCTGAAGGCTTTGAAAAAGTAGGGGAGACTTGTGCCATGATTGAGTATTCGGTGGAGTTTCCCGTCAGGTATTACGAGACGGATCAGATGGGAGTGGTCCATCACTCCAATTACATCCGCTATTTCGAGTGTGCCAGAAACGCGATGATGCAGGCGTGGAATTATCCGATCGAGCAGTGTGAGAAGGACGGGTTTACTATTCCCGTGGTCTCAATTTCGTGCCGCTACCGCCGTTCGGCCCACATGGGTGACATGGTGAGGGCTGTCGCATGCATAGAGAGCGAGCCTCTCGCCAAGCTCTGTGTGAAACAGGCAGTCTATAATCAGGAGGGGGCCTTGTGCGCTGAAGGGGAGGTCATCCTCGGCTTTCTGGACAAGAATACCGGAATGCCGGTCAGGTGCCCGGCCAAGGTGCTGTCCATAATCAGAAGCGAAATGGCCCGGTCGCGCAGGCGACTGTAGGTATTTTTAAATAACTTAAAATTAAACTGTTATGCTTGTTTATCCGCTCGGAGTCATAGGCCCGTGGGAGATTGTCATCATCTTCCTTGTGGTGCTTCTGTTGTTCGGAGGGAAAAAGGTTCCCGAATTGATGAAAGGCCTTGGCAGGGGAGTCAAAAGCTTTAGAGAGGGTGTGAATGAGGTTGAAGACGAACTGAAGGACAAAAAGAAGTCGGAGACCGGAGACACGGACAAAAAAGACTGATGGCCGGAGAGGCTCATATGTCCTTTTGGGACCATCTAGAAGCTTTGCGGGGGACTGTTCTGCGTTCCCTGCTTGCCGTTGCGGCCGTGTCCGCAGTCGTGCTCTGCTTCAAATCCGCCGTTTTCGACGGCGTTGTCCTCGCGCCTTCGCGCAGCGACTTTCCGGTGTACCGGATGATGGGAGGCGATTTCTCCATGCAGCTTGTGAACCTTGACATTTCGGCTCAGTTCTTCATCCATCTGAAGGTGTCGGTGATGGCGGGGTTTATTCTTGCCTGCCCCTATGTTCTCTTCGAGATCTGGAAATTCATAGCTCCTGCGTTGTATGAGAGGGAAAAGAAGGCCATCCGCACGGCATTCTTCTTTGCCGGGGGGCTTTTTTATGCAGGGCTGGTTACCGGCTATTTCCTAGTGCTGCCTTTCGCTCTGAATTTTTTCCAGAACTACACGGTCAGCGACGTGGTGGCCAACACCATATCCCTGCAGTCCTACATTTCCATGTTCTCGTCGCTGGTGCTGGCTTTCGGGCTTGTGTTTGAATTCCCGGCGGTGGTCGCCGCCCTGTCCAGGGCGGGAGTGATAGACCGCGGCGATTTGGTCAGATACAGGAAATACGCCATAGTGGCAATACTGGTGGTCGCGGCCATAATCACGCCGGCGGACCCTTTCTCAATGGTCGTCGCCGCGGTGCCGCTTTATCTGCTCTATGAGGGTAGCGTGCTGGTCTGCAGGAAAGAAAATCGAAAAGCGAGATGATCTCAATAACCAATCTTACGGTCACATACGGCAGCTTCAACCTGCTTGACGGCGTAAGTTTCCACATAAGCGAGAGTGACAAGATCGGGCTGGTCGGCAAGAACGGCGCCGGCAAGTCCACCATAATGAAGCTCATATGCGGGCTTCAGTCCCCCACATCCGGGCATATAGACATGCCCTCCCATTTGTGCATGGGATACCTGCCCCAGATAATGGCTCACAACAGGGGCCGCAGCGTTATGGAGGAGACCATGACCGCATTTGACGAGAGAAATGCGCTGGAGGAAGAGCTGGAGGAGATAAACAGGGAGCTGGCGGAGCGGACTGATTATGAATCAGAATCCTATATGTCCCTTATAGACAGGCTGGGAGAGGTCAATGACCGGATCGCGATGGACAATTCGGAGCCGCCCGCTGTGAGAGCGGAGAAGACTCTGCTCGGGCTCGGATTCAGGGACGAGGACTTTGGGAGACCCACCGAAACATTCAGCCAGGGCTGGAACATGAGGATAGAGCTTGCCAAGATTCTGCTCAAGTCGCCGGACGTGCTGCTGCTCGACGAGCCCACCAACCATCTGGACATCGAATCCATCGAGTGGCTTGAGGACTATCTGAAGGCCTACAGGGGTTCGCTCATGCTGGTCTCGCATGACAGGCGTTTTCTGGACAATGTCACCAACAGGACCGTGGAAGTTCTTCTCGGGAAAATACATGATTATAAGGTCCCGTATACCAAGTATATGGAACTGAGGGAGGAACGGATGGCCCAGCAGATGGCGGCCTATGAGAACCAGCGGAAGATGATTGAGAAGACGGAGGATTTCATATCCAAGTTCCGTTACAAGCCGACCAAATCCAATCAGGTGCAGTCCAGAATAAAGGCGCTTGAGAAGCTCGACGTAATAGAGGTGGATGAGACCGACAACGCAACTCTTACAGTGAAGTTTCCGCCGGCTCCGCGCTCGGGCGATGTGGTGTTCAAGGCCACGGACCTGACCGTCGGCTATCCGCAGAAGGTCGTGTTCTCGCATGCCGACATAGAAATCAAGAGGGGAGAGAAAGTGGCCTTGATAGGCCGCAACGGCGAGGGGAAGACCACGCTAATGCGCGTGATAATGAATCAGCTGACCCCGATTTCCGGAACGGCGAAGGTGGGCCATAACGTGAATATAGGCTATTTCGCCCAGAATCAGGAAGACATATTGGACGGCAGCAAGACGGTGTTCAGCACTCTGGACGATGTGGCCGTGGGCGAGGTGAGAACCAAGATTAGGGACCTCCTGGCCCAGTTCCTGTTCAGGGGAGAGGACATAGACAAGAAGGTTTCAGTCCTGAGCGGAGGCGAAAGGGCCAGGCTGGGCATGGCCAAACTCATGTTGGAGCCATATAATCTGTTGGCGCTCGACGAGCCCACCAACCATATGGACATAAAGTCCAAGGACATATTGAAACAGGCCCTCAAGGCCTATGACGGCACTCTCGTCATCGTCTCTCATGACAGGGATTTCCTGGATTCGCTTGTGGACAAGATGTATGAGTTCAGGGACGGCAAGGTTAAAGAGCACCTTGAGGGAATCGGAGACTTCCTTGAGAGCAGGAAACTGGAAAATCTCCATGAGCTGGAAAGGCGCTTCTCTTCCGAAAAGCCGGCGAGGAAGGCCGAGGTCAAGCCCGAGAGCGAGTCCAAGAAGAATTTCGCGGCTTCCAAGGTTCTGTCGCGCGAGGAAAAGAAAGTGAAGAACCGGATCAAGTTTCTTGAGGCGGAGATTTCCAGAATTGAAGGCAGAATGAAGGAAATCGAAAAGATAATGGCGGCTCCGGGCAAGAATGACGACATTATGGAGCTTACCCGCGAGTATCTGGAACTCAAGCGTGACTCCGACGCCAAGACCGAGGAATGGGCTGGCCTGAACGAATAATTTTCATCTGCTTATATGATTGTCATCGATTCGCATTGTGACACTCCTTCAAGGATTCTGAGACTCGGCCCCGATGTTCTCAAGGACAGCGGGCACGGGCACGTGGATGTTCCCAAACTGAAGAGCGGCGGTGTCGGCGCCTCCTTTTTTGCGCTCTATACGCCCGCTTCGGTCGGGGGGTACGCGGCTACGGGCTATGCGACCGCCATGCTGGCCGCGACAGCTGAAGCCGTGGCGGGGGAGAAAGATCTCAGGCTGGCATATTCCGTGGCCGATATCCGGAAAAACAGTGAGGCCGGACTTGTTTCCGTCCTGTTGGGGCTGGAAAACGGATCTCCCATAGGCAAGTCTCTGACGTTGCTGCGGTTTTTCCATGGGCTCGGAGTCCGCTATATGACCCTGACCCACAACGGGGACAACGAAATCGCCGATGCCGCCGCCGGAAACGGCCGATGGCACGGGCTCAGCCCATTCGGAAGGGAGGTGGTCCGGGAAATGAACCGGATCGGCATGCTGGTGGATACGGCCCATGTCTCCGACGAGACATTCTATGACTGTCTGAAGTTTTCGTCCGCGCCCATAGTCTCGACCCATTCGTGCTGCCGGGCGCTATGCGGCCACAGGAGAAACATGAGCGACGACATGATCCGAAGGATGGCCGACAAGGGGGGAGTCATACAGATAAATTTCTATCCCTGCTTCCTGAGCGATTCCTTTTCTGCCCTGATGGACAGGACAGATGCCGGGCATCCGGAATATGCCGCGGCCGAGGAGGCTTTTCTGGCCGATCCCCTGAACCGCGACAAGAGGACACGCTGGGAGGAGATTATGGATCTGTTCAAGACATTTCCGCGCCCCGGGGTCAGTGATGTAGCCGACCATATAGACCATGCCGTCAAAGTGGGCGGGCTGGATCATGTTGGAATCGGCACCGATTTCGACGGAATCGCAGTTCCTCCGGCCGGTCTGGAGGACATATCCTGCCTGCCTGCGCTTTTCGCTGAACTGAAGCGGAGAGGCTACTCGGATGATGACGTGGACAAGATTGCCGGGGAAAATTTCCTCAGGGTTATGTCGGACGTAGAAAAGGGCGCTACAGCCTGATCACAGGGAGCTCAGCTCCTTTTTTATCTTATTTATCAGCAGGAAGAGTGCCGAAGCGGCGAAACGCTCGATGTTGCGTTCCCTGTCGTTGTGATATTCAAATCTGGCAGTCTCGGTGCCGGAGGCGGAGCTGACGCCGACCCATACCGTCCCTTCCGGATATCTGCCGTCACCGCCGCCCGGACCCGCGTAGCCTGTGGTAGCGACGGAGAAGTCGCTTCCGGTCAGCCGCCTCACCCCTTCCGCCATGGCGGAAGCCACTTCCGCGCTCACCACGCCATGGTCTTCTATCGTGGATGGAGCCACTCCCAGCACTTTTTCCTTAACTGAGACTGCATAGGACGTGACGGATCCGAGGTAATAGGCCGAGGAGCCGGGCACGGACGTTATCAGATGGGAAATCTCGCCGCCTGTGCACGATTCGGCGGCCGACACTGTCTTGCCGGAGGCAGTGAGCAGCTCTCCAAGCACGTGCTCCAGCGTATTTTCTCTAAACGAGTAGATGTTTTCGCCCAGAAGACCCTTCAGCTCATTGAACTTGGCGCTGATCCTTGAGGAGTCATCGTCCTTGTCGCCCCCATAGACGGAAAGGCGAAGCTTCACGCCGGATTTCGGATCAGGAAGGTATGCCAGATGCATGTCGGAGGGGAGTGCATTCTCCCAGCTTTCGATCTTCTTGGCCAAAGCTGACTCGGCTATTCCGTAGGTCATTATGTTTCCGTGGACAACGGCTTCCGGATTCTGATGTCGCCGGATGTCGTCTATCACTTCAGGAAGCGCGTCTTCCGTTTCGAACGGGACTCCCGGCATGGCATAGAGGGTCACCGGGTGACCATACATCTCCTCCGCGAGCCTGAACACCATTATCGGGGCGGTGCCCACCTGATTGACGATCACTTCTCCCTTGTCCGGAACATATGCCTGAGCCCTGTTGAGGTCAAGCCTGTCCAGATGCCCTCTGGAACTCAGTATCCTTCTGATGACCTCCGTCTGTCCCTTGCTTTCCACCATTCCGGTGCTGCCGCTGAGCTTTGCAAGGGCGGATTTGGTCACATCGTCCTTTGTCGGTCCCAGGCCGCCTGTGGTTATGACTATGTCGTTGATTCTGAGTTCTTCGGCGAGGGAGTCCACTATAGTGTCCATTTCGTCTCCGAAAGACACCATCCGTGTCACTCTTACCCCCGCGGCGCCGAGGGCTCCGGCGATCATGGCCGAATTGGTGTCCACAATCTGACCTATCAGGATTTCATCACCTATTGTGCATACAGAGGCTTTTATCATGATTTTTGTGCGTTTTTCTCCTCGAGGAATTTGAGGGTCTTTCTGACAAATCTGGGGCCCTCGAGAAAAATTCCGGTGTAAAGTTCGATCAGCGACGCTCCGGCCTGCATAATTTCATAGGCTTCTTCCGGCTTCGTTATGCCGCCGCGGCCGATTATCTCAAGCCTGCCCTTAGTGTAACTGTGGACGTATCTGACAAATTCCATGTCTTTTTCAAATCTGCCGCCGTGCCTGCCGTTGATGTCCCCGACAACGATGCCGTCCACACCCGAACGCATTGAATAGTCCAGAATGGGGTCCAGCTGATTTTTCGGAATGTCGGGCAGGAGCCGGATCAGCACAGGCTTTATCCCTGTCATGGTCATTCTCATGTCCAGCACCCCGTCCATGACCTCCTCCAGAATATCCGGATCCTCCATTGGAGACCGGTTCGCGCCGTCCCTGATTGAGGCGTTTATCACGAACAGGTCCGCGAAATCATACAGAAGAGCTACGGATTTTTCAAGCTGCGGCCCTATGTCCTCTTCGGTGGCGGAGCTATTGCAGGCGATGTCAGCGGCGATTATGGCTTTTGAATGGACTGTTTTGAGGTTGTTTATGGCGGCTATGATCCCCTTGTTATCGGTGAACCGGCCCCGGTCGGGGCGGGGCGTGACTGGGCCTATCTCCACGAATCCGAACCCCACGCCGTCGACTATGTCACAGAACTCCGCGTTGCGGTCGATTCCGGCTCCGAGCCCTATCGGATTCGGGAAGGTGATTCCGAACACTTCCTTTTTCAGTGAGGTGAAGGAGCGGAAATAGATCAGACGCAGCAGCCAACGGGTCAGGAAAAACCTGTTCATGATCCCCAAAGTCTTATATACCAGAGTGCTGGCGTTTTGGGGACTGAGTCTCGATATTAGGGGCAGAAGGACCTTCCTGTAGAGCATTTTTTCACTGTTCTGACAGGGCAAAATTAGTCAAAAACAGGAAATAATCACCGGATTTCCTCAAATGTCCCGTCATCGAAAAAGACTATGACCTTTTTTATCCTGCGCACGTCGCCTCCGGAAATCCCGTCGCGCTCTGGAGCCGGACACTCCTCGGACTTCTGAAAAACTGCGGTGTTGCAGTCGGCCTCATCTGCGGCGATATCCCCTCCAGATTCCGGAATTTCACCGCCATACCGTGGTGCGTCGCCGATTTCCGCATCTGTGGGGAGGGTAGCGGACGTCCCCTCCAGAGTCTTGGACTTATACATCTTGCCCCTGCCCATCAGCAGCCACTCGATGTTCAGGTCCGGAAAGTTTTTCATGAGGCTGACGATGAAGTCGCTGCCGGGTTTGTTGCGGCCTGCCAGGATGTGCGACACGCTCGCTCTGGTCACGCCGACGGCGTCCGCAAACTGTGACTGTGAGATGTTTTCAGCAGCCAGAAATTTGGCCAGTCTGTTGTTCATTTTTGTTTCAGCTATTTCAACAAAAGTACATAAATTTTTATTGTCGTGCAAGTGTCCCAGTGTCGATGTATACACGAAGAAGGGGAGAGCGGCGCGGTAAGTGAACCTAATAATAACTTTAGGCAGATACTAATAATCGCTTGATAATTATCAGAATAGTCTGTGCTAATATCATTTTTGTTACATAATTTTCCCTCTTTGCGCAGAATCGGGAATTTGTGGTGCTGATGCATTGAAAGTTATGATGCAGTACTTGTGGCATAAATGACTGATTATAATAGAGTAACGCTACGGGCGTTATATAGATAAGCTGCCCTTATTTAAGCTTTGTAAATGTGGCTTTGTAAACTGCGTTTAAATTTGTTAATCGGGCTGAATTTAACAAATATTGCGGGTGAATTGCGTATAATTGCATGTTAACAACTTGTAACTGCGCTGTGAATTTCAGAAAACCTGCGTGGCGTCTCCTCGGGACTGCCGCATTGCGGTCGCATTCGTTATATTCGTGAAATCTGTGTAATTTTGCGCGCGGCTTCGCGAATGGCGTCGCTGCACTGACTTTAGACTGAAATGATACCGGATATACGTATGGACGACTGTGACTATCCCCTTCCCGAGGAAAGGATAGCCAAATATCCACTTGACGAGCGCGATTCGTCCAAACTTCTCAGATACTCGCCGGACGGAGCCATTGACTCGCACATTTTCCGGGAATTGCCCGGACTTCTGCCCGCCGATGCCATAATGGTCTTCAATGACACCAAAGTGGTGCCCGCAAGGCTGATTTTCAGGCGTCCCACAGGCGCCCACATCGAGATATTCTGCCTTGAACCCGTAAGTCCCGCCGAATATAACCTCGCCTTTGCGACCACCGGATCATGCACATGGAAATGCGTCATCGGCAATGCCAAGCGCTGGAAAGATGACGTTCTGGAACTGAATGTTCCCGACGGATATGCAGAGGCTTTGGCCATTGGCTTGAAAGCCAAGTTGTTGGAGCGCAATGACCGGACGGGAACAGTCTGTTTTTCATGGGAGGACGGCTCTCCGTTCTCCAAAGTTCTGGAGGTCTGCGGTTCCGTGCCCATACCCCCATATCTCAACAGGCAGACGGAGGACATAGACAAGGAGCGCTATCAGACGCTCTATGCCCATATACGCGGATCTGTGGCGGCTCCCACGGCCGGTCTCCATTTCACGGACTCCGTGCTGCGGGAAATCCGCGATCGCGGAATCGACGCCGAAACCGTCTGTCTGCACGTGGGCGCCGGCACTTTCCTTCCGGTAAAAAGCTCGAGCATATCGGGGCATCCGATGCATAGAGAGCCGTTTTCGGTTTCGAGGGCGTTCCTGCAGGATGTGCTTGACTCGGACAAGAAGATAATAGCGGTGGGCACCACCTCGGTAAGGACTCTGGAGTCGTTGTATTATATAGGTGTGGGGATAATCGAGAAAGGTGTCGTGGAGGACGTCGATCAGTGGGCTCCCTATGGCAGGAGCTATGCCCACACCACCCGCGAAGCTCTCGAAGCCATAGTCAAGTATTTGGAAAACAATAATATGGATGCACTTGTGGCGGGGACCAGAATTATAATAGTCCCCGGCTTCAAGTTCCGGATGGTGGATGTGCTCATCACCAATTTCCATCAGCCCAAGAGCACCCTCATCCTTCTGGTGGCCGCCTTCGTGGGCGAGGACTGGCGAAAAATCTACCGTTATGCCCTTGACAACGGATTCAGGTTCCTAAGCTATGGCGACAGCTCGCTCCTTTTCAGGAGAAAGGAAGACTGATGACATTTTATGAACTGGTTTTCTTAAATTTGTAGGTAAATTGTCAGCTATGAGTTTCAATTCAGACGAATTCTCGGACATCCGTCCGTTTACAGACGAGGAAGCAAAAATGGCACTGGCGGGCATCGCCGACGTCCCTCTGGTGTCCACTATCTCCAGGATGCTTTATCCTGAGGAAGGACCGGATTTTCTGAGAAATGTACTGAAGCATATTTCCGGAGTCGATGAGTTTCAGCAGCATGCCATAAAGCGGGGCGTGGAATGGATCATCCGGACGTCCATGCATGATTTCTCTTATGACGGAATAGAGAATATACGGAAAGCCGGAGGCAGATTCGTGTCCATGTCCAACCACAGGGACATAATAGTGGATCCGGCCCTTGCCCAATATATTCTTGCCACCAACGGTTTCCCCACTTCGCAGCTGTGCGTGGGGGACAACCTCCTCTCAAATCCATTCGTGGCCACTCTTCTGAGAGCCAACAAGATGATAAAGGTCATACGCGGCGTCAGCGCCAGATCTCTTCTGATGGCTTCGAAGCGCCTGTCGGAATATATCAGGCAGACTGTCGTTTCGGGCGAAAGTTCGGTCTGGATTGCGCAGAGAGAGGGGAGGGCAAAGGATGGTCTTGACTCGACCGGCCAGGGGCTTGTAAAGATGCTGGACATGAGCGGAACCGGGGATTTTGTCTCTAACTTCATGGAGCTTAATATAATACCGATTAGCGTGTCCTACGAATATGAGTCTTGCGACATCCTCAAGGCAAGGGAGATTCTCATTTCCCGCACCCAAAAGTATGTGAAGGGAGAGAATGAAGACGTGGAGAGCATAGTATACGGCATCCGACAGTGGAAAGGCAACGTGCATCTGAATATCGGCGAGCCCCTTTGCAGGGAGGAGATAGAGGAAGCCTCAAAATGCGTCAAAAATGACCGCTATGGCCTCATCCGCAGGGCTGTGGACAGACGCATCATCGCCGGTTACCACCTTTGGAAGACCAATTACATGGGATATGACCTTGCCGAGAGGACAGACAAATACGCCTCGAACTACACGGCAGGGGAGCTGGAGAGTTTCAAGGCGTATCTGGAAAGGCAGCTGGACACCGTGGAGCCTTCTCTTGACAGGAACGAACTGAGGGAGATTCTTCTGAGAATCTACGGCAATCCTGTCATTTCCAGGGAAAAGCTCGAATCCGGCGTTCTGGATTGATCCGGCCTCAGGACGGTTTCTGCGAATCTATATGGACATCCATCTGCGGGAACGGGAACTCTATCCCGTTTTCGGGCAGTCCCACGTAGATTTTCTCTTGAATTGAGTAGAGAACCGGCCAATAATCCTTCACATTGACCCATGCCTTCAGGGCAAAATCCACCGAACTTTCACCGAGTTTTTCTATGTTGACCGACGGGTCGGAGGCTCCTGGCGCCGAACTGTCCACTATGCGCGGCTCTGTCCTGATGATGTCCAGCAGAACCTGGCGGACTTTCTGCGGATCCGATCCATAGGCCACGCTGATTATCCACTGGCATCTGTGCACAGGTTTGTCGGAGAAATTGTCGATGTTGCCGTTGAACAGGGCCCCGTTGGGCAGGATTATGATGGAGTTGGCATAGGTCCGGATCTTGGTGTTGACTATGCTCACCTCCGTCACGTAGCCTTCATAACCTTGAGCCTTTATGTAGTCACCGATCTTGAACGGCCTGAACAGCAGGATCATGAGTCCACCGGCAAAGTTCTGTGCCGTTCCGCTCAGCGCCATGCCTATTGCCATTCCGCCCGCTGCCAGTATTGCGGCGAATGACGTGGTGTTGACCCCCAGCGTGCCTATGGTGGCGATTATCAGCAGGGCCGTCATGGTTATGGTCACCAGGCTGGTGACGAAAGAACTCAGGGTCTTGTCTGAATGGCGCCTTTCGAAGAATTTCCCGACCAGCGTCTTGAGCTTTTTTATGAGCCAGGCGCCAATCAGATAGATGACGATCGCTGCCAAAAGCTTCAGACCGAAATCTATGGCCTTCTGGCCCAGCTGTGTGAGGAAGGCGTTGGGGTCCTTGGTCAGGAGCTCGGCCATGTTCTGCATGGCCACTTTTGCCGAATCAGCCTGCGCGGCCAGCTGCTCTTCGTTCACTACATGGAGATTGTCGGCGGCGAACAGGGGGAGAAAACTCATCGAAATGTGTTTATATGGTTAAAAAAGACCGTCAACGGCGGCAATTATCTCTTCGGCGGGGAGGTCCTGGCTCAAGACCAGATCCGGCTCGCGCTTTATGAGGCCGTGGTTGGTGGCATTGAGCATTCCGCCACCGGTGATGTTCAGCATTATGACCTCATCGGGCTTGACGTCGCCCTTTTCCACCGCCTGTTTCAGGCAGGCTACGGCGCATGCCGCCGCGGGGAATATGTCCACGCCCTCAAACTTGAAGAACTGGAGTATGGCTTGTACGATCTGGTCGTTGTTTGCGGCATACATGTCTCCTCCGGACGCCTTCAGCACGTCATATAGACCTCCTGCGAGAGAATACGGCGGTTTCCTGTTCGACAGCACGGTGGCCAGAATCACTTCTGCGTTTCTTCTGGACTCTTCAGGCGTGACCGGCACAAGATCCCTGCTTCCGGCCTTCCATGAGTCGTACATGAGCGTGTAGGGTATGTTCTGGCAGGCATACACCCTCATGTTGTTCTTTCCGAAACGGCCGTCGGCCTCCAGCCTCTGGGCGTTTTCCCATGCGGCTATGGCACCGGTACCGCTGCCCACCGCCTGAAAATAGGCGTCGGGAATCCTGCCTATGACTTCGACCGCGGAAAGGACCGTTGTCCCCATGCCGTCACGGCGGGCCACATTCTTGGCTCCGCCCTCGGCGAAGTACTTGGGATCCTTGCAGAGCTTGTCACCCAGGGCTATGGCATCGTAATAGTCTGTCCCTTTGGGAGTTGCGAGAACTTTCACGCACTGTTTGAGAGGTTTTGCGAACCAGAGGTCGTTGATGTTGTCCTCCGGGATGCAGATCACCAGCGGAATATTGTTGTCCGAACAGACCCTGGCAAAAGCCCTTGCCGTGTTACCGGCGGACTGCACCACCAGCACTCTCTTATGCCTTTTGGGCAATCTGGCGCAGACGGCATAGGCCTCGGTCTCCTTGAAGGAGCAGGTTTCCATGCGGGCGCCGACCTTGGGCCAATATCCGGAGAATGTAATATACAAGTTATTGAGTCCGAGGAGCTTAGCCAAACCTGTGCTCTTGTATGTCACGGGAGCGTGCGAGTTTCTGAGCGTGCGGACGATGGGAAGCCAGTCGGCATATCTGTAGAGTCCTTTCAGGTCCTCTCTGGGAGTGAAACGCTGCTGATATACGGCGCGCACGAGAGACGGGGAAGGGGATTGCGGGTCGGCCAGAGTCCAGCCTTCGTCCATGAAAATCCTTCCGTCGGCGACGTTCTGAAGCTTATAGGAAGTGGGTTTGAAAGTTGCCATTATATGTCTTGTATTTTAAAGATTCACAGAGCATCAGCAAGGTGGCTGCCGATATCATCCTCCTAAGTTAGATATATTTTTTGATGTAGCCGCAGAATAATCTCCAGTATAACCTTTGCGGAGGCGGCTAAATGATGTCCAGAGCGCAGATGTTTTCCACATGCTGGGTGTGCGGGAACATGTCCACAGGCTGGACGGCTGTGATCCTGTATTTACTGCACAGCGCCGCGAGATCTCTTGCCTGCGAGGCCGGATTGCAGCTGACATAGACTATGCGTTTGGGGGCCGCGTCAAGTATCACCTTGGCCACATCGGGGTGTATTCCGGCTCTCGGAGGATCCAGAATGACCACATCGGGCCGGCCGTTTTCCTCAATGAAGGCGGGTGTGAGCACGTCTTTCATGTCTCCGGCATAGAACCGGCAGTTGTCTATGCCGTTCATGCGGGTGTTCATTTTGGCGTCCTCAATGGCCTCCGGCACGTATTCTATGCCCACGACCCGGCCGGCTCCGGCCGAGACGAACTGGGCTATGGTTCCGGTGCCCGTATACAGGTCATAGACGGTCTCGGATCCGGTAAGCGCGGCCAGTTGCCTGACGGCGCTGTAAAGCTTGTAGGCCTGGAGGCTGTTGGTCTGGTAGAATGACTTGGGGCCGATTCTGAAACGGAGGTTTTCCATGGTTTCGGTGATGCAGTCGTCGCCTTTGTAGAGGATGCACTGCTGATCGGAAACCGAGTCGTTCAGTTTGGTATTTATTATATAGTAAAGCGATGTTATCTGAGGGAATACTTCAAGTATTGCGTCAAGCAGTTGCCTCCGGGATTCGCTGTCATCCCGGAAAAACACCAGTATCAGCATCACCTGTCCGTTTTCTGCGGTGCGGATGATCATGTTGCGGATATACCCGCGGTTTTCGCGTATGTCAAAGAATTCCAGTCCGTGCTCGAGGGCGTATTTCTTCACGAAAAGGCGGATGGAGTTGGACGGTTCGCGCTGCAGATGGCAATTTTTGATGTCCAGAACCTTGTCGAAGAATTTGCCCACGTGGAATCCCAGGCCGCAGCGGTCGGCCGGGGCGATATCCTCCGGATTTTCGTCTTTTTCCAGCCATCTTTTGCAGGAAAACGTGTATTCCAGCTTGTTCCTGTAGTATTCGGTCCGGTCGGAGGGGATTATGGGGGAAATCTCCGGAATCTGCAGGTGTCCGATTCTTACGAGCTGGTCATAGACCTGCCGCTGTTTGGCCACGAGCTGGTCCTCATAGGGCAGCGGTTGCCATTTGCAGCCTCCGCACACTCCGAAATGCTCGCAGAAAGGGGCGAGCCTGCGCTCCGACGGCTTGACTATGTCCGTTATGAAGCCCTCAAGATAGTTTTTCTTTTTTTTGGTGACCCGGACATTGACCACGTCTCCGGGTACGGCGAAAGGAACGAACAGAACCGCGCCGTCCACATGGGCGAGGGCTTTGCCTTCGGCGGCTACATTTTCTATGAGGATATTCTCCAGGAAAAGGTCTAGTTTCTTTCTGGACATAGATTAGTTAACATAATATAAATTGTGTAACTATCGCGCACAACAGGGCGCACCAAAAGAGAAACAAGTTAAACACAACATTAAGCGATAAACAACAACCTACCGGCACTATGTCTGGGGCAAATATAATAAAAAAATAGGAACACAAAAAAATCTTTCCTATTCCGGCACAAAGTTAACTACACGCGACAACGGAAGTAAAGGCCAAGCAAGCGGAGCGCGTTTTTCTTTTCAGAAAATTCGCGGCTCCGGCCTTGACTTCCTATCGCGTTCCGCTATATAGTGCCTAAGAATTAGGAAAGACAAAAATTTAGTCAAACCAAATACACAAAATTATGAAAACTTACATCTTATCATTCACTGACAAATTTGACAAATGTTGGGATTATTATGTACAAGTAAACAATAGAAAAGAAGCAATTAAGGAAGTAAGACAAATACAAAAAGAACAAAAAGAAGATAAAATGAAATGTTGGTCTATAAGATTAATGAAATAAAAAAAAAGGTCTGGTCAATTGACCAGACCTAATCATTACTTCCTTATCTGCCGGACTATCCATATTATCCATTTGCCAAGGAGGTAGAAAAATAGAAAGCCAAACAAAATGACTACAACAAAAGAGATAAGATAAGCAAAAGCGGTCGCAGATTCCATAATATTGAAATTTGCGTAAATATAACTATTTCAAGTCGAAAACGCCATTATCTATCAATTTGCCGACATACCACTCAATCAGACGAGGCAAACCGTGCGTAACAAGACCTGGTATCGCCTGCAGAACAGATGCACCAATGGGAAAACCCAAATCATCTTTATTCTCATTGTCAAGTTGCTCAGAAAGTGTCTTGGCGGCTATGTAATCTGTATTTTGATAATTTAATAGTTCCTCGGACTCCATAAGAGAATGACGTAACTTTTCTGTAATTACCTGTGCGACAACTAACTTGCGCTTCTCCTCCTCGGTGGCAGTTTCGGCAAGTATCTTCTTCTGGTTAAGCAGTTCGGTAGCCTTATCTATCTCAGTCTTGCTGATGTCCTGATAGATTTTATCTACCTGCGCTTTGGTCAGGGTTACGGATGCTTCCTTCAGATCCTTTTCGGAGTCAAGTATATCCAACTGCTTAATAGCGGCCTGAACGCCTAGTTTAGTATTCTCAACATTGAGCTTACCTTGCTTGAGTTCAGTTTCAAGAAGCTCAGGCTTGAAGCCATTTTCAATTTCACGACCTACACTATCTGCATTTTTGTTACGTGTGTCTGCGTTAATGTTATTTATTTCTGCCTTCAATTTAGCCAACTCTCCGAACTGACCAATAAGTGAAGTAACATTACCAAAGATATTGGAGAAATCATCAGATACACTAGGGGCAGATGCCTGAGCACCCGAGGGAACAGAGGTGGCAGTGGACGCTTCTGGGATAGAACCTCCAAACATGAGAGCAGGATTTATATTATTTTCCTGATATTGCTTCATCTGTGCGGAAACCGAGTTATATTTATTATATTGCTCCTCTTGCCAATCTCGTGCTATCTGGGCCTGCTGAGCTTGAAAATTTCGACTGATTTCTGCCTGCTCAGACTCGTACTGAGACGTGATATCCCACTTCTCAGACCAAGTTTTGTGTCCAAACCAACTCATCTTTCGTTAACAAAATCAAACAACTTATTTATCATTGCTTTAGTAGATGCGACTGCAACATTATCTTTTTTTGCCATCTGGGCCATAGCTTGGGACATGACTTCGTTTCCGGAGTCTTTGTTAGCATATAAATTCGTGTAATAACTCATAACTATTTGACTTTTAAATGTGTGTCAATCCGCATATTATTATCAAGTATATAGCGGATAGTTCTGATTACTCAGAACTACCCACTTTAGGGGTTGATGGCGTTGACGAATTGACGCCACCGCTTTTAGCGGCATTCATATTAGAGCGCAGGGCGCGTTCTGCATCGGCAACTTCAAAATTGTCCGAAACACGGCCTAGAACGGCCTTAGGGTCATCAATGGCATTGTAGTCCATTTCTGCTCCGAGAGGGCCTACGGCACCGGTCTCTATGGCTTCTGTAATGTCAATGGCAAGACCTTCGCAAGTGCGTTCTACGTCTCTGTCTTTATTAAAAAGGTGAAGTTCTTCATCGAACTTCAATATACGTTCTTTCTTCATAGGTATTCAAGTTTAAAGGCGTTTTCCACCGTCATCTACGACAATGGTGTGAGTATTCTTCATATCACCGAGTGTAGGTATCGAGTAAGCAGGGAGGGTACTGACTTTCTTATACGACCAACCGGTATCGACCCATGTACCATATTTGGAGATGTCTCCGGCAACAGCGGTCACGTTATCCATAGCAGAGGTAGGTATCTCTATGAACGATGTACCGAGGGCAGGAACGGAGGATGCAGAGAAATGTCTCTGAAGGGCGAATGGAGCAAGAGACTGTCCGGACTGAAGAAGGCCGTGTACTTCATCCTGCATGAACTTATATTCGCTATATCTCTGTGTATAGCCAAATACAGAGCGAGGTATCTTTGTAGCAGCGGTATCACCGTCTTGATAACCGCCCCAAGCGGTGAGCTCGTCATTATAGATACCTTGGTCTCCGACTCCGGAGAGGATAGGCCATGCGAAATCGCCAATGGCGGAACGCTGAAACATTCTACGGACACCGGAGGAATACTGAGCATCGGGCACAAGTGTAAAATTGACAAAGAGGAAACCAAACTCTTTGGCTTCGAATTCATCAACAAGGGAAGATTCTCCAATGGCCATGCCGTTGGCATACTTACTTCCAACATCACCGAAGGGGTTCTGACCTGCTTCAGATGCACCGGTCTGGTAGACGGTCTTATTATATACGTCAAAAGACATGGAGCCAAGATAGATTGCACGGTCGGTAACTGCGTCAGAGGGATACACACCGAACTGAGCTTCAATTCTATCTCCATAACGTCCGGAGATATTCATCCTCTCTTTCCACTGCTGAAGGGAGTTGGCGGCACGCAACTGAGCAATACTGAATGTACCGGTACTATCGGTTACAGGAACACTGACTTTACTTTCGTCTCCTGCCTGAGGGCGTGTAGTGGCATTTGTGAAATAATCCTTAGACCAGCATCTCTGATGAAGGTCATGAAGGCGCATGCCATTATACAAATACGAATTAGACGAAGAATTCAAAAACAGATTGCTGAAACCGGAAATAGGATCAAGAACAATAAAAGGTAGCGCGCTAACCTCACGAAAAGAAGATGTACCAAAACCGTCAGGAATGGGTATAAAACAAGGTTTCTGCAAACGGCTATCACGGTACCAGTCATCCCATATCTTATGATATGCAAGGAAGGGCAATATATTAGGTATTCTAATAGAAATCTGTGTAGTCTCTGCAGGAAGCTTAAAGCCAAGGTAATCGGCAAGGGTGCCGGCTCCGAGGACAGATGCCTGAGTCAAAGTATCGGAAAAATTGTCCCATTTGTACTGCGGAAGCAAAATAGTCGAAGGTAACTGAGATTGACCAGACTCAGAGGACATTATAAAATACTTCCAACCTCCGTAGATGACACGGAAAGGAACAAAAAAGGCTTCTACCTTAGCACGGACTCGGCCATAAAAATCGGTAGCGAGCGGAGGTAACTGTGCCTGAATAGTAGCACCGAGGGTGACTTTATCACCAGGGAGAAGTTCATCAACCAAGCAAGGGGTTATGGTACCACACTTCGTGGTGAACACATTGCGGTGAGAGAGGTCGAAGGCCGACTTGTTCGGCACTTCGATAGGTCGTTTTGAAAATAGATTTGCCATACTAACGTTTAACTTTTACTGAAAGGGAATCAATACGAGGATCAATCTGCACGGAGTTGGTATTCTGGGTGCGGATACTGATAGAGGTTTCTGTATTGTCGGCATTGTTCCTCACGAGAGCGCGAGTTGTGCCACAAGACACAAAGGAGAAGAGAACACCAAGGGCAAGCACGACATTATAGACGGCCTGCCAAAAGTCTTTGGAAGCGAGAATTTCTCGAAGTTTAGTTTTATCCATATATGAGAGATTAAAAAGGTAAATCAGAGCAATCAGACAACGCTTTATTGAATTTCATTCTATCGAGCGGACGGGAAAACCATTCGCGGAAACGTCTGGAGGAGTCTCGCATATCGCTTACATAATACTGAGATACAAAGGGCGAACAATGCTTAACGTAATTGTCGACACATTCGCAGAGGTAGAAATATTCCGCTTCAATCTGTTCAAGTTCATTAGAAGTGGGAACAATAGGTACTTTATTACTTCTCATAAGACTGATTTATTATAAAATTTTATAAATGCTTTCTTTGCCTCTCGTTCACGAGTTGCCATATTCTGCACATCCGCAACAATAAGTAAATGCTCAGCCGCTTCAGGCGTGAGAACGGAGGACGAGGCTTGTATATCTGCCAATTTTCGGCTATAACTATCATCATACTGATGAGATATTCTTTCCTGCATCGCAGTTCGAAGTGCAGTCTGTGCACCATAGATTTTATCCGCATAATATCGTGGCATTTTATAGTCAAAGGATGAGCAACTGGAGTGAAGTATAGTTATCTTCTTTCGGGAGATCACTTCATCAAGGTAGTCGGACTCGTACACCTCTTGAAAATAGGTTGACAGAGGTGCACGGAAATCAAGTTTAACGTTATCGAAGTCCAAGTTCTTCAACAACTGCTTATGGGTAATGTCCAAATAGCCGGTAAGTCTCTGGGAGAAGCCGTACACACGGAGGGCGGAAGGCTCGACGCCTTGGATATCCTCACAAAGGTGATATCGTCTCATCTGTTCAACGTAGTTCAGACCAAGACCCTTGGACACCAAATGGAAGGTTTTCTCTACCTTACCTTCTGCACAAAGGGGATTTTCAAACATGCCTTTCGAGCAATACTTGCCGACATAGCGGAAGGCACCGAGAGGTGTCTTATACTTCACACCGGTCTTATCAATCCGTGTAAAACGGACAAATCCGAAGCGGCGGCGCCAATCATCGAAGAAGCAAGAATCGAACTTCCACAAGGAGAAATCGAAAAAAACCACGCCATGGTAGTGAGGACGGAGAGTCTTGGGGCCATACTCACTAGTGATGAAATAACGCATAATCGGCTTATCCTTGGTGGCCTTGATACCGTATGTACGTTCAAGGGCAATGCGACCACGCTTCAGCCATTTCTGTACATCGTCCTTGCAGACAGTGTTAAACTCTTCTCCGGTCAGCTCGTCATATGTGTGGCGTATATGTTCGTCAGCTATAGTAAGAGTAAAGAAAACAGCCGTTTTCCAACGAAGGCTCTCATTATACATTCGGATCATCCATGAGTTCTGGTAGGCCTGCAAACACTCGACGCACTTGCCACAAGGCACGGCCACACATCTATCAGATTTGTCTATGCACTCAGACGCCTTACGGATGCGGTCAACGATATAGTTGCCATTGGAGGTGGTATGTCCTTCAATGACATCTTTTTTACGTGGCTCAACTCTGATTGTTAAAGGGCTAACGCACATTACACAATTCGCATTATGTTAAGTAGTAACATAACATAATGCCGATAAATTGTGTAACAAAAGGGCGAAACTTCAGTCAGCGGGGACGAAGTTAACAATTATCAATTTCTTTTTATGTAATTTTACGATGGTGTCTGACTTTTTTGGAGTGCCGGATTGGACCTGAAACGGGTCTCTGGAGCCCGTTTTTACGGCCAAATGATGGTTAACAAAAAAGTTAGACTATTAAACTACTTTGTTTTATTAATTGAGTTTTTGATGATTATGTCTTTACCTCCGCTCCCGGAACGAATGCGGCCCAAAACCCTTGAACAGTATGCCGGACAGCGGCATCTTGTGGGAAAAGGCTGTGTCCTGCGGAATCTTGTCGACTCGGGCAACCTCACGTCCTTTATACTGTGGGGCCCTCCGGGTGTCGGAAAAACCACGCTGGCACGCATTGTCGCCACTTCGCTGGACCGGGAGTTCTATACGCTCTCGGCGGTCAGCGCCGGGGTCAAGGATGTCAGAGAGGTCATAGACAAGGCAAGAGCTGACAGGAACTCCGTGTTCGGTGCCGCAAAGGGCTCACCGATACTTTTTATAGACGAGATTCACCGTTTCAGCAAATCGCAGCAGGATGCGCTCCTCGGCGCCGTGGAGGACGGCAGCGTGGTTCTGATCGGAGCGACAACCGAGAACCCTTCGTTCGAAGTGATCAGTCCCCTGCTCTCCCGTTGTCAGGTTTTTGTGCTTAAGTCATTGGATAAGACTGACTTGGAATCGCTTCTGCACCGCGCGCTCAAGGAAGATGCGCTCCTCGGCGGCATGGATATAAGCGTCATGGAGGACGAGGCTCTGCTCCGCTACAGCGGCGGCGATGCCCGTAAGATGCTCAACATGCTCGAAATTCTCGTGGATTCATTCGCCCCCGGGGAAAAGATAGTGATAGACAATGCCGTGGTGACCTCAAAACTTCAGGAAAACCCCGGAAGATATGACAAGGACGGCGATATGCACTATGACGTGATTTCCGCGTTCATCAAGAGCATCCGCGGATCTGATCCCAACGCCGCGATATATTACCTTGCAAGGATGATAGAAGGCGGCGAGGACCCGATATTCATAGCCAGGCGACTGTGCATATCCGCAAGCGAGGACATCGGGCTGGCAAATCCCAACGCCATGCTCATAGCCGAGGCATGTATGAGGACGGTATCGGAAATCGGCATGCCGGAGGGCCGGATCCCGCTGGCTGAGGCCACCGTTTACCTGGCTTCGTCGAGGAAAAGCAATTCGGCCTATCTTGCCATAAACGAAGCGCTTGAATTTGTGCGTAAAAATCCGGGGCTTCCGGTTCCGCTGCATCTGCGCAACGCGCCTACGAAGCTCATGGAGGAGCTGGGCTATAGCGACGGCTACCGCTATGCCCACGACTATCCAGGCCATTTCACGGATCTTGAATTCATGCCCGGAGACATTTCCGGAAAGGTTTTCTATCGTCCCCAGGACAACCGGCAGGAGCAGACGCTTAGCTCATATCTGGAAGCATGCTGGCCGAAGTATTACGGGTCTGACGTAGAAAATCAGAAGGGATAGCCCACTCCGAAATGGATGGCGAAATTGTCATTGTCGAGCCATTTGTCCGGGGAAATCCATCTTTGACCGTCATCCATCGCAGGATCATGGATCTGGATTCCCATGTCGAACCTGACCAGAATGACGCTCAGGTCGAGCCTGAGTCCGATTCCCCAGTCGGCGGCTATGCTCTGAAAAAAAGTGTCGGCTAGGAGTCTGCCCTTCCCCGAATCCGAATTTTCGCCCGCCTGGAAGGTCCAGATGTTGCCGGCGTCCACGAAAGTTGCCCCGGAGAATTTCCAGAATAGCGGATATCTGAATTCCACATTGGCTTCGAGCTTCATGTCGCCGGACTGGTTGGGCACCGTGAAGGTGGTCTCCTTTTTGGCGAGGCCGGGGCCGACGCTCCTCACCTGCCATCCTCTGAGACTGTTGGCGCCGCCCGCGAAGAAGTGCTGCTCAAAAGGAAGCGCATCGGAGTTGCCGTAGGCATATCCGGCGCCGCCCAGCAGCCTTGTGGCAATCGAAAACTTGTCTCCCCTGCCGAAAAACCATGTCCTGCCCAGGGTCAGTTCTCCCCTGACGTATTGCGAGTACGGGGTGTTCCAGATCATGGACGAGCCGGACGCGTCCTTTCTCATATACGGTTTGAACGCGCTCAGAACATTTCCGGCTATGTCGAAATCCATTCTGACATAGTGGTAGTCGGTCTTTGGGTTGGCGTCGGAATTGGTTGTATAGGAAAGTACGGACCCGAGTCCCAGATCAAAATGGTCTTGATATGCGTCCATCAGGAACGGATTGTCGCTGAGTGTATAATAGAAATCCGGGTCCATATGGAACAGCCTCACTATCTTGAGCTGTACCGGGAACAGCTGGTAATTGAGCTTCTTTACGGTGCCGGAATAGCCATAGGACGCCGATATGATCCTTCTGGAATACTCCGTCCTGTCCTGATGGTTATATGACGCCTTGATTTCTGTTCTGGGGACAGTCCCCTTGAACCTGCTGTCCGGTATTCCCACAAAACGCGGCAGCGTGAGCCCGGCCGAGACTCCGAAGATCTTGGAACCCACATACTTGCCTGGCTTGAACTGCACATCGCTCATGAAGCTCAGATTGAGCGTTTCGCCCCCGTGGAAAATGTTGCGGTGGAAGAACGAGAGTTCGGGGGAGATTCCGATCAGGCCGGATGAGTTTGAAGACGCTTCCAGATTGAACTTGAATCCCTGCTGCTTAGCCGGAGTCAGGTTTATGTCGCAGTCCACTTTGGCGGAATCCGCCTTGGTGAGGGAAATGGTCACTCCGCCCAAAGACCTGAGCGAAGACATTCTGCTATAGGTGTTTGTGACGGTGGATTCCAGATAGGGCTTGCCGGGACGGATGGTGTTCAAGCCGGTGAGCACGCTTTCCCTGATGCGGAAATCTTCCGGAATACTGATGCTTACCTTGCCGAAGGTGAATTTTCTTATCTCCTCGGCGTTCTTGGGCGT
Source organism: bacterium (assembly GCA_963627885.1). Classification (GTDB taxonomy): domain Bacteria; phylum Bacteroidota; class Bacteroidia; order Bacteroidales; family UBA932; genus Cryptobacteroides. The sequence continues at coordinate 63,752 of CAVGCT010000005.1, forward strand.
CTGTGATCTGGTGTATTCCCTCACGGCCATGTGCAGAAACGCTTTTCCGTCGTGCGACGAGGTGTCGGCTTCGAAGAAAAAGTTGTTTTTGGAGAAATCGTAGTACCCGATGCCCTTGAGGTGGGCGGCCGACCTCTCCGATTCCGCTTCCAGAGCAGATTCTGACAGAAAGTCTCCTTTCTTTACGGTTGCCATGGCCGCATCGGCAAGGAAGTCGGCGGCGAACTCTCCCCTTTCAGGCAGAGATGTCTCTATGCTGTCGATCACATAGCGCTTTCCGAGGGTCACGTTATAGACCGCGGTCACCTTTTTGCGCCGCACGGTCACGTCCGCATCTACGGTGGAACCGTAGTATCCGATGTATTCGAGATGGTTGGCCATGTTTTCGGCCGAGGACTCGAGCAAGGTCTCGTCATAGATGACCGGAGCGTTGCCGATTTTTCGGAAGAATTTGTCTATCAGCGTGTTGCCTTTTTTACTGGACCAGTTGTATACGCACAGGAACGGGTTCCATGCTCCGGGTTTCTGACTTATGTATGAGTTGAGCTCGTTCGGGTTGAAGGATTTGTCACCCGATACTATGACCTTGTTTCCGGCCAGCCTGTACTGGTCATCCTCCAACACCCTCGTCGTGCTGCATGAAAAAAGTGTCGCTGACAGCAGAAAAATGAGGAATATGTGAAATGTCTTGCCCGGCATATGGCGCATGAATCACACAAATTTAGGTGCAGTTTTGTTTTTATCCAAATTTTACCCATATTGAATCATATTTGTCAAGAGGAAGAAAATGCCGCCTATTTCAAATAATCAGATAAAGCTGATAAAATCATTGTCGGACAAAAAGTTCCGTGATAAATACGGACTATTCGTGGTCGAGGGAGAAAAGATGGTTTCGGAGGCTTTGGCCTCCGGTTTTTCGGTTGAGGAAGTCTTCAGGAAGGAAGACATCGGGGAAAAGGCCATGGGGAGGATTACAGGCCTGTCCTCCCCTTCTCCGGTTCTGGCTCTCGTCAGAAAGCCGGCGGACGTGGACCGCGAGATGGAAGGGAGTCCGGAAAACGGACTCTATCTGCTGCTCGACTGCGTGAAGGATCCGGGCAACATGGGCACCATCATAAGACTGGCAGACTGGTTCGGCATCACCGCCGTTGTCGCCGCGCCGGGTTCAGTGGACATATTCAGTCCGAAGGTGGTCCAGTCCACCATGGGGGCTCTGTTCAGGGTGAAGTTCCGCTATGGCGACATACCCCGTCTCTGCCGGAAGTTCGAATCCGTGGGCGGATGCGTCTACGGCACCTTTCTCGGCGGAGAAAACCTCTGGACAGCGGAGCTTGAGACGGGGAAAGACCGTCCGGTGGCGGTCGTGATAGGCAATGAGTCCCGCGGCATATCCCCGGAGACCGCGGCATGCGTCAGCCGCCGGATCACCATTCCGCGCTTCCCCGCCGGACACGACGGCCCGGAATCGCTCAACGCCGCGGTGGCGGCCGGAGTGACCGTGGCCGAATTTCGCAGAAGAACGTTATAGGTCAGAATATTCACTATGGGCAGACAACCGGATTTCCCGACTCACACCTACGAGTCTCTGATGTTGTACAGGATCAAGCGCGTGCTCATGATCTGCAGCAACTACGATGCCTTCATCATGGAGGAGGACGGACGCATAGAGTCCAGGATAGCAAAGGAATACATGGATCTCAACATATCCAATCCTCCGTCCTTCGTTTGGACCAACACCGCCGATTCCGCCAGGAAGATAATCGGCGAGGACCCCGGAATCGACATGGTGATATGCATGTACAACGAGCACGACAGGGAGATCTTCCCCTTTGCGGGCGAACTCAAGGCGAACGGGAGGGACATCCCTTTTGTCCTGCTCATCCACTATTCCAGAGAAATACGGAAAAAGGTCATCTCCAGTTTCAGCAACGGAGTGGACTATCTGTTCAGCTGGCACGGCAACGCGGATCTCATATTGGCCATAATCAAGCTCTATGAAGACAGCCGCAACGCCGAGAACGACATTCTGCAGGTTGGAGTCCAGGCTCTCCTCCTGGTGGAAGACTCCATCAGGTATTATTCCACCTATCTTCCTGAGCTCTACAAGCTTGTCCTGACCCAGAGCAACGAGTTCCTGAAGGAGACCCTGAACGAAGACCAGCAGAAAAACAGAAAGCGGTCCAGGCCCAAGATCCTTCTTGCCAGATGTTACAGCGAGGCTCTCGAGCTCTACGGAAAGTACAGGGGGAATTTCACGGGCATCATAACCGATGTGGGCATGGTGAACCGCGTGGGAGATCATGCAAGCACCGAAAATCACATGGCTGGATTTGATCTGGTGCGTTACATAAGGAATGACAGTCCATTGATGCCCATACTGATGCAGTCATCGCAAGGGAATCTCGAAAAAGACGCGCAGGCCATTAATGTGGGCTTTGTGAAGAAGTATTCCAGAACGCTGTTCCTGCAGCTTTCCGACTACCTCAAGAATGAGTTCGGCTTCGGCGATTTCGTATTCAAGGACGAGAACGGAGCGGAATACGGCAGGGCCTCCAGCCTGTTTGAGCTCAGTGCGCTCGTGGACAAGGTGCCCGACGACATACTTGTCAGCAACACATCCCGCAACATGTTCTCCAAATGGTTCTTCGCCAGGGGGCTGTTCGGGCTGGGCACGCGGTTCCGCAGTGAGCACCACATAGTCGCCGCCGAGGCCAGGGAGTTCATAAAGGAACAGATCTATGCCTACCATAAATCCGTCGGGCGCGGCATCATAGCCAGGTTCAGTTCGGACAACTATGCGGACTACATAAGATTCGCGCGCGTCGGCGACGGCTCCATCGGGGGCAAGGCCCGCGGTCTGGCATTCCTCAACCGTCTGATACAGAAATACTCGCTTTTCCATGCCTACGAGGGAATCTCCATCTCCATTCCCAGGATGATAGTGATAGCCTCCGACTGGTTCGACGAGTTCATTCAGGAGAACGGACTTCAATACATCATAGATTCCGAGCTGACCGACGACGAGATTCTTTCCGAATTCGTGGCATCCAGACTTCCGGAGTCGCTGATAGCACTGCTCAGAAAATATCTCGAAACTGTCCGTGTGCCGCTGGCCATAAGGTCCAGTTCCAAGCTTGAGGACAGCAACTACCAGCCCTTCGCCGGCGTCTATTCCACCTACATGATCCCCTGCATAGAAAACGGGGATCAGATGTTGCGTATGCTCGACAAGGCCATAAAAAGTGTCTATGCCTCGGCCTTCTACAACGGGAGCAGGACCTATGTCCATTCCACCGGCAATCTCCAGAGCGAAGAGAAAATGTCCGTCATAATTCAGGACATATGCGGTTCCAGGCACGCCGGACTGTACTATCCGATGATGTCAGGTGTGGCGCGGAGCGTGAACTATTACCCGGTGGAGGGAGAGTCGCCTCAGGAAGGCGTGGTGAATGTGGTCTATGGTCTGGGAAAAGCGGTGGTCGACGGAGACCGGACCCTGCGCTTCAATCCGGGATATCCCGGAAAAATTCTCCAGCTGTCCAGAAACGATCTGGCCCTGCGCAGCACCCAGTCCATGATGTATGCGCTCGATCTGCGTCCGGGGGCGTTCAAAATTTCCAAAAACGACAGCATAAATCTCGTTTCGATCCCTGTTACGGAAGCGCTGGAACAGGATCCGAACCGTGACCTTGTGTTCTCCACCTTCGACCTTTCCAATGACATGATAGTGCCGGGCACTCATGCGTCCGGTCCCAGGATAGTGTCTTATGACGCCATACTCAGATATGGCCGCTTCCCTGTCGCAAAGGCCCTGGATGACATTCTCAAGATCTGCCGCAGGGAGCTTATGGGCGAGGTGGAAATCGAGTTTGCGGCCGACCTGAGAAGCGACGGCAGACTCGCCCTGAGACTGCTTCAGGTGCGCCCCGTCGGAGAATACGGCGCCCATAGTGATGCCGACTTCGATTCTTTGAAAGATTCTCTTTCAGAAACTTACGTGGCTTCGAAGGAAGCGCTCGGCAACGGGTTCATGGACGGAATAGACCGCATTGTCTACATCTCCCCCGCCGTATTCGACTCTCTCAAAACCAGGGAGATGGCGGAGGAAGTGGCCAGGATAAACGCCTCCATGCGCGAGGAAGGACACGGATATCTGCTGATCGGCCCCGGCAGATGGGGTTCTTCGGTGCCCAGTCTGGGCATTCCCGTCATATGGAGCGACATCTCCGAGGCCAGGATGATAGTGGAGTGTAGCATGGAGGGGCTCCGAGTGGAGCCAAGCCAGGGCACACACTTCTTCCAGAACATAACTTCTCTGGGCGTGGGCTATGTGTCGGTTGACACGGTGGACGACCCCCAGTCTCTTGATACCCAGGCCATTGAAAAGCTCAAATGCTTTTTCAGCGGGACTTATGCGAAGGTGCTGGAATGTCCCGAGGGGTTCACCGCCTATGTGGACAGAGGATCAAACCGGGCCGTTGTCGGGGTCAAGTCTTGACATCACGGCGTCATAGGCTCCGACTTTCACCCGGACAGGAACCGACGGATTGAACTTTTCGGTCTTCGTGAGGTTCATCCAGTCGAAGGCGTGCTGCGGGATGTATATGTCCATGTCAGCGTCTTTTCCGGAGAAATTGCAGACGAAAAGCAGAGTCGTGTCATCCTTATGGCGCAGGAAGGCGAAATGCCTGTCCTTGTCAAAGCCTCTTGAAGTAAGGTTGCAGTAGCACAGGTCATAGGTGACGCCTTCGGTTATGGCCGGTTCTGAAGCCGCCAGATTCAGGGCCCGGCGGTATCTGTCAAGCAGCGCATAGGTCCGGCCGTCAAGCCTCTTTCTGCCGTGCAGCGATTCGTAGAGGTCCGAGACAGAATTGATCCTCCACCAGTCGAACAGGGTCGTGCGGTTGTTCATGCCGCTCATACCCTCGCAGTCCTGCCCGCTCTCTCCCACTTCCTCTCCGAAATACAGCATGAAGGGTGCCGTGTTCAAAAAAAGCGAGACATAAAGGGCCGGGAAGCAGTGCTCCGGGTCACCGGCCAGTTCCGGCGAAGGAAATCTGGGCTCGTCATGGTTCTCCAGAAAATTCAGGACCTTGGGCTGAAGGTCGCCCAGATACTGCCAGTTGCCGGTGATTCTTCTTGTGCTCTGCCATTCTTCCACTTGACCGTCATCGGCGGTCACGTTTCTCCGGACTATGTCCCTGAGCGCGTCATACAGCCCGGACTTGTCATACAAAAAGTCGAACCCCACCTTCCTGATATAATTGGCATACTGGCTTTTGTTGTAGATCTCTCCTATGAAGATGACGTCCGGGAACTCCCCTTTTACCTTGTCTATTAGCCATTTGAGAAATGTTGAGGGGACCAGCTCCACCATGTCGCAGCGGAATCCGTCCACTCCTTTCCGCGCCCAGAACCGGACGGCCTCATACATCTTGTCCCATGTGCCGGTGTGAAAGTCGCAATAGTTGATCTTCACCGAGTCGTACCAGTCGTTGACCCCAGGTGCGGGACTGTAGCAGTTGCCTGATGCCTTGGCCGGATATTCGCCGTAGCCGCTTTTCACGGGCAGCTTCAGTTTTTCTCCGGGATAGTAGAAGAAGTCGTTCTCTGGTAGCCAGTGCTTCGACACGTCATCGCAGGCTCCGAGCACCGGGTGCCCGTTGGCGTCCCTTCCGTCCCTTATCGGAGCGGGAGATACCCTTCCGTAGTCCCTGGCCACATGGTTCGGCACAAAATCGATGATCACCTTGAGCCCGGCCTCGTGAGTCCGCCTTACGAGATCTTCGAATTCGACCATGCGCCTGTCCGGATCGGAGGCCATATATGGGTTGACATCAAAATAGTCTATGATCGCATAGGGGGACCCGGCGTCGCCCTTCACCCATGAAGAGTCGGAGGGAGAGCATCCTCTTGTCCTGCACGCCGTCGCATGGCGTATTATGCCTGTGTACCAGACATATGACGCGCCGAGGCTTTTTATGTGCGCAAAGGTTTCGGAATCTATGGAAGAGAATGTTCCGGTTCCGTTCTGTTCGACCGATCCGCCTTTGATTCTGCCGCCGCGGGAATTACCCCACAGTCTGTTCAGCATCTGGTAAATTATGAATTTCATATATGGCCTGAGTTTCAAACATTCCCTCACCCCTTGCAAAAAGCATGAAAAAACCGCCGTGCGAAAAGAAATTCGTGACGGCGGTCTTCAATTTTCCGAGTCCTGTACCGGTTACCAGTTCAGGATCTTCTTGAAGTCATATCTGGAAGGGTCCTTGACATATTTGGCGGCGGCCTCATAGTCGGCCTCGCTGATGTACTCGGCGATGTACTCGTAGTAGTTCGAGACCGTGCCGCTCTCTATGTCGACCATTCTGGGAGGAATCTTGCCAGTCTTGGGATCCTGGATGTCCGCGAGATAGAGGGGAGCCACGTTGCCGTAGGAATCGACATAAACCATGCAGCCGGTCTTGCCCTCCTTGAAGAGGTGATAGACGCCCATGGCCAACTCTGTGCAGTAGGACAGGTCATAGGCCACAGGGTCCTGGCAGCGGACATCATATCCGATCTCCACGGGACGGCTCTTTACCTTGAGGCCTTCCTTGGCGACTTCCTTCTCAAGCAACTCATTGAACAGCACGGCTTTGGAAATTTTGCCGAGCTCGGGATGACCATGCTCGTCATAGGAAAAGTGAACACCGGCGGCAGCTGCCTCCTTGGCCACTTCTTCGTTGTGGAACAGTCCCTCGGCGGCGATGATGGTGCCGTAGTCGATGCCCTCGATCTTCCTCTTGAGAATGGCGGAGATGGACATGCGGATGATCTTGTCCAGAGTCATCTCGGTCTTGTTGAAGATCTCCGGGATGATGGTCATCGGACAATGGGTCGCCTCTCCGATTCCGAGAGCGAGCGAGCCGCAGCTTCTGCCCATTGCGGAAATCACCAGCCAGTTGCCGGAAGTCCTGGCGTCCTCATAGACTGTCCTGGCGAGATGGGCACCCTCGTTCTTTGCGGAGTTGTATCCGAAAGTGGGAGTGTTGTTGGGCAGCGGAAGGTCGTTGTCGATGGTCTTGGGGCAATGTATGTTGGCGATGGAATAGTTCTTCTCGGCCAGGAACTTGGAGATCCTGTTGGCGGTGGATGCGGTGTCGTCTCCGCCTATGGTGACGAGAAGCTTGATGTTGTTGTCCTTGAACAGGTCAAGATTGAAATTTTCGGCGAAATCCTTGTCGGTGGGTTTGAAACGGCTCATCTGAAGATAGGAGCCTCCCCTGTTGAAGTACCTGTCGGCCTTGAAAAAGTCAATGTCCTCGGTCCTGGCCTCCTTTGAGAACAGTCCGGAATAGCCTCCGTGCAGTCCTATGACCCTATAACCTTTTCTGAGAAAAGTCTTTGCGACACTCATTGAAACCGTGTTCATGCCCGGAGCGGGGCCTCCTCCGCAGAGGATGATGATTGAGTCCTTCATTTTTCAGGTATTTAAAAATTTTGTTTACACACTGCGAGGTGCAAAAGTACTGCTTTCGCTCAAAGTATGCAAGAGAAAATAATCGCCGTTTATTCGTATATTTGTATATTTATCAGGAAGACGACAGACATGGACAGACAGCAGGCGGAAAAAAGGGTCAGAGAGCTCAGGGACATACTCTGGGAAAACAGCCGCAGGTACTATGTGGACAGTGCCCCTGTCATGAGCGATTATGACTATGACGCGCTCATGAGGGAACTCGGCGATCTGGAGAGCATGTACCCCGATCTCGTCACTCCCGACTCCCCCACCATGAAGGTCGGAAGCGATCTTGAGAGCGGCCCGGACCTCCCTGGCGACCGCTCCGGAAGCGAGTTCGCCCGCTATCCTCACAAATACCCCATGTTGTCCCTCGGCAACACCTACAGCATTTCCGAGATAGAGGATTTCGCCGCCAGAGTGACCAGGGCGCTTGGCAAGGAATTCTCGTTCTGCTGTGAACTGAAATTCGACGGCACGGCCATCTGCCTGACCTACAGGCACGGAGTCCTTTTCCGGGCGCTCACCAGAGGCGACGGCGCGGTCGGAGACGATGTCACCGAGAATGTGCGGCGCATAAGCGGCATTCCGCATAAGCTTTCCGGCTCCGGCTACCCCGACGAGTTCGAGATCCGAGGAGAGATACTGATGCCGTACAAGGCCTTCGACAAGATCAACGCCGCGCGCGCCGAAAACGAAGAACCGCCTTTCGCCAATCCGAGAAACGCCGCTTCGGGCTCGCTCAAGCTCACGGATCCCGCCGAAGTGGGAAGACGCGGTCTGCAGTGCACCCTCTACCATATTCCCGCCCAGAGCGTCGATTTCGCGACTCATGATCAGGCTCTCAGGGCCGCCGCCTCATGGGGACTTCCGGTTTCTGACAAGAGACGCATATGCCGCGACATCGGCGAAATTGAAGAATATATCCGCCACTGGGACACGGCCCGCAGGGATCTGCCCTATGCGACGGACGGCATAGTGATAAAAGTCAACGAGATAGAGTTCCAGAAAGAGCTCGGCTACACATCCAAGTTCCCCCGGTGGGCCGTGGCCTTCAAATTCAAGGCCGAACAGGCTTTGGCTGAGGTCCTGTCCATAGACTATCAGGTGGGGCGCACGGGCGCTGTGACCCCGGTCGCCAACCTTTCGCCAGTCCACCTGTCCGGAACCGTGGTCAAAAGGGCCACGCTCAACAACGCCGGTCAGATGGCTCTCATGGACATCAGAATCGGGGACAGGGTCTATGTGGAAAAAGGCGGGGAGATAATCCCCAAGATAGTCGGAGTCGAGAAGAAGTTGAGGCCGTCCGGAGCGGCAGTCCCCCATTTTCCGGAAGTCTGTCCCGACTGCGGCACGCCGCTGACGAAGGACGGGGACGAGGCCAGATGGTTCTGCCCCAATTACTACGGTTGCCCGACCCAGATCAAGGGCCGCATCCTCCATTTCATGAGCAGAAAGGCGATGAATGTCATCGCGGGGGAAGCCACTGTGGCTCAGCTCTATGACAGGGGGCTGGTGAAGACTCCCGCCGACCTGTATGAGCTGAAAAAATCCGATCTGCTGACCCTTGACGGCTGGAAGGAAAAATCGGCCGACAGATTTCTCGAAAGCCTCGGGAAGACCGTGGACGTCCCTTTCACCAGCGTCCTTTTCGCGCTGGGAATACGCTATGTCGGAGAGACGACGGCCAAGACACTTGCCGAGCATTTCGGGAGCATAGAAAAGATTATGGAGGCATCCAGAGAGGATTTCCTCAAGGTGCCCGATGTGGGAGAGGTCGTGGCCGCAAGCCTTTGCGACTATTTCGGCACCCCCGGCCACATCGACGAGATAAAGAGGCTTGAGGCCCGCGGGCTCAGGTTTTCGATGGAGAAACGGCAGGCCGCCTCGTCGGCGCTTGAGGGCAAGACCATAGTCATAAGCGGAAATTTCAGCATTTCGCGCGAGGACATGAAGCGTATGATCGAAGACAACGGCGGGAAAAACAGCTCGTCGCTGAGCGGAAACACCAGTTTCCTTCTGGCGGGGACGAAGCCCGGTCCCGAGAAAATGAAGAAGGCCGCGCAGCTGGGCATTCCCGTGATTTCGGAAGACGATTTCCGCAAAATGCTGCCGCAGGGAGTCCGGAAAGAGGCACCCGCGGACATTGAAGAAGAAAATCTTTTCGGAGGACTGATATGAACCTGAAGGCGTGGACACGGCTTGCCAGAATCTGGACGGTGAAGATAACCCGCTTCTTCGCCCATGACATCTGGAATCTCGACCTCGAGGACTTCTCCAGGTGGAAGAAGTTCTGGATCAATCTCTACACTACTCTCACCGCCACTCTCAAGGATTTCGGGGACAAGAAGATAGGCATCATGTCAGCGTCGCTCAGCTACTTCTGCACCGTGGCGTTCGTCCCGTTCCTGGCCGTGTGTTTCGCCATGACCGACGGTTTCGGGCTGGGCGAGGTCGTGAACCGGATTCTGGATGACAATATCTCCGATCCGCAGATGGTGGGCCTGCTTAAGGGGGCGGCCGACAACATAATCGTGTCGGCGCAGTCCGGAGGTTTCGGGCTGGTGAACGCCCTTGCGTTCATATGGCTCGTCATATGGATGATGATGCGGGTGGAAAAGGTCTTCAACGACGTATGGATGGTCCCTGAAGCCGCAGTCGAGGAACGAAGGAAGAACAGAAATTTTTTCAAGAGTCTGGGCATAGATCTCACGATTCTCATGTTCTCCCCCTTCCTCATCATATTCTTCTTCACGGGCGCCATCGGATATGCCAAGCTGTTCGACAACGTGATCCCCAACTACAATCTGGTCTTCGAAGAAGTGAAATCTTTTCTCGGCTGGGTGATTTTCGCCGCGCTGGTCATACTGATCTTCTCGGCGATGTACAAGTTCATCCCCACAGCCAGGGTGAAATATAAATGCGCGCTCAAGGCGGCCTTCATAGCGGGGGTGGCGTTCACCGTGCTGCAGTATCTGTATCTGGAAACACAGCTGCTTGTGACGAGAATGAATGCCGTCTACGGCGCCGTGGCCGCAATTCCGCTTTTTCTGGTGTGGCTGAGGTTCGGCTGGCTGATAACCATGCTGGGGGCCCAGTTCTCGTTCTCGTTCCAGAATCCGGGACTAATCAAAGCAAAGGCAAGACAATGAGTTATTCGGTTTTTACACAGGAAGATTACGAACAGATAGCCCGGGAATATGCCGAGCTGAAAGAGGCCGCGATCAAGCGTTGCGCCAACGCACGTGAGGTCGAGGTGGTCCAGAGGGCCTATGAATTCGCCAGCGAGGCCCACAAGAATGTCCGCCGCCGCTCCGGCGAACCCTACATGATACATCCCATCGCGGTGGCCAAAATCGTGGTCAGCGACATAGGTCTGGGCTACAAGTCCATAGCGGCCGCCCTTCTGCACGATGTCGTGGAGGACACGGACTTCACCGTGGAGGACATCAGCAAGATGTTCGGGGAAAAGATCGCCTCGCTGGTGGACGGTCTGACCAAAATCAAGAACGTCCTTGACACGCAGGACCGGCAGAACCGGAACGGGGATCAGTATATCCAGAGCCTTCAGGCGGAAAATTTCAAGAGGATACTGCTCACGCTGAACGACGACGCCAGAGTTGTCCTGATCAAGCTGGCTGACCGTCTGCACAACTGCAGGACCATAGAGTTCATGCCTGAGTATAAGAGGGACAAAATCCTGAGCGAGACCATGTTCATCTTCATTCCCCTCGCCCACAGGCTCGGCCTCTATGAGATCAAGTCCGAGATGGAGAACATCTGGCTTAAGTACAAGGAACCGGAGGCATACAATGAGATCACAGCCCTTATCAACAGAGATATAAGCGACAAGGAGGCGACGATAGACGCCTTCATCAAGCCCATAGACGCCGCTTTGAAGAAGGCCGGCTTCAGATATGAGATAAAGAAGCGCCAAAAGTCCCCATATTCCATCTGGCACAAGATGACCACCAAGAACGTCACCTTCGACCAGGTCTATGATCTCTATGCCATCAGGATAGTGTTCGACCCCGACGGCAAGGCGATCACCAAGGACATGGAGCGTGACCAGTGCTATCATATCTTCTCGATAGTCACGGGAATCTACCGGTATAAGCCGGACAGGGTGCGCGACTGGGTGAAACATCCCAAGAGCAACGGCTATGAGGCTCTGCACTGCACGCTGCTGAGCGAGGACGGAATGTGGATAGAAGTCCAGATCCGCACCAGGAGGATGGATGACATAGCCGAAAAGGGCATAGCCGCCCACTGGTCCTACAAGCGCGAGGGCTATGTGTCCGAGAACGACAGCGAGATGGACAAGTGGCTGGACAAGGTCAAGGAAGTGCTCATGAATCCGGATGTCAACGCTCTCGAGCTGCTGGACATAGTTCACAACGATCTGGTGATGTCCGACATTGTGGTGTTCACGCCAAAGGGCGAGCAGAAGACGATAGCCAAGGGTTCCACCGTCCTGGATTTCGCCTATCAGATCCACACTGAAATCGGAAACACCGCCGTTGCGGCCAAGGTGAACATGAAGCTGGTTCCGCTCTCATATGTGCTGAAGACCGGAGATCAGGTCGAGATTGTCACCGATCCGGAGTCGCGTCCCAAGAAGGAATGGCTCCAGTTTCTCCAGACACGTCTGGCCAAGAGTCTGGTGATCAATTACTTCAAGTCCGACAAGTCGGCCGTTGTGCTCATGGGAAAGATGAGCCTTGAGGACCGCTTCAAGGAGACCGGCATCAAGGTGGACGAGCCGATGCTGAGGAAACTGATCATCTCCACCGGCCAGAAGAACGCGGAGGAACTGTATTTCAAGTTCGCCCTCGGTCTGGTGAGTTTTGACACTCTGCAGGAACTGGCCGCAAGCATACGCGCCGCTGACAAGGACAAATGGTACAAGAAGTTCTTCCGCCGCTCCGGAAGCGGAGAGGAAGGCGTGAAGAAAGACCGTACCGACTATATAATAGACTCGCCGGCGGACAAGCATAAGTATATACTGGCAACTTGCTGCAACCCCATTCCGGGAGACGCCGTGGTGGGTTTCCTGGATCCGGCGGCCGGCACTATAACAGTCCATAAAAAAACCTGTACGAGGGCTCAGAGCCTGGCCAGCAAATACGGCGAATGGATAGTCATGCCGCAGTGGGCCGGAGATGAAAAGAAAGCCTATGCCGTCAGGGTCAGCATCAAGGGTATAGACCGTGTGGGTATGCTGAACGAGATAACCCGCTACGTGTCGCTTGTGATGGAAGTCAACATAAAGAGGCTGAACATCGGCTCTGAAAACGGTCTGTTCACCGGCTATATAGATCTTGTCGTCCGTAACAGGGAGGCGCTTGATAAAATTATCAAAAAGCTTAAGAGCATAGACGGAATCCAGTCCGTCCTGCGTTCCGAAGTTTAACTCAGATGGAAATGAAGTTTTTTAAACTGTTGGCAGACAAATATCTTCCGGTCATTCCGGTGGCGGCCGTGCTGGCCGGGGCGTTCTTCTCCCCTTCCTGTGCCAACACGACCACCCCTCCGAGCGGAGGCCTGAAAGACACCATCCCGCCCGTGATCGTGGGGCTCAAGCCCCTTCCGGGGACGGTCGGCTTCCCGGTGGACGGGAAGGTCGAGATCGAGTTCAACGAATATTTCACCGTCAAGGATGCCAAGGGCATCTTCCTCTCCCCTCCCCAGAAGTCTTCTCCCAAGTACAGGATCAGGGGCAGGAAGCTGGTGGTGTATTTCGAGGAGAACCTCCGCGAAGGCACGACCTACACTCTTGATCTTCAGAACGGAGCCATAGCGGACAACAACGAAGGCAATCCATATCCCGGCTACACGCTGACCTTTTCGACCGGAGAACGGCTGGACTCCATGGCCGTGACCGGCACGGTGCGCGACTGCAAGACTCTCCAGCCCGTCAAGGGCGCCACCGTGATGCTGTACAGAGACCATTCCGATTCCGCCGTGTTCCGCCAGCGTCCCGATGCGGCGGTGAAAACCGACGACTGGGGCTACTTTGCCATAAGGAACGTGGCTGACACCCTGTTCAGGATATATGCTCTGCAGGATTCGAACGGAGACAATCTCTATGACCCCGACAACGACCTCATCGCCTTCGGGGATTCCGTTTTCCGCCCCAGCATGGTGGCTTCGGACACCCTCAGGGAGCTGATGAAATATGACATGAAGGACACGGCCGCGTGCATGGCCAGAAAATCCCAGCACGAGCTTCTGCTTTTCAGGGAGAAGCCGTCCAAGCAGTTCATAGTCAACAAGGCGAGAACCGCGGACAGATCGGCCTACATAACCTTCATGGCCCCCGGCGCGGAAATCGATTCCATCTGGGTCGGCGGAGTCCCATCCTCCCGTCTGATAATGCAGTTCAACCCCGAAAGGGACAGCCTTGAGCTGTGGATCAACGACAGACGCCGGATGCCCGACACCCTCAATGTCTATGTGGATTACCTCAAAACCGACTCCCTCGGCGTCCTCGAGCCCTTCACCGAGCGTCTGCGCCTCGCGTCTGAAAAGAAGAAAAGCAAGCGGCAGGCCAGACGCGATCTCAAGCATGAGGATACTCTCTGCGTCTACACCGTAAGCGCCGCGCCTGAGAATGTGGAGCAGTACGGCTTCGTGTTTGAGTTCAAGAACCCCATAATCCGCGAGGGCTTCGATTCCGTGAAGCTCGTGTCGATCAATCCCCGGCAGCAGAGCACCCGGATGGATTTCAGCGTCAGCCGAGACAGCTCCAATCTGAGAAAATATACCCTGACCCCGGGCGGTGAGTTCCGGCCAGGATATGAATATCTGCTCAATGTCCCGGGACGCGTATTCCGGGACATCAACGGATTTTACAACGACAGCACCAGGGTCAAGGTCTCTCTCCCCAACGACGACAAGCTGAGTTCCCTCACGCTCGACATCAGTGGCGTGCAGTCCAGATATCTGGTGGAGCTGCTTGACGAGAAGCGCACCAAGGTGCTGAGGAGCTACAGCATAGGGACCGATTCCACCCTGAAGTTCCCCTATCTGAAAAAGGGAAAATATTCGCTCCGCATAACGGAGGACGGAAACGGCAACGGCATTGTGGATTCCGGCAACCTGCTCCGGCATCTCCAGAGCGAAAAGGTGAAATTCCTGACGCTTAAGGATGGCTCCTATGTGATAGAGATTCCCGAGGCCGTTGAGATAGAACAGAAAGTTAAAATCCAGGATTTGTTCTGACACGCATGAAGGCTTTTTTGAGTTTTTTTGTACTGATGACGCTCTGGGTCCCGGCGAAGGCTTCCGCCCCGCGTGACACCGTTGTGGCCGAGAGGGTCTATACCAGAGAGTTTCTGGACACCGTGAACCTGAAGAGGCGCTTCATAATGAACGACTACACTTCGGTCGGAGTCCAGTGGGGGTATTCGCTGTCCAGAATGACGTTCAATCCGCCCCGGAACGGACAGACGCTTCTGCCGTCGCCCAAAAACTTCGGGGTCACCTATACCCGCTATTGCAAAATGTTCGGATATATGCCCTATTTCGGCTTTCAGGCCGGGTTTTTCTATGGGCAGGACGGTTTCCGGACCAAGAGCGCGGCCGACGAAGAAACCGGCTCCAGATACAACATAGAGGGGATCTATGAGACTGTCTATGACTATGTGGAGGTGCCCATGCTGGCGCTGTTCCATGTGGATTCCGGCATATTCCGCATCGAGGCCAATCTGGGCCCTTACGGAGCCTACCGGCTGTCCGTGAGCAGGAGCGGTGACGAGACGCTCGCCGATGAATTCAAAGACAGTTTCCGTGACTATGACCGTCGCATAGACTATGGAATCAGGGGCGGCCTCGGAGTGGCCTTTCTCTTCGATCCCGTGGAGTTCCACATCGGCGGGCAGGTACGCTATGGATTTTCATCCACCTGCAAACCGGACTATTACAGCGAATACTATTACCGTTACGCACAGCCGTTCGACATCATCATCTCGGCCGGCGTCCAGTTCCAGCTGACCAAGCGCAGCGGAAAGACTAGAGCCTTCCTGCGCAGGGAGGCCATGGAAATTGTCAAAGGAGAATCGGAAAAATGAAGACATTGACAGTCACAGCCGGCAACGTCGCTATCGGAGGCGGCCGGAACGCAGTCGTGCAGACGATGTGCAACACCCATACCTATGACGTGGAGGGCACTCTGGACCAGTGCCGCAAAATGCATGAGGCCGGCGCCGAGATGATCAGGATCACCTGTCCGGGAATGAACGACGTCCCCCACATGAAGGAGATCCATGACAGGCTCCGCGCCGAGAGGATAGACACTCCGATAGTGGCGGACATACATTTTTCCTCACAGACCGCCATAGCGGTGGCTCCATTTGTCGAGAAGGTCCGCATCAACCCCGGCAATTTCAACAAGGATTTCGACAAGGCGAAGGAACAGCTGTCCGAGCTTCTGAAGGTCTGTCAGGAACACGGTACAGCCATCCGCATAGGGCTCAATCACGGCTCGCTCGGGGAGAGGATCACTTCGCTTTACGGCGACACTCCCCTTGCGATGTCCAAGGCCGCCATGGAATGGATCGGCCTGTGCGTGGCCGATGGCTTCAAAAATCTGGTGGTGTCCCTCAAATCCAGCAACACCTCGGTCATGGTGCAGGCCTATCGTCTGCTGGCCAAGGCTATGGAGGAAAAAGGCCTGTGCTTCCCGCTTCATGTGGGAGTGACCGAAGCCGGCAACGGCGATTCGGGCAGGATCAAGTCCTGCGTGGGCATATCCGCCCTGCTTTCCGAAGGACTGGGCGACACCATAAGGGTTTCTCTTACGGAAGATCCGGTCAACGAGCTCACGGTGGCGCGTTATCTTTCGGACAGATATGGCGGAAGTCTGGCTTCATCGCTGGTGAGCGAAAGGCTGGAAGGCCGCACGGCCCATGCCGTCTATGACGCCCCGTCGCGGGAAAGGCTCCTGCTGGACTTCTCGTGCGACTATGGCAGGAGGCTGTTGGACAAGGAACTGGACGACGTGAAGATGTCCGGAACCTATGTGGGGAAAAACGGCGAGAAGGTTTCCATAGAGGAGTCGGGCCTTGCCGCCTATCTTGAGGATGAGCTTCTGCAGGCCACCCGGCGACGCTTCTACAAGCCGGAATACATCGCCTGCCCCGGTTGCGGAAGAACCATGTACGATCTTCAGGAAGCCTTTGAGGCCGTCAAGGAAAAGACCGCGCATCTGAAAAATACCGTGATCGCGGTGATGGGCTGCATAGTCAACGGCCCCGGAGAGATGGCCGACGCCGACTGGGGCTACGTGGGGGAAGGAAACCACATGGTTTCCATCTATAAGGGGAAAACGCCCGTTCTGCGTCACGTGCCCGACACCGAAGCCGTAGATAAACTGGTGGAGCTCATCGAAAACTCGAAATAGAAACAATCAGTACATCTCCGGCAGTTCCCCTCCGGAGACCTTCGCTTCGTTCATCCCGTGGATGACTAATAAGTCCCGAAGGGACCGCACAGGAGGTGCGAAGTGCCCCTAATAGGGGCCGCAGACGATGGTCTGCGGGGGTTAAGAAGCCCAGGGGGCTGGCCACAAAAGCACTTTTTGGTCAGCCCCGAAGGAGACTGCCGGAGATGCGGTTACTTCAGTTCGGCGACCACCGTTTCGCAGGCACGGGTGAGGTCGCCTATTTTCACCTTGATGTCGGCGTCGAGCGGCAGGAAGTAATCGATTCTGGAGCCGAACTTTATGATGCCGCAATCCTCGCCGCTTTCCACATCCTTGCCAATCTCGGAATAGCAGACTATCCTGCGGGCGAATGTCCCGGCTATCTGCTTGAACAGGATCTCGCCGTGACTGTTCTTTATGGCGGTGGAAGAATGCTCGTTCTTTTCCGACGCCTTGGGATGAAAGGCCAGAAGGTATTTCCCGTCGTGGTATTTATAGTAGGAAATCTGGCCGGTCATGGGGTAGAAATTGGCGTGAACGTCGAAAAAGTTCATGTAGATGGAAAGCTGGATGCATTCCCGCTTGAGATATTCCTTCTCATAGACCTTTTCGAGAATGACCACCTTGCCGTCGGCGACGGCGGTTATTTCGGTCTCACTCCCCTTGCGCTCCCTTTCCGGCAGTCGGTGAAACCATACGGAGAAGCCCATGAACGACAGCCCTACGGCGCATACGAACACCTTCTGCACCGTGTTGTGGGTTATGATCATCAGCACCACCATCGCTATCAGCGTGACAACCCATATCAGCGATATGGTACCAAGGCAATCTCTGTGAAGTTCCATCTGAGAAGTAGCTCTTTTTTGCAAAGTTAATAAATTATCGGACTTGGAACGGTTAAAGAAGGTTGAAAAGCATCAGGTACAGCACACCGGCCGGAATGGCCATCAGCGCGCTGTCAAATCTGTCCAGAAGACCTCCGTGGCCCGGTATGCTTCTTCCTGAATCCTTGAGGTCGTAGCACCTTTTCCATTTGGACTCGAACAGGTCGCCATAGACCCCGCTGATGTCCATTACTATGGCCAGCATGATGCAGTGGAGAGCGGAATACTCAAACCACCCGACCAGCTTCATGGCCATAGACGCCAGCACGGCGCAAAGCATTCCGCCCCAGAATCCCACCCATGACTTTTTGGGGGAAATCGAGGGGCAAAGCTTCCGTCCGTATTTCTGGCCCAGGGACATCCCGAAAAGATAGGCTCCGACATCCGATGCCCAGATTATGACGAAGAAGCAGAGCATGTGCAGCCCGTTGAACTCTCCATTGGTGAAAACCAGCAGATTGGAGCATGCGAGAGGGATCGCTATGTAGATGATGCCGGTGTAGAGGTGCGAGAACTTCCAGAATGTCTCCCTGTTTTTGGAATATAGCGAGCAGGACATCAGCACCAGCAGCGGCACTATCGTGAGCGCCAGATATTTGGCGTGAATCCCCCATGCGCACATCATGAACATCAGGACGAACAGGGTGACACCGGTGAATATGGCTATGTGGCGGGGCGCCCTGAAGTCACCTTCGAGGGACATGTGATAGAATTCATACATCATTCCGCCCATGATGTAGAGCATGAGCGCCGCGAACAGAAACTTGTCCAGCAGCAGCCCGCACACCACCACGAGCAGGAATACGGTTCCGGAAATTCCCCTTTTAAGAATGTTGTTCATTATCTGGGCTGGCTTTGGGACCGAGAATCTTCTCTATGTCGTCCGCGAATATGACTTCCTTTTCCAGAAGCATTTCCGCGATCTGCGTAAATGCCTCCATGTTGTACTTCAGCAGATCGACCGTCTTGTCGTGGACCTGCTGGACGAGGGACTTCACCTCCTGATCCATGTCCTCAGCAAGTTTTTCGCTATAGGGCTTGGAAAGGTCATAGCCTCTTGATCCGGTGGAGTCATAGAACGAAATCTCGCCCACCTTGTCGCTCATTCCATAGTACTGGACCATGCTGTAGGCTATGCGCGTGAGGCGTTCCAGATCGTTGAGGGCTCCCGAAGCGGGCTCGCCGTTGATAAGCTCCTCGGCCGCCCTTCCGCCCATAAGCGTGCACATCTCGTCCATGAGCACAGACTTGGAGACAATCTTCCGCTCAGAGGGAAGACTCCATGTCAGTCCCAGCGCCTGGCCGCGGGGAATCAGGCTCACCTTGAACACCGGATCGGCATTGGGCAGGAGCCAGCCCACCACGGCATGGCCGGCCTCGTGATAGGCGGTGGTCCTCTTTTCCTTCTCCGTCATTATGGTGGCGTTCTTTCTCTCCAGTCCTCCCACTATCCTGTCGACCGCGTCAAGGAAGTCCTGAGTGTCGATCAGAGTCTTGTTCCTTCTGGCGGCGGTCAGCGCGGCTTCGTTGCAGACATTGGCTATGTCGGCTCCGGAGAAGCCCGGAGTGTGCTTGGCCATGAATTCCACATTGAAGTCGGGGGCCACCTTGAGGCCCTTGAGGTGAACCTGGAAAATTTCCTCCCTTTCCTTCAGTTCGGGAAGGTCTACATGGATCTGGCGGTCGAAACGGCCAGCGCGGAGAAGCGCCTTGTCCAGGATGTCGGCGCGGTTGGTGGCGGCGAGAATTATCACGCCGCTGTTGGTGCCGAATCCGTCCATTTCGGTAAGGAGCTGATTCAGAGTGTTTTCCCTCTCGTCATTGGAGGAGAAGCCCACATTCTTTCCTCTGGCCCGGCCGACTGCGTCGATCTCGTCGATGAATACTATGCACGGAGCCTTTTCCTTTGCCTGCCTGAACAGGTCCCTGACTCTGGACGCTCCCACTCCCACGAACATCTCCACGAAATCCGAACCGGAAATCGAGAAGAAAGGCACATTGGCCTCCCCTGCCACAGCTTTGGCCAGGAGAGTCTTTCCGGTTCCGGGAGGGCCGACCAGAAGCGCGCCCTTGGGGATCTTGGCGCCCAGCGAGGTGTATTTGGCGGGATTTTTCAGGAAGTCGACGATTTCCATCACCTCCTCCTTGGCCCCATAGAGTCCGGCGACGTCCTTGAACGTCACGTTCACCGTGTTCTTGTCGGCCAGCTTGCCGGTGGACTTGCCCACGTTGAACACCCCGCCCATGCCGCCTCCGCCGCCGGCGGCGTTGTTGTTCCTGCCGAAGCCTCTGAACATCCATATCCAGAAGATTATCATCAGGACCGGGAAAATGAGCCAATTGATCACCTGCGACCACAGCTTGTCGTCGTTGACGAGCTCCACCTTGAACTTTTCCCCGTCGGGAAGAGCGTCGTTCAGTTCTCCGAATCTGGTCTCGGGATCAAACTTGCTGGAGACCATGAAAGTGAAATGCGGCGATTTTGCGGGAACCTGCCCGCCGAATTTGTCGGCATATTTCGCGATGCGGTCCGGGCGGACGGTGATGTCGCCCTTGTAGTCGTTTCTGGTGAACGTTATCTCCTTGACGTCACCGGCCTTGATCATGGTCTCGACGTCCGCCCATTCTATCTTCTGGGGATTGGCGGACGGCTGCCGGTACAGCATCCAGACGATGCCGATCACGAGCAGAAGGTAGAACCAGGAAAAACCGAGATTTACCCTTACGATTTTTCTCTTGCCTTTTTTCTGTGACATCCTATTCTTCTTTGATCTTCTTGACTTTTTTCACAGAGGCCCGCACTTTGGCGGAAGCCTTCGGTTTCACTCTCCCTGAGGATGCCTCTTCCTTTTCCTTCCGGAAGTCGCTGTCCTCGTACACTTTCCTGGGAGCATCGGCCCACAGATCTTCGAGCCTGTAGAATTCCCTGTATTCGGTGAGGAAGATGTGCACGACGATATCTCCGAAGTCGAGGATGATCCAGAAGTCATTCTCAAGGCCCTGCATGCGGACCACCTTGACTCCGAGCTTCTCCTGCATCTTGACTATGACATTGTCGGCGGCGGCCGCGACGGCCGTGGTGGAGTCCGCGTTGCATATCACGAAATGGTCGGCTATCGCCGAACCTATCGGCCTAAGGTCAAGCGAAACGACATTCTTTGCTTTCTTTTCGAGCATTGCCTCGGCTATGACCTCTACTGGTGTCTGATTCATATTGATTTTCTGTGAAGTTTATATCAGTTCGAAAAAAAGTATCTTTGCATCATACAAATATATAACAAATTCCTGACCAATGACACCGCGTTTCCCGACAATATGGCTTGATTCGGTGGATTCCACTAATTCAGAAATAGTTAGAAGGCTTCCGGAGCTTGACAATATGTCAGTCATAGCGGCTGTG
Source organism: bacterium (assembly GCA_963627885.1). Lineage (GTDB taxonomy): Bacteria > Bacteroidota > Bacteroidia > Bacteroidales > UBA932 > Cryptobacteroides. The sequence goes on from CAVGCT010000005.1 coordinate 84,961, forward strand.
GACCAGACAGCCGGAAGAGGACAGAGGGGCAACAGCTGGAAGGTGGAGCCCGGTGCGAATCTCACGTTTTCCGTGCTGCTGAGATTTGGCGGCGGAGGCTTCGCTCCGCTCCGGGCCAGGGACCAGTTCCACATAAGCATGGCCACGGCCCTTGCCCAGGTGGACTATTTCGCCTCCCGCGGCATCGCGGTGTCGGTCAAATGGCCCAACGACATCTATTGCCGCGGCAGGAAAATCAGCGGCGTGCTCATAGAAAACACGCTTGCCGGCGAGGGAATCAGCCGGAGCATAGTCGGGATAGGCATGAATGTCAACCAGACCGAATTTCCGCCGCAGCTGCTGAATCCTGTGTCCATGGCCCTTCTGACCGGTGAGAAATATGACGTCCGCAGCGAGCTCGAGGCTTTTCTTCCCATGCTTGGCGAATATCTGGGAATGATTCAGGCAGTGGACGGGAGGAAAGAAGTCGCGCGGATGTACAGGGAGCATATGTTCGCTCTCGGGGAGACCAGAACCTTCATAGACTGCTCCGACGGCGCGCCCTTCCGGGGCAAGATCACCGGAGTATCTCCGGAGGGACGGCTTTGCATCGAAACGGCGGAAGGGCCTGTCAGGGAATTCGCCTTCAAAGAAGTCAGTTTCGTCCTCTGACGGCGGCGATCACGCTTTCCGGGTCGGCGGCCTTGAACACGGCGCTGCCTGTCACCAGGATGTCGGCCCCCGCTTCAACTATTTCGGGCGCGTTGGAGGCGTTTATCCCTCCGTCCACCTCAATCTTCACGTCCAATCCGCGCCGGAGGATCTCGCCCTTCACTTCCCTTATCCTGTCCAAGGTGCCGCCGATGAACTTCTGGCCGCCGAATCCGGCGAAAACCGACATCAGCAGGACATAGTCGGCGCCGTCCAGATGTGGATAGAGCTTTTCGACGGGGATGTCCGGATTGATGACCAGTCCGGCCTTGACTCCCTTTGAGCGGATGAGCCTGAGAAGCGCGCCGACGTCTCCGCCATATTTTTCCACGGCCTCCTCATGAAAGCTTATCATTGACGCCCCCGCATCGGCGAAGCCGGGGATATATTTTTCCGGCCTGGTTATCATCAGGTGCACGTCCATGGGCTTTTCGGCGACCGACGCCACCGCCTTCACCACCGGAAATCCGAAGGAGATGTTGGGGACGAATATCCCGTCCATAATGTCAAGATGGATTATGTCGGCCTTTTTGTTGACGAGGTCGACAGCCGCGCCGAGATTCAGAAAATCGGCCGCAAGCAGAGATGGTGCGCAGAGTGCCATGCTACAGCGTTGTTATATCGCCGGACGCGGCTGCGAGCGTCAGGCCGGCGAGAGAATGTTCTCTATATCGTTGACGTATTTTTTGAAAGCCCTGTCGGTGGCCATGAGGTCGGAAACGGTGGAGCAGGCATGCATCACCGTCGCATGGTCCTTGCCCCCGAGCCCGTCACCGATGGCGGTGAGGGAACAGTTCAGCAGATTGCGGCTCAGATACATGGCAATCTGTCTGGCCTGCACTATCTGCCTCTTCCTCGACTTGGAGAGAAGATCTTCCCTGGAAATGTTGAAATACTCGCACACGGTGACCTGAACCCTGTCCATCGAGAGATCCTTCTTCTCCTCTCCCACGATCTGTCCGGCTATTTTTTCCGCAAGAGCCAGAGTTATGGCCTCGTGACCGAGGGTGGCCCTGAATATCAGGGAGATGAGAGTGCCTTCCAGTTCTCTGAAATTGGACTTTATGCGGGACGCCAGATATTTCAGCACTTCTTCGTCGATCTCGACTCCTTCACGGAATGCGCGTGCGCGGAGCATCTCGAGCCTGGTGGCGTATTCGGGACGCTGAAGCTCGATCGACAGGCCCCATTTCATCCTGGATAGAAGCCTCTCCTCGAAGTTCTGCAGGTCCACCGGAGCACGGTCCGAAGTGAAGATGAGCTGCTTGCCGCTTTCGTGCAGGTGATTGAATATGGTGAAGAAGGCATTTTGGGAGCCCGGGCCCACGAGATCATGGATATCATCCACGATCAGCACGTCTATCTTGCAGTAGAATGCGAGAAAGTCCGTGAGCTTGTTCTTCCCTATCGTAGCGTTTACATATTGCGACTTGAATTCGCTTCCGGAAACATAGAGGACTATCTTGTCGGGAAACTTCTCCTTGATCTTCAAACCTATGGCCTGGGCGAGATGGGTTTTCCCCAGACCCGGCCCTCCGAAAACAAACAGAGGGTTGAACGGAGTGTTCCCGGGGTTGTCCGAAATGCTGCGGCCGGCGGTGATTCCCATTTTGTTGCACTGGCCTTCCACAAGGTTGGCGAAGTCATATACGGGATTGAGACGGGGGTTGATCGAAATTTTCTTCAGCCCCGGAAAAACGAAGGGCCCTGGATTGCCCTCCGCGGGATAGGACGCCACGGAGATGGGCCTGTTCACCGGAGGAACAGATTCCGCCGAGGGGAAACGCATCGCGGGCTGATTCCTCACGGGGTTGACCTTGTATATGAGACGGGCGCCTTCGCCGATTACGCGTTTGAGCGTTTTCTTCAGCACGTCCAGATAGGCCTCCTCAAGATATTCGCGGAAGAAATCGGACGGCACTTCTATGGTGATGGTGGAATCCTTGAAGGAAACAGGCTTCAGGGGCTTGAACCACGTGTCGAACTTCTGCGGCTCAATGATCTGCTGAATGATCCTGAGGCAGCTGTTCCAAACGGTTATGTGTTCATTTCTGTCCATGTACCTTTTTTCCTCTTCGCTCTCTACAAAAGTGAGTGAAAAAAAAGTTACAAAAAAATGAAAATGCTATTGTTTCTTTAGGATTTTTTACACGAGTAAACGTTTAGTTCCTCTGTCTGAAATAATTATAAAAGGCTATGAATCAAATAATTGCAACAATGATTTTGCCTTAATGTAGGTAAAGTATAACATCTTGCAAATTTGAAAGATTCAAATTACCTAAGTCGCTCAATATTTTGCCCTTTGACTTTTACGAGGAATGCGCCGGGAAACTTCTTGCTGAGCGCAATGTGCTTTTCCTTGGCGATCTGGGGCGTATTTCCGATGCCGGTGACATATTTGTAAAGATTTCCGCTCCTGACGGCCAGAACTTCCTCTCCCTTGAAGAACGGATCTCCCGGGCTCAACTTTTTGCCGCTCGCAAGGATCTGGGTCCCGTAGACGGTCTCCCCTTCCGTCTGAACTGCCGGGATATTGTCAGATACTTCTTCCCCGGCGTTCTGAACGCTGTCCGACTTCGCTCCGGAAGCTTTGTCTGCGGCCCCGTTCTGCGGCTCCGCGGGCTTCACGTCCACGCTGCTGTCATACTGCTTTTTATAGGAGACTATGGCCTTGTATATATTGCGCGCGATCTCGTCCTGACCGCTCTCGGTGCGGAGCTTGGCCAGATCGGAAGTGCCGGTGATGAAGCCGCATTCGATCAGTACGGCCGGCATTGTGGTCTTCCACAGCACCAGAAACGGGTCCTGCGAGATTCCCCTGTTTTTCAGGACCGGCCCTTTCGCGAGCGAAGCCCCGACGCATTCGGCGAAATCGAGACTCTGCTCCAGATTGGAGTTCTGCATGAGATTGAATATGATGTAGGACTCGGGATCGTCGGGATTGAAGCCCTGATATTTGGTGTCATGGTCGCTTTCCAGCAGAATCACGGAGTTCTCTCTTCTGCACAGGTCCATGTTGGAGGAATACAAGTCCCTGCCGGTGCGGGACTGCCCCAGCGTGTGGACCGAAAAGCCGCTGACCCCGGCCCATTTGCTGTTCTTTTTGGGGTCGACGGAGTTTATATGTATGGATATGAACAGATTGGCATTGTTCCGATTGGCTATGGCGGCCCTCTCGCCGAGCTCTATGAACTTGTCCGTGTCCCTGGTCATCACGACCTTCATTTCGGGAAATCCGTCGTTGAGATACTTCCTTAGCTTAAGGCCGACAGACAGGACTATGTCCTTTTCCTTTACGTTCTTGCCGTCCCTGCTCACGCATCCGGGATCGTGTCCGCCGTGGCCGGGGTCTATGCATATCACATTGAGGCCCGGAGCCTTGGCGCGCTGCTGTCCGCGCGAGGACTGAAAGGGAATGAACAGGAGCGTCAACGCCAGAAAGGCGGATATATGTTTTTGCAAATAACTCAAATTGGCTTTATCTTTGTCACTTTGCAAAAATAATTATTTTGGCGGAAAATAAACATAGAACATCGGGCGGCAGGGTGCTTGCGGGCATTCTCTGCCTGATGTTGCTGCCTTCCCTTCTGGGTTTTGCCCAGGACATAAAAAGAGGGCAGAAGCGCCGGACCGTCTTCAACCAGACGGCCGTCGTGAAAAGGGACAGCGTCGTGATCCCCGATTCCGTCAAAGTCAGACGTGATTCTCTCCACAGGGCCGATTCCATATTCAAGTCGGACTCGCTCGCCCTCCAGAAGAAGAGCTCACTCGGAGCCCCGGCCTTTTCCGGCGCGAAAGACTCGGTCCGGGAGGTGTTCACCGAGGGACAGAGAAAGATATTCTACTACGGCGACGTGAGCGTTGAGTATGGTAATATGAAACTTACGGCCGATTACATGGAGTATGACATGAAATCGGGCTCCGTCTTCGCCAAAGGCACTTTGGACACGCTTACGGGTGAGGTGAAGGGCCGGCCGACCATGTCCGAGGGCGGCAGCACCTATACAATGGAGGAGGTCCGCTATAACTTCAACACAAAGAAAGCCCGCATCACCAACATGATCACCCAGCAGGATGACGGACTCCTGCACGGAAAGAACATCAAGATGATGCCCGACCGGTCGATAAACATCACGCACGGCAAATACACCGTATGTGATCTGGAGAATCCGCATTACTACATGACCCTCTCGGCCGCCAAGGTGATGACCAAGCCCTCGCAGAAGACCGTTTTCGGCCCTGCCGGAGTCGTAGTGGAGGACGTCCCCCTTCCGGTGGGCATCCCGTTCGGATTCATTCCCAAACGGCCGTCGCGCGCGACCGGACTTCTGGTCCCGACGATCGGTGAGGAGACTTCCAGGGGATTCTATCTCAGGGACGGAGGCATGTATTTCGTGTTCGGCGACCATCTGGACCTTTCCCTGACCGGGGACTACTACACTCTCGGCTCATGGGCTATAAATGTAAACTCCAGATACACCGTAAAATATAAGTTCAACGGCAATTTCTCTCTCACCATGTCCAACGACCAGACCGGAGAAAAGGGAAGCGCCGATTTCTTCCAGACCAGAAACTTCGGCGTGACATGGTCGCATTCGCAGGACAGCAAGGCCCATCCCGGGTCCACGTTCAGCGCTTCGGTGAATTTTTCCAGCCCATCCAACAGCCGGTACAATTCCCATTCGGTGAGCGACGCCCTCCAGAACCAGATTTCGTCATCCATCTCATACTCGCGCAGTTGGAACGGCAAGTTCAGCCTCTCGGTGAACGCACTCCACAGCCAGAACTCCAGAGACAGTTCATATACCTTCACCCTGCCAAACGTGACATTTTCGGTCACAAGGTTCTATCCGTTCAAGCAGAAATACCGCGTGGGCAAGGAAAAATTCTATGAAAAGTTCTCTCTGGGCTACAACACGACCCTGCAGAACAAGATAAACTTCAAGGCCAGCGAGTTCGGCAAGGACGGTTTTCTGGACAAGTTCCAGAACGGCATGTCCCACAACTTCCAGATAGGTCTTCCCAACTTCACGGTGTTCAACTATCTGAACTTCACCCCGAGCGTGAGCTACGGAATGAACTGGTTCTTCAGAAAGAAGGACTATGAATATGATCCGGTCCAGAATACGCTGGTCGACCATGACAGCGGGATGATGAGTACTTTTGGGATCACTCAGAACTACTCCGGAAGCATGTCCATGAGCACCAGAATCTATGGCCTGTTCAATTTCGGCCGGAACCACAGGATCCAGGCCATAAGGCATGTCATATCTCCGTCGATATCAGTATCATACAGCCCCGAAAAGGGTACGTACGCCAACGGTTGGAGAACCTACAGCTACACCGATGTGGACGGAAACGCCAAGACCTACGACTATAACATCTATGCCGGACAGGTCTATTCCGCCCCCAGTAAGGGCAAGTCCGGAAGCATGAGCATTTCCATAGGCAACAACCTGGAAGCCAAGGTGAGGGATCCCAGAGACACGACCGGGGCCGGAACCAAGAAAGTCAAGCTCATCGACAACCTCAACATCAACACGGGCTATAATTTTCTGGCCGAGCAGTTCAAGATGAACAACATCGGGGTGTCGATGTCCACCAGCGTTTTCGGAAAAGTGGGCATAAGCGGCAGCATGAGTCTGGATCCTTATGCCATTGACGAGAAGGGGCAGCGGATCAACAAGTTCAACATCTCTCAGGAGGGCTGGAAGCATCCCGTGCGCATGACCAGCGCCAGCGCGTCGATGTCCTATTCCTTCTCCGGAGACGGCGCCGTCAAAGGAAACGACGGTTCGGCCGCTTCGTCCGAAGGCGGTTCCGACGGAGCCGCAAGCTATTATAAACGAGTCTATTACCATCCTGTCACCGGTGAGTACATCCCCGGAGGTTGGCTCTATTACACCAATCCCAATGTCCCCTGGTCGGTAAATCTGAACTATTCATTCTCATACACCAAGTCCTACCGCTATTCCAACGAGCAGCTGAACAAGATCAACCGGATAACCCAGACTCTCGGCGTGACCGGAAATGTGCGGCTCACGCCCAAGATGTCCCTTAACTTGACCACCGGTTTCGATCTCGCGGCCATGAAGATGACGACCACGCAGCTGAGCGCAAGCTATGATCTGCACTGCTTCAACATAGCCGTCTCATGGGTACCCACGGGAACATGGCAGTCCTATAGTTTCAGAATTGCCGCCAACGCTTCCGCATTGTCCGACCTTCTGAGGTTTAAGAAGAGTACAAGTTACTGGGACAGAAGGTAAAATTTCGCGGAATTTTCCTCCTCCATTTTGTATTTATTCAAGATTTGGCTATTTTTGCGCCATCGTAATCGGGACGAGGCGTTTTTTTTCTGTGCCGGATTCCTTTTCCGTTACAAATCTTTTCAACAAGAAACAAGCAAAATTTAAAATATGCCACATAGCTTATCCGAGCTTAATTCCATGGACGAGAATCAGCTCAGGGCCATTGCCGACGAATTGGGAATCAAGGGGACGAAAAAGATGAACTCTGAAGAGCTTGGCTTTTCCATTCTCGATCAGGAGGCCATCAACATGTCAAAAAATCCGCTTCCGGACGAGAAAAAGAGAAAGCCTCGCCAGCCAAGGGCAAAGGTGAAACCGGAATCTGCGGCCGCGGCTCCTCAGGCAACCTCCGATGCGCAGAACGCTCCTAAAAAGAGAGGCCGCAAGCCGAAGTCCGCCGCTGCCGGCGTCCAGAACGAAACTGCGGCTGCGCAGGCAAAGACCGTCCCTGAAGCCAAGGCTCAGGAACCGGAGCAGAAGCCCCGCCGCGGCAGAAAGCCGAAAAACGAGCAGGCAAAGCCTGCAGATAAGGCCCCCGTCGCACAGGGAACTTCCGCGGCGGAGTCCGCCGGCAAGGCTGCTTCCGCAGCTCAGAAGGCGCCTGCCGACACTGAATCTCATGGTGGGCCGGAAGCTTCCGCCGAAAACCGTGACGCGGCTCAGGAACAGCGCCGCGCAGCCCAGAGGCAGAAGGCGGAGATGCTTATCCAGAGAATAGACCAGCAGCTTCAGCAGCGTCAGCGCAACAATAACAACGGCAGTGACCAGCAGCGCCAACCTCAGCCTCAGGCTCCGAAGGTGGAGTTCGAAGGCACTGTGGAGGCGACGGGCGTGCTCGAAATCATGCCCGACGGCTATGGATTCCTGCGGTCGTCAGACTATAACTATCTCAATTCTCCGGACGATATCTATGTGTCCCAGAACCAGATAAAGTCCAATGCGCTGAAGACCGGTGATACCGTCACCGGCGAAATCAGGCCTCCCAGAGAGGGCGACAAGTATTTCCCGCTGGTAAAGATCAAATATATCAACGGGCGCACTCCGGAGTTCATCCGCGACCGGGTGCCGTTCGATTTCCTCACTCCCCTCTTCCCGGACGAGAAGTTCAATCTGCTCGGACATGGACATGAAAAGGATGTCTCCTGCCGCGTGGTGGATCTGTTCACTCCCATCGGAAAAGGCCAGCGTGGACTCATCGTCGCTCAGCCGAAAACGGGTAAGACGATGTTGCTCAAGTCGATAGCCAACGCGATTGCGGACAATCATCCCGAGGTTTATGAGATTGTCCTGCTGATCGACGAGAGGCCGGAGGAAGTTACCGACATGAGCCGCAGCGTGAAGGCCGAAGTTGTGGCTTCGACTTTCGACGAGCCCGCCGAAAGGCATGTTAAGGTGGCCAACATGGTCATAGAAAAAGCCCGCAGGCTTGTGGAGTGCGGTCACGACGTCGTGATCCTTCTCGACTCCATCACCCGTCTGGCCAGGGCCTATAACACCGTGCAGCCGGCGTCCGGAAAGGTGCTCACCGGAGGTGTGGACGCGAATGCTCTCCAGAAACCGAAACGCTTTTTCGGTGCGGCCAGAAACATTGAGGGAGGCGGATCTCTCACCATCCTCGCTACGGCTCTGACGGAAACCGGCTCCAAGATGGACGATGTCATTTTCGAAGAGTTTAAGGGCACCGGAAACATGGAGCTCCAGCTTGACCGCGCTCTGTCCAACAGGAGAATATTCCCCGCTGTGAATGTGGTCCTCTCGGGCACCAGAAGGGACGATCTTCTGTATAGTCCTGATCAGGCTAACCGAGTCTGGATTCTCCGCAAGCTGCTTGCTGATATGAATTCCACGGAAGCGATGAACTTTATTCTTCAGATCATGGACCAGTATCAGACCAACGAGTCTCTGCTGGAGAACATGAATAAGGTGAGTCCACGCGACGCCAAATACTACGACTCCTTCTGATGAACGGATTCGGATTTGAAGACACGATAGTCGCTCCTGCCACCATACCCGGTGCGGGAGCGCTTTCCATTATACGCATGTCCGGTCCGTCTGTGTATGAAGTGCTGGATAAGACGATCTCGTTTAAAAGGGGAAAAGTCAGAGAGTTCCGGCCATATACAATCCATTATGGCTCCGTCATGCGCGAAGACGGGGCTGTTCTGGACGATGTCCTTGTGTCCGTTTTCAGAGCCCCCCATTCCTACACCGGTGAGGATTCTGCGGAGATCTCCTGCCATGCCTCCCCTTACATAGTGTCCGAGATTCTCCGGCTCCTTACCGCCGTCGGCGCCAGAACCGCGGGTCCCGGTGAATTCACCAAACGGGCTTTTTTGAACGGAAAAATGGACCTGACGCAGGCGGAGGCTGTCGCCGACCTGATTTCGTCGCATGACGAGGCGTCCAGGAAAGTCGCTTTCAGCCAGCTCCGCGGCGGCGTGTCTTCCGAATTGAAGCTGCTGAGAGACAAGCTTCTCGAGCTTACTGCTCTGATGGAGCTGGAGCTGGATTTCAGCGAGGAGGATGTGGAATTCGCAGACAGGGACAGGCTTGGCCGCCTGCTGGACGAGGCTATCGGCAAAGTGTCGTCGCTGGCCGACTCGTTCCGCGACGGCAATGCGATCAAAAATGGGGTCCCCGTGGTGATTGCCGGCGCCCCCAACACCGGTAAGAGCACTCTGCTCAACGCCCTGCTGCGAGATGAAAGGGCGATTGTCTCCGACATCCCGGGAACGACGCGTGACACAGTCGAGGATATGGTGAACATAGGCGGGATCAGCTTCAGGTTCATCGACACTGCCGGGTTGCGGGAGACAGCGGAAACAGTGGAGAAAATGGGTATCGAACGTTCTCTTCAGAAGCTGAAGCAGGCGTCGCTGGTGCTTGCTGTTGTCGATGCGGAGGCGGATCCGGAATCGGTCAGGCTTTCGCTGGAAGCAATAGCCGGGGCGATGGATTTCGGCTGGCAAAAGGGGCTTGTTCTGATCAATAAAATCGATAAACTAGTCGATAACAAAAAAGTTTCCGTCATAAACGAATTTGTTTCGTCTATTGATAGTAAACTTGTTTGCATAGAAATCTCTGCGAAAGAGAGAATTGGGATTACTGCAGTGGAAGATTGGCTCTCCGACTCTCAGAAAGGTCTTGGCGCCCTTTCCGGCAATGTTGTGCTGGTTACGAATATCCGTCATTTCGACGCTCTCAAGGAGTCGCTCTCCTATCTTCTCAAAGCCAAGGAGGGTCTGGCAAGTTCCCGTCCGTCCGACCTCGTCGCACAGGATCTGCGCGACGCCATAAATCCCATCGGCTCCATAATCGGCGACTCCATCACTCCCGACGAAACCCTCGGCCTTATTTTCTCTAAGTTCTGCATCGGGAAATAGTAAACGAAAACCCGCGAAATCCGCTGAAATCAAATCTTTTCATTTTTCACCACAAGGTACACTATTTCAGTGACTTATAACCGCCACTCACCGAAGCCCGATTTTCATCCGTTTTCATCAGCGACCAATTAGGGGGACAATTTCACTTGATTTTGTCCCCCGCATTTCTTACTTTTGCACTTGGAAGTTGCTTTGAAATAATTGCTCTCGTTTGTTATGAGTCTTTTTCAGTCTTTTGCTCCCGTCATTCAGTCACGTAGCTACTGCTACGCTCCTTCATTCCGGAAACAAAATCCAAGAAAAATCCTCTTATAACAAACTTCGGCAACCATTTCAAAACAACTTCTCGAAAAACTGACGATTATGGCATCGATAACACTGACCCTCTCCTCCCGCCTGAACAAAGACACCGGCAAGGCCGAAGTACTCCTGCGCTACCGCAACACCCGCGAAGTCGCCCTCCGCGCCCACACCCACGTCTTCATCCTCCCCAAATTCTTCACTGACGGAAAGATCACCATCAAGAACCGTCTCATCACCCCCGAAGTCCACGAAGCCCAGGAAGCCGAAGCCGCCATCGACCGCATCATCGCCCACCTCACCGAGAAAGGCAACAACAAACCCGTCTCCGATTTCACCCAGGACTGGGCCCAGGACACCATCGACCGTCTCCTCTACCCCGAGAACTACAAGAACCCCCAGAGCGACGAACCCTACTTCCAGGACCGCACCGAAGAATTCCTCAAATTCAAGAAAATCTCCCCCCAGCGGAACAAATCCTACCGCTGCATCTTCGGTATCATCCGCCGCTACGAACTCTACACCGGCAAGCCAATCAACCTCGACAAGGCCACCCCAGAGACCCTTGTCTCCATCGAAGACTTCCTGCGCAACGAACACAAACTCTTCGAACCCAAGAAAGAAAAATACCGCACCATCCTCAAGCCCGTCCGCAAATACAAATACGCCTGGGACAACTCCTTCCACGAACGCACACCCCTCCAGCGCAGCGACAACGCCATCGTCACATATATGAGCGCCGTCCGCGCCTACTGGCGCTGGTGCATCGATATGGGCTACACGCGCAACGACCCCTTCCGCAAATACACCGTCGGCTCCCAGAAATTCGGCACCCCCTACTACCTCACCACCGAAGAACGCGACACCCTCTTCCGCGCCGACCTCAGCTCCGACAAGGAAGTCGCCCTCGCCCGCGACATCTTCATCTTCCAATGCTACATCGGCTGCCGCATCGGCGACCTCTTCGCCCTCACCGAGAACAACATCGTCCGCAGCGACAACGGCATCTCCGTCCAATACATACCCAGCAAGACCAAAGAAGAGCGCCCCCGCACCGTCAAAGTCTATCTCGCGCCCACGGCAATAGAAATCCTCGAGCGCAACAGAGGCAAGAGCAAGACCGGCCTCTTCCCCTACATCACCACCGGCAAGCTCAACGACCTCATCCGCATCGGGATGAAGCAGGCCGGCATCACCCGCGTGGTCACGAAGGTCAACCCCGTCACCAAACAGTCCGAGCAGCACCCCATCTGCGACATCGCCAGCTCCCACATGGCCCGCCGCACCTTCATCGGCAACCTCTACAAGAAAGTCAAGGACCCCAACCTAGTCGGCAAGCTCTCCGGCCACTGCGAAGGCTCCAAGGCATTCGCCCGCTACCGAGACATCGACGACGATATGATCAAGGAAATGACAACACTGCTGGACTAAGATAACACGACTATGGACCAGAAAGGAATAGAAAAGATACTTACCACCCTCAAGGCATATTCCGATGCCGCAGAGGAAGTTGCATACAATCTTCAGAAGTACGACTACAGGGCCGAAGCCCTCGAATGGGAACGCTGCGACGAGCCAGGAGTAATCGAATCCGTGCACCCCACCCTGCACGACCTCTACTCGCGCCTTGCCAAGTTCATCGCGCCCCTTACCTACCGTGATGACAACCTCGACCGCGAAGAACTCCTCAGCCGGAGCAATATCAGCGCCGTCATCAACTGGCTCGAAGTAAACCATGACACTCTTACCGGAGCTCGCTTCAACCGTATCAACATCGAACCTATGGAGGACGCAGCCAATGAATTCAGAAACCTGAACCTCCTCACTGAAGCTCGCCACCTGCACAACATCTGGCAATTCGCCTATACCATCCGCCAATGGAATCAGAAATCCAAATACAACCCCGGCACTCCCATCCGGCTCAACGTCGAACTCAATTACGATGAAGCCACCCCGGCGGATCTTGCCAAAGACGAGAAGTTCCGCATCTTCGCCAGCCTCTTCAAATCCAGCTGCAACTATACCACAGAACAGAAACGCAGGCTCTACAACGCCCTCAAGAAACTCTACGCCACCATAGACCCCAAAGCCGCCGACCGCACCGTTATGGCCGTCATCCTTCTCTTCAGAAAGCCAAAGACCTCATACCGCCAGCCCTTCGGCACCCAGAACATCACCACCTGCAAGGAAAAGGCAATGCAATCCTTCGACCGCGACTGTACCGTAATCCGCAGCTACACCGAATACTCGCTCACTGGTCAGCCCAAGCTTGCGGATGAACACGTGAAAAGAGCTGAAAGCATCATCAAGTCAGCCTTAGACCCGGCCGTCAATCAGCTTTAGTATTTTTTAGACAGAACCCTTGTAAACCGCTTGCCCTCAAGCGGTTATTTTTATGCATCTAAACATCGGAAGAAAGTGCATTTAGTCATTTCGTGCCCGTTCGCAATGCCCCTACCTTGGCCCCCGGAAATTGAAAACAGGAATTATCGGCAGTTTTCATTTCCCGCGTGCCGAAACGGTACGGAGACCGATAAATCCGTACCCAGGGGCACAACTTCCAAACACATATTACAATGGAAGCGACACTTATCGAACTGGCAAGAACTTGCCCGGATGTGACGATATCCGTAAAAGCGTCAGACCTTCTTGAAGCAGGCAGAACCATAAAGGAAGAACTGCTTCAGGAACTCAACACCAACAGGCCCGAAGAAAGGGTGCCGGAAAACGAACAGTTCCTCTCCCGCGAAGAGACGATGGAGAAGTTCAAGATCTCAAGCGCCACAATCTGGCGGTGGAAGAAATGCGGCTACCTTGTCCCCGTCAAAGTCGGCTCACTGGACCGCTACAGACTCTCCGACATCAATGCCATTCTCATCAGAAAAGGAGGTGTGCTATGAGCCTGCCAATGCACATCAGCGAAGTGATGCACCAGCTCGTGCTCAACAATCCCCAAGACCCCTTCGCGCAGATTCTCCGCCATTGTCCCTTCATCCAGATAGAAATGCTGAAGAAAGGATATATGTCTCTCGACGACCTCACCGACGCTGAAATTGACCGCCTCGTAAGCCTTGACATCGAAGGACTTGACATTGATGAAATCAGAAGACAGGAGGCAGACTATGACTAAAGACTACCTCTATTCCAAAACCCTCTACGGCGTGGACATAATGGACCACCTCATCCGCAAGGAATACCCGGACTACATTATGACCATCAGAGGAGACGAATGCGGTGACAACCCCGACCCGGTCTTCGCCTCCGGCGAGCTGATTCACATCTTCATCGAGAAGACCTGCAAGGAAGGCAGCAAGCTTCCCGAGCGCAGGGCCCGTTACCACTACCACAACGAATCCCAGTTCGACGGCGATGCCCTCGCGCTCGCCAAAGCCTACTGGCACGAGCGTGGCGAAGACCTTACCGAGCAGCAGTTAATTGACCGTCTTGCCGAAGAGATGTTCATCCACGAAGCGGATTACAGTCCTTACCGCCCCAAGACGCAGACACCCGAGCCACATCAGGAAGAACCAAAGCAGCCCGAAGCCCTCAAGATGCCCCCAGCTCCCAAAATGAGCTTCTACCGCCGGCCTATCAGGAACACCAAGCCCTGCCGTGAAGCATCCCCGGAGGACATCTTCAAGTATCTCACCAGCGACTACGCCCGAAAACACACGGAATACCTCCGTACGATAACCGACAGCAAGGCCCGAAGCCGCTACAAGGCCGAGAATCTTGACTACATCACCCCCGGAGGCATCTTCCGCAGCCGTAAGGAATCCGACCTTGTCACCGCATCCGGCTATATGGTCATCGATTTCGACCATATCCCAGAGCCTCAAGACCTCATCTGCGAAAGAATAACCAATGACGAATACGACATCGCTAGAAAACACATCAATGGAGAACCTTTGATAATAATAACAGTATGGAGCGTTATTCAGAGCGTTATCCTTTGTCTGACCAGTGGTGATGAATGTGTTGAAATTATAGGCGAACTTGCCTGGAAACATTTGAAGTTGCTGCCCTCTCATGTGGCTTTCTATTCTTTTCCAACGTTCTTCATTTGCTTTAACTGAATTCGGAAAATAGATTACATCCAACTCATTGGTATATGTAAATCTCGTATGCCCATGGGGGAAATACACTACTTTTTTTGATGTCATAAACTGTGGGACATTTAATGTCTTGATACCCATATGTTCGTTCTCATTGAAACAAGTGTCAAATCCAACGGCCTCTGCGGAAGTTATTATGCACTCATCATAATTGAGAGATACAATAGAAACACTATTGCTTTTACTGCAAACATCAACAAGAAACTCGTTTTGAAGACATATAAGTTCAGAATAGTTCTCACTTTTGTGACACTGCTGAATTTCACATATATGATCCGCTATTATTTGCCGGAATAAGAATGGGACGATTCCCCAACCACAGTCGGCTGCACAAGTATTTGAGATATTACCTCCACATATTATTCGTATAATCGAGTTGAAAAGGTTGTGAGATGGGATTGAGTCAAATCCCCACGAAGACACTTTATCAAGAATTTCGGCAATTTCCTCGAAATTTGCATTAGGGCGTACCTCCATTATTAAGTTGAGAACGCTACATATGTCTTTAGCCTCAGGTATAATTCGTTCAGGTTCGACAATCTGTTTGTACTTTTCGACAATGCGATTCCAAATACCCTCATCAAGTACTCGCTCAGTAATGGAAGCAGTCGTGAGATTCTGCTTAAAAAAGGGAATTGAGGCACCAGCTCCGAAAAGGAATGTGACCATAACTATATCTCATTAATCTATCAACAAATATACAACATTTAGAGGTGTCATATACGAATTAAAGCGGTCAAGCCCTTCTTCCTCCGCTGAAGCTCCGTCAGAAAGGCTTGGTTCCAGCCTCCGCCACACTTTGCGTGGCTCCGACTTTCACTTTATCAAGTTCCGCCCGGCAGACATTCCCAACTGTCGTACCGTCAGTTGTGAAAGACTGCTTCGGGCTCCACAGCGACTCCGTCTTCGGCTCCATCGCTCAAAAGGAAAGCGGTGTCGGTCAGCAGTCAGTTATTCCGCTACTCTCCATAACTGCCAGCTCACCGACCCTATGATTTCGCTCCAGGC
Organism: bacterium; assembly: GCA_963627885.1. Taxonomy (GTDB): domain Bacteria; phylum Bacteroidota; class Bacteroidia; order Bacteroidales; family UBA932; genus Cryptobacteroides. The sequence goes on from CAVGCT010000005.1 coordinate 100,768, forward strand.
GGGCAAGACTGTGTCCTTTGTCCGCTTCGCTACCAAAGGTCACAGACTTGCATTCCGCCTTACGCACTGCCTCGGCCGTGTTCACGGCCTGCGGCTTCCTGGTGCGAACGACAATGCACTATGGAACCTCGGTGCAGTGCGAATGGTGACAATAAGGTGTGCTGCGGTCATTGCCGTCTGCTGCGCAGCCGCCAATCACCTTGCACGGTTCATAAGGCTCCTCTATGTCGGCAGAGCCGCCACAGAAGAGCCAAAGGCCGCTGAAGCGGCCAATAAAAGGAAAGCGGTATGCAGTCGGCAGCCGGTTGTTCCGCTGCACTCCACAACCGTCAGCCCACTGCATCCTTTTATGCCCCCGACCCCGAGGGGAGATATCGACCGTGGCCCGCCTTCGAAACACCCAAAGTGCTGAATATCCGCAAGTTAAACATAATATATCGAGATTGTATAACAGGTCGTCGGGGCCCCTTCCCCGCCGCCTGTTTCCGCTTCGCATACAATCTATATTATGTTAACTTGCTGTATCAGTGCATTTTAGCACCGTTGTCCTATGCCACGGTCGAGTCGGCGGCAGCTGTGAGTTCGCGGAAGGGAGGGACCACCCCTCCCTCAATCCGCTCACTCAGGACCTCGCGCGTGCGAAAATCAACGTTAGTGGGTAATTCGTGGGCGCGAGGTCCGCCCCGTTCGAACGTCAGTGGTATGCGAAAGTCCCATCTCGCATCAGCCTTTGTCGGTATTCGAGCAAGCTGCCGCCTCCGCACTTCGTGCAGGGTCGTTCCAGACTGCTGCTCCTTGTCTTCCGTAAACTCCAGACAAAGAGCATCAGTCCTCCACTCCAAGGTAAGGCTTCGCCTTGTTTTTATACTGCTCGCTTTCTCCTCTCCAGAATTGTCTTCCACTCCGCTGACGCTGCGTTCCAGACAAATCTTCCGAGGGCTCGCAGAAAAGCGAGACATTCCCCTCCGCTAACGCAACGGGGAAAGACTCGCAAGCGGTATCGCTTCGCGATGGTTTATGTCGGGCCTATACGCTCCGCGAGGTTCCTTGATTCCGTTCCGGCTACGCCTCCACTTCATCAAAGAACCTCACTACACCGGCCCGACCTACCCGCTCGAATGTCGTGGCCGACTACCTCTAATCGTGACTTTGTACAAGCGCTGGAGTCACCGTTCTGCCACGCATCAACCTTCATCCGTCCAGCGCCTGCCGCGCCGTCCTGGCTTGCCTGCTCGCACTTTTGCCGTGTCTGGTGTCATCGCTCACGCGACCACACCAGCCCCATCAAAAGCGCCGAGCCCGACTCAAAACCCACGCCCCAAACACATTGCAAATTTGGAACATACTACCACGCTCGAGGGGGAAGGAAAGGCGTATAAAAATATCACATTCCAGGGGACTCCGTCCCCTAGCCCCCTGTCGTCATTACTTACATTATTACATTAGATTAATGTTATCAATTTCTTTCGTATCTTTGTGTTACAATTTTTGATTTGTTTAAGATTCAAAGTCCCTCTGAACTACCTATGTGTCCAAGAGTTCAAGGGCCGCCGACCCTCCGGGAACAGCACCGAAATCGCCATTTACAAAATGCCGAAGTATCTTCCGAATATCCGTTTCAGCGACTGCTGGTCTTCCGTTGGAGAAGTCACCTTCTACCACCGGAACGGAGAGTGTTATTGGAAGAAGAAGGCGCATCCTGAATTCCCCGGCACCATGTCACAACTTGAACAACAGGCCGTCCATCTCAGAGCATTGAACGCCTGGAGAGAGCAGCAGCCGCTTGTACAGGAGCAGTGGAATATACTTGCGCTCACGGTTCCGAGCCACCGTCCCCCATTCAGAAAGGACCACCATATTACCGGGCAGAACCTGTTCGTGT
>CAVGCT010000006.1:0-132391 GCA_963627885.1 bacterium
CGTTTTTTCGGCAAAGATGGTGGCTAACCTTCAATAGCCAAGGCGGAGAAGTGGACGCTTACTCTATTGCAACCCTTTATGGGACGGCAATATGACTACGCAAATATAATTTGTGGACAGTGAGGCTTCGAACCTCAACACTTATACAAGTGGCAGCAGAAACTCTCTATATTGAAATATCAACAGAAACGCTAATCTCATCATCTTTGTCGACCTGTCCAGAACTGCTGCAGTCCACCCAAAAAAGATTTGATTCAAATTAGTCATATTATTTAGTCTGTCAATTAAGTTAAAAACACTGATACATCCCATACAAAATGTAAATGGATGGATAGTTGCACAACCAAACAATAAGATTAGCGTTGCATTGATAATACAAACAGAGCAAATTATATCTCTTTCCGCCACACCATATTGTTCACTACGCCAACGTAGGACTGGATGATGCGGACGACTTTGGTGGAGACGTTTTCATCAACATAGTCAGGGACAGGGAGGCCGGGGTGGCCATCGCGGATGAGGGCGACGGCGGTGTCGACGGACTGGAGGAGGCCGGTGGTGTCGATGCCACTAAGGACAAAACAGCCTTTGTCGAGGGCTTCAGGGCGTTCGGTGCTGGTGCGGATGCAGACGGCAGGAAATGGATGACCTACGGAGGTAAAGAATGAGGATTCTTCAGGAAGAGTACCCGAGTCGCTTACCACTGCGAAGGCGTTCATCTGGAGGCAGTTGTAGTCGTGGAAGCCGAGGGGTTCGTGCTGGATAACTCGTTTGTCAAGATGGAAACATGAGGATGCCAGGCGGTTGCGGCTGCGGGGATGGCAGCTGTAAAGGATAGGCATATCGTATTTCTCGGCCATCTTGTTTATGGCTGTGAAAAGGCTTAGAAAGTTCTTCTCGGTGTCGATATTTTCCTCGCGGTGTGCGGACAAAAGGATGTACTTTCCTTTTTCTAGACCGAGCCTCTTGTGGATGTCACTGGCCTCAATCTCAGCGAGATTACTGTGCAGAACTTCGGCCATAGGGCTTCCTGTAACGTATGTTCTCTCCTTCGGAAGTCCGCAGTCAGCAAGATAGCGCCTTGCGTGCTCAGAGTAGGCCATATTCACGTCGGAGATTATGTCCACGATGCGGCGATTGGTCTCCTCCGGGAGACATTCATCCTTACAGCGGTTGCCTGCTTCCATATGGAAAATGGGGATATGCAAGCGCTTAGCTCCGATTACGCTGAGGCAACTGTTTGTGTCGCCGAGAACGAGGACTGCGTCAGGCTTCACTTCCACCATCAACTGATAGCTCTTGGCGATGATGTTTCCCATCGTCTCACCGAGATCTTTTCCGACAGCCTCCATATAGATGTCAGGATCAGCTAACTTCAAGTCCCTAAAAAAGATGCCGTTCAGATTATAATCATAGTTCTGACCCGTATGGGCAAGAAGACAGTCGAAATACTTGCGGCATTGGTTTATTACCGCAGCAAGTCGAATAATCTCGGGACGAGTGCCTACTATGATGAGGAGCTTGAGTTTTCCGTTATTTTTGAACTGGGTCATAATATGTGTCTGGTTTGTTCGGGTCGAAGATTTCGTTACAGTACATAACTGTGACGAGGTCTTCTGTGTCGGAGAGATTGATAATATTATGGGTATAGCCCGGTAGCATAATGACGGACTGGATCTTGTCGCCGGACACTTCGTAGTTCAGAACTTCGTCTGTGCCTTCTTTGCGCAGCTGGATGAGACCGTGACCGCTGACTACGATGAACTGCTCCCATTTACTGTTGTGCCAGTGTTCGCCTTTGGTGATGCCGGGCTTGGAGATGTTTATAGAAACCTGTCCGCAGCTAAGGGTATGAACCAATTCGGTAAATGAGCCACGGGCATCAGTGTTCATCTTCAGGTCGAAGATGGCTTTCTCTTTCGGAAGGTAGCTCAGATACGTACTGTAAAGTCTCTTCGCAAAGGAATCCGCTGGAATCTCCGGAATCAGGAGAGTCTTCGGCATATCGTGGAACTGATGTAGGAGATCCACTATCTGCCCGAGCGTCGCCTTGTGAGTAACCGGGCAGTAGCAGTAACGGCCAGATGCCCGATCAGGTCGGGCATGACGATTGTCGTCATTGCCGGCTTGACCGGCAATCTCCTCACACGGTATGACGGTGAGTCCCTCGAACTCGCAGCGGTGCTCGCGGCCGGCGAGGGCGAGGATCATCTCGTCCACGAGGTCGTCGATGTAGAGGAGTTCAAGCTCGACGGAGGGGTCATTGACCTGGATCGGCAGGTCATTCGCGATGTTGTTGCAGAAGGTCGCGACGGCGGAGTTGTAGTTCGGGCGGCACCATTTGCCGTAGAGGTTCGGGAAACGGTAAACGAGCACTCGCGCGCCGGTCTCGATGCCATATTCCAGGAACAGGTCCTCGCCCGCCTTCTTGCTGCGGCCATATTCGCTGTCGCCGAAGCGGCCTGTGAGGCTGGCCTGCTGGGAAGAGGAGAGCATCACCGGGCAGGTATTGCCGTGCTTACGAAGAGTGTCGAGGAGCGTGGATGCGAAGCCGAAGTTGCCTTTCATAAACTCTTCCGCATCCTTCGGGCGGTTCACGCCGGCGAGGTTGAAGACGAAGTCGCACTCGGAGCACCAGCGGTCCAGTTCCTCCGGGGTGCTGTCAATGTCATATTCGAAGACTCCGTCAATGGAGGGTTTCTCCTCGCTCCCCTGCCCTGCGGGCGAGAACGGATACTGGCGGGCCTTGCCGTCTCTTATGTTTCGGAGCTGGGCGCAGAGGTTCTTGCCGACGAAACCTTTTGCCCCTGTAACAAGTATCTTCATGCTATTTCGCGATGTTGGCTATGCCGTGAAGTTCATTCTGGATGTATTCAAGGCTTGCAATCTTGGCCTTGGTTTCCTCCAAGTTGAGGCGGCGGGTGTTGTCAGAATTGAATTCTTCAATGATAACAGCCTTACGGTTGCCCTCTTTGAAATATTTGTCGTAGTTGAGAGAGCGATTGTCTGCCGGGACGCGATAGAAGTTCCCCATATCCTCGGCCTTGGCACATTCTTCTTTGGTGAGCAGGGTTTCATACATCTTTTCACCGTGGCGGATGCCGATAACCTTAATGTCTTCCTTTTTGCCTCCAAAAAGTTCGCAGACCGCTTCGGCCTGAGTCTGAATGGTACAGGCAGGGGCTTTCTGGACAAGAATATCTCCGTTTTGGCCGTTCTCGAATGCGAAGAGCACAAGATCGACGGCTTCTTCTAGGGACATTATGAATCTGGTCATCTTCGGCTCGGTGAGGGTAATCGGGTTTCCTTCGCGGATCTGGTCAATCCAGAGAGGAATGACGCTGCCGCGTGAGCACATCACGTTACCGTAGCGGGTGCAACAGATTTTAGTCTTGCCGGAGTAGCGGGATTTAGCGACTGCTATCTTCTCCTCAATGGCCTTGGTGATACCCATCGCGTTGATCGGATAGGCCGCCTTGTCGGTGGAAAGGCAGATGACTGCGCCCACTCCTGCCTCAATGGCGGCTGTGAGGACATTGTCAGTGCCTATCACGTTGGTTTTGACAGCCTCCATCGGGAAAAATTCACAGCTCGGCACCTGCTTCAACGCGGCGGCATGGAAGATATAGTCCACTCCGGGCATTGCGTTGCGGCAACTTTCGAGGCTGCGGACATCTCCGATGTAGAATTTGATTTTGTGAGCGACATCAGGATACTTGGATTGATATTCGTGACGCATGTCATCCTGCTTTTTCTCGTCGCGGGAAAAAATGCGGATCTCCCTTATGTCGCTGTCCAGAAAACGCTTCAGGACAGCGTTGCCGAAGGATCCGGTGCCGCCGGAAATCAAGAGGACCTTGTCTTTGAAAATAGACATAATATTCTGAATTTTAAATCATTAACTTATATTGTGTGAGTTAAGGTTCGTTTTTGTCTTGCATTAAAAAAAGTCCTTCCCCTCCCCCTTAGTCCACGGCCTTGGCCAGCTTGTCCAGCACCTCATACTTCGAGTGCAGGCTCCGGTATTCGGGGACTATCTCCTTCATTTTCCGGACGATGGCCATGTCGTCGGCGTCAAGGGAGAGCCGGAAGAGCTCCTTTTCGTTCTTGAGGGCAAGCGAGTAGGGGTATTCTCTGACCACGGCCACCTTGATCTTGGGATGGCAGGACGGTTTGGTCAATTCGGCGTCATTCAGGACCTCTTCATAAAGCTTCTCGCCGTCGCGGAGGCCGGTGTATTTGATTTCCACGTTCTTGGCGCCGGAGAGGTTTATCATGCGTCTGGCCAGGTCGGCGATGCGGACGGGGTCGCCCATGTCAAACACGAAGATTTCTCCGCCGTTGCCCATCACTCCGGCCTCAAGCACAAGACGGCAGGCTTCGGGGATGAGCATAAAATAGCGGATTATGTCCTTGTGGGTGACGGTCACGGGGCCTCCCCTCTTGATCTGCTCCCGGAAGATGGGAATCACCGAGCCGTTGGAGCCGAGGACATTGCCAAAACGCGTGGTGACGAACTGAGTGGCGCCGGAGACTTCGCCCGACTGGACCGCCCTGCTCAGAGACTGGCAATAGATCTCGCATATCCGCTTGCTGCAGCCCATCACGTTGGAGGGGTTGACGGCCTTGTCGGTCGAAATCATCACAAACTTCCTGGCCCCGTACTTGACGGCGAGGTCGGCGATGACGCGGGTTCCGTAGATGTTGTTCTGAACGGCCATGGCGGGATTGTCCTCCATCATAGGGACATGCTTGTAGGCGGCCGCGTGAAACACATATTCGGGACGGTACTCCGCAAAGAGCTTCTCCATCTGGGGCTGGTTGACAATGGAACCAACGATGGTCCTGATGTTCGCCGAAGGATGATATTTCTCCATATAGAGCCGCACATCGTGCATGGGCGTTTCCGCCTGATCGACAAGGACAAGCACGGAAGGATTGAACTTCGCGACCTGCCGGGCCATCTCCGAGCCTATGCTTCCGGCCGCGCCGGTGATCAGTATCCGGCGGTTGGAAAGCATGTCGCTGATGGCGTCCATGTCCACATTTATCTTTTCCCTCGGCAGCAGGTCCTCTATGTCGACCTCCTTCAGCTGGGTGTGGGAAATGACCGACTTCCCGTCCCATTCTTCGGCGGTCGGCATCATCATTATCTTGATTCCGGATGCGATCAGGCTGTCGATAAGACGGCTCTGGTGCCTGAAGTGTTCCGACATCAACGGCGAGACCAGCACGTACCGCACTTTCATCCGCTCCATCTTGATGATGAGATTTTCGTCATCAAAATAGACCTTGACGCCCATCAGCCATGTACCCTCCATCGACTTGTCGTTCGAGATGAAACCGGCTACACGGTAATTGGAAGTGGCCTGGGTGCGGATGCTTTTCGCGATGGCGACGCCTCCCTGCATGCTGCCATAGATAAACACCGGCTTCGCGTTGGCTCCGATGCTGTAGCTGTCGTGGAGCATCTTCGCGGCGATGCGTACAGTCCACATCAGCATCGTGGCGGCCACGAAGATGAGGACGCCGCTCGTGAAGTTAGGAATGAGGACATTTTCCGGCCCGCCGCATTTCACCTGAATCAGATGGAGACCCAGAACCGCTATGCCGGCGGCGAGTGTCGAATAGCCCACCCGGTGCAGATCGACGAAGGAGGAGAAGCGGAGCACCCCGTTGAAAGTGTGGAATACAAAGAATGCCAGCACATAGACGAGCGTGCAGACCGCCATTCCGGCCGCCACCCGGCCGAAATTCTCGACAAGGCAGGGGAAACCGTTCTGGAGGGCATATACGAACAGGCCGGACAATATCACGCAGGCGCTGTCATAGACAAAGATGCACCAATAAGGAAGTGTACCTTTGGAAAAGCTCCATCTGATGAATTTCTCTAGAATTCGCATTTGTATCAGTCAATTTGGCGAAGGCTTCAACGGCCTTGTTTTATTCTTCCCAGTTCCAGTCGAAACGCTCGATGTCTTCCTCAATAAGGGGGTTGCCGAGCTGGACTTCGATGAAAGTGAGCCTGGTTATGGCCTTTATGGCGTGGAAGTGACCGACAGGAATCACGACGGCGTCTCCCGCCTTCACTTTCCTGCTCTCGCCGTCGAACACGAATATTCCGGTGCCCTCCACGAATGTCCATACTTCGGAACGGTGGTGATGGACCTGATAGGAGATATTCTTGCCCGGATTGAGCATTATGCTTTTCACCAGCGAATGGTGTCCGTCGGCATAGGTGGAGTCGTCCAGCACCCGATAGGTTCCCCAGCGGCGCTCCTCATACATCGGGCGCGGCGTGAGATTGTCAACCGCTTTCTTTATGTCTTCGGTATAGCTTTTCCGGCAGACGATGATGCCGTCCGGCGACGCGGCCACCACGACGTCTTTCAGGCCGTCGGCATAGATGGGGGTGTGGAGTTCGTTGATGACATGGGTATTTTCGCAATGGGGCCCCATGACCGCATTGCCGATCACCGGCCTGTGCAGCTCGTCGGTGAGCGTATTCCAGGTGCCGAGATCTTTCCATTCGCCGGTGTAGGGCACGACGGCGACCGACCGGGCCTTTTCGGCGACTTCGTAGTCGAAGGAGATCTTGGGAAACTCGCCGTATCGGCTGCGGGTGTCTTCGAAACTGTCCGTGACCATATATTTCCGGACGATGTCCATCATGTAGCCGAGACGGAACGCGAACACTCCCCCGTTCCAGAGCGCACCCTGCCTGAGCAGCTCTTCCGCGACCTCCACCGAGGGTTTTTCGGTGAAACGGGACACCTTCATGCAGAGTCCGCCAGCTTCAGCCGGTTCACGGACTGGAACCACGTAGCCATATTTCGAAGACGGATAGGTGGGCGTGATGCCCATCAGCACAAGTTCTGCGGCGTCGGATTCCACGCACTTCACCATCCGGCCTATGGCGTCGAAATAGCCGGCCTCGGTGTAGGGGTCGCAGGGCATGACCACGACCGGCTCGTCGTCGGGGCAGTTTTTCGCCAGTTTCAGGTAGCTTGCGGCGAGCGCGATGGCCGGAAACGTGTCGCGGCGCTCGGGCTCGGTCACCACCGAGATCCCCTCGCCGAGCTGGTTGGTGATAATGTCGCGCTGGCTCAGATTGGTGGCCATGGTTATGTCGTCGCACAGCTTCGCCTCGCGGATCTGACGCACCACACGCTGTACCATGGACTCCATGGTGCCGTCTTCCTTTTCGAGAAGCGGCAGGAACTGCTTGCTTCGCGCATCGTTTGACAGCGGCCACAGGCGTTTGCCGGACCCGCCGGAGAGAAGAATAAGCTGCATATATGTGTTATTTAACGGTTCTTGTACATTGTGTCATAATAGCGCCGGTAGTCGCCTGAGGTGACGCCGTCGAGCCAGTCCTGGTGGTCCAGATACCAGCGGACGGTCTTCTCAATGCCTTCCCCAAAGCCGAGCCTGGGCTCCCAGCCGAGTTCGCGCTGGAGCTTGCGGGAGTCGATGGCATAGCGCATGTCATGGCCCTTGCGGTCGGTGACATAGGTGATGAGTCCGAGGTCCTCGCCCTCGGCGCGGCCGAGCAGACGGTCCACAGTCCCGATCACGACCTTGATCAGATCTATGTTCCTCCACTCGTTGAAGCCGCCGATGTTGTAGGTATCGCCGATCCTGCCGCGGTGGAAAATGGCGTCTATGGCCCGGGCGTGGTCTTCCACATAGAGCCAGTCGCGCACGTTCTCTCCCCTGCCATAGACCGGAATCGGCCTACGGTGACGTATATTGTTGATGGACAGCGGAATCAGCTTTTCCGGAAACTGACAGGGGCCATAGTTGTTGGAACAGTTGGTCACTATGACCGGCATGCCGTAGGTGTCGTGGAAGGCGCGGACGAAATGGTCGCCGGCAGCCTTGGACGCGGAATAAGGCGAATGCGGGTTGTATTTTGTGGTCTCTTCAAAGAACTCTTCGCCATAGGCCTCATGTCCGATGCCGGAGGCTTTTGTGCTGAACGGAGCGGGAACTCCTTCGGGACGGGTCACCTGCAGGGCTCCGTAAACCTCGTCGGTGGAGATGTGGTAGAACAGCTTGCCGGAATAGCCCTCGGGAAGGCTTTCCCAATGGGTGCGCGCAGCCTGAAGCAGCGACAGCGTGCCCATCACATTGGTCCGCGCGAAGGTGAAGGGATCACTGATGCTGCGGTCAACATGGCTCTCGGCGGCGAGATGGATGACGCCGTCCACCCGCTCGTCCCGCATCAGCTTAAGGACTTCCTCGAAGTCGCAGATGTCCATCTTGACGAAGCTGTAGTTGGGCTTGTCCTCCACGTCCCTGAGATTGGCGAGGTTGCCGGCGTAGGTGAGCTTGTCGAGGTTGATGATCCGGTATCCGGGATATCTGTTGACGAACAGGCGGACCACATGGGAGCCTATGAAGCCGGCGCCGCCGGTCACAATTATGTTTTTCCTGCCGTTCATCTGCCCGTCTCCTTAATGCGCAGAATATTGTCTATGCAGCGCTTCACCGAATCGGCCCAGTATGGGATCTCCACACCGAAGGTCGCTTTGATTTTGGTCTTGTCCAGCACCGAGTAGGCCGGACGCCTGACCGGCGAGGGAAACTCGACGCTGTGGCAGGGCCGTATGTCGCAGTCCGCGCAGGCTTTCCACTCGGGAGCGCCGGTTTCGGCCGCATGGCGGGCCACTGTCCGGGCGAAGTCATACCAGCTGCATACCCCTTCGTCGGAGAAGTGATATATTCCCGTGTATTTGTCTCCCTCTTCCTTCACCTTGTCCAAAATCACGGCTATGGCGTTCGCCAGATCGAGGGCATAGGTGGGTGTGCCGACCTGGTCGAAGACCACTTTCAGCCGCGGCCGCGAGGCCGTGAGGCCCAGCATGGTCTTGCAGAAGTTCCTGCCGAACTCGCTGTAGAGCCAGGAGGTGCGGATTATTATGCAGCGGCATCCGCTGGCCGTTATCTTTTGCTCTCCCAGGAACTTTGTGGCGCCATAGACCCCGATGGGAGCGCCCGTCCGGTCTTCGCCGCAGGGGACGTTGAAGGGTTCTTTGCCGAAGACATAGTCGGTGGAGATGTGTATCAGCAGGCCGCCGGCTTCCTTCATGGCCATCGCGAGGTTTTCGGGGGCGTCGGCGTTGAGCCACTCGACCGCATCATATGCAGCGGGGTCTTCAGCGCCGTCCACATCGGTCCAGGCGGCGCAGTTGACGACCACATCCACGCCATGTTCCCTGACCAGTCTGCGGACGGCCTCGGGATCGGTGATGTCGAGACGGACGGTCTCAAGTCCGGGGACATCGGTGACATCGGTAAAGATGTAGGTGTCGTCTCCGCCCCGGGATACGAGACGGATCTCCCGGCCCAGCTGGCCATTGGCTCCGGTCACAAGAATGTTCATGCCTGTCCGGTGAAGGGTGTGACGAAGTCCTTGAGCAGGGGGTGACGCGTGTCCTTTTCGCTAAGGACTTCCATGCCAGGACGGATTTTCCAGTCTATGCCGAGCGACGTGTCCATTATGCTGATGCCTCCCTCTGCTTCGGGATGGTAGAATTCGTCGCACTTGTACTGAAAGACAGCCACTTCGCTCAGGACGGAGAAGCCGTGGGCGAAGCCCTTGGGAATCAACACCTGCAGGCGGTTGTCTTCGCTCAGCTCGGTGGCGACATGCCTGCCGTAGGTGGGCGAACCGCCGCGGAGATCGACCGCGACGTCAAGGATCTTGCCGGAGACGCAGCGGACAAGTTTGGTCTGTGCGAAGGGCGGGCGCTGGAAATGAAGTCCGCGCATGGTCCCATAGACCGACATGCTTTCATTGTCCTGCACGAAATCTATGCGGCGGCCCAGGGCGGCGTCAAAATCGCGCTGCGAGAAGCTTTCGAAAAAACAGCCCCTCCGGTCGCTGAATACGCGGGGCTCGATGATGTACAGGCCCTCTATTTCCGTTCTGATCAGTTTCATCTATCTCTGTTTTGCGGCCCCTTTGCCCGCCGCACAGGCGTCATGGCCGGTCTCTGCCGGCGCGCTCCGCCTCTTCGACCACCTTGAGAAGATACCGGCCATACTGGTTCTTGAGCATAGGCCCGGCAAGTTCCCGCATTTTGTCCGCCGTTATCCAGCCCTGGCGGTAGGCTATGTCTTCCAGACAGGCGATCTTCAGGCCCTGACGCTTCTCAATGGTCTCGATATAGACGGAGGCGTCGGAGAGGGACTCATGGGTGCCGGTGTCGAGCCACGCGAAGCCGCGGCCGAGTGTCTGGACTTTCAGCTCCCCGTCCGCCAGAAAGCGCCGGTTCACCGCAGTTATCTCATATTCGCCGCGGGCGCTGGGCTTCACGTCTCTTGCCACCTCTACGACTCTGTTGGGATAGAAGTACAGGCCGACGACCGCGTAGTTGGACTTCGGATGCTCCGGCTTTTCCTCTATGCCCAGACAGTTGCCCTCCTTGTCGAACTCGGCCACTCCGTAGCGGCCGGGATCGTCCACCCGATAGCCGAAAACCGTCGCCTTCTTCTCCTTCTCCGCCGTAATCACAGCATCATTCAGCATTCTGGAGAATCCGGCTCCATGAAAAATATTGTCACCGAGCACCAAACATACGCTGTCGCCGCCGATAAAGTCCGCGCCTATGGTGAATGCCTGCGCAAGGCCGTCGGGCGAGGGCTGTTCGGCATAACTGAAACGGACTCCGAAATCGGAACCGTCTCCAAGGAGCCGCCTGAAACCCGGCAGGTCACAGGGGGTCGAGATGATCAGTATGTCCCGGATTCCGGCGAGCATGAGCACGCTGACGGGATAATAGATCATCGGCTTGTCATATATCGGAAGAAGCTGCTTGCTGACGCCTTTGGTGATCGGGTATAGTCTTGTGCCGCTTCCGCCGGCCAATACGATTCCTTTCATTGGAAGCCGTTTGAAATAATTCCTGTTCTTTTGTCCTGTCCTACACCGGTCCGGCATTGCCCTTCGCAGTCCCGTTGCCGTCTTCCGCCGGCTCGAGGAAGGAGGTGGGGATATAGGCGGTAACTGCCGTGAGGAGATCGTCTATGACGAGGCCCACACGCTGCTGGCCTTTGAAGCGCGCCACCCGGCCGGTGACACCGGCAAACGGTCCCTTGATGACACGCGCCATGTCGCCTTTTTCAAACTTGTGGATGGGCTCCGTGTAGAGCAGCGTGTCCTGATCTTCCGCAGCGCAGATCTTCATCAGCGAGTCCATCTGGTCCGGCGGGACCACGATGAGACTGCGCCGGGGCTTGTCCGAGGCCGTGGAGTACCGGCAGTAGAACCGGAGATAGGGCACCGCGGGGTTCTGCTGCACGAGCGGAGTCAGTTCCTTTTCCGTGCCGTAGGCAAACAGCAGATTGGGCAGGCGGTGTCCGGTGACCGTAGGGCAGAATGTCCTGACGTTCTGCGACTCGAGATAGCTGTCGGCTTTCCCTTCGCGGCAGTAGGTGGTTTTCAGCACATACCACTGCTTTTTTCTCGATGCCCTCAGAAACGCCCTGGCGACGCTCTCGTCGGTGGCGGTATCGACACTTCTGGTTGACACCCCTGTGTGTGAGCTCAAAGATTTCGCATCGCTCTGAGCTTCGGGGAGGACGCCGGGGACAAACCCGACGTGGGAAGAATCTTCAGCGGTCACCGCCTCGAATTCCTTATTCTCTGCACTGTCCTGCATTCACCGAATCATTCTAAACAGAAGTGACTGGTTGCACTACATAAAAAGCGCGGACTTAATGGCCCGCCGGGATTTCCGCCCGTGCTCCGCACGTAACTGCCGAAAAAGCGCAGGAACGCTCTTCAGCGACGGGTTCCGACCACTAATATACAACCTATAGTTCAAATAAACGAATAAAACGGCCTCAAAAACCCGAATTTAGGAGAAATTCCAGGGGGGGGGGATTAATACGTTTTATCAAGCTAAAAACATTCGCTTTCGCCCAAGTTTTTTCGCAGTTGCTAAAACAAAACAGAAAAAAACAATCTGACGGCGGGTGTCCCCCGCCCGGCCGCGTCGGGATTCTTGAAGCGCATAGGCTTTATGCCGGCTACTGAGCGTCCTTTCCGCTGACCACGCCGAGTTTGAGGGCGATCGCCCTCAAACTCATCTCATCTACTCTGTAGCTGTGAAGAATCTGTTCGTAAATGTCCATATCTATCATTGGTTTTGATATTTGCTCCAAGCAAACCAAAACACCCGATAATTGGACCATTTTTCAATTACAATAGTGGGGGAATTTTGAATTACTATCTACACGCTTTTTGGCCGACTTTTCACATTTTTCTGACTCGCGGACGGAATAGGTTAAGATTTCCGGAAAGTTCGTGCTCTTCACACTTCTCGACAAAGTTTCCGCCTTATAATTGCGGAAAACTTAAAGACGGTGAGAGGGATTTTGTGCGTGTTGGTGATGGCGCTGGCCTGCAGGGCCGCCGCTGGACAGGACTCCGGGACGGCGGCTGGCAGCCGGAGCGGCGGGGCCGGGCAGGAATCAGCGGACTGGCCGAAGACGGAGACCGAACATGACCGCAGCGGCGGGGCGGTCCGCGGAATAATGGTCATAACGGGGGCCGAGTCGGAGGAAGCCCTGTCGGAGCAGGTGCTGGAGAGTTTCGAGGCGCTGGCGCGGAGGCCCTTGCGCATCAACATGATGGACAGGTCGAAACTTTCCACCTGCGGACTGTTCTCGCTCTATCAGACCGCCACCCTGCTCGACTATCGCCGTAACCACGGAGACATTCTCTCACTGCAGGAACTTTCCGTCGTGGACGGCTTCGGACGCGAGTTCGCGGAGGCGCTGGCTCCCTATATATCCTTCGATTCGTCTCTGCTGCCCGGACAAAAGGGGCGGACTCCGGCAAGCCATACGGCCGAGGCCGTAACATCGGTCAAAAACGGCCTGACTTCCATGAAGGGAAAGTATCTGCTGGATGGCGGGGACCGGTTTTCGGCTTTCGCCGCGTTCAAGGGCGAGTCATATTCCTTCCATGCGGCCGCGGCCGGACACCGGCATATCCGGAAGCTGATGATCGGGGACTTCAACGCCCGCTTCGGGCAGGGCCTCATCATGTGGAACGGCTTCTCGCTCAGCGGAATGTCATCGCCCGCCTCGCTTTACAGGCGGGCTACAATGCTGCGCCCCTCCACCTCATGGACCGACACCGGACTGCGCGGAGCGGCGGCGGAATTAGCCTTCGGCGCGGTCACGCTCTCTTCTTTCGTAGCGCTGCCGTCGCTGAGAGGGTTTATGGAAGGAAAGAACGCATTCCGGGAGGAATTCCTGCCGGGAGCGAATGTCACGCTGTTTCTCAGGAACGGACAGTTGTCCGCTACCTGGGCCGGCGAATGCGGCAAAAAGGACGGGATGCTCCGCGCCGGACTGGACGGGCGCTTCTGCATCAGAGGAGCGGATCTCTTTGCGGAAGTGGCGGCGGACATGTCCTCAAAGAGCATCGCCGCTGTCGGCGGAGTGGTCATACCTCTTGGGAACTGCTCGGTCGGGGTCGCGGGGCGGTATTATCCGCAGAGTTACTCCCCTTCCCTGCTGGGCGCCGTCCGCTCGGGCGGCAAGGTGGCGGACGAAGCCGGAATAACGCTTTCCCTGCAGAGAAAAACACTGGTGCTGTGCGCCGACTGGTACCGGAAGCTTTCCACTTCACGGGACCAGCTGAAGCTCACCGCCACCGGGGAATTCCCCGTCGGGAGCGGGTTCACGCTCCGGCCGAGGGCCGCAGCAAGACTGCGCACCGGCGCGGACCGGGCGCGGATTGACTGCAGAAGCGACATCATATACAAAGCCGGCGCCTGGAGCGGCACTGCACGGCTGAACTGGCTGCATTGTGAGCAGGACGCCTTTCTGGGCTATCTGGAAGGAGGATATGTCACGGACCGGCTGAAGGTCTATGCCCGCGGCACGCTGTTCCGCATCGACAGGTGGAATGACCGGATCTATGCCTATGAACGCGGCGTACCGGGGACTTTCAGCATTCCGGCCTATTATGGCCGCGGCTGGGGACTGAACATCACTGCCGGATGGAAGCCTTCGTCCAGTTTTGCGAGGCTCAGGTTTTATGCCAGCGGCAATCTGGTCGCATATCCATGGCGTTTCCCCGCCCAGACCTCCGGAAAACCGACCCGCACAGGACTCTCCGTCTCCGCATCCCTGACCATCTGACCGCCCGGCACACAAAAAGGGGCTGGCCACTGGACCCAAAAAAAGGGCCGGCCAAATTTGGCCAGCCCCCTTAGGGATAAAAGCGTCGCTTTTAAGCTTACTTCGTGATGACGCGGGCCATCTCGAGGACCTTGTTGGAGTAACCCCACTCATTGTCGTACCAAGCGCAGACCTTCACGAAAGTGGGATCGAGCTGGATACCGGCCTTCTCATCAAAGATGGAAGTGTGGGAGTTGCCGCGGAAGTCGGTGGAGACCACAGACTCGTCGGTGTAGCCGAGAATGCCCTTGAGCTCGCCCTCGGAAGCGGCCTTCATGGCCTTGCAGATGTCCTCATAGGAAACGGGCTTTGCAAGCTCGCAGGTGAGGTCAACGAAGGAGACGTCGGATGTGGGGACGCGGAGCGACATGCCGGTGAGCTTGCCGTTAAGAGCGGGGAGAACCTTGCCCACTGCCTTTGCGGCACCTGTGGAGGAAGGGATGATGTTCTCGAGGATTCCGCGGCCGCCTCTCCAGTCCTTCTTGGAAGGAGCGTCAACGGTCTTCTGGGTAGCGGTGGCGGCATGAACGGTTGTCATGAGACCGCGGACGATACCGAAGTTGTCGTTGAGGACCTTGGAGATGGGAGCAAGGCAGTTGGTGGTGCAGGAAGCGTTGGAGATGATGTCCTGACCGGCATAGGTCTTGTGGTTCACGCCATAGACGAACATGGGAGTGTCGTCCTTGGAAGGAGCGGACATGATGACCTTCTTGGCACCGGCCTGGATGTGCTTGCGGGCCTTCTCGTCGGTGAGGAAGAGACCGGTGGACTCCACGACCACTTCTGCGCCCACTTCATTCCACTTGAGGTTGGCGGGATCCATTTCGGCGGTCAGACGGATTCTCTTACCGTTGACGATCATTGTGGAGTCTTCCACAGACACTTCACCCTTGAATGCTCCATGAACAGAGTCATACTTGAGCATGTAGGCGAGATAAGCGGGATCGAGAAGATCGTTGATGCCCACGACCTCGATGTCGTTGGGGAAATTCTCAACAGCTGCACGGAAAACCATACGACCGATACGGCCAAATCCGTTGATACCAAGTTTTACCATATTTTTAGATGTATTTAAAGTTGACTATATGCGCTACTAAACATGTTTAACCGGCGCAAAGATAAAAAATTATTGGGATAAATAAGTATCTTTGCGCGAAGTTTTTTTGGTTAAACGATAAATAGACAACGCGATGCGCATACTCATAACGAACGATGACGGATATTCGGCCAAAGGCCTGGCCACGCTGGTGAAAATGGCCTCAAAGTGGGGCGAAGTCACCGTCGTCGCCCCCAAAAGTCCGCAGTCCGGAATGGGAATGGCGGTGAACCTGGGAATCAAGCGCCTGGCCTATAGGGATCTCGGCGTGAGGGATGGGGTCAGATGGTCCTATCTGGACGCCACTCCGGCCAGCTGCGTGAAGTTCGGGCTCCACACCATGGACCCCGGCCCCGACGTGATTCTCAGCGGAATCAACCACGGCTCCAACGCCACCACCGGAGCCTGCTACTCGGGAACTCTGGGCGCATGCCAGGAGGGCACCCTCAACGGGATACCCTCGATCGGGGTGTCGCTGGCCACGGGCAAGGCCGACGCCGACTTCTCCGCCGTGGAGAAGTATTTCCCCGACATCTTCAGAAAACTTATGGCCAATCTCCCCACCCGCAGGGGAATCTACTATAACGTCAACTTCCCCGTGCTTGCTCCGGAAGGCATCAGAGGAGTGAGGGTCACCACCATGGGCACCGGCCGCTGGGTCAGGGAGTTCACCGGCTGGGACCCGGATCTGATACGCAAGGACGGCATAGCCCGCCAGGGCGCGCCGATGCTTTTCCCCGATCCGGAAGAGGGCGAAGTGATGTACATGATGCGCGGCGACTATGTGGATGACAGCTCCAACGGGCCTTTGGCCGACAATCACGCCATGGACGACGGCTACATAGCCGTGACCGCCCTCAATGTCTTCAACGCCGACCGCGAGGAGGAGGCCCGCCTCAGGGCCGGAGGGCTGGACGAGGATTTCAGAGCATAGATCCATGAAGTACTATATCATAGCCGGAGAGGCTTCGGGCGACCTGCACGGATCGAACCTGATGAAAGGTCTCTATGCCGAAGACCGCGATGCGGACATCCGCTTTTGGGGCGGCCCGCTGATGAAGGCCGTCCACGACGCGCATCAGAGCGGCGAAGGTCTGGTGAAGGACTACAGCGAGGGTGCGGTGATGGGATTCAGCCAGATAATTCTGCACATCGGAGCGTTCATGCGCAAGTTCAGGGACTGTTGTGAGGACATCGTGCGCTTCGGCCCGGACGCGGTGATTCTGATCGACTATCCGGGCTTCAATTTCCGCGTGGCGGAATTCGCCCACAAAAAGGGCTTCCGGGTGTTCTACTACATCGCCCCGAAGGTGTGGGCCTCCAGAGAGGGCAGAATCAGGAAGCTCAAGGCCTATGTGGACAAGCTTTTCATAGTTTTCCCCTTTGAGAAGGCCTATTTTGACAGGAAGCGGGTCCCCTATGTCTATAAGGGCAACCCGCTGATCGACGCCATCGACGGATCGGAGGGCATGAGCATCGGCCGGACGGATTATCTGAAAGCCTGCGGACTTGAGGACAGACCCATAATCGCGATTCTGGCCGGGTCGCGCAAGGGTGAGGTGAGCGGCATGATGCCGGTCTGCGCCGCCTTCGCGGACATGATGCACCGCAGCGGAAAATATGCCGGCCACCAGTTCGTGGTCGCAGGAGCGCCGTCCAGAACCATGGCCGACTACGCCCCCTGGCTCAAGGGACGCGAGGACTATGTGAAGGTGGTGTTCGGCCAGACCTATGCGACCATACGCTTCGCCGAGGCCGCCGTGGTCAATTCGGGCACGGCGTCGCTGGAGACCTGTCTGATCGGGACGCCGCAGGTGGTGGCCTATTCCGGCTCCTCGTTCAACTTCAACGTGGCCAAGCAGATAATCAAGATCGACAGCATAAGCCTGGGGAATCTGATTCTGGGCCGGAAGTCATTCAAGGAGCTTATCCAGTATTATTTCACCCCGGAGAACGTGTACGACGAGGTGAGGAGGCTGCTGGAGGACGAAGAGTACCGGAGCAA
Organism: bacterium; assembly: GCA_963627885.1. Classification (GTDB taxonomy): domain Bacteria; phylum Bacteroidota; class Bacteroidia; order Bacteroidales; family UBA932; genus Cryptobacteroides. Next base: position 17,307 of record CAVGCT010000006.1, read on the forward strand.
CATGCTCGCGGACTTCGCCGAGATCCGTTCCCGCCTGGGCGGCTCCGGTGCATCTTCGGCAGTGGCGGCCGCCATGATCGGAGAACTCAGAGGCTAATATTCGCGCGGTCCGAAGATGGCGGTGCCGACGCGGACCATGGTCGCGCCATATTCGAGGGCGATCTTATAATCCTGCGACATGCCTATGGACAGCTCCCGGAATTCGGTGAGCGCGGGATACTCCTCCCGGAGGGCCGACCTGAGGGCGGATATCCTTGCGAAGTCGGCGCGTATCACCGCCTCGTCGGGCGTGTTGGTGGCCATGCCCATGAGTCCGCAGAAGACGATGGAGCCGTAATCGGCCGCATGGTCAAGTATCCCCCGGATTTCTTCTTCCGAAAAACCGTGCTTGGTCTCCTCCGCGCCCAGATGGAGCTCCAGCAGGCAGCGGATCTTCTTTGAATTGCTCCTCCCCCACTCGTCCACCGCACGCAGAAGGTGCTCGGAGTCAATCGACTGAACCATGAAGGCATAGGGCAGGACCAGCTTGATCTTGTTGGTCTGCAGATGGCCTATGAAGTGCCACCGGATATCGGACGGCAGCCGCAAGGCCTTCTCATGCATCTCCTGAGGACGGTTCTCGCCGAACAGGCGCTGCCCGGCGTCATATGCCTCCTTGAGGACGGGGACCGGATGGAATTTCGAGACCGCTATAAGCTCGACTCCGCCGGGGACCGAAGAACGGACCCGGCGGAGATTTTCGACTACATCAGACATATATCTATCGACGTTGTTTCTTCTGCTGCTCCTGAAGAGCCTTCTGCTGCATCTTCTGCGCCTCTTCGAGCCTCTGCTGCCATTTTGACTTTGGCATGGGCTTGCCGCGAGAGGCGGCGACCTTGGCCAGGATCTCGTCGGGCTTGACCACGAACTTCCTCAGAATCCAGTTCTGAAGCATCATGAACAGGTTGCTGAGCAGGTAGTAGTAGCTGAGGGCCGCGGAGAGACCGTTACAGATGAAGAACATCATGACGGGCATCATGTAGATGCTCATGAACCTCATCGTGGCGGCGTTGGGGTCGTTGGCTGACGTCTGGCCCTGGATGGTGATCTTGGAATAGAAGAACATGGTCAGGGCCATGAGCAGGGCGAAGAGCGAAAGGTGATCGCCGAGCAGAGGAATCCTGGTGCCGAAGTCCACTATCGAGTCATAGGCCGAGAGGTCCTCGCACCAGAGGAAGGGCTGCTGGCGCAGCTCGATGGACGCGGGGAAGAAGCGGAACATGGCCCAGAGTATCGGGAAGGTCAGCAGGGTCGGAAGGCATCCGCCCATGGGGCTCACGCCCGCCCGCTTGTAGAGGTCCATGGTCGCCTGCTGCTTCTTGAGGGCGTCCTCCTGCTTGGGGAACTTCTCGTTGATCTTTTCCATCTCAGGCTTGAGGGCGGCCATCTTGGCCGAGGACATATAGGACTTGTTGGTGAGCGGAAGGACCACAATCTTGATGATCAGGGTCATCAGGAGAATGATGAGTCCGAAGTTGCCTATATACCTGTGCAGGAAGTCGAAGAGAGGGATTATCACGAACCTGGTGAACCAGCCTACGAGCCAGCCTCCCAGAGGGATTATCTTCTCATATTTCTGGCCGAAGTCGCGGAGGGTGTTGTAGTGGTTGGGGCCGAAGTAGAACTCGTTCTCGTAGCTGGCGTCGGCACCCTGCCTGTAGTCCAGCCTCATGCTTGCGGCGCAGGCCATGAGGTCGTGGGACTCGTCATCTTCGGGAAGGAAGGTCACCGACAGGTTGCCGGACGCGAACTCACCCTTGGCGCGCATGATGGCGGAGAAGAACTGCTGATGGAACGTGAACCAGCTGAGCCGGTTGTCGATTCTCTTGGAGGCGCTTCTCCCCCTGCCCATGGAGGCGGGCTTCTTCTCGCCGGAGAAGTAATAGTCCACCATGGAATACTGGCTTTCATTCTTGTAGCCCTTTTCGAGCCTCGGGATGGTGACATGCCAGTCCATGTCGAACATGGACACGTTGCGGGGGATCACATTGCCCATTCCCACGAATGAGAGGACATTGTCCACCTTATAGGAACCGGCGTGGAGGACATAGCTCTGCTCTATGTAGCCGCCTCCTGCGAAAGGCAGGCGCATGACTATGGAGGAGTCGGTCTTTTCGGCCACGGTGAACACGAAGTCCTTGGTGTTGATATTCTCGCCCGTGTAGATGGAATAGCCCATCTCGCTGTTCCCTTCCTTGAAAAGATAGAGGGGCGCGCCGCCGTAGCTGAGGTAGTTCTTTATGAGCACCTCGGAGGGCTGGGCTCCCTTGGTGGTGAAGCTGATTCTGACCTTGTCGTTTTCAAGGGCATAAACCTGAGCCTCGGCGGACGAAGCCGCTTCGAGGAGGGAGTCCTTGTAGATGGCGGGGCCTTTGGCCGGTTCGGCGGCGGGAATGTCCGAGACCACTGCGGTGGAGTCGAACGGATGTTCGGCGGCATAGGCCGAATCGGCCTTGAACCTTGCCACCGCGGCCAGAGAATCCTGCCGGGCCTGATACTCCGCCTGTTTCTTGAACTGGCTGGACTGATACCACATGAAGCCGAGCATCACGACGGCTATGAGCACCCATCCTATAACACTGTTTTTATTCACTTCTGTCTATTTATTGTTAAGCGATTCCTGAAAATGACCAAAAGAGGACGACCGGATCACTTTCCGGTCATCCCCTTTTTTAGTCCGCGGGCCTACTTCTCGCCCGGAGCATCTTCAATTTCGCGGATTTTCGACTTGAGGGCCTGAAGCTCGGCCTTTGAGGCCTCTATCTTCTCGACCATCTGCTGCACCAGAGACTGGGAGCCTTTTGAAGCGGAGAAGAATCCGATGTTGTTCTCGTAGGTGTCGATCTCCTGCTGGAGGGCGTTGTACTTCTGGATCAGCCTGTCTTTCTCGGTGAGAGGAGCGCGGGATCCGCCGCGCTGTGCTCCTTCCCTGCGGCCTCTCGGGGCGCGGTCTCCTCCGAACTCGGGGAACTTGGCCTGCATGGCCTCCCTATAGGCCTTGGTCACCGCTTCCTTCTCCTTGAAGGGGACGAAACCTATGGCGTTCCATTTCCCGATGAAACTGTCCATGGCGTCGCGGACCACCTGGCTGTCGTCGGAGCTGAAGGCGTTGATCTCTTCTATGAGGGCCTTCTTGGCCTTGAGGTTAGCATAGAAATTATTCTCGGGCTTGGCCTGCTTGTCCCTCTCGGCGAAGAATCCGTCGCAGGCGGCACGGAATCTCTTCCAGAGCTGCTCGGATTTCTTGCGGGGCACGGCGCCGATTTCTTTCCACTCCTTCTGGAGGGCTATGAACTGCTCGGTGGCTTTTTTCCACTCGGTGCTGTCCTTGAGGGCCTCGGCCTTTTCGATGAGAGCGAGCTTCTTGTCCATGTTCTCGTTCATGCTGTCCTTGAACTGGGAATAGAACACTCTCTTTTTATCGAAGAACTTGTCACAGGCGGCGCGGAAACGGTCATAGATCTTCTGGTTGTCCTTGCGGGAGGCATAGCCTATGGTTCTCCATTTCTTCTGGATCTCTTCTATCTCCTTGGTGAGGGAGTTCCATTCGTTGGAGGACTTGATGTCCTCCTTGTCGGCGATGGCCTCCACAGCCTCGCACAGTCCGGTCTTTTCCACGAGATTTTCAGCCTGTTTGGCTTTCTGATCCTCGAAGTAGGACTGGTATTTCTTGTTTATTTCGGACGTGGCGGCCTTGAAGCGCTCCCATATGGTCTCGCGGAACTCCTTGGCCACGGGGCCGAGGTCTTTCCACTGCTCGTGGAGCTTCTGGAGCTCCTTGAACGCGTCCACCACATTGCCGTCTTCCTTAAGGCCCTCGGCTTTCTCGCAGAGACCTGTCTTGGCTTCGAGGTTCTTCTTGAAGTCGAGGTCGCGCATGTCTCTGTTTATCTGCACCTTGTCATAGAACTGCTCGACATAGAACTGGTAGGTGTCGTTGAGGACGCGGAAATTCTGCACGGGCACGGGGCCTATGGCTCTCCAGCGGGCCTGAATCTCCCTGAACTCGGGGAATGAGGCGCTCACGTCGGCGTCTTTCTCCACCAGGGCCTTGAGGTCGTCTATGACAGCCTGCTTCTTGACCAGGTTGTCGGCCTTCTCGGCGTCCTGCTTCCGGTTGTATTCGGCGCGTTCCTTCTTGAATTTGGAATAGAGTGATTTGAACCCTTCTTCTATGGCTTCAAACGGATTGGCCTTTTCTTCGGCCTTCGTCGGCTCGGGCTGTGCGGCCTCCGCCTCCGGCGCCTCATCGGCGCTCCGCTCCTCCTCTTCCGACACCGGCTCGGAAACTTCGGGGGACAGACCGGACTCCGCCTTCTCCTTCGACAGCTTCTTGTAGAAAGCCGACTTTATGGCCTCGGCCTCCTTGGGCTTTTTCACCCTGTCGGCATCTTCCATGAATTTTTCAAAAAGACCGGAAAGCTCGGCCAGCGTCTTGTCCGCGAAATCGGCGACCGCCTCTTTCACGGTCTGGATTTCTTTCTTTATTCCGTCTTTGGGTTCTTCTACATCTGACGTGTTCATCACATCAGGTTTGATTTCATCACTCATGACAATAGAGTTATCATTAATAATATTAGCCTGCGCTCGCAACGGGCAGATAAATGCAAATATAGCTGAAAATATCTACATTTGTGCAAGTTTCGCATGTGCGCAACTCTCCAAAACATTATTCCGCCGATGAGAATAGACATTTTGACCGTGGTGCCGGAGCTGCTGGACAGCCCGCTCAGCCATTCGATAGTGGGCAGGGCCGTCAGGAAGGGTCTTGTGGAGATCCATATCCACAATCTGAGGGAATATGGCCTGGGGCCGCGCAGAGATGTGGATGACTACAGCTATGGCGGCGACGCGGGGATGGTGATAATGGTGGAGCCGGTGGACCGGATGATTTCGGAGCTGACGGCCCAACGCAGCTATGACGAGATCATCTATATGTCTCCGGACGGGGAGCTGCTGAATCAGGGCATATCCAACGAGCTGTCGCTCAAGGAGAATCTGATTCTGCTGTGCGGCCACTACAAGGGCATAGACCACAGGATCAGGGAGCATCTGGTGACCCGCGAGATTTCGGTCGGAGACTATGTCGTGAGCGGCGGCGAGATTCCGGCCGCACTGCTGGCCGACTCCATAATCCGGCTCATCCCCGGGGCCCTGGGCGATGAGACTTCGGCCCTGAGCGACAGCTTTCAGGACAGCCTGCTCTCCCCTCCCGTCTATACCCGGCCGGCCGACTATAAGGGATGGAAGGTTCCGGACGTGCTGCTGAGCGGCAACCCCAGGCTCATCCGCCAATGGCAGGACGAGCAGGCCCTAGAGCGCACCAAGGCCCTCCGCCCCGGCCTTCTGGAGAAGTAAAGGAGGCTCGTCGGTTTGTCTCTCATCCGTCACCGGGACTGCGGCGAGGATGGTTTCCTGTACCCGGTCTTGTCGGCCGGAGTTATCCGTCTCAGCACCTTACAAGGATTTCCCGCGGCGATTACTCCGGAAGGGATGTCGTGAGTGACAACGCTTCCCGCTCCGATGACGGTGTCGTCCCCGATGGTGACGCCCGGGGTCACCGTCACATTTCCGCACAGCCACACCCGGTTGCCGATGGTTATCGGCTTCGGTATCAGTCCTCCTGCGGCACGTTCTTCGGCGTCGAGCGCATGGTTGCCCGAGAACAGCCCCACATTGGGACCTATGAGAGTGTTGCTCCCGATGCGCACCTGCCCGCAGTCGAGTATGACACAGCCGAAGTTGATGTACACATCGTCTCCGATCGAGATGTTCTTCCCGAATTCGCAACGGAAATCGGGTTCTATCCACACGTTTCTGCCCACGTCCTTGAACAGCCGGCGCATGATGTCTCCCCTCTTGTCCGTCTCATCGTCTCCGAGATGGTTGTAGGCCCTAAAAAGTTTCTTCGCTTCGACTCTTCTGTCAAACAAGTCTCCGGCGAAATCATCGTATATCTCGCCCGATTGCATCTTCTCCCAATCTGTCATCTCCATGGCTTAAAACCGTTTTATATCCATATCATTCCGCCGTATGCCGGACAGAAAGAAAAATATTCACCGCCCCCTCTCGAAGGCGGCGGACGGACATGTTTCAGCTTTGCTCATCTCAATGATTTCCGACCGAGTAGCGGTCCCAGACTATGTGTTTCTGCTTGATTTTCTGCCTGTCCATAAGATTGATGACCGTCTGGCTCACATACTCCTGTGGCCAGCCGTCCGCGAAATAGCTCCAGTAGCTGTAGTTCTCGATATGCGCGTCCTCCGTGACCTGGCTGTCATACTCGGCATCGAAGTCCGGTATCTTTGACTCACCGGCGAAGATGTCATAGACTGATGACAAGAGCTCCTTGAGGTCAGCGGAGGGGATGACTGAAGTGACCCGGCTTGAGATTTCGTATTCCATTGATTCTGGGTCCAAGCCTATATGCAGCTCGGTGTCCGTCTCGTATTCGTCTTCGGTGGCGTCCGAATGGTTGTGAAAATCGCCTATGGTGAACATATTCCCGTGATTTGAGAACATAAGTTCCAGTTCTTCGGTAAATCCTTCAACCAGAGCGGCGTCATCAGAGACATCCCCCAAAACCGCTTCCAAATCCATACCGGCCGATTTGAGGCTGTCAACCACCGGAAGCGCCATCATTTCCTCAAGTACCGACCTGTACAGGCCTTTCGAAAGTTTCTTTATCTCTTTGAGGTTCTCGTATTTGTTTATCTGCCCGAATTCGTCGGTGCGGAATCTGATCGAGACTCCCTTCAGCCTGTCAGACAACAGTTTCACGACATTTCTCTGAAACTTGTCCAACACCGGCTCGATCACAGTATCGCAGCGGAAATCAAGGAACTTGTATTCCATGCGGTATCCCCCGCGGGTAGAATCGGTAACGGTAAGCATCACTTTGGTCGAGGCTCCGGAAGTCATGACGGTATCCGCGCCATTCACATTCCAGCGGCCCTCATCAATCCAATAGGTCACCGTGTCCCTTTTGTCGAACCAGGCTATCACCGCCAGAGTGGAGTCGCTTTCTTCCTCTGTGGCGGAAAGTCTTGCGGCCGGTCCCGCAAAGGTGCCTGAGGTCGCCGCAATGAAAAACCCGGCTATGGCCGTGAGCAGATACGGAAACTTCATAATATTTGCAACAATTACAAGTTCGGCAAAGGTACAATTAATATTTCTATACTTCGTTAAAATACTTCGTTAATAATTTAACAATTATATAATTTTTCAAATACTTACAATAACAATAGCCCGTGTCGGGACGCCTTGCGGCACCTCTCGAACGGCATAGAACAAAGACCACGACACTCGTCAGCTCTTTCTCCTCCAACCCCCTTATTAGCTTGGCTTCGAGGCGCTAATAACAAAGGGACTATCTATTACACAGATGAAGATTTCATCGGCAGTTTACCTTCCAACAGTGTAGGCGGCATCCCTTCCGGCTGGGATACCAAGCAACTAAGCACCTGACGATGCTGCTTGCGGGCCGGTTTCTAAGCACAAGAATGAAAAGTTGCTGAGTGAATCGCTCAAAAGTTGCGGAATTCCCGAAAAGTGGCGATATTTTTGGAATTCATTCCTAAAAAGTGGCGATATTTTTGGAATATTATCTATCTTTGTTCCAAAAGCAACAGGTCATGATAGAACGGACACAAGCCGAAAAATTAAAATCTCTGATAGGCTCAAACAAAGCCATCACCCTCATGGGGGCACGTCAAGTAGGGAAATCAACCCTTATTCATTCATTGCTGGACAATGATGGCAGGGTCTTATGGCTAAATGGAGATGATGATGATGTAAGAGAACTGTTCAAGAACATCAATTCCACCAGATTAAAAGCAATAATCGGGAATAAACAAATAGTAGTGATAGACGAGGCGCAGCGCATTCCCGATGTAGGCTTGCGCATAAAACTTATTACCGACCGGATTCCCGGAGTTCAGGTGATTGCGACAGGCAGCAGCAGTTTCGAACTTTCATCGAAGATAAATGAATCTCTTGCCGGAAGAAAAAGAGAACTGAAGCTTTTTCCGCTGACGTTCTCGGAGATGGTCAAACATACATCATTTCTGGAAGAGCAGAGGATGCTGTCCCACAGAATGATCTACGGATATTATCCGGAGGCGGTCACTACCCCATCGGAGGAGAAAGACATCTTGAAAGAATTGACAGAAAGCTACTTATATAAAGATTTACTCTCTGTTGACGGCATACATAAAGCAGACGTGCTGGTGCGGCTTCTCAAGGCCCTGTCTTTACAGATAGGAAACCAAGTGTCTTATAATGAACTCGGTGTCCTGCTTGGCATAGATTCAAAGACGGTGGAAAAATATATATCTATCCTTGAGAAGTCTTATATAATCTTCAGGCTCGGTTCTTTTTCCAGAAATCTGAGAAATGAATTGAAGACAAGCCGGAAGATATATTTTTGGGATCTTGGAATCAGAAATGCCGTTATCGGCAATTTTTCTTCATTGGAAAACAGAACGGATTGCGGAGCCATGTGGGAGAATTTCGTCATCTCGGAACGGCTGAAAAATAACGGATATAATTCTGCGTTCACACAATCCTATTTTTGGAGGACAAAAGATCAGAGCGAAATCGACTACGTGGAAGAAGCCGACGGAGCGATGGCAGCATTTGAATTCAAGTGGAATTCTTCCAAATCCGGCGCTAAATGTCCGGATTCTTTCGCGAAAGCATATCCCGGGTCGACGTTCAAGGTGATTACGCCCGATAACATTGAAGACTTCCTCCTATAATCTGAAATTCCCGATTCAAAAGCATCATAACGTAGACTTCCCCTGTGATACCTATATTACTTTTGGGGAAGGCTACAGTTTTTGGGGTGTAGCCTCCCCAAAAACTTATTGGAGTTTTACAATCATCTGTAAATCAACTTAATACAAATCACCAATATCTCATTGGTGAAATCCTGACCCAAAAATCAGACTCCTCGGAAGCTACCGGATTTCCCGAAGTCTTCGGGTGGATTCCGTGGGGACATCGGCAGGACGAAGCAGATCGCGGGAGGGACCGGAGAGAAGCAAGTCGCGGACTTGCGAACGGAGTCTCTCCAAAGTCCAGCTGCCTGCCGTTGCCGGAGTCTTTCCCGCTTCGCTTTCATTACCACCTCGGCCTTCTTTACAGAGTTCGTCCATGGGAGGACCGGCTCCAGGGCACTGAGGGGCAGAATGGTATGGAAGTAACGTCTTTTTAAGGTCTCTGCTTCCACGCGAGTGTGCCGCTCAGGCCACCGATGGCACAATTGCATGGACGAACTCTGTAAATCAGCGTCGCTTCATCTATGGCACATCAAGAAAGAGGGTGACTAATCAGTCTTTCGACTTTTTAGTCACCCTCCACGCTGCTCTTGTCACGGAAAAAGCCCGTATCGGCCCTAAGGGTCTTGTGGAGTTTTTATTCACGAGTTACCGAAAATAATGACTATCTTTACACGCTTTTAAGACAAGATAAAGAGTTATGCCAGAGAGCAACTTTATAGACTACGTGAGAATTTTCTGCGCGTCGGGACACGGCGGCGCGGGATCTTCTCATCTCCATAGAGCCAAATATATCCCGAAGGGCGGACCTGACGGGGGCGACGGCGGCCGCGGCGGCCATGTCATCCTGAGGGCCAACCCTCAGTTCTGGACCCTCATCCATCTGAAATACAGAAAGATAGTGAGAGCGGAGAACGGAGCCCCCGGCGGCGCGGCGCTCTGCAGGGGAAAACAGGGAGAAGACATCTATCTGGACGTGCCCGTAGGCACCGTGGTAAAGGACGGCAACGGCGAAGAGACCCTCTTCGAGATGGTCGATGCCGGCGAGGAGAGAATCCTCTGCAAGGGCGGCAAGGGCGGTCTTGGAAACAACAATTTCAAAAGCCCGACCAACCAGACTCCGCGCTACGCCCAGCCCGGAGAAGATGGACAGGAAGGCTGGTTCGTACTGGAGCTCAAGGTGCTGGCCGATGTGGGCCTTGTGGGCTTCCCCAATGCCGGAAAGTCCACATTCCTGGCAGCCGTCACCTCCGCGAAGCCGAAGATAGCGGACTATCCCTTCACCACTCTGGAGCCCAACCTCGGAATAGTGCGCCACTACGACGGCAGGTCTTTCGTGGTCGCCGACATTCCCGGCATCATAGAAGGGGCGTCGGAAGGCAAGGGCATAGGCCTGAGGTTCCTGCGCCATATCGAGCGCAACTCGGTGCTGCTGTTCATGGTCTCCGCCGAAGAGGAGGACATCGCCGGAAGCTATAAGATTCTTCTCGGCGAACTTGAGAAATATAACCCCGAACTGCTTGTCAAGGAGAGGCTGCTGGCGGTGACCAAATGCGATTTGGCCGACCCGGAGCGCAGAAAGCGGATAATCCGCCGGCTCCCGAAAAAGGTCCCGCACTTCCTGATGTCATCCGTCACCGGAGAAGGCCTTGAAGACCTTAAGAACGGGCTCTGGGAAGCTCTCAACAAATAGCCCATGGACGGAATCATAGAGAGGCTCGCCGCATTGGACAGGGAAATCACGCTGTCCATCAACGCCATGCATAACAGTGCGACGGACCTGTTCTGGATGATGATGTCCGACAAGACCACCTGGGTTCCGCTCTATCTTCTCGCCGTCGCGTTTCTTTTCTGGCGTCTCGGCTGGCGCAAGGCGGTCGCCGTGATGGTGGCCTGCGGACTCACCGTGCTGGCATGCGACCAGACGGCCCAGCTGCTGAAATATTCAGTGGCCCGGCTGCGCCCGTGCTACAGCACCCCCAATCTGGAAGAAGGCCTGAGAGTTCTGGAAGGACGAGGTAGCCTGTTCGGATTTTTCTCCGCCCATGCGGCCGATGCCTTCGGCTTTGTCCTGTGTCTGTGGGGATCGCTGAAAATGGACAGCGGACACCGCAACCGGGGCTACAAGGCGGCCATGCTCCTCTGGGCCGCGCTTGTCGCGATGAGCAGGGTGTTCGTGGGCAAGCATTATTTCGGAGACGTGGTCACCGGAGCGCTCATCGGCAGCCTGTACGGCTGGTTTTTCGGTGTCATGGCAGCGCGAGTCTCGGCCATTCTTGAAAGGAGAAGATCCATAAACGCCGCCCGACGCGGTTAAGGCTGAAGAATTTGCAACCCGGTTGCGGAAACGGGGAGGTATTTTTGCACACGGAAACAAAATACCTCTCAATATGGAAAACGAAACCAAATCGGGCCTTGTCAAGATTATCGCTTCGGCGGTGCTTCTCGCTGCGGCCTTCATCATCGAAAAGACCTGCCCGGGCCTCAAGACCTGGCAACTGTTGCTGATCTACCTTGTCCCCTACCTCATTTCCGGACTCGAAACACTGTGCGAAGCGGCCGAAAGCATAGCGCACGGCGAAGCTTTGGACGAAGACTTCCTCATGAGCATAGCCACGATCGGCGCCCTCGCAATCGGGTTCATGCCAGGAGCCGAAAACCAGTTCGTGGAGGCGGTGTTCGTGATGCTGTTCTTCCAGCTGGGCGAACTTTTCGAAGGCATCGCCGAAGGCCGGAGCCGCCGGTCCATATCGGCGCTTATGGACATACGCCCCGACACCGCCAATGTGGAAAGGGACGGCAAAGTCGAGACCGTAGCTCCGAACAGCGTGAAAATAGGCGAGACCATAGTTGTCCGTCCCGGAGAGAAGGTGCCCATGGACGGAGTGGTCCTGGAGGGAAGCTCCAGCCTCGACACGGTGGCTCTCACCGGTGAAAGCGTGCCCAGAAGCGTCGGCGCGGACGATGACATCATCTCCGGATGCGTCAACCTCTCGGGCGTTCTGCGCATAAGGGTCACCAAATCTTTCGGTGAATCCACCGCGTCCAAAATTCTGGATCTCGTGGAAAACGCCTCGGAAAACAAGTCCAGAAGCGAAAACTTCATCACGCGTTTCGCGAAAGTCTATACGCCGATAGTGGTGGTGGCGGCTCTGGCGGTGGCGTTCCTGATCCCCGCAATCGCCGGCTGGGACACATTCCCCACCTGGCTCTACAGGGCGCTGACCTTCCTCATCGTGTCCTGCCCCTGCGCCCTGGTGATCTCGGTGCCGCTGGCCTTCTTCGGCGGCATAGGGGCCGCGTCGCGCCACGGAATCCTGGTCAAGGGCTCCAACTATCTCGAAGCCCTGTCGAAAGTGGACACGGTGGTCTTTGACAAGACCGGCACCCTCACCCGCGGAGTGTTCCAGGTGACTGCAGTCCACCCCGAAAAGCTGAGCGAAAAGGAGCTCCTGCACATCGCGGCCCATGCCGAAAGGTATTCCACCCATCCGATAGCCCAGTCGCTAAAGGACGCATATCCCGGAGAAAACGACGGCTGCGAGGTCGAAGAGGTGAAGGAAATCGCCGGAAAGGGAGTCTATGCGAAGATCAACTGGCACGACGTCCATGTGGGGAACTCCAGGCTCATGGAATACGCCGGAGCGGCATGGAAGCCGTGCGAGAAAACCGGAACCATAATCCATGTGGCCATGGACGGAGAATATATGGGCCATATAGTCATATCCGACAAGGTGAAGGAAGATGCGGGCGAGGCGGTTTCGGGCCTGAAGCGCTGCGGCGTGCATAAGACCGTGATGCTGACCGGAGACCATGAGGAAGTGGGCAAGGCCGTCGCCGCCGAGGTCGGCGTGGACGAGTATCATGCCGGGCTGCTTCCGGCCGACAAGGTTTCCAGAGTGGAAGGCCTGCTGGCGGAGCTTCCCGAAGGCGGAAAACTCGCGTTCGTGGGAGACGGCATCAACGACGCTCCGGTGCTGGCCAGGGCCGATGTGGGCATAGCCATGGGGGCTCTGGGCTCCGACGCCGCGATCGAGGCGGCCGACATAGTGCTTATGGACGACAAGCCCTCCAAGATTCCGGTGGCCTTCGGCATATCGCGCAAGACTCTGCGGATCGCGTCGCAGAACACCGTGTTCGCGATAGGGGTCAAGATAGCCGTGCTGGTGCTGGCGGCCTTCGGCCTTACGCCCATGTGGCTCGCCGTCTTCGCCGACGTGGGAGTGACAGTGCTCGCCGTGCTCAACTCGATGCGCACACTGAAGATCTGAGGCCGACGGCCTGACTATTTACGGAGGGTGAAGTCGAAGACAAGGCCGTTGTCGTTGCGGACGGAGATGGTGCCTCCGTGAAGCTGGACCGCGTTCTTGACTATGGCAAGGCCAAGACCGGTGCCGCCGGTCCTCCTGCTGCGGCCCTCATCCACGCGATAGAACCTGTCGAAAAGGTGCCGGAGGTGTTCCTCACCCACTCCGGCGCCGTTGTCCCTGAAGGTGAACTTCCAGAATTCGCCGGCGTCCGAGGCGCTGACGCTCACGCAGTCCCCGCCCGAATAGGCTATGGCGTTGTCCACAAGATTGCGGAATATGCTGTAGATCAGCGACTGGTTGCCGTTCAGCACCACTTCGGGGCCCACCTTGTCCACGAAACGGATGCACCGCTTCTCCATCTGGAGTTCGAGATGCTCCGAGATGTCGGAAATCACCTTGGACACATCCACCTTGGCAAAGGTCCATGACTGGGGGGCGTCCCACATCTTGTTCAGCACCGACAAGTCGCCGAGCAGGGCGGAAAGCCTCCGCGTCTGGGAGAGGCTGCGCTCCAGGAACTCCTTCTCGGTCTCCCTGTCCATGTCGGGATGCTCCGTGATTGTCTCCAGATAGCCCTGTATGCTGGCCACAGGGGTCTTGAGTTCGTGGGATATGTTCTGGGTAAGCTGCTTGCGGGTGAGGCTGTTGGACTCTTCCTTCTCCCTGTTTATGTTGCTGTCCAGCCTGCTGACATAGATCCTCAGCACGAAGACGAGCACAAGCAGGGCGATGAGCGTGACCCATACGAACCTGCGGTCAAATTCGAGAGACCTCATCAGCGTGTCGTCATAGGGGGCGGCTGTCCTTATCACCAGACCGCTGTCGCTGAAGAAAGTGGCGGAATAGAAATACTCCTGATTGGTGGATTCGCTCAGGCGGTCGATCACGCAGGCCCGACCGTTGCGCATGGCCTCGGCTATCTCGGCCCTGTCCCTGTGGTTCGGAAGGGACGCATAGTCCTTGTATATGCTGTCGAAGAGGACCCTCCCCGAAGTGTCCACAACAGTCACCCTCAGACGGGGATCGCTTTCCCTCACGAAAGCCTCATAGGCCGCGCCCCCGTCAAGAGCGATGCTCCTGTGAAGCCTCCGGTTGCAGTCCTGCAGACGCTCGTCAAGAGTCGACACCTTGTATTGTTTCTCCCGCTTGTGCTGGAAGACGGTGAAGGCGGCGGCATAGACGACGAAGATGGAGACCACGATCGCGAACATGCGCCAGCCGGTGCTCACCTTGAAGTGAAGAGATTTTGCCATCGGAACAAAAAGCGTATCCTATCCCTCGAAATAATATCCGAAGCCCGAACGCGTCATGAGCAGGTCGGCGTAGGGCCCGATCTTTTTGCGTATTCTGGTGATGTTCACGTCCACGGTCCTGTCCAGCACCGTGACGTCGTCCGGCCATATGCGGCGGATTATCTCGTCGCGCGACACCACCCTCCCCTTCTCCTGCAGCAGAAGCTTGAGGATCTCGAACTCGGTTCTCGTGAACGGAACATTCTGGCCGTCAACGGTGACCGACTTGCGCCCATGGTCCAGAACGATTCCTCCATAGGTCAGGCTGTCGGTCTCCTGCCCGCGTGTTCCGGCCACGGTGCGTCTCAGGACGGCCTTCACCCTGAGCATCACCTCACGCACGGAGAAGGGCTTGGAGATGTAGTCGTCGGCGCCCAGCCCCAGCCCGGTGAGCACATCGTTCTCGGTGTCCTTGGCGGTCAGGAAGATTATGGGAACGTCCGCGGTCTCATCGTTCCGTTTCATGGATTCGGCCATGTCGAAACCGGAAATCCGCCCCATCATCACGTCCAGCAGAATCAGGTCATAGGACCGGAGATCCTTGCGCATCGCCTCCTCGGCCGAATAGGCCACGGTGACTTCATATCCCTCGGTCCGCAGGTTGAAGCGCAGGATGTCGCAGAGGTCGGGTTCGTCATCCACGACCAGAATGGAATATTTTTTTTCACTCATCATGGTCAATCTGTCTTCTCAGTTTCGCAAGATGAGAATAATCCCTCACATTTCAATGTCAAAAATGTTAAGAATCAGTTAAAGTGCATTCCGGAGGGATGCCGCTCTCCCGGTGTCTGAAAAAATTGCTACATTAGCGGTTCCTAAAACAAAAACATCGAAATGTCAGACAAGATAATACTCACCGGAGACCGTCCGACCGGAAGGCTCCATATCGGGCACTATGTGGGTTCGCTCAGAACCAGGGTGGAACTCCAGAACCAGGGCGACTATAAGGACATGTTCGTGTTCATCGCCGACGCCCAGGCCCTCACCGACAACATGGACAACCCGGAGAAGGTGCGCCAGAACGTGGTCGAGGTGGCTCTGGACTATCTGGCCGCCGGACTGGACCCCGCGAAGGTGACCATGTTCATACAGACCCAGATCCCCGAGCTCACCGAGCTCTCGTTCTACTATATGGACCTCGTAACCGTGGCCCGGCTGCAGAGGAACCCCACTGTGAAGACCGAGATGGTGATGAGAGGCTACAGGGAAGGTGACCCGGACGATTCCGACGACCACAAGAAGGGAATGCCGGTGGGATTCTTCACCTACCCCATCTCGCAGGCCGCCGACATCACGGCCTTCAGGGCCACCACGGTGCCGGTGGGCGAGGATCAGAAGCCTATGCTGGAGCAGACGGTGGAGATCGTGCGCAAATTCAATTCGGTCTATGGCGAAGGCATTCTGGTGGAGCCCCAGATCATGCTCCCCGGCAACAAGGCAAGTCTCCGACTGCCCGGCACGGACGGAAAGGCCAAGATGTCCAAGTCGCTGGGCAACTGCATATATCTTTCCGACCCGGCCGACGAGGTGCACAAGAAGGTTTTCTCCATGTACACCGACCCGCAACACCTCAATGTCTCCGATCCCGGCCATGTGGAGGGCAACGCCGTGTTCACCTATCTGGACGCTTTCTGCCGCCCCGAGCATTTCGGACTCTATCTGCCGGACTACGCCTCGCTCGACGAGATGAAGGACCACTACCGCAGAGGCGGACTCGGCGATGTGAAGTGCAAGAAGTTCCTGGAAAAGATACTGAACGAATTCCTCGAGCCCATGAGGACCCGCCGCAAGGAGTTCGAAAAAGACATCCCCGGAGTCTATGAGATTCTCCGCGCCGGAACCGAAAAGGCCCGAAACGCTGCGGCGCAGACCCTTTCCGATGTGCGCAAAGCAATGAAGATCAATTATTTCGACGACGCCGAACTGATCAGGGAGCAGGCCGAAAAATACGCAGGACGCTAGCGGTCGGCGGCTTTCCCGCAAGAGGGACAGACTCCCTTGATCACAAAATTCACAGAATGAGCTTCATATCCCCGCGGCAGGACGACCTCCGGCACGGGGATTTTTTCGAGGCAGAAAGTCTTGTGGCAGCGCTCACAGTAGAAATGGCAGTGCTGGTCCTCGTCGCGGAAAGAGTCGGAGTCGTCGCTGCGGCAGATTTCGTAGCGGACGTTTTCGCTACCGTCCTCGATCGCATGTACAAGATGCCGCTCGCGGAACAGCATCAGGGTCCGGAAGATATTGGACTTGTCGATCGTGGCCAGTCTGTCTTCAAGCTCGGTCATGGACAGGGGCCGGGACGATGCCGACAACTCACGGGCTATGGATATTCTGTTGGCCGTGGGCCTCACTCCGTGGCGCTCGAGAAGCCGCTCATTTTCATTTCCGCTCATTTTTCCGCTTTTCATAATATCCGATCCGCTTCGGATTCATTGGAAACCATCCCCTGAGGACCCTTTTCTCCTGCTCGATTATCTCATAGATCCCCCAGAAGCAGGAAAATGCGGCGGCGCCGGCAATTGTAGACAGGACCCGTCCTTCGAGAAAGAGGGACAGCACGGCAAAGGCGGCCCCGGCAAGAGCAAGGGCCCACCATGAGGACTTGCCCCAGTTATATTCCATTTTTATGACCACGGGATGGCAGATTCCTATGAGCAGAAAAACTGCCGCCCCCACTATTATTCCGTCAAAATTCATATACTGTCAAAATTTCAGTTTCATACGCGTATACGGCTCGCCGAAAAACATCATTTCGCCGGCCGGCACAAAGCCCAGAGTGGCATAATAGGCCCTGACCCGGGGATGCCCGCTGTCCACGATCAGGCTTATGGCCCCGTATCCTTTCCTGCGGCCCCTCCCGATGCCGTCAAGCAGAAGCATTTTCCCGATTTCACGCCCCCTGTATTCAGGCACTACGGCAAGAGAGTCCAGATAGTACTCTCCCGGAGCGGTCTCAGCCTCGGGATCTTCCGGAAGATGGAAGCCGGTGGCGGTAAAGAGGTTGTCCCAGGTCCGGTCACGGAACTCGCTGTAGACGTCGCCGGGATATGACACCAGGCACCCCACGGGGCAGTCCCCGTCAAAAGCGATTCTGGCGTTCTTATAGGAATAGAGCGTGTCCGGAAGCGAACACACTTCCTCAAAGTCCTTCACGCAGACGTGATCCTCGTCATAGCCGACAAGGCCCATGGCGCACAGCACCGTTCTGGCGACGAAGCCGGCGTCCGCCGGACTTGCGTCTTTTATATCTATTCTTGACATATGCTAAAAATCAGATTCCTCCTCCATTTTCAAAGGACACCGTGGCTCTGCCCTGAAGCACCTTGGAGCCGGGGGCGACCGAAACTGTCTGCCAGACGTTGCCTCCGATCACGCTGTCGTGGCCTATGGTTATGCGTCCGAGTATGGAAGAATTGGAATAGACCGTGACATTGTCTTCCAGAATCGGGTGTCTGGGCTCGTTGAGCGGGCGGCCCTGCGCATCATACCTGAAGCCCTTGGCTCCGAGGGTCACGCCCTGATACAGGCGGACATGGTTCCCGATCACCGTGGTCTCCCCTATCACCACTCCGGTTCCATGGTCGATGCTGAAGTACTCTCCGATCACTGCGCCGGGGTGGATGTCGATTCCGGTGCGGGAATGGCTCTGCTCCGTGATGATGCGCGGAATCAGCGGCACTCCGCACTCCAGAATAGCGTGCGCGAGACGATAGTTGGAGATCGCGAGCATGGAGGGATAGCACAAGATGACCTCCCTGTAGCTCTTGGCGGCGGGGTCTCCGTCGAATACAGCTTTGACATCGGTCCCGAGCACTCTTTTCAGTTCGGGGAGCCGCCTCACAAGCTTTTCCGCCACGCACAGTCCGCGGTCTTCGCAGTCGCACGGGACCTCCTCGCCGCTGGTGTGGGCCTCTTCCTTGATCGCGACAGAAATCTGCCGGGCCATGATGTCGGCGAAGCGGGAAATGAGATAGGTCACCGGATCCTGACGGAAATAGCCGGTGAACACTATGGAACGGAATATGTCGAGAGCTTCCGAAAGCTGCTTCATGTCTATGCTCTCCTCGCTTTGGAGCGGGATGTACTCGCTGTCTCGGACAATGTCGTCATACAGGCTTATGGACAGTTTGTCCCAGGTGTTTATGGCCATGACCCTAAAAATTGAGCGACAAAAATACTTTTTTTTGTCCGCTTCTAAAAATTTTCATATGTTTGCACCCAGCAAAGCAAGAATGTACAATTTTTCGAATATGGCAGCGTGTTGTTGTGCGGGAGTCCCCAGGTCTGTCGCCGCGGCATCGTGCCTTGCATAGAAAGATGCATGACATATATGTTGGAGGGGCTGACCAAAAGGACTTTTGGTCAGCCCCTTTGGGCTTCTTATTTATTGTGTGAACGAAAACTTAAACAATCATGTCAAAAATCGCAAAGAACGTGCTGGGGCTCATCGGGAACACCCCGCTTGTGGAACTCGGAGCCACGGCCAGGGAGGCCGGCGCCAAGGCAAGGGTAATCGTCAAGCTTGAATCTTTCAATCCCGCGGGAAGCGCCAAGGACAGAATAGCCGCCGCAATGGTGGAAGCGGCCGAAAAGAACGGAGTGCTCAAGAGCGGGGCCACCATAATCGAGCCCACGTCCGGCAACACCGGAGTGGGGCTGGCCCTTGTGTCGGCGGTGAAGGGCTATCACCTCATATTGACCATGCCTGATACCATGAGCATAGAACGCAGGAACCTCGTCAAGGCCTATGGCGCCAGCGTGGTCCTCACCCCCGGCGCCGAGGGAATGAAGGGTGCCATCGCCAAGGCGAACGCGCTCAGGGAGGAGATCCCCGGATCGGTGATTCTCCAGCAGTTCGAAAACCCGGCCAACCCCGAGATCCACTACCAGACCACAGGCGAGGAGATCTGGAGGGACACCGACGGGGAGGTGGACATTTTCGTGGCCGGAGTGGGCACCGGCGGCACCGTGTCCGGCGTCGGCAGGAGGCTCAAGGAGCATAAGCCCTCGGTGAAGGTGGTCGCGGTGGAGCCCGCTTCAAGCCCGGTCCTTTCCGGCGGAAAGCCCGGAGGTCACAAGATCCAGGGCATAGGCGCCGGATTCGTCCCCAAGACCTACAATGCCGCCGTGGTGGATCAGGTGATCCCCGTCTCCAACGAGGACGCGTTTTCAACCAGCAGGAATGTCGCCCGCGAAGAGGGCATTCTGGTGGGCATTTCCTCGGGTGCCGCTCTCAAGGCGGCTCTTGAACTGGCCGCAAAGGAGGAGAATGCCGGCAAGACCATCGTGGTGCTGCTCCCCGACACAGGCGAACGCTATCTGTCAACAGCGCTTTTCTCGGAATAGCGCGGGAATTGTGAAAAAACGGCTGACCAAAAACACTTTTTGGCCAGCCGTTTTTATGATAACTACAGTTCGGGAATAACTTTTTCCATCTGAATTCCACGCGAGCCCTTGACCAGGACCAGACTGCCTTCAAGAGGCCGGGATTTCAGTTCTTCGGCCAAATGGGCGCTGTCGGGAAAAAGCCGGGCGCCGGAAGGCAGACCGGCCTCCGCGGCCGCAAGGCGGAACTCCTCGCCGACCAGACAGACGACATCCGGGTTCATGCGCTTAAGCGTCTCTATCACACGGACATGCTCAGCACGGGAATCAACTCCGAGCTCGCGCATATCTCCGAGAAGAACGGCCTTGCGCTTTCCTTCCATGGCTCCGAAATTTTCAAGAGCCGCGGCCATACTTGAGGGGTTGGCGTTATAGGCGTCCACTATGAGCACATTGCGGCCGGACCTCATCAGCTGCGAGCGGTTGTTGTCCGGAACGAACTCCGATATGGCGGCGAAGGCATCGTCTTCCGGCACTCCGAAATATTTCCCCACCGCAAGGGCGGCCAGCGCATTGGCCGCATTATATGATCCCACAAGATTGGTTTCCAATAACTTGCCGCCTATGCGCAGACGCAGATAGGGATGATCTCCGTCGGAAGGCTCAAGCACGGCGCCGCATTCCGACATGCCATAGGCGACAGTCTTCATGCCATGCCTTCCGGCGGCCATGCCGGCAAGATCCGGGTCGCCGGCATTGACGAAGGCGGTGCCTCCATGGGCGTGTAGCCAGTCATATAGCTGACCTTTGGCGGCCTTGACGCCCTCGAACGAGCCGAAGCCCTGCAGATGGGCCTTGCCGACATTGGTTATGAGTCCGTAATCGGGCTCGGAGACCTTGACGAGCCGGCCGATGTCATCGGGATGGCTGGCGCCCATCTCCACTACGGCGATTTCGGTGTCCGGTCCGAAGCCGAGTATGGTCAGCGGCACTCCGATGTCGTTGTTAAGGTTGCCCTCAGTGGCTCCGACCCGGTATTTTTTCGCAAGCACCGCACGCAGCAGATTCTTGGTGGTGGTCTTGCCGTTGGTGCCGGTAAGGCCTATGACGGGAAGGCGTCCGCCGCCCGGAGCCAGGTGTTCCCTGCGCCATGCAGCCAGGGCCTGGAGCGTCTCCAGCGTATCGGGCACCGCCACGATCCGGGGATCAGCTCCGGCATATTCGGACCCTTCGTCCACGACGGCGCACGAAGCGCCGGATTCAAGGGCCTTGAGCGCATAGGCGTTTCCGTCGAAATTCTCACCCTTCAGAGCGAAAAACATCTCCCCGCCATTTATCCTGCGGCTGTCGGTGGCCACGGCGCCGGCCTTCAGGAAAAGGCCGTAAAGTTTTTCCATATCCATATGTCAGGGATTATTTTCCGGTGCTGCCGAAACCGCCCTCTCCCCTTTCTGTGGCGGGAAGCGTTTCCGCCGGGACCCATTCGACCCTTTCGTGGGCGGCGACTACCAGCTGCGCGATTCTCTCGCCGGGCCCGATCTCATAGGTCTCCTGCGAAAGGTTGACCAGTATGACTTTGATTTCCCCCCGGTAGTCCGCGTCTATGGTTCCGGGGGCGTTCAGCACCGTAATGCCATGCTTGGCGGCCAGGCCGCTGCGAGGGCGCACCTGACACTCATAGCCGGCGGGAAGCGCGATGTAGAGGCCGGTCGGCACCATGGCCCGCTCCAGCGGCTTCAGGATGATCTTTTCGTCTATGCAGGCCCTGACGTCCATGCCGGCGGAAAGCTCGGTTTCGTAGGCCGGAAGCGGCCAGGGCGACTTGTTTATGATTTCCACTTTCATATCCAGCTGTGATTTAGGTCTATTTCGGCGCTATCCTGTACAGCACTCCGGCTATGACGGCGAACACCAGATTCGGCAGCCAGATGGCGATGCCGGGAGGAAGCGAGCCGGAATAGACGAACATCTGACTGAAGCGCATGAAGAGTATATATATGAAGCTCAGGGCTATGCCCACACCGAGATTCCATCCTATGCCGCCCCTTTTCTTTTTCGACGACAGGGCCACGCCCATTATCGTGAGTATGAACGCCGAGAACGGCAGGGCGAAGCGCTGGTGTTCCTCTATCTGGGAATACTGTATGTTGGCGTCGCCGCGCATCCTCTGGGTCTGGATCAGCAGGCGCAGCTGGCTGAACGGCAATGTCTCCACCGTGGATTTGCGCCTGTGGAAATCCTCTATGGTGAGGGCCAGAGTGGTGTCCATCTGCTTTCCGGTCCTGATTCTGTCAGCCATCACTCCGGGAGTGTAATCCCTTATGCTGTAGTTCTTCAGCCGCCAGTTCGCGGCCGTGCTGTCCCATACCGCCCTCTGGGCCTCCAGCTTGGAGACGAGCCTGTTGTTCTCGATGGTCTCCAGAGAAAGGTTATAGGCGGTGTTGTTCCATTTGCTGAACGACTCTATGGTCACGAACTGTCCCGGCGAGAGCTGGTAGTGCACGTTGCTCTCGGTCTGCGTGACTTTCTTCTTGGTATAGACCAGCTCGAATGCCGAGCGCCTGGCATTGGCCCTGGGAATGATCCAGAGGTTCAGGGAAAGGGACAGGGCGGCGATCAGGGCCGCCGATATCATATATGGACGCATCATCCTGTGGAAGCTTATTCCGCAGGAGAGAATGGCCACGATCTCCGAGTTGGCGGCCATCCGGGACGTGAAGAATATCACCGTGATGAACACGAACAGAGGGCTGAACATGTTCATGAAATAGGGGACAAAGTTCACGTAGTAGTCGAAGATTATCGCCTTCAGGGGTGCCTGCCTCTGAACGAAGTCGTCGATCTTCTCGCTTATGTCAAAGATTATGACTATGCCGATGATGAGGAGTATGGCTATGAAGAAGGTCAGTATGAACTTCTTTATGATGTATATGTCCAGCTTTTTCAGTCCCGTGTACATAGCTTAAAGTCTGCGCATGAGTTTTTCCACGGCGTTTTCCTTCCAGGCCTTGAAGTCTCCTAAGCGGATATGCTCCCCCGCCTTGCGGACGAGGTCCAGATAGAAGGCCAGGTTGTGCTCGCTGGCGATCATGGCCGCGAACATTTCGCCGGCTATGAAAAGATGCCGGAGATAGGCCTTGGAATAATGGCTGTCCACGAAAGATGTGCCGTCAGGGTCTATGGGCGAGAAATCGGCCTCCCATTTCTTGTTGCGCATGTTCATCACGCCGTTCCATGTGAACAGCATCCCGTTGCGGCCGTTGCGGGTGGGCATCACGCAGTCGAACATGTCCACGCCCCTGTCTATGGCCTCGAGTATGTTGGCCGGGGTCCCCACCCCCATCAGATAGCGGGCTATCCCGTCGTCCGGGAGCTCGGGGCATACCACGTCGAGCATCCTGTACATCTCCTCCACAGGTTCGCCCACGGCGAGTCCTCCGATGGCGACCCCCGCTTTGGCATACTGCAGAGCATGGCGGGCGGCCTCCAGACGGAGATCCGGATAGACGCAGCCCTGAATGATCGGGAAGAACGTCTGCTCATAGCCATACAGCGGCGCGGTCTCGGCGAAGCGGGCGGCGTATCTGTCCAGCCATCCCTTGGTGAGGTCGAGGGACTTGCGCGCATAGGCATAGTCGGCGTCGCCGGGACAGCACTCGTCAAGGGCCATCATTATGTCGGCGCCTATGACACGCTGCGTGTCCACGTTGTTCTCCGGGGTGAAGGTGTGGCGCGAGCCGTCTATGTGCGAGGCGAAGGTGCAGCCGTCGGGGGTGAGCTTCCTGATCGAAGTGAGGGAGAACACCTGGAATCCGCCGCTGTCGGTGAGTATGGGCCTGTCCCAGCCGGCGAATTTATGGAGGCCGCCGGCGGCCCTGAGCACGTCAAGCCCGGGACGGAGGTAGAGATGATAGGTGTTGCCAAGGATTATCCGGGCCCCTATGTCTTCCTTCAAATCCCTGTGGTACACTCCCTTCACCGACCCCACCGTGCCCACAGGCATGAAGATGGGCGTAGGGATGTCTCCATGGTCCGTGTGCAGGACACCGCATCTGGCGCGCGAGTCCGCAGCCTGGACCGTCTTTTCGAACTTCATCATCTCAAATCACCTTCAATCTTTCAAAGGTACTCAAATTTGAGTAAATTTGAAGCCGCATAAAACCACATCCGACAAAATGGAAAAATCACAGCTGAAAATCAGACTGATTGTCATGAATTTCCTGGAATTCGCCGTCTGGGGCGCATACCTCACGTCTCTGGGAAGATATCTCGGCAACATAGGCATGGGCAACCAGATCAAATGGTTCTTCGCCATGCAGGGAATCGTCTCCATCTTCATGCCCACCATCATGGGCATAATCGCAGACAGAAAGGTGGAGGCGCAGAAGGTGCTTTCCTTCTGCCACGGCATGGCCGGACTGTTCATGATGGCGGCCGGAATCTATTGCATGAGCGCCGGAGACGCGGTGGCGTTCGCCCCGCTGTTCACGTCCTACAGCCTGAGCGTGGCGTTTTTCATGGCCACGATCGCGCTGTCCAACTCCGTGGCCTACAATGCGCTCGGCAAAGCGGGACTCGATCCGGTGAAGGAATTCCCCCCGATCAGGGTCTTCGGGACCATAGGCTTCATCTGCAGCATGCTCGCCACCAACTGGATCAAGTTCGGAGGAGTGGCCATGCAGGATTCCTACACCCAGCTGATCTCTTCCGGAGTCCTCTCTCTGGTTCTCTGCGCCTACGCCGTCACCATGCCGCACTGTCCCGTGAAGCCCGCTTCGGAAGGCAGGCAGTCTGTATCCGAGGCTCTCGGCCTGAACGCGTTCTCGCTGTTCAAGGACTGGCAGTTCGCCCTGTTCTTCATCTTCTCCATGGCGCTCGGCGCGTCGCTGCAGATAACCAACGGCTACGCCAACACGTTTCTGGGCTCTTTCGCCGCCAATCCGGCCTATGCCGACAGCTTCGCCGTGAAGAACTCCAACGCGATACTGGCCATCTCTCAGGCCTCCGAGACTCTCTGCATACTCCTGATTCCCTTCTTCATGAAGAGATACGGAATCAAGACGGTCATGCTGATCGCCATGTTCGCATGGGTGCTGCGTTTCGGGTTTTTCGGCATGGGCTCACCCGTCATGCCCGGAGTGCTGCTCTACATCCTCTCGTGCATAGTCTATGGAGTGGCATTTGACTTCTACAACATCTCCGGCTCGCTCTATGTCAACGAGAACACCACTCCCGACATCCGTTCCAGCGCGCAGGGCCTGTTCATGCTCATGACCAATGGTCTGGGAGCGACCATCGGCACCCTCGCCGCCGGCGAGGTGGTGGAAAAGGTCGGCTGCTTCGAGGATCCCGCCAAATGGGCCGAGGCCTGGTATATCTTCGCCGGCTACGCCCTGGTGGTGGGCATTCTGTTTGCGATACTGTTCAAAGAACCGAAAAAGTCGGCCGTCTAAGCGATTATCCCGAGTTTGCGGAGGAGAGCCTCTGGACGCGGGTCACGGCCGCGGAAATTGCGGTAGAGAACGGCCTCGTCCTCTGACGAGCCGCGTTCGAGAACATTCTTCCGGAAACTGCCGGCCACCTCCCTGCTGAACACGCCCTTCTCCTGAAACAGCGAAAAAGCGTCGGCCTCAAGCACTTCCGCCCACTTGTAGCTGTAGTAGCCGGCGGAATATCCGCCGGAGAAGATGTGGCTGAACGACTGGCTCGTGGCCGTGCCCGGAATTGCCGGCAGCGTTCTGTATGGTCCGAGCACCCGGTTCTCGAAATCCTCAAGCCCCTCCTCCGAAGCGCAGGTCATAGTGTGCCACGCCATGTCTATGATGCCGAACTGGAGTTGCCGGACCTGCTGATAGCCGGAAAGGCAGTTGCGGGCCATCAGCACCCTCGCGACATATTCCGCAGGGATGGTCTCTCCGCTCCTGTAATCCTTCGCGAAAGAATTCAGAAATTCCGGCTCAAAGGCCCAGTTCTCCATTATCTGTGACGGGAATTCCACGAAATCTCTGGCCACGCCGGTTCCGCACTGCGACGGATAGGTCCCCCTGGACAGCATCCCGTGCAGGGAATGTCCGAACTCATGGAGAAAAGTCGTCAGCTCGTCGAGAGTGAGCAGCGACGGGGCGCCGGGAGTGGGCTTGGAGAAGTTGGTGACAATGCTTATGAACGGCCTGAAGTCCTGTCCGTCCTTCATGTACTGCTCCCGGAAAGCGGTCATCCATGCGCCGCCGCGCTTTGTCCGCCTCGGGAAGAAATCGGCATAGAACAGGGCCAGATGACTCCCGTCAGCGTCCTTCACGTCAAACACCTTCACATCCTTGTGATAGACCGGAATGTCCCGGCGCTCTTCGAAACTGAGCCCATAGAGACGTCCGGCCAGGCCAAGAACGGCCTCGATGCAGTTCTCCAGCTTGAAATAGGGTTTAAGCAGGCTCTCGTCGATGTCGAACATGGCGTGTTTCCACTTCTCTGACCAATAGGGAAAGTCCCATGGCATGAGCTTCTCCTCCGCGAATCCCTGCGCGCTGGCATATTCCGTGATTTCGGCGACCTCGCTCAGAGCTTTGGGAAGAGACGGCCGCATGAGCGTGTCCAGAAAACTCTCCACGGTCTTCCTGTTCTTGGCCATCCTCCTTTCAAGGGCGAAGTCCGCATAGGTCTCATAGCCCAGCAGACGGGCCATGCGCAGGCGCAGCTCCGCCATTCTGGCCACAGTTCCGCTATTGTCGGTTTCTCCGCCAAGGGCTCTGGAATTATAGGCCCGCCACATCTTTTCCCGCAGGTCGCGGCGTGAGCTGTATTTCATGAAGGGTGACCAGCTCGGGTATTCCAGAGTGAACACCCAGCCCTTCTTCCCTCTTTCTCCGGCAGTCTCGGCGGCGGCTTCCACGACATAGTCCGGAAGGCCCGCAAGTTCGGCCTTTTCCGTCAGATGCAGCGAAAACGCATTGGTGGAGGAGAGCACATTGTCGCCGAACTTCAGCGACAGCAGGGAAAGCTCCCCGTTTATGGCCCTGAACTCCTCACGGTCCTTCCCGCTGAGCGCGGCGCCGTTTCTGACGAATGAAAGCCATGTGTCTTCCGTGAGCCGCCTCTCGGCCACGCCCATCTCCCCGCATGCCTCATGGACCTTTGCGACTCTGAGGAAAAGCGGCTCATTCATGCTCACATACATCTCAGTCTCGGAGAGTTCCGGAGAAATCTCCTCGGCAATCTTCTGCATTTCCGGATCGCCGTCCGCCTCGAGAAGGTTAAAAAAAATGTTCTCCACGCTTCTCAGCGCCTCTCCCGAATATTCCAGCGCAAGCACGGTGTTCGCGAACGAAGGTTCGGCCGCATTGGCCGCGATGCCGTCTATCTCTTCCTTGTACAGTCTTATGGCTTCCCTGAAAGCCGGAAGGTAATGTTCCTTTTTTATCCTGCCGAACTCCGGAGCCCCGAAAGGAGCCTGCGAAGGGGTCAGCAGCGGATTGTCTCTGATGATATTCTCCATGATGATTTGCAGTCAAATGCTGCAAATATACTCATAAATCGCCCTTTGGCCCCCTGTCGGGGAGCGGGGCCCGCCTGAGCGCCTCATCTGGACTGATCTTTCTGACCTTGAACACTTTCAGGCCGGTCATCCGGTAGCAGATGTCGAAGCAGACGTTCTCCACATGCCTGTCGGAAACCCTCACGGAGGTGTAGAACTGAGGTGAAAAGCCTCCGTCCATAAGCACTGACATGGGTCGGGTGCTGATCTTTTTGGAGACCATCTCGCTGAGAATCCGGTAGTTGTTGGACAGGGACGTCATGGTCAGCTTTCTCAGCACGCCGGTGGCATGGGCGCGCCTGTTGTGCCAGTTGTTCTTGCAGCCCGGACTGCAGAATTTTTTGTCAGACCTCCCGTAAACTATTCTCTTGCCACATTCAAGACACTTGTGGGCAGACCTGTCGGTGTTTTCTGTTTTCTTTCTGTTAGCCATAGCAATCTGTTTTTTAAAGATTTGTTCTGTTTTTACACGGCTTTTCGGGCCATTTCCGTTCTTCCGAAATATAAACGCAAGGACGCCGTCCGCCTCCGATCTCTTCACCTTTCCGCTTCAAAAAGTCGCGAACCCTTACCTCATGAAGGTTTTTATTACCCGGTTAAAAATAACCCTCACCGGGTCAGGGGCTCCGCTTAACCGACACGGAGGCGGCGGGACCGCGTCAAGAAAAAACCTTCCCGGTCCGGAAAAGGCCACAAGAGGTAAAGATTGCGAAAAAGGAAGCCGGGGCGGAGACCCTGCCGGACGGTTCCGCCTGTTCCACCCTCTTTCTTTGCACCATGGCTTCCGGCGCGCAGGGAGCCGCGACACAACAAAAAAACAGAATTTGAAATGGAACAGATCAATCGAATCGAAGTGAGAGGAAATGTGGGCAACATCCGGATTTTCAACAACGAAGACAGCCAGATGGCAAGCTTCTCGGTAGTCACCAACTATCTCTACAAAGGACGCGGCGGAGACGCGGTGGTGGAAACCATGTGGTTCAATGTGGTCGCATGGACCGGAAAACAGACTCTGCGGGACTTCAACGAGCTCAAGAAAGGGATGCAGGTCCATGTCATAGGCCGCATGAGGGACCGCGAATACAGCGGCGCGGACGGCGGAATCCGGCATGTGACCGAGATTGTCGCGGCCAAGGTGGCCATAGTGGAGGACAATGCGCCGGAGAACGCATAACATGGAGGTCATGCCATGAAGAACGCCCACGTGCTGATGCTGGCCCTACTCTGTGCCGGCTGCGCCGTCCAGAACAGACTGGAGCACATAAGGAAGGATGCGGTCACCGCCGCAATAGCCCCCGCCGACGATCGCGAGTTCCCGAAGATAGACGAGATCGTCGCGCGCCGGGACACCCTGACCGTCACCGACGACCGGGGGAAGGAGGTGCTCATAATGAAGGCTGCGCTGGATGAGGACGGGGACATGGTGGCGACCGACGTGATAACCGCGGCCAGGGTGACCGCAAAGTTCCGGAACATAGCCGAAAGGCACGGCAAGGTGACGCTGAGCTTCGACATCTCGGTGCCAGGAGATATCCAGGACAGCCGGTGGCAGGTCAGACTGCACCCCGATCTTTTCGTTCTGGGCGACAGCACCAGACTGGAAAGCGTGATGATCACAGGAGCGGGTTACCGGAAGACGCAGCTCAGGGGCTATCAGCAATACAGGAAATTTCTTTCGTCTATCATTACCGACACCGCCCGCTTCCGCTACATGCGGCAGCTGGAGCTGTTTCTGGAGAGGAATCTCCCGGAAATATACATGATGAAGAACGACAGCTCGGTGGTGGACGACGAGACGGTGGCATCCCGGTATGGCGTGTCGGGAAGAGAGGCCGTGGAGCATTACACCAGGTGGCTGATGCTGCGCCACAACCAGCGGAAAATCTCCCTGAAGGACAAGTACTTCAGGAAATATGTGAAGTCTCCCATATTGAAGGAGGGGTTCAGGCTGGACACCGTGGTCACAGGATCCGGCGGAGAGCTCGTCTACCGCTACTCCCAGACCATCACGGCGGCTCCCGGACTCAGAAAGGCGGAAATCGTGCTGTCCGGAGAGATCTACGAACAGGACAGGCGGCTTCTGGCCATGCCTCCGGCCGGCCCGCTGACTTTCTACATCAGCTCGCTGAGCACTCTGGTGGACGACACCGAAAGGTATGTCACCAGAATTGTCGAAAGAAAGGCCGCGGCCGATGCCAGCTTCAGGATAGAGTTCCGGAAAGGGCAGGCTGAAGTGGACCGGTCGCTGGGCGGCAACGCCGGCGAAATCGGCATGGTCGAGGATCATCTCCTCTCGCTTCTCGAAAACAGGCATTTCGATCTGGATTCCATCATAGTCACCTCTTCGTGCTCGCCGGAAGGCGGAGCCCGGCTGAACAGACTGCTGTCGCAACGGCGTTCGGAGTCGGTAGCGGACTATTTCGGAACTTTCCTCAAGGCAAAGTCCGACTCCCTGCGGAAAGATGCGGGGCTGATGATGGACATGGACGGCAACCGCATAGGCGGAGAAGAGCCCGGCAACATTCCATTCATATCCAGAAGCAAGGGCGAGGACTGGGAATTTCTGAAACATCTCGTGACCCGCGACAGCCTGCTGACGAAGGAAGACAAGGCGAAGTTTGCCGCACTGATGGACGAGCGTGATCCCGACCTGAGGGAGGCCCTGATGAAAAAAGAATCCTTCTACCCCCATGTCAGCGAGATTCTGTATCCGAAACTCAGAAAGGTCAGCTTCGACTTCAGACTGCACAGAAAGGGCATGGTGAAAGACACCGTGCACACCACCGAAATCGACACGGTCTATCTCCGCGGAGTGGAGGCCCTGAAGGAAAGGGACTACAAGACGGCCGCGGATCTGCTGAGACCCTACCGCGACTACAACACGGCTGTGGCCTACTGCGCCCTCGACTATGACGCGACCGCGCTGTCCATACTCGAGGAGCTGGAAAGGGACGACAGGGCCGAATATCTGCTGGCCATCCTCTACAGCAGAAAGGGCGACCATCAGAACGCGGTCCAATGCTACCTGAACGCCTGTTCGATGAACGGGACCTATGTCAGCAGGGGTAACCTCGATCCCGAAATCTCCGAACTCATAAACACCTACGGACTGAATAAAAACTTATAAAAATGAAAAAACTCATTCTTTTGGCCGCTTCGGCGGCACTGATTTCAATCTCATGCGAAAAACAGGAACAGGCCGTCCATCAGGAAGACGGCATGGGATACATGACCGTGACCGCGGCCGAGGCGGGTCTCACCAAAGCCGGGCAATACACCGACCAGCTCACTTTTGAAACATCTCTCAAGAGCGTGCAGGTCTTGGTTTTCAACGAAGACGACGAGCTTGAAAACCATCTGGATCTGGGCACCTCGGTCACTTCGGGGAAAATACGGTCGAAGATCGGAAAAAAGACTGTTTGGGTGGTTGCGAACGGACCGGACCTGTCAGGAGTCAAGAAGCCGGCGGATGTGGAGCAGACGGTCGTGAGCCTCTCCGACCACAACAGGACGGACGGGTTCGTGATGGCCGGCATGGGCAGCTGCTCGGTTCTGAACGAGACCACGTCTTCGGTGACGGTGACAATCTCCAGACTGGTCGCCAGAGTCGCGCTGATTTCCATAAAAAACAGCCTGCCGGCAGTGCTGGGAGACCTGAAGGTGGAAAGGGTGTTTCTCGCCAATGTGGTCGGCAACCAGAACATCGCCGGGACTGCGTCGCCCGGTCTGTGGTATAACAAAGAGGGGCGCTGCGACGAAGATCCCAGACAGAGCCTGCACATAATCGACGGCTCCGCCTACAAAGCATCCCTCCCAGACCTGACCTATGCGGAAGTCGGGCAGACCATCGCCAACGGCAGTGAATTCACTCCGTCATCCCCCTATCTATTCTACTCTTTCGCCAACAGTTCCGCCTCGACTCCCAACGGTTTTTCGTCCACATTCGGCGCGCAGAGAAGCGTCCTTGTGGTGGCCGCCACGGTGAGCGGAAAGCTCCAGTACTACCCGGTGATCCTCAGCAACGGATTGGAAAGGAACACGGCCTCCACGGTGTCGCTGACCATATTGGGCTTCGGCGGCGATGACCCCAACCGGAAGGTGATGAAGGGGAACTTTGACACGACCATAAAAATCTCGGCCTGGAGCGCAATCCCGGCCTATGATGAAACCATCTGATGTCTGATGAGAAGATTATTGTGCATGACCGTCTGCGCGGCGCTTACGGTCCATGGATGCACGGTCAAGGAAGACAGGGACGGATGTCCCTGCTTCCTGACCATAGACCTTTCGCGCTGCCATGAATACGGGAAAGCGCTCTCCGTGAAGGGATGGCGCGGCAAGTCCACGCTGTTCGGAGTCGCCGCCTTCGCCGGCGAATATCCCGACGGGCTGACGGTATCCATCCCGAAAGGGACGGTCAGATACTCGGTCTGCTCCCCTCTGACGGCCGCGTCAAGACTAAAGGGAATGAGCGTCCTGACGCGTGAAGGAGAGCAATGCGACCCGCTGTTCGCCTATGCCGCCTCGGTGACGGCAGACGCGGAAGCCGTCTATGACAGGGTTATCCTGCACAAGCAATACGCACGGCTGAACATTTCGTTCACAAATACGGACGGAAGCTATGCCGGAGTGGATTCGGTGACGGTAAGGGCCGACTACAACGCGATCTCGCTGAAAGACCTGACTCCGGAAGCCGGGAATTTCCGTCACGGGGCCTCTTCCGAAAACGGATTCTTCACGGTGAGAGTGCCGCGGCAGGGCGACGGAGAACTGTCGCTGGACATAATCCACGACGGGGCCGCCATAAAGACGATCGACCTTGGAAGCGCGATTCGCGAGAGCGGCTTCTCGTGGAAAAACGAAGACCTGGACGACATCTGGCTGGATTTCGATGCCGGCACCTTCGGCTACAATGTAAAAATTGAAGAATGGGACAATGAATCTACGTATGATGAGACTATTTAGAGCCGGTGTGCGGGCCGTGCTGACGGCCGCGGCTCTCGCGGCCACGCCGTCATGCTCGGAAAAGGAGCAGGACGGGACAAAGGCGGCTGAGGAAATGCTGGAGATACGCATCGAAAACGCCCCTCCCACTGTGAGGGCGCAGGCGGTTTCGGCGGATCCCGAGGATATCAGCAGCGTATCGCTGGCCGCTTATTCGGACGACGGTCTTCTGGAAACATGCAGTTTCCTGTCCGGCAGGCAGGACGCGTCGCTGCTGCTTGACAGAAGCCGCGGACACACGCTGGCCGCCATTGCCAACATGGGGGACATGACATCCCGCTTTCCCGCAACGCTGGCGGAGTTGGAGGCGATGACCGTTTCGCTGGGATGGGACGCGGTGAATTCGGAAGGAGTTCCGATGACCGGAATGCTGACCGTGGCAGGGGGCGCGGAATCGGCGACGATAAGGCTGAAGAGACTGCTCGCCAAGGTGATCCTGAGCCTTGACACCGCATGGCCCGACAACACCGATTTCGATCTGAAGGAGATAAGGGTGGGCAACACCAATTCATCGGTGGGACTGTTCCGCAGCTCCGCCGCGAAGACCTCGGAGGATCTGATTTCCGGTGACTGGACAAATACCCTGGCGGAAGAAATGACATTCTTTCTCCCCGAGAACATGCAGGGAGTCCTGCTTCCGGAGAACACGGATCCATATCAGAAGACCCCTGAAAGCCTGACGGCCGCCGGACTGGACGGAAAGGCTGAGCTCTGCTCATATATGGACATAGTTCTGACCCAGATGGACACCTACGGGGTTTCGGGCGACCGGAGGTTCCGCTTCTATATCGGATGCGACAACACCGGGGACTTCAATGTGGAACGCAATACCGAATACAGGATAAACTTCGGCGTAACTCTGGACGGGATGAACCTCAAAGGCAACTGGAAAGTTGACGCGTCGGGCACCACCGACACCAGAAGTCTCGCGTTCTCAAAGCCGATCTATGCCGCTCCGGCCGGAAAGCGGATATACATTCCGGTCAACTACAGTTCGGGAGGCGTCCATGACAGCGGATATTCCGCGTTCAACGCGGCCGGAGGCTGGTCATTCTGCGGTTCCGGGCTGGACAAGATAGCGCTGGGCGCGGCGCAGGAGGGAAAGGGAATCGCCGTAACCGTGTCCGGAAGCGTATCGGTGGGCGATGAGATTCCTCTGGAGATCAAAACATTCGACGGGCAGCTCTCGGACAGCGCCGCCTTGAGAGTCATATCCGGAGACATGGTCATCACGTGGGACAGCGGTTTCATTCCCTCATACATCGCCCAGAAAGGGACCGTAAGGGCGTCGATTCCCTCCGGATATGACAGCCTCGAATTCAAGCCGGAGGAAGGAAGCCGGAATCTTCTGGAAATAACAGGCGGGAGCGACGGCGCATCGGCGACTGTGGCTCTGGTCGGTGCAGGGACGGCGAAGATCGCCGTTTACGGCAAGAACGCTTCGGGAACCGACGAGATAGGAAGCGTGGATCTGATAATCCAGGCCCCGACCCTTTCCGCATCGCCCGCGGACCTGACCGTGGCGGCGGACGGAAGCGGGACCGCGCTTGTCCCGGAGTACAGAAGCAAGGACGGCAAGATCATGAAGCCCGGCACCGCTTCAGGAAAGCTCATTTTCGACAAGCTCATGTATGACAGGCTTCTTGCCGTTGACTACAGCTTCTCGGAAAACGATGCCGGACAGTTTCTGGCCGTCTCGGACGGATCTGTCCATGTCGGGAAAATGTCGGCTGGAGGACTGAGCGTACTGGACTTCTGCGGAACCGGACATGAAGGGACCGTAACCATGAGCCCGAAGGGGGCTTACGGGTTCATATCCCCTGTCTCAGTTCCCTGCCGGATATCCGATCCTTTCCCCGATGCGGCGGAGACCCGCCTGCTGGCGATAATCAACAACAAATATGACGGGGCCATGGGAAGCGTGGTTTCCTCGGCGCTGGATGTGGTCAGGAAAGGGAGCGGAGTCACGGTCCCCCTGACCGTGGCCGATGTCGACGACGCGCTCGTCGAGCTCACCTCGGAGATTCCGGACATGGCAATGGCCCTGTCCGGCGGCAAGATAATATTGTCCGGAATATTCACGGACGGGAAATACTCAGCGGGAAAGTATGTCCTGTACGCCGCGCTGAAGAACAGGAAAAGCGGAGAAGTTTCCCCGCGCAAAGCCATCGGCAATGTGGAATGCCACCTGATGACAGGGCTCACCGCCCATGCGGAAAGCAGCCTGGACGACTACAATATCTCGGTGAGCTTCGCCAACAGGTTCGGCCTCAAGCAGTTCGCGGAAATGGACAGCAAACTGAAATCGGTGAAAATGTTCGGCTTCGCCAGTTCCGGCACCACCAGAATCACCACCAGGTACTATGTCTTCGACTATGCCGAAGACGACAACGGGGTTTACATCAGCCCGGAAAGCAGCGATTTCATGACATGGGGCTCATGGTGCGATGTGGACGCCTATGACGAATCACAGCTGAAGGGATGCGGTGAAAGAATCTACAGCCATCATATAGGACTCACCGACTCCGGCCAGTGGGAGGCGTCCGGAGAGAACTTCTTCTCCATATGCAGTCCGCAGGTGACGGCGGACATAAGCAAGGTCACGGGAGTGTCAACCGGTCTGAAATACGCCGCCAGCGCGAATTATCGGATCTACTACACAGCCTCGGACACGGAAAAAGGGAGCACCGGGCTCCCCTATCATCTCATCGGTCTGCCGACCTCCAGCAAGACGGCCATGCCGATCCCGTGGGATGTCAACAGCGGCAAATGATCATCTGGTCACCGTGATCTTTCCCACATATTCGCCCCAGCAGCCGTCCTGCACTATGGGAATCATCTTTCCGTCCAGATTCGGCCGGTATTCCATCTTTTCGAGAAAAGTGTGGGAATGGCCGCCTACGACAAGGTCTATGTCTCTGGTGCGGGACACGAGCTCGGGGTCCGTGAAGGCCTCGCCTTCAAACCCGAGATGGGACAGCATGATAACGAGATCGCACTTTTCCTCGTTCTTGAGCCATGACGCCCAGCGGGCGGCTGTCTCCACATTGTCATATTTGGGGATGCGGTCGGATATGTTGCGGTCCACCACTTTCGTGATGTCGGTCAGCATGCCGAAGATGCCGATCTTCATCCCTCCGCGGCGGATCACGGTGTAGGGACGTATGTATTTTCCGAGCTCGAAAGAGGAAAAATCATAGTTGGCGCACACTATAGGGCACTTGATCTTCGCCAGACGCGCTGCCAGATCCTCGATGCCGTTGTCGAATTCGTGGTTGCCAAGCGTAATGCAGTCATATTTCATCGCGTTCACGGTGGCCACCTCAAGAGCGCCGCCGAGAAGGGTGTAATAGGATGTGCCCTGATTGAAGTCGCCGGCATGGAGGAGAAGCACATTGGCGTCGCCTTCGGCCTTGCGGACGCTGTCCACATAGGCGGCCCTTTCGATCACTCCGCCAAGTCCCGCCTCGGCGCCGCTGCGCACGGGTTCGAAATGGCTGTGGGTGTCGTTGACGTGGAGTATCACGAGCCGCTGGGCCGAAAGAGGGCTCAGGGCAAGAAAAAGCAGAGAAAGAACAATAAAAATCTTCTTCATCGCCTAAAGGTATTTTATGCGGCCGTCGGTCTGATATTCAATGTATTTCCCCTCGGCGGCAAGGCTTTTTACATAGGGCAGCATGACATCGATTATATATTCGTCGAGTATGTCGAGTCTGAGGGCGTTCTTGGCCACTGAAATGCCGTCTCCGCCATTCAGGAGGAACGAGATGGTGGCCACGCCATAGACCCTGTCGTCATCGATCGGCTCGCCGCCTATCTCGGCGGACACGAGCTTCCCGTCCTTAACCGTGCATCTGGCACCGCCCACGCACTGCCAGCCTGTGGCGGCCAGCTGTTCAAGGATAGCCCTGATGTCAGCGCCCCTCAGCTCCAGATAGCAGAGATTGTTCTTGAACGGGAACATGGACATGATGTCATCCAGAAGCACGTCGCCCTGGGGCATGTCCACCCGGATCCCTCCGAAATTGGTTATTCCGAAGTCCACCTTTTTGCCGGTCTTCTCGGAAGCGGCCCTCATCAGTTCGTCGATGAACCAGTCGGAGAGCTCACACTCCGGAGTGCTTCTGACCATGGCCCTGGGCGCATATCCGACGATTTCTTTCACGGGGGCCATCTCCTTCTGGGCGCCGATCAGCAGCGACGCCACTTCTGGAGTGACTCCGCCGCGGAACTTGCGGCCGTTGGGGGCCGCATAGGCCTTCCCCTTCATCTTGCCGAGAGCCTTCTCCACCTGTCCGGAGCCGGCGGAGGTGACACCGGTCCTGGAGCCGTCCATCTTCGCCCTGCTCCACGAGAACTCCTGGGCGGAGACTCCGGCGCACAGAGCGGACAGAAGCAAAACAACGATTATCTTTTTCATGATTGATTATTTGAGTCTGAGCCACTTCCACAAATCCTTGAAAGTGGATTTCTTGCCGAACATAAGTATGCCCACTTTGTAGATCTTAGCCGAAACCCATGCGCAGAGCAGGAAGGTTCCGATCAGCAGGGCTATCGAAAGGACGAGCTGCCATGTGGGCACCCCGTAGGGAATTCTCGCGAGCATCACGATGGGCGAGGTGAACGGGATCATGGAGCCCCAGAACACCACAGCGCTGTCGGGAGCCTTGAAGGCATAGAGAGCGATGAAGAATCCGAGAAGCAGCGGAGCGGTCACGGGGATCTGGAGCTGCTGGGTGTCCGCCTCATTCTCCACTGCCGATCCGATGGCGGCGAAAAGCGACGCATAGAGCAGATAGCCGAAGGAGAAGAATATCACGAACGCGGCCAGGATCTTGACATAGTTCAGACCGGCGAGCGTGGAGACTATGGCCGAAAAGGAATCCGAAGAGACTTCGGGCATTTCCATTATTCCGGTGGGGTCGGCCGATGCGGCGGCAAGGGTGTCCAGCCCCAGGATTCCTCCGACTGCCGCTACCAGCACTCCGGTGAGCACCACCCACATCATGAACTGGGTGAGAGCCACGAGAGCCACGCCGATTATCTTTCCGAACAGAAGCTCGGTGGCCTTGACCGAGGACACCAGCACTTCGACCACCCTGCTGGACTTCTCCTCGATGACCGAAGACATGACGGTGCCGCAGAACATGGCTATGAACATGTAGATCACGATTCCGAGCAGCATGGACACGATCATATAGACCTCGGAGGAGGTTATCTTCTCATGTCCGCTGTCATCCAGAGTGTATGTCACCATATGGATGTCGGACTGGATGCCTTCTATGATTTTCTCAAGTCCGTCTATGCCGATGGCACTGATCCTGTATTCCTCCACCGCCGTATTCACGGTCTTCTCCACGCTCTCGCTCAGATCCAGGCCGAGAGGCTTGGAAGAGAACGACTCCACGGAAACGGACCTCGACAGCGTGTCAAGAGGCGAGATATGGACGATTCCGTCCACTCCGTAGCCCTTCATGTCGGCCTTCAGAGCATCGATCCCGGCGGAAGTCATGTCTTCGAACTTTACGGTCTCGCCGCTCTTGAAATAGGGCATGACCATGCCGGACTCGTCCACTACGGCTATCTTCTTCCCTTCCTCTTTCGTAGCCATCATTATGACCGAAGGCAGGACGCAGAGCGCGGCGAAGAGCACCGGCACCACGAAGGTCAGTATTATGAAAGATTTCTTCTTGACACGGGTGGTGTATTCCCGGCTTATTATCACACCCAACTTATGCGTGTTCATAGTTCTAAAGGCCCTCCGTCACCAGTTTGATGAAAATGTCGTTCATTCTGGGAATCAGTTCCCTGAACGAGTTTATGGTAATGTCCTGCCGCGCGATGGACTCGAGGGCGGCATTGGTCCCCGTCCCGTCCCTGAGCGAAAGCACGGCGCAGTGCCGACCGGAATTGTCCTCGTCGGAGAGCACCGTGTACAGAGCCTCATCCGGGACGAGAACGCCTCCGGAATAAACCAGCTCTATGTTGCTGTTGCCGTAGCGGCGGCGGATCTCGTCCACGCCTCCGGTTATGACCAGACGGGCCTTGTTGATCAGGGCTATGTTGTCGCACAGCTCCTCCACCGATTCCATGTTGTGGGTGGAGAGGATTATGGTGGCGCCCTCTTCCCTGAGGCGCAGGATCTCCTTGCGGATGACTTCGGCGTTCACAGGATCGAAACCGGAAAAGGGCTCGTCCAGGATAAGCAGATCGGGCTTATGGACAACCGTGGTTATGAACTGAAGCTTCTGGGCCATGCCCTTGGAAAGTTCCTCAACCTTTTTCTTCCACCAGTCCTGAATCCCGAACCTTTCGAACCATTTTTTCAGTTCGGCCCGCGCCTCGGCGGCGCTAAGACCCTTGAGCTGGGCCAGATACATGGCCTGGTCTCCGACCTCCATCTTCCGGTAAAGTCCCCTCTCCTCGGGGAGATAGCCTATCTTCTCCACATCCCGCTGGGTTATGGGGCGGCCTTCGAAAAGGACTTCGCCTGACGTGGGAATCGTGATCCGGTTGATTATTCTGATCGTAGTGGTCTTGCCCGACCCGTTGGGGCCGAGCAGACCGAAAATTTTTCCTTTGGGAATATCAAGCGACACGGAGTCAAGGGCGACCTTTTCTCCGAAAGTCTTGCTGATACTTTTACATTCTATCAATCCCATTGTTCTCTCTATGGTTTAAGCGGTTGTGTCAACAGTCGAGTATCGCCGCGGTGAGCTCGGTGAGTATGCCGGCGGGAGTGGCCGAGTCGCCGTCTCCTCCCTTGCCGCGGTAGTCTGCCCTTTCGATCAGTGAAATTATCTTCATGCACTTGGCGGGAGGATAATTCCGCACGGCCGCGTCATATTCCCCGAAAAGGAAGGGCGGCACTCCGAGCAGTTCCGACTTCTCGGAAGCGGTCGGGCGCGGATTCTTCGCCAGAAAGGCCTCGTATCTCAATATGCGGAAAAACTGGTTGAATATCGCGGCGGTCGCGGGCGGAACGGCGAACCTGGGCTGCTCGCCCAGACGGGCCGCTATCCTGAGAGCCGCGGCGGAATTTTTCTGAGCCAAGGCCTTGGTGAGCTCGAACACGCTGAACTGCCGGCTGATGCCGATATTCTGCTCTATGTGCGCGGCGGTGATGCCGGTCGTGCCCTCGGGAAGATTCTTAAGCATCTTGTCAGTCTCCACCGCTATCCTGCTCATGTCGGTGCCGGCGAATTCGGCAAGCAGCGAAGCGGCGTCCGGAGCGATAGAAAGCCCGCGGGCGCGGTAATAGGAATCGATCCACTTGGGCATCTCATAATCCCTGAGCGCCGGAGAATCCAGCACCACCCCGTTTTTAGCCACGGTCTTGCAGAGGGCCTTGCGCTTGTCGGCAGACGCGCCGTGCATAAGAATCACAAGCACCGTGGAATCGGTAGGGTTCTCGCAGTATGCCGACAGCCCCTCAAGCGTCTTCATGTTCTGAGCCTCCTTGAGGACCACCAGCCTCCGTTCCGCCATCATGGGGTAGCTTCTCGCCTCCGAAGCGACCGAATCGGCATCGGAATCCACGCCGAAGAACACGGTCTGGTTGAAATCGCGCTCGCTGTCGTCCAGCGCCGCGGCCATGATCGTGTCGCAGGCCTTGTCGGGATAATAGGGCTCCTCGCCCATAAGCAGATATACGGGCGCAAAGACTCCCCTGCCGACATCCTCGACTATCTTTCTGTACATCTGGGCCGCATCGGCGGCTTTAGCCTTTGCCATAAGCGATTCGTTTCCGCCCCGTCCCGCACGCCGGCGCGGAACAGGACGGGACAAAGTTATATAAAAAAAGGAAGATGCATAAGCAGACGACAGCCGGCGGGGGCTAAGAATTCAAAAGGGGCTGGCCAAAAACTTCGGCCAACCCCTTCGCATTTCCCGATGATTCCGGAACATTGTCCGGACCGGGGCCTATGCCTCGGAATGTTTTTCCTTGTTGCGGACGAGGCGCTCCTTCATGGCGTCCGCCGCCTCCGTCACGGCCTCCTCGAAAGACGTGGCCTGTCTCTCCACAAGCAGACAGCCGCCAGGCACATTGACCTGGATCTTCACGCTCTTGTTGTCCGGCCTTTCCTGAAGGGAAAGCGAGACGTCCACGCTGATTGCGGAATCGTCGAATCTCGCGAGTTTCGAAACCTTTTTCTCCACGTAGTCAAGCAGCTTCTGGTCTGCATTGAACTTCAATGACTGAATGCTAATGTCCATAATCAACTCCTTCTTTTTGCCCTTGGGTGGGCGTTGTTATATGATTGCTTAAGCTTCTCCACCGAAGTGTGCGTATAGACCTGGGTCGCGGCAAGCGAAGAATGTCCGAGAAGTTCCTTTATCGAATTCAGGTCCGACCCTCCGTCCAGCAGCGCGGTGGCAAGCGTGTGCCGCAGCGAGTGCGGGGATTTGCGGCCTGTGATTCCGGCTTCTCCAAGCTCTTCCCTGACTATCCTCTCCACTGCCATGGGGTAAAGGCGCAAGCCCTTGGCCGTCACGAGCAGAGGCTCGAAATCGTCTCTCACTCTCCCCAGAACCTTTTCCGTCACTATCAAATATAGGGAAATTTCCTCAGATAATCCGGCCGTCATGGGAATTTCCCGGGTTTTATTGCCCTTTCCGTGGACCCGGACCACACCGCGGCGGAAATCCACCGATGCGATATTCAGTGAAATGAGCTCGGCCCGGCGCATGCCGGTGTCGAACAATATCCTGACCACCAGCCTGTTCCTGCGCCCGGTCCAGATTTCCGCCGATGCCGGATCGCCGCCTGTCACCAGATCGGCGCCGGAAGCGGAAGCCCGGTACTCTGTATCACTGAAATATTTCCGGATGTCCTCCGTCTTATATACCGAGGGAAGGCGCTTCGGGGTCTTGGGACGGGCGACGGCGCGCACCGGATTGACTTTCAAAAGATTTTCAGAGCAGAGATAACGGCAGAAACCGCCAAGAACGGAAAGATGCAGATTGACGGTCCTCGGACTTTCGTTCTTCTCGTCCATAAGCCAGACCATATAGTTCCGCACCGAATCGGCGGTGAGGCTCGCGAGAATGTCGGAGTCGCCGCTGGAAACGCCGTAGCGGGAGACAAAGCGCCCCAGCACATCGGCGTAAACGGCGCAGGTGCGCGGAGAATACCGCCGCATGGAGGAAATATAGCCTATGTATCTGTCTATGAGGGTCATTTCACTTCAATGAGTCCATATTCGGGAGCTATGCGGCGCATAAGGGCGTCAGCCTCGGCGAAATCGTTGTCGATGACCCCGTCCAGTATGGCTTCCTTGACTCTTTCCTTGATATCGCCTATCACCTTGCCGGGCTCGATGCCATAGACCTCCATCACGTGCTCCCCGGTGATCGGGTTCTTGAAGTTGCGGATGGCGTCCTTGGCCTCGACCTCCACGAGCTTCTCGCGGACCAGCTCGAAATTCTTCTTGAGCCTGACCACCTTGGCCGGGTTCTTGGACGTTATGTCGGCGTTGCAGAGCAGCATGAGGTCGTCGATATCGTTGCCGGCATCGAAAAGAAGCCTGCGCACGGCGGAATCGGTCACACCCTCGTCCACAAGGGCCACCGGACGGTGATGCAGCCGCACCAGCTTCTGGACATATTTCATCTTCTCGTTCAGAGGCATCTTCAATGCCTTGAATATTCTGGGCACCATGCGCGCGCCCACCACCTCATGACCATGGAAAGTCCAGCCTATGGCGGGGTCGAAGCGCTTGGAGGCCGGCTTTCCTATGTCGTGCAGGAGCGCGGCCCAGCGCAGCCACAGGTTCGGCTCAGTCCTGACGGAGGCGACAGGGTCGGAACCGTCGTCGGGCACGGAATAGTCAAACAACTTTCCCTCGGCCATGGCCTGCGACTCCGCCTCGCACACATGGTCCACGACCTTGAGCGTGTGATAGAAATTGTCCTTATGCCCCTTGCCGTCGACCGTCTCCACTCCCTTGAGCTTCGCCAGTTCCGGAAGGACATAGTCCACAAGGCCCGTCCGGTCCATAAGGGTGAAGCCTATGGACGGCTTCGCCGTGAGAAGGGTCTTGTTCAGTTCCTCCACTATCCTCTCCTTGGAGAGTATGTTCATGCGGTCCTTCATCGCGGACATGGCTACCAGACACTCGGGTACGATCTCGAATTCCCGCTCCGGTGTGGAAAGTTTGGCGGCGAAACGGACGGCGCGCAGCATGCGCAGCGGATCGTCACTGAAGGTCGTATAGGGATCAAGCGGGGTGCGGATTATTCCGTCGGCCAGATCGCGGATGCCGCCGAAAGGATCCACGAGGGCGCCGAAATCCTCTTTCTGAAGGCTCAGAGCCATGGCGTTGATCGTAAAATCCCTTCTCTTCTGGTCATCTTCCAGAGTCCCGTCCTCCACTATGGGCTTGCGGGAATCCCTGCTGTAGGACTCCCGTCTGGCCCCCACGAACTCCACTTCCATCCCATGGTAGCGCAACATAGCGGTACCGAAATTCTTGAAGACCGACACCCTGCAACGGCGTTTTTCGGTCTTTTCCACATATGCCGCGACAGCCTCCGCAAGGGCGATTCCGCCACCTTCGGCCACTATGTCTATATCGGTGCACGGACGGCCGAGAAAGCAGTCCCTGACATATCCTCCTATCACAAACGCGCGTGTCCCGGTCTCTTCGGCGACGGAAGAGACCAGTCCGAATACGGGCGCATCCAAAAATCCGTTGGTTATGGTTCCTTTCACTTGGGAGTTGTTTTGAAAAGATTCTCCGATGTCATTTTCTCATAGTCCGGAACATCGGCCATATACTGCAGTTTTCCATCCTTCTCCCCGGCAAAATAGACCGAATTCCCGTTGGTCACGATTATGTAGCGGACGGAGAGGATTCCGGCATAGCGCAGGGCCTGCTCAAGGACGGAGCGGGACAATTCCGTTTCGGGACGCTTGCACTCCACCACCAGGAGGGGACGCAGCGACCGGTCATAGACAAGAATGTCCGCCCGGTATTCCTTCCGCTTCTCCCCGCCCAGCACTCCGGTCAGGCCGCCGCATTTCATCCCCACTTCGCTCATCATCAGCTGCATGGGAACCTTCAGAGTGTCGTGCAGGACTCCGATGAACCATTGGCGCACTTCCTCTTCCGGGGTCAGCGCCACCTTTTTTCTCCTGAGCGGATCGTATATGGTGAGTTCCGCCATTGTTCGTAGAATGCGTAATTACCAAATCAAATTTAACAAATTCTCGTCAAGAAACGCTTACTTTGCGCAAAGATAGCTTAAGAAGCCGTCTCAAAAACCCATGGAAAGAAAAATCGCACTTGTGACAGGAGCCACCAGCGGCATCGGAGAAGCATGCGCCCGCAGGTTCGCTTCGGAGAATTATGACGTGATCGTGACCGGAAGAAGGGCCGACAGGCTCGGGAAGCTCAGGACGGAGCTGGAGAAAAAGGGTGTGAGAGTTCTCGCCCTCGTTTTTGACGTCAGGGACAGGGATGCGGTCAAAACGGCCCTGGAGCGCATTCCGGAGGATTTCCGCCGGATCGACGTGCTGGTAAACAACGCCGGCCTTGCCCAGGGGCTGGACCCCGAATATTCCGGAGACTTCGGCGATTGGGACAGGATGATCGACACCAACGTCAAGGGCCTGCTGAACATGACCAGGATGATTGTCCCCGGCATGGTGGAGCGCGGCAGAGGCCATGTGATCAACATCGGCAGCGTGGCCGGTGACGCGGCCTATGCCAACGGCAATGTCTATTGCGCCACAAAGGCGGCGGTGAAGGCCCTTTCGGACGGGCTGAGAATCGATGTGGCCAATACCAAAATCAGAGTCACCAACGTCAAGCCCGGACTGGTCGAGACCGAGTTCTCCAACGTGAGGTTCCACGGCGACGACAAGAAGGCCGCGAATGTCTATAAAGGAATCAAGCCCCTCACCGGAGACGACATCGCCGACGTGGTCTATTACGCCGCATCAGCCCCGGAGCATGTCCAGATAGCCGAGGTTCTGGTGCTGGCGACACATCAGGCCAGCGGTAGCGTGGTCTACAGGGAAGCCTGAGAAGCGGAAACGGCGGCCGCGGAAAGGGAATCCATCTCGGCCGACAGAGTCCGGTAGAGGGAATCCAG
The DNA here is from genome assembly GCA_963627885.1 of bacterium. Taxonomy (GTDB): domain Bacteria; phylum Bacteroidota; class Bacteroidia; order Bacteroidales; family UBA932; genus Cryptobacteroides. Next base: position 61,690 of record CAVGCT010000006.1, read on the forward strand.
CAGCGGCATGCGCTCGGGAGCCAGAGGCTCGGAAGGCGGCGCCTCCATGGTCAGGGGATTTATGGGGGAGCCGTTTTTCCATACCCTGAAGTCCAGATGCGGGCCGGTAGCGGTGCCTGTCGCCCCCACATAGCCGATCACCTGTCCCTGACGCACCCGGTCCCCCACCTTTATGTCGGCATAGCGGGAAAGATGCAGATAGGCTGTGGTATAGACCGAGTTGTGACGGATCTTGACAGTGTTGCCGCCTCCGCCGCCCCAGCCTTTGGAGATGACGGCGCCGTCACCGATGGACACGACCGGAGTGCCGGTGGGAGCCGCATAGTCCACTCCCGTGTGGGCACGGACGTTCCCGTGCACAGGATGACGCCTATGATAGGAGAATCCTGAGCTTATGCGCTTGAATTCAAGCGGCGCCTTGAGGAAGGCCTTGCGCAGGCTTTCGCCCTTGTCGGACCAGTAGAGGTTGCCTCCGTCGCGGTTGTCCAGCATGACTGCGGGGATCTCGGTCGAGCCTCGGTTGAACTTGGCCAGATATATCGAGTCCACCGCCACGACCTCGCCGTCGCAGAGCAGTTCGGAATAGATCACCCTGAAGCGGTCTCCCTCCTGAAGCCCGAAGAAATCCACCGTCCATGCGTAAATGTCGGAAAGATCGGATATCAGCATGACCGGAGCGCCGGCCGAACGCATGTCGTTCCACAGGGACGAGGTTATGCTCACGTCGGCATATTCCCGCCGGCGGACCAGAGGCTTTTCATATCTCCATGCCGCGGGCTCGCCGCCGAAACGGAAGACCGTCTGCACGGTCCTGCTGTTGGAATACACCATATAGGAAGGCGCGGAAACGGCCGGATCGGAGTCTTTCTCATAATAGGCTTCCCACGGATCTCCGGGGCGTATTTTTCTGACATCCAGAATGGAATCGGGCAGCGACACGGCCATGTTGTGGGCCGAGGCGGGGTCAATGCCGAGAGAGGTGAGAAGCGAAGGGAGCAGCTGTCCCTTTTTAAGCACCCCGCTTGTCACAAGGAACGAGTCGGTGCAGAACCCGAGAGGATAGACGGTGTCGGCGGCATGGGCCTGATCTTCCGGAATCCCCGTCCTTCCCCTTCTGCACGAAGGAGCGCACATTACGGCCATCACCGCCGCAATAAACAGAAGCCTCGTGATTTTCATGCTCTCATTCTGCTTCGGCCGGAGTGCCTGCAGTCCGGGTCTTGCCGTTGGCCCGTTCCAGCCCATAGGTATTGATCAGTATCTTGCTCATCAGAAGCGGCGGATAGTCCCTGTGCGCGGACAGGAAAGTCTGCAGGGCGTCATAGGCCTCGGGGCTGCGGTGGCTTCCGAGCAGCGAGCGGCACCATGCGGCAGGGAAGAAGATGTCCCCTGTCGCCTTCACGTCCTCCAGAGCCTCAAGACCCGGAACTATGTAGGAAACCGACTCCTCATCGCGCAGGGAATGGTTGAGAAGGGCCAGAGCAGTCTCGGCCCAAGGCTCCACGGTCCTGTTCTCCGGCAGCAGCAGGGCCGCGAAAAGGGAGTCGCGGGACTCCTTCCGGGGCGATACGGCACGGCTCACGAAATCGAAGCGGCGCAGCTTGTCGGGATTGAAGTTTCTAGAGGAGTCGGATCCGTCCATCCTCGCTCTCTGGCGTGCCAGGATCTCGCCGGCCCGTCCTGGCATCCGCACCGCCAGCTGCCAGGCTAGTGTCGTGTAGTCATCGGTGCCGAGAGAAGGGTCGGACTCGTCCTGCCATATGCCGTAGAGCCAGTCGGCAGCGGCGGAAGAGACGGAGTTTGACGCGAGCTGCCTCAAGAGCCTGGTCCTTACCGATGCGAGCGGATGGTTGCGGGACATGCCGATGAGGCGGGCCTCAAAGCTTTCCTTGCCGGCAAGATCCATGTCTCCGGCAACGGTGCCCGCAAAATCCGCCATGGTGGCGGCTATCTGGTCGTTCTTCTCCACGGCAAGCGCATTGAGCAGTGCCGCGGCATAGAAGCCGGTGTCGGAGAAAATGCCCTGCATATAGTTTTCGTGGACCATGACAAGCGCCGACTCCCTCGCGGTGTCGTCCTTTATCGAGCCGAGAAGCGTGAACAGAGTCCTGATGTCATCTTCCGGCAGTTCAATGAGGGCATAGGTCCGCCCGTCGGGATTGGGGATGCAGTACCCGTCGGCGGGAGCCGGAACGGTCACGGCGCCGCCGGAGCCTCCGAGATCGGCCGAAACCGCAGCCGAACCATTCTCAAAGGAGAAGGCGAGAGTCTGCGGACGGCTGATTCCGTCCTTATGCTCCACCCTTATGCCGTCCTCAGTGCGGGACAGGGCCACGCGCGGCATCCCGGCGGTATAGATCCAGCCTTCGCTGAACTGCTTCACGTCCTTTTCGCTGTGGGCGTCCAGCACTTCGACCAGATCGTCCCAAGTGGCGTTGCCGAAGGCGAACTTCTGCAGATAGGCGCGGATTCCGGCTTGGAAATTCTCGGCGCCCATGAACTCCACAAGCTTCTTCATCACTATGGGGGCCTTGTCATAGACCGTGTTGCTGTATATCAGGCCGGCGTCGGCGAGGTTGCCGAGAGGACGCCTGACGGGCGAGGCTCCGGCGGTTCTGTCCTCGGCCAGCGCAGGGACATAGTAGCTCTTGAGCCAGACCAGATTGTGGTTCACCTGCGGGAACATGGGCTCGGCCATCTCGGCGGCGAAGTAGTTGGCATAGACCTCTTTGGTCCAGACATCATTGAACCACTTCATGGTCACCATGTCGCCGAACCACATGTGGGCGGTTTCATGGGCCAGCAGCTCTATGCGCTTTTCCCTCTCGTCCGGCGAGGGATTCTTGCCCAGAAACATGGTGTTCTCGTTGTAGAGCACGGCGCCGGGGTGTTCCATCCCGCCGAACTGGAATCCGGGGACTATGGTGAAATCATATTTGTCGAAGGGAAGCGGGATTCCGGTATATTCCTCCATATATGCGATGGCGGCGGCCAATTCGGAAAATATTTCGGGAAGCTGCGCCGTCTTGGCGGGATCGGTCTCGCGGTAGAAGGCGGTCATCTCGCGGCCGCCGGCAACGGCGGTGTAGCTGTTCCATTTTCCGGCCACGAAAGAAAACAGATAGGTCGGGATGGATTTCGTCCTGCCGAATTCAATCCTTGTGCCGGTGTCGCTGACCGCGGCGGTGTTGGACATGGCCTTCCATCCCTCCGGGATGTTCAGGGTAAGCGTGTATTCGGCCCTGAGGTCGGGCTGGTCGAAGCATGGGAACACCGAGCGGGCATGGGCCGGAACGAAGAGCGTGTAGAGATAGTCGCCGTTCCTGTTCAGGAAGCGGTCATCGCTCACGAATGAAACGCTGACGCTGTTTTCTCCCGCTGAAAGATACTTGCCCGGGATCAGGATATGCTCGTTTCTGTAGACCGCATCCACGCTCCTGCCGTTCACCTGCACATCCGAATAGTCCGGGGAGGTGAAATCCAGAATCAGGTCACGGCCGTCCGAAAGGCTGAAAGTCAGGACCTCCCGCCCCGTCACCTTGTCGGCCATGGATTCGGGAATGTCGAACTCCAATGCGTAATGGATTCCGGACACGCGGCCCTTTCTCTGTATGGCAAGGTCTTCGCTGACGCCGGGCTCGGTCAGAACCCCGTCAGGGCCTCCGCAGGCACAGCACAGCGCCGCGGCGATGGGAATGAGTTTCAGCAGTTTCATATCAAGAACGGGGCCGCAGATGAGGAACCCCGATTCACAAAGATACTGAATTTGCTAAATTTGCCCCAACAAAAAGAAGAGCACATGGAGCTGAAACCCATAGCATTTTATCACTGCCCTCTCACGTCGAAGTTCGGCATACCGCGCCAGAGCGGCGTGGTGCCGGAGCTGGAGGGTACCATAACCCTTTCAGGCTGCGGTCCGGAGGCGCTCAGGGGCATCGAAGGCTTCGAATATCTGTGGCTGCTCTGGGGCTTCTCAGCCAACCGCCCCGGCAGAACAAAATGCAGCGTGAGGCCGCCTAGGCTTGGCGGGAACAAATCCGTTGGGGTCTTCGCGTCCCGCTCCCCCTACAGGCCCAACCCCATAGGTCTGTCTTCGGTGAAGCTGGTCGCAGTGGAGGGCGACACCCTCAGAGTGACCGGCGCCGACCTTATGGACGGAACTCCGGTCTATGACATAAAACCCTATCTGCCCTATGCCGACTCCCACCTCGGGGCAAGGGCCGGGTTCACCGACTCGTCGCTCTGGCGGAGGCTCGAAGTCGCCATTCCGGAAGAGATTGAGGCCGCTTTGGAACAGGCTGCGGGACCGGGCTCCGCACTGGCCGTGAAGAGCCTGCTCGCGGAGGACCCGCGGCCCGGCTATCAGGACGATCCGGACCGGATCTACGGAATGGAATACGGAGGCATGGACATAAGGTTCAGCGTCGGAGACGGAATACTCAAAGTAGTGGAAATCAGAGATGTGCGGCGCAAGGGATAGCGTGTGAGGAAATCTTGGAAATATTTGCGAACTTTGTGCTTTAACTAAAACAACTCATAATCATGATAAATCCGGAAGCCAAACGTTGCCTGCAGTGCAAAAAGGCGAGATGCTCGTCCGCCTGCGCAGTCCACACGGACATTCCCGCAGCCATGAATCTGTATCTGGAAGGCAAGACGGAAGAGGCCGCGAGGCTGCTCTTCGAGAACAATCCCCTCTCCGCCATAACCTGTCAGGTGTGCGACTGGAACAAGATGTGCTTCGGGCACTGCATTCTGAATGTCAAGAAAGCTCCGGTCCACTGGTACTGGATCGAGCAGGAGATTTCCATGAACTTCCTCAAGAACGTGCATCTGGAGTGCGCTCCCGACAACGGCAAGAAGGTGTCGATAATCGGAGCCGGTCCCGCGGGCATAGTGGCGGCCATAGAGCTTCTCCAGAAGGGGTTCAGCGTCACCATGTTCGACGACCATGAGAGAGTGGGCGGAGTGCTGCGCTACGGCATACCGGAGTTCAGGCTGGACAACGCCTATATCGACGAATACGAGAGGATTCTCAGGGAAGCCCCCCTGTTCAAGTTCAAGGGCAGGGTCAGGATAGGCAAGAACATTCCGCTCAAGGTCATCCGGTCCATCAGCGACGCCGTCCTCATCGCGACCGGCGCGGCTGTGCCCCGCAGGATGAACATCCCCGGAGAAGACAATCCCCATGTGATTCCGGCTCTCACTTATCTCGACAACCCCGACGCCTATGTGCTCGGAAAGAAGGTGATTGTGGTGGGCGGAGGCAATGTGGCCATGGACGCGAGCCGCACCGCCGTCAAGAACGGTCACGACACCTATCTGCTGTACAGGAAGGATTTCGAGAACATGCCCGCAAACACCATCGAGGTGGAGGAGGCCATGAAGGACGGGGTCAAGTTCCGCGTGCTGCAGACGCCCGTGGAGATAAAGTCCGTGGGCGACGGGAACATCGCTGTTGTCAAGGATTGCCAGACGGTCGTAAAACCGGACGGGCAGCTGTCCACTGAGATCATCGACGGCACGGAACACGAGACCGGGTTCGATGACATGATCATCGCGGTGAGCGAGACTGTGGACTACGGCATATTCGGCCAGCAGAAGCCGGAGACCGTGGGCGGAAACGGCAGCCCGAAGGTGAACGGAATCCAGCAGACGTCCTATTCCGACGTCTTTCTGGCGGGAGACTTCCTTTACGGCCCCAAGACGGTCGTAGCGGCCGTGCACAGCGCAAAGATCGCCGTGCAGGGAATAATCACATATCTGGCTTAAGAAAAGATGGAACTTTACGAATACGCCCGTCCCGACCTGATGGCCGGGAAGAAGTTGCTTTATCTGCACGGGTTCGCCTCCAGCGGACAGAACGGCACCGTGCGCACCCTCAAGACGCTGCTGCCGGAGACCGAGGTCATCGCCCCGGACATCCCCGTGGAGCCGAAGGAGGCCATGGACATGCTCGGAGACCTGTGCGCCAAGGAGAGCCCGGAACTCATAGTCGGCACCTCGATGGGCGCCATGTATGGCGAGCAGCTGCAGGGAATCAGAAAGATTCTGGTCAACCCGGCCTTTCAGCTGGCCGACACCATCCTCAAGAACAACGGGCTCGGAAAACAGGATTTTCACAGCCCCCGCAAGGACGGGGGCACCTCGTTTCTGGTGAACAAGGCCCTGCTGGAGGAATACAGGGAATGCAGCTCGCACTGTTTCGAACACAGCGTCGAAGACGGGGATCTGGTCTATGGGCTTTTCGGCACCCGTGACAATCTGGTGCACACCTTCGACCTGTTCAGCTCCCACTACCGCAATGCGGTCCGTTTCGACGGGGAGCATTACATGAACGACAGCGCCGTGCTGCATAGCGTGCTTCCTCTGATCCAGCGCCAGGACGATGCGGCGCAGGGCCGGAGCCGGAAGACGATATTCATCGGCATATCCGACACCCTGGCCGAGCCCGGCGACGGCAAGCCCCTCGCACAAAGAGAGCCCGGAGCCGGAGCGCTGAAAGCCTTCAGGAAGCTCTCGGAATCCTATGAATGCCGCATTCTTGAATCCGTCTCCTACAACACCCCTGCCAAATGGCCGGCCGTCGTGGAATGGGCGGAGAAGCATATGGGCGTCCACGCATGGGACAGGGTCACCATCAGTCCGAGAAAAGACCTCATCTTCGGAGACTACCTCATCGACGGGAATGCCGGAGAGAACGGCGCCGGCGATTTCATGGGCACCGTTCTCGAGTTCGGTAAGGAGCCGTTCAAGAACTGGGATGAAGTTCTGACATATTTCGACCGCCTGGGAGGTCAGTAGGCATTTACAATGCCTACTGACCTGAGGCTTCTCAACCCCCGCCGATTGCATCGGCGACCCCTATTAGGGGTACTTCGGCCTCACGGCCGGCGGGCAGAAGCCCGCTTGTCGCTCCGCGAACAATGCCTACTGACCTGAGGCTTCTCAACCCCCGCCGATTGCATCGGCGACCCCTATTAGGGGTACTTCGGCCTCACGGCCGGCGGGCAGAAGCCCGCTTGTCGCTCCGCGAACAATGCCTACTGACCTGAGGCTTCTCAACCCCCGCCGATTGCATCGGCGACCCCTATTAGGGGTACTTCGGCCTCACGGCCGGCGGGCAGAAGCCCGCTTGTCGCTCCGCGAACAATGCCTACTGACCTAAGGCTTCTCAACCCCCGCCGATTGCATCGGCGACCCCGAACCTTCTTAACCCATGACGGGGAGGCGTTCGGCCGTCTCCTCCGGGAACCTTCGCCTTCGGCTCATCCCTCCCGCTGCGCTACGCTTGCGGGCCCCTCCCTCTAACGCGCCCGAGGGTGGGCACGGGTCCCCGGAGGAGGGCGGCCGAACGGCAGAATCCAATAGACATAGACAAAGAAAAAAGGCGCCCGGAAACGGACGCCTCTCTCCATTATGGTGAAACTCTACTTTTCAAGTTCCTTGAGCTGCTTCACGGCGCGCTCGATCATGTCCATGGTGCCGCTGCCGTCGGTGACATAGCTCTGCACCATCTCGGCATAGCTGACAGCGTCGCTGATCTTGCGGTACTTCTCAGCCTCGGCCTTGGCATTGTTCACGAGAGCGTTGAGCTCGGTGAGATCCTCAGGCTCGGGAAGGTTGCCGGGACGCATGTTGTTGACGGCCTCACTCAGGGCGGAGGTCATCTTGTCCACCTCTTCCTGGCTATAGTTCCTGCCGTTTCCGTTCAGAACTTCGTTGCCCTGGTCATAGAGAGCCATGAGCCTGGAGAATCCGTTCGGAGCCCAGGGAGCATAATCCGGAACCTTCACCTTCATCTCGTTCCATGCAGACTGGGCGTCACGCCTTTCTCTTGCGATCTGCATTTGCTCGCGCAGGGAGGACTTGTCCACTCCGGCGGCGCTGACCAGATTCTCCATTGCGGACTCGAGCTCATAGGTCTTGAGGTCGATATCCAGCTGGCTGTCGGACTTGGCATACAGGCCGGTGGCGCTGTCAAGAACGGTCTTCATGGCAGAATAGCTGTCGGCGGTGTAGGCGGACGCGGCGTAATTCTTGGCCTTGGTGATGGACTGGGAAAGGGCGGACTTGTCGGTCCTGCCAGCGGGCTTGAGAGCGCTGATGGCCTTCTCGAGAGAAGCCACCTGCCTGTCGGCTGCGGCTTTGTCGAGAGTCTCGGCGTCGCACGCCTTCCTGGCCTCGGCGATGCCCGAGGTGAGAGCTGAATAGGACTCGGCGGTGTAGTTATCGGCGGAGAAGCTTCCGGCCTTACGGATCTCCTCTCTCAGAGCGGCCTTGTTGGGAGCGCTCGGATCACCGAGAAGATTGATGCGGAAATATCTGGTGGCGTTCTCGTCGGCATAGTAGTCGGGAACGAAAGTGCGTCCTGCCACAGTGAGGGTGTAGAGGTTGCCGTCGGTACCAGCAGCGGAAGAAGCGCCGCATAGGGTCACGCCGTCAAGCTCCGAATCCATGTCAAGAGTGGCCTGGCTGTAGTCGTTGATGCCCGTAGTGGCCATCACGAGAGGGCCGTACATGAAGGTGCCGAGCCACATGGGATCCACGGAGTGCTTGCCCTCGAACATGGAGATCTCGGTATCCATCTTGTCCGGACCGAAATCGATGTGCTTGGTGAAAGGCATAACCACTTCCACAACATCCTTCTTGGACCATTTGCGGGCGGGAATCTCGGCATAGGTGCCGGGCTGGTATGACTTGGCGACAGACTTGCCGTTGAGCTTCACGTCAAAGCCTTCGGTAGCCCAGTAGGGCACGCGGAGCTTGAGGGTGAATTCGCCGCCGCCCTCCACAGTGATGGTGGACTTTTCGGCGGGCCAGAGGCAGTTCTGTTTCACGGTAACGCCCTTGGCGTCCCATGTTGCCACGGAAGGCATATAGAGCGCTATCCACATGGTGTTGTCGTTCACGAAATAGGCGGCCTCCTGATATTTCACATGGTTCTCGGCGCCGGTGCCGCCGCAGCAGCTCTCCTGAGGAGTCTGGTTGCCCCAGGGCTTGGAGGCGTTGAGACCCACCGAATACTGATAGGTGGTGGCATATTCATGAGCGTTGACAGAGCCCACGATCTGGTTGTAGAGGACTCTCTCATAGTAGTCCATATAACGGCCGTCATCGGGGTTGAAGCAGTTCAGATCCTTGCTGAGCTTGGCGAGGTTGTAGGCGCAGCAGGTCTCGTTCATGTCGGACATGGGGAACACCCTGCCGCTGCGTCTGTCGGAATAGGAGGCGGTGGTCATTCCGGTCATCTGGGAATAGGGCTGACGGAACATCTCTCCGATGCCCACTCCGCCCATGGCGTAACGGTAACGGCCCTGGATGAAGTTCCAGAAGTTGGAGGCCACATTATAGTAGTAGGGATTCTCGTTGAGCCTGTAGCTGCGGAGAGCGCCCACGATCATGGGAATGTGCTGGTTGGCGTGACGGGTGCGGATCTCGTCCACGTTTCTGGAAAGGGGATCCATGAAAGCCGGGCTGTCGAAGCAGTTGGCGGCTTCGAGAAGGCGTGCCTTCTCCTCGGGATCGGAGACCATCTCGGAAAGGCGGGAAAGGGACTCGCACATGCCGCCGAGCTCGCCGGCGATATACATGTTCCACATCTCATAACGGTTGCCGGGTTTCGCCCTGCGCTCGGCCTGGGTGCCGTCCTCCTTGACATAGGTGCGGTAATGCATGCGGTTCCACACCCAGAGGCCCATATCCTTGGCGATGAGCAGAGCCTTGTCGGCCACCTCCTTGTCATCCACATAGTTGGCGATGTCGATCAGACCTGCCAGCTGCTTGTGGACGGAATAGTAGGGAGCCCAGACCCAGTCCTGATTGTTATAGGGGGCGTATTTCTCGATGAGCACGCAGTGAGCGGCGGGGATGGCGTTCAGATAGCCGTAGCCATAGTTCTTATAGTCTTTCTTATACTCGTCGAAAGCTTCCCAGTTGCCCTTCATATTCTTCAGGACCTCCTCGGGGGCATAGTCCCTGGCCTCCCAGTAGCGGCCGAGCTCCTCGTGCCAGACGAATGTCCTTTCCTGGCACTCCCTCAGCTCGTTGACCATGCGGCGGATGTTGGAAAGCAGCTGAGCCTTGACGGAGGGATCGTCGCATCCGGCATACGCGAAGGCGATGGCGGACATGTAGTGTCCGGAGCCGTGGCCCTTGAGCTTGGTGGTCGGAGAGTCCCAGCCGTCAGCCTCGGGATAGCCGTCAGTGCTCAGTCCGTAGGTGTCCCTGTAGTTGTAGATCTGCTGGGCCACGGGCCACTGGAGCATGGTCTCAATCTCCATGTTGCGATTGGAAGTGAGACGGTTGTCGCCGGTGATCCTCACCTTGTTCAGGGGAAGAGGCTCGGCAACGGGCTTGGCGGAGGGCACGGGAGCCGTTCCGGAGACGATGGTGACCTCGGCGGAGACGGGATAGCCGGACGAAGTCGTGTTGTCACCCGTGATATAACCCTTGACGGTGTACACCGTTCCCACGGGATTGACGGACGCCGAGGCCTCGAGGTCCTCGGTGGCCCTTGCGGAGTTCATCCATCTGACTCCGCGGAATTCGGCGCTGCCGTCCGAGTAGGTGACCCACAGCCTGTACGGAAGAGAGGGAGCGGTCCCGGACGGGGCGGCCACCTTAACCTCTTCAACGCTCTTGATGGTCCGCACGCCGGCACTGAGCCCGACAGAGCACACCAGGGAAGCGGCGACCACGGACAACATGGCCACCGGCTTTCGAAGTAAGTTATTCATAGTTTCGTATGGTTTGAAATATATAAACTCAAAGAGGAATAAATCCGATTTTGCTATATTTGTCGCTTGTAAAGATACAAAAAAATCATTTTCGCATACCATTTTTTCACCTTAGCCGCCAATGCTGTATCTCTTTCTGGCCGTGCTGTGCGGAACTCTGCTCTCGGTCTGCTTCAAGATATTCAGAATCCTGGGGATTGACTCCCTTCAGGGCATATTCGTCAACTACCTGACCGCCATAGCGGTGAGCCTGCTTCTGAGCGGAGAGGGCTTCTCGGGGATGGGTCGGGCGGTGGCCGGAGCGATTTCCGCCCCGTGGCTTCCGCTCGCGGTGCTGGAAGGCGCGTTATTCATGGGCGGAATACTGGTTCTGGCCATAAGCACCCAGAAATCGGGCATAGCCGTGACCAACGTGGCGGCGCGGGCGTCGCTGATACTTCCGGTGGCGGCGAGCTGGGCGGTGTACCGCGAAGGACAGCCACGGTGGATTCTGATAACGCTGGTGATTTTGTCCATGTTCCTCATTTTCGGCAATATTGGCAAGGGCGAGAAGTTCTATTTCCGGAAATCGGCCCTGCCGCTTCTGGTATTTCTCATCTACGGCGCCTGCGATTTCTTTCTGAAAGCGCTCAAGAGCAGGCTCGGAGACGGCAGCGAAGGCGACATAATGCTCTTCATATTCGGGACGGCGGCGCTGTGCTGCCTCGCAGTCTATCTGGCCAGAGGCCGTTTCGCTGAGCATCCGCTCAACTGGAAAGCCCTGCCGGGCGGCATCGCCCTCGGCCTTTTCAACTCCTCATGCACCGCACTGATGATGAAGGCGCTGGGACTTATGGACGGGGTCGTGTTCTTCCCCCTCTACAATGTCGGGGTTGTGTGCCTGTCGATATTCACCGGGGTGATGTTCTTCGGAGAGAGGCTTTCGCGCATCCAGATCGCCGGAATTATTCTTGCCCTCGTCTGTTTGGTGCTGTTTTTGATCTAGTTTCACAAAAATGACTGACATATCATTCAATATTCCGGTAACCACCCTTCTCGGAGCCGGCATCATGGAGTCGGCCCTGCGCAAGGGGATGGAGACTGCCGGAAAAAACATAATGCTGGCCTATGGCATGGGCTCCGTGAAACGCAGCGGCCTGTATGGCAGAATCACGGGCATTCTCGAATCCATGGGGAAGAACGTCATCCCCTTCGGGGGCATAATGCCGAACCCGACATGGGACAAGGTGCTTGAAGGCGCGCGCATTGCCGGAGACAGTAGGGCGGACTTCATCCTGGCCGTGGGCGGAGGCTCGGTCTCCGACTGCGCCAAGATGATAGCCGTACAGGCCATGACGGGAAAGGACGTCTGGACCATGGAAACCGAAGAGGGCATGTTTCCGCAGGCGCATGGACATGGCTCCGACGGAATACCCGTCGGAGTGATAGCGACCATAGCCGGGACCGGATCCGAGCAGAACAACGACGCCGTGATCACCCATACGGAGAAAAAGATCAAGACCGACCTCTACGGACAGTACCCGGTGTTCGCGATACTGGACCCCACCCTCACCCTGAGCGTTCCCATGGACCAGTTCGCGGCCGGAGCCTTCGACAGCCTGAGCCATGTGATGGAGACCTATTTCGGAAAGGAGACCGAGGTTCCCCTCTCCGACTCCATGAGCGAGGCAGTGATGAGGGACATAATCGGCAACCTCCGCAAGGTCATCCAGCTGTACAAAAGCGGGAAAAAGGGATGCCCTGAGGACATCAGGGCCAGAGGCCTGCTGATGTGGGATTCGGCGATGGCGGAGAACGGACTGCTCAAGATCGGGAAAAAGACCGATTTCCAGTGCCATATGATAGAGCATCAGCTCGGGGCCTACACAGACTGCAGCCACGGCAAGGGCCTTGCGGTCCTGCACCCGGCGGTGTATGGGCACATGCTGAAATCAGCACCCGGAAAATTCGCCCGCTTCGCCGCGGCCGTGTGGGGAATCGACGGCGCCGGAATCGAAACGGAAGAGCTCGCGGCACTGGGAATCGACGCGCTGAGAGCCTTTATCAGGGACTGCGGACTGCCGCTGAGTTTCGGAGAGATGGGCCTTTCCGCGACGCTGACCCCGGAGATTTTGAGAAAGATAGCGGCTTCCGCGATTATCCGCGAAGGCTGCGCAAGGACCTTCACTCCAACAGAGATTCTGTCAATATTGGAAGAGTGTATGTAAAAACGCGCACCCGATGCTCATATTGCTGATGATGACCATGTTGTTGACCCTGGGAGGACAAGGGGCAAGTCCTGACGGATTCGTCGGAAAGATGCTTGTGGCCATGATGAAGCGCATCCACAAGCCCCTGGCGAAATGGGCTCTCGGATTCTTGAAGCCCGGCGACTGGCACGACGCCCTGGACATCGACTGCGGGGACGGCAGCACGGCGAAATATCTGGCCGACAAACTGAAATGCGGCAGAGTCTGCGGGACGGATCCGCACAGGGAGAACCTGGAGCGGAGCCGGGCGGCGAACAAAGGCAGGACAGGCGTGTTCTTCAGGAAGGGAAACGCCAAGAAGATACCCTACGCCGACTCCAGCTTCGACCTGGTGACGGCGGTGGACGCGGTCTATTTCTGGAAAGACCCCAGATCCTGCTTCAGGGAGACCGCAAGAGTGCTGAGACCGGGAGGGATGTTCGTGATAGTGCTGGCCTGCGACACCCCTGACCCCAACAACGACGTGAACTGGTCCAACCTGATCGACGGGATGAAGATCCGCCCGGCGGCGGAACTGCGCAACATCCTCATGGAAAGCGGTTTCTCCGACGTCGAAATCCACAGGAAGGGGAAATCCTATGTGACGATGCTGGCCAGAAGGAAAAGATAGCCCGTACAGGCCACTTTGCAGTATAATCATTTTGCAATTAGGACTTCTTTGCCTATTTTTGTAGTCGTTTTGTCGCGTTTTTACGCGCAGACCGGTTGTTTATCGTACAATATCCCGAACACGTAATGACAAGAGCTCTCAGATTCGCATGTCTGGCCGTCGCGGCCCTCAGCATATTCTCATGCTCGGTTCCGAAGCTCTCCTATTTTCAGGGGACTGAAGACGGAGAGGTCATGGATTTGACACACAACGAATACATAAGGCTGAAACCGGAAGACAAAATCTCGATAGTGGTCAACAGCAAGACTCCGGAACTCGCGCTGCTTTTCAACCTCCCGGTCTATTCCAGAGGCGTAAACTCCAGCGGAGCCATGACGAGCGGCTATTCTGTGTCGTCCTACACCGTGGACAAGAACGGTGAAGTGGATTTCCCCGTCGTGGGCAAAGTCGGCGTGGCCGGTCTCACCCGCGAGGAAGTCGCCGCAAAGATCAAGGACGAGCTCAGAAACCGGAATCTGCTGAACGACGCGGTGGTGACGGTGGAGTTCATCGACATGAACTTCTCGATTCTCGGCGAGGTCAGCCGCCCGGGACGGTACAGCATAGACAAGGACAACGTGACCCTCCTGCAGGCCATAGGCATGGCGGGAGATCTGACCATAAACGGACGCCGCGAGAACGTACTGGTGCAGAGAATGGACAACGGCCGTCTGGTAAACTACAGGGTGGATCTCAGGGATCTGGAGAATCTGGTGAACTCACCCGCCTACAACATCCAGCAGGACGATGTCATCTATGTGACCCCCAACGACAGGAAGATGAGAGAATCCACGGTCAACGGCAACAACGTCGTCTCCACATCCTTCTGGATATCGATATCCTCACTCCTGGTCACGATGGCAAACCTGATAGTTAACCTCAAGTAAACGAGAGACATGGAAGAGCAGTTCAACAACCGTGAGATGAATACTGACAACGGGGAGCAGGAAGAAGGGCTGGACATCATGGAGCTTCTTTCCGTCTGCATTGCAAGATGGAAATGGTTTGCGGTTTCGGTCGCCGTCTGCCTCTGCCTCGGAGGGCTCTACATACTCATATCGGTTCCCACCTACACCCGCTCCGCATCCCTGCTGGTAAAGGATGACAAGAAGGGTGGCGGCATAACGAACGACGTGAGCAATGCGTTCGCCAGCATGGGAATCAACACTTCCGAGAACAACGTCAACAACGAGATGTACACCATCAGCTCACCGGCTACGGTGCTCAGCGTGGTGAAAAGGCTCGATCTGGATCTCAACTACCGCACCAGAGGATTTTTTCACGACACTCTGAAATATGGGACGTCGCTTCCGGTGAAGGTGTCTCTTCCTGACATCATGGACTCGGAAGGCGCCTCTTTCGTTTTGGAATATGACAATGCCGGAGACTACAGCGTAACCCGGCTGATCACCAGAAAATATCGGAAGAAATATGTCGAAGAGACCTATGCCGGACATTTCGGTGACACCCTTTCGACCCCTCTGGGCCGCATGACGGTCTCCCCCACCGCATATTTCGACCCGGAGAAGGAGCCGCTCAAGCTCGACGTGACCAGGACTCCGCTGAACCTCGCGGAGGCTTCCTTCACCAAGCGTCTCACCGTGGAGCTCATGGACAAGCAGTCCACGGTGCTGAATCTGGGAATCATTGACGCGTCCATCCAGAGAGCCGAGGACTTTCTGAACACGCTCGTGGAAATCTATAACGAAAACTGGGTCAAGGACAAGAACGAGATAACGGTGGCTACCTCCGAATTCATCAACGCCCGCCTGGCGGTGATAGAGAAGGAGCTGGGCTCGGTGGACGAGAACATCTCATCCTACAAGTCCGCCAACATGATCCCCGACATAGAGGCCGCCACCAAGATGTATATGGAGCAGGCTTCAACTGCCGAGGCCAACATCGTGGAGCTCAACAACGAGGCCTATATGGCCAAATACGTCAAGGAATATCTGATGAATTCCGAGACCCGCGACAAGGTCCTCCCGATGAACGTGGGCATAAAGAACGAAAGCCTTTCCACGCAGATCGGCAACTATAACTCCAAGCTCCTGGAGAGAAACAACATGGCCGCGAACAGCAGCGAGACCAACCCTCTGGTCGTGGATGCCGACATGGCCCTGAAGGGAATGCGCTCGGCCATCATAACTGCCATAGACAACGAGCTCGTGGCGCTTGACGAGCAGATCAACAGCCAGCGCAATTACGGCGGCAAGGCCCTGAGCCAGATTTCCTCCAACCCGGATCAGGCCAAATACCTGATAAGCGTGGAGCGCCAGCAGAAGGTGAAGGAATCGCTCTATCTCTATCTGCTCCAGAAGAGGGAGGAGAACCAACTCTCGCAGGCCTTCTCGGCCTATAACAGCAGAGTCATCACCCCTCCGCACGGCACCGCGAATCCGGCCACGCCGAAGAAGAATGCCATACTTCTGCTCGCTCTGATGATGGGAGTGGCCATTCCCTTGGGAATCATCTATCTGCAGCAGACGCTCAACACCACGGTACGCGGACGAAAGGACATTGAGGGCAAGCTCTCGCTGCCCTTCCTCGGGGAAATCCCCCAGTATGTCAACCCCGACGAGAAGAAGTCTTTCCTCGGCATCAACGGCCGCAGAAAAAAGCTCAACGCCAAAAACGGCATCGTGGTGTCCGAGAAGAACAGCCGCGACTACATCAACGAGGCTTTCCGCGTGCTGAGGACCAAACTGCAGCTGACGGCCAACAAGGGGAACGTCGCCGTCATCACTTCATACAATCCGGGCAGCGGGAAGTCCTTCATCATCAACAATCTGGCCGCCACCATAGCGATACGCCGGAAGAAGAGGATCCTGCTCGTGGACTGCGACCTGCGAAAAGGTTCCACCTCTCAATACTATGAGAGCCCCCATGTAGGACTCAGCAATTATCTGGCCGGAGGTGTCGATAACATCAACGACTTGATAATCAAGGTGAACGGCTATGAAAACTTCTATGTGCTACCCTCAGGTCCCATACCTCCGAATCCCGCCGAACTGGTGGCCGAAGACAGGTTCACCGAGCTGATCGAAAGGCTCAAGACCGACTATGACTATGTCTTCATCGACTGCCCTCCCGTGGACATCGTAGCGGACACCGCCATAATCGACAAGGTGGCGGACACCACGCTGTTCGTGATCAGGGCCGGTCTCTTCGAAAGAAGCATGCTGAAGAATCTGGAGAGCGACTACAGGTCGTCAAGGTTCATCAACATGAAGCTGATCCTCAACGGAACCGACCTCGCCGCCGGATCCTATGGACACCGTTACGGCCGCCGATACGGCTATGGCTACGGATACGGCTACGGATACGGCTATGGTTATGGTTATGGCTATGGTGACAAGGAGAACAAAAAGCAAGAAGAGAAATAAAGTTCAATAAATGCTGAAATGAAAGGGGGCTGACCGAATCGGTCAGCCCCCTTCATTTATCTGCGCCAGCTTTGCGCTAGCGGGCCTTGAAATATTCGATATCCTCAGCTTTGAAGTTCCTGATGTAGGAATCGTGTCCGGCGACCTCTTCTTCGGCCATGCGCACATAGACATTGGCGCTCTTGCCGAAAAGCTCCTCGCTGCGGCTTGCGTCGCGGATGATGAGCAGCGACAGGAGTATGTCTCCGGTCATGTTGAAGAGCCTGCGGGCAAGGAAATCGTGGACAGTCTGGTTGTCAAACGCCTTCACGGCTTCGATTGCGGCCTTGTAGGTCCCGAACATGCCGCGCACACGGTCCTGAAGCGGCTTCATGGAAGCGGACACTTCCTCTGCGAGCATCTCCTCGAAAATGGAGGAATAGGTGCCGTTGGTGATGTAGCGGACAGCGGCCACCACCTGAAGCTGGGTGGTACCCTCATAGATGGAGAATATGCGCGCGTCGCGGAGCAGCCTCTGGCACTTGTATTCCATGATGAAGCCGGAGCCTCCGTGGACGGAGACGGCGTCATAGGCACTCTGGTTGGCATATTCCGAGTTCATGCCCTTTCCGATGGGAGTGAAGGCGTCGGCGAGCTTGGAATAGCGCTTGAGCTCGGCCCTCTCCTCGGGCGTGAGCTTGCGGTCTCTCTGGATGTCCTCAAGGGTCTTGTAGATGTCCACATAGCGGGATGTCTCGTAGAGGAGGCTGCGTCCGGCGTCAAGCCTTGCCTTGATCCTGGCGAGCATGTCATACACCGCGGGGAAATCTATGATCTTGGTGCTGAACTGGGCCCTTTCCTTGGCATAGGCCAGAGCTTCGTTGTAGGCTTCCTGCTCCAGACCGACCGACTGGGCCGATATTCCGAGCCTTGCGCCGTTCATCAGCGCCATGACATATTTGATGAGTCCCAAACGGGGGCTTCCGCAGATTTCAGCCTTGGCGTTCTTGTAGGTGAGCTCGCAGGTCGGGGAGCCGTGGATTCCGAGCTTGTGCTCGATGTGGCGCACGTCCACTCCGCCGTCCCTCTTGTCATAGATGAACATCGAGAGACCGCGGCCGTCGCGGGTGCCTTCCTCGGAACGGGCCAGGACGAGATGCACGTCGGAGTCGCCGTTGGTGATGAACCTCTTCACGCCGTTCAGTCTCCAGCAGCCCTCCTTCTCGTCATAGGTGGCCTTGAGCATGACCCTCTGGAGATCGGAGCCGGCATCGGGCTCGGTGAGATCCATGGACATGGTCTCCCCCTTGCAGATGCGGGGGATGTATTTGGCCCGCTGCTCATCGCTTCCGAATTCATAGAGAGTGTCTATGCAGCTCTGCAGCGACCAGACGTTCTGGAAGCTGGAGTCGGCGGCGGAAATGACCTCCGACAGCATGGAGAACACCACCATGGGGACATTCAGCCCGCCGTAGCGACGGGGCATGTCCACTCCCCACAGGCCGGCCTTGGTGACAGCCTCAAGGTTCTCATAGGTCTTGGAGGCATATATCATCCTGCCGTTCTCGAGATGCGGGCCCTCAAGGTCCACGCTCTCGGAATTGGGAGCTATCGTGTCGGCGGCCACGCCGCCGGCAATCTTGAGAAGCCTGTCATAATTTTCCAGGGCGTCCTCGTAATCGACGGGAGCGTCCTCATAGCTGGAGCTTTCGCTGTAGCCGCGCTCCTTGAGCTCGACTATCCTCTTCATGAGAGGATGGTCCAGATAGAACTTGAGTTCCGGGTGATCGCTATAATAGTTCGCCATGGTTTACTTGTTGTTTTGCTTGTAATACTTGATGAGTTTCGGCACGACCTCCTCCACGGAGCCGACGATCACATAGTCTGCGATCTTGTTGATGGGCGCGTCGGGATCGGTGTTGATGGAGATGATGATCCCGGAGTCCTGCATGCCGGCGATGTGCTGGATCTGGCCGGAGATGCCGCAGGCGATATAGACCTTGGGATGCACGGTCAGACCGGTCTGGCCGATCTGGCGGTCATGGTCCACCCAGCCGGCGTCCACGGCGGCTCTGGAGGCGCCCACTTCCCCGTGAAGCTCCCTGGCCAGCTGATAAAGCAGGTCGAAATTCTCTTTGGACCCCACTCCGTAGCCTCCGGCGACCACTATGGGAGCACCCTTGAGGTTGTTCTTGGCCTGCTCCACATGCCTGCCTATCACCTTCACGACATAGTCGCACTCGGGGACATATTCAGACACAGCCGGATACACGGCCTCGCCCTTGTAGCTCACGTCCAGAACGGCCCTTTTCATCACGCCCTCGCGGACGGTGGCCATTTGCGGACGGTGGTCGGGATTCACTATGGTGGCGACTATGTTGCCGCCGAACGCGGGACGGATCTGATAGAGCAGATTGTCGTAGTGCTTTCCGGCCTTGGGGTCGTCATAGCTTCCGATCTCGAGCTCGGTGCAGTCGGCGGTGAGGCCGCTGGTGAGCGAGGAAGAGACGCGGGGGCCGAGGTCGCGGCCGATCACAGTGGCGCCCAGAAGGGCGATCTGCGGCTTCTCTTCAGTGAAAAGCTTGACTATGATGTCAGTGTGCGGCGCTGACGTGTAGGGGAAAAGTCCGGGAGCGTCAAACACGAAAAGCTTGTCGACACCGTAGGGAAAAATCTGGTCCTCGACCTTGCCCTTGATTCCTGTTCCGACAGCCACTGCATGCAGCTGCACTCCGAGCCTGTCGGCAAGGGAACGCCCCTTGGTAAGGAGCTCCTGAGACACTTCGGCGACTTTCGTGCCTTCTATCTCGCAATATACTATCACATTATTCATAGGGCCAGAGTTTATCCAATTATTTTTTCGTCCAGAAGCTCCTTCACGAGACCCTCCAGATCGGAATCCGAAGCGGTGAGCTGCTTGCTTTCCTTTGCCTGGAACACAATGTTGCGGACCGATTTGACCTTGGTGGGGGAACCGGCGAGGCCGCACTGCGACGGATCGCCGTCGATGTCGGCCACTGTCCACTGAATGAGGTTAAGATAGGGACGCTGGTCATAGAGACAGGCATATTTGTCCCCCTCGACGCGCTCGGAAGGGCAGGTGGCCCTCTTGTACTTCATGGTCAGTCTTCCGTTGGCCGGGCGACAGGGAGCGGCGCTGCCGTTCACAGTCACCACGCAGGGCATGGGAGCGACGACGGTCTCGACTCCGCCGTCTATGCGCCGGCGTATCGTGAGCTGTCCGTTTTCGCATTTTTCAATCTCCTCGGCATATGTGACCTGATTGAGACCGAGTTTCTGGGCGACTTGGGGGCCGACCTGGGCGGTGTCGCCGTCAATGGCCTGACGGCCGCCGATGACGATGTCCACGCCGCCGATCTTCTTTATGGCTGTCGAAAGGGCATAGGAAGTGGCGAGAGTGTCGGCTCCGGCAAACAGGCGGTCGGTGAGAAGCCATCCGGTGTCGGCGCCCCTGTAGAGGCCCTCGCGGATGATTTCTCCGGCTCTGGGCGGGCCCATCGTGAGTATGCCCACGGAGGATCCGGGGTTCTGTTCCTTAAGGCGGAGAGCCTGCTCCAGCGCGTTCATATCCTCCGGATTGAAGATGGCGGGAAGAGCCGCGCGATTGACGGTGCCTTCGGCGGTCATCGCGTCCTTTCCCACATTTCTCGTGTCCGGGACCTGCTTGGCAAGCACAACGATTTTCAGTTTCATATTCTAATTTTTTAGCAGTTGATGCGGGAAATCCAATCCCGCACAATCGCACAAAGATAATGATTTTTCAAAAAATGGTCAGTGGAGTTCAGCGGTAGTCCACTACAAGATAACGCCTGCCGCCCTTCTTCTTCAGCTCCGCCATGTTCCCTCCGGCCGGACGGTCCACTATGATGCCGAGCTTCATGTCCGGGAAGTCCGTGAGCATGTTCCAGTCACCGTTGCTGTCACCGCCCACGACGGCCGGTCCGTGCCCTCCATGGGCGGGCATGATGCGGGAGCGTATCAGCTCGGTCTTGCCGGGACCATAAGTCACCGGATAGCCGGGAAGACAGACCGCCGAAGGCGACACATAGTCACCGGAGGAGAGCCTGATTCCGAACACGCGGTCGGCCGGAAGGGCGAACCGGCCGGCATCGCAGGCCAAAGCCTCAACGAAAGTCTCGCAGGCGGCGCTGCATATATAGACATCGAAGCCCCTGCGTTCCAGCCTGCGGAAAAGCGCGAGCGTCTTCCTGCCTATGCGCAGGCCTCTCGGCACCTCCACGCTCACCTTGCCCGCCTCGCCGGAGTCGGGCGAAGTCCACACCTCGGTCTTCACCTTCTCCTTCATGGCCTCGCCGGCCGCCTCGCGGACAAGAGCCGTGAGCTCCTCTCCGCCCATGCCGCCGAACGGCCTCATGATCCAAAGGCATCCGACCTCTACGCTGCCGAAAGTGGCGTCGGCACCGGCGGAAAGGGCCCAGAGCTTGGCCCTGAAGTCCTTGTACTGCGGGCTCTCATGCACTTCTTCCAGGCTCAGCTTTTTGCCCTTTATATAATTGTCATACAGCCATATATAGTCGCTGTACAGATCCGTGGCAAGCATTCTCGCGGACTTCCCGGGGAATCCTTCGAGAGGCCGGTCCACCTCCGGAATGCAATTCAGGAAAGAATTGTACAGGACGTCGGGAGTGAGCCTGAATTTCAGATTCTCTATCAGATGGACAAGCGCGGTGAGCGAGATGTCCCCCTCTATGGCGGTGTTGTCGAAGTCGAAAACGGCATAGGGCCGGGCCAGAGAGTCATAGTCCGCCGAAGACGAGCCGCATTTCCTGATCACCCTCGACACCGGGCTGCCGCAGGATACAAGAAAAATGACGGAAAGGACCAGGGAAAGGAAAAGGGATCTCTTCATGGCTACCACAATGTACAGGAGAATCCTACGCGTATCCAGATTCCGGGCTGGGGAATGTTGCCGTGGTCGTAGTAGGTCTTGTTCAGAATGTTGTCAGCCTCGGCATAGATCCGGTATCTGTCCGAGTACCATCCTATGCGCGCATCCACAAGGTGATAGGGGCTGTAGGGGATCACACGTCCGGTGGACACCTTGTTCTCAAAGAGCTCATAGCTTCCGACCCTGTCCTGCCAGCGCCACGACAGATCAAGAAGCAGATTCCGCCATATCCGCATGTCCGCCGCGGCCGTGGCCTTGTGGCGGAGATACTCCATGGCATAGCGTGACTGCACATTGGCGGCGAGTTTCTTATCCTGGTCTATGTGGCTGTAGCCCAGCTGTATGTTCCTGATGAAAAAGTCGGCATTCCCGGTCATGACCGGAAGATCGAAGCGCAGGGACAGCTCCTCGCCCAGAGTGTTGAGCTTCGTGTGGTTGACCGAGGTCCAGACGGCGTCGTCCCCGAGCGAAAGATCCTTTATCCAGTCGATCATGTCGGTCCCGTGGTGGTAATACACGCTCAGGACGGCGCTCACACCCGGCCTTATGAATTTAACTCCGCCCTCCACGGCCTGCATCTTCTCCGGATCGAGATTGCGGTCAGCCTTGTGGCCGCCCACCGAATAATAGAGCTCGGTGAAGGTGGGGAGACGCAGCGACGTGTTGTAGGAGGCATAGACCTTCCATGAATCGGATATGCGGAAGCTGGCGTCGGCGCCCGGGTATATGCCGAAGCCCTCATGGGTCGCCGAATTCCTGATGGCCGAGAAGCCGGCGGAGGCCGTGAATCTGGGAAGCACCACGCTGTGCTCCAGATAGATGTTGACATTGGTTCTGTTGCGGCCGACGACGTAGCGGCCGCCCCTCCGGCCGGACAGCGCGTCACCCAGATTGGTACTCACGATGTCTTCGTTCCTCAACTCCAGCCCGAACGCGGTCCGCCCAAGGGCGCTCTCGAAGTCGGCGCCGAGATTGGCTCCGAGCACATCGGTCCTGTGGTAGTTGTAGGGAACCGCCCCGGGATTGCCGCGGATGAGCTCGAAACGGTCTTTGCCGCGGTTCCAGTAGAGCGACGGCTTGAAGCGCAGACTGCCTTTGGTCACGGCGGACACCGACATAAAGGTCTTGAGTGTGCGCTCATACTGGTTGTCGTATTTTGCGCTGTAGAAGGTGTTGGAGCCGAAGCCTTTTTCCGACAGGCCCGCCTGCCAGGAGAAATCGGCGGCGCGGGTGTCCAGCTGGCCGGACCAGAAGGCCTTTTTGCCGCTGAAATCCATATTCAGCCCTCCGTCGCTGTTTCTGGAGTAGCCGTCGGAGCGGGAATAGCTGCAGGACAGCTGCGAGGAGAAGCGTCCTAGCGATATGTTCTGGCTGAGTCCGCCGCTGAAAAGGCCGTGGGAACCGCCTTCCATGTGGACTGATCCGTGGTTGTCGCGCGATTTTTTGGTGACTATGTTGATGGCGCCCACAAGGGAGGAGGTGCCGTAGACCCTGGCCGCGGGGCCCTCGAGTATCTCTATCCGGTCTATCTCATCGGTGCTGACCGGGAAGTCCACCGCATTGTGGCCGGTCTGGGGGTCGCAGATATTGATTCCGTTGAGAAGCACGGCTATCTGGTCAAAGGTGCCGCCGCGCACGCTCACGTCGGTCTGCATGCCCATGCCTCCGCGCTGGCGCACATCCACTCCGGGGGCGAATTTCAGCAGGTCATTCACTGTCACCGCCGGCATCGAGGCTATGGTAAGGCTGTCCAGCACGGTCACTATTCTGGCGCTGACGCCCATTTCCATGGGGACTCTGCTGCCGGTGACCGCCACCGCCTCCAGATTATAGACCGAGTCGGGGGGCGAAACCGGATCAGTGCGGAACGTGGCCGAAGCTTCCGCACGAAGCGCCGCGGCTGAAACTGAAATCAGGGCCATACAGGCCATTGAGACCATTGAAATCCTATGTTTTGTCATCTGTTTCCGTTTTTGAGACTGCAAAGAAACGACTACTTTTTTATACTCACAAAAAAGTTTACCTTTGAAATATTTTACAAAAAAGCCGTTCCGCAAAAAGGCTCCGCAGTTTACCCGGCGAAGGCTTTCGGGACCGGCCCCGAAAAAACCACTTTTTACTAAAGCAAAAATCTATGAGACGAACCCTTTTCGCTGTCATCTTAATGTGTCTCGGCAGCCTCGTGTCCCTTGCCGGAAACTACACCAAAACCCTGAGGCTTGACTACATCTTCACCGGCACCAACAAGGAGACCGAAATCTCTCTGGCCAAAATGAAGAGTCTGGAAGGATGGGCGGGACGTCACGTCAACATGGACAAGATTCTTCTTCAGGGCAACGGAGCCGTGAAAGTTTTTGACAAAAAGACGGACAAACTTCTCTATGTCAACACTTTCTCGACCCTTTTCCGCGAATGGCAGAATTCCGAAGAGGCCACAAGGGTGCGAAAGTCCTTTGAGGTGGTGCTTCTCGTACCCATGCCCGAGGCGCCCGCACGCATAAGCGTGGAGCTCTACAACGACCGCAGGGAGACCGTCGCCGAATATTCGTTTGACATGGATCCGGCCGACATCCTCATCCAGCCGGTAAAATGCGACTATCCCAGCCGCTACATCATCAAGTCCGGAGATCCGGCCGACCATGTGGACATAGCCTTCGTGGCCGAGGGCTACCGCGCCGACGAGGCCGAGCTGTTCTATTCCGAAGCCCGGATGGCGGCCGAGGCCATTCTCGCCCACGAGCCGTTCAAATCCATGGCCGACAGGATCAACTTCGTCGCCGTGGCCGCGCCCTCCCAGGAAAGCGGAATCAGCATCCCCCACGACAACTATTGGGTAAACACCGCGCTCGGATCGCATTATGACACTTTCTATTCCGAGAGATACCTCACCACCCTCAACATATTCAAGCTCCACGACGCGCTTGCCTCCGTACCCTATGAGGACATAATAATCCTCGCCAACACAGAGCATTACGGCGGCGGCGGAGTCTATGGCCAGTATATGCTCTCCTCCACCAGACACGCGGCCTCGAAGCCGGTCATCGTGCATGAGTTCGGACACAGCTTCGCCGGCCTGGCCGACGAGTATTTCTATGACGACCAGTATGAGCAGTTCTATTTCACCGACATCGAGCCCTGGGAGCCCAACATCACCACTCTCGTGGACTTCGACTCCAAGTGGAAGGATATGCTCCAGACCGACAAGATCGTGACCAAGGCCGAGCAGGACACCGCGAAGGCCAAGGAGAGGAAGGCTATGGAGAAAGAACTGAAGGCCGCCAAGGCCGAGGGCAGGAAGCCCGAATTCACAAGACCCGACTACAGCACGGCGAAATACAAGGTGGGGCTCTATGAGGGCGGCGGATACCTCAGCGAAGGTGTCTACAGGCCTGAACCCGAGTGCAGGATGAAGATCAACGAGTTCCCCGAATTCTGCCCCGTCTGCCAGAGGGCCATCACCAGACTCATCAACTACAGGACAGTCCAGCAATGACAAGAGTGAGCGTTCAGTGGCTGAAAGCCAACTATGTCAAGAGAGAGGAACTGGTCCCCATGCGGGACGGCGTCGGGCTCTATACCGCGATCTACAGCCCGGCTTCGGGCGGTCCGGCTCCGGCGCTCATGATCAGGACGCCGTTCCCCCTCAAGCCCTATGGCCCTGAACGCTTTCCCTCCAATCTGAGAAAGGCCCTGTCGAGGTTTGTCTCCGCAGGGTATATAATAGTGCAGCAGAATGTCCGCGGGACATATCTGAGCGAAGGCGACTTCGAAAACGTGAGACCGGCGTCCTCGGGAGAATATCCCGGGACGCTGTTTTCGGTCTCAGAGATGACCGATACATGGGACACCGCGCAATGGATTCTGGACAACACCGCCTGCGACGGGAGCATAGGCGTGAAAGGCGTGTCCTATCCCGGCTTCTATGCCACCTGCGCCGCGATGTGCGGCCATCCGGCCATAAAGGCGGTGTCGCCTCAGGCTCCGGTCACCGACTGGTTCATGGGGGACGACCTGCACCGCAACGGTGCGCTGATGCTCGCCGACACCTACGCCTTCGGCAGGTTTTTCTTCCGGAAGAGGCCGCATCCGGGATCCAGAATCCTCCCGACCAGACATATGGGAGTCAGGGACATCCACCGCTTTTTCCTGCGCATGGGGCCCATGGAACGGATCATGGCTCCGCTGTTGAAGAAAAAGACTTTCTGGAGGGACATCGCCGCCCATCCGGATTATGACGGGTTCTGGAAGGAACGGGACGTCTCGACAGCGCTGGGCGGCTATTATTCGGCCCACCCTGAGGCACCGGCGCTGCTCGTGGTCGGAGGCACCTTCGACGCGGAGGACTTTTACGGGCCGCTGCGCTGTTTCGACGCGGTGAAGGACAGGGACGACTGCTTCATGGTGATGGGCCCGTGGGGGCATGGCTCGTGGAGCCGCCGGAAATTTGACCGCATCGGGGACGCGTTCATGGGCAAGGGGCTGTCGGCCAGATTCATGGACAAGATAGAGTTCCCGTTTTTCGAGCATTGCCTGCGCGGCGGAGGCCGGCTCCCCGAGCACAAGGTCACGGTCTTCCCTTCCGAAGGGGCCGACGCCAATGAAGAGGCCCCGAATCTGCGGAAAGTTCTGAAGGGGTTCATGGGCAGGGACGTCCCGGAAGGGTTCGTCTTCGACAGGTCAGCCGTGTCCATAGTTTCGGATTCATGGCCGCTACGCGGCTCGGGACGCATGAGGCTCAGGCTCGAAGGCGACCGCAGCCTGTCGATCATTGACGCATCCGACCGCGCCGGAACCGGTGCGGTCCCCGCGGGACTTGTCAGTCAGCTCCTTATGCCAGCGGAACAGGACGGCAGGCCGGTGTCTCTCAGCTATGTTTCCGACCCGGAGAAACCGGTGCCCTCCTGCAGGAGAGGCCCGTTCATGGACAGGGATTATATGGCCGCGGACCAGAGGTTCCTCGCCCGCAGAAAGGACGTGCTGAGCTTCCGCTCCGGCCGGCTCGACAGGCCGGTCACCGCTGTGGGGGCGGTGCGGGTCTCGTTTACCGTCTCCATAGGCTCGGACGATGCCGACATGGTGGTGAAACTGATTGACGTGCGCCCGGACGGCTACAGGATGGCGGTGCGCGGAGGAATATTGCCGCTCCGCTTCAGGCACTCGTTCTCCGCTCCGGAGCCCATGCGACCGGGCGTGTCGGAAAGGGTGGAGTTCACGATGAACGACATCGCCCATGTGTTTCTGCCCGGCCACAGGATTATGGTTCAGGTGCAGAGCAGCTGTTTCCCGCTTTTCGCCATGAATCCCCAGACTTTTCTTTCAAACCAGTACATGGCCTCCAAGTCGGACTACCGCGCCACCGAAGTCACGCTCCACACGTCTCCGGCCGCTCCTTCCTTCCTTGAGGTAGATATCATGTAAAAAGAAGAGAGCTTGACGATGTCAAACTCTCTTCTTTTCTGGTGCTCCCTCAGGGGCTCGAACCCTGGACCCCGGCATTAAGAGTGCTGTGCTCTACCAACTGAGCTAAGGAAGCATGTCTGTTTCAATTTGTGACCCGTTCGGGGCTCGAACCCGAGACCCCCACATTAAAAGTGTGATGCTCTACCAACTGAGCTAACGAGTCCTCCGTTTTTCCCAACCGGATCTCCAAATCGGGACTGCAAATATAGAGGCCTTTCCGAAATAAACCAAACATTTTTTATTTTTTTTCACATTTTTTCCGCCGCCGCGTATTTTATACGTTATAAAGGAGATGTTCGGGATTTTTTTCATAATTTAGTTTCATAATTTAATCCTTACTGACATGAAAAAATACTTAGCAGAGTGCATCGGAACCATGTTCCTGACACTTCTAGGATGCGGCGTCGCCGTGTTCGTCGGATGCGGAGAGCCCGCCGGCGTGGCCGCCACCGCTCTTGCGTTCGGTCTCTCGGTAGTGGCAATGGCCTACACGATAGGCGGAATCTCTGGCTGCCACATCAACCCCGCGATAACCCTCGGAGTGGTCCTCTCCGGCAGAATGAGCTGGAAAGACGCCGGCGGATATTGGGTCGGACAGCTTATCGGAGGAATTCTGGGCGCCGCTATCCTTTATCTCATAGTGTCCGTCACAGGAGCCCCCGGCGCCATGGGCAGCCCTGAAGGTCTCGGAACCAACGGCGTGGCCAATGCCGGCGGAGCCGGCGGAGCGTTCATCGTCGAGACGATCGCCACCTTCCTGTTTGTCCTGGTGGTTCTCGGCACGACCGATCCCAAGACGGGAGCAGGCAACCTCGCCGGACTTGCCATAGGTCTGAGCCTCGTCCTGATCCACCTCGTGTGCATCAACCTCACCGGCACATCCGTCAACCCGGCCCGTTCCATCGGCCCCGCCCTGTTCGTGGGCGGACAGGCTCTCAAGGACCTGTGGGTGTTCATCTGCGCCCCTCTGCTCGGCGGAGCGCTCAGCGCATGTGTCTGGAAGGCCGTCGCTCCGAAGGAGTAGAACGGCGATATCCGTAAAAGGGCTGAACAAAAAGTACTTTTGTTCGGCCCTTTTTGTTCAGCCCCATTCGGGCTTCTTAACCCCCGCATATTGTCATCCGCGGACTCTATCAAGGGCATTTCGCACATCCGGCGCAGTCCCTCCGGACTTGTCGGCCTCCACGCCCGGCTCAATCCGGCGCGGCTCCTAAATCGGCCTTTTGTGTCGGAAAGTTGGCGCCCTGCGGTCCGCGCCTAGTCAATCCGGATGTTTGACTTGATAAGGTTCAGGAACTCGTTGCGGGTCCTGGCGTCTTTGAGAAAAACGCCGGAGAAGGCGGAGGTGGTGGTGACGGCGTTGGACTTCTCCACTCCCCTGATTTTCATGCAGGTGTGCATGGCCTCTATGACCACGGCCACTCCGAGCGGATGCAGGGACTGCTGGATGCAGTCGCGGATCTGGACGGTGAGGCGTTCCTGGACCTGGAGCCTGCGGGCGAAGGTGTCCACGACCCGGGCTATCTTGCTGAGGCCGGTGATCTTGCCGTCGGGGATATATGCGATGTGCGCATGGCCGAGGAACGGCAACATATGGTGCTCGCACATGGAATAGAGCTCTATGTCCTTGACCAGAACCATCTGCTGGTATTCCTCATCGAAAAGGGCCGACTTGATGATAGTCTCGCCGCTCTGGTCATAGCCCTGCGTCAGGAACTGCATGGCTTTGGCGACCCTCTCGGGAGTCTTGAGCAAACCTTCCCTGTCGGGATCCTCCCCTATCAGCTTCAGTATCTCCCTGACATGGCCGGCGATCAGGCGTGTCGTCTCCCCGTCGTATCTTTCTTCTTTTATATATCCCATATCGATTCCGTTTTGGCGCGGCCCCGCTCCGGGAGCTCCGCCCGGCAAAATTAGTCATTTTGACGATATATAATACAACTCCGGAGCTCCAATCGACCTCCGGAGCCTTCGCCCTGGCCGTTTCGCCGCGCCCCAGGCATAGGCCGGAAGCATTTAAGAAGCCCAAAGGACCTGTTGCTTACTCTGAAACTTATGCCTACCTTTGCCCGCCGCTGCCGCAGCGCAGATTTGTGCAACCAAAAATACGGTAACGATATGATAAAGAAGAAAGTGAGCGTCCCGCACGACAAGATTGATTTCGGCTCGGGCAAGATCGGTCCTTTATTCAGAAGCCTGTTTTTCCCCACCCTCGTGGGAATGTTGTTCATGTCCGCCCAGACAGTCATCGACGGCATACTCGTGGGCAGGGGCGTCGGAGCCGAAGGCATAGCCGCCGTCAACATAGTGGCGCCGATCTGGACGGTGGTCACCGGCATAGGCCTGATGTTCGGCATAGGCGCTTCGGTCATCGCCAGCATGCATCTTGCCAACGGCAACAAAGAGGCCGCCTGCACCACAATGACTCAGGCCTTCGCCGCCGGGTCGGTGCTGATGGCCATAATCATACTGCTCTGCCTGCTTATGCCGAAGGCCGTGGTCTATGCTTTGGGATGCAGCCCCGCTTTGGAGCGTTATGCGCTCGACTACCTGCTGTGGCTTCTGCCGGGAATGGAATTTCTGCTGTGGCAGTGCGTCGGCATGATGATGGTGAGGCTGGACGGCTCGCCGCGCTATGCGATGTGGATTCAGGTGACCGGAGCGCTGGTCAACCTGACGCTTGACTGGATCTTCATCTTCCCATTGGGCATGGCCGTGAAAGGCGCCGCCATAGCCACTGCCATCGCCTGCATCGTATGCGGTCTGATGAGCCTGACCTATTTTCTGAAATTTTCCGAGTCCCTGAAGTTCCGCCGGCTGAAAACGGACATGGCCTCGCTGGGGCGCACTTGGAGGAATTCGGTCTATATGATGAAGGTGGGGTCGGCCACATTCCTATCCGAAGTGGCCATGAGCATCACCATGATAGCCGGCAACTATATGTTCATGTCCATGCTGCATGAGGACGGAGTGGCGGCCTTCGCGATTGTCTGCTATCTGTTTCCCATCCTTTTCTCGGTCAACAATGCAGTGGCGCAGTCGGCCCAGCCGATCATCAGCTATAACTACAGCGCCGGTCAGAACGACCGCGTGAGGCGCGCGCTGAGAGTTTCGGCATATGCCGCAATGATGTGCGGCGCCGGAGTGGTCGCGGCGCTGGTCCTGGGCGACCATTTCATCGTGAGCGCGTTTCTGCGCCCGACCGAGCCCGCCTACGGACTGGCGACAGGAGGTCTGCCGTGGTTCGCCACCTGCTCCCTGTTCTTCGCCCTCAACGTGGTGTTTGTGGGCTATTACCAGAGCATAACACGGACCGGCCGCGCAATGGCCTATACCGTGCTGCGCGGCATTGTGTTCTCCGTGACGGGCTTCATTCTGCTTCCACGCCTGATCGGCCCCATAGGCCTGTGGACGGCACTTCCCGCCGCCGAACTGCTCACTCTCGCCATTATCGCAGCCGGGCTGTTTCGGAACAGAGCCCGGGGATAGCGGATTTCTTCCGCCCATATTGATATTATATGGAAATTTTATATATATTTGCGGCCTTATGAAAGGGGGCGGTGATTCCGCCAACTGATTGGAGATTTGAATTTTAACATAAACGATTCACCCCATGTTTTGGACGCTTGAACTCGCCGGCAGCCTGGACGACGCTCCGTGGCCGGCCACAAAAGACGAATTGATAGATTATGCAAACCGCTCCGGCGCTCCGGAGGAAGTGATAGAGAATCTGCAGGAGCTGGAGGACGACGGCGAGGTTTACGAGAGCATTGAGGACATCTGGCCCGACTACCCCACCAAGGACGACTTCTTTTTCAACGAGGAAGAGTATTGAGTTGCAAGGGGCCGCAGACGATAGTCTGCGGGGGTTAATAAGCCAAAGGAGGCTGACCGAAAGCACGTTTCGGTCAGCCTCCTCGCTGTTTTCAGCATAGCAGATTTAGGATCACTTTCTGCGTGCGGGATTCTCGGAGAACGGAATTTCCCATTCTTCCACATACTTGCCGCGGTTGACGCTAACCTTGACCTTGCTGCCGAGAAGCGTTTCCTTGTCGGATTTCACTTTGAGAGTGAACGTGGTACGGTCCCCGGTTTTCGGAATCGCGGTCTTGACGGTCTTGCCGGTGCGGGGATTTGTCCAGGAAATTGTCCCGGACACGCCTTCCTCAAGCGGTTCGTATAGGCGCATGTCGATATCCGCAGTGTCCTGCACCCCCAATTCAAGAGGGAAACACCACTTGGCCCAGGCCACGGCGCTTGCGTCAGCCGCGTCAGCGTCCTGCGCAGCCAGCACTTCAGCGTCGGCAAACACACCGCTGCCGAGATACTCGAACGCGCCCACGTCAGGATGCCCGTCGGAAAGCGGCTGGCCGAAGAAATCCCTGTCACCCGCCGACGGTATGTACATCCCGGCATTGATGCAGGGTGAACCGGCCTTGAGACGATATCCGCCGAGCGTGCAGAGTCCCGTTCCTCCGGTTCCCGGGTTCACGAACATCGGATCGGCCACGATGGCCTTGGGATCATCCGGAAGCCCGTTTTTCCACGGCCCGAAATAGCAGTTGTTAAGGAACATAGTTCCTGCCGGAAGATTCGGTTTCAAGGTTTCGTCGAACTTCCTGTCCCACGCATAACCTGTAGAATACGCCGTTCTGAAGCGTCCCTGGCCCGCCGCATAGAAGATGTTGTTATAGAAGTGAGCCCCGAGGTCATCTATATCCTTCGCCGAAGCCTCGGTGTCGCCCCTGAAGAAATCCAGGTCCAGGAGCCCGTGGTCCACATAGAACACATTATTATACAGCACGTTGCCATCATTCTTTATGCTTCCCTGCATCTGAACTAGATGGGTCTTGTCGTTCTCGGAGATATTATATCTGGCCACATTCTGGAAAATGTCATACATCAGCAGAAGGAAACCGTGGTTCTCCTTGCTGTAATTGTACTGGGCCAGGCACCTCTTGCAGTAGAAGTCGAAGTCATAGGCGAATCCGTCTCCGTTGCGGACCTCGCGGCCCGTATCATAGACCTCATTGAACTGCATGATGGTCTCCTCGCAGCGGATAATCCAGCAAGCGGCAGTGTGAGGCCACCATCCTTCACCTCCATTCTCCCAGCCGGTGTCTCCGGGAAGATAGAGATTTCCCGAGCGCATGCAGGAGCGATGGATTTCGTTGAACTCGATAAGGGCCCTGTATGAACCTCCCACGATGATGCCGTCACCGCCGAGATTGTCCATATAGTTCCTGCGCACACGCAGTTTCCCTATGCCGTTGGTCGAGATTCCGACCTTGTCCACCCTTTCTATCCTGTTCCCCTCGATGAGCACATCTTCGAGAGTGGAAAGTTCTCCCACCTGCTCTTCGGGCCTCCATGGACGCGACACTCCGCCGCTGATTGCGGCGCTGCGCAAACGTGTGCCGCCCATCTGCCCCCATACGTCATGGATATAGTTATCCTTGATGACGATATGCTTAAAGGCTTTCCCTGCGGCATTTTCGTCTATCAATATGCCGTTCCGACCCACGCCGACTTCCGGCGGATATCCGCTGGTTATCTCAAAGCCTATGATCTCGATGCCGTCCGCATTCTGTATGGTGATGGCAGTCCCCTCTTTCTCACCGATATTGATTACGGGTTTGCCGCAACCGAAACCGGAGAATACGATAGGGTTGTCCTCCGTGCCGGAACTCTTTATGACGATGTTGCCGTAGAAAGTCTTTCCGCCCTCGAAAAGCACCTTGTCCCCCGCTTGGAAGGAGAAGGCGTTCACCTTGTCTATGCTCTTCCAGGCGTTCTTGACCGACAGGCCGTCGGCGGAATCGTCGCCGGATGGAGAAACGAAATAGGTTTTATTCTGTGCCGCAGAAATTGCAGCTGCGGCAAGAAGCATCATTGCTGACAGTAATATCTTTTTCATCACTTTATGGTCTTCTTTGTTCCATCTCCTTTACGGGAATCTCAAAGTCTTCGCAGAACGAGCCGTTCGCGAGAGACACTTTCACAACCGTCCCCTCAACAGAGGCCTTGTCGGACTTTACAGGCAACACGAAATTCTGACGGTCCTTGACTTTTTCGAGGTTCAGACTGACCGTCTTGCCCTTGGCGTTCGTCCAGGATATGCTTCCTTTGATATCCCCGGTAAGCGGCTCACGAAGACGTATCCTCAACTGTGAGGGGTCATTCGAAGCCACGGCCTCGGGAAACATCCAGCGCGCCCAAGCCAGGGAAGAAGCTTCCTCCGCAGCTCGATCCTGAGCCGCCAGAGCCGCCTCGTCGGCAAACACACCGCTGCCGAGATACTCGAACGCGCCCACATCCGGATGTCCGTCGGAAAGCGGCTGGCCGAAGAAATCCCTGTCGCCCGCCGACGGCACGTATATTCCGGCATTGATGCAGGGTGAACCGGCCTTGAGACGATATCCACCGAGCGAGCAGAGTCCGTCGCCGCCTGTGCCGGGAGCCACGAACATCGGATCGGCAACTATGGCCTTGGGATCATCCGGAAGCCCGTTTTTCCACGGCCCGAAATAGCAGTTGTTAAGGAATATGCTCCCGGAAGGAATATCCGGACGGAGATCCTCGTCATACTTGCGCACGGCCGTATCCCCGCTCGTATAACACGAACGGAAACGTCCTTGCCCGGTCGCATAGAAGATATTGTTCCAGAACTTGGCTCCGAGTTCGGCCGGCTCGCGGGTGAGGAAATAATCGATGTCCGCCATACCGTAGTCGATATAGAAAACGTTGTTATAGATCATGCTCTTGTCGCCTTCCAGCGGCCCCTGCATCTGGATGAGATGCGTATGGTCGTTCTCGGAGATATTGTAACGGGTGACGTTCTCGAAGATGTTGTACATCAGCAGCATGAACCCGTTGTTGTTTTTGGAGTAATTGTACTGGGCGACGCAGCGCTTGCAGTTGAAGTCGAAGTCATAGGCGAATCCGTCCCCGTTATAGAGATTTCTGCCCGTATCATACACCTCGTTGAACTGCATTATGGTCTCCTCGGTGTTTTGAATCCAGCAGGCCGCCACGTGAGGCCACCATCCGTCGTCTCCGGGAAGGTCGGCGTCACCGGCCCGCATACAGCTGCGACGTATCACATTATATTCGATAAGTCCTCTGTAGGGTCCGTTGACAAAAATTCCGTCCCCTCCGATGTTGTCCATGCGGTTTCTGCGGACTGCGACATTCTCCTTCGCGCCCCAGCATACGATGCCGCATTTGTCTATCCTTTCGAGAGTGTTGCCCTCGATAAGGACATCGTCAATCGTGCAGGGAGTGTATGAACCGTCTTCGGCCTGGTTCCGGTCGCGCAGAATGCGCACCAGGATTCCGGCGCTGTAATATCCCACATACTGACCGCGGCCGCCCATCTGCCCCCAGATGTCGTGGATATAGTTGTCCTTGATGACAAAGTGCCTGAGAGCATTGCCATGGCCCGATGCGGTCACGACGATGCCCTGGCGTCCTATGCCGATTTCGTACGGAGCGTTTGACGTCACCTCCATGCCGGTTATCTCCCAATAAGAGACATTCTCAAGCAGGATGCCGGCACCTTCCGCGCGTCCGAAATCGATTATCGGACGCTTCCCGCATTCTCCGAACGACGACATCACGATAGGCTGCTCCGCCGTTCCGGAACCCTGCGGACGCAATTGTCCGCAGAATCGCGATCCGGCCTCGAACAGAATCCTGTCGCCGGGAGAGAACACCATCGAATTGACTTTGTCAATGGTTTTCCACGCGGTCCCGACAGACAATCCGTCGGCGGAATCGTTTCCGGATGAGGAAACATAGTAGGTATTCTGCCCGGCCCCCATGAAGGAGGCCAGGAGAATACCGGACATGATTAAAAATATCCGCTTCATAAAAATCAATATCCAGGGTTCTGTTCCAGAGTCTTTTCGCCCTTATAGATAGAAGCCTCTATCGCCTGCTGCGGGATGGGCATATGCTCGTGAGTGCCCTCAATGAAGTTCTTTCCCTTGCTCTGGTGAGAGTTGTCGTCACCATAGTTCGCATAGTAAGCCTTCATCACCTTCCCGGCGCGTCCGGTGCGGGCGAGATCCCAATAGCGGTCATATTCCATGGCAAGCTCGACCCGGCGCTCGTGATAAATCGCCTCCAGAAGCTCGGCCTGGTCCGCAGTCGTCACTTCAGGAAGGATTCCAGTCTCGCTTGAGCTGTTGCGCGCGCGGGAACGGACCATCTCAAGATAATCGAGAGCCTCTCCGGTCTTTCCCAGCTGACAGCAGGCCTCCGCCATATAAAGGAGGATGTTTCCGTAGCGGAGAATGATCATATTGCGGCAAAGGTCGTCCTCGTTGCTTTCCTCTGTCCGATAGGCGAAGGGCACATACTCTTTCTTCGACTGATATCCGCTGTCGCTGGAGAGATTGAAGTGGGTGTGACCGTCATAATACTCGTTAGGCGCGATGACCGTAGCTTTAAGACGAGGGTCGCCGGGCTCGAAAGCATTGACCAGATCGATGGTGGGACAGTGCAGAGACCATCCTGTCCACTTCTTCAGGTAGGGTTTCGGAGTACCGTCATCATTGATGTTGGTCGGGAATTCCTCCAGCATCTTATTATAGACGAAATCATACTGTTCATCCGACAAAGTGGTCGTGGACTTGTTCAGATCCGCCGTCTTGATGCCGGCATCGTGTCCGTAGAACGCAAGCATGTTGCCGTCGTTCGAGTCACCCCATCCGGTGTGGGAAGTTCTGAACTGAATGGAGAAACAGATCTCGCGTCCATTCTGATGTTCCATGTCGAAGATGTCGGCATAGTTCGGCTCCAGGCTGAACCAGCCTCCACGCTCGATCTCCTTGATGGTGTCATATGCTTTCTGCCATGTCTCGGCCTTCTTGTTGTAGCTGGCGTGATAGACATAAGTTCTGGCGAGCATCGCGAGAGCCGCACCCTTTGTGGCCCGGCCGGTATTCGCGGCATCCCACTCCTCCGGAAGGCCTTCCGCTGCATCGATGAATCCCTGTTCTACGAACTGCCAGGTATCCTCCTCGGAAGAACGGCGGGTATAGTACTCCTCATATGAAAGGATATGGTCCACAAGCGGAAGTCCGCCGAACTGCCGCGTCATGTCGAAATAGACATAGCTGCGGAGGAACTTGGCCTCGGCGATATATTTCTCCGCGTTAGGAATGTTGTTTTTCTGAACATTCTCTATCAGATAGTTCGCGTTCGTGATGACCTGGAAGTCCTGATTCCAGGTGTTTCGTCCGGAATATGAATTGGTCGGGAGAATGTTGAACTGGAGAAGGGACTTGGCATTGCCGGCCCAGGCGACGCCGTCTGAACGGGAGTTGCCGAGCTGGGAGTCGTCCGACATGTTGTCTCCGATGTGCAGATAGTGGTACAGGCCGAAATTCTCAGTCATGAACACATGATATATGCCCATCATAGCGGTTTCCACCTCATCCTCCGTGGTGTAGTAGTTCTCCACTGCCAGCGTGACAAGAGGCTTCTTTTCGAGCAGGTCGTCGCAGGAGGAAAAGATCATCAGTCCCGCCACGGCCGCTGTAAACAGTTTATATGGTTTCATAAAGCAGTTACTGATTAAAGGTTGATATTAAGGCCGAATACGAAGGTTCGGGGCTGAGGATACTGGCCGGCATCGACTCCGTTATCCGAAACTTCCGGGTCGAAGCCCGAATATTTCGTGAAAGTGAGCAGATTCTGCGCGGAGAAATAGATTCTGAACGAAGGTTTGACCGTAGCCGAGGATGAGAACTTGGGCTCGATGGTGTAACCTATCTGGAGGTTTTTCATACGGAAGTATGATCCGTCCTCGATATACATCGTGGACTGCCACCAGTTCTGGCTGTTCCTTGCGTCATCAGCGTCATAGGCCAGCGTTATCGGCCTGTCATTGGTCGATCCCTTGCCGCTCCATCCGGCCTTATAAGCCGACTTGAGCACGTTCTGCCGGCCGTCAAACTTCTCGAAATAGAACTTCGAGGCGTTGAAGATGTCATTCCCGAAAGTGCCCTGGAACAGGACAGACAGGTCGAAATTCTTCCAGTTGGCACCGAACGACAAGCCATAGACGGCGGTAGGATTAGGATCGCCGATGATGGTCATGTCGGAACTGCTGATCTTGCCGTCCCCGTCAATGTCCTCAAACTTGCTGTCGCCGGGTTTAGCCCTCGGCATAATCACCGTGCCGTCCGCGCTTTTATAGTTGTCGATCTCAGCCTGATCCTGGAAAATGCCCAGCATCTTGTAACCGTAGAACTGACCGTAAGGATTTCCCACCGTAGAACGGACGATATTGTCGAACTGTCCATAGAAATCGATGAGAGCGTAGTCATAGGTCAAGCCGTTGGACTGGAGGATGCCCGACGTTCCGAGATTGGTGACCTTATTCTTTACGAACGAGATATTGCCGTCGATGTTGTACGAGAACCCGCCGATGTTGTCTTTCCAGCCTACAGCGATTTCGACACCGCGGTTCTCCATTCCTCCCACATTGCGGATGATGGATCCTGTTCCGGAAAG
Source organism: bacterium (assembly GCA_963627885.1). Classification (GTDB taxonomy): domain Bacteria; phylum Bacteroidota; class Bacteroidia; order Bacteroidales; family UBA932; genus Cryptobacteroides. The sequence goes on from CAVGCT010000006.1 coordinate 99,606, forward strand.
ACGAGGAACCGACTCCGAAAGGAGGATGTTGTCCGTTTTGCGGATGTATGCATCGATGGCCGCCGTGAGCCTCAGGTCAAGGAAGCCGAGGTCGAGTCCCACATTGTACTGTTCAGACGTCTCCCACTGGAGAACGGTATTGCCGAGAGTACTCAGCGCAGCCCCGTTCACACGCTCCTTGTCACCGAGAACGTAATAGCGGTTCTGTGCGATGGAGGTCTGATAGGGATAGTATGAAGATATCTTTTCGTTTCCGATCTGTCCCCATCCGAGACGGAGCTTGGCGCTCGTAAGCCAGTTCTGATCAATATTCTTGAAGAACGGCTCCTCGTTGATTTTCCATGCGAAGGCGCCGGAAGGGAAATAGCCCCACTTCTTGCTGCCGACAAAGCGGGATGAGCCGTCAGCACGGAAAGAAGCGGTCAGAAGGTAACGGTCAAGAAGCGTATAGTTGACGCGAGCCAGATAGGAGAACATTCCCAAAGACGACGCGCTGCCGGTCAAAGAGGGATTTGAATCAGATGCAGCGTCGAAATAGCGGAACTCTTTGCTTTCGCTCGGAAGATTCTTCTTCTCCCCGTAATAGTTTTCACTGTAGTAATCCCTGGCGGATACTGCGCCCATGACGGAGAACTCGTGAACGCCTATCTTCTTCGTGTAAGTCAGCATGTTCTCCCAGGTCCAGTCCTTGCTGAAATTGGTCCTTCTGGATATGCTGTTGTTTCCGCTTGCGATATTGGAGGTCTCGAAATATATCGGAGTGAAATTGGAGTCCAGCCCAATGCCGAAGCGATAACCGAAGCGGGAGGTGAACACCAGCCCGTCAAAAATCTTCCAGTCGGCGCTGAGATTCGCCATAAGGAAATTCATATTGCCCTCTGTGCTGTTTCGCGCTATCACGCCGGCTGGGTTCGCAAGTCGGAAAGCAGTGATTCCGTTGTAGTATCCGGTAGCATCATTCCATACCGGCACGTCGGGAGGCGCGATGAGAGAAGACAGGAAGATAGACCTGTTGTTGGAGCCGTTGGCCCCGAGGGAGTTGGTCTTCATGAACGACCCGGTGAATGAAGCCTTGAGTGTCAGCGAAGACAACGGCTTATACTGCGTGTTCTGGCTGAAATTCAGGCGCTGGAATTTGGTCGATTTGACGGTACCCTCACGGCTGAACCAGTTGGTCGTGAACACGGTGGAAATCTTTTCGGAACCGCCGGAAAGCGTCAGGCTGTAGTTCTGATATATTCCAGTGCGCATCACCTCTTTGTACCAGTCGGTGTCTGTAGTGATCGCCGACGGATCCGCATATTTGGCCTCCAGACCCGAATTGGCACGGGCGAGATTCGTCATCTCCGCATATTCACGGGAGTTCAGCATCGACGGCTTCACCGGAGAGGCCTCTATACCGAACTCGGTCTTTATATTGATCTTCAGCGCCCCGGCCTTGGCCTGTTTGGTGGTGATCATGACGACTCCGTTCGCGCCTCTTGAACCGTAGATGGCACAGGCGGACGCATCCTTCAGAATTTCTATGGAGGCGATGTCATTGGGGCTGAGATGCTGGATATCATTGAGAGGGAATCCGTCCACGACGAAGAGAGGGGTGGATCCGTTGGGAGAACCCGTACCTCTGATCTTGATCTCCGCCGTCGCGTCGGGTGAACCTCCGGCAGTCACGATCTGCACACCGGCCGCGCGGCCCTGGAGAGCCTGGATGGGATCTCCGGTGGAAGACTTGTCGAGCGCTTCGGCCGTCACCGATGACACGGAACCCGTCACGTCGCTCTTTTTCACGGTTCCATATCCGATCACCACGAGCTCGTCGAGCACATTCTGATCCTCTTCAATGGTGACGTTAACGACCTCATCGGTCCCGACCGTGACTTCGAGGGTCTTGTAGCCCACGAAAGAGAACTCTATGACGGCGCCGACCGGGACGTTCGACAGTTCATACGAACCGTTCATATCCGTCATCGTGCCGTTGGCCGTACCTTTGACCAGGACGTTCACTCCGCCCATGGGCCCGAGCGCATCCGTCACGACGCCTCTTACGGCGTGCGTCTTCTGCTGCGCTTCAGCATAGGCGACATGGCCGCCCAATGGCTGAATCCCAGAGAAAAACGCCAATAATAATGCTACTGATAGCATTCTGATTAGTCTTTTCATTTTCTGGTCTTTTAGTGTTAATTAATGATTTGATTATGCAGTCATCTGCTAATTCCTCTGAAATATTTGACCCAGACCGCCGAAGGATTGACTTCAAGCGACTCCGTGAAGTACTTCGAAGCGGAAGCCTTATCTCCACGGGCAAGATATACCAGACCCTGGATGTAGAGATTGCGAGCCCTGATGGCGTCTCCGGAACCGTCCTCGCCGAATTTGGAGTAAATGTCCACCGTGGTCGTCTTGGCAGCATTCTGCTCGTCCACATAGGCCTGCATCTCATTTATGGTCTGCGCGGCCTCCGCATCAAGTCCGAGTTCTTTCTGTGACATCGCCACGAAGTAGCGGCTCTCGTCACCCGCACCGTTCCTGCGCATACGTTCGCTGCCGCCGCCGGCTGCGGCTATACATCTCTCAAACGCCTCTCTGGCCTTGTCGGTCTGAGAAAGAGCCTTGTATGCCAGACCCTGATGATATGCCACTTTCGCCACAGTCGGGCCGGTGGAAAGCTCGTTCGTCTCCAGATTGCGAGGGAAGGTTCCCGCCGCAAGGAAGTCGTCCAGCGCCTTTTTCGCCTGCTTCTTGGCAAGAAGCGACAGTCCGTTCAGCAGATGGGCGTCCACGAACTGGGTATAGACGGTAGAACCCCCTTCCCATACGCGGAAATGTCTTGTCCCGAGAATGTCGAGAGCCTTGCCATATTTTCCGTTATCAACAAGGAGATAGACGTAACGGGACATGGCGTCGTCAGACTTTTCGATGGTCTTGCGATTTTTCTCCATTCTGGCCAGCCGCTGAGCGGAAGGAAGTTTGAGCGCCTCTTCCAGGACATCGAGTTCCGTGAAGAACTTCGGGTCGCCGCCGTCAGCCGCGATAGCCTTGCGATAGTATTCCGCCGCGAGATTCTTGTCCTTCAAATGGCTGTCGGCGGAGAATCCCAGATTGCGGAGTGTCATGCCATAGCCCGGATTGACTTCGGCGGAGCGCTTCCATGCGGCGATTCCCTCGTCCTTACGCCCATAATAATAAAGGAGATTCCCGAGATAATACGAGGCTTTGTAGTCTGAAGGGTTCTTTGTCACCACATCCTGAAGCATCTGCATTTCCTCCACGCGGAAAGGGAAGCAATAGTCCGGAGACATCCCGGCCGCTTTTCTGTAATATGACAGGGCCGCCTCGTCCTTACCGGCAAGAGTGCTGTACCAGCCGGCCATATAATTAAGCAGCGGAGACTGCGTGAACGGCTCTACGGCATATTTCTGCATGGGAGTGGACGCATATGCCGTCCCGTTCTCCATAACGAAGTCAAGGAAGCTCACAGCTTCATCATATGCCCCGACGGCCGCATAGAAAGTGGTGATCTCCAGACACTCCTGCAGAGGGATTCCCATATGTCTGAGCGCCTGCACCGCCGCGGTTTTGTCACCCTTTATGCGGGCGCGTTCCACTATGCTGAGGAAATCCACGGGGTCGAAACTGATATTCTCGTCCAGAAGGGCGACCGCCTCATCGGCTTTTCCAATACTGTCAAGGAAATACGCCTTTACGAAACGGCTCTGCGTGCTTTTCCCGCTGAGGGCGACGGATTCGTCGATCGCCTCCAGGGCCTGAGCCTTCTTGCCCTGCTTCCAGTACAGCTGGGCGATATAGAGATAGGCGGCTGACTGGAATCCCGGATACCAGGTGGATTTCCAGAAGAAGCTTTCGGCCTCACTTGTCTTGCCGAGCGCCTGCGACACTACTCCGAGATAGTAGAGCATCTCTCCATCTTTAGGATTGGTGTGATACAGGACGCCGGTCTTGTCCACTTCCGGCATATAGTGCAGGCCGGTAAGCCGCTTGTACGCTCTCTGGAGATATTTTTCCGCAGTCGTCCATTCTGCACGTCTGGCATAGTAGATTCCGAGGTTCACATTGGTGCGCGAGTCAAGAGAGTCTCTGCGGAGCGCCTCCTCATAATAAGGGAGAGGGTCCACACGGGCGTTGTGGAACTCTTCAAGTCTCTGTGCGGCGAGAAGCAGCTCTTCCACAGACTCATATTCGGCGGGAGTCTTGGGCCTGTCCGCCGGATGAGGCCTCTCGATCTCATCCTTGACCACAGGACTGTAGCTGACCAGTTCCGTACCGTCAGCAGAATAAAGCCCGGTGAAGAACTCGTTGTCTTTCAGACTTTCCGGGACGGTTATCTCCTCAATGAAAGGAGTGTTGGGGTCTATCGTGATGACCCGTTCGGCGATGACTTTGCCGGCGGCCTTCACGACGACCTTGGCGTTTTTATAGAGGGATGTCGAATTGAAACCGACGGCAAAGGAGGATGGAGATGTCCGTTCCACATTCACCGCAGCTTCAAGCGTCACATTCTTGGCTCCGCCGATACCTTTTATCGGATACCAATACTGCTTGGTCACGCGCACCTCGTTCGGGCCGATCCAGCTGTAATCCGGCTGGTTGTCCGAATATGTGCCGACCATAAGTTCGAGATAGGCCCCGTCTTCCTCCGTAAGCATCTCATTCCACACGCTCTCAGTGCCCCAGAGGAAAAACTTCTTTCCCGGAACGAGATGATGATTCGCCCAATGCGCAGTGCCGGCGTTCTTGCCGAAATCATAACCCACGAGATAATCCTGGGAATAGTTCACGGCGAAAGTGGAGTTGGCGCCTTTGAAGTTTTTCCACCAGCTGTTGTCCGTAGGCTCGGACTCGCCGTAGATGGTGTTATACGGCCAGTCAGTATAGCTCGTCTTGCTGTGGCTTGTTCCGTACACCGTCTGGGGAGGGAACTGGACCTGATAGTCATTGTTGCAGTGCACCGAGACATTCGCCCAATAGAGGAACGACTGCATGAGCGGAGTCCTGTTCTGCATCTTGAATGTGGCCTCGACATAAGACTTGCCCGGATACACGGTCAGTCCTATAGTCCATTTGAGCCTCTGTCTGAGTTCCGTCTCTCCGATCCATATGGTCTTGCTGCCATCCTCATTTTCGGTGATTTCATAACCTGCGTTCAGGGTGGAAGATGCACGGTGATGATGAGGGATGTTCCATTCCACTCCCCCGGAAATCCACGATCCGATCATCCCGATGAGAGCAGGGCGGATGACGTGCTGCCGGTAGAAGAAATTGTAGCCCGTCTGCTTGTCTTCCGCAGAGAAGATTCTGCCTCCGATTTCGGGGAGTACGCCTATCTCCGTGTACTCGTTTTCGAGTTTCAGATATTTATACTCCCTTTCCACCCGGTCATCGGTGAGGTTGTCATAAATCGGATAGGGGTAAACGTGTCCCGCGGCTCCCTGATAGGTCCTTCCCGTGAAGAAGTAGGGATAGAGTGCCGGAGAGTCCACAAGATAGGTCGGAATGGTTTCTTTTGTCTCTGACACAGTCACTTGAGCGTAGGCCGAAGCGCCCAGCGTCAGGGACGCGGTCAGAATCAATCCCGTTTTGGATAGTCTGTTCATCTGGCAAAATTTACTAGTGGTTATAGGTATATTCTTCGCGCTAAAATATAACGTTTAACCTCCCTCCTTTGCCAACAAATCGTTCAATTTGGACTTGAACGGGTCAGTGAAACGATACAGTCTTTTTTGACCTAAAAACGTCTTATGCGGGAAAACCGGCTCTTTCTTTTTTACATTAATAGGATTACATTTGACATTGAACATCCGCCAAGCAGATTGCCTCCGAAATGATTCAAAACAGACTTCGAATATGCGGTCACGATTCCTGATACCACTTCTGATTCTTTTACTGTTTTCCGCCTCGGCGGAATCCCGTGAAACAAGAAATACGCTGTCGTCCTCCTGGGTCTCCTTCCGGGATGAACTGACCAGCAATTATGTAGTGTCGCTGGATATCGACAGATACGGCACCCTCTGGATCGGCACAGCCGACGGAGTGAACAGTTTTGACGGCGTGGGAGTGAACAGATACACCAAATACTCGGGGGCGCTGCCGGGCAATGAGATGAATGCCGTGATCGCAGACAGATTCGATGACGGAATATGGTTCGCGACAAAACGCAACGGCCTGGGCTATTATAGCTGGGCGACGGAAGAATCTTTTTTTCTGGACAGCCGGAGCACCCCTTCTCTCCCGAGCAATGAAATCACAGACATCGCCCAGGACAGACGCGGCGACATCTGGTTCAGCACATACACTGACGGAATATGCAGATTCGACCCGAAAGAACAGACCGTGACGCGCTACTACCCCGGAAACACGGACGGATTCCCCGAAGGGACCGTCAGATGTTTCTGCATCGGAGCGGACGGCAGGGTCTATATAGGTTTCTATGGAGACGGCATCGCAGTCCTCGATCCCAGGAGCATGACCGCCACCTCTTACCGGCACGATCCGGACAATTCCTGCAGTCTTCCGTCAAACGAGGTCGGATATGTCTACAACGACCGTGAAAATAACGTATGGGTGGGGACACGCCGCGGACTCGCACTTTTCCGTCCTGTCACGCAAGACTTCACCGTGTTCGACAGCGAGAACTCCGGGCTGCCGGGAGGCATCATATTTTCCATTCTGCTGACAGAGGACAGAAAGCTTCTGGTATCCCCCGACATGTGCGGTCTGTGGGCCATGGATCTGAACGAGGGCGGCCACAGGAATTTTGTCAAAATCACGTCTCCGGACCTATTTGATGACGTGGGAATCCATGCGATGGCCGAGGATGTCTATGGCAATGTCTGGCTGGGCTCCGCCGGCAAGGGGCTGATCTTCATGTCTGAGAACCGGTCGGGGTTCTCCACCTTGAGCTATCCGGAGGTTCTCACGGAGCGTATCGTGAGGGGGCTTTCCCGCAACGGAGACGGAGAGCTCCTTGTCGCCACGGACGGCGGCAGCCTGAACATCCTCGATTCCTCAGCCTCACTCGCCGAATCTTTCGAAAGTGCATTCACCGACAGGAACGCACAGTCCGTGTTCTGCGACAGCGACGGGCAGGTTTGGCTGGGAATGTATAATCAAGGCGTCTCCGTCATGGATGAACGGCACCGGCCCAAATTCAGCATCCGGGCCAATGAAGTGCATACTTTCCGTGAATATGGGGACACGATGTGGCTCGCCTCCGGTGTCGGAGGGCTGTATGCGGCGGACAGAAAAACCGGGCGGATTCTCGGCACCTACCGGTCTCCGGAGTATTTTCCGGACAACTATCTGAAATCGATGTGCATAGACCGTCAGGGGCGGATATGGATAGGAACATTCCGTTCGGGCCTGTTCGTTTTCGACCGGCATATGAACCGTCTCGCCAGATTTTCAGCCTCCGACGGCTTCCCATCAAATTCGATCAACCACATCATCCAGGACAGCAGAGGCGGAATATGGGCCGCGACCGGAGAGGGGCTGGTGCATTTCCCCGAATCAACGGAAAGCATCGCATATGACAGAGTTTTCGATGAGAGGGACAATCTCAGCTCGGACATCATCATGTCCGTGACCGAGGACTCCGACGGAGACATCTGGTTCTCAACCACGAATTCCATAGTTCACCTCAAGGATTCAACCGTCACCTCATATTCCACCAAGGTGGCGGGGATGACGCAGGGAAACTTTTCCGCAGGCGCGGCGGTAATGTGGAACCGGGACCTGCTGGCTTTCGGGACATCCGACGGAGTAGTCTTCGTGAATAAAAGCCGCACATGCGAAAAAGTGAAGGACATTCCGATTCATTTCGCCAGAATAAAGGCTCATTCAAACAGCGACGAGTCAAGCGGTTACCTGAATGAATACCTGCTGGCCGGACTGGAGGAGATCCGGCTCAACCACAGACAGAACAATTTCTCGTTATCCTTCGCGGCGGACAACTTCGCTCTGCACAACAATCTGGAATACTCCTACAAGATAGACGGCCTGGGCGGAGAATGGTTCCACAGCGAAGGCAATGAACTGTCGTTTTTCAGGCTTCCTCCCAAGAGGTATCTTCTGCACGTGAGAGCCAGAAGCATCGGAGGCGACTGGACGGGAGATATGGCGACGCTGCGCATCGTGATAACGCCTCCCCTATACGCGACTCTGGCCGCAAAGATATTGTACCTGCTGATCCTGGCCGGCATGGTCATCTGGGTTTCCCTCGTCTATATCCAGAAGGCGCTGGACAGGGCCACCATCTCTTCCATAAAAGAGACCAACGAGGAAAAACTGCGGTTCTATACCAACATCACCCATGAGCTCAAGACCCCCATCACGCTCATCCTCGGGCCCGCAGAAGACATCATGAATGACACCTCCCTGGGTGCCGGCTCCCGGAAAAAAGCAGAACTGGTATTCAGAAACGCACAGAATCTCCTTGAGCTGATAAACAGGCTGCTCAACTTCAGGAAAGCGGAAACGGGAAACGTACAGTACAACCCGACTTACGGGGACCTCAGCACATTCGTACACGACATAGGGACCATTTTCGTCGAGTCGAACACCAACAGAAACATCGGTTTCGTTTTTCAGATCGAGAACGGCATCAGCCTCGATTTCGACAGGGAGATCATCACTTCCATCTTGAACAATCTCTTATCCAACGCCTTGAAATACACCGCAAGGGGCACCATCACCATAGGTCTCCGCCGGGAAGGGGATTACGCCCTCATAAGCGTGGCGGACACCGGTCAAGGCATCGCCAAAGACCAGCTGGATAAGATTTTCGACAGATTCTACCGGGTTCCCGGAAAAGGGGCCGTCCAGGGTAACGGAATCGGGCTGGCCATAGTGAAACATCTGGCGGAAATCCACCGGGGCGCCGTCACCGTGGACAGCAAAAAAGGCGTAGGGAGCATCTTCACCGTCAGCATTCCCGTCGGGACCTCGACAGCCGCGTGGGAAGATCACGACAAGGAAGAGTCGGGCGGAGACAAACTGAGAATAGTGGTCGTGGAAGACAATGACGACATCAGGGACTATCTCAGGGAGACCCTCTCAGGAGATTACGATGTCTACTGCGCCTCCGACGGCGAAAGCGGCATAGGACTGGCGATGCGACAGTCTCCGGATCTCATCATAAGCGACATCATGATGCCCCGGATGGACGGACTTGAATTGTGCTCCCGTGTCAAGAAAGACCTGCGTCTGAGCCACATCCCCGTCATCCTGCTCACCGCCAAAGACACGATGGAAGACAAGAGCGCCGGTTATAAGGCCGGTGCGGACTCCTATATAACCAAGCCGTTCACCGCCGACATCATCAGGGCAAGAATCAGCAACCTCATCGAATCCCGCCGCAAGCTGGCCAACACCTACCTGCATTCCATCTCCGGAGAAGGCAAGCCGGACGCTCCGGCCGAAAAGCTGTTCTCCCCGATGGACAACGGATTCATGAAAAAGCTCACGGCCTACATTGAAGACAACCTCTCCTCCGAAAATCTTGACATGGAGAATCTGGCTTCGAACATGAACTTGAGCATCTCTTCCCTCTACAGGAAGGTCAAGAGCTTGATAGGCATAACGGCCAACGAATATATACGGAAGGTAAAGATGAAAAAGGCGGCTGAGATGCTTGCCTCCGGCGAGTTCAACGTCTCGGAAACAGCGTGGAACGTCGGCATCAGCTCCATGGCCTACTTCCGCCAATGCTTCAAGGAGGAATACGGATGCACCCCATCCGAGTATAAGAAGCGCGCGGAAACATCTTCCCCCGCACATTCCACCAAGTGATCACATTAGATAGACAAGTCCGTAATATGATGAAAAACAGACTATTATCACTGCTGACATTGTTGCTCGCATTCGGCACCGCCATGCACGCACAGACTTCTTTCGGAGATGCATCCAAGTTCAACGACGGGTGGCTTTTCAGCCTCACCGACAGCACTGCGCACAAGGACAAGGCTTTCGACGACAGCAAATGGCGGCGCCTTGACCTCCCGCACGACTGGTCAGTCGAGGGACGGCTCTCCCCCTCCCTAGCCAGCTGCACCGGCTATCTTCCCGGCGGCATCGGCTGGTACCGCAAGCACTTCACCGTCAGCGACGGCGCCCCGAGGCACTATGTCTATTTCGAAGGAGTATACAACCGCAGCGAGGTCTACCTCAACGGAAAGCTTCTCGGCAAACGCCCCAACGGCTATATATCATTCATGTATGACCTGACACCCTATCTGGAAGAAGGCGATAACGTGCTCGCCGTCAGGGTCGACCACAGCCGATATGCCGACTCGCGCTGGTACACCGGTTCAGGCATCTACCGCGACGTCTGGCTCGTGTCGGCTCCCCAGACGCATTTCGCCCTGTGGGGCGTCGGCTGGAAGGCCGTGTCAATCACCGGCAGCCAGGCGGTCATCACCGTGGACATGGAGATTCAGAAGCACGTCCCGGTCAGCTCCAGACTTGAAGTCCGGGCTACCCTATATGACGCTTCCGGCAATCCGGCAGCCACCCGCAAAGCGTCCCTCAAGGACATGGATGCCGGAGAGGACAGGCTCACCGTGGATCTGAAAGTCAAAAATCCTCACCGCTGGAGCATTGAGGACCCCTACCTGTACACACTCCGCACCGAGCTGATTTCCGATGGGATTAAAATCGACGGAGCCGAGACCAGAGTGGGGCTCCGCACCCTCGAGTTTGATCCGGACAAAGGTTTTGCCCTGAACGGCAAATGGATGAAAGTCAAGGGAGTGTGCCTGCACCACGATGCCGGAGTGCTAGGATCGGTGGTCCCTGAAGAAGTGTGGAGGAGACGCCTGGAAAACCTCAAGTCCATCGGCACCAACGCCATCCGCATGAGCCATAACCCCCAGGCCCCGGTTCTCTATGACCTGTGCGACGAAATGGGGATGCTCGTGATGGACGAAGCCTCGGACGAATGGGAGTTCCCCAAGCGCAAGTGGTTGGAGGGATGGAATGTCGGCACGCCGGGATATGACGGCAGCTTTGACTTTTTCGAGGAGTGGATAGAGCGCGACGTGACCGACATGGTGCGCCGCGACCGCAACCACCCGAGCATCTTTCTCTGGAGCATCGGCAACGAAGTCGATTACCCAAACGACCCCTATTCCCATCCCGTCCTGGACGGCAAAAAGATCAACCAGCCCATGTTCGGAGGCTACAAGCCTGATGCACCCGACGCGATGCGTATCGGCAAGATAGCCAAACGGCTCGCCGCATGTGTCAGGGCGGTGGACACATCCCGTCCCGTGACCGGAGCGCTGGCCGGAGTCGTAATGTCCAACGAGACGGAATATCCGGAAGCCGTGGATGTCGTGGGCTACAACTACACCGAGGACCGTTATGTCATTGACCACGCCGCTTACCCCGACCGCATAATCTATGGAAGCGAAAACGGACGTAGCCGCGACGCCTGGCTCGCGGTGCGGGACAACGACTTCATATTCGGGCAGTTCGTATGGACCGGCACCGACTATCTCGGAGAATCAAACAGCTGGCCGTCACGCGGCCTCGGGACCGGGCTTCTGGACTTCGGCAGCTTTCCGAAGCCGCAAGGCTATTTCCGGGCGTCGATGTGGAGCACGGAACCGGTCACATACATAGGGACATATCCGGCGGACAATAGAGGGGACATGTTCCTCTCCCCCGACGCGCCCGATGTCTGGAACTATCAGGAAGGCGATAAAATCCGCGTCGTGTGCTATACCAACGCCCCGCAGGCACGCCTCCTGCTGGACGGGAAGCAGATCGGGGACATGAAGCCATACGATGACAAGAGCGGGATAATATGGTGGGACATTCCGTTCAGGGCCGGCACGCTCAAGGCCGAGGGCTGTGACAAAGACGGCAATGTGCTGTCAGAATACAGCATCACCACATCGGGACGTCCATATGCGCTGCGCGCGGAACCGGACAGGGTCTCTCTCTCCAAGGACAAGGCGACGGCGCACATAACGGTGACGGTGGTCGATGAGAACGGCGTCATGGTGAAACTCGCCGACAACAACATCACCTGCACCGTGGAGGGCCCGGCACGCCTGCTCGGACTCGAAGGGTCCGACAACACCGACATGGGCGACTACACGGACAATGTCCAGAGAGTCCACAACGGACGGCTCCTCGCCTATGTCCAGACGACCGGAGAGGCCGGCGAAATCACAGTCACGTTCACCTCCCCCCTGCTCCGCGAAGCGCAGGTAAAGATTATCACAAGACCATAAGAATAAAGAGGCCCGAGCGTAACTCTGCCAGGGCCTCAAACACACACATTTTGAAAAAGCTTACCTATGCTACTCGGTAATATGCATATTTATGGTCACGACCACCTTGTGGTCTTGGTACACGAAGCAGGGACGGATAGTGTAGGTTTTTCCCACCTCGACATTCGCGGCGTTCACGCCCAGCTGGAAGGTCCAGCTTGAGGCGTTGTACTCAGTGAACACGGTGGGGTTGTTGCCCCAGGTGGTCACCTTGCTGTCGCCGTCATACCAGAAGCCGTAGCCGTTGGCGCTGTAGGCATACGACACGGTGCCGTCCGCCTCCAGGCTGCCGAACCACACCTCGCCCTTCTTATAGTTGCTGCGGTCGGAGGCAATCTTTGAGGCGATTTCGGAGGGCTGCATCACAAACGCCTTGCCTATCGTCACATAATCCTCGTCCTCGAACGAGAGGGAAGGACCGGCATAGCCGTCGGCCACCGAGACATCGATGTTCTTTACGATCTCGGCGTCACTCACGGTTTCACTGCCGTCAAAGTGGATCGTGCCGTAGAGGTCGGTGCCGCTGATGCGGATGCGATAGGGCCACTGCGCATCGTTGGTGTCATCCTCGTCCCAACTGTGGCCGTAATATTTGGTGGGGGTGCAGGCCACCACCATCCAGAGCTTTTCTGTACCGGCGGGGACATCCCACGCCGCGGTGCCCTTGAGCGAGGAGCCGACGAACACAGGCTCGCTGTAAACCCTCTCTTCATTGCCCAGCAGAGCCACATATCCCACATACCAGCCAGCCTTGGATGCGTCAACCTTGGTGGCATTGTAGCCCGCGGCATTGGGCAGACCCTCGAACTCCGTGCTGACGGATGAGCCTTCAGGCACGTTCAGGCGGATTACATTGAAGCCGGTAGCCTCAGGGGCGCGGGCGTAGCCGACCTTCTGCCAGCCGCTGCCGTCGTCGCTGCTGACCCAGCCCAGCTTGCCTATATAGTTCTTGCCGAAATCGCGGATGGGCGCCTTTTTGGTGACATTGGCCTGCTCGTCGAGGTTCACAACCTCGGAACTGAAGTCCCAGGTGGCGCAGCGTGCGGCATATTCGTAGAGGTCGCGGTTAAGACCCATCAGGTCGCCGCCGCAGAACAGCCTCTGGTATGCCTGCAATGCGTCTTCGCTGCTCTTGGACTCCTTCCAGAGCTTGCCGTAGCCTTCCCAGCCATACTTGTCGGTGAGCAGGAACTGGAACCAGTAGGTGGCATAGCGCTGATGCTCGTGATGGAAGTGGCGCATGTGGTTCTCAGTGAACACGCGGAAGTTCTCGCTGTTGAAAGCCTGCTCCGCATAGAGGTTGTAGCTCTGCCAGTTGGCGCAAGCCTCCCAGAAGAGGCCGCCTATCTGCATGAATCCGGCGTCGCGCGAGCCGTAGTCGGCATAGACCTGATACTGGAACGCATGGCCTATCTCGTGCGCGATGGTGCTGCCGGTGGGCTGGCAGGCGGTGGCGCTGACCCATAGGGCTCCCATGTTGCCGCTGCCGCCACCCTCCGCCTTCCAGTCGGTGGTACCGTAGAGACAGATGGTCATATAGTATTTGTCCAGATAGGACTTGCCCTCGTCACCGCGAAGGCCCAGTTTGGTGACATAAGTGTCGTAGTAGATCTCCGCCTTCATCAGCAGGTCGTCAATGTCCACGCGTATGGACTTGGCGGTGCGCTCGTCGCCGGGAAGAATCTCGCCGGTCACTTCATAGCCGTCGTCCCAGAGGAGCAGGAAGTGCTCGCTGGCGCGGGCGCGCCCAAAATAGAATTCGCTGTCGGATTTCTTGAGCTTTGACACGCTCCCCACAACCCCCTCGTAAACGCGGGAGATGTCGATGCCGCGCTCTGCAATCTGCTGGTCGGTGAGGGTTATCACCGGCGCCTTCTGGGTCACGGTGAAGTCAATGCGGTTGGTGCCGTTGATGATGGCGATTTCGGCGCTGCGGGCGCTCTGAGTGGGGTTGGCGTCACAGGTGATGGTCACCTTGCAGCTTCTCTTGACACCGGTGCCCTGTTCGCGCTCTGGGTCAAAATGGAGCCAGTCCGCCTCGCACTCGATGTGCCATGATTCGTCGCACTTGAATTTAATGCTCTGTTCGCCCCCTTCAGCATCGAATGTTGCGCTGGGAGCCACAATGTAACTGAGGGTGCCGGTGGTCTCCTGCCACGGCTGCTCCTTCTCGCTGCAGGCCGGCAGCAGAAACGCTCCGGCCACGGCAAAGGCGATTGCCTTAAATATCAGTCCTCTCATTTTCCATAAGGTTTAGTCCCTTCAAATTGAGCCTTCCAGGGCCACTTGGTGTCCTTGGTGTCGCTCTCGTCGCTCCAGGCGTGGCGCTCGTAGTTCTTGGGGGCGCCGGTCACAACCAGCCAGAGCTTGCTGGCACCCGCAGGCACCTCCCAGCTCTGCTGCTCGCCGGTGGCGCTCCACACGGGGCTGTAGTAGGCCTTGCCGCCGCCGTATGCCACAAAGCCGTAGCGCCAGCCAGCCAGGGTGATGCTGCCCGACACGCAGCCGGAGATGCCCAGATTCTGCTCCAGGGTCACCGCCACCTTGCGGTCTGTGGGGATATCCATTCTGATGGCGTTGGAGCCGGTGGTCTCGGGAGCCTTGACGGCCGCAATCTGCCACCAGCCCTCGTCGTTCTTGGAGATGTTGGTGACGGCGGTGGCGCCGACATTGTTCTTGCCGTAGGTGCGCAGTTCATTCGTGTCGTAGGTGAGCATATGGGCCGCATATTGCCACATGGAGTCGTTCATCGCAGCCACATCATATCCCATAAGGCGCATATAGGTCTCCACGGGGTCCTCGGGATACTCGGCCTCGTTCCACAGGCGGCCTATGAAAGAGATGTCGCCCGTCTCCTCCACCCACCACCAGTGGATGAAGTAGTTGGCATAGCGCGGGCGCTCGTGCAGCACGTGCAGATAGGCCGATGTGGTGTATTCCGAATACCAGCCGCTGAATGCTCCGCTGCGGTATTTTGTAAGCTGGAAAGACTGCCACTGCGCCGTCTGTTCCCAGAAGCCGTTGCCGCCCGCACCGGCCGCGCCGAATCCGTAGCGCCAGCCCGGGCCCTGGTTGGTCTTGGCGTTGATGGCCGCACTCCCCTCTATGCCCTGCTGCAGCAGATAGTCGCAGAAGGTCATATACTGGAAGCTGTGGCCGATTTCATGGCCGATGGTGCTGCCCACGGGCTGGCAGGTGCTGGGATTGACCCAGAGCGCGCCGATGGTGTTGTCGTAGCCGCTGCCGGTAGCCAGCCATTCGCTCTGATAGAGGATGTAGATCTGCATCTTGTATTTGTCGAGCACGGACTTGCCCTCGCCGGTGCGGGCGAAGCCAAGGGTGTTGACATTCAGCTCGTAGAACTCCTCGGCCTTCTTGAGCAGGTCGTCGATATCCACCTTCATGGAGGACACCTTGCAGGTGGAGGGCGATGTATTGGACTGCCCCACACGTTCGCCGTAGAGGCCGTATTCGCCATACTGGATGTCCCAGAACACCACAAAGTGCTCGCTCTGCTTGCTGCGGCACCAGCTCCAGCGGCTGTCGCTGCGCAGCATGTCATAATTGAATTCAGCGGGCTGGTAGAATTTGTCCAGGTCCTGCACATCGGACTCATCGAGCACAATGGCCACCTGCTGCTGGGTCACCGTGAAGTCCTTTTTGCTGGCGCCGGAGACTATGCTGCACTTTGCCGTGCGCTCCGCGCCGGTGTTTGCGTCGGCCGTAAAGGTGATCATCAGCACCTTCTTGGTCGCGCCCTCGCTCTTGTTGGGGTGGAGCCAGGCGGCCCCCTCCTCGTCTATCTTAAGCTCCCACTCGTGGTCGCAGTTGAACTGAAACGTAGCGGTGGAGCCTGCCACAGCGGCGATGTCAAGATTGCTGCCGTTGGGGAATTTGATTGTGGCCTCGTAGGTGTCGACCGGTTCCTCTACCGGTTCCTCCCCACCGCAGGCGCAGTAAAGGGGTAGCGCCAGGGCCAGAATCCAGGGGAAAAGTTTTTTCATTATTCGGTGATTTTGATTTTGAACTTGATGGTGGCGGAATTGGCGCCGTACACGAACGCCACATTCACCGGCAGGGTGTCGCCCACCTTTATGGAGCCGTTGCTGACTTTGTCGGGATGGACTCCGAACTGGAAGGTCCATGACGCCGGGGTGTACTCCACAAAGGAGTAGCCGGCGCTCCAGCCCTTGTTGTTGCCCTCGGCATCCAGCCAGAAGCCGAAGCCGTTGGCCGTGTAGTAGTTGTCTGCCGTGGAGGACATATAGCTTGCGTCAATTTTGCCGTCGGAATTCACCGCCAGGAACTTGACCTTGCTGGTGCGCACATTGTTGATGTCGGTGGTGATAGCCGCCTTGATGTCGGAGGGCTGCATCACGAACGCCTTGGCCATCTCTATCATCATATCCTCGTCCATTTCCCAGCTGGGGCCGGCATAGCCCGCCGCGGCCGAGGCGCTTATGGTGCGCTCGAACGTGACGCTGGAGGGCTTTTCGCTACCGTCAAAATTGATGTTGCCAAAGAGGTCGGTGCCGGTAAACTTGACCTGATAGGGCCAGTGCTCGTCGTTGTCGTCGTTCTCGTCCCAAAGATGCTGCATATAACGCTTGGGGGTGGCGGCAACCACCATATAGAGCTTCTTGCAGCCGGCGGGTGCGGTGTAGGAAATGTCCGTGGCCCCGCTCACGACCGAGGGCTCGCCATATTCGCGCGAGCCGTCCTGCATCAGGGCCACGAAGCCCACGCGCCACTGCGCCAGCGAAGGGTCGCTCACCTCGTGGTAGCGCGCATCGCCCACCAGCGGCTCAAAGCGCACCGAGATGCTCTCGCCCTCGGCGGGCACATTCAGGCGGATATGGTTGAAGCCTGTGGCCTCGGGGGCGCGGGAAACGTCCACGGCATAGAAGCCGGTGGCGGAGTCGTATTCCGATGCCCAGCCGATTTTGCCTATATAATCTTTGCCGAACTCGCTCACGGTGGCGGTGACACCCGTCAGCTGCCCCTCATAGAGGTTGGTGGCCTCCACAGGGAAGTCCCAGCTCACGCAGCGGGCCGCATAGTCGTAAAGTTCATCGTTAAGCTCCTCTATGGTGAGACCGTGCTTTCGCTGATAGGTCTCGATGGGGTCCTCCGGCTTTTTGGATTCGCGCCAGAGCTCGCCGATCTCCTGCACGCCGTGCTTTAAAGCCCAGTACCACATCAGAAAATAGCTGGCATAGCGCTGGTGCTCGTGGGTGAAGTGGCGATGGCAGTTGTTCACGAACTCCGTGAAGTTGACGGTGGTGAAAGCCTGCTCGCAGTAGCTCTGATAGGCCTGCCACTGCGCGCACTGCTCCCAGAAGCCGCACCCCTGCCCTATCTCGTAGCGCCAGCCGGTGGAAAGGTCATTGGGGGCGCCGGAGGCGATCGCATCGGCATAGACCTGATACTGAAAGCTGTGGCCTATTTCGTGGGCGATGGTGCTGCCCACCGGCTTGCACGTGGCCGGATTTATCCACAGGGCGCCTATGACATTGTCGTAGCCGCCGCCGTAGGCCATCCATGTCGTGGTGTGGTGCAGATATATCTGCATCTTATATTTGTCGAGATTGGACTTGCCTTTCCCGGTGTCTGCAAATTTAAGCTCGTCGATGTTGACGCGGTAGAATTCTTCGGCCTTCTCGAGAAGGTCATCGATATCCACATACATCGCGTCCGATTCGCCGAGGGTCTTGGGGGAGGTGTCCTCAACCCCGGCCTGCCGGCCGTAAAGGCCGTAGGCGCCGTATTCCTTGCCCCAGAACAGGAAGAAATGTTCGCTCTGGGCGCTGCGGCACCAGCTCCACTGCGCGTCGCTGCGCAGCATGTCAGATTTGCTGAATTCGGCAGGTTTGTAGTATTTGTCGATGTTGGGGACGTCCGATGCGGAAAGTATCAGCACCGACATCTCCTGTGTCACTGTGACTTTGACCGTGGTGGCGCCGGAAATGATTTTGCAGGTAGCCCTGCGGGCGGCGCCGGTATTCTCCTTTGCGGAGAAGGTGATGGTGGTGAATTTTCTCACTTCGCCCTCCATCTTGTCGGCGGAGAGCCATTCGAGCGCCTCTTCCGGAATCTCAAGAGACCATTTGTGGTCACATGTGAAGGTCAGCTGCACCTGCGAGCCCTCGTCTGAGGCCAGAGTGAGCGATGAAGATCCTGAGAGTTTGATTGTGGCATTGTAGGTGTCTTCCTGCTCAGGCTGTTCCTGAGACTTGCAGCCGACAAAAGAAACTGCCGCCGCAGAGATTGCGAGCAGGCATAAACAACGTTGAATGGCGTTTTTCATAGCTTTTTAAAAAAGAGCAGGGGCACACAAATGCCCCTGCTCCGGAAATGGTTCAGTCTATTCTTCTGCGATCGCAAAAGTTATCTTGAAATTGATGGTGGCGGTTACGCTCGTAGTAGCTGCAGTGTATGTGACCTCGACCTTGAAGCTGTCGATGGTCTTGCCGTTGACGCCTGCCATATCGGAATCGTAGAAGCCCACCATGGCGCTATAATCGTTGTAGAACTCTGCAAAGTAACTGCGGATGGTATTGTCGGCTTCGTCGACAGTTCCAAATTCGCACCATTCGCCGTTAGCATCGAACCAGCAGCCCATGATGCCGCCGCCGCTCTGGGTAACAGCATTTTCACCCACGAAAGCGGAGCACTCCACCTGACCGGCGGTGATTGCGGCTGCGAACTGCTCTGCAGTGATCTGGAAAGCGTCGGCGAGATCTTCGGAAAGGTCAACGGTGCAGCCCTCACTGGATGTCACATTGAACACTGCGTCAACGCTTGCATCGTGCATCAGGGTCTCGTCCTCGGGATAAACGGCCTCAACACCTGCGATGGCAGCCTTCACTGTCACCTTGTAAGCCTTCATGTTGCTGGGATTTGCGAATGCTATGGCACCCACGCAAGTCTGTCCTGCGATAGAAGCGTCGGGATACATGCAGAATGTCCAATAGCCGGCGTCCTTGTTGATGTCGATGCCGCAGCCTTCGCCCCAAGACTGTACGTCACCTGCGACGCTATACCAGAAGTTGGTTCCGGGGATAGGATTGACGCTGCCGTCGGAGTTGATTGCATACACGGTTGCTTCGGAAGCGGCGATGCCGATAGCGCTCTCGATGGCGTCGGTGTCGATGTCCTCGTCGATGGAGAAGCCTTCGTAGGTGTCAACGAAATCCACGCTGCGCTCGATGGTCTGCTCGCCTGCAATGGTGAGCTCGACTTCACCGGCCTCAACAAAGTTGATGTGCCACTCCACATAGAAGAGATAGTCCGCATCGGTCTCGGGATCGGTATAGTAGAAGAACTCCGTGAACACCTCGGAAGTGCCCGCCTCATGG
This sequence comes from bacterium, assembly GCA_963627885.1. Classification (GTDB taxonomy): domain Bacteria; phylum Bacteroidota; class Bacteroidia; order Bacteroidales; family UBA932; genus Cryptobacteroides. Next base: position 119,257 of record CAVGCT010000006.1, read on the forward strand.
CTGGCGCCGTCGTAGATGCCGAAGTTGAACATTGCGGAAAGGATGTCCTCAGTAGGGCTCTCTTCTCCCCAGGTAGTCTGGCTTTCTGCGCAGACCACCCAGCCTTTCTCTTCACGGCCGTTCCAATAGGTGAGCTTGGAGTCGGTGCCCACCCAGTGGCCGAAGTTGTTGCTGGTGGAAGGGGTCATGTTGAGGTCTTCGTGGTCATTGCCGTTTGCAAGACCGAACTTGATCGTGTTGTTCTCCTGAGCAGTAGTACCATCGGCCGCAGAACCGCTATAGGTACCCATTGCGGCGTAGAACTCGGCTGCGGACATCTTGAAGAATTCGAGAATCTCGCTGCCGGGCATCTGTGCGTTTGCATAGTCGCTGCCCACAATAAAGTCGACATTGACCTCGACGGTCTTCTCAACGGTTCCCTCAATTGGCTCTTCTCCACCGGGATTGTCGGGATTGTCGGGGAGTTTAGGTTCTTTTTCGCTGCAGGCCGCAAGGCAGCACACTGTGGCGGCAAGCATAAAGGGCATGAAAAACTTTTTCATTTCGTAAGATTTTATTGTTAATAATCTGATGTTATCGGTCTTTATTCATCGAGAGAGTCCACAAAACCGTAGTTCTGCACTATGTTCTTGTTGGACTGCACAAAGTCGGTGTAGATAGGGAACACATTGTTGTGCCAGTCGCCCACCGCCATCTTGTCCTTGCGGCAGAACCAGGTCTTGCCGTTGTAGACGTTGCGGCCATCGCTCAGCATGAAGCGCTGCAGGTCCTGACGGCGGTGATGCTCGCCCACAAACTCCCAGGCAAGGTCGTCAAGCAGGCCGCCGAGCTCGATCGTGGCGCTGTTGTCTTTGGTGTATTCGGTGAAAGAAGATGATTTGACATTTCCGTCAGCATCATACTTGAAGTCGGCGTAGGGGTTGTTGGAGGTGCTGGTGGTGCACTCGCGCACACCATAGTCATATATGCTGTCCCCCTTGAGATCGGCCACGGTGCGGGTGGCCTTCTCCGGATTGTCCTTGAACGCACGTTTGCGGATCATTGAAACCCAGCCGGCGGCGTCGCTGTCGCTGTAGCCGTCAATGCCGCCGGAAGTGCGCAGCACAGTCTCGGCCATGATGAAGTAGGCGTCGGACAGGCGGTAGAAGCAGACGTCGTCTCCGTATGTACCGGTGTTGCCTGCAACAATCTCCTGCTTCTTGAAGCGGGCGCCCTCAAAGTCGTAGGCGCCGGGGTTGTTGATGGAGTGCACCTCCACGGTGTAGACCAGAGGATAGTTGCCGGCGGCGTGGTTGTGATCCTTGTGGCGGGAGTCAGCGGAGATCATGGCGGCGGTTAGCATATCTTCACCGTTGTCGGTACGCTTCTGCTCGGCCTCGTAGATGGGGAATCCGTCAGATGCGTAATACTGCTGGCCGATGGCCCAGGTGTCGGTGAGACGGGTGTCGTCAGGGTCATAGGTGTGGATGAACTGAGGCACAGCGCAGGAGCCGTTCCAAGGAGAACCGCTGAAGCCGAAAGCCTGGCCGCCGCGGCCCACGAAGCACTTGTTCACGAGATAGTTGTGAGAAGCCTTGGCGCCGTCAAGAGGGAGCACGAAGATCACCTCCGATGCGGTGTTGAGGTTGCAGCGGCTGTTGTCCAGATAGTTCTCGGCAAGGGTGTAACCGCCCTCGTCCACAACCATCTTGGCATACTGGAAGGCCTTCTTGTACCACTTGTTGCCGTTCTGGGCGTTGGTCACGAAGAACTCGCTGTCCCAGTTACGGTTGGCGTTGGCGTATTCGCTCATCACCAGATTGGTGGCGGCGTCCTTCTCAAAGCCGCGGAGCCAGCTGTCGTGCATCAGGAAAATCTTGGAGGCCAGCATGCAGGCTGCATATTTGTTCATGCGGCCATAATTCTTGGCAGTGGACATCAGAGGCACGATCTCCTCGATCTCCTTTGATATGAAGTCCCAGACATGCTCGGGGGCCGACTGCTGAGGCATATATCCTGCCGAGCTGGAAACGGCGTAGTCGGTCTCCAGAGGGACGTTGCGCCACAGGTCGAACACTATGAAGTAGCACAGGGCGCGCACGGCGCGCACCTCGGCCGCAGACTCGGGATTATTCTGTATGGTCTCGGTCTCGAGCAACTGGTTGGCCTTCTCTATGGCGTTGTAGCAATAGTACCACTCCTGATAGAGATGGGGAATGCCCGCATAGGGGTTGTTCTGGTGCAGATTGATATACTGCGCGCCCCATCCGCCGTAGGTGCGGTAAGGGGTCATCAGCAGGTCACTGCTCTCTTCGTTGATGTCGAAGTAGCCCTCCCAGGCCCAATATGTAAAGCGGAGCTGGGCATAGAGGTTGCCCATCATGTCCATTACCTCGTCATCGCTACCCGAGAGGTTCTCGGGAGAGAGGTCGGAGTAAATGTGCTCGTCAAGATTGGTGCAGGCGGATGAACCTGCGAGGAGCGCTGCAGCCGCCAACAAAGCGGCGAAAAATCTGTTCGTTTTTTTCATATTGTAAAGCTCCTTTTATTATTTGTTGCCGAATGTGATGTTAACACCAAGAGTGAAAGTACGGATGGTGGGATACTTGTTGCGGTAGTCCACGCCGAATGCGAAGCGGCTGCTGGTGGACATTTCAGGGTCTATTCCCTTGTATCCGGTGAGGCAGAAGATATTCTCGCCCGACACGAACACGCGCGCCTTGTCCAGATATTTGACGTTGCGGGTGTTGAAAGTGTATCCCAGGTTGAAGTTGTCAAGCTTGAGATAGTCACCGTTCTCAAGATAGTAGCTGACTGCCACAGGCTCCTGGCTCTTGGAAAGCTGGCCGCCGTAAACAGGATTGACTGCGCTCTTATAGCGGTTGAGACCGATGTTGAGGTTCTCGTAGAACATCCTCTGGCAGTTGAAGATCTTGTAGCCCACCTGGCTGGAGAATGCGAGGGTGAGGTCGATGCTCTTGTAGCGGAAAGTGTTGGTCCATCCGAAGGTGAACTTGGGGACACCGCTACCCATATACTGGCGATAGCTGGAATCAACGTCACGCATGCCGGAGTTGAACACTTCGCTCTCGCCGGTTGCGGGGTTCTCGATCAGCCAGAGACCCTTGGTGGCCTTTTTGGTGCTGAGGCCGGTGGATTTGAGCATATAGAAATCACCGAGCGCACCGCCTTCGTAGGTACGCTGCACGCACATCGACGTAGGCTCCTCGGTCCACGCGCCGTCAATGTAGTTGACAGTCTCGTAAAGATCGTTGGAAAGGCTTATGAGTTTGTTCTTGTTGTGGGACGCGGTGAAAGTGGTGTTCCACTCGAAGTCGCGGGTCTTGACGGGGGTGCCGCCCAGCATCAGCTCGATACCGGAATTGGACATCGATCCGACATTGGCGGTAGTGTAGCCGTAGAGGTTCGGGGGAACGGGCACCGAGTAGTCATAAAGCATATCTCTGGTGACCTTGTAGTAAACGTCCAACGCTCCGTAGAGACGGCCGCCGAGGAAGCCGAAGTCAACACCGGCATTGATTTCCTGAGTGGTCTCCCATTTGAGGCTGGGGTTGGGGTTCTGGCTGGGGGTCAGCGAAGGACGCCAGTTGCCGTCGGATGTGATATAGTTGCCGTAGGAGGTGTCATAGTTGTAGATAAGCAGTGACATGTAAGGACTGCTGGGGATGACACCGGTCTTGCCGTAGCCGACGCGCAGCTTGAGGTTCTCAACCCATCCGAGACCCTTGATGAAGTCTTCGTTGGAGAGAGTCCAGCCTGCGCTGACTGCGGGGAAGAGACCCCACTTGTTGCCTTCTCCGAACTTGGAAGATCCCTCGTGGCGGAGGGTTGCCAGCACATTGAAGCGGTCGTCATAATTATAGGTGAAACGGCCGAAGAAGCCGATCAGCGTGGACTCATTTTTATATGAGGATACGCCGCCGTAGGTCTTGAGGGTAGTGGTCTTGTCGTCACCGGTTCCGCTCTCGATAAGCTCGGCAAAGCGGCCTGCGCCCAGGTTGTTGTAGAGATAGGCGTTGGTGGAGAACTCGGAGTTGGAAGCGCCGAAACCGTCGCTGACCTCGTTCATCCAGCTGTAGCCCAACATACCGGAGAAGTGGTGCTTGGCTACGGCAAAGTCATACTGGGAGGTGAGTTCCAGCTGATCCTGCTTGTAAGTGCCCTGGCTCTTGCCTGCACTGCCGTTTATGCTGCTCCAACGGTTGCTCTGGAACTTCTCGGTGTTGTAATATTCATTCACCGAATTGCTGCGGCGGGTGGAGACCTGCAGGTTGGTCTTCCAGCTCTTTATGGGCTCCACGGTGATGTTGCCGGTGAGGCGGGTGCTCTCTGAGCGGTAGTCGCCGGAGTGCTCCTTATTATAAGGAACAGGGTTGTAATAATAAAGCGGAGCAGTCTGCTCGTAATAATCATTACTGGGGTCTCCGTCCACATAGATGGGAGCCGTCGGATTGCGGATGACAGCCTGATGATATATGGTGTAGCTGTCCTGGTTGTCGCTCTTGCTGAGAGTCTTGAGCATATTGAAATTGACCTTCACCACATCGTTGAAGAGATACTGGGTCAGGTCCACCTGCGCGCGCAGGTCCTTGCTGTAGGAGCCGATTATCACACCCTGATTGTCGCGGTAGGTGACATTGGCGGAATATGCGCTATGCGCACTGCCGCCCTCCAGGGCGATGTTGTGGTTCTGCGACACGCCGGTCTGCGAAACCTCGCCGAGCCAGTCGGTGGTGTAGCCCAGGTCCTGGAACGCGGAATAGGTGGCCAGCTGCTCGGCGGTCATGCTGCGCATGAAGTCGGCATCCATGAAGTCAACCTTCTTGGAGAAGTTGGAGATGGAGCAGTAGCCGTTGTAGCTGATGTTGTAGTGGTCGCCGACCTTGCCGTTCTTGGTGGTGATGAGAATCACGCCGGCAGCGCCGCGGGTACCATATATGGCTGCCGCGGAGGCATCCTTAAGCACCGAAATCTCTTCGATGGACTCGGGAGCCACGGTGGAGAGGGAGCCCTCGATGCCGTCCACAAGAATCAGAGGGGTGTAGCCGCCCTTGAGGGAGGTCACGCCGCGCAACATTATAGTAGAGGAAGCGCTGGGATCGCCGTTGCCCTTGGTGACATTAAGGCCGGCCACCTTGCCTTTGATGAGCTGGGCGGCGTCGCTGATATTACCGGCAAGGAAATCCTCGCTCTTGACAGAAGCCACGGCGCTGGTGATGTCACCTTTACGCTGCGTGCCGTAACCGATCACGACAGCGTCGTTGAGCATCAGCAGGTCCAGCTCCAAAGTTACGTCCACAGTGGTGCGGGAGTCCACAGCCGCGGAGGCATCCTTATAACCTGTGGCGGATATGGTCAGAACCGCGTCAGAGGGGACATTGGTAAGTTTGTAATAACCGTCCGCATCGGTGATGTTGCCGATGCTGGTTCCCTTTACAAAGACTCCCGCACCTATGACAGGTTCGCCAAGATTGTCCTTGACAGTACCCGAAACGGTGAGCGTCTTTTGTGCGAACGCCTCCACGGAAAAGAACGCGAGGAGTGCGGTCACCAAGAAGATACTGAATTTTTTAGTTAGCATTGCGGTTAATATTTATTGCGTTAAACGTCAACAACCACTAAGATAAATCGAATAAGAATAAAGAAATATAAAAATTATCCAAAACTATTTAGAAATAGTCCAAAAAAAATCACTCAGATGCTATTTCCCGGTGGGTTTTCAGCCAATCGTTCGGAGTCATCCCGAACTGGGAGGAGAAGCTTTTGGAGAAATAGCTGGGCGATGTGAAACCCACCATATAGCAGATTTCGCTTATCGAATGTTCCCCCCTTGCAAGAAGGCCGGCGGCTGTGTTGAGCCTGGTGTGCTTGATGAGACTGTTGGGGGTCTCGCCACAGCGCTCCCTGCACTTTGCAAAGAGACCGCTGCGCGAGATTGACATCTTCGCCGCCAGGAAATGCACCGAGAGTTCGGGATTCGACAGATTGTCGCCGATTATCTTCTCCAGACGGGGGAAAAAGTCATCGGCCGGGTCAATGGCGGGCACGCCGGCATCGGAAGTCCCGTCCGAATCCTTCCCGCTCATCCCCGCCTTCTTCTGCAGAAAAGTCACTATACCGCGCAGCATCCGGTGGTTCTTCTCCAGCACCGCAATCTCGCTGCGGATTGCAGCGCCGCTGGTCGACTCCTTAAGGCGCTCCAGCTGCACCCCGATGCCTGTGACGGGAGCCGCGAGCCGCTCCGCGATGGCGGCGAGGAGAGCCTGCCGGTCGTCGTCGAGCAGCTTCTCCTCATAGACTTCCCTCTTGCGTTTCTCGGCGCGGGCGGTGAGATAGCGCGACATGGCATAGAGCAGCGCACTTACCAGAAGGATGCAGATTACCGTGACCCACACGCCATACAGAGGGTAGAGATGCAGAAATACAGCCATAGATCATCCTTTTTGCATGCTATAAAATATCTAAAACGAAATATAGAAAAAATATTTGGACTTTTTTACAATACAATTGGATTTTCTTTCAAACTGTTGAAGAAGGCAATATTTAAATTTGTAGATAAGACAAAACTAAAAACCTATATCTATGAGTTCACGAAACAAGCTTTTAATCGCCTCCCTTACAGCTGCCGTAATGCTGCAGGGCGCCCCCGCAGATGCTTTGGCACAGGCTGCCTACCCCATCGACCCCGTACCCTTCACCAGCGTCAAGGTGGCGGAGGACTCCTTCTGGGGGCAGCGGCTCAAGGCGTCGCGCGACGTCACAATCCCGCTCGCCTTCTCCAAGTGCGAGAGCGAGGGGCGCTACGACAATTTCGTGAAGGCGGCACGTCAGAAGAACTCCGCGGAGAATCTCGGATACGAGGTCGGCGGCTACTCTTTTGACGACACCGACGTATATAAGACCATCGAAGGCGCCTCATATGTGCTGCAGACCTACCCCGACAAGAAGCTGATGAACTATATCGACAGCGTGCTGGTGATTGTGGCCGCGGCCCAGGAGGACGACGGCTATCTCTACACCGCCCGCACCATGAACCCACAGCACCCCCACGAATGGGCCGGCGACCGCCGCTGGATCAAGGACGAAGAGCTCAGCCACGAACTCTACAACCTTGGACACATGGTGGAGGGGGCCATCGCCCACTATCAGGCTACAGGCAAGCGCAACTTCCTTGACATAGCCATCCGCTATGCCGACTGCGTGGTGCGCGAAGTCGGCAGCGGCAGCGGCCAGGCGCGCGTGGTGCCCGGCCACCAGATTGCCGAAATGGCGCTGGCAAAGTTGTATGTGGTCACCGGAGAGAAGAAATATCTTGACGAAGCCAAGTTCTTCCTGGACGAGCGGGGCAAGACCGAGTACCGCGACGAGTACAACCAGACCCATCTGCCGGTGCTTGAGCAGAGTGAAGCTGTGGGCCACGCCGTGCGCGCCGCCTATATGTATGCCGGCATGGCCGACGTGGCCGCCCTCACCGGCGACAGGGAGTATATCGACGCCATTGACCGCATCTGGGACAACATCGTGTCCAAGAAGCTCTACATAACCGGCGGCATCGGCGCCACCAACAGCGGCGAGGCGTTCGGCGATAACTACCAGCTGCCCAACATGAGCGCCTACTGCGAGACCTGCGCAGCCATCGGCAACGTGTATGTAAACTACAGGATGTTCCTGCTGCACGGCGACAGCAAATATTACGACGTGCTGGAGCGCACCCTCTACAACGGCCTCATCAGCGGCGTGAGCCTTGAAGGCAACGGCTTCTTCTACCCCAACCCTCTGGAGTCCATCGGACAGCACCAGCGCCAGGAGTGGTTCGGTTGCGCCTGCTGCCCCTCCAACATCTGCCGCTTCATCCCAAGCGTACCGGGCTACGTGTATGCAGTGAAGGACGACGCGCTGTATGTGAACCTCTTCATGCCCAACACAATGACCAACAAAGTTCTGGGCAAGAGCGTCACCGTGAGCCAGAAGACCTCCTATCCGTGGAGCGGAGACATTGAAATCAGCATAGACAAGACCTCGCTCAAGAAGGAGATGGCCCTGAAGGTGCGCATCCCCGGCTGGGTCAAGGGAGAGCCGGTCCCCTCCGACCTTTACAGCTATGCCGACGGCAAGCGCCTCGGCTACAGCGTCACGGTTAACGGCGAAGCCGCACAGGGCTCCCTGGAGCAGGGCTACTTCACCATCCGACGCACATGGAAAAAGGGAGACCGCGTGGAGGTACATTTTGACATGGAGCCCCGCGTGGTTAAGGCCAACGGAAAGGTCCGCGCCGACCAGGGCCGCGTGAGCATAGAGAAGGGTCCGGTCGTCTACTGCGCCGAGTGGCCCGACAACGAGGGCTTCAGCGTCCGCAGCGTGCTCGTGAACCAGAGCCCCGAATTCACCGTGACCCACAGTAGCGAGCTTTACGGCATCGACAAAATCACCACCGACGCCCAGACGCTCTCGTTCAGCGACAACGGCCGACTCACCACAAAGGACGTCCGCCTCACTCTTATCCCTTATTATGCATGGTGCCACCGCGGCAGCGGCGAGATGACGGTATGGCTCCCCATCGACCTCAAGGCGGCCCTCCCCTCCAAGCCGCAGACCCTCGCCTCCAGGAGCAAGCTGGAGGCCTCCACCCCCACAGTGGCCCTGGGCAGCGTCAACGACCGCCTGGTACCCGACATGGACGACGACACCCCCGCCCCCTACTACCACTGGTGGCCCAAGAACGGCGGCACCGAATGGCTGCAATACACCTTCCCCGCCCCCACAGAAATCTCCAGCAGCTCAGTGTTCTGGTTTGACGACCAGCCCTGGGGCGGCTGCAGCGTGCCCAAGGAGTGGAAAATCCTCTACCGCGACGGCAACGGAGCCTGGCAGCCCGTCTCCGGCGTCAAGAGCTACCCCACAGAGCGCTCCACTATGAATACCGCGGAGTTTGACCCCGTCACCACCGATGCGGTGCGGCTGGAGGTGACTCTGCCCGACAATCTTTCTTCAGGACTTTACGAATGGGAGGTGAAATGAAAAAGACAATAGCTACAGCGGCCGCACTGGCACTTGCGGCAGGCGCCATCTGCGCCCAGTCCCGCCCCGGGTATCTGGTGGTGGACGAGAAGGCCCCGGGCATAGAGATTCAGCCCACGATGTACGGCATCTTCCTGGAGGACATCAACTTTGCCGCCGACGGCGGACTATATGCCGAGAAGGTCATCAACCGCAGCTTCGAATATGACAACCCGCTGCAGGGCTGGAAGACCTTCGGCCGGGTGGAGGTTCTCAGCGAAGGAGGCCCCTTCGAGCGAAACCCCCACTATGTGCGGTTTGCATATCAGGGGCATCCCTCCAACTTTTGCGGGCTGGAGAACAGCGGCTGGTTCGGAATCGGTCTGGAGCAGGGCGAGCAGTACCGCCTCAGCTTCTGGGCACGCACCGCAGGCAAAGCGAAGACCGCCGGCATCGGCGTGATGCTGTGCGATGTCACCGGTGACTTCGAGAACCAGATACTGACGATGGAGCAGATAGAGGTGACGGGAGGCAAATGGAGCCGCTACGAGGTGACTCTCGAGCCCTCCAAGACACTGCAGAAAGCCTCGCTGCGCATACTGCTGATGGATGAGGATCCCGAGGCGGCGGCCGATCTGGAGCACATATCCCTCTTCCCCGTAGAGACTTTCCGCGGCGACGACAACGGCCTGCGCAAAGATCTGGCGCAGGCGCTGGCCGACCTGCACCCCGGCATACTCCGCTTCCCGGGCGGCTGCATAGTGGAGGGGACCACCCTCGACAACCGCTACCAGTGGAAGAACACCGTCGGGCCTGTGGAAAACCGACCCATAAACCTCAACCGCTGGAGTTGCTCCGCATTCGAGCGGATGTTCCCCGACTATTATCAGAGCGGCGGGCTGGGCTTCTACGAATATTTCCGCCTGGCGGAGGAGATCGGCGCCGAGCCGGTCCCCATCATCAGCTGCGGAATGGCCTGCCAGTTCCAGAACGACCCCGCGTGGGATGTCAACTGCTCCATGGAAGATCTTGACAGCTATATTCAGGACGCCCTGGACCTGATTGAATTCGCCAACGGAAGCCCCAAGAGCAAATGGGGCAAGGTGCGCGCCCAGATGGGCCACAGCGAGCCTTTCAACATGAAATACATCGGCATAGGCAACGAGCAGTGGGGCGAGGATTTCAAGGCCCGCTTCGAGCCTTTCGTGAAGGCGGTGCGCGAGAAGTACCCCGAAATCAAGATAATCGGCACCTCCGGCCCCTATCTGGGTGGCGAGTGGTTCGATGACCTCTGGAAGGAGATGCGCCGCCTGGACGTGGACCTGGTGGACGAGCACTACTACAGTTGGGAGGGGTTCTATGAGCGCAATGCAGACCGCTACGACAGCTATCCCCGCACCGGCCCCAAGGTCTTCGCGGGCGAATACGCCTGCCACGGCAGCGACGGCAAGAAGTTCAACCACTTCAACGCCGCCCTGCTGGAGGCCTCGTTCATGACGGGGCTGGAGCGCAACGCAGATGTGGTGTACATGTCGAGCTATGCCCCCACATTCGCCCACGCCGAGGGGTGGCAGTGGCGCCCTGACCTCATCTGGTTTGACAACCTGCGGGTGATGAAGAGCTGCAGCTGGTATGTCCAGAACCTCTTTGCCGCCAACCGCGGCAGCCGCGTCATCCCGATAACCGCCGACGGCAAGCCTGTGGTGAACATCAACGGTCTCAACGCCACCGCCTCCATAGACGACGCTACGGGGGACATAATAATCAAGATAGCCAACCTCAACCAGTATTCGCAGACGGTGTCGTTTGAACTGCCCGGCGGCCTCACCGGAGCCGGCAAGACCACACTGCACAGCGACAACGCCATGGACGAGAATACTCTGGACGAGCCCGAGCGCATTGTGCCGCAGACCACCGAGGTGGACCTCACTCCGGTGAGCGACCCCTCCAACGACTGGCTGATGGGGGTGCGCAATCTTGAGAACGGCCGCATTGAACTGCGCGAAAGCTTCCCTGCCCGCACATTTGCGGTGTATAGATTCCATACCAAGTAGCAAGCAATGAAACGGACAAGAATCCTGTTCTTCTTTGCGGCTATTCTGGCCGGGTTCCCGGCCTGCCACGAAGACAACATAATCCCGGCCCCGGGGCCCGACGACCCCGACGGCAAAGGGGATCCCTCATCTTATTACGCCTACTCCCTGGCGCAGATTGACATAACCACCGACGGCGGCGCGGCGATCGATTCCAAAGAGGAATACCGCCCATGCAGCGTCAAAATCGACGGCAACGGTTTCTTCAGCGACCTGGAGGCGCGGGGCAAGATACGCGGCCGCGGCAACTCCACCTGGCACTGGTATCCCAAAAAGCCTTACCGCATAAAGCTGGACGAGTCTCAGCCGGTGCTGGGGATGAAGAAAAACCGCGACTGGGTGCTGCTGGCCGATTACCGGGACGTGACCCACATGATGAACAACGTGGGGTTCTCGATCGCCCACGAGCTGGGCATTCCCAGCACCAACCACTCGCGCTACGCCACGGTGACCCTCAACGGGGAGTATATCGGGCTCTATCTGGTCACCGAGCAGGTAGAAGAGGGTGGCAACCGCGTGAAACTCGACAGCAATGAGGGAATGCTGCTGGCTCTGGACCTGAACGACGGCCCCGGCGAAGACCCCTACTCCACCGGCAACTTCTGGTCGGAAGGGTTCGGAATGGCCGTGGCGGTGAAATATCCCAGTGACGCCACCGCAGAACAGCGCGACCGCGCCAAGGCTGAATTCGCCGTTCTGGAAGAGGCCATAGACAACCTCGACTGGGAGAAGATACAGTCTCTGCTGGATGTGGAGTCGATGATAAACTACATTCTGGTGCAGGAGATTATCTGCAACGTGGAGTTGGACAACAACCCCAGCCTGCGCAGCGGCTACATCCACCGCTACGACGACAGCTCCAAGTGGGTGATGGGCCCTTTATGGGACTGCGACGGCGGCTTTGACTATAACTGGGGCGACATGTACGACTCCTGGGGCATGGGGCACACCTACTTCGAGGACTACCGTGACCTGATTTTCGGCAGCGACCCCTTCAACCACCGCGGGGCCTACGGCAGCACCGCGTCGGACTTCTTCTGCCGCCTCTTTGGCATTCCCGAGTTCGTGGAGATGCTGCAACAGAAGTGGGACTCGGTGATTGGCACCCTGCCCGAGACGTTGGAAAACCATCTGGCTGACACGGAAGAGGTGATAGGCGATGCGGCTCAGGACGACATGGACCTGTGGGGCATCACCAATTACACCCACACGCGCGAATTCATGAACCTGATAAACTGGCTCTCAAACCGCTTCAGCTATCTTGACGGAGTCGTGCACAATTACCCCAAGGAGCGGGGCACGGTGCCCGACAAGCCCTACAGCGGGGAGGTCACCGTCAAGACCACCATAGAGAAGAGCGTGGAATTTACGCTGGACGGCCATTACACCGGCGTCACAGCGCCTCTCTCCGAGAGCGAGAAAAAGCAGATTGCCGAGGCGCTGGGCCTGGGCGGTTTCGATGAGATAGCGATGCTCTATTATGAGGACAAGATCACCTTCCAGGGCATCGAGCCCGACGGCAGCCTTAACCCTAACAACACCGCAAACGCCCCGGGCCACTGGTTCGATGACAGCGGCCGCATCGTGTCGCACAACAGCAACAGCTATGTGTTCTCCGAGTTCGACTTTTGGGAGTGCGCCTTCAATGTGGGCAAACACCCCACCATAGCCACCCCCGGCGAATACAGCACTGCCCAGGCGTTCGTTTACGGAGCAAATGCCGCCGCAATAAAATTCAGCATAACGATAACCGAATAGGATGTCATATAAAAACAACCGGACCCGGCGAAGGCCTTGTGCATGAACGGGACCGGCAGAGCTGAGGTCAGCTCAGGATGCGTATTTAAAGAAAATTCATAACTTTAGATGCGGGAGGGGGGGGCGACGCTTATCGATGACTTTCCGCAAAATAGCCGTCTCCGGATTGAGGCAATCTCTCCGCCCGCGATGTCCGGTTAACTATTTTGTGCGCGAATCATGTGATTCCATAGTAGGCGATGTCCACCCGCAGTTCTTCTCCGCAGGCCGCGTCCGATTTTATGCAG
>CAVGCT010000007.1:0-61691 GCA_963627885.1 bacterium
CCACCTCTTCCCATTCCGAACAGAGAAGTTAAGCCCGCCATCGCCGATGGTACTGCCCCACCAGGTGGGAGAGTAGGCAGCTGCCGTTCTTCGAGATGGTGACTAAGAAGTCGAAAGACTGATTAGTCACCATCTTTTTTTGTTTTGCCCCCATCAGGGCCGGAGCTTTTTTATATCTTTGCGCTTCATCATTACGAAAACAATATTCCATGAAGAAGATATTGACTTTTTGGGCAATCTTCATGTGCCTGAAAGCCGTTGCCGTGGCTCAGCCTGCGGATTGCATCCTGTCCGGAACTGTCACTGACAAGAAAAGCGGCGAGACGCTGGTGGGAGTGTTCGTATATTTCCCCGAGCTGATGTCCGGCATCGCCACCGATGCCGACGGCCGTTACAGCATAGGCAAGCTCCCGCCGAAATCTCTTCAATTGCAGGTCAGCTACTTGGGCCACAAGACCATAGTGACCCAGGTGGATCCGTCCGTTACTCCGACCATGGACTTTCAGTTGGAGGAGAACAACGCCATGATAAGCGAAGCGGTCGTGACCGGCCTCACCGGAAAGACCCTGCTCAAGGATTCTCCCGTCCCGATATCGTATGTCGGCGAGCATAAGCTCCACACGGCGGCCTCGTCCAATGTCATAGACGCCATCAGCCTTCAGCCCGGAGTGTCGCAGATTACGACCGGAGCCGGAATCTCCAAGCCTGTCATCCGGGGACTCGGATTCAACAGAATCGCGGTAGTGAGCGACGGTGTGCGTCAGGAGGGCAATCAGTGGGGTGCTGAGCATGGAATGGAGATCGACGGAAACGGAGTGGGTTCCGTCGAAATAATCAAGGGCCCCGCCTCGCTGATGTATGGCAGCGACGCATTGGCCGGGGTGATAATCTTCAACGACAACCTTTCGGCACCCGCGAACCATATGAGGGCCGGAGTGTCTTCTGAATATCAGTCCAACAATGGTCTGGCCGCATATTCCGTAAACTTTTCCGGAAACAAAGGCGGTCTGGTGTGGGGCGGCAGATGGTCGGACAAGTATGCGCATGACTACAGGAATGCGTATGACCGTTATGTCGTGGGCTCCCGTTTCCGCGAGCGTGCCGCGGAAGGCTTGTTCGGACTGAACCGGGAATGGGGCTACAACAGGCTCGTGCTCAAATATTATGAGACCAGGCCTGGAATCGTGGAAGGGGAGCGCTCCGACTCATATGCTTACGGGGCTGAGTTGCCTTATCAGAATGTCCGTCATTATAAAGCGGTCAGCAACAATTCGATATTCATCGGAGGCGGGACTCTCAAGGCGGTTCTGGCCTATCAGCAGAACCGCCGCCAGGAGTTTGAGGACGCACCCGGCGTCGCGGCTCTGGATTTTCAGCTTCATACGGTCAACTATGACGTCAGTTACAGCCTTGCTCCGTGGGAAAAGTGGAAGGGAACTGCCGGGGTCAACGGTATGTGGCAGAAGTCTCTCAACTTGGGGGAGGAAACACTTATACCCGCCTACAGGCTGTTCGATGCCGGATTTTTTGCAACTGCGGCCTACAAGTCAGGACGATGGACGGTCACCGGCGGCGGCCGCGTGGATTTCCGCGACCTGAATTCCTTCGCCCTTGAGGGTAAGTTTGACTCGTTTTCCAGAAATTTCTCCGCTCTGACCGCCAGCGCCGGCGCGGTCTATGCCGTGCGGGACAACATGAACATAAGACTCAATCTGGCCCGAGGCTTCCGTGCGCCGAATCTGAGCGAGCTGGCTTCCAACGGTGTGCACGAAGGATCGGTGGAGTATGAGATCGGCAGCCATGGGCTCAGTTCCGAATATAGCCTTCAGGCCGACGCCGGCTGGGATTACACGTCTGATGTGGTTTCCGCTCAGCTGTCCCTGTTCGTGAACAGGATTGACAATTACATATACACCGAAAAGATGGCCGGAGTCCGGACGGAGGGTTATGACACCTACCGCTATGTGCAGGGCGACGCCAGGCTTTTGGGCGGTGAGGCCGGAGTGGACTTTCATCCGGTGGAGCCGCTCCATTTCCAGAACAGTTTTTCCTATGTCAACGCCGTGAGGCTTGACGCTCAGGAAGATGCCCGATACCTGCCATATACGCCGGCTCCCAAATGGGTCTCCGACTTGCAGTATGACCTGATCAGGGACGGACGTGTCCTGAACAACACCTATGTGAGTCTCCAGTGCGAGTGCAATTTCAGGCAGAATCATTTCTATGCTTTCGGCGGCACCGAGACCGCCACGCCCGCCTACATGCTTGCAAACATTTCCGCCGGCACCGACATCAGGATACATGGGCATAAGGTGGCCGAGCTGTGCTTCGGCTGCCGGAATGTTTTCGATCAGGCCTATCAGTGCCACTTGAGCCGTCTCAAATATCTGGACGTCAATCCCGAGAACGGGCGACGCGGCATTTTCAACATGGGGCGTAATTTCTTCATCAAGATCTCCATCTCTCTGGACTGGCTGATCTGACGTTCGCCGGCCCGTCGGTGCTTCGCCTTCCCTCTGACGGGGCCTTTCACGGTGATGCCCCGGGACGCGCCGCCCGATAGGGTGTTTTATATGTAAAACGATATGAAAGGGATTATCGGGGGGGGGGTATTTTTGCTTAAACGATTGACAAGTGTTTGCAGATTTGAATTTAAGTGTTACATTAGCAAAGTGTAAATTATTAACGTCTTTTAAACCACAAAAGCGATGAACAAGATTTTTTCATTCTGTCTGTCCTTTTTGCTTATTACCTTGTCGCTTCCTGCAATGGCGACGGTAGTCGTGAGAGGTACAGTTACCGATCCGTCGGGGCAGCCCGTCATCGGCGGCGGTGTTGTGGAAGTCGGTACAACCAACGGCGTCGTGACTGACGTTGACGGTAAGTACTCCATCTCGGTGAAATCCGAGGCTTCCGTACTGCAATTCTCCTGCATCGGCTATAAGACCACCGAGGTCGCCGTCGGAGTGCAGTCCGTCATAGATGTTGTCCTTGAGGAGGAAACCTCTTTCCTCCAGGAGGCTGTGGCCATCGGTTACGGTACTCAGAAAAAGGCCGATATCACATCCTCTGTCCAGAGCGTGAAATCTGAAGATTTCAATGCGGGATCCATTCTGGATGCCGGACAGCTCATTCAGGGTAAGGTTGCCGGACTTTCGATCAACATCTCCTCCGGAGACCCGACCGAGTCCTCAGCCATTTCACTGCGAGGCACATCGTCCCTGCTGGGAACCACCGATCCTCTCGTTCTTGTGGACGGCATCCCCGGATCGCTCTCGACAGTGGCCCCCGAGGACATCGAGAGCATCGACGTCCTTAAGGACGGCTCCGCAACCGCAATCTACGGAACCCGCGGAACCAACGGTGTGATCATCATCACCACCCGCAACGCGCGCCGCGAGATGCCAGCAACTGTTGAGTACAACGGCTACGTGTCCGCCTCTACATGGCTAAAAACCCCCGATTTCCTTGATGCTCAGGCTCTTACTGACCTCAGAAGCCAGGGATTCACCTTCGTGGGTGCAAGAGGCGAGTTCCTTGATGCCAACGGCAACAACGCAGAGAAGGCCACCGACTGGTTCGACCTGATCAGCCGCACCGCCATCACCCACAACCACAACCTTTCGGTCATGGGCGGCACCAAGCACAACACCTACACTGCCAACATCTCCTACAGAGACAATCAGGGAACAATCAAGCACACCGGACGCAGCCAGATGCGCGCAAGAGCTCTCGTGTCGCAGTATCTGCTTGACGACAAGATCAAGCTCTCCGCCGAGGTGATGGCAGACGAGTCCGAGTCCGACTCCGGAGTCAATGCCGGTTATGTCTATCGTCAGGCCAGCATCCATTCTCCTCTGGAGCCCGCATATGACGCTGACGGCAACTACACCAAGCGCGACATCTATTTTTATCAGAACCCTGTGAGCATGCTTAACGAGCAGCTCGGAAAGTATCGTACCAGAAACGTCCGTTTCAACGGTATAGTCGAGTACAACCCTATCGAGCAGCTTAACCTCAAGGCTCTCTATGTCCGCAAGGGACAGAGCAGCATCAGCGGCAATTATTCGACCCGTCTTGACGAGTCCACCACAAAGGACGGCAGGAACGGAACGGCCAGCCGCGGAGCTTCTGAATATGTGAGCAACATGCTGGAGCTCAGCGCAAGCTACAATCAGGATTTCGGCAAGCATCATGTGACCGCCGTGGCCGGTTATTCCTATGAGGACCAGACCAGCGAGAACTTCTATGCCTATAACTACAACTTCCCTTCGGACGCCTATACCTGGAACAACCTCGGAATGGGAGACGCCATCAACAAGGGTCAGGCATCGATGTCTTCCTACAAGTACAGCTCCAAGCTTATCGGTCTGTTCGCACGTGCCACCTACAACTACGATGACCGTTATCTCGTGATGGTTTCCCTCCGTCGCGACGGCTCCTCAAAGTTCGGTGAGGATCACAAGTGGGGTAACTTCCCCGGAGTGTCCGCCGGATGGCGTATCAACAACGAGAGCTTCATGAAGCAGTACACATGGCTGAACAACCTCAAGCTCCGCGCCGGTTTCGGTATCACCGGTATTGATGTGTCTTCCCCTTATCAGTCGCTTGCTTCCCTCAACTATTCCGGTTCCTATCTCTACAACGGAAACTGGATCAAGACTCTCAGCGCAGTGCGCAACGCCAACCCTGAGCTCCACTGGGAGAAGAAGTATGAGTACAACGTGGGTATCGATTTCTCCGTGCTGAACGAGAGGCTGAGCGGCAGCATCGACTTCTATCGCCGCGACACCAAGGACGCTCTCTATAACTACAGCGTTCCTGTGCCTCCTTACCAGTATGGTTCCATCATGGCCAACGCCGCACACATCATGAACGAGGGTGTCGAGATTCTCGTGAACGCAACTCCCGTCGCCACCAAGGATTTCCAGTGGAACACCACTCTCACCGGATCTTACAACAAGAACAAGCTTGTCTCCCTTTCCAGTGACACCTACAAGTCGGATTCCGACTACTTCTACACCGGTTACATCAGCGAGCCCGTCCAGAAGACTTCCCACATCGTGAAGGTCGGCTGGCCTATCGGACAGATCTACAACCTCAAGTCCATCGGGGTTGACGATCAGGGAAAATGGGTTGTCGAGAGAATCGAGAGAGATGCCGACAACAATCCTACCGGCAAATACTATGACCTTGCCGAGAACGCCAGCGAGGCCGACTATCAGGTCCTCGGAAACGGTGTTCCTAAATACAATGTGGGCTGGACCAACAACCTCACCTATAAGAACTTCGACCTTGCCGTGTCCATGCGCGGAGCCTTCGGCTTCCAGATTCTGAATATGCAGAAGCTCTTCTACGGAACATCCTATTCGAGCTTCCAGTACAATGTTCTCAAGTGCGCTTATGATCTGCACGACGCAGTCGACGCCACAACCGGAAAGAAGACCGGCAACAAGGCCCGCATTTCCGATGTCCAGAGAGCTGTGAGCTATTATGTTGAGGACGGTGACTATTGGAAGATCGACAATGTCACTCTCGGATACACACTCAATCTCAAGACCAACTTCATCAAGAAGGTGCGCTTCTATGGTACTGTTCACAATCTGGCTACCTTCACCGGCTACACCGGTCTGGATCCGGAAGTTCCCAGCATCGGCTACACCGCCGGATCTGACGAGCGTGACAAGTATCCCACCATACGTTCCTATACATTCGGAGTTAACGTAACTTTCTAAATTGAGTAACAATATGAAAAACTATATCAAAACGATAGTGGCACTTGGTGCGGCCTCTTTCATGGTTGCCTCCTGCTTTGATCTGGAGGAGCATGCCTACTCGGAGGTCGTCCAGAAGGACTTCAACCCCACTGACCAGGATGTCGTCGCCCTTCTCGCGAACTCATATTCGGAATTTGGCGCCTTCATGGACTGGTATGGAATGTTCGACGCCCAGGAAGAGGCTGCGGATGTCATAATAACACCCACCAGGCCCAACGGATGGGATGACGGCGGTGTCTATAAGAGGATGCATTGGCACAAATGGACCTCCGATGACCCCGGTTCTCCCGCTTCTCTCTACTATTATGCCTTCCAGGGCATCAATGCCGCCAACAAGGTGCTTGATCAGCTCAAGGACGGTTCTCTGCCTGCCGGCGACCTCAAGGATGCCGCCATTGACGAGCTCAAGGCCGTGCGCGCCACCTGGTATGCAGTGCTTCTTGACTCTCACGGAAACGTGCCGCTCGTGACCAACTTCTCCGAGACCGAGGCTCCCAAACAGAGCTCCAGGAGCAGGATTTATGAGTTTGTCACCAAGCAGCTGGAAGAGGTCATCGCTCATGGTGTCCTTTCGACAGCCAAGGGCGACTACAGCCGTCTGAACATGTGGGGCGTCAAGATGGCCCTCATGAGAGTTTACCTCAACGCCGAGGTCTATGTCGGGAAGCCTGCCTATGACAAGGCTCTCAAGCTTGCCGAGGACATCATCGACAACAGCCCTTATTCTCTGTCTTCCGACTATTCGGCCAACTTCGCATACGATGTGAGCGAGTCCAATCCCGAGATCATCTTCGCCGTTCCTTACGACGAGGTCTATTCTACCGGTGAGCATGTGTTCTCGATGGGCATGAAGTTCTATCCTCCCACCCAGGGTCGCGACCACTTCGGATATGCCAACTCCACATGGGGCGGCAACTGCGCCAACCCTCAGTTTATCAAGGCTTATGACCCTGCCGACAAGAGGTTGCTCAAGACCTGGCTCGTGGGACCTCAGGACAAGAAGTCCGATCCTTCGGCCATCGCGTGGTACTGCCTCAACTACCTGCCTTCCATATCCGGAACCAATGAGGACGGTTCGATTTCCGTCACCAGCGTTGACTTCGGTTGCCGTCAGGTGAAGTATCAGGTGAATCCCGCCATTCCCAAGATGAACCACTGGGGCAATGACGTGTCCTGGTTCCGTCTCGCCGAGGCTTACTACACCGCCGCCGAGTGCATACTCCGCGGTGAAAGCAGCGCCAAGGATCCCGTCGCCCTTGTGAATGCAGTGCGCGGCAGATCCGTCGATACGCCCATCACTATGGCGGAACTTACCACCGGCGTTTCCAAGATGCAGTATGGCAAGGCCTCCTATGGTGACATTACCGCAGAGGACCTCCAGAAGTATGGCACCAACCACAATTGGGACGATGACAATCGCGCCGCCCAGCTTGAGGCTTCTCAGGTGACCGTTCCTTCCGGAAAGGACAACGACCCTATCCTCCTCGCAGGAATGTATGACGAGTGGGGTTTCGAGTTCGCTCTTGAGGGACTGCGTCGTCAGCAGATGATCCGCTTCGGCACCTTCGGCACCAGAAACTGGTTCAACCATGATGCTGACGGAAACAACGACAAGTGCATCTTCCCTATCTCCAAGGACGACCAGCGTGACAACGCAAATCTGGGTCAGAACCCCGGTTACGAGTCTGCCAACGGCAAATACGCCGCAGATGTGGCTATCAGCGATCCTATTCCTGATGACATGTAGGATATAGGCAATATCTTCTAAAAGGGGGCTGACCAAAATCACTTTTTGGCCAGCCCCCTTTTTATTGCGGGCTGTCTTGCCGCCATGCCATGCTGAAAGAGACGGACGATATGAGTATCGGAGTGTGGCGGGTTTAAATCTTTTTGCTATATTTATGGGAAGTATAACCAAATATTGTTGACAGAATGAAAAAGCGTGACAACCGATTCATGCGGCGGGTGAGAAAATCCTGCTCATTGACCTGCGCTCTGCTGGCCGGGCTATTTATCTTGTCCTGCGGTGAAGACGGTCCGAAAGAAGACGAGGGGGAGAAGAAGGTGATACCGGTGGAAAAGATTACGCTGGACCGGACATCGTACACATTCTCCGAGTCATCGGAAGAACAGAGCATAGACATTCACTTCTCTCCTGCCGGTGCCACCGTGCGGAAGCTGACCGTGACTTCATCGGACGAAGGTGTTGTGAAGGCTACGGGCCGTCTCTATGACACGAAGACCGACGTAACGCCCGTTGGCTACAACGCGGCCATTATTCTGATAACACCGGTGGGAAGCGGCACCGCCACTGTCAATGTGGTGGCCGACAGCCAGGAGATCAGCTTCTCTGTTACGGTCTCCAAGGACAAGGTGGTGGCCGTGGACATGAATCTGGAGAAGGAGGTTTTCGAGCTTTACGTGTCGGAGGAGTCCACCAAGACGGTCGCGACATTCTCTCCGGAAGACGCTACCGTCGAGAAGCTTGACGTCTCGTCTTCGGACGAGAGCATAGTCGAAGTCACCGGCAGGCTCTACAATGCCGCCGAGCATGGCAGGCCGGGATATGATGCCGCCGAGATAGCTCTGTTGCCTAAAGCTGCGGGTGAGGCGACCGTAACCGTGAAGGCCGACGATGTGACCAGGACCTTCACCGTGAAGGTGTCTGAGGCTGATCCGGTCTATGTGGCCACCGAAAGCGCCAAAGAAGGCACCGTCAAGTTCAACAGAGCCACCGCTTCGCTCTATGTCTATGCTTCCCGCATTGACATGGAAAAGTATTCCGTCTATGGAATTCAGGGCGGTATCGTCTATTCCTCCACTGTCGAGTTGCCTGTCTGTGACGGAGAAGGCTGCACTGCAAGAGGAGCGGATTTCGGCATAAAGATGAAAGGCGAACTGACGGAAGGAAGCTATGAGGTCGAGATGAGCGGCCTGAATGCGGAAGAGACATATTATTACAGGGCTTATCTGTCTCTCGGAAGTGTTTCGGAGAGCGGAGACTGGGTTGAAGAGATCCATTATGGCGAGGTGAAGACATTCACTACGAAGTCCACCCCGGTCATCTGCACCGATCAGGTCGTGGATCTGGGCCTGTCGCTCAAATGGGCGGGATGGAACATCGGAGCCACCAAACCGGAGGAAATCGGCGGATATTACGCTTGGGGCGAGACCGCTACAAAGGAGACCTACAACAGAAGCACATGGACCGCCACCACCGAAACATTCCAGGATGCCGCCACCGCAAATTGGGGCGACAACTGGCGCATGCCCACACTTCGTGAGATGAACGAGCTGAAGTATGGTTGCGACTGGGTCCCCACCACGTACAAAGATGTGCGGGGCTATATGGTGGTCGGACCGAACGACAAGGCTATCTTCGTCCCGTATTCCGGGATGTGGGCAAGCGGCTACAGTTCTCTGCAGGAGACTGAAGACTGCCCGCTGTGGACTTCGGAGCCCTCTTCCGCCTATGCCGACAAGGCGCTGCTTCTGTGGCTGAACTATAAGGAGGGAGCATTCGGGCTGCCGTTCGGCTGGACGCAGGACATTGTGGCGGACTGCTGGACCGGGTGCAACGTGCGTGCGGTCTATGTCGGGCAGTAGCCTGACCGGTGATGGCCAAATGACGTCAAAGGGTGATCGGCAGCGTTCCGGTCACCCTTTTTCCTTCTATTCGCAGGTTATTCGGCGGCATTCGGCAGTCTCCTCCGGGACATGTGGCCGCCCGCGGCCTCATGAACGGGGGGACCGCTGCTTTGCGGCGGTGGGATGAGCGAAGCGAAGGTCTCCGGAGGAGACCGCCGAATGCCGCATTAGTCTGTTGACGAGTCGTCGTCGGGAAGGAGGGGAGCGGAGGAGGTGAGGGCAGGCAGAATGTGATTGACCGGATGCTTG
The DNA here is from genome assembly GCA_963627885.1 of bacterium. GTDB lineage: Bacteria > Bacteroidota > Bacteroidia > Bacteroidales > UBA932 > Cryptobacteroides. The sequence goes on from CAVGCT010000007.1 coordinate 9,675, forward strand.
ATGCCGTGCTCGATGGCTTTCCGTGCGGCGCCCACTATGCTCTGTGGGCTGTCGTTGAGACGGGCCGAGTTCTTCCTGAAGTTGCGCAGGACCGTCTCAAGCGAACTTCCGATTCTGGCGTTCTCCTCGCAGAAGAGGGCGACCCTGTCCACCATGGCCTGGGCGGCGTCCACAATTCCCGAAATGTTTTCCATCTGCTCCTTCTGCACCCATGCGCTCCTGATCAGCCGGAGGAAGGGGATGAGAGTCTCCTCCGTGGTGATGAGCACATTGTGCTCGAACGCCCATGAAAAGATGTCCGGATCACGCTGGCGCGCGAGCTGCCATGCCCCGTGGTTCGGAATGAACATTATCACATAGTCCAGTGTCTTGCGGCCTACGACATATTTCTGATACTCCTTGCCGGTGAGTTCCTTGACATGGTTCCTGACCGACTCCAGATTGCGGGCCGACGCCTCGTCTCGGGACTGGTCGGAATCGGCCGAGAAATAGTCCGTCAGGGCTGTAAGGGACATCTTGGAGTCTATGAGAATGTCGGTGTCGTCGGGGAAATGGAGCACGAAGTCCGGGCGCATCTTCCTGCCGGTCTCCTCGTTGCGCAGCAGTGCGCCGTTTTTGTCGCGGAGCCAGTATTCCGACTCATAGTCATGACCTTCGCGCATTCCGGCATCCTTGAACATGTTCTCGAGAATGGTCTCGCCGAAGTTGCCCTGGATCTTGTTCTGCCCCTTCAGCGCCTTGGCCAGATCCTCGGCCTTGCCGCCTATGGACTCGGTCTGCTCCTTGAGGTTCTTCACCGTCTCGGCAAACTGGGTCTTGATTGCCGAGCTTTCCTCGGCATGGGTCTTCTTCTGGGCCTCGAAAGCCTCTTTCATGTCGCGGATGTTCTTGTCCAGAGTGCCGGTGACGGACTTCATGGTCTCTTCCGCTTCCTTTTTGAGGGCTTCTTCGCGCTCCTTGAGCGTTTTCTCGTTCTCCAGCGCGAGGGCGGTCTTTGCCGCCTCTATGGCCTTTTCCTGCCCTAAGCGGAGCTCGTTGAGCGCCTTTTCGTGACTGGCCTTTATTTCGTCCAAAGCCTGTCCATAGCGCTTGCGTTCGCTCTCCAGAAGATCACCGGCCGCACGGGCCTCAGCTTCCCGGCGGGCCAGTTCGGTTTCGCTGCGGGAAAGCCTGTCGCGGAGCTCGCCGCTTTCTTTTTCCTTGCTGACGAGGTCGGCCCTCAGCGAGGCCTCAGTCTTCTTCATGGAGCGGATCCATGCGAGTGAGGCCGCGGCTATGGCGGCTGCGGCGCAGAGCGCGATTATCAATAGAATATTTTCCATGGCCGGTCTTTTTTAGGATGTAGGAATCAACGCTAATATATGAAGATTAGTCCGGATTATCCGCGGCGCGTCGGATTTTACGGATTAAATTTTGCATTGGCCGAAGCATCATGCTATATTTGCGCTCCATATGAAAAAAGTCTTTTTCATAGCTTTTCTGCTGCTCGCGCTGTTCTCCTCATGCGGAGAGGCCAAAGTGCGCCAGTACAAGATCTCGGTGGTGAAGGAATATGTCCATGACGAGAATTCCTACACCCAGGGGCTCTTCTTCCATGACGGTTCCCTCTACGAGAGCACCGGCCAATATGGCCAGTCAACTTTCAGGAAGGTGGATCTGGCCACGGGCAAGGCTCTGAGAAAGCTCGACTTCAGCCGGAAATATTTCGTGGAGGGTTCCGTCATGCTGGACGGAAAGCTCTACATTCTCACATGGACCAACCGGGTCGCTTTCATCTATGACGCGGCCACGCTCAAATATGAGAAGTCGGTGAGCTATCCGCGTGACGGATGGGGACTTACCACGGACGGTCAGAATCTCATCGCAAGCGACGGGTCGTCGAAGCTTTACTTTCTGGACAAGAACCTGAAGACGCTCAGGACGCTCAGCGTGACCATGGACGGACGTCCGGTGACCTATCTCAATGAGCTGGAATATATCGACGGACGCGTGTGGGCGAACGTCTATACGACCGATCTCATAGTGGCCATAGATCCATCGACCGGCAAAGTGGACTTCTCTGTGGACTGCACCGGCCTGCTTCCGGACAGGCTAAGGGACAGCGGCACCGACGTGCTCAACGGAATCGCCATGAATCCGGCCGACGGCAAGATATATCTCACCGGAAAGAACTGGAAACGCATATACGAAGTAGTATTGAAAGAGGAAAAAAAGTAAAACAGATTCTATACATATAAATCAAGCGGGGGTACTCGGCGAAGACCGGGTTGAGAGAGTCCCATTAAACCTGATGCGGGTAATTCCGACGTAGGGAAGACTGATTTCTCATTGCACTTCATGTGCAGCCCTTGCATTAATGTCAAACATTTATGCAAGTTTTTTTATTTCTTGCGGCCGCGTCCCTGATGGGCGCGCCGGCAGTTTCGGGGCAGGTTCCTGACACCTCCTCGGTGGAAACTCTGGAACAGGCTGTGGTCCAGGGAGTCAGGGTTCAGAAAAACGCTCCTTATGCAGTGGCCAATGTGGACCGGAAGTCTCTGGAGAGCTTTTCCGGCAGCGGAAAGGAACTGCCTTTCCTGCTTTCGCTCACGCCCGGAGTTCTGTCATGGAGCGAAAACGGGCTGGGCACCGGTACGAGCTACATGAGGATCCGCGGGGCCGGCGGCTCACGCATCAATGTGACCATGGACGGAGTGCCGCTCAATTCGCCCGAAGACCAGTGCGTATTCTGGGCCAACATGAACAGCTATTCGGCGCTTATGGACAATGTTCAGATCCAGAGGGGAGTGGGCTCGTCCACCAACGGTGACGGCGCCTTCGGAGGCTCGATCTCCATGCAGACAAAGGCCCCGTCCTATGATCCATACGCCGAGGTGAACGCCTCCTATGGAAGCTACAACACCTACAACACCGGAATTGCGCTTTCTACCGGCCTGATAGGCAACCGCTTCGTGGGTGAGGGCGCCTTCCACATGACCGGGACCGACGGTTTCGTCCACGGCACTTCAGGGAAGTCCGGCTCTTGGTTCGGCGGCCTCACATGGCTCGGACGAGATTTCACCATAAAGTATAAGAACATAGGCAACTATGAACACACAGGCCAGGCCTGGAACGGAGTGACCGCCGGCAGCGACGACCTTTCGCTCATGGACGGGACCTATGGCGGCAGCACCGGCATAAAGACCTACAAGGACATGTACAAGGCCGGTCTGGGCAGATACAACTCCCTCTACGAGTCCATAGCCACAGATGATTCCGGCGCCTTCGCGAAGGACGCTGACGGCAAGTACATGACCTCCAGACACGCGATGCTGGACGGATCGTACTGGCCCAGAACCACCGACAATTTCTGGCAGGACCACAACATCCTGTCGCTGTCATGGAACATCGACTTCCGCTGGAAGACCAGCCTTTCGCTGCATTACACCTATGGATATGGCTACTACAAGGAATTCCGCGCCAACAACAAGCTCTCCAAGTTCGGATTTGCCTCATTCACCGACGAGTCCGGCAACGTGGTGAAACGCAGCGATTTCGTCCGCAAGAAGGGACTCTCGCAGAATGCCGGCGGAGCCGTGTACAACATCAGCTACAAGAACGGCGGCTGGGATGTGATCGGTGGCCTTTCGGCTCAGATATTCCGCGGCAACCATTTCGGATATCTGACCTATGTCTCCAATCCGGCCGTCACCGCCCATTACGGCGAACTTGCCGGGCTGAACGACATGGACCTGAAGAACGGGAAATATAAATACTATGATTCGGATGCGCAGAAGGACGACTACAGCGCATTCGTGAAGGCTTCCCGCACCATAGGAGAGCATTTCACGCTGTTCGCCGACATGCAGTACCGCCATGTCCGCTATGTTACCGACGGTCTGAACGACAAGTTCGTGGAGCAGGCCGACGGAAGCTACCGGAACCAGCGGCTGGATGTGGACAAGAACTATGATTTCTTCAACCCCAAGGCTGGAGTCAGCTACACCGCCGGCGACCACAAGGTCTATGCTTCCGTGGCCATGAGCAACAGGGAGCCCGAGCGGAACAACTTCACCGACAACGGCTCCTATCCGGCTCCCAAGGCCGAGCATCTCAACGACTATGAAGCTGGATATCAGTATGGCGGAGACGTGTTCCATGCCGGGATCAACATCTACTATATGGACTATGTCAACCAGTTTGTCCAGACTGGTGCCAAAAGCGACATCGGCGAGTCTCTGACCACCAATGTGAAGGATTCCTACAGGGCCGGCGCCGAGCTTACGGCCGGTGTCAGAGCCGCCCGATGGCTTTCCCTGGAGGCCAATGCGGCCCTCAGCACCAACCGGATCAAGGATTTCGACGAGGTGGTGGAGGATTGGGACAACGGCAGCCAGACCGTCCACTATGACAATTCCGCGCTGTCGTTCTCTCCTTCGGCCATAGTGAACGGTTTCGCGTTCTTCAGCGTGAAGGGGGTGCAGGCGACATGGCACACCGGCTTCGTGAGCCGCCAATACCTTGACAACACTGAAAACAGGGACCGCTCGCTGCCGGCATACACCCTTTCCGACGTGAGCTTCAGCTATCCCGTGAAGCTACGCGGAGTGCTGAAGGAAATCACCATCGGGCTGGACGTGAACAACGTGTTCAATGCGCGTGTGGCCACTTCCGGCTGGGTCTATTCGGCCATCTGCGCTTCCGCCGGACATCCGGAAGGCAACCGCTACTATCAGATCGGATTCATCCCCGTGTCCGGAACCTCGCTGATCGGCAAGATCGCCCTCAGGTTCTAGGAAAGCCGGGCATATGCAAAAGATTAAGCCCCGCATCACTGCGGGGCTTAATTGGTTAGTTAGTAGTGTGTTCTACCTAAAAATAGGGTTTTTTAATTACATCTTGGTTAGAGTTGTATGTATAAACTGAGTGTTTATCGTTTTATCTGTCGCGCAAAGTTACGGCCATATTGGTTCATATGCAAGGAAAAGCTGACTTTTTTTGGCAGTCAACTAAATTTTATCCACCATTGCCAGCACTCTGGCGCGGACTTCCTCGATTCCGCCCACCTCGCAGTCGACCTCATGGTACTTGCCGGCTTCCTTATAGTAGCCGATAAGGGGTTCGGTCTGCTTGTGGTAGGTCTTGATCCTGTTGGCGATGACAGCATCGCTGGCGTCGTCGGCTCTGCCTTCGACTGCGGCCCTGCCCTGGATTCTCTTGTAAATGAGCCCGTCGGAAATCATGAGCCCGATTACTGCGGAGACTGACTCGCCTCTCTTAGCGAGCATCCTGTCGAGGTCTTCGGCCTGGGAAAGGTTTCTGGGGAAACCGTCGAGAAGGAAGCCCTCAACGCCCTTCACCGTGTCGAAGGCGTTTTCGATCATGCCCTCCACCACTGAGTCGGGCACGAGCTCACCTGCGTCGATAAGAGTCTTGGCCTGTTTGCCGAGTTCGCTGCCTGCGGCTATCTCCGCGCGGAGGAGTTCTCCCGTGGAGAGGTGTCTGAGATTGTATTTTTCAGCGATTGCGCCTGCCTGGGTGCCTTTGCCGGCCCCCGGAGGCCCGAAAAGAATGTAGTATTTCATGATTAAAAATTTTGGTTGTCAATTACATAGATGTCTTTGTAGTTTCGGCCTATCTCATTGTAGTCCAGCCCGAAACCCACGATGAAGTCGTTGGGGATGGACAGGGCGACATAGTCGAGCTTGATATCCTTGGTGTAGATTTCGGGCTTGAAAAGCAAGGTGCATACCTTGATGTCCGTAGCTCCCTGCTCCTTGACCAGCTTCATGAGAGTCTCGATGGTGTTGCCGGTGTCCACTATGTCCTCCACGATGATGACCCTTCTGTCCTTTATGCTGGAGGTTATTCCCAGCACCTCGCGGACTTTTCCTGTGGAATGCGTCCCGGCATAGGACGATACCTTCATGGAGACGAGCTCGCAGTTGAATCTGAGCCTTTTCATGAGTTCGGCGGTGAACATGATGGACCCGTTGAGGATGCAGAGAATCACGGGAACGTCGTCGCAGTCCTTGAAGTCGCGGTTGATCTCCTCGGCCACGCCGTCGATCGCGTGTGAAATCTTCTCGTAGGAGATGTAGGGCTTGAATGTCTTGTCAAGCAGCTTGATCTTTTCCATTATTTCAGCTTGTTTTTTGTCATTTTTGGGGAATCCTGAGCTTCATTCCGGGCCGGATGTTGCTGTCCACCCCGTTGAGCTTCTTGATGTCGTCCACGCTCACGCCGGGATATTTCTTGGCTATGTTGTAGAGAGTGTCTCCCTTCCGGACCGTATAGACGGTGTAGTCCGTCTCAGACGTCGCGTCCATCGTGGCCGTCACTGACTCCGCCTGCGCGCTTTCAGTGGGCCCGGCCGATGCGGACCCTTTGAGCGAGTCTCCTGCCGGCGGAGTCACCGGGGCTGGGGGCTCCGGCTTCTGAATCGAAACCGGCTTCGGAGCGGCCCCCTTGCGGTAGATGACCAGTTTCTGGCCTATGCTGAGGTTGTTGCTCTTGAGCTTGTTCCACTTTTTGATGTCGTTGACCTTCACGTTGTATTTTGCGGCGATCTTTCCGAGATAGTCACCCTTCTTCACTTTGTACACCACGCGTTCGGAACTCGCCGAGCCTGAAACCTTTATGTTCTCCAGCACCACGGGGTTGAACAGCTCCGTTGCCTTGTGTCTGTAGATGGAGTCCTCGTTGGCGATGAAGTCCGCCGTGCGGTTATAGGGCAGCTTCAGTATGTACTCCCTGTCTTTCCCTGGGATGATTTCGTGGAGATACTGCGGATTGAGGGTTTTGAGCTCTTCCTCGGGGATCTTGGCCACCTCGCTTATCTGCTTGAAATGCAGCATCTTGTTTACTTTTATCGTGTCTACATGTGCCGGAAGTCCGCATTTGGTGGGGACAATGCCGTGCTCCCTGTAGTAGCGGAAGGCATACATGGCGCCCACGAATGCGGGGACATATCCGCGTGTCTCCCGGGGAAGATAGTCATAGATCTTCCAGAAGTCCCGGCTGCCGCTCCGCCTTATGGCCTTGTTGACATTGCCGGCCCCGCAGTTGTAGGAGGAGATGGCCAGGCTCCAGTCGCCGAACAGGCCATAGGAGTCCCTCAGGTAGCGCGCGGCGGCGTCGGCGGCTTTTTCTACATCCATCCTCTCATCCACATAGGAGTTGATTTCGAGCCCGTAGGCCTTGGCCGTGCTGTACATGAACTGCCATATTCCGCTGGCCCCGGCTCTGGACCGGGCTACCGGATTCAGAGCCGACTCGATCACGGCCATATACTTGAGCTCTTCGGGAAGTCCGTATCTGTTGAAGGTCTCCTCGAAGATGGGGAAGTAGTACTGGGCGAGGCCGAGCATCTGCGACATTTTGGTCGGCATCTTTTCGGAATAGAGGATGATGTAGTTGCGGACCGTCTCGTTGTAGGGGAGGGAGATGTAGGAATTCATGTCCGCCAGCCTCTGTATGAACACTTTGTCGGGAACATTGGACTCGAAGTGCACCGCGTCCATGTCGTATTCGCCGCCTTCGTCGTTTCCGTCGGTCATCTTGTGCAGATACCATATGTCCAGCAGACTGTCGGTGACTTCGGCGCTGTAGTTCCCGGGTGCGATCCCGGCTCCCAGCCCCTCATGCTCATAGAGCCGCTCCAGCTCCCCGCCGACGCTTTCCTCCTTGTCCGACTCATACTGCTCGATCACCTTCATCAGCGAGTCGATGACCGCATCCTTCTTCCTGTTGTCCCTTTCCAAAACCTTGCGCCTGTTCCATGGCGCATATGGGTTCTTTATCTCTTTCTGCTCCTGGGCGGACGAGCCTGCGGGAAGCATCAGGGAAAGGCAGAAAAACAGGATAAGCGCTATGGTTCGGGGTCTTTTCATGAGTCAGTGTCGTGTGGTGTAACGATGTCAGAATGTGAATCCTATCTTCAGGCCCAGGCCGTTGCCGCCGGGGGATGCGGAGACATGGCCGCCTCCGGAAAAGGCCTCTCCATAGGGATTCCAGGCATAGACCGGCTCTTCCGAAATCACGGCTGGGCTTATGTTCATGGCCACGCCGATGTCATCGCTCAGATCGAAGTCCCTCATGTAGGAGAATACGTTGGCGTCTATGACCTGAAGCAGGTAGGATCCCACCATGGCCACTATGGAATAGTCTCTGTAACGGCGGTAGATGTTGCGGTAGTAGAGCGCGGTGGAAGCGCTTATCGGGCCGGTGTATCCGTCGGCCGAGGCTTCGTTGTAGATGCGCCTGTATCTATGGTAGTTCTTGTTGTTCTGGGAATAGAAGTGGGCCGATCCGATCATGAGTCCGTAGTAGATCGGAATTTTCCAGTATTCTCCGTTGTAGGCCTGGCCGAGTCCCGGAAAGAGCAGCGAATACATGGTGGCCTTGCCGTTTTGGTGGGGGATGTCTTTTTTGTAGTTGACGGTGCCGTCCATGATGGCGCCCCAATAGACGAGCCCGGCTCCCGCGAAGAAGAGGGTGCTGGCGGTCTTAAGATCGCCGTCCCTGTCATCTGCACCTGTCCCCGAGTCTTTCCACTTGTGGTTATAGACTATGCCGCCGCCGATTCCTGCGGCTATTCCGCCATAGACCAGCGGGAGCTTCCAGTACTGGCGGTTGTAGATCTGTGCGCCGCCCACGAATGCCATTGAGCCTGCCATGACCGTCCCTATTCTGGCGTCGCGCGTGTGGCGGAGCCCTCCGAAGTATTCGTCAAAGGAGAAAAGCACATCGGTGGTGTCCCGGCTTTCGGCGTCGGGGTCGTCGTTGTACTGCTGGGTGAACGCCTGTTCCTTAAACTGAGCTTCGGCCGGAAGGGCCAGGCACAGGGAGAGTGCCGCTATGGAGATCAGGTATGTCAGGAATTTCCGCATGCCGCCTCTCAGAGCTTTGAATCGTCGAGCGCCTTCAGGAAACGGGACATCTCCTCGTCGGAAGAGAAACGTATGGTCATGGTCCCTTTGCCTCCCGGGTTTCTTTTCAGGGAGATGCTGTTGTTGAAGAACTTGCCGATGTGTTCGAGAATCTTGTAGTATTCGTCCGGAAGATCCTGTTCCCCGGCGGGCTCCTTTTCGCCGCCCCTGGCCAGCTTCTTCACCTTCTCTTCCAGCTGCCTCACCGAGAGCTCGTTTTTGACGACGAGGTCGCAGAGCTCCTCCTGGAGATTCTGGTCGTCGATCCCGAGCAGGACCTTGGCGTGCCCCACGCTGAGAAGACCCACCTTGAGGTCGTGCTGCACCTTGGCGGGCAGCTTCAGGAGGCGGAGGTAGTTGGTGACGGAGGCTCTTTTCTTTCCCACCCTGTCGGCCATCTGCTCCTGTGTCAGGCGGCACTCCTCGATCAGTCTCCGGTAGCTCATCGCCACTTCGATCGGGTCCAGATTCTCTCTCTGAATGTTCTCGACTATGGCCATTTCCAGCATGCCCTGGTCATTGGCGTCGCGGATATAGGCCGGAATCATGTCCATGCCGGCCAGCCTGCATGCCCTGAACCTGCGTTCACCGCTGATTATCTGGTATTTGCCCTCTTCTTTCTTGCGGACCGTGATGGGCTGGATGAGTCCGAAGGTCCTGATGGACTCGGAAAGCTCCGAAAGGGCCTGCTGGTCGAAGGTGGAGCGGGGCTGGAAGGGATTCGGTTCGATCATGTCCGTGGGGATCCTGAGAATGTCGGACGTGTCCACATGCTCTTTGGTGCCAACGACTTCCTTGTTGATGTATCCGACCGGCTGGCGGAGCTTGGAAAGGTCTCCGCTTTCTCCCAAAAGGGCGCCCAGCCCTTTCCCCAGTCCTCTCTGCTGTTTAACTGACATGGCTTGTTCTCTTTAACGGGTCGTGTTCCTCTCCAGAACTTCCTTGGCGAGGTTGAGGTAATTGTTGGTGCCCGAGCACATCACGTCATAGAGGATGATGGGCTTGCCGTGGGAAGGTGCTTCGCTCAGGCGGATGTTCCGCTGTATTACGGTGTCGAACACCATGTCCTTGAAGTGTTCGCGGAGCTCGGCGACAACCTGGTTGTGCACCTTGGTCCTGCCGTCGAACATGGTCACGAGGAAGCCTTCTATGGTGAGCGACGGGTTGGGGCCGTTCTGCACCAGACGGATTGTCTGCAGCAGCTTTCCCAGTCCCTCGAGCGCGAAAAATTCGGGCTGGACGGGGATCAGCACGGAGTCGGCGGCCGTGAGGCAGTTGACTGTGATGATGCCCAGCGAGGGAGAACAGTCGATGACGGTGTAGTCATAGTCGTCCTTGACGGGCGCGAGCACTTTCCTGAGGATGGATTCGCGGTCATCGGCCTGCTGCAACTCGAATTCCGCCCCCACGAGGTTGATGTGGGAGGGGATCATATGGAGGTTGGCCATCTCCGTCTGGATCAGGGCGTCATGAACCTCGCACTGGCCGATGAGGACTTCGTAGAGAGTCCTTTTCTGGTCATCATCGGGAGAAAAGTTCAGACCCGAGGTGGTGTTCGCCTGGGGGTCGGCATCGATTATGAGCACCTTCTTTTCCAGCACGGCGAGGGACGCGGCGAGGTTGATCGCGGTGGTCGTTTTTCCGACTCCGCCCTTCTGGTTGGCAATTGCGATTATCTTACCCATGTTTAGTGTTCTGTCAGGGATGTTGCTGTTGAAGCGATATCCCACAAATGTAGTAATAAAAATCCATTGTCGGCGGAGGCCCGGCCTTTTTGTTCCACATTTTTTTGATGTTCCACGATGCGTGAAGCCGCGTGAAATAGTATCTTTGCGCATATGATACAAGTTACCGAAAAACTTCTGGCGGAGAAGCTGTCGGACCGCCGTCAGGATTCGTCCAAGAGGGATTATGGCCATCTTCTGCTCGTCTGCGGATGCCGCACCATGCCCGGCGCGGCCGTCCTGTCCTGCCTTGCCGCGCTGGAATCGGGATGTGGACTGGTCACCCTTCATTCTTCCGCGGGGGCGGCGCAGGCCGCTGTGACGGCATGTCCGTCGGCCATGGTGTCGATTGATCCTTCCGACTGCTTTTCGGCGGTTCCTGACAACATAGGCCGTTATGCCGCCGTCGGGGTGGGCCCCGGTCTGGGCCGGGCCCGGGCCACTGAAGCCGCGCTTGAAGCCCTTATGGGCGAGGCGTGCATGAACGGGGTGCCCATGCTGCTGGACGCTGACGCTCTGAACATAATCGCCGCCCGTCCCGAACTCAGGGGCAGGATTCCCGCCGGCTCCGTGATGACGCCCCATCTCGGAGAGCTCCGCAGGCTTGTGGGCTGGAACTCGGATGAGGAGAAGGACGAGGTGCTGTTTGACCTGTGTTCAAGCACCGGAGCCGTGCTCGTGTCAAAGGGCTGGCACACGGAGATCTATTCTCCTGACATGGTGAAGTTCGTGAATCCCACCGGAAATGCCGGCATGGCCAAGGGCGGTAGCGGCGATGTGCTCACCGGACTTGTCGCCGGACTCATGGCCAGGGGATACGGCGCGCTTGACGCGGCGCTTCTCGGAGTGTGGATTCATGGCTATGCCGGAGACTGCCTCACCCGGGAACGGACCGCAGAGGCCTATTGCAGCCGTGATCTGGCCGGCTGGCTTTACAGGGGATTCGTGCGGCTCAGAGAGATTTCCGGGAGATGACGTCGAACCGCCAGGTGATTCCCATGCTGAGGTTGTCGCGCCAGTAGCAGTTGTCGCGGCAGTAAACGAGGTGCAGTCTCAGCCGGCGGTCGCCGAGAGGATAGTATTCCACGCCGGCTCCGCCATAGACAAATTCAGTCCCGGCTTCGAGCAGCATGTCATAGGAGCGCCCCTGCGGGTCCACATTTTTCGCCGCGTTTTTCTCATATCCGAACTTCGCCTCGCATCTGACTTTGCCCAGGTCCAGGCCGAGCTTGGAGATGAAGGTGAAATCGGTGAAGAAAAATCCGTTCTGTTTGAAGGAAGCCTTGTTCACATAGTCTAGTTCCAGCGTCAGCTTTCCCAGCGTGAACTGGTTGCCAAGGGCGATGTAGTTGATCATCCTGTGGTATTCGTCTTCCACCAGATTCAGGCTCCATATCGTGTTCCAATGTGGGAAGAACCGGCCTTGCCAGGCGAGATTGTAGGCGTAGATGTCGCTGAGGCTTAGGGACAGGGGGGAGTTGCAGGCCTGGAAGGAGAGGCTCTGGCCCGGCATGAACCTGCAGGTGGCGCTGGCGCTGAACACGAAGCCCTGCACGAGGTAGTCGCAGAAGCGGCTGTAGTAATAGACGTCTATGGGCGCCGCGTCGAATTCGTAGTTGCCGATGAGGGCGGCCGTCTTTCCGGCGGTGAAGCTCCAGCGGGGAGACGCGTCCCATGTGAGGCAGAGCCAGTCCGTGGAGTGGAAGAGATTGTTTTGCACCGGATTGGTATTGATCCTCTGGCGGACCCTGTAGTGGAGATTGTCGGTTATCTTGCCGTAGATGTGGATGTTGAAGTGTTCGAGCCTTGCCGAGGGTTCGTAGTGGCCGTCGCCGGCTGACTGAACGAAGGATCCCCTGGTGTCAAAGAAGAGGCTGTCAACGCCCGGGGCGGCTTTTGCGAGGCACAGCGAGCATAGGGACGCTGTCGCCAGCGCGAGTATCTTTTTCATTATTGTGTCGTTTTATGTGGTTCGGGCCGCAAGGTAATACAAAAAAAGCGGCTGGGCAAATGTCCGGCCGCTTTTGTTGGAGTGGTGCTGACGGGAGTTGAACCAGTGACACATGGATTTTCAGTCCATTGCTCTACCAGCTGAGCTACAGCACCATTTCCGTTTGGGATTGCAAATATAGCGAAAATTCGTCACGCTCCAAATTTTTTATGAAAAAAAGCAGGCGGATTCTTATTATATTCGCATTGTGCTACAGTACAGAGTCTATATTACAGTGATCTTGCCGCTCCGTCTGGAGTGGAACCCGTTCTATCGGGTCTCTCCGGGCGCGGATGTCCGGCGCGGAAGCCGTGTCAAAGTGCGCTTTGCCGGGAGGCTTTATTCCGCGGTGGTCCTGCAGACCGGAGTCGCTCCGGACACGGATGAGGAGAAAATTCTGGACATCAGTTCGGTGGAGGACCTGCCTCCGGTTTCGGAAGAGGAGCTGAGGCTGTGGAGCTTCATCGCGGAATATTACATGTGCACCCTCGGCGAGGTCTATAAGGCCGCCTATCCGTCCCTGAGGATAGGGGAGGAGCTTGCGCTCCGCAAGGCTGAGGAACGCAGGACTATGCGGGAGGAAAAGGAACGGGAGGAGCTTGCGCTCCGGATCCGGACCATTGAGGAACGTCTCGCCGGAAAGAGGGTCGCTTTTGCGGAGCTCAGGGACGGGACGAAGAAGAAGGAGCAGGCGAATGCCATGATTGAAAGGCTTGAGGCCCGCCTGGCCGGGTCCAGGTCGCAGATGGACAGCCTGATGCGGGCACCCGGTTCCGCCACCGAGAATGGCCCGGGCGTCCGATGTGAGCCGCTAGGGCTGACGGAAGCGCAGAGCGCGGCCGCGGCGGCCATAAGGAAGTCGTTTGACGGCGGGAAAACCGTCCTGTTGAGAGGCGTGACCGGATCGGGCAAGACGGAAATCTATATGACGCTGGCCTCCGAGACCCTCTCGCGCGGCCGCAACGTGCTTTTTCTGGTCCCGGAAATCGCCCTCAGCCGCCAGTTGGAGGAAAGGCTGCGCAGGTGCTTCGGGACGGCTCTGTTGGTGTTCCACAGCGCGGAAACGCCCGCCGGCAGGAGGGATGTTGCGGAGGCCGTGAGACGCGGGCTCTATGTCGTGCTGGGCACGAGGTCGTCCATTTTCCTTCCGCACAGGAATCTGGGCCTGGTGATTGTCGATGAGGAGCACGACACATCCTATAAGCAGGATTCTCCCGCGCCGCGCTACAGCGGACGCACCGCGGCGGTGATGCTGGGATCGATTCACGGGGCCGATGTGCTTCTGGGGTCGGCGACCCCGTCGCTTGAAACCTTGTACAACTGTCTTTCCGGGAAATACGCGCTAGTGAAGCTGGACGAGAAATACTATGGTGGAGGAGGTTGCGAGGTGGAGATAATCGACACCTCGGAGGAGAGAAGGAAGCGAGGAATGGTGGGCAGCCTGAGCCGCAAGCTGATAGCGCGCATAGGCGAGACGCTCGCGAGAGGGGAGCAGGTGGTGGTGCTGAGGGGCAGGAGGGCCTATTCTCCGTACGTGCAGTGTCGGGAGTGCGGGCATATACTCAAATGCTCCCGCTGCAATGTCCCGCTTAGCTATCATAAGGACAGGAACGCCCTGATCTGCCATTATTGCGGGATGCGGCTCCGTTTCAGCGGAGTGTGCCCCGAGTGCGGAGGCACGCTTGTCCCGATGGGCTCGGGGACCCAGAAGATTGAGGAGGAGCTGGCCGACCTTTTCCCGTCGGCCAGAATAGACAGGCTGGACGGAGACAACACCTCCGCTTCCGGACGGATAGTCAAGGCTTTTGCCAATGGCGAGACTGATATTCTCGTGGGCACGCAGATGGTGTCCAAAGGCTTCGATTTCGCCAATCTCACGCTGGTGGCGGTGGTGCAGTCGGATTCGTTGCTGGGTCAGATGGACTTCAGGGCGGACGAGAAGGCTTTCCAGCTGCTTGAACAGCTCAGGGGCAGAGGCGGACGCAGGGGGAAGAAGAGCCTGTTCGTGGTGCAGACGGCCCAGAGCGCTCATCCGGTCTATGCCATGCTGAACGGGGGCGACCGGGACGGATTTGAAAACGGCGAGCTTGCGCTGAGAAAAAAGTTTGGCTATCCGCCCTTTACCAGAATCGTGAACATAATCCTGAAGGACGGCAATCAGGCGCGTCTGGAAGAGCTGGCGTCGGAGTTGGGCGCGGTGCTTGCCGCATCGTCGGGTGCAACCGTCTCCGGCCCCTATCCGCCGCCGGTGGACCGCCAGTCCGGCCTCTATGTCCGGCACATAAGGATAAGCCTGAAGCGCGACATCCTTCTGGCCGACAACAAGCGCAGGATATCGCGCATTCTGAAGGATTTCTGCTCGGAACGGGCATGGACGGGCCATGTGTCGATAGACGTGGATCCCGCGTGACCGTTCTCTGGAGGGGCTATCTCCCTGGCAGCTATTTCCCCTTTGAAAGGGTCATGAACGTAATTCCAGTGAGGCAGATCAGTATGCCGCTGAGGATGTTGAATGTCATCGGCTCGTTGAACAGGATGATGCCGAAGATTATTGCGGTTATGGGCTCGAAAACTCCCAGAATGGCGGCTCTCGTGGCTCCGACCCTGCGGGTGGCGACCGAAAGCCCGACCATGGATATGACGGTGGGGAAGAAGGCCATGCCGACGATGTTGAGCCATGAACCGGCTCCGGAAATTCCGGTCATGAGCCCGTGTCCTCCGGCGATGTTCAGAATCAGGAGGAGCGTTGCACCCGTTATCAGCGCGTAGAGCGTGAGGGTCTGCACGGACACGTCTCCTATCCGTTTCGACTTGTTCACCACCACCAGGTACAGGGCGTAGCAGAGGGCGCTCACGACCGAGAGCCCCACGCCGAACATGTTGAGCGACACTCCGCCGCCGGGCATGCACAGCAGGCATACTCCGGCGAAGCATATCACTATGGCCAGAACGGTCTTCCATGAAGGGTATTCCTTCATGAAGATCATGACCAGCGCGGTGAAGACAGGGTAGAGATACACGATTGTGGCGGCCTCCCCGGAGGGAATGTACTTGTAGGCGTCGAACATCAGCAGACTGCTGCCGGTGAAGAGGAGCCCGAGTATGGTCATGACGGCGAACTGGCCTTTCCCGACCTTGAACCGCACTTTTTCTATTCTCATCATCAGTGCCAGCATCACCGCAGCCATGGCGTAGCGGAAGAACAGCATGGACGTGACGGATACTCCGTCTGCGAGCAGGGGCTTGCCGAACACCGGGTTCAATCCGTATGTGGCTCCGGACACTATGCCTGCCGCATAGCCGATGAGCATGTTTTTCTTCTCCGGGGTCATTACGCTTCTATTTCGTGCTTTTTCTTCTTCTGCGCACTGTGGGGGAACCACAGGCCATAGACCTCGCTGCAGTTTCCTGCGGTTATGAAGGCCTTTATCTCGTTTTTCCGGATATATTCCATCAGATTGGCGAATTCGGAGGTGGTCAGTATCGCCTGGATTTCCACCGTGTCCTCGCCGGAGTATCCGCCCTGCATTCTGTACAGGCTGCAACCCCTGACGAGATCCTCCACTATATATCTTCTCAGCCTCTCGTGTTCCGGGCTTATGATGCAGACCCTCTTGCGCTTGTTGAGGCTGGCGGTGAAGTAGTCCACTATGACGCCGTTGAACCATGTTCCGATCACACCTATGGCCACAAGGCGGAAGGGGTGGATGAAAAAGGCGCTCAGGCACACGGCGATGCCCGCCACGCTCACCGATGTCCCGATGTCCATGTGGAGGTATTTCTTCATGATCATCGCGACTATGTCAAGCCCGCCGGTGGAGGTGTTGATGCGGAAAAGGAAGGCCTGCGACGCCCCCAGCATGATGACGAATCCCAGCAGATCGAAAATGGGGTCGCCCATCACCGAGGTGAGCCCCGGCTCGATGAGCTTCTCATAGGGGAGGATCAGCGCCCACAAGTCCATGAACGGGCCCAGAAGGAGCGAGGCCAGAATGGTTTTCAGCCCCACTTCCGCCCCCAGGAAAGACCATGCGAGGATCAGCAGGACCGCGTTCATTATGAGCACCCACATTGACACGCTTATGTGCACTCCCAAAGGGTCCAGAAGCGTGTTGACCACGATGGCCAGTCCGGAAATGGATCCGAGGATGAGCTTGCTCGGTATGAGAAAGTAATACACGGCCGCCGCGCCGGCGAGAATTCCGACCAGCATCATCAGAATTTCCTTCCAGAAGCGGGAAGTTTTCAGAAACGAATAGCCTGTTCCCATCGCTTGAAATTTTACGCGGCAAAGATAATAGAAAAGATGAGATTAAAACGTGGGTACGGGATTTTTGGTTATGTTTGCAGGAAAATGGTTCCGCATGCGGGAATTATCGGATTATGATGGAAGACAACACGGAAAAATATCCCCTCTCGGAGGTGCTTGAGGTAGCGGCCGAGGCCGGTCACATACTGCTTGAGAACGGGGCTGAGATAGCCAGAATCGAGGAGACGATGGAGAGGATATCCTCCCATTACGGAGTGACTTCGCGCAATTTCTATGTCATAAGCAACGGCATATTCACTACCGGAATGTCTCCGGACGGGACGCCTTCCGACAGGCGGAGCCAATATGCCAATGTGGAGTTCATCCCCATCAAGGGGACGCAGATGGACAAGATAGTGGAGGTGAACCGGCTCTCGAGAGAGATCGCCGCCGGAAAATGCGGGCTTGACGGGGCCAGAAAGAGGCTTGCCGAAATCCGGGCCATGAAGCCGAAATCCGATCTGGAGCAGATAGCCGCGTCGGCTTTCGGAAGCGCCGGCTTCTGTGCGATCTTCGGGGGCGGAATAATGGACTGCTGCGCCTGTTTTGTGGTGGGTATGCTGTTGTGGGCGTTTGTGCTGTATGTCACTTCCAAACATTTCTCCAAGCTTCTGGGCAATATCATCAGCGGAGCTTTCGCCGCCCTTATGTGTCTGATATTCTGGAAACTGGGATTCGGAAAGAGCCTGGGAAACATGACTGTGGGGGCTCTCATTCCGCTCATCCCCGGAGTGGCCTTCACCAACGGGATACGCGATCTGGCCAATGAAGATTATCTTTCGGGCGTGACTCGTCTGCTGGACGCGCTGCTGGTGTTTATGGCCATAGCCATAGGCTCCTGCTTCATGTTCATAATAGTCGGCCAGTTCGACGGGGAGGTCATAAGGCTTTCGGGCGCGTTGTCGGATCCCGTCACGGCCGGTCTGCTGCCACAGGTCGCGGCCGGGTTCGTGGGCACCATGGGCTTTGCGGTACTGTTCGGCGCCCCGCGTTCGGAATATGTGTGGACCGGCCTCACAGGAGCATTCTGCTGGTGCGCTTATCTGTTGTCCCACAATGTCATAGGCATATCCGTGTTCGGGGCTTCAATTGTCGCCGCTTTCCTGACGACGCTGATGGCCAGAGGCCTTGCCATATCGCGGAAGTGCCCCGAGACGGTTTTCCTGATCACCGGCCTGTTCCCGCTCATTCCCGGAGGCGGCATCTTCTGGACCACCTATTTCCTGTGCTCCAGCCAGTTCCATTCGGCTTTCTGGAGCGGCGTGACGGCGCTTTCCGTGACTTTCGCCATCGTCTTGGGCATAGTCTTCGTCTCGGGTCTGCCGATGCGTCTCAGAAGGATGAAAAGGGCAAGCTGAGCCCTGCTCTGAAGTTTTGCGAAGGGGTTGACCAGAAAATGTCTGGCCAGCCTCTTTGTTTTTTTGCGTCCGCGGCCTGCCGCTCTTATTTCTTGAATTTCAAAAATTTTAACTGTCTGTAACGGCTTTGTAACAATCTTGAAAAAGCGGTGTAACATGGCGATTCTACTTTTGCGGCGAGTAATAATGTGATGGTAAAAACAAACGAAGCTGTCGTATGACTTCAATCTATCTTTTCATCGTCATCTTTCTGCTTGGGCTCGCTGTTTTCGATCTGTTTGTGGGCGTAAGCAATGACGCGGTCAACTTCCTGCAGTCGGCGGTGGGCGCAAAGGCCGCCAAGTTCAGAACAATCCTCATCGTGGCATCGGCCGGAGTGGCCATAGGAGCCGTAATGTCTTCGGGAATGATGGATGTGGCGCGTCACGGAATCATGACCCCGGCCAACTACACTTTCCATGAGGTCATGACCATTTTCCTGGCCGTAATGGTCACTGACATAATTATCCTGGACATATTCAACACGTTGGGAATGCCTACGTCCACGACTGTGTCACTGGTCTTCGAGCTTCTGGGAGGCACATTCATGCTGGCGTCGCTCAAGGCGGCGGAAAATCCCGATCTGGACTACAATTCACTGCTCAATTCCAGCAAGGCCCTGCAGATGATCATCGCGATCTTCATATCCGTGGCGATCTCCTTTGTGGCGGGAACATTCGTGATGTGGGTCAGCCGGCTGGTGTTCACTTTTAACTACAAGAGGCA
This sequence comes from bacterium, assembly GCA_963627885.1. Lineage (GTDB taxonomy): Bacteria > Bacteroidota > Bacteroidia > Bacteroidales > UBA932 > Cryptobacteroides. Next base: position 28,730 of record CAVGCT010000007.1, read on the forward strand.
CAGCAGATACACCATAGCGATTTTCGGCGGAATAGCCTTCACGGCTCTTTCCTACTTCATATTCCTCAAGGGCCTGGGCAAGAGCCCCTACATTCCCGGCAATGTGCGGGACTATATCGGCGAGAATACCAACTTCCTGCTGCTCTGCACATTCGTGGTGACAACGATGCTCACGGAGGTTCTGTATCTGCTCAGGGTTAACATATTCAAGCTCACCATCCTTGTCGGCACGTTCGGTCTGGCGATGGCCTTCGCCGGCAACGACCTTGTCAACTTCATAGGCGTGCCGCTCGCCGGCCTTGACGCCTACAAGGACTTTGCGGCCAACGGGGCTGGTTGCGACGCCGATTCCTATATGATGACTTCTCTGATGGACAGCGCCAAGACTCCTCCGGTCTTTCTGTTTCTCGCCGGGATGGTCATGATAATCGCGATGGCCACGTCCAAGAAGGCCAAGAACGTGATAAAAACCTCGGTGGATCTCGCCAGGCAGAGCGAGGGCGAGGAAATGTTCGGTCCCAGCAGACTTGCGAGGGCTATCGTGAAGGTGGCGCAGTCCACCTCGGAAAACTGGTCGAGCGTGGTGCCGAAGAGCTTCACCCGCTGGATCAACTCGCGATTTGAAAGGCCCGAGGAGGATGAAGGCGAGGAGGGAGCCGCGTTCGATCTTGTGAGAGCCGCGGTGAATCTGGTCCTGGCCTCCATGCTCATAACTTTCGGTACCAACCATCAGCTGCCGCTGTCCACGACCTATGTGACCTTCATGGTCGCGATGGGATCCAGTCTTGCCGACAGGGCGTGGGGCAGGGAAAGCGCGGTGTTCCGCATAACCGGGGTCATCAACGTCATCGGCGGATGGTTCCTCACGGCGGGAGTTGCGTTTCTGGCCAGCACGATCGTCTGCATGTTCATGTGGTATGGCGGGTTCGTGATCCAGGGGGCCTTCATCCTTCTTGTCATCTTCATTCTCTGGCGTAGCAACAAGACCTACAAGATGAAGCAGGAAAAGGAGAAGGAGCAGGACGACGGTTTCAGGAAGATAATGAGGGAGCGCGATCCCGAGGTGGCCTGGGAACTGCTCAAGGATCATGTCAGAAGTACTCAGTCGATGTCCTGCAGATATGCCCTCGAAAGATATCTCAGTATTATCGACGCGTTCAACCGGGAGGATGCGAGGGAGCTCAGGCGCTGTGACCGCGATCTGCAGAAGGCCACCCTGCGTCTGAAGAATATCAGACGCGAGGAGATGATAGCCCTGAAGAAGGTTCCATATGACATCGCGGTGGAAAGGAACACGTGGTTCCATGTGGGAATGAACAGCGACCAGCAGTATATCTACACTCTCAGGCGTATGCTTGAGCCTATAAAGGAACATGTGGAGAACAACTTCTATCCCATTCCTCAGGAATATGTGGACGAATACAGTGCGGTCAAGGCCAATGTTGACGCACTCATGAGCGAGACCTGCGGCGAGATCGACCACAGCGACTACAGTTCCTACAGGTCGGTGCTGGACGATGCCGACAAGTGCAAGAACGATCTGTCGGTCCTGAGAAAGAAGCATCTGGACAGGATGCAGAAGAAAGGCGACTCGCGCACTCTCAAGGTGGACATATTGTATCTCAACATCCTGCAGGAGACCCAGCAGCTGCTCAGCGCCATGCGACATCAGCTACGCTCCGCGAAGAAGTTTATAGCCGGTTGACAGACAATGTTTAAAACCGGAAATGAGGGCGGAGGGAGCTTATTCCATCCGCCCTCTCATTTGTTTGTGCGGGGGCTGCCCAGGGAGACTTATCCGCGGATGTAGTGCGGCATGTCGGCCGGGGTGATGATGGAGATTTCGCACAGGCCGGCCACCTTGCCGTCTTTGGTCCATGCGCTCTGGAAAATCAGCTTGTGGATTCCATGCTTTTCAATGGTGTAGCAGTTGGAGCCGCCGGTTTCCAACAGGCCGCGGATTATGCCCGCCGAGCGTTCATTGTGGCATGCGAAGAGGTTCTTTCCGATCAGATTCCCATGCTTGCGATATAGCTCCACCGCATTGTCGTTCATGTAGAGGATTATGCCGTCGTTGTCACACACGGTGATGGCGCAGTTCAGGCCTTTCGCCCAATCCGGCAGGATGTTTTTCACAGTTTCTTCCATGGTTTGCGTTTGATTTCGGTCCGGTAAAACTACACAATTCCCGGTCAAATAAAAAGGGGGCTGAACAAAATGCTTTTGTTCAGCCCCCTTCGGTAGATTCGGGCTCGTTTACTTGATTCTTGCGGTGATATCCTTCTGGGATGCGGCCACATTCTGGTCCTTCTCGAACATCGGGCTGTATTTGCCGCGCGGGATGTCGTTGAAGATATAGTTGTTGGCCGCGCGGGCCGCCACGATATGGTCGGTGGTGGCGGTGACGACTGCGGTGGAGGCAAGATTGATCAGCGCGCCAAGGACGCCGCCTCCACTGACGGTATTCTGCGAAAGGTCCAGATGGAGGTCGCAGGTCCTGTCGAATATGACCTCGTTGTTATCCGTGGTCTTGATGAAATAGCGGATCTTGGTGTCTATGCCGAAGCCGGTCTTGGTCCATTTGTCGATCTGCGAGAAAATGACGGCGTCGGCGCCGAAAAACTGCTTGAACTTATCCAGAGGCGCGTCCACGAACATTTCGGAGTCATAGGCGCTCTCGGCCTTCAGCACGTCCATCGCAAGATGGGGGGAGATGACATAGTAGCCGGCCTCCGCGAGGGGCTTGCTTATGGATGTGTAGAGCAGATCTTTCGCCTCCACGTTGGAGGTGTTGTTGATAGGCGGCATCACCAGAATCGTGGTGGGCTTGGCCTCATACATGAGCGGATACTGCGACAGCCTTGTGGTCGTGGAGCAGGAAGCCGCCATGACGGCAAGAGTCAGGACATATAGTAACTTTTTCATGGCTATTTCGAGCTAAGTTTCTTGAGCAGCGGCGCGATGAAGACCACCGACTCGGGATAGTATTCCATTTCCTTCTCGAACATCTCCTTGCCGTGCTCGGTGAAGTAGGCCGAGAGGTCCTTGCCTTCATAGACCTTCATCTGGGCCTTTGTGGCGTTTTCGGAGAAGGTCTGAAGCACTTCGGGCTGCATGAGAAGATAGCCGTACTCCGCGCATATGCCCGGAGCGGGAACCTTTCTCGAACCGCCGGGATGAGAGGTCATTTCCTCATAGAGCACGAGCAGCTTGCAGATGGATTCCGCAGTCTGCTTGTCATAGTTGAGGTAGGAGAGGCTCTCGTAGGGGGAGACACCTCCGCTGCTCGATCCGCCCCAGTTGTAGAGCGAGGTCGTCGTGCCGCAGGATGACAGCAGGACAGCCGTCAGGATGAACAATGCTAGTTTTTTCATAGGTTGATGATTTTGTCTTCACCGGTGGACAGGAAGAGACGCTTGCTGAACAGCTCGTGGTTTCCCTTCCTCACTGTGACATCATGCTGACCGGGGGCGATCTTGACGGTGTTGAGAGCCGTCTTCTTGATCTTCATTCCGGGCTTGTAGGCCTTGGCTTTGACGGTCTGCATCCTGTAGTCCTGACCGTCAACGGTCACTACTATGCTGTACTTTCCGCTGTCGGTGAAGCACAGTCCGGCCGTGTCCTCCTTGCCGGAAGATACGGAATATGAGCCGACTCCGCAGCTCGACAAACCTGCCAGCGCGGCGAAAATGACGGCGAAAAATAAAAGTGCTCTTTTCATTTTCTAGTCCTCCATTATGTAATAGTTGTCAGAAACGGTGGCGGCGTCGAGCGCCTCTCCCGAGTAGCTGCAGAACGAGATCTCGGTTTCGGGGGTGTCGCCGGCCGAAGAGAGGACGGTGACCTCTCCGACCTTGGTGCCGGGAAGCTCTATGGTCATTCCGGTCTGCGGGTTCTTGACCGATTTGCCCTTTTTGTAGACAGCGAACTTGTCATTTGCGGCCAGGCCCTGAGATGCGCCTCCGGAAATGATGTAGGTGCCGTCGTCAACGGAAAGGATATATGAACGCCAGGGCTTGTCCATGCACTTGTTGATGATGTTCTCCACAAGCTGGGAGATGGCGGCGGAAATGGCCTTGTCGCTCAGGGTGGCGTCATAGCCGGCCTTGCCTCCGACTCCGAGAGCCTCCTTGGTGGTGGTCTCAGCATAGCCCTTGGCTTCGTCGGAATATATGATCAGTCCGGTTGCGGCTTCCACGAGCCTCACGCTGACACCGGCCTCGACGGTCTGGGTCTTGGTGGAGGAGAACACTTTCTGCTGACCTTCGTTCTTGCGTCCGAATTCGGTGATGGAACCGAGGATGATGTAGTCGGCGCCGATCTTCTTCATGTCGTTTCCGGCCTCGGCCACGAGGATGTCCAGATCTTCACGCTCGAGGAGGATGAACTTTCCGCTCATGGCGAGCTTGGACGAGAGAATGTCCAGAGCCTGCTTCCTCATCGGGTCGTTTTCCTTGTCATAGAAAATGCCTTTCGCATACTGGGTCTCGTTGGAGAACCTGCCTATGGCCACTTTTCTCTTTATCGTGCGCTGCTCGTTCTGGGCGTTTGCCGGAACGGCGATGAGCGCGGCGATCAGAAAGATGAATAAATGTTTGAGTTTCATAAGATATGATATTGTATCCTTTGTTGTGTGCCGTATCGGTCACAAAGGTAGAAAAAATACGGCCATTATATCTTGATGCCGTGTTCATTTTTCACTTCGGACATGACGAAGGTGCTTTCCCATGAATCGAGGCAGTCGATGGTGCCCAGAGTGTTGAACACAAAGTTCTGATAGCTGTTCATGTCCTTCGCGTGGATCTTCAGCATATAGTCGAAGCGGCCGGAGATGTTGTAGCACTCGGTGACTTCGGGGATGGCCTTGACCGTTTCGATGAAGTTGTGTACCACCTCGCGGTTGAGCTTTTTCAGTTTCGCGTTGCAGAACACGACGAAGCCGCGGTTGAGCTTGTCCACGTCGAGCACGGCGATATACTTCTTTATGAAGCCCTCGCGCTCGAGCCGTTTCATGCGCTCGTAGACGGGGGTGGGGGACAGATGAACCTTGGCGGCGAGCTCTTTTGTCGTCAGCCGGGAGTTTTCCTGCAGGATGCGCATTATCTGCATGTCGATGTCGTCAAGTGTTGCCATAGATGATTTTTCTTAAGAGCGGGTTGTTTTTATGGGTTTGCCGAGCGTCTGTTCTGCTCGACCGGGCGAAGATAGCACTATTTTCTTAATTAACGAAATCGCTTGGAGTAATGCTCCATGAAACTATAACTTTGCCCATGAAAACAACAGAGAATATAAATTTAAAAAAAGAAAAGATTATGGCTGCGAACGAAAACAGACTGCATTTGGAAACACTGGCGCTTCATGTTGGACAGGAACATGCCGATCCGGCCACGGACGCACGCGCGGTGCCGATCTATCAGACCACTTCATATGTGTTCCATAACTCCCGGCATGCGGCCGACCGCTTCGGACTCCGTGACGCCGGCAATATCTACGGCCGTCTGACCAACTCGACCCAGGATGTGTTCGAGTCGCGCGTGGCCGCTCTTGAAGGGGGTGTGGCCGGTCTGGCAGTAGCTTCCGGCGCCGCGGCCGTGACATATGCGCTTCAGAACATAGCCCGCAACGGCGACCATGTCATAGCCGCGGATAATCTCTATGGCGGCTCGTATAATCTGATCACCCATACGCTGTCCACTCAGGGCGTCGACTACACGATTGTGAAGGTCAATGACCTCAAGGCCCTCGAGGCGGCCATACGTCCCAACACCAAGGCCATATATGCCGAGACTTTCGGCAACCCGAATTCTGATGTGACCGATCTGGACGCGATTGCGGAGGTGGCTCACAGGCACAATGTCCTGTTTATCGTGGACAACACCTTCGCTCCGATCCTCGTCCGTCCCATCGAGCATGGAGCCGACATCGTGGTCCATTCGGCGACCAAGTTCATCGGCGGTCACGGTAGCAGCCTCGGCGGCGTCATTGTGGACGGCGGCAAATTTGACTTCAAGAAGGATCCCGACAAATATCCCTCGCTCGCGAAACCCGACCCGTCCTATCATGGCGCTGTGTTCGCCGACGTGGCGGGCCCTGCCGCATTCGTGACCCGCATCCGCGCCGTCATCCTGCGTGACACCGGAGCCACCATATCCCCGTTCAACGCATGGATTCTGCTTCAGGGCGTCGAGTCGCTTCCTCTGCGCATAGAACGTCATGTCCAGAACGCCCTGAAAGTGGTGGACTATCTTTCGAAGCATCCCAAGGTGAAGAGCGTAAGCCATCCGGCATTGCCTTCGCATCCCGACCACGAGCTCTACAAGAAGTATTTCCCCAACGGCGGGGGCTCGATCTTTACGTTTGAGATCAAGGGCACTCAGGAAGATGCGTGGAAATTCATTGACTCGCTGAAGATTTTCTCGCTGCTCGCCAATGTGGCTGATGTGAAGAGTCTCGTGATCCATCCCGCGACCACCACCCACTCGCAGCTGAGCCCCGAGGAGCTGGCGGAGCAGCACATCACTCCCACGACGGTGCGCCTGTCAATAGGCGTGGAGCATATCGACGACATTATCGCCGACCTTGATCAGGCCTTCGCGCAGATCTGACCGCCGGTGCGGCGTCCTGTGACCGCCGACCTCGATCAGGCTTTAGCGCAGATCTGGTCGCCGGTGTGACATCCTGCAAGACTTAAGGGGGTTTTATTTCAAAAGATTTCTTGGTTTTTTATGGGGGCGACTGATAATTGATTATTGGTCAGCCCCCTTTGCGTCCATAGGAAGCCCGGCACCGCCGCGACCCTTCCTTACAGAGTTCGTTCAAGGTGGGTTCCGGCTCGCCCCTTTCTTACAAAGTTCGTCCATTGGAGGGTGGGTTCCGCTTCGACCTTCTTACAGAGTTCATCCATGGGAGGACCGGTTTTAGGGCACTGAGTGGCCGAATGGTATGGAAGTAACGTCTTTTTCAGGCCTCTGCTTCCACGCGAGTGTGCCGCTCAGGCCACCAATGGCACAATTACATGGACGAACTCTGTAAAAGAGTGTTCAGGGAAAGCTTCTCAGATAAGGGCTGTCATTTCCGAATTTAGGTTGACTCAGATTGGAGTCTATCCCTGGTAGAAGTTGACTCTGGTTTGTTTGAAAAAGTTCTATTTGTTTTTGAAGATGGAGTCCAGCATTGACTTGTCGAGATATGTGACCCTGGCCAACATTGATGTGGAGTAGGTGCGCCGCGTGTCCCACAACCTTCTGGCTATCTCCAACCTTTCCTCAAAAGCTGCCTCATGGACGGATTTCCGGCTGAACATAGTCTGTGCAAGCTCTTTCGCCTCTGCCCGCAGTACCTTGTCGCCGAATTTGTCAATCTCCTTTCTCGTCACCTCTTTGTTGATACCGCTTTCGATATCCTTTTTCTGATGCAGATAAGCGATAAAGACCTTAGGATTTACAAAAAGGGTCTCGACATATTCGACATCCACATAGGAAAAAGTCATCAGCATGAAAGACTCATCGTATAGCCATTCCGGCGGGAGCACCGCTCTGGTGTGGAATATGCTCCGAGCCTTTGCCACAGACATGTCGCCCACCCGGCAAAACCGACCCTGATCAATCGGGTTAGCAAAGAAGATATCGCCCGGACCCCATCTATATGCCCATGGCATCATGGCGGAACCAGCGGATATGGCGTTACGATAGACATATATGAATTTGTTGCGCAGCTCGTTTATGGTGTCTATCGGGTCGCAGCTCACCTCGATTCCATTCGGCGCCAGCTTTTCGCGTCCTGACAGAGAAATCCATCGGGCCAGAGTCCGCTGCATCATTTTCCCATATCTCGCGCAGGCGGCAGGTTCGCCCTGAATGATCACATGGAAATGGGTATCCATTACTTCCGGGCACAACACGCGCACCCCGCAGGCATGAGCGCATATGGCAATGAGATTCATCCCGAACACATGCTGTTCATCGGTTTCGAAAATTGTCTTTACGGTTTTTCCATTGGAATAAACATGAACGGAATATGGAGCCTTCTCGTTCCCCACATTCCAAAAATTCCCCTCAACAGTCTCCATAAATATCATATTTCGCGGTCGACGGCCACGGAAACCATACGACGTTCCGCGGGCCTGCCGTGTCGTTTTCTCACAATATGGCCAATTTTCTTGACATCACCAAATAGTATTAATGGGCGAAGAAGTATGATGCCAGGCTATTGGCGTAGGATACGATCTGAGAACGTCGGCTGTCTCTCCTCCGGAGACCTTCGCCTTCGGCCCATCCCTCTCACTGCGCTGCGCTTGCAGGCCCCTCTAACGGGCTCGAGGGTGGGCACGGGTCTCTGAAGGAGAGAAGCCGTAAACCTTCTGCGGCCTGCGGTTGCCTGTCGCCTTTGCCGCTTCGACCCTTCTTGCGGGGTTCGTACCATGGGTGGACTGGTTCCACTTCCTTGCAGAGTCGTTCGCGGTCGGTTCCGCTTCGACATTCCTTATAGAGGTCGTTCGAGGCCGTTTCCACCGCGCCTCTTCTTTACAGAGGCCTTCAGGGTCGGTTCCACCTCGGCTTTTCTTACAGAGTTCATCCATGGGCGGACCGGTTTTAGGGCACTGAGTGGCCGAATGGCATGGAAGCAACGTCTTTTTAAGGCCTCTGCTTCCACGCGAGTGTGCCGCTCAGGCCACCAATGGCACAATTACATGGACGAACTCTGTAAATCAGCGCCGCTCATCGTGTGGCGCATCAGGGAGAGGGCGCGCAGAGCATGTCGGTAAGTATGAAAGTGTCCGGCACCGGTGCGGACGGCTCGTCCAAAAGGCCGTCCTTCCGGAGTCCGTTGCCGAATGCTTGTTGTCCAAAAGGTCTGGAGGAGTGTTCCAGGATGGGAAATGTGGCCGCGCGAAATACAGTCTCCCCAGCGAGACCTGTCATCGTTTCTCCACGTCCGTTGCCGAATCCGGAAACGGTTTTGTGTCTATTGAAAAATCTTCCATAATTTTGCGGAGCGGATGGCGTCATGCTCATGCTGTATTATGAAGAAGAAAAGTTTCGGCAAGACGATATTGAAATGGACCGGCGGTGCTCTGGCGTTGTTCTTTGCGCTGACCTTGCTCTGGGTGCTGCTTCTGAAGTGGATCCCGGTCAGGATTACTCCTCTGATGGTGGCAAGGGCGGTCGAGTACCGTGACGATCCCGGTTTCAGGACCCGTCAGGCATGGAAAAGCCTTGACGAAATCTCTCCGGAACTGATGAAGGCGGTGATTACGGCCGAGGACAACAAGTTCATGGAGCACCGCGGCTTTGACCTTGAGTCCATCAGGGACGCCGCTCAGACCAACCGCCGTCGGGGCCGGATCGCCAGGGGCGCCAGCACCATATCGCAGCAGACGGCGAAGAATGTCTTCCTCTGGAGCGGCCGCAGCTGGGTCAGGAAGGGCTTCGAAGCCTATTTTACCGTGCTGATAGAAGCCGTCTGGGGCAAGGAACGGATCATGGAGGTCTATCTGAATGTCATTGAGTTCGGCAAGGGCGTCTATGGCGCGGAAGCCGCCGCCCGGCAATATTTCAATGAGCCAGCGTCCGAGATTTCGACATCTCAGGCCTGCCTTATGGCCGCCTGTCTTCCCAATCCCATCAAACGCGATATCGCCAATCCCGGCAAATACACCCGCGGTTATGCCCAGACCATCCAGTCACGCATCAACAACCTTGTCTATCCCGGCTGGATCACCCGCAGAGGCGGTGACGGCCGCTGAAATGGGCCGACTTCTCAGATTGGCGTGCGTCATGATGGGATTTTCGTATCAGAATCGTATATTTGCTGAACGAGTCCTTTTTCGTGTAAAAATTTGTCGCCATGAAACTTAAATCACTTCTTCTTGCGGGCGCGTGCCTGCTTGCTTCCATGTCCGTGAACGCCCAGGACGCCACTGTCAGGATACATGATTCGGGCACCGGAGTGACCATACCGGCCGAAATCTACGGACAGTTCTCAGAGCATCTCGGCCGATGCATCTATGGAGGCCTGTGGGTGGGCAAAGACTCTGAAATTCCCAACATAGACGGTTATCGCAAGGATGTGTTCGAGGCGCTCAAGGCCCTTAAGGTCCCCGTGCTGCGCTGGCCCGGCGGATGCTTCGCCGATGACTACCATTGGAGGGACGGCATAGGCCCTCAAGAGAACCGAGCCTATATCTCCAACAACAACTGGGGCGGCACTCTGGAGGACAATAGTTTCGGTACTCATGAATTCTTGAATCTGTGCGAAATGCTGGGCACCGAGCCCTATATCAGCGGCAATGTGGGAAGCGGAACGGTGGAGGAGATGGCCGACTGGGTGGAGTACATGACATCCGACGCCAAGAGCACCATGGCCGACCTGCGCCGTGCTAACGGCAGGGAAAAACCATGGAAAGTGAAATATTTCGGCATAGGCAACGAGGCCTGGGGTTGCGGCGGCAACATGGTTCCGGAATATTACAGCTTCCTTTTCAGCCGCTACGGCACCTATCTGCGGGACTTCGGCGGCAACCGTCTTTATAAGGTCGCGTCCGGCGCTTCCGACTATGACTACAACTGGACCGAGGTCCTTATGAACAATCTGAAGAACAAGGGCATGGACGGCCTGTCGCTCCACTATTACAGCGTGATGAAATGGAACGACAAGGGCCGGGCTACCATATTCTCGGACCAGGCCTATTACAATCTGCTTTCCAAGAGCATAGAAATCGACGAGGTGCTCCGCAGGCATATCGAGATCATGGACAAGGCCGATCCTGAAGGAAGGGTGGACCTGCTGCTGGACGAGTGGGGCACATGGTATGACGTGGAGCCCGGCACCAATCCGGGACATCTCTATCAGCAGAACACCATGCGCGATGCCATCGTGGCGGCCCTCAATTTCGATATTTTCCATAAATATACCCGCAGGCTGAAGATGGCCAATATCGCCCAGGTGGTGAACGTGCTGCAGGCGATGATTCTCACCGACGACAACGGCGGGATGGTGCTGACTCCGACCTATCATGTGTTCGAGATGTACAACGTGCATCAGAATGCCGAATATCTCGCGTCCGACTGCCTCACTTCCAAGGTGAAGTGCGACCGCGCGGTGGACGTGCCTCAGGTGGACGTGACCGCGTCCCGCAAGGACGGAGTGATGAACATTTCGCTGGTGAACACCGACCTCAGTAATTCCGCCACGGTGCTGGTGACTTTCGACAATCCCAAGGCTGTCTCGCAGGTGCTTTCCGCCCGCGTGCTCACCTCGGGGGACGTGCATGACTACAACGACTTCGGCTCCGGCAACAAGGTGGCCCCGGCCGCGTTCAAGTCCTACAGGTTCACCAAAGCCGGCCTTGAAGTGACGCTGCCGGCATGCAGCATAGCCGTCCTTTCGACGAAATAGCGTCTTCGATCCATATGAAATATATTGTCATGAAAAAACACTTTCTCGCGGCGTTCGCCGCTCTGGCCGTTCTCGCCTCTTCCTGCGGCGGAAGGACCGCGGAGCCGGCCGCGATCCGCACCGGAGACCTTGTCTTCGTGGATCTTCCTTCCGACTATGACCTCAGCCCCGACTCATTGGCCGGAGCCGTCGCCGCCTCCACCGCCGGTGAAGCTGAACTGATGAGAATCCATGTGGCCATACTCGAGGTGAAGGGCGATTCGACCTGGATCATCGACGCCACCATCAGGCACGGCGTGGACCGTCATCCGCTGGACACCTTCCTCACCGACTTCACCCTCAGGGACGGAAGCCTTCCGGTGTTTGAGATCATGAGGCCCGACGTGAGCGCGGCGGAAGCCGAAAACTTTGTGGAGAATGCCAAGAAATATCTCGGACAGCCATATGACGTGCATTTCCTCCCTGACAACGGGGCGATGTACTGCAGCGAGCTGGTCTATAATTCCTATGTCACCGCCGACGGGAAGCACCTCTTCAACGAGGTGCCCATGAACTGGAAGGGCGCTGACGGTGAAGTCCCGCTCTATTGGCGTCAGCTTTTCGGCCTTCTCGGAGAAGAAGTCCCGCAGGGCGTTCCCGGCACCAATCCTCAGGAAATGGCCGAAGAACCTTGCCTCAGCGCAGTGGACTGCCAGTTGAAATGATCGCCGCCATATTACCGCCTGGCGCTTAAAAAACTGAATGATGAAAGGATTGTATGACCTTCTGATGAAGGACTACCGTTTGAAGGAAGGCCTTAACGCATGCATCAACTGCGGCACCTGCACGGCCATCTGTCCTGCGGCCGAATTCTATCGCTATGATCCCAGACGCATCGTGGACATTGTCCAGAGCAAGGACGACGACGCGATCGAGGAGCTGCTGAAGAGCGAGACGATCTGGTACTGTGGAGAATGCATGAGCTGCATGACCAGATGCCCCCGCAAGAATGTGCCGGGGCTTGTGGTGATGGCCCTGAGAAATCTCTCCATAGAGCTCGGCTATTTTGTGGAGTCCGAGAAGGGCCGCCAGCAATGCCTGCTGACCAAGGCCCTGTGCTCCAATATCCTTGACTACGGTTACTGCATCTATCCACGCCGCTTCGACTATGCCGGCCATCCGGAGGCCGGGAAGGTGTGGGAATGGGAGGAACAGCATCTGGACGACGTGTTCGAGCGCCTCGGGGGCAATCTCGACGGAGAAGGTCGGGGGGCGATGAGGCGTATTCCCAGGGAGGACCTGGATCAGCTGAAGAGGATATTCGACGAGACCGGAGCGACCGAAAGGATTGAGAAAGTCCGTGCGGCGGGCCTGAAGAAGGCTGCGGAGATGGGACTGACCGAAGAGGAGTTCGAACAGAAAATCTACACGGACAGCAATCCTGAGCATTTGAACGGATAATTGAAGGACAATGATCTACGAAGGCAAACAGAAGATTTGGGCTGACTACCAGAAAGAAATTCCCGACGACCATTATTTCTATGTGCGCAGCTGCATCAGGCAGAGCTTTTTTCCCGGCGCCGAGGCCGCGTTTCTGGACATAAGCAGAAACCGCCTGGGGAAGGACATATTCGAGACCGAGCACCACACCACCTGCGGCGGTATCGCCTACCACGCCGACACCATCCCGCAGGAGACTGCGATGACCATCATCGCCCGCCAGTTCGCCCTGATGGCGAAATATGGCTATGAAAACTATGTCTGCTCCTGCATCACCTCGTTCGGTCTTTATTGCGAGACCATGGAGACATGGCGCGAATATCCCGAGCTGGAGGCCAGGGTCCGCGAGAATCTGTGGAAGACCTGCCGACTGGAGTTCGCCAAGCCGAAATTCCTCGTGCACGCCAGCGACCTCATCTACAAATACCGCAACCTCATTGCGGCGCAGGCAAAGCACAAACTCATCAATGTCCACACCGGACGCCCTCTGAGGGTGGTGGAGCACATCGGTTGCCACTATTCCAAGATGTTCCCTTCCAAGGGAGTGGGCGGCGCCGAATATCCTTATGTGCTTGTCGGCATGATAGAGGCTTGGGGCGGCGAAATAGTCGATTATCCGGAGCGCAGACATTGCTGCGGCTTCGGCTTCCGCCAATACTTCATCAAGGGCAACAGGGGCTACTCCATGTCCAACACCCACAAGAAGTTCGAGAGCATGGAACCGTTCCATCCGGACCTGATCATAACCAACTGCCCCGGCTGCCCGTACTTCCTTGACAGATGGCAGTATGTGATCGCCGAAACGACCGGAAAGACCTACGGGGAGGACGGCCGCGGGATCCCGGTATTCACCTTTGAGGAGCTGGCGGGACTTGTCCTGGGCTATGACCCTTGGGACCTTGGCCTGCAGGTACACCAGGTCGGAGTCGAGCCTTTGCTTGAAAAAATGGGCATAGACTATGATCCCGGGCGTAAGTATCAGGGGACGGGCGGTAAAGATCTCGGACGGCCGAGCCCTTGCAGTTGTCTAAAATAATCATCGGATATGAAAAATAATGTGCTTATCATAGGTGGCGGACCGGCCGGCCTGGAAGCCGCTTCAGGTCTCCAGAGGCTTGGCTACAATGTCATCCTCATCGAGTGCGCGCGGACCCTCGGCGGCCATCTCGCCAAATGGGACAGACTCTTCCCTGACGGAGTCCCGGCCTCGTCCGCGCTTGACGGGCTCCTGAGGAAAATGGACGGGGTCAAGTGCTTCACCGACACGGAGGTGCAGTCCATCAACCGTCTGGACAAGTCCTATAATGTCATACTCTCCAATGGCATTACTGTCCTTTCCGACGCCGTGCTCCTCTCGACCGGCTTCGATCTCTTCAACGCCGGCAAGAAGGAGGAATATGGCTACGGCATCTATGACCGCGTCATCACCAACGAAGACCTCGAGGCCTGGTTCAGGACGGGGCAGGACACCCGCATTGACGGGCCCCGGAAGATCGGATTCGTGCATTGCGTGGGCTCAAGGGACGAGAAATCCGGGTGCAGGGGCTGCTCGAAAGTCTGCTGCGCCACGGCGGTCAAGCAGGCCTGCGAGATGAAGCAGGCTTTCCCCGATGCGCAGGTGTACTGCTTTTATATGGACTTGCGAATGTTCGGCCGCCACTATGAAGACCTCTATCTGAAGGCTCAGAAGGACTATGGCGTGCGCTTCATCAGGGGGCGTCTTGCCGAGGTGTCCGAAAATGTGGACGGAAGCCTTCTCGTGAAGGCCGAGGACACGGTCGCCGCAAAGCCGCTGAAGGTCACCCTTGACCTGCTCGTGCTGATGGCCGGAATGAGACCTTCCGCAGGCGGCAGGGCCGTGGGAAAGCTTCTGGAACTGCCAGTGGAGGATGACGGATTCTTCGCCGTGCGCGACGCCGTTCTCGCCGGCCAGCGCAGTCCGCTTCCCGGTCTGTTCCTCGCCGGAGCCGCCACCGGCCCTAAGACTCTGCCGGACACTCTGGCCGATGCCAGGGGCGCGGTCGTGGAGATCGACCGGTATCTCACCGACATATTCCCCGATGCCAGGAATTACAAGACCTTGATCCGCGAGCGATGGTAGATTTCGGTTTCGGCCTGGTCCCGAGTTCCAGAATCAATCTTGATCTTTTCGACAGGGAAAAGTTCGACGCTCTGGCCGCCATTGAGCCGGATGTGCGCAAGTGCATGGCCTGCGGTAGCTGCACGGCCGTATGCACGGCGGGGAAATTCGTGCGCACCAGCGTCCGCTCGGCCATCGAGGAAATTCAGAACGGCCACGCCGACAAGGCTCTGGACCTTCTGAAAGCCTGTCAGCTGTGCGGAAAATGTTCGATGGTATGCCCCCGCGGCATAAACACGAGACATCTCATACTGTCAATATCTAAAGTTTACGGGACGAAATGATGACTGTTTTCGATATTCCGGCCGTCAAGGCCGCGCCCGAAGTGATAGACAGGATTCCTTCGGGATACAGCAATTTCGTCATTCCCTTCGTGGTGGGCATCTGCTTCATGCTCTGCTGGCTTACGGCCGGGCTTGTCAGGCTCCTGGCAAAGATCCCCAAGGAAGACAGGCACAGGCTCTGGCGTTCGCTGGTCACTCCGAAAACGGCCCTCAAAAACATCCGTGACCTTTTCTGTGACTGTCTTTTCCATACGAAAATATGGAAGAGGAAGCCGTTGCTCGGCTATATGCACTCATCCATAGCCTTTGGCTGGTTCATGCTGATCGTGCTTGGCCATATAGAGGTGGCTCTGTTTGTCCCCAAGCATCTGGCCTGGACACAGGGCGGTCTGTTCTATCCCATCTTCTACAGGTTCTTTGTCTGGATAAATCCCGGCCATGTGACGCTCAGGGGCTGGTTCTTTTTCTTTCTGATGGACTTTTTCCTGCTCTATGTGCTGAGCGGAGTCGGAATGGCCATGTTCAAGAGGTTCCATTCCATAGTGCTGGGCATGAGACACACCACCAAGCCTTCGTTTGCCGATCGGGTCGCGCTCTACAGCCTCTGGATGATTTTTCCTCTCAGGCTGCTGGCCGAGAGTTTCACGGCGGACCTGAGCGGCGGAAGTTTCCTGACGGTTCCGGTCAACCATCTGTGGCACTGGATATTCGGTGACAATCTCTTCTTCGGGCCGGTCTGGTGGGCATATTCGATATGCCTGGGACTTTTCTTCGCCGCAATGCCGTTCAGCCGGTATATGCACATACTGACGGAGGTGCTGTGGATTCTGCTGCGCAACGCCGGAATCAAGCCCGACCATCCGCGCAAGGGTGTCGCCGAGGCGGAAATCTATGCCTGCTCCAGTTGCGGACTTTGCCTTGACGCCTGTCCGATGAATGTGCAGAAGAAGAATCTGAAGTTCTCGTCCGTGTATTTCATCAGGTTTCTGCGCCGCCACAATGAGAGGAAAATCAATAACATAGCGGATAAGTGCCTGATGTGCGACAAGTGTCATGCGCTGTGTCCGGTGGGTGTTGACGCTCCCGCTCTGCGCCGTGCCCAGCGCGCCACCGTCAACAATTCCCTGGCATATGACTATTCCTGCCTGAAATCGGCTCCGGTCTGTCCTGCGGCTTCTTCGGAACCGGGTTCCGAGGCCGGCAGCGCTCCGGAGGTGATGTATTTTGCCGGTTGCATGAGCCATCTCACTCCCAGAATCATAAAGTCCGTTGAGAACATATTCAGGAAAGCGGGCGTGGAATATGTCTTCGCCGACCGCGACGGGGGAGTATGCTGCGGACGGCCTTTGCTTCTTGCGGGCAAAAAAAATGCAGCCCGCGAGGCGATTGAGGCCAATCGCCGGATGATTCTTGCATCGGGATGCCGCACGCTTGTCCTCTCCTGCCCGATCTGCTACAAGGTGTTCAGGGAGGAGTACGCGCTCAGCGGAGTCGAGATTCTGCACTATACGCAGTATGTCAAGCGTCTCATCGATTCCGGCAGGCTGGCGGTCAGCGCAGGCGACTGGAAGATTGTCTATCATGATCCCTGTGAGCTCGGACGCGGCTGCGGAGTCTATCAGGAACCGCGCGAGGTCCTGGGCCGTGTCGGAGAACTTGTGAAGGCGGCCAAGGAAGGTGATGAAAGCATATGTTGCGGCGGCAGCCTCGGCAGTCTCACTCTTGACGCGCGCGACCGCGTCAAGGTGACGGAATCATCAGTCGCCAATCTTCTTGCGAATTCTCCGCAGACGATAGTGACGGCCTGTCCGCTGTGTCTTAAGACCTATTCGGAGGCGGCTCCAGACGGAGTCAGCGTGAAGGATTTTGCCGAGATGGTCTGTGAAAATGCGGTTTCTGCAACTTCTTGCCCGGAGGGATAACACCCGCCGGATTCAGCCGATTGTAATATGTAAATTTTGGTACTTTGTCTTGCAAGGTATTTAAAAATAATTATATCTTTGCATTGTAAAATTGATTGCGAGGCAAGGGAGATGTGGTGAACGGATGGTAATCAGTGGAATAAAATAGTATCAATCACATATTTACAATGAAAAAGGTGGTAAATGTCAGTGTCGGAGGCAGGGCTTTCTCTCTGGACGAAGACGCTTATGCAAGGCTTCAGGCCTATTTCGATCATTTCAAGGCCCGTCTCGGTCAAGATCCCGGTCAACCGAAGGAAGAGGTTATGTCCGACCTTGAAAACAGGATCGCGGAATTGTTCGAGCAGGGGACCGGAGGAAGTCCCTGCCGAGTGGTCAGTCTGTCGCTTGTCGAAAATGTGGTCGGGCGGCTAGGGATGCCCGACGGGTCGGCGGAGCCCGCGACGGAAGACTCAGGCGCAAGCGAAAAGGGGACCAGGACCGACGGAGGGAGTTCTGCCCCCGGACAGGAGGCGTGGTATGCTCCTAAAAATTCCGTCAGAAAGCTCTACCGCGACCCGGACAACAAGGCCGTCGGGGGAGTCTGCGCCGGACTTGCGGCGTATCTGGGCGTAGACCTGGTGATTGTCAGGGTCGCGTCCCTTCTGTCCCTCCTGCTCTGGGGGGCCGGCGTGATTGTCTATCTCGTCTTGTGGATAATGGTTCCGCTTGCCTCCACTCCTGCGGACAAATGCATGATGAGGGGCATGGAGCCGACGGCCGAGAACATGTCAAAATTCAGTCAGGGGAGGAGCGGATATGGAAAATAGTGCCGACAATGTGCGCGCCCAGATGCGCAAGGGCGTGCTGGAATATTGCATACTCAGCATCCTGGCCCATAAGGAGGCCTATGCATCTTCGATTCTGGATGACCTCAAGGCCGCGAACATGATTGTGGTCGAGGGCACGCTCTACCCGCTTCTGATCCGTCAGAAAAATCAGGGTCTGCTTTCTTACCGCTGGGAGGAGTCCACCCAGGGGCCGCCCAGAAAATATTATTGCATTACGGAAAAGGGCCGCCAGCAGCTCTGCGAAATGGATCAGGCCTGGCAGGAGATTGTGGAAACCATTAAGACCATAAAACAATGAACCAAGTTGAAAAATTCAGCATAGGCGGCTACGTATTCTCTCTGGAGGGCAATGCAGGCCGTGCAGTCAAAGATTATCTCGACCAGCTTGAAAGCTTCTACTCCGGCAAGGAGAGCGGAGCCGAAGTTATGGAGGGAATAGAGGAGCGCATCGCCGAACTTTTTCTGGAAAAGGTCGGCGACGGAGGTGTGGTGACTCTGCCGATGGTCAACGGGGTGATTACCGTCATGGGACGCCCGGAGGCCATAGAAGAGGAGTCTTCCGAGGCTTCCCCGGGTTCGGGACGGACATCTGCCGGCGCAGGGACCGACGCCGGAAAGGCGAAAATCCGCCGCCGTCTCTACCGCGACCCGGCCAACGGCAAGTTGGCCGGCGTATGCAGCGGCCTTGCATCCTATTTCGATGTCTATGTGGGCATATTCCGTATGGCCTTCGTGGTCCTGTCGGTGTTGGGCGTGATATGTCCGGATTTCCGGCCCTTGAGCTGTTTCCTCTTTCCGCTCATCTACATCATCCTTTGGGGCTGTGTGCCGGCCGTGAAGAGTGTCCGCCAGCGTGACGAGCTCAGGGGTGAAAGCGGCACCGTCGATGCCATAAGCGCCAAGATCCGCAACACGCCGCGCACGGCGTCGGGCGAGTTGTGTTCTAAGACATGGAAAGGCATATGCAGGGTGTTTTCCTTTATTTTCGGCATCGGCTTTTTGCTTGCCGGCATCGCCGGACTGGCGGGCATGTGCTCGTTCATCTGGGGAGGCAAGATTCTCGGCAGCGGGTTCTTCTACTACAGGTTCATTGAACATGTCGCCGTGTCGGCCCCGGAGCTGATGTCTTTCATTTCAGCTCCGCTCGTGATAATCGCGGCGATTCTGGTGATTGTCATTCCCATGTTCATGCTGATCTACGGCGGTGTGATGCTGGTGTTCGGACTTAAGTCTCCGAAATGGCACCCCGGTCTGGTCATGTTCATCGTCTGGCTGGGCATCCTTGTGGCCCTGTCCGTTTCCATCATCGTGGCGCTCTCGGCGCGCTCGGCAATATTCATCTGAGCATGGGACAGGAGATAGAAAGGAAATTTCTGGTCTGCGGAGACTTCAAGTCCGCGGCCGTGAAGTCCGTGCGCATCACTCAGGGCTATCTGTGCTCGGTGCCTGAGCGGACCGTGCGGGTCAGGATCAAAGGAGACCGGGGCTACATGACCGTCAAGGGCATTGGAGGCGTAAGCGGCGTCAGCCGTTTCGAGTGGGAAAAGGAGATCCCGGCGGAGGAGGCGCGTGAGCTGCTCGGACTCTGTGAGCCGGGGGTGGTCGACAAAACCCGCTATCTTGTGCCCGCGGGCGGCCACACTTTCGAGGTGGACGAGTTCCATGGCGACAATGAAGGCCTCACCGTGGCCGAGATCGAACTCGGTTCGGAAGACGAGGCGTTCGAACACCCGTCCTGGCTCGCCGCCGAAGTCACCGGTGACAGGCGCTACTATAATTCGTCCCTTACGAAAACCCCCTATAAGAACTGGAAATAGTCTGCGGATTCCGCCAACATGGCGACTGAAAACCGGCCAACATGGCGACTGAAAACCGGCCAACATGGCGACTGAAAACCGGCCAACATGGCGACTGAAAACCGGCCAACATGGCGACTGAAAACCGGCCAACATGGCGACTGAAAACCGGCCAACATGGCGACTGAAAATGCATAAACTATTGATAATTCGAAAATTATCCATATCAATAGCTTTGTGATTTTTGTTGCCGGAAAGCGGATGCCTTTTGAGTCAATCTGCCGTACAAGCGGTGGCCAGTATCTCTTCGCCGTGGTCTAGTACAGCGCGGCGAAGAGGGAGGCGGCGAGGACTGCCATGACGCCGCTGACGACTATGGAAAGGCTGCTCATGGCCCCTTCCACAGGCCCCATCTCCATCGCCCTTGCGGTTCCCAACGCGTGCGAGGCTGAGCCGATCGCTATGCCCTTCGCTACAGGCTCATGTATATGCATAAGCCTGAGGAATTTATCCGCAAAGATACATATTTTCCCATTCCGGCGGATGACAGGAGTTTGACACTTTGCCCTCAATGAATATGGACATTTTCGGGCGCAATGCGGGTATAACGAATATGCTTTTTTCGTAAATTCGCGGTCCGACAGGCAGGCGCAGGAAGACGAGCTGATTATCAGGCCGCATTGACGCCTGCGAAAATAAATTTGGAATGAAACGGATTGTGAATCTTATGGCCAGTGGGGCGATGGTCCTCGGAATGGCCGCCATGGTTTCCTGCGGACAGAACGGACATGGCGCCCCAAAAGATGAGGGCGGGTGGACCGCTGCGGAGAAGGCGCTGATAGACGCCGACGGCGAGCTCATGAGAGTGCTGACCATCAACGACAGGCAGGACTCTCTGGTGCTCAGAACCTCATGCACGGAACTGACGGCCGAGGAACTCGCCGGCCCTGAATATGCGACGCTGTCCGCCAAGATGTTGGCCACCGTGACTTCGCCCGAGCAGGACGGAGTGGGAATAGCCGGGCCTCAAGTGGGAATCACCCGCCGTGTGGCCGCGGTGCTGCGCTATGACAAGGAAGGAGAACCCTTTGAGGTCTATCCGAATGTCAGAGTCGTGGCCGTAAGAGGGGAGAAGGAACTCGGACCGGAAGGATGCCTTAGCATTCCCGATGTGAGGGGAGATGTGCCGCGCTATCAGGACATTGACGTGAGCTATACCTCGCTCAAGACCATGAAGGACACGTTGGAGACGATACAGGGCTACACCGCGGTCATCTTCCAGCACGAATGTGACCATCTGGACGGAGTTCTCTTCATCGACTATCTGCAGAACTGACCTGCGTTGCAGACCTGACCTGCGGACAGGCTTTTCATTGACTTTGGATTTTGCAAAGTGAGCGCATGCCATGCCGCACTATACGCCCTCCAGTGACACTATGTCCTGCGCAAGAGGCCTTTCAAAAGTGCCCTTAAGCAGGAGGAGACGCCTCTCAGGCCCTTCTGGCCATGGTGTCCAGTCTCTCAGTTTGTAAAAAATATCCGCGTCGCCTGACATTTGGCTCGGCCATATGCCCGCCGGACATCAGGCGAATCGTGGATGAAGAACATAAGCTAGGATGAAGAACGGTAAAGTATTGCTCGGGCACCTCGCCTGCTTCGTGGCATATGCCATATTCGGTGTCAATATCATCACCACCAAAGACCTGACCTCGGGCCATCTGCTCTCGCCGATCGCCATTTTCTGCCTGCGATCGTTCTTCGCCGGACTCATCTTCTGGATCCTCTCGCTGTTGCGTCCGGCAGAAAAGGTGGCCCCCGGAGACCTTCCCAAGATTCTGGTGGCATCGCTTCTGGGATTCTTCGTCACCCAGATGACCTTTCTCGTGGCGAGCCCCATAATCACCCCCATGAGCTGGTCGGTGGTCAGTTCCGTGACCCCGATATTCACCATGATCATAGCCGCCATAGCCTTGAGGGAACCCATCACCGGCAAGAAAGTGTCCGGAGTGTTGCTCAGCTTTTTCGGCATAGTCTTTCTGATATTGACCAGCAGGACCTCGTCTTCCGGCCCTGAGACTTCTTCCGTGTGGGGCTATGTGCTGGCAGTCATGAACGGTCTGGCCTTCGCGCTCTATCTGGGGACATTCCGTCCGCTGCTGGCGCGCTATTCGGTGGTGGCCTTCATGAAATGGATTTTCCTCTTCGCCTTCCTGATGTCGGCGCCGTTCTCCGCGGCGGAAATCGTGTCTTTCGACTTCACTCAGGTCAGCGGCAGTTTCATTCTCGAGCTGGGCTATCTCATAATCTGCGCCACCTTCATAGCCTACTTCCTCATCCCTGTGGGACAAAAGTACATAAGGCCGACGCTGGTCAGCATGTATTCCTATCTCCAGCCGCTGATCGCCATCACGATAAGCATAATTATCGGGATGGACACCCTCACGTGGCCCAAGATTCTGGCCACTTTCGCCGTTCTCGGCGGCGTTCTTCTGGTCAACTTCTCAAAATCGGCGCCTCAGTCCGACCGTCACTAGTTCCCGGCGGCATAGACCATAGCCGCGATTTCCTCGAGATACCTGATATCGATGCCGTCGAATGTGTCCGGTTCGCGGCTGTCAATGTCCAGAACGGCCATGATCCGCCCTTTGCTGCGGCAGGGGACCACTATTTCGCTGCGGCTTTCGCTCGAGCAGGCGATATGGCCGGGAAACTTCTCCACATCGGGCACCGCCACCGTGCGGTCTTCCGCCCATGCGGTTCCGCAGACTCCGCGCCCTCGGGCTATCCTCATGCAGGCCACGGGCCCCTGAAACGGTCCGAGCACCAGCTCGCCGTCCAAAATGCGGTAGAACCCCGTCCACCAGAATCCGAACTCGAAGTGCAGCAGGGCCGCGATGTTGGCCATTCTGCCCACCGTGTCCTGCTCGCCTTCCAGCAGCGCCCCGATCTTCGGGACCAGCGCCTGATATTTCTGCTCTTTTGTCATTTCTTTCTGTCGTAAAGCCGGAAATCCGCTCTCCCGCCGACGTTTCAGAGGCAAATCTAAATATTTTCCGCTAAATTAGGGGAATACTCAACTATTTGGCAATATGGAAGAACATAAAGTACCGGCGTATCCGCTTGTGGACATGTCCGAATTAAACAGGTGTCTGCTCTGCAGCGACGCTCCCTGCACAAAGCAGTGCTCCAAAGGTCTCCCGGTGGGAGACATTCTCCGCTCAATCTATTTCCGCAACGGGATGGGGGCCTTGGAAAAGGCCAGAGGCGTCCAATGTCTGGACTGCGACGCCCCCTGCGAGAAAGCCTGCCTGCTCGGGAAGAAGAGCGCCCCGGTCAGAATCAAGTCCATAATGGGGTCGCTCTATGAGGCCGCAAAGACCACCGTGGATTCGGGAATCGTGAGCGAGAACCAGCTGCGCGGCGCATTTTTCGTTCCCAACGAGCCTGACATCACGGCCGACATATGCGGGGTGAAGCTGGAAAATCCCTTCCTTCTGTCCTCTTCGGTGGTGGCCAGCGGCTATGAGATGTGCGCCAAGGCTTTCCGGGCCGGATGGGCCGGAGCGGCGTTCAAGACGATATGCACCTTCCCTCAGCATGAGGCCTCTCCCCGTTTCTCGACCATTACGAATCACTCCAACTCATTCTGCGGCTTCAAGAACATCGAGCAGCTTTCCGACCACAGCGTTGAGGAGAACATGGAGGTGTTCCGCCGTCTCAAGGCCGAGTTTCCGACCAAGGTGATATTGGCGTCGATCATGGGCCAGAACGAGCAGGAGTGGACCGATCTCGCGCGCCGTTGTGAACTCGCCGGCGCCGACGTGATCGAATGTAACTTCTCCTGCCCCAACATGGAGTCCGACGCTCTGGGCATAACCATAGGCCAGGACCCCGCTCTGATCGAGAAGTTCACCCGCGCGGTCCGCAGGGGAACAAAGCTTCCGGTGCTCGCAAAGATGACCCCGAACATTACGGACATGGTGCCCATGGCCGCCGCCGCGAAGAGGGGAGGCGCGGACGGCATCGCCGCCATCAACACGATCAACAGCATCACCGGAGTGAATATCGACACCTTCACCGCCGAACCTGACGTGCATGGCAGCTCGATCGTGGGCGGCTATTCCGGCCAGGCCGTGAAGCCCATCGCACTCCGATTCATATCGGACATGGCCCGGAGCGAAGAGCTCAAGGGCATGCATCTCAGCGCGATGGGAGGTATCGAGAACTGGGTTGACGCGGTGGAATTCATCTCGCTCGGCGCCGGAAGCGTCCAGATCACGACGGCCGTGATGCAGTATGGCTACCGCATAATAGAAGACCTGATTGACGGCCTGAAGTACTATCTGAAGGTCAAGGGATTCAGCAACGTCAAGTCCATAATCGGAGCGGCGGTGGGAAGCATAGTGGCCCACAACAAGCTCGAAAGGGACACGGTGCTCCTTCCCAAGTTCAATTATGACAAGTGCATAGGCTGCGGCAGATGCTACATTTCCTGCTATGACGGGGGCCATCAGGCCATTGAATTTGAAATCGAGGACCGGAAGCCCCGCCTCAACGCGAAGAAATGCGTAGGATGCCATCTGTGCAGGCTCGTGTGCCCGTCCAAGGCCATCGGCGTGGCCGCCAGACGGCTTGACCGCGCATAGGCGCCGCTACACATAAAAATATGGCCGTCCCGGTCCGGGACGGCCATATTCTATATAATTGTCTCTCAGGATCACCAGTTACCGGTGGCAAGAGTAGCGTACCATCTGTAGCAGGTCGTGACGTGGGTGTTGGAGCATGTCTTTTCGATCTTCACCTTGTCTCCAAATGCCTCCTGCAAGGCCAGGGCGTTGGCGTAAGGCACGATTTCGTCCACGTCGGTGGAATAAAGATGGATCTTGTGCGTGGGAGTCCAGCCTGTGAGCAGGTTGTTCTTCCCAAGGCAGACGAAGAAAGCCTTGCACAGTTCGGAGCTCTTGTCAAGGGCGTCCTTGCTGAGCATGTCTTCCAGAGTGGGCTCCTGCGTTCCGAGAAGATCCTTGATCTTGTGGTTGAGCTCGGTGGTGTTGGCGTTCTTTTTCTCCAGCATTTCATCGATGGTGCTCTTGATCGCGAGATACTTTTCGCTGTAGAAATCGTCCTCCTTATAGCCCTTCAGAATGTCCGGATAGCTTGCAAGCATGGACTTGATGGTCATGGGAAGGGCTCCTACATATGCTGTCTTGCCCCATTCGTAGTACTTGTCCATAGTGAGCTCCGGGTTATATGCGCCGCAGCAGCAGTAGGAATAGTCGAAGCGCCATTTCTTGGCCAGTTCTTCGTGGGTGTCAAGATACTTGTGGACGGCGAGAGCGTTGCTGGCGCCCTGGGAAGCTCCCAGAACATACATCTTCCAGTCATCCTCAAGCTCGCCGCTGCCATATTTCTTCCACACGGCATAGGCGGCCTCAAGGGCGTCTATGGAGTTGGTGGCGGCGATTTCGTGGTTCAGATAGGGATGGAGCGATGTCTTGCTCAGTCCGTAACCGATATAGTCGGGCATGATGAGAAGGTTGTCTCCTGTCACGAGGGACATGTCGGTCGTGCCGTCCTCGGAGGGGCACTCCGCGTTGTCCGTGATCGTGTAGTGCTCGAGAAGGTAGATGTTGTCCGGATCGGCGTTCTTCCAGCCGAATAGCCAGTA
Source organism: bacterium (assembly GCA_963627885.1). GTDB lineage: Bacteria > Bacteroidota > Bacteroidia > Bacteroidales > UBA932 > Cryptobacteroides. Next base: position 54,246 of record CAVGCT010000007.1, read on the forward strand.
GGTTCCCCAGGCCACACGTCCGGAGAGAGTCACGTCCTCGCCTTTCAGATTCTTGGACCTGTAGTAGAACTTGTAGCTGATATATCCGGGAACACATGCGTTGGTGCCGTATTCTTCATTCAGTTCAGCCTTCTTCGCCTCGAGATTCTTGTAGTACAGCTCGCGGAGGGTGTTCATCTCTTCGTTGGAGTTGGCGCCGTCCTTTCCGAAGACCATTTCGCCGAGCTCCTCGGCGGAGCACTGGATGGTGCCTTCGGGATCTATTTCGAAAAAGACCTCTTCATCTTCGTCGGGGCCGTCACCCCCGTTGTTCTTGTTGCATGACGCGAGTGCCGTCATACCCGCTACGGCGGATATGATCATCAGCATGTAATTGAATTTTTTCATCTTCTTGATAAAACCGTTAATAGATAAAACTAAAAGATAACTAACTAATTGTTTGCGATTATGAATTCTCCCAGAGTCGCCTTGCAGAGGTTTCCGAACATGTCGGAGTTCTCCACATACACGTGCGAGCCGAGGGTATGGGTGTAAAGGTACTCGTAGAGTTCCTTATAGGTCTGGTCGGGTTTCGCGGAAAGGGTGGTCACGAGGTTGTTCGAGAAGCGGTCGCTCATCCATATGTGCAGCTCTGCGGAGTGGAAGTCGGCGAAAGACGACTCGGCCTCGCCCGCGCTCGCGATGGCGAGTATCCCCGGGATGCCCTGAGTCTGGCGGGCCATGTTCCTGGAATAGCAGGGCTCCAGAAGCATCAGCATCTTGCGGTAGCGCTGCTCGGAATGCATCTGCTCCAGGGTCTCTCGGAAATCCGCTTCCGAAAAGACGACGCCGTCGTGCCTCCACACAAATCCGTTTGCCTTGCTGAACTGCTTCAGGCAACCGTGGCCGCTCCAGAACACCAGCACGTTGGTCCGGTCCGAAGTGTTCAGCACCTTGGGGAGATGTGAGCTGCTGTTTCCCATCATTATGTCCCGTATATCGCTGATGCTGAGGGTGTCGGTGCTGTAGTCTATGACGGCGCCTTCATAAAGGTTTTCGCTGTAGGTGGAGCAGCTGATTTTGCCTTTGAACGTGTTTTTGCTGTTGTAGGCCAGCTCGTCGGAGATGGCGAGAATGATGTGGTCGTCGTCCCAGCCGTTGGCGCGCAGCATCTGATAGACGTTCAGCACGTCCGCCTGGTGGCGGTAGTTGATCCATCCGCTTGAGCCCTGCACCAGAAGGGCGTAGCTGTCCTCAAGAGGCTTGTACTGGACCGGGCTGTCCCGGTCTTCGATGTCTTCCACCATCCTGGCCTTCCAGTTCCATGAGGCCATGGTTGGAGTGGTGCGGTTGCTGCCGTCCGTGCTCATATAGTCCAGTGTCAGGAACTTGTTGTTATAGACGGTCCAGTGCACATAGGTGCTCTGGATGAGGCTGGTGCAGGCCTCGCTGTCGAAACGCAGCGTGCCGCTCGCCCCGACCAGCTTGACATAGTCTCCGCCTCCATACAGAATGGTCATCAGGGAACGCAGTCCCAGTTCGTCCCATATCGGGAGCGACTCGTCGCCCTGAGAGGTTATCTGGCGTATGATCTCGTTCGCATTCGTCTTCTCCTTGCTGTGGTTCATGATGAACGCCGTGATGCCGGAAAGCAGTATCGCGTCATAGACCTGAGCCTCGGCGCCTGCGGGGGAGTGGCCGAAGCGTTCCTCATAGGATATCTGGAACCCGGTGGAAGGGTCGGCATAGGGGGCTACGCCCTCGGCCCCTTCGGCAAGGTCGCCAAGCTCCAGAAGATAGGCGGACAGGGCTCCGTTGGAGAATAGGAGTCTGGGGGCTCCGTCACCCATCCTGTTTCTTGCCATGAGTATGAGCTCGGCGTCTTTGGCCGAATTCACCGCGCAGATGAGGCAGTCCGCTCCCGACCTCATGGCCAATTCGGCACTGGACGCAAGGTCGTCGGTGTACTGGAAAATGTTCGCCGTGGACAGCTTCATGTCCATCTCCGTGGCGAGGAACGGAACCCATTCCAGGAAGGTCTGGCCATATTCGTCGTCCGGAGTCAGCAGGGCTACGCTTTTGGCGCCCGATTCCCATGCTTTTGCAAGCAGGGCCTCGCTCTGGCTCACGTCGGTTTCGCAGAGGGACCACAGGAAGGGCTTTTCGGCCTTATCGCCGGATTGGGTCACGGCATAGCGCCGAATTATGTTTTCGCTGCCCGCACCGGGCACTATGAGAGGCTTTCCGCTGTCCTTGAAGGCGGTGGCCATGATGTCCACGTTCTCGTTGCGTAGCGGCCCTACGGCGAGCAGAAGATCTTCACGGGCGACAAGCGCGGCTGCAAGCGAATCCATCGGCACGACGTCTTCGTCATACCATTCCACATCCAGGTCCACTGCCAGCGAGTCTCCCATTTCGGCTATGTATTTCTGCGCCTTGCGCATGTTGGAGAGCGCATAGCTCACCATGTTTTCCAAACGGGTCTGATATTCTCCGTCCCGCTCGCGCGGCAGAACCACGGCTATCTTATAGCTGGTGGTCTGGATTTTCGAATAATAGACGATTTTGTCCGGCTCTCTGCCGCAGGCGGAAAGGAGGCAGACCGCGACCGCGATCAGAAGCAGGATCAGGCTATTGCTTTTCATACTCTTCCTCCATTTTTACCGCCGCGTCGTAGTATTTGTCGGCGAGTCCGTCCAGCTGATCCATGAACAAATCCGAAATGACGATCTCGGTGCGGCCCGACGCCAGTCCCAGATCCTGATGCCGAGCCGGAGTCTGTTCTCCGCTCCACCAGTCGGAAATCCAGTCTTCAAGCACGTCATCCAGATGTTTGACGATGGAGAAGGGGACTCTCTCGGAATAGAGCTGCATGTCGGTATCCACCCCGAGGGTGTAGAAGCTTTCCGGATTTTCACGGTTATATCTGTAGAAGCCCTGGGCCGAGCCTCCGCAGAGAGGGATGACCATGTCGTAGGTCTTGTCTATCTCATAGGACATCTGATAGGTGAGTCCGGCCTGATCATATCCGCCGGAATCTTCCGACAGCCACGCGTTGTCCACGGCAATCTCCGCCCCGCTGTCTTCAATGGCCCGGGTAAAGCCCTTGCCCATGTCAGCGAGCTCGGTTTCTCCGGAGTTGGCGTTCACTATCTTGACCATGCCGGTGCCCGACATGAGCTCTTTCGCCAGCATTCCCGCCTGATAGTAGACTCCGTACTGGGGAAGCCGCAGGGTGTAGACGGGCAGGGTGGTGTCATCGGACTCGCAGAGGAGAAAATCCACGTTAGGGGCTTTGGTCAGCATGGACTCGTATTCGTGCAGAAGCGGCTCCAGATTGTCGTTTGCAATGACCACCAGGGCCTTGCGGTCCTTTTGCTCGTTCTGCATGAAATCCAGCATGGCTTCGATGATGTCGATCGTATTGTCGCCGTCAGTGGGCAGCTCCAGCGAGGCGACCATCAGGTTGCAGCTGTTGGCGCCTCTCACCACGCCGCGATAGATCGCGTCCACATATCCGCTGTCCCCGAGCGAGCCTTTTTTGGAGACGAAGAAGACCATGTCGCGGATTTCGTCATCCTCGTCGATTGCGATATAGATCGTCCTCCCTTCCTTTTCGCAGGAGAGAAGGAGCAACATTCCGAGCAATGCGCAGCCGATTCTTCTGATCAGGTTCATTTTCACTCACCCAGGTTTACAAAATTTTGCAAATTTAAATAAAAAGTGCGTTATGTTAGATGAATTTTACCTATTTTCGCACCCGTTTTAGTTAGCAATAGTGTATCTACAATGAAAAAGACAGCACTTTTATTCAGAAAAGCGATTTGCCCGTTCATGGCCCTGATTCTGCTGAGCGGAGTCGTGTCCTCCTGTAAAAAAGAGAAAAACAAGTCATCAGACATACCGCTCCCCGACAACTACGAGGAGAACACCCCTCTTCCCACTTCGGATCAGCTTGACGTCGTATTCAGCGGCAAGGCCGCGGTTCTCGGAAGCAACACCTCCGGCTATAACGGCCCGGTGGTGAACCGCATGAAAAATTCCTTCGCCGCCATTTCCGCGGACGCGAAAGCGTTTGTCTTCACGACCGGCTATGCGATGGATTTCACCGACGATGAGATCAAGGACATGCTTCTGGCCTATGACAGCAAGGCCAGCTTCGTGTTCATCAGCCCGACGTTCCCGGACATGACCGCGTTCCGCGACCAAGTCTCCGCCGCCGCTGACGACCTCGTGGAGTCAGGTGCGGATTTCGACGAGACTTCCGCTCAGGAATTCTGTTCCATGATGGAGAAGACGAAGTCCATCATTGACGGAGGCGTCTATAACAGGGTGGAGGCGGTGGCATTCCACAGCAGTTCCGTCTATGTCGTCCGCAATCTTGAAGACATGGCGGACATTTCCGACGTGAGCGCAAGCGGATATTTCTCGGACGGAAAGACCACTACGGAGAAGAACTGCGTTTCCGCCGATTACGTCACCACCGAATATGACTATGGCCGCTCCACCGACCTGCTTGTGGAATGGATGTCAAACGATGACGACTCCGGCCTGAATGACGAGGCCAGCGCCGCCATAGACAAATATATGACGGGACACCGCACCGTGATACAGCACAAAGTGGGACCGAGCCGCGCCCTGGACCGTACGCTGAACTACGAACTTGTCTATACGGTCTATAGCGCCTATGATTTCGACAATGACGTGGACTATTACTTCATCCGTCTCGAGCCCAATTTCCATTGCACCGCGCTCGGATGTAGGAACGGCAAGGATACATGGGTCAGCGCCAAAAAGGTGGTGGTCTTTGACGACGGTTCGACTTCCGGAGAGTTCTGGTCCAGCCACACCGACCTGTGGTATGGCCCCTATATGAGCCTGTTCGACTACACTGCGAAGATCGTGGATGCAAGCATGCGGCCTGTCAGCGGAGTGACTCTGCTCAACGCCACTCCGCACACTGACGTCAGCGGATCACAGGGCTATTCCACAGGATTCAGTGTGTCTCTTTCCGGCAATTTCGGCTTCAACACAGCGGGTCCCATGGGCGGTGTCGCCGGCGGCGTCTCGTTCAGCGAAAGCCACAGCCACAGCGAGAACAGCCTCAGGGTCGGCCATTCGGAGGTGGATAATGTCCCCGGCTGGAGAATTCAGGGCGTGGTCCCACAGTGCCATCTTGCGTTCCTCCACTATGACCACGACGAGGTGGCTACATTCCAGAAGAACGACTGGCAGACCGAGTTTACATGGACGGTTACTGTACCTAACCCCAAAAAGGGAAGCGACTATTACATTTCGGCCTCGGAATGCACTGAAATCACAGAGCTGAACTACGACATCTATGACTACGAACTGAGGGTCCATCCCACCCAGAGCTCGACGGTTCTGCTCAAAGAGCCCAACCGCAGCCGCGAAAAATATGTCATGTACTGCTCCGACAACGCTCTTCAGAGTCTGGTCAAGGATCAGTTCCCCAATACCTGGCAGAATGAGTTCACCTACTATGCGCTGAACGATGATTACTCTTTGCAGGGTGCCAGGCTGATGTTTGACAAGGTCAAGACGGCCGTCAGGGGCTATGCCTCCGTGCTGAAGTCGAAGGGTTACGACGGAACCTACACCTTCACTCTCAGCAAGATCGACGGAACGAAGCTGTCGAACTTCACTCTGAGCAACGGCGAGGTGACCGACTGAGAGTGAAAAGAGGCCGACTAATAAGTCCCGCAGGGACCGCGCCGGAGGCGCGAGGTACCCCTAGTAGGGGTCGCAGACGATAGTCTGCGGGGGTTAAGAAGCCCCAAGGGGGCTGACCAAAAGCACTTTTTGGTCAGCCCCCTTGGACTTTTGGAAATGGCTCGTTGCCTTAGCAGTGGAAGAATTTTTCCACCAGTGCGAGAGTTCTGTCCTCGTCGCCGGCAAGCTCGGCGCGCAGATTGGCGTCCTTGAAAGCGCTCAGGGTGGCGATGGTGTCGTCTATCGCCGCCTTCGAGAAAACATCGTGGAGCTCAAACACCTCGCGCTGTGCCTCAAGGCACTTTGCGGAGGCTACGCAGCTGTCCGGCAGGCTCTTCAGGTTCTTGAGCCGTCCGGCGTTCTCCTTCTTGTGTATGTCAACGTCCACATAGGTCCGCTCCGCGACTTCCAGCGCGTCAGGCATTTCAAATCCGTGGCGGCAGGCCACCGCGAGCGCGGCCAGAAGCTGGTATATGTTGGCCGAGGCGTCGGGGGAGCGCATCTCCACCGTCTGCTTCCGTGTGGTGTCATAGCCTACCGGACGCTCAAGCGGATTGCTCTTTGAGCACATGTCGCCGCCGGCGGACCAGCCGAGCGGCACGCGCACCAGCACGGAGCGGTTGCGGTCGCCCCAGCACACGTTGGTGGGGGCCTCCTGATGAGGCACAAGACGCAGGTATGAGGTGGGGTTGCGGTTGCCGAAGGCTGTGATGGCCGGAGCGAGGTCCATCATGCCGGCGATTGCCCGGCGGGCGTCGTCGGAGAGAGCGCCGTTCGAGATCATACGGCTCTTGCCGTCTTTCATCAGGCGCATGTGGATATGCAGGCCCGAACCGGCCTTTCCGGCAATGATCTTGGGCGCGAAGGTGACGTTCAGGTAGCCATAGGAGTGCGCCAGATTGCGGATGACCCATTTGGCCAGCATCAGCGAGTCGGCGGCCTGCATAGCCGGCACCGGCAGGAATTCTATCTCGTTCTGCTCATAGTTGAGCCCGTTCAGCATAAAATTGCCCACTTCGCAGTGGCCATATTTGATCTGCCCGCCGCACTGGGCGATATGATGCATGCAGCGGGTGCGGAACTCGTTGAATTTGGCGAACGGGCCCGATTCGTGGTAGCCGCGCTGGTCGCTTGCGTGGAAGTGGTCCTCGGCAGGGGCGATTACATAGTATTCAAGCTCACCCATGGCCTCGAAGTCCATGCCAGTGACGTCGTGGAATGCCCGGCAGGCGCGGCGCAGGCTCTCCTGCGGCGCGCTTGCGAGCGGCTGCCCGTCCTTGTCATAGTAGTCGCAGAGGAAACTGAGGGTCGGCAGTTCGGCGAAAGGGTCCACAAATGCGGTGGCGAAGCGGGGGATCACATAGAGGTCGCTGTTGCCGGCCTCTATGGAAGAAAAGAGGCTGGAGCCGTCCACCCGCTCACCGCAGCTGAGGATGGTGTTCAGATAGTCGCCGCTGTTTATCACGAAGTTGAGGGTCTTGAGCCGCCCGTCGCCTGCCGGATACATGAAGTTGACCATCCTGATTCCGTTTTCGCGGATGTAGGAGATGATGTCGTCTTTTGTGAATTCCGTGGCCGGTTTTCCAAGGCCGGCCACCAGTGGGTTGGCATGCATTGAGTAGTCGTTTTCCATATGCTAGATGCGTTTTTAGTGGTTTTTAACGTTTTGTGACGTAAGGGTCTCCCGACTGCTTCTCAATCTTTCACGCAGCGGATTCCAGTTCGTTCAGAGGA
>CAVGCT010000008.1:0-9301 GCA_963627885.1 bacterium
TCGAGGAATTCGAGCCAGTCGAAATCGCCTGCGGTGAACTGCTGTCCGGACTGGAGCGAGCGTTCAAGCTTACGCGGGCCCGTGAATTCCTTGTCGTTCGGAAGCAGCGACGACTCGAGGCTCATCGCCTTGTAGTAGCTGATGTCGTTGTCCGTGAGATGGTAGGAGTACGTGCTCTCCTCATCGTCCCCCAGGAGCAGAATGGTGTCTCCGTCCATGTCGAACGTGAGACGCTCCCCTCCGACTGTGGCTATGAATCCCTGGGCACCGCCCGTGAGCCGCTCTATTGAAGAGCTTTCCTTGGACAGGACTTCATATCCGCCTGCAAGCGAATATTTCATGTCGTAGAACTCGGCCGTTGCGTTGTCCTTGACGTTAAGAATCTTGATGGTCGTGACTCCGGTTTCCGAAACCGCCATCGGGCCCTCCCACACTCCGTCGAGAGACTGAGGGGCCTCGGTCTCATGCTTGTGGCACCCCAGAAGCACGGACGCGGCCGCCAGGCAGAGCGCCGTCCTGAGCAATGTGTTTTTCATAAATATCAAATCTAAATCAAAATCTTGCAAAGATATCAGCTATGGACTTTCCGTGCAATACTTTCGGGTAAATTTCGGTAACTTTGGCTATCCCAAATATTTGACATGTATAAAACCATCATTGGCGCCGCGGTATGTTGGCTGTGCATCAGCGGTATGGCGGCGGCGCAGAACTTGACATCTTCGGGTTTTCCGGAGCTTGACCGATGGGCGGAGGAGTGCATTGAGATGCGCAGCCTCTCGCTGGGTTATCCGGGCAACAACGACATCCGCCTTCAGGAGTTCTACGACTGGTACACCGCCAACAATCTGGAGGCGATGATCATCAACAATGCCGGAGACCCTTTCTCCGACGGCGACCATACACTCTCTTCGCTTGATTTCGAGCGCGAGGTCATAGAATATTTCGCGCCCAAATACGGTTTTGACAAGGATGACAGCTGGGGCCTCGTCACGATGAGCGGAACCGACGGCAACAATCACGGCATATACTTCGGAGTGAATTATCTCAAGGGCCTGACCGGCAGGATGCCGGTCGTATATGTCTCAGACGAGGCGCATTACAGCAACTACCGCCTCTGCGACCTGCAGCATCTGGACGTACGGCTCGTGAAGAGCGACTCTATGGGTCGGATGATTCCGGATTCGCTCGAAGCGGTGCTCGACACTTCGCGCCCCTGCCTGATTGTCTATGCCATGGGGTCGACTCTGAAGGGGGCGATCGATGACCAGAAGGCTCTGAACGCCGTTCTCGCACGGCACAAGGATATGACCGTGTACCGTCACGTGGATGCGGCGCTCTTCGGCGGGTATCTGCCTTTTACGGAATTCCGGGAGATGGTGGACCGTAGGAAGATGGGGTTCGAATCCATCAGCGTGAGCGGACACAAATTCTTCGGGATAGACAGTCCGTGCGGGATTTTCCTTACCACGCGCAGCATTTACAATAGTCAGGCTACTTTCGACGTGCCTTATCTGAACGCGGATATGCGGATGATAAACTGCTCACGTTCTGGAATTGAGCCCCTAAAGTTTTGGTGGCTGATAAAGACCGTCGGGGACGAGGGCTGGGCGGAGCAGGCGCGGATGATAATGGAGAACACGGAGTATCTCAAAGCCGGGCTCAGGCGAATCGGCTGGCCCTGCTGGAACAATGACCATAGCAATACGGTACTTTTCCGCCGGCCGTCGAATGCCGTCGTGAGGAAGTATAATCTGGCCTGCGGCCATGACGATGCTTTCGGCGGAGCTGTATCGCACGTGGTCGTGATGCAGCACGTCACAAAGGAGTCCATTGACCGTCTCATCGCCGACCTGGAGCTGGAGAAGGAGTGACCGGTTCAGGGGAGCTGAAGAAGATGTCGCCTCTCCAATTACTTTCCGAACAGCCATAGGAGACGCTCAGCCGTATATGACTGCTCACAGGTCGTCTGATGCGACCATTATAGTTGTTGTTTTCTGAGACGTCTCTATATACACGGATTTATGTCAAAAGTAAAAAAGAGAATGATTTTTCGTGTTTTTTCTTAAACTGGCCGGATGTTAGTTTATTTTCGATGCCATCTATGCAGTCAACACAGATCTTCCACACTGGAAGCGTTGCGCACCGGATTGCCGATCAATGCCGGGATTTATTATCCCCGGATTTGCCCGTGTCCGGAAAATCCTTAACTTAGCGCCTCGTGAGAGACTATGGAATTTGCTATCCGGGTCATTTTTGAGGGGTGACAAACAAAAATCTTCAGATATATGAAAAAAAGACTGCTGCTTGCAAGCGCCGTTCTGCTCCTGTCTTCGCTGACTTGGGCGCAGAAGCCGGATTTCAAGGCCGAGCTTAGGGCCGACACGTTGAGAACCTATGGCGGAGACTATCCCTATCCGGAAAGAGTCCATGCCCTCACTCCGGCACCCAAAGGCTATAAGCCTTTCTATATCAGCCATTATGGACGCCATGGCTCCCGCTATTATTGGGGGCCCGGTCTCTATCATAGACTTGACACCATCCTCGTCGAGGCCCACGAAAAGGGAGCGTTGAATCAGACCGGAGAAAAGTTCTATGCAAAATACAAGGAAATCTATCCGGAACTCGTGCACGGCTGGGGAGAACTGACTCCTCTGGGCTACGAGCAGCATGAGAGGATCGCCAGGACAATGTACAAGACCTTCCCCGACATATTCGGCAAGGGCGGACACGTCAGTGCCACCGCATCGCTTTCCGGAAGGGCCGTAATCAGCATGGCCGCATTCTGTCAGGCTCTGGCCGGATGCAACCCCAAACTGGACATCTACCAGCGCTCCTCACGTGAGACTCTGGACATCACGGCTCCGGACGAGCGTGAAAACCCCTACCTTAAGGAGTTCCCCGAGGCGGAGTTTCCTATGGACAGACGCGAAGTGTTCGCTGATCTGAAGCCGCGCCGCAATGCGTTCGTGGAGGAATTCTTCAGCGACGTCAGCAAGATGAAAAGAAGCCCTAGAGCCATAAATGCCGACCTGCTTTCCTTCTTCACCACCCTGCCGAGCATCGGTTATGTGGGAATCATGGGCGATCCCATGAATTTCGAGGAACTTTACGCCTACTGGGAGGAAACGAACAGGAACAATTATATGTATTACTGGTCGGCTCAGTACATAGTGATTCCCATCGTCGAAGACATCATAAAAAAGGCTGATGACGTGATAGAGGGACGCAGCAACGACCTCGCTTCGCTGCGCTTCGGACACGATTCCTATCTCGGTCCCCTCAATGTGCTTCTGGGCCTGGACGGGGCCGACAAAGTCCCGGCGAATCCGGCTGATATCGGAACGGTCTATCAGAATTACAGGACCGGAATGGCCGGCAACATACAGCTCGTATTCTACAGGAGCGCCAAAAGCGATGAGATACTCGTGAAGGCCCTTCTCTGCGGAGAGGAGGTGACTCTCCCCCTGCCGTCGGATATGCATCCCTACTATAGGTGGAGCGATTTCAAATCCTACTTCTCCGCCATCTGCAACAGGTTCAACTGCAGTACGCTCTAAAAGGCTTCCGCTCCTGAAAGCATTTTCTTGACATCCTGCCCTTACGCATATGATTTTTGGCTATATTCGCGGCAACTTCTTTAATTTTTTTGAAAAATGAAGCGTTTATTCACCCTTCTGGCCGCCATGGCCATTATCGCCGCCCCGACCGCAAAGGGAGAGGCGCCACAGTATCGCAACGAAATTAACGTAGGCTACGGACAGGTGACAATCATGGATGTCGCACACGTCTTCGCAGACGCATTTGCCAACATCTTCACGGCCGGTTACTCCAGATTCGACAATTTTCAGTCCTATGGCTCCGTCAATGCAGAGTACTACCGCGCGCTCGGAGGCGTGATTTCCGTCGGAGGAGCATTCTCCTGGTGCGGAGGTTCAGCCGACGTACTCAACAACGAGGATGTCAAAACGGGAGTTTCAAAATATTCAGGCGTGTCGATCATGCCGGCCGCCAAGTTCTACTGGTTCAGAAAGCCGCATGTGGCCATGTACTCGAAAGCTGCGGCCGGACTTATGCTGCTGAAGGACTACGACGATGAAGAAGCGAAAGCCAAAGGATACGAGCCCTGGTTCATGGCGCAGCTTTCGTTTGTCTCCGTCCAGTTCGGCGGAGAACGTCTGAGGGGCTATCTGGAGCTTGGAGGCGGAGTGCAGGGTTTCGCCACCATCGGAGTGAACTACGCGTTCTGATCTTCGCGGCGCAGGATATTCAATAAGTCTCAAAGGGGGTTGGCCAAAATACTTTTGACCAACCCCCTTTTATAAACTTGCGTCAAACCGGCTTGAGCCTTATTTGAAAGCCTCCTCCCGCAGGGAGTCTCCTCCCAGGGCCAGACGATGGAAGAAATCCGGCACCGGACGGCCCGCAAGGCTGTCCACATAGAGCTTGGCCAGATACTGCGACAGCATGAAGCCGTGCCCGCGCATTCCCACGAACAGGCCCAGCTCCGGATCCACGATATAGCGCGGCTCGGTGTAATAGCCGCTCCATGTGGCCTGCAGGCTCGTTCCTCCCAGGCGCGGAATCCATTCCGTAAACACCTCGCTCACGATCTCTATGAACTCCTTGGTATTGACCTTGAGGTTCTTGCCTGCTTCGGCGGGATCGGTGGCGGGAGACGCGCAGCCGATTATCTGTCCGGTGGAGGCAAGCTGCTGTCCATAGACCGCAGAGAAGCCTTTATAATGGCGGCGGTCTATCAGCATGTCCAGACATGCCCCGTTCTTACCCAGAGGCGGCAGCCTCTTGGTGATGAAGGCCTGATGACGCACCGCATAGAGCCCGGTTTCGATGCCCAGCATGGAGGCGAACTTCTCCGCCCCGGCTCCGAGAGCATTCACGAAGATGGGCGTCTGATAGGTGCGGTAGCGGCCGTCGGGCAATTTCACCGTGGCCAGATATTCCTTACCCTCCTTGTGCACATCCACCAGAGCAGTGTCTTCAAGCACCTGTCCGCCAAGCGATTTGCCGATCTGGCGCACCGTGTCTATGGTCTTGCCGGGAGATGCCTGCCAGCAGTTGTTGGAAATCAGGGCGTGGGTATAGATGTTCAGCGAAGGGTTGATATAAGGCGAAATCTCGCGCGCAAAATCCTTACGTTCCACCATATAGGCGTCGGACCATGCACGGGAGGCGTCCAGATCGCGATAAGACTTCTCGTCGTGCACAAAATTGACATAACGGGTCATCGCGAAGTCGATATCGCGCACTTTCTGCAGCTCGCGGAATATGGCCAGATTGCCCTCCGCCACCTCAGCCAGCGCAGCGACGGAAAACGCGGGACGTCCGCCGGCGATGCAGCGCCATGAACTGCCGTGGTCGTTGTTGACCAGGACGGGCTTCATCCCGGCTTCGCTCAGATAGCGGAAGAGGGCGCTGCCCGCCATGCCGCCGCCGGCCACGAGGGCTCCGACCTTGGTGACACCGGATTCAGTGCAGGCTCCGCCGGTCACAAGGGTATGCTTAGGAGCGCCAGCTATGCCCGAGACCTCCACCAGATTGGCCATAGGGCCGCGCGGTGTAAACTCGCCCGTCACGGTGATGCCGTGCGCCCTGAGAATCTGCTTGGCGCGGGGCAGACAGCGCGAGCCGCGGCAGGGGCCCATTCCCAGACGGGAGATGTGCTTGAGTTCCTGAGCCGTGATGCTTGTGCGGCCTTTCAGCAGGCTCAGCAGCTTCTCCAGCGAGACATCCTCGCAGTGGCACACATATGTCTGAGCGTCATCGCTGCCGCAGGGCTTGGCCTCCAGCGGTTCGGGATACTGATCCTTGGGGATGAAGCCGCGGGCGTCGGTCAGAGCCGCTCCTGCGAGATCCGTGGCCTTAACGACCACCACATTGGTCTTGCCTTCGCGATGCATCACTCTCTCGACGGTGCCCTCGCCCACTTTCTTGCCGTTGTCGTCAACCAGCCAGACCTCTCCGGAAGGATCGGCGAACTCATAAGGGAAATAGAGCAGGTCGCGCTGCGGCGCATAGCCGAATATGGCCAGACCGGGACATTGCGACACGCACTCCATACAGCCTATGCACTTGTCATAGTCTATGGTGGGGGTGACGGAGGTGGAACTCTTGGTGATGGCTCCCTGACGGCAGGCGAACGAGCAGGGGTTGCAGGCGAAGCCATAGAGACAGTCGGCCACCACGAAGGGCTTCGTGCGCTCCTTCGGCGGCATATTCGGAGTCTCAAGCACCCGTTCGGGATGCTGCTGAGAGTCGATATAGGCCTTGCTGACAGACAGATACTCCGTATAGTCGATCCGGCGTCCCATATTCTGGAGAACTTCCATCGCGCATTGGCGTCCGCGCAGCACGGCGGAGGTCCCCTCCCCTATGCGCACGGCGTCGCCCACTCCGTGACAGGCCGTCCCGAACACTTCGCGCCCCTTGCGCAGCAGCTGGTTGTCGGGCAGCAGGCCGGTGCATATGTTTATGCAGTCGATACCGTCTATGAGCATCTCGGTCCCTTCAATCGGGCGGAAGTTCTCGCAACGGGCCACTATCGCACCGGTGATGCCGGTGCGGTCGGCGTTGGGCACGGCCTCCACCAGCGTATAGCCGGTCATTATGGGTATGCCGAGACGGCGGACCCGATTGGCCTGGACGGGGAAGCCGCCCTCATGCGGCATGGCCTCGATTATCGCCTTTACGCGGGCTCCCGCCTGCATGGCCTGATAAGAAGTCAGGTAGCCTATGTTGCCGGCCCCCACCGTGAGTATGCTCTTGCCCAGAAGGGTGAATTCCGTATTCATCATCCTCTGCACCACGGCGGCGGTATATACTCCCGGCAGGTCGTCGTTCTTGAAGGGCGGCATATAGGGCAGAGCCCCGCTGGCCACCACAAGGGTGTCGGCGTCGATATAGAACACTTCCTGCGTCTTGACATTCTTGGCGGCCAGACGTCCGCCTTCCAGAATGTCCCACACCACGGAGTCCAGCAGAATCCCCTCAGTGTCATTACCGGCAAGGGAGCCGGCGATGTCGAAGCCGCGCATTCCTCCGAAGCGCCGCTCCTTCTCAAAGAAGAAGAAACGGTGGGTCTGCATACGGAACTGTCCGCCGGGGGCCGGATTGGCGTCTATCACCAGATTGTCCACTCCGGCATGACGCAGCTCTTCGCGCACCGCAAGGCCGGCAGGACCGGCGCCTATGATCGCGACGGCGGTCTTATAGATCTTGCGCACTACGGCCGGCTTTGAGCTGTTTTCCGGAAGGGTGGCCTCGTTGATGCGGCGAACCTCCTTCACTCCATCGACTTTGGTGATGCAGATACGCCTCACGAAGCCGTCGACAAGCATTTCGCAGGCACCGCATTTGCCGATGCCGCACTCCATCGAGCGGCTGCGGTCGCTGAGGCTGTGGTGATGGACCGGATAGCCGGCTTGATGCAGAGCGGCGGCGATGCTGATCCCCTTGGGAGCGCTTATCGTCTGACCTTCAAAAAGAAAACTGGACAACTCCTCTTCAGGGACATCCAGTATCGGGTGTTCTATGAGCTTATACATAGTCGTAGGGATGTTTAATCGTTACTAATATAGCGAAAAAATATCACCTTGACACTTTTAGCGATAATTTTGTTATAAAATGTAACGAGCCAGCCTCGGGCAACAGAAGCGGCGACGGATAATTCACAGGGCCCGGCTCAGCCCAGGACGACATCAAGGACCATCATAAGGGCGAACCCGACCGCGAACCCGACGGTACCGAGATTTGAATGGCCGCCCTCCGAGGCCTCAGGAATAAGTTCCTCCACCACGACATAAAGCATGGCACCGGCCGCAAATGCCAGGAAACCGGGCAGAATCGGGGCAAGCAGCGAAGCAAGCAGCAGAACAGCAAGAGCGCCCACAGGCTCGACCACCCCGCTGAGCGCGCCGATCAGGAACGACTTTCGCCGCGAATTGCCCGCAGCCCGCATAGGCATGGATATGATAGCCCCTTCTGGGATGTTCTGAACGGCTATGCCTATGGCCGTCGCCAGCGCCGCGGCCGGTGCTATGCCCGCTCCTCCGCTCTGCGCCCCCGCCGTCACCACGCCGACGGCCATGCCTTCCGGAATGTTGTGGATTGTGACGGCCAATGCGAGCATCGCCGTCCGCGACATGCGCGACCTCGGGCCTTCAGGCCGGTCATCGCCGATGTGCAGGTGCGGAGTCAGACAGTCTATGGCCAGAAGAAAGCCCATGCCGAGCAGAAAGCCGGCGGCGGTCGGAATGGCGGCGGCAAGGCCCTCGCCTGCAGTCATTTCCATGCTCGGAATGAGCAGAGACCACACCGCAGCCGCCACCATGACACCCGATGCGAACCCAAGCAGCATTTTCTGGAACAAGGCCGGGATTTCCCGCTTCATGAAGAACACGAAGGCCGAGCCGAGAATTGTCCCGGAAAATGGTATAAGAAGCGCGACTATGACCGAGGCATCCATTGCAATTACATATGGTCCAGTTACAAAGATACCGGTTTTCCCCTTCCTGTCAATCCCCACATATCGGGAGCCGCGGCAGGATCCCCATTCACTGATTTCCACGCGGCAGGATTCCACGGCAGGTCTTGTCATATATACGGCTGATTTGGACTCCTGAGTTGGGCGGGAAACCATGAAACAAGTTTTGCTGAAGTAACTTTTTATGTAATTTTGGAGTGCAGTTCCAATATTACATAAAATGAAGACAAAGCGAGAAATATGGAGAGTCTGCTTCTTGAAGCAGCGCAGTATTTCCCGGTCATATCTGTCACCGGTCCAAGGCAGTCGGGCAAGAGCACTATCCTGAAACACCTGTTTCCTCAAGCTATCAAGTATTCTCTCAAAGATGTGAATGTGAGGGAGTTTGCATTGAATGACCCGGTGGCTTTCCTTAATCAGACATCGGAAATGATGTTCATTGACGAGGCTCAGAAAGCTCCGGTTCTCTTCGAATATATCCAGGGTGTCGTGGATGACAATCCCGAGAGAAAATTCCTTCTGTCAGGCAGTTCAAACTTTGAATTGATGCACTCGCTCTCCGAATCATTGTCCGGTCGCGCTGGAGTTTACGAACTTCTGCCGATGTCACTGAGCGAGACACGCGAGGCGTCTTTGCAGGGATATCGTTGTACCATGCAAAGAAATCTTTCAGTTCGGCGGGGTTAAAGCCCTCGCAGGCATCCCCGGCGCAGATGAGTATGTCGGCATCGGCAGGTATCCGCTTTCGCCGATACATCCCGTGAGTGTCGGCGAAAGCGAAGATTTTATGGCCTTTGTACT
>CAVGCT010000009.1:0-30083 GCA_963627885.1 bacterium
GGGGTGTACCGAGAAATCGGAGCCTCCCGCTCCCTTTTTTTAGAACGGCTTATTAGTTGTGAATTGCTTTCTTTTTGTATCTTTGACGTATAGCACAACAGGGAACTGCGGTAAAACTATTGACGTGAATAAGTTGTGAATTGCTTTCTTTTTGTATCTTTGACGTATAGCACAACAGGATTTCAAATATCTAAAATTATGAGTTTACAGTTGTGAATTGCTTTCTTTTTGTATCTTTGACGTATAGCACAACAGGTATGGTAGCGACTATTTCTATTATGTCTTTGTTGTGAATTGCTTTCTTTTTGTATCTTTGACGTATAGCACAACAGGATTCCCCTGGGTCCGGTACGGCAGGATGAAGTTGTGAATTGCTTTCTTTTTGTATCTTTGACGTATAGCACAACAGGTTCTTGTATCCCTTTCCGTGCGTGACTTCCGTTGTGAATTGCTTTCTTTTTGTATCTTTGACGTATAGCACAACAGGAGACGCTCAGATCAAAGAAAAAGACGCTCAGTTGTGAATTGCTTTCTTTTTGTATCTTTGACGTATAGCACAACAGGTTATATGTTTTACCAATCTCTCGGAAGTTGTTGTGAATTGCTTTCTTTTTGTATCTTTGACGTATAGCACAACAGGACTCGAACCCCTATGGTGCGGGTGTGCTTGGTTGTGAATTGCTTTCTTTTTGTATCTTTGACGTATAGCACAACAGGTGGAGGCGGAGAGGACCTACGGGCGGATAGGTTGTGAATTGCTTTCTTTTTGTATCTTTGACGTATAGCACAACAGGCGAGGATGGAGCAGCTTCCATAGCTGCCACGTTGTGAATTGCTTTCTTTTTGTATCTTTGACGTATAGCACAACAGGCACCGAACATGAGAGCAGGGTTAATACCTGGTTGTGAATTGCTTTCTTTTTGTATCTTTGACGTATAGCACAACAGGCTCACGCCTGTACGCATTTATGGTGGCCTGGTTGTGAATTGCTTTCTTTTTGTATCTTTGACGTATAGCACAACAGGGCAATCCGAATAACGCGCTATATATCAATGGATTATCCTTAATGATTGGATTAAAAATCCCCGCTCCCCGAGCGGGGATTTTAGTTTGTTCATAGATCTTCGACATTCTGGCCTGTCAGCTTCGTGCCCAAATCTTTTTCAGTCAGAACAATTCAAGCTGTTGCACAATATGCGGAAGCTCGGCATTTTTCCGGCCTCTGAACAACTCCATCGTAGAAAACTGTCTGTCGGTGATGCACATGATCCCCACATTCCCATATTCCGGAAGAAGGCTCTTCACCCTTCGGATATGCACGTCGGCGTTCTCCACAGAGGGACACTGCTTCAGGTAGATGGAAAATTGAAACATGGAGAACCCGTTGCCCAAAAGCTCCTTGCGAAACTTGGCGGCACACTTGCGCTCTTTCTTGGTTTCAGTCGGCAAGTCAAAGAATACAAGCACCCACATGACACGATATTCGCTTAGTCTTGACACGGCTACATCTCTGGATATACTATCTTGCGCAGCTCTCCGGAAAAGCATTTGGCAAGAGAAGACGTCGTCTGGGTCGCAGCTATCATCAACGGGCTCCGACGACCTCCGATAACCACATCCAGAACAGGAATGGTCAGAAGACGGCCCTTGGTTTCTTTCGTCAGCTGTGGACATGCGTTGCCGTCGTTCATTATGTCCACGACCATCCTGTCCACATAGGGGCGATATGGTTCCATGATGTCGTCCGCCAGACAATATGCGTTATACCGGTTATGGTGATGTATCCCCAATGTCGGCAACAGGCCGCTTGACACCAGAGACCGCGCCACCACTGCACGAAGAATCGCATAGCCATAATTCAGCAGATTATTCGGCGATTCCTCTTCGCGTCCGCGGGTAAAGAACGGAATCTCGGGAAAGATGTTCTTCCAATAGAAAGCCGCCGCGCGTCCCTCCATGTTGTCTGAATCACCGCTTTTGACCTGACCGGCCCATATTATCATATTCCTCGCATCCTCTCCTGTAACATGTTTCAGAACCTCCGCCTGATTCAGAATCTTGGCCTCAATGGTCTGTTGCCAAAGCTGCTTGCGCAGGGGAAGCGAAGCCGCAATCTGATCCCTGAAGCGCTCGTTTTGGACCGTATTGCCCGACAGCGGCAGCAAAAGCCCGGTCGGCATGGATCTCCCATTGCAAGTCACTACGGCCGCGTTATTGTCAAGCAGAGCGGACATCAGCCCGGAAGTGATGGTTATCTGGCGATTGTCGGTAACGATCACTCCGATATCCTCTATAGGGATGTATCTTTTGCCCTCTGAGTCATCGATAGGCAAATCTCCGTCGGGCGGCCTTTCATACACCAGCCGCTTATTGTCCAAAGACAGATAGGCCGGACTGCCGAAATATAATGTCCTCTTGATCATATCAATATTCTCCCACGCTGACGATTCTTCCGATATGGTCAACGCGGACTTTCACCACATCTATGAAGGATGCCAAGCTTTGGATTCTTTTCCATGTCACATTCCGCAATTCCGGTACATTCTCTATGGAGGTTTCTAGATGATGGCGGAAATAGTAATCTTTACTGCTAAGTGTTTGGACCCTAAACAGATTCGGACTTATGGAGGCATAGTTGACCGGATCGGTGAGATCAATTTCCTCCGGATTGAAGCCTGTCGCCGCGTTGGGGAACACGAACATTTCGTTGTTTTTCATGCTGAACAGGAATTTCCAGCCCAGATGCATGTTATAGGATCCGTCGACAAGCGGAAGTCCGGCGGTTTTCCGCTGCAGAGCCTCGAAGAATGAGACGACATGCTCCCGCAGATTTCCGTCAGAGTCTCTGAAGATCGCGACATGATGGTTGTTGCGCAGATTCACGTAATCAGAGGGGACGGCATTGCCATTCCCGTCCAGCACAAGATTCCCGTCCTTGTCGCGCTTGTCCCTGATGGCGCAGAGATCAAGATTCTCGGCTACTGTCACCCTCTTGAGTTTTATTCCGCGGGACTCGTCGACCCATATGGGATCCTCTTCCAGATTCACGAAAGCTTTCTGCGGTTTGTTGTCAAAACGTGCGAGCCGCTCCTCCAGCAACTTTTTCACGCGTCCATCCACAACCTTGTCCACACTCAAAGTCGGTCCGATCTCCTTCCTTATAACATATACTGTCTTGAATCTCACGCACTTGACCCTGGATGGAACGGTTCTGGAATGTAGCTCATCCACATATATCGGATTCTTGTCAGGAGCATTCTTCCCGGTAAAGGCCTTTTTCGGATCGCCCCCAAACTGCTCAAGTCTCTTGATGAGAGCCAGCCGCTCCGACGTGGTTGCTACATTACGCACCTCTTCGGCAGTCATTTTTCCGCCTACGGGCATCTCATAACTTTCATACATCTTGCGCTTGCCATAGACCTGCTCTTTATGCAACTGGCCGCGAGGTGTCAGAGTGCTGGCCTTCCGGACGCAGCCTCCTGCACACTTTGTTCTGTTTACAGTCTTTGTAGCGACCTTATTCTTGGCTTTAATGGAGACGAGAGTGGACTCAAGAGCGTCCCTAAATGCAGCCCGAAGTTCGTTCAAAGGCATAGGCGGAACCGGGATTCTCTTAGCTCCAAGGACTATGGTCATTTTCTCCTTGAGCGAAAAATCCTCTGTCCCCTCCAAAGCATTGAGGCTGTTGAGCATCTGGATATGGCCGGGACGTGTAAATGCTATGGTGATGGCATCCATCGCATGGTGGCGATGGTCATTGCGTTTTGTCCAGTCATCAATTTTTTCCAGTGCCTGCCCGCCGTTCCGGTTCACAGTGTAGGTCTTTCCGGCCTGGCGATATTTCGGAAGGTTAATCTCCTTCATTATGTCCACGAGCTGCCATTTTTCACGAAGCAGCGCCGTGATGCTTCCATTTGTCGGAACGACGGTGCGGACCAGCTGTTTGAGCAGTTCCGTGGATTTTTTGGCGATATATTGCGAGTTAGTCAGATCTCTGTTGATGAAGTCTGACGGGATATCCGCCCTGGTCATCAGCAGCCAGTCGTGCTTGGCCCGTGATATGGAACCATTCGCAAGCAAATCGTCGACCCTCAATTTATATTCATTCAACCCGTTTTCGCCGTACTTCCTCGCCACATAATCATAGGCCGTCTCCTTGCCCTTGTCCCTGTTCACGTCGCTGAATTCCAGCGTTTTGTTCGAATAGGAGTCGTTGAAGAGAAGGGCCTGCGGGATAATGTGCTCAATGTCAATGTCCTTTGAAAACAATATGTCACGATGGATATATTTGTTTGAGTAAAGGGTCTTGTAGCCGTTGTTTTTCAGTTCATCGTAGAGGCGGTATCTGAGGATATCGGCGCCACTGACATATGACATATGGAATTCTTCACGCAGAATCTTCTCTATCTCTTCGTTTTCCTTGGTCCGTTCTGATATGCGCCGCGTATCGTTCTCCCGTTGTTTTGCACTCTGTTTCAGATTTCTGGCAAGCTCTATGTGGATTTCGTCAGGCTTGCCATAGGTCTCGACAAGCGCGTTTACCACATTGATCATCTGGTTGACAATCTTCTCCACGACAGGGTTTCTCAAAGCTCCTTTTTTGAGAATATCAAGCCGGTCTTTGAGCACGCGGTTCTCATTCTCTTCTTTGGTAACGGAAGAAGAGTGATTATATCCCGCCCGCGCACAGGCCAGGTCATAGGTGAATCCATCCATGAGATGTGGCAGGATTTTGCCCATGGCCTTGTGGCTGAGCGACGCGTAATCATCTGCAAATCGGATGTTTTTGATGATCCGCGCATATTCAGGCGGCATATTGCAGATTTGGGAAATCTTTTGGACGAGGCTTTCGTCACCGGTCACGGAGTTGTCCCCCTCATATGAGTACAGCAGATGCCAGAGTTTGAAAAGGGGCTGGCGCTCATATTCTTTCTTTGGAAGCCGCGAGTCGAAATCCAAAAGCCCGGAATTGAATCCCATAGCCTCGAACACCTCGTCCACAATGGTTTTTACCGCGGAATACGACATTTTGTCGAGATCATATTCACCATGGCCAGTAGCCGAAACTATCTCAAGAAATTTCTGGCAAAATACATTCATGGTCAAGTTGCCCTGAATCTCGGAGTAGTTCGCTTCATAGCCGCGTGGATTGAGAATGCCGGCCACTTTCAGTATTTCCGCCGATTTTATGGACTTCCGCGCCTGTAGAGCATCGAATAGCAGCAGTTTCTGCCCGTCAGTCAGAGGATTTGACACGCCGGTCGTTTTATTTCTGACGGAAACGTTATTCAGAACAGACCAAATCTTGAACTCCTGAAAGAGCAGGGAAGAGCGCGGAGCGACGCGGCATCCCTTCTCGAACTCGCATAAGCCTATAAGGCCCTTCTGGGATTTCAGGCGGCGCTGATAAAAAATGACGGTGTCACGGATCTCCGACTTCAGTCCGTCCGTCAGTTCAGGGTGAAACCGCTTCTGACATTCCCAGATCTTCTCGAATTCATCAAGGTAGTCCTGACGATAGAACACCTTACTCTTGGTACTGTAATTCGGGTTTGCCAATATTTCGCCATAGAGGTATTGCCCGACGGTCTGTTTCCTGAAAAACAGTTCCTTGCTCCGGTCGCTTATGGCCCCGAGATAGCCGCTCGAGTTCTGAATCTCCCCTCTGATATCTGACAGCACATAGGCAAGCACCTCTTTTTCAAGCTGTTCAGACAGAGCTTTCGCCCTCCATGTCAAAGCCGTCCGTTTCTTGTCCTTGCCTTTATTGTCGGCAGTATAGATTCCATAGATGGCAAAGAATTTTTTGGAGACATTGTTCCTCCCGTCATTTTCGATCTTGCGCCGAAAATCTTCCGTGAGGATTTCTGACCAAAAATCCGCTTGACATTTCCAGATTCTCTCGAACTCCGCAACAAGATCGGAACGATAGAAATCAGGAAGCATTTTCCCGCCGCCGTCCAGAATACGGAGCGAGTACTGCGCGGGAGTAAGCCCTTCTTCATACAGTTCACGGGCCACCTGCATGCTGTCTATAAGATGCCCCTCCTCTCCGGCATCGGTGCGCCGATTGCTCTTGTAACCGCGTTTGCGGTTTATCATCAAAAGGACTCGCGAAAGCTCCGTCAGTGTAATTTCCTTCTCAGGTGCGTCAGAACGCAGCTTGAACGTCTGGTATGTGGATGCCGCTCCCTGCTCGGAAAAGACAGTATCGTCGTCTATCCATCCCTCACGTCTGAGTATTGACAGCAGATGTTCCCTGCGAAGTTTATAGCGCTGGAGATTTCTGCGCATGCCACGCTTCAGCCGGCGGACTGTGTTTGTCGTTATGGCTTTCCCTTTCTCAAAACTGTCTTTCTCGTCTGCCGAAAGCGGATTGACGCGCACTCCGGCCTTTATTATTGACGATTTTTCCTCTGTTGACTCCGCCTGATTGACCAGCGCCCAACCTATACTGGTCGTGCCAAGGTCCAATCCCAATACTTTTTTCATGAAATGAGGTGCTTTTAATAATCATAAATTTAGGTAAAAGGATTTGGAATTCAAAAAAACTGTGTACCTTAGCGGAACATAAAGAAGCAATTCACAATAAGGATTATTCCGTTGTGAAAAATCATTGGGAGCGGATTTCGATTCGCTCCCGTTTTTGTTCTGAAAATCAGCCGCGATCTTCCTGCGAGGGGATAGGGATATCAGGGGAGTCCCCGCAGCGGACCCCTACACACAAAAAAGGCCGGCCCGGAAAGGGTCAGCCTTTTTTCGTATCAGAGCCCGTATTACTTGACAGAAGCCACGGGACGGATTTCAGATGAATTGTAGCGTGCCAGGCTACCGGCACCGTTTGCTCCGCTGGCCTCGTTGAAAAGACGATGTGCTGCCAGCTCCCAATCGAAGGGAAGAGAAGTGGACTCGAAAAGATCAGCGCACCAGTAATCGCCCTGCTTTCCGCTATAGCCGTAGGCCGGGAAGAAAATGGATTTGCCATTCTTCTTGCTGGTCACTTCGAAACCGTTGACAGTCTTGCCGTCCACAGTCTTTGATGTCCACTCGGAAGTGGTGTTATCGGCATTGAGAAGCTCGGCGAACTCGCTGGCGAGGGGAGTGCGGCAGGGCTCCTTGAGGGCTACGGTTGCAGCGTCATCCTCAGCGTCAAGGGTGTGCTTGCCGTCAGCGCTGCAATACTTGGTGTAGGATGCGGCGTCCTTGCCATACTTGTAGTTTTCAGCACTATAGGAATCCTTGGACTTGGTCTCGCCCCAGGCGAACTCGGTTCCCTGAGCGGTCTCGGAAGATGCGCCGACATTGCACTCGGCCCAAAGAAGTCCGCTGGGAAGTCCGAGGTCAACGAATTTGTAACCGTTGATTTTGTAGTCACCGTTATCGAGCTTCTCGATATCAGCCTTGTCTTTCTTTTCCTCCTTGTTGTTCTTATGGCAAGAAGAGGCCACCATGCCAAGGCACAGAACTGCAGCGGCCATGAATAAGATCCTTTTCATGGGATAGATACACTTATATGTGTCGTGCGCAACATTAAAAAATTAATAAACCCTTACTTTGATCCGGCAGACAAAACATCGCCGCCGAAACGCAGAACAATCATTACTGACTTTCGGGCGGCGAATTTAGATAACTTTTTTGAAACCGTGAATATTTTTATGACTTATTTTTGAAAAAGTTACAGATTCTTATTGTCAGCGCCGGCGCATTTTTCCATGTCGGCGCGGCTGCGGCTGGAAGTGACCAGATACACGCCGGCGAAGATGAAGAATACTGCCACTATCTTGGTGAGATTGAAGGAGTCAAGCCCCCAATATGCGGCGACCGCACAGGCCACTATCGGCTGGACATAATTGTACATTCCGGCCACGGTCGGTCGCAACCTCTTCTGTCCTACGACTATGAGCATATAGCTGATGAACGTGGCCCCGATCACGACAAACGCCAGTCCGCCGATCTCGGACAGGCGCAGATCTCCCCAATGCGCAGCCATCAGATCCTTTGCCGAGAAGGGCAGCATGCAGATGAAAGAATAGGTGAACATCCATTTCATGATGGTCACCAGCGAGTATTTCTTCACGAAGTTTTTGTAGAACACGATATAGAAGGCATAGCAGAACTGGGCGAAAAGCACAAGCAAATCGCCGAATATCGCCGCGTTTCCGCCTGACGGCGACACTCTGACATTGTTTCCGCTTCCGAGGATAAGCAGCAGGGCGCCTCCGGCACCGAATGCGATGCCCAGCACCTTTTTTCCCGTTATGGGTTCCTTCAGGATGAATGCGGCCAGTATCATGGCCCAAAGAGGCATGCTCGTCGTTATGATGGAGGCATCTCCTGGCGAAGTCAGGCTGACCCCGAACATAAAACTGCCCTGATTGAAGACTATCGCAAAGAGTGAGGCGAAAAACAGCGTCACCATATCCCTGTGGCTGACATGTTCAGGCTTCAAGAAACAGGACACGGCCCAGAACAGGACCATCGCTCCGCCTATGCGCAAATCGCTCACGACCAGCGGTGTAATTGCGCCGCCTGCCATAATCATCTTGGAAATGGGGGACATCAGCCCCCACATCGTATTCGCCCCGAGCATGGAGGCGTGACCTTTCAAATCAAAATTCATCGTTCCGTATATGATCTGACCTGGACGTCCGGCAGGCCGGCTGCCGACATAATCAAACAGCCGCTGATGCGGCGCCCGAATTTGCCCGCAAAGGTATGGCGCACAGTACAACATTTATTGTACATTTGCGCCATATTATTGTATTGTTTCGTCACATGTGGAAAGAAAACCTGTATCAGCCGGTGGAGATACTGATCCGGAACCATGAGATATTTCCGATAGCGGAGCACCAGCATTCTTTTTTCGAAATGGCTTACGTGAGGGAGGGGACAGGCCGGTTTTATGTCGGTGAGCCGGGCTGCGAAGTGCGGGAAACCGCCTACCATGCCCATTCTCTGTTTCTCATTCCCCCCGAGACCACCCATTGCTTCAAGATAGATACGCACAGCGAATATGTATTCATACGGTTCATGATCCATTATGTGGAGGACTATGTGGGGAAACATGTCGCGGAGGTGTTCCGTTCTCCGGGGAGTCAGGAGGAAATCCGCTTGAGCGGGCAGGACGGGGACCTCGTTTTCCGTCTGTTCGAATTCATGAAGCGAGAAGATGAACATAGCCGGGAGAGCACGGCCTACCTGCTTCAGCAATGGGCCAACAGCATTCTCGTGCTTGTGGCCCGGAACATCGCCCAGAGGTCTTCTTTCAAGAATTCCGGACATGGTGAGACGGCCGCTTCGATGTATATGCAGCAATACATCCAGCAGCATATAAACCAGCCGAATCT
The DNA here is from genome assembly GCA_963627885.1 of bacterium. Lineage (GTDB taxonomy): Bacteria > Bacteroidota > Bacteroidia > Bacteroidales > UBA932 > Cryptobacteroides. Next base: position 9,348 of record CAVGCT010000009.1, read on the forward strand.
GTTGAGCGCCGAAAACCTCGGAAAGACGTTCAATCTCTCACCCCGCTATATAGGAGGGTATTTCAAGCGCAATTTTCAGGAACCGCTGCGGCAGTATATCGCAAGAAACAGAATCAAAATGGTGGAACACCTGCTGTTGAACAGCCAGATGACCGTGAAGGAGATCGCCTACAGGATGGGCTTCTCGGACTCCTGCCACATGGTCAAATCCTTCAAAAAGAGCCACGGGGTCTCTCCTCTGAAATACAGGCGGGAACATTCTCCGGCCGCGAGCCTGGCCGGCGGCAAAGAATAGCCTCTTTCCCGGTTCCGGCCGGACTCTGCCGCCTGATGCGCGCTAAAGCAGATTCATCAGGGCGGAACGGTAGCTGTCCCCGACGGGAATGAGTTTCCCGTCGGCCATAAGCACCGTTCCGGAGCAGACTTCGGCGACTTTGGCGAGGTTGATCACATAGGACCGGTGGACGCGGATAAAGCGGGAGGCGGGCAGTTTTTCGAGAAGCTTGGAGAAACTCATCAGCACCACCTTGGGCACCTGTTCCTTTTCAAGATAGATCTTGAGGTATTCGCTCATCCCTTCCACATAGATGATGTCCGAAATCTCCACCCTGACAGTCTTGTGATCGGCCTTGAAGAACACAAAATCGCTTTGCGCCGGCACGGCTGAGCCTGCGGCCCGGATCAGGTCGAAACGGGAACGCAACTTTTCGGCGGCGGCGAAGAATTCGCCCATGGTGAACGGTTTCAGAAGATAATCCAGCGCATCCACTTTGAAGCTTTCTACAGCATACTCGGAATATGCGGTCGTGAAGACCACCAGCGGGGGGCGTCTCAGGCTCTTGACAAAGTCCATACCGGAGAGGTCAGGCATGTTGATGTCCAGAAACATCGCATCCACCTCATTTTCGCCCAGCACCCTGCGGGCCTCGACGGCGCTGTGGCACGCCGCCGTGAGAGAAAAGAACGGAACTTTGGCAATGTATTTTTCAAGCTGCCCGAGCGCAAGCGGCTCATCATCCACAGCAATGACTCTCAACATATCCATCTTATACAATCTCTGAAACGGGTTTTAAAGGCAATACGACAATCACCTCATACTCCTCCGCCGACTTTTCGATGTGAAGCACAAAATCCTCGCCATAGAGCAGGGCGAGTCTCTTCCTGATGTTATCCAACCCTACGCCCCCGGCAGTCCTGCCGTCCTGCCCGGGCGCAACGCTGTTCGCACATCGGAAAATCAGTCTGCCGCCATCCAGCGCAACCGACAGCCGGATATGGCAGCCCGACTCATAGCTGACTCCGTGTTTGAAGGCGTTTTCGACGACAGTGGTCATAAGGAGCGGGGGGATTTGGGCTCCGCCGTCATCTTCGGGGAAGGAAGATTCGATCCTGACATTGTCCGTAAAGCGCAGGCGCATCAGGTACAGATAGTGCCGAAGAAAGTCCATCTCCTTTGATAGACTGACGACGGGACTGTCGCTGTCGTATAAGACATGCCGCATCATGCGCGAGAGCTCCACTATGCTGTCCTTGGCCTTTTCCGGCGAGTCATCGACCAGGGCGTGGATGTTGTTCAGCGTATTCATGAAGAAATGGGGATTGATCTGGTTGCGGAGGTATTCCAGCCTGTAGCGCAGATTCTCCTTTTCCAGTCTGTCCAGACGCTTTTTCTCAAGCGAATAAGCCGTGCGGTATTTCGCACCCAGATTGACGCCCAGCATCATCAGGGCCATGACAATTTTGCTGATCTCGGCACCGACTGGCCTTTCCCCGCGCCTTTTAAAAGGAGGATCCCCGTGCGGAAGACCGTCATGCATTTCGGAGCCATCCATTCCCGGCGGTGGCTTCATCGGGCTGTCTTTTTCCGGAGAGATGTCCCTACCGCCTGCGGAAGCGTTCGGAGGAAGAGGCCGCGGGCCATATCTTTCCCCGTGTTCGGGCCTGACATCCGCACGACCGGCCATTTCGAAGACATATGACGAGAACCCTCCCATCAGCAGCGCCGTGCACAGAAGGTAAGGGAGAAGCCGTTTTGCATACACCAGCAAGGGAGCGACAAGCAGGTCGTGAATGATGAACAGCAAGAGAAAAGGGATGGTTGGAAACAGGAATTTCGTCCAATAGCGCTCCGGAAAACTCATCCCGGACCCGCCGGCCGTTTCCCAAATGGCCGCCAGCGCCTCGACAAGCAGCACTCCGGCCCAGACAGCGGCTGTCACCGCCGACAGTTTATGGTCTCTGATTTTCCTCATTCAGAATCAGGTGCAGGTTAAAAATAATTTTTCGTTACCTTTCAGGATAAAAATACGACAATGTTCCGGAACGGCGTCTCCTGTTCGCTGAAGAAATTGGCCATTTCGCTGAAAAAAGTTCCAAAAGGCACGATTACTGCCATATTTTGCTCTCAAAAACAATATAAAAACAACAATATGAAACGGCATTACCTGATACTTCTTCTCGCATTGGGTTCTTGCACAGGGAATCTGATAGATGTCAATGATGATCCGTCGGCCGGTGACACATCGTCTGACAGCGAAGTCATCACGACGGACGGGACCATCAGCATCGTGTTCTCAGAAAGCGGTGCGACCGTCAGCGGAGACGCCTCCGGCATAGTGACGGTGGACGGAAACGACGTGACTGCCGTCAACAAATCCGAGGCTCTCATCACATATGAGCTCAGCGGGACAGCTTCCGACGGCTTCTTCAAACTCTACAGTTCCGTGAAGCAGGTGATAGAGCTGAACAATCTCGATCTTACGAATCCGGACGGGGCGGCCATAAACAACCAGAGCCATAAGCGCACGGACATCGTTGTGAGCGGCGAGAATTATCTGCGCGACGGTGCCGTGAATTCTTCCGGAGATTATCCCGACCAGAGCTCCGACGAGGATATGAAGGCCGCTCTCTTCAGCGAGGGACAGCTCATCTTCAGCGGGGACGGAAGCCTTAGCGTAACGGCTATGGGCAAGTCGGGAATCACAAGTGACAATTATGTGGTCTTTCAGGAAGGAGTCACCGTCAATGTCAGCTCGAGCGGCGGACACGGAGTCAGGGGCGGCGAGAGCGTGACCGTCAATGGAGGCACCCTCACTGTGAACACCTCCGCAACCGGGAAGAAAGGAATATCCACGGACGGCAATATCCATATCGGAGGCGGAAAGATCAGCATCGTCTCTACAAGTTCAGCCGGGACAGTGGGCGGAGAACTGACCGGAGCGGCCGGCATCAAAGCCGACGGGGATTTCGTAATCGACGGAGGCACCCTTGACGTGACAGTCAGCGGAAAAGGATGTAAAGGAATCGCCTGCGATGGCGACGGGCATTTTAATGCCGGCACAGTCAAAGTCATATCCTCGGGAGCCAATTACGGAAGTTCTTCTTCACAGGGCCCTTGGGGCGGAACGGCAAGTTCCTCTGAATCGAAATCCTCGAAAGGCATCCGATTCGAAGGCGACCTGTACTTCGACGGAGCGGACGTGGATGTAACCTGCGCCTACCATGAGGGCATCGAGGCGAAGGGGGCCATTACCGTCACTGCCGGAAACGTCAGCGCCACGGCAAGCGACGATGCCGTAAATTCAGGAGAGGACATGACGGTCAGCGGCGGGGAGGTCTATGCATTTTCCAGCGGAAACGACGGACTGGACGCCAATGGAGACATGTATGTGAAGGGAGGTCATATCTTTGCCGTCGGCTGCGGTTCTCCCGAAGTCGCGCTCGATGCGAACACCGAAGACAGGCACCAGTTATATATCAGCGGAGGCACTCTGATTGCGTTCGGAGGGGTCGAATCCGGAGCGAGCATCACACAGCCGGTTCTCAACATGAGCAGTTGGACATCGAACACTTCCTATTCCCTCTATGATGGAGAAACTCTCCTGTTGGAATTCACATCGCCGTCTAAGGGAGGCAGCGGAATCGTGATTTCTCATCCCAGCCTGGTCAGCGGCAGCAACTATGCTTTGAAGACCTCCACAGGGAGCACGTCTTTGACGGCTTCAATGAGTGCGCAAAGCGGCGGTGAAGGTGGAGGCGGAAACCATGGCGGCAATCCCGGAGGTAATCCGGGCGGCGGCCCCGGAGGCAGATGATTTCAGCGGAGAACCATGACGACATCCGGACAAAAAGATTTTGTAAGACGATAAAATATCAGTATATTCACGTTCTGTCGGAATAATCCGGACCATAACCGCTATCATCGGGGCATAGCCGCACAGAACCGGGCAAGCTCCGCCTCCGGTCGATTGCGTGTGCCTAACCAAGAATAGAACAACTATGAAAGCCAAGATATTACTCATTCTTCTGCTGTCTGTCTGCACACTTTCGGCAGCAGCTCAGGGAAAGCCGGTCAAACGCAATCTTACGCTCATGGAGTGGAACGTTGACGCCGGTACAAACCAGAAAGTGCTCGATCACAAGACCGTCTACAATGAGGCCGGGAAAAAAGTCGAAGAGACGGAATATGATTCCAAGGGGCAGAAATGGCGCAAGAAATATGAATACTCCCCGGACGGCAACCTCCTGCGGACGCTGGTCTACAACTCATCGAACAGGCTCGACAATATCCGCAAATTCGAATACAACGAACTCGGACACAAGAAAACGGAATATGTCTATGACTCCAAAGGAAAACTCAAACGCTATAAGGTGTACGAATATTCCTACTCCGCAGAAGGAAATTGAGGAAGGTCTTCTGGACAAGTTCCCGCCGATCACTCTTGAGCGGATGGAATCGATCCGCCTGATGAACCGGATCGACACAAAATTTGTCACTGACACCCTGACGCTCAACAGCATCCTCTCAGATGCACTTGCCGCAGGCTACCTCATATTCGAAACCCGGGGAAAACGCATACAGCGTTATGACAGCGTCTACTTCGACACCGCCGCCCTTAAGATGTTCACGGAACACCGCAGGGGGAAGGCTGTCCGGCAAAAGGTAAGAACGCGGATCTATCGCGACTCCGGGCTCTGCTTTCTGGAGGTCAAGAAAAAGAACAACCATTCGCGGACCGGCAAGAAGCGCATCGCTCTGCCTCCGGATGATTTCCCGGATTTCAGGGACGACACTGACGCGCGCCTCTGGCTGGCGGGTCATTCAGCCTATAATGGCGAAGAACTCGCTCCGGCCGTTGAGACGTCATTCAGGCGCATCACCCTGGTGGACAAGAACTTGACTGAAAGACTGACAATAGATACCGCAGTGTCTTTCAGAAATCTGAGGAATGAGGCCTCGGCCAACCTGGGGTCGGCGGTTATCATTGAGCTTAAACAGGATGGCCGCCTTCGCAGCGAGATGAAGGGAATCCTTCTGAGACATCGGGTCAAACCGTTCAGAATCAGCAAGTACTGCATGGGGGTCGTCCTGACCGACTCGGGCGTGACCGCCGGCAGATTCAACCGGAAAATCAGATACATAGACAAAGTGAATAAAAATTTTTACATAAAATGCTACAGACCGACCCTATTGCGTCCGCTTTAGACGAAAGCGAACTCATCGGCATCCAGACTCTAGCCGATCCTGTGATGAACACGGCGCAGAGCCTTTCGGAACTTGCCCTCCGTTTTTTTCTCAACCTGGTGTCCTGCTGGGTGATAGTCTGCCTGTTGTACTATCCTAAAAGCCGCAGGAAAGACTACGTATTCACCTTCCTGACCTTCTCCTCGGCGATGCTGCTTCTGCTCTACGCCATGGGCAGGGTGGATGTGGGCGTGGGACTGACCCTGGGACTTTTCGCCATATTCGGCGTGATACGCTACAGGACCGAGACGGTGCCGATCCGTGAAATGACCTATCTGTTCGTGATAATCGCCATCGCCGCAGTGAACGGACTCACGCCCCTGTACAGGATAGCGGGAATCGTGGAAGGCGCGCCGCACTATGCGCTTGGAACCGGGGATCTGCTGGTGATCCTGTCCGCCAACGCGCTGTCGATTCTCCTGATATGGGTGCTGGAAAGCAGTCGCGGACTCAAGCGCTCGGGCTCGAAGATTATTCTGTATGACAGGATAGATCTGATAGTCCCGGAACGGCGGAAGGAACTTTTCAAGGACATTGAAGAGCGTTGCGGAATCAAAGCCGAAGACATTAAAATCGGCAACATTGATTTTCTCAAGGACTCCGCCTACATAAAGGTTTACTACCATGCGGAAGAGAATGCCGACTCTTCGCTGGACTCCATAGTGAGAAATAAACAATTCATTGAAAATCAAGATTTATGAAGAATACATTCTCTAAAATTCTGCTTGCGCTCGCGCTGATGGCACTGACATACCCGGACATTGCCGCACAGGACATCAACGGGCGGGCATCCGCCAAGGTGGACTGGAAGGTATCCAAGGGATTCCATCTCAACGCAGAATATGAAATCCGTTCGAAGGACTCCTTTTCCGGAATCGAGCGGAACCAGGTTTCGATCGGCGCGTCCTACAAGCTGAATAAGCATTTCAAGGCCGGGGTGGACTACACTTTCATAGGCCATTACGCCAACTCTTCAGGAGAATTCCGCCCCCGCCATCGTCTGTCGGCCGATGTGACGGCCAGCATGGATGCCGGCGACTGGCGTTTTTCGCTCAAGGAAAGACTCCAAATCACGCATAAGTCCTATGATGTGAACCGCTTTCAGGAAGTCATCAACCCGCTGACTCTCAAATCCCGGCTGATGGTGAAGTACAGGGGATTCAAGGCTGTGGAGCCGTATGCCTATGCTGAACTGCGCAATATCTTCAATACTCCAAGATGCAGCGCCACCTACGACAGCGCCACCGGGACATGGTCTGACTATGAATTTCTTGGCTACTCACATGCATATGTCAACCGCGTCCGCGGGGCCGGGGGACTCGAATGGAAACTCAGCAAGAGCCATAGCCTTGATTTCACCGCCATGTATGACTTTCACCACGAACTGGAAATCGACACGAACAAAGCCGGAACCAAGCTTAAGTCCTACGAGTGGCAGAAACCGCAGTCCATTACGCTCTGCATAGGCTACAAGTTTTCATTCTAGACCCGCGACTGTCTGCTCCAGGGCGGCCCGTCCGCCACGGGCTGAATCTTGAAAAAATGAATAGGGGGGGCTGGCCAAAAAGTGCTTTTGGTCAGCCCCCTTCAATTTCATTACCGCCTGTTGAAAAAGGCGGTTTTCAAGGATTGGCTATTCGGCGGGCTCCAATCTCTCGATGAGGTTGATAAAGTTGCAGAGAGCAGGTGAAGCGTCGCTGCCACCGACGCCCTTTACATACCACAAGCCTGCTATCCTGCTGCACAGTAGATCGGCCTTGATGGACTCGACCGTGCCTTTTGAAGTGCGCACGCCGGCGATGCCGAACGCATCCTCGCGCTTGATGCCGATAAAGGAGTAATTCAGACCGCTTATGTTCACGGCGATGTCGCACGCGAGATTCAGGCTCGGGTACCTCTTCATCGCCGCCACGTCAATGCCGTACTCCGCAAAGGTCTCGTCCTTGTCCAACACGTTGTATGTTCCGGGCACAACGTCTTCAGGAACATCAAGTTTGAAGCAAGCCTGGACAGGCACCACTACATTGAGGTCCTGCGACCATACTCCGGAGTGGCCGAATTTGTCAGTGACTATGAGTTTGTTGGTGAAGACCTCGTATTTTTTGTCGGAACCGTTCTCGAAGAGAGACTTATAAGGCTCCTGCTCAATGTCGGGCACTGCGGCGCGCATCTCGTGCAACATTGGCGAGTACGCTCCGCCGAAGTCATCTTTCTCCTGCTTGCAGGCGATCTCTACGGAATTCTGTTCAAGCTGGACCTTCACCTCGCTGATATATTTCGCATAGTCATATCGTATCGAGCTGCCGGTGGCCGCATTTTTATAGTTGTGGGCGGCCAGATACCACTTTACGGCATTTGCACAGTCGTCGTCTATGGTTACGTTGCCGTCTTTATGAGGAACGGGAGAGCCTGCATGGAGGCTCATCGACTGCGGAGTCCAGGCGAAGACGGCGTCGCTCGGCTGAGGGATCTGCGACAGAGCGAAAGTACCCGTCGAAATATAGGCGTCATCGCCGTTCTCATCTTGATAATGGCATACCAGAGCCAGGGTGGAACGGTCAATGATGTTCTTCACGCTCTGCGCCTTGACCGTCACGATATACTGCCCCTCAAGAGGCTGATTTTTGAGAGTGTCGGGCACAACGCTGGTGATGTAGTAGTTTTCCGTATCCTGCAGGTATGGGAGATAGGCTACCTCCGTATCCGTATCGGAAGCTTTGGTCTCAATGCCGCAGTATATCTGCTCGGCTTCGCTAAGCTCCACCTCATAAATATCGGAATCCAGACAGTCCAGAGCAAGATTATCGACCGTGAGCTGAGCTGTCGAAGGGTTGACGCGGAGAATGATCGCGATGGAATCCCCGGCCACGACCAGATCCGGGACTGAGAGCAGCACCATGCCGCTCGGGTCGATAACTTTCTTTTCCGGCTCGGGCTGCTCTTTGCCGCAGGCGGCCAGTACGGTCACAGCGACTGCGACCAAACTTATGATCTTTTTCATACTTGCTTTAAAGTAAAATGTTTACAAATAGCAAAGGTACACTTAATTCGTGTCCGGACAAATGGAAAGCCATGCACGACCGGATTCACTTCTTCTTTTCTTCTATCGCGGCCTTGACGAGGGAAACGAATATGGGCTGGGGATTTTCGGGAGTGCTCTTATACTCCGGATGGAATTGGACAGCGATATAGAAAGGATGTGAAGGCAGTTCCACTATTTCCACAAGAGACGTGTCCGGATTGAATCCGGAAGCCACCATGCCTGCTTTTTCGAGGGCCGGAAGATAGTCGCTGTTAAGCTCATAGCGGTGACGGTGACGCTCTGAGATCTTTTCCCTGCCATATATCTTACGGGCCAATGTGCCCTCCTTCAACAGACAGTCATATGCGCCCAGCCGCATGGTGCCGCCCTTAGACGTGGTACTTTTCTGATCCTCCATCAGACTGACCACAGGGTGGGGCGTCGACGGATCGAGCTCTGTCGTGTTGGCCCGGCTCAGCCCAAGCACATTTCGGGCAAATTCCACCACGCACATCTGCATGCCGAGGCATATCCCGACGAACGGAATGCCGGATTCCCTGGCGTATTTGATGGCCGTGATCTTTCCTTCCAAACCTCTCTCGCCAAATCCCGGAGCCACCAGAATACCGTTCATCCCGGACAGCAATTCGGCGACGGTGCTGTCGTTGATATTCTCGCTGTGAACGTAATGCACATTGACCTTGCACTCACACGCGGCTCCGGCGTGTACAAAGGATTCAAGTATGGACTTATATGCATCCTGAAGGTTATATTTGCCCACGAGAGCTATGTCCACTTCCGTCTTGGGATGATCCAGCCTGTAAAGGAATTCATTCCATTTGCCGAGATCGGCCTCCGGCAGATCCGTGAGCCCGAAATGATTGAGCACCAGACGGTCCAGCCCTTCGGCGTGCATATTCAAAGGCACTTTGTAGATGGAATCCGCATCTATGGACTGAATGACGTGGCCGGGCTTTACATTACAGAACAGGGCCACCTTGCGTCTCAAATCGCTCGAGAGTTCATACTCTGTGCGGCATACTATTATGTCGGGCTGGACACCGGCCCGCTGAAGATTCTGTACGGAATGCTGAGTGGGCTTGGTCTTCAGTTCCTTCGCGGCCTTGAGATAAGGCACGAGGGTGAGATGTATCGTCACGCAATCCTCTTCCGGGAGCTCCCACTGGAGCTGACGCACTGCCTCCACAAAAGGCTGGGACTCCATATCTCCCACCGTACCGCCTATCTCCGTAATTATCACATCATAGTTCTGAGTCTTGGCCAGGAGCATCATGCGGCGCTTGATCTCATCGGTGATATGCGGCACTATCTGTACGGTTTTTCCGAGATACGCACCCTCGCGCTCCTTGCTTATGACGGTGTTATATATCTTGCCAGTGGTGACATTATTGGCCTTTGAGGTATAGACACCAAGGAAACGCTCGTAATGTCCGAGGTCGAGATCGGTCTCAGTGCCGTCTTCGGTAACATAGCACTCTCCGTGTTCATATGGATTCAGCGTTCCGGGGTCTATATTTATATAAGGGTCAAATTTCTGAATCGTAACCCTAAGACCTCGCGCCTGCAGAAGTTTGGCCAATGATGCCGCGATTATTCCCTTTCCCAATGATGAGGCCACGCCTCCCGATACAAATACGTACTTTGTGCTCATAGTCATATAACAAAAAAACCTGCCGGAAGCGGATGCCTCCAACAGGGATACAAATGTACGTAAAATTATCAATTAACACCTATTCTTTCTTCAAGAAAAAACTCCATATCTTTATGGGAAATACTTGGATGATGAAAATAGTATATCTCGACGCGTCCACTCTGGGTGATATCCCGCTGGACGAGATACGGCAGCTGGGCGAGTTCGTCACCTACCTCTCGAGCACCCGTGAAGAGGCCATGGAGAGGGTAGGGGACTGCGATGTGCTGATGGTAAGCAAGATCCGGGTGGACGATGATCTGCTCGCCCGCGCCCCGAAGCTGCGGCTTATCTGCGAGACCGCCACCGGCGTCAACAATATCGACCTCAAGGCCGCGGAGCGGCGGGGGATAATAGTGCGGAACGTGGCCGGCTACTCCACCGATGCCGTGTCGCAGGCCACATTCACCCACCTGCTGTCGCTTCTGGGCAACGAGCCTTGTCTCGATGACTACGTCAAGAGCGGGCGGTACAGCGCAAGCGGCTTATTCACCGACATCACCCATCCGGCGGTCGAACTTCGCGACAGGACTATGGGCATCATCGGAATGGGGACCATCGGCTCGCGGGTGGCCTCCATCGCGACCGCATTCGGGATGCGGGTGGTGTATTTCTCCACCTCCGGCACTTCCCACAACACCGACTATCCGAGCCTGAGTCTGGAGGAGCTACTTGCCTGCTCCGACGTAGTGAGCATCCACGCTCCGCTCAACTCCCGCACGCAGAATCTGATAGGTGCCAGGCAGCTAGCGATGATGAAGCGGAGCGCCGTGCTGCTCAACTTCGGCAGAGGCGGCATAGTGGACGAAGCGGCGCTTGCACACGCGGTCGATGAGGGAATCATAGCCGGAGCGGCGCTGGATGTTTTTGTCGATGAACCCCTGCCCGCCGACAGCCCCCTGCTGCGGCTCAGGCACCCGGAGCGCGTCCGTTTTTCGCCGCACAGCGCCTGGGCCAGTACGGGCTCCTTCCGGAAACTCGTGTCAATGGTTGCCGACAATATCCGCAAGGGCTGGTAAGGACCTATGCCGCATAAGCCCATAACTTCGGCTTGTGCGGTACTTATCCGTAAGACAGGCAGGACTTTTTTGTCATATAAAGCATAAGGCTCTTGTGTATCCGGATTATTGCCGTATATTTGCATTAACGACATCGTTAAACGAGATTGTTAATTTGAAATTAAACCTGCCTGTGCACGATGAAAAATGGTAAAATAACAATCCTGTTGCTGTTGAGCCTGAGCTCTTTGGCGGCGTCCGCCCAGACTAGGCTGTCGCTTCGCGAATGCCTTGACTACGCGGATATCCACAACCTCACCCTCCTCAAGGACCATCTCGCCCTCGAAGCCGCTCTGCAATCTCGCAGAGAGGTGGCGGGAGCGCTTCTGCCCCAGATAAGCGCGTCCTCCTCCTTAAGCTACAACGCCCGGAAGACCACCGTCGCCATGCCCAACTTCGTCAACTCGATGCTGCCGGAGACGATGCGCGACCCGAACGCCCCCAAATATATGACCGTGACGATGGGGATGGACTATACCGCCAGTTGGGGCGCGACGCTCACTCAGCAGATACTCAACTTCCCGCTGTTCAACGCGCTGGATATCTCTGCACTCGCCGCGAGCCTGAGCGGGACAGGAGCGGAACTCAACCGCGAGGAGCTCATCGCCAAGTCCGCCGCACTCTACTTCTCCATCCAGACCCTGAGCCACGCGGTGTCGCTTTTCGACGAAAGCATAGCGCTGATGGACAGGATTTTAGCCATAACGCAGGTGAACGGGGAGAGCGGCCTGACGCGTCCAGTGGACATACAGCAGATAGCGGTCAACCGGACTAATCTCGCTTCGGAGAAGGAGTCTTTGGCGCAGACCGTCGAGATACAGAAGAACCTGCTCAAACTCCAGATGGGCTTCCCGATGGGCGAAGCGCTTGAGCTGGAGGAGCTTAACTTAGAAGCTGCGGAGAGGATGCTCCGCTCCGGCTCTCTCCACTCTTTTGAAGTGAGCAGCCTGCTCCCGTATAAGATGTTCAGCGGCCGGCAGCGGATGCTCGCGCTCCAACACCGGGCCGCCGTCTATGAGACGCTCCCGACTCTGAGCCTGAGCGCCAATTACGTTATGAACTATATGGGGGACAGTTTCAGAGGCGAGACTTTCCGGCACTTCCCGGTGTCGGTGATATCCCTCAATCTCCGCTTCCCGCTCTTCACCGGCCTTTCCAAGAGTGCAAGCATCAGGAAGGCGGAGATTGAACACCAGTCCTCGCGGCTCGATGAAAGGATGCTCACAGAGTCGCTGACCATGGCTTACGCCAATGCGCTCTCCGCGCTCGGGCAGAGCCTGAAAACGATGGAGTCGCAGAAACGCAACCGTGAGATGGCCCGGGAAGTGTTCGCCGTGGTGGAGAGCAGATACCGGGAGGGACTCGCCTCGCTGTCAGAGCTGCTGAACGCCGATTCCGCGCTCATCCGCTCGCAGATGAACTATGTCAATGCGCTGGGAGGCTGCATGAAAGCTTATATCGAACTGAAAAAGGCGGACGGGACAATACAGGAACTAACGCGATGAATATGAAAAGAACAGTTACAGCGATAATCATCGCCGCGCTGGCGGCGGGAATGGCGGGCATGCTGCTCAATAAGAAGCGCTCCGCAGAGCAGAGCGCAGCGGCCTCCGGCCTCGACAGAAGCGTAAGCGTATCCACGGTCAGGGCGGAACGCAGATTTATCGGAGACGGGTTCAGCGCAAACGGCGTCTCGCAGGCAGTGAGGGAGCTCAAGCTCCTCTCGGACATCTCCGGCAGGGTCACTGAAATCTATGTGGAGAACGGAGACCGCGTGGCGGAGGGTACGCCTCTGCTCAAGATCGACAGCGAATTATATGAGGCCGACTATCTGGCGGCAAAAGCCGCCTGCGAGGCCCTCCGCAAGGACGAGCTACGGCTCAGCCGCGCCAGCGAAGAGGGCGGCGTTACGCTTCAGCAGCTGGACAATGTCCGTACGCAGCTCGCCTCGGCTGAAAGCAGGCTCACCGCCAGCCGGCGGAGATACGAGGACGCGGTGGTGAAGTCCCCGATTGCCGGCACTGTCAACTCACGCTTCCTGGAGAAAGGTTCGCTCGTCGCTCCCAACTCCCCGCTCTTCGAGATAGTGGATGCGGGCAGCGTGAAGCTGATCTGCCATGTCAGCGAAAGCCGTCTGAGGTTGCTCTCCGTGGGACAGAAAGTGTCGGCTACCGATGCCGCCGAGCCGGGAACACTCTTCTCCGGCAGGATCACTCACATAGGCATCAAGAGCGACCGGGGGCTGAACTATCCCGTGGAAGTGCTGCTGAAACGGGACTCCCTGCTGCGCGTCGGGGCATATCTCAAGGTGTTCTTCTGCGAAGGGACGGGGCACGACGCCGTCACCATCCCGCGCAGGGCTGTCACGGGCAGTGCAGGTTCGGCCGTAGCATACGCAGTCGAGAACGGGACGGCCAGACGACGTACACTGCTGCTCGGGGCTATGTCGGGCGATATGGTGGAGGTGCTTGAGGGTATTGAGGAGGGGGAGGAAATCATCGTGGCCGGGACTATGAACCTGGGAGAGGGGACTGAAGTGAGGATTGTGAACCGATAAAACGACGCTGCGCCATGAAGATTTCCGAATTGTCCATACGGAGGCCGATATATGTCGCGGTGCTGTTTCTCGTGATCACGATACTCGGCCTGCTGGGCTTCCGCTCGCTGCAGGCGGAACTTATGCCCAAGTTCACCCCGCCGTCGCTCACGGTGGCGGTGGTGTATCCCGGAGCTTCGCCCTCGGAGGTGGAGAACTCGCTCACCCGCAAGCTGGAGGATGCCCTTTCCTCCCTTCAGGGCGTAGAGTCTATGCGTGCGTTCTCATTCGAGGGGATGGCTATGGTCTTCGTCTCGTTCAGATACGGCACCGACATCGATGAGGCTATGACTGATGCCGGCAACAGGATTGCCTCCCGCAAGGCGGAGTTCCCCGTGACGGCGCTCTCGCCCGTCATCAACAAGATAACCGTCGATGACAGGGCGGTGATGACGCTTGCGCTGCGCTCCGCTCTGGAGTCGGTCGACTTCAGCGACCTGGTGGAGCGACGTATCGTGCCGGAGCTGCTGCGTATCCCCGGGGTTGCCAAGGTGGATGCGATAGGCGAGCGGGCAAGGGAAATACAGATCAATCTGGATCTCGACGCCCTCGCCGCACTCGGGATGAACCCCGCCCAAGTGATGGGGGCGATACGCTCGTCCAACCTCGACTTCCCGACGGGAAGCATCAGCGACGCCCGCAGCCGCACTTCCATACGCCTCTCGGGCAAACTTGCGACGGTGGAAGACATCCGCTCGCTCGTGCTTATGACGCTTCCCACCGGTGCTCAGATAAGGCTCTCTGACATAGCGGAAGTGGCCGAAGCCCCGAAAGAGGCGCGGCGACTCGCCCGCCTGAACGGGGAGCAGACCATCCTGCTCAACATATTCAAGCAGAGCGACGCCAACACCATCAGCCTCAGCGACAATGTGCTGCGTGCGGCCGCGCAGCTCGAGAGCGAGTTTTCTGACTCCGGACTCGGCATAAGGGCTGTCGCCGACACTTCGAATTTCACGCGGGAGTCAATCAGTTCCGTATTCGGCGATCTGCTGCTTGCCGTGCTGCTGGTGACGATGGTCATCCTCCTTTTCCTGCATGACCTGCGCAACGCTCTGACAGTGATGTTTGTCGTGCCTGTCTCGCTGATTGGCAGTTTCATCGGGATGCGGATCTTCGGATTCTCGCTCAACCTTATGTCTCTGTTGGGAATGTCTGTCGTGATCGGGGTGCTGGTCGACGACGCCATCGTGGTGATAGAGAATGTCTACCGTCATCTTGAGATTGGCAAGAAACCGGTGGCGGCGACTCTCGACGCGATGCGCGAGATAGGCTTCACGGTGGTGAGCGTCACCGTGGTGCTGGTGATCGTGTTCCTGCCTGTCGCGCTGACACAGAGCCTCGTGTCGGACATTCTCCGTCAGTTCTGCGGGGTCATCATATTCTCCATCCTGCTGAGCCTGCTGGCGGCGCTGACTCTGGTGCCGCTGCTGACCTCCCGCTTCGGCAGACTGTCCCCGCCGGACCCTTCCCGCCTTTGGGGGCGGATGATGCTTGGATTTGAGGGGGCTATAAGCAGCTTCGGCGAATGGGCGGCCGGGATACTCCGCCGCTCGCTCAGGCACAAGAAACGGGTGGGCTTTGCGGTGCTCGCCCTTACGGTCGCTGTCTGCGCACTCTTCCCTCTGGGTTTCATCGGCTTCGAATTCATGCCGGATGTGGACCGTAGCGAGTTTTCGGTGCTGCTAGAGATGCCGAAGGACATATCGATGGAAGAGGCTTCGGCTTTCGTCTCAAAGGCGGAAGCGTATCTGCTTGACAAGCCGGAAATAGAGGAAGTCGTATCCACGATAGGGCTTACCAATAGCAACAACGAAAGCACGCAGGGCGCTCCGTATCTCGCGGAGCTCGGGGTGAGGACCGTGCCGCCGTCGCAGCGGAGCAAATCCGTCAGACTCTATGCCTCGGAGCTGCGCAGGGAGCTGGGCGGCTATCTGGTGGATGCCTCCGTGAGGACTTTCCCCGCCTCGCTGCACGGGGCGGCCAACAGTCCGGCTCTGGAATATGTAATCTCGGGGACAGCCGCCGACTCCGTGGCGGCGTTTGGGGAATATGCGCTTGACGCGCTCCGCCGCATCCAGGGCACTACCCAGCAGCAGCTCTCAACCGGCGGAGGTATGCCGGAGGTGGAGATTGTAGTCGACCGAGAGAAAATGTCCGCTCTCGGGCTATCGCTCGATGCGGTCGGACAGGGGCTACAGATGGCGTTTCAGGGCAACAACACCCTCAAATATGTGCGTGGCGACTATGAATACGACATCAACATCCGGGCGGATGCCGCGTGGCGCGACGACATTGACGACGTCTCCAATCTCACATTCATCAATCCTTCCGGGGAGCACGTCACACTCGGGCAGTTCGCGCAGATTCGGCTCGCCACGGGCCCGGGAAGGCTGGAAAGGTACAACCGCAACCCATCGGTGACGCTCAGTTCCAATGTGGTCGGGATTTCTCCGGGAGCTGCGTCCGGGCTGTTCCTCGCGGCGGTCCGGGACAGGGCACGAGAGACGGGGGTGAGCCTTACCCCTACGGGTAATATGAAGTCGATGACGGAGTCGATGGGGGTGCTGGGCATAACTCTGCTGCTCTCCATCGTGCTGATGTACCTTGCGCTGTCGGTGCTGTATAACGACTGGGCGGACCCGTTCGCGGTGATGCTCGCGGTGCCGCTCTCCGCTCTCGGGGCCGTTCTCGCGCTCGCGCTCTCCGGCACGTCGCTCAACATCTATGCGATGCTAGGGCTCGTGATGCTGGTGGGCCTGGTCGCAAAAAACGCCATTCTCCTCGTGGACTTCGCCAAGGAGCGGCTCTCGCAGGGGGAGGCCGTCGAGGAGGCACTGACGGGCGCTGTCAGGATGCGCACGCGGCCTATACTCATGACCGCCCTGTCCACCGTCATAGGTATGATCCCGGTGGCGCTGGCATCAGGTTCGAGCGCCGAGCTGCGCAACGGCATAGGCTGGGTCATCATAGGCGGGATGCTGCTCTCGACCCTTCTCACCCTGATTGTGGTGCCGGTGGTGTTCTCGCTTTTCCATAAAAATGGCTAACTTCGCGGGGTGACAAAGCTTTGCGGGATGACAAAAGAACAGGAGATTCTGCTTGCTGCGGAGGACGAGTTCCTGCGCAACGGCTACGATGCCGCTTCCACCGCCGTAATCGCCAAGGCTGCGGGAGTCACACACGCCATGGTGAACTACTACTTCAGGTCGAAGGAGCAGCTTTTCGTCAAGGTGCTGGACGGATGCATGTCGGAGCTGCTGGAGAAAATCAGGCTGCTGATGAAGTCGGACGGCGATTTCATCGAGCTGGCCGCCAAGAGTGCCGCGACCATCTTCGACAGCTTCCTCGCCAAGAGGCGGCTGCCCTTCCTGCTGCTGGATGTCGCGAGGACCCATCCCGAATTTCTGGAACATTACCGTGAGACATTACGTACGGTCTGCGAGGCGAGCGTCAGGCGCCACTCCGCCTATCTCGAACGGCAGATACATGAAGGAAAGGTCTCGCCCTGCAGCATAGGCGACATCTTCGACACCGTGATCTCACTCGCAATAGCCCCGTTTCTCAACGCTCCGATGCTGGAGAATGTCCTCGGCCTGTCCGGGGAGGGGATAGAGGCCTATCTGGAGGCCCACCGCGCAGAGATGGACCGCATCATCCGCGCCCGCTACGCCCTGAAGGCCAAATGATTTGCGGGGGTGAAGCAATTTTGTAGACGGGGACAGTCGCGGCGGCCATCTTCGTCGGGACCGTCGCTAAGACATACATTTCATTACATTAGTCAGACTCCTTACATTCGGCCATGCGGGCCTCTAAAACAGTGTTTCGCACTTGCGAAACTTAAATACAATTAAATTTGAAACTGACAATAGAATCAGTGACACTTCGTGGTTTTACTCAGAAACCTTTGCTGATAATCGACGAAGACGGCGTACATTCCGGTTCATGGAATGACGACCGAGATGTCGGAACATAAAATTTTTAAGCGCAGACATTTTCTGATGATGCTCCTTAAGGAGTTCATCAGGAGAAGGATAAACGCCAAAATCGCGCACGATACCCTCACTTTGGATGTAAGTGGAATTGCGATTAAATTCTACGACAGGATGTTGAAGATCGCGGACAGCTACGCCGTAGCCACAGAAAGATTGGCATTCAGGAAACTTCCGCTGCAGAACATTCAGATACCCGGAATCCAGAATAATGGCCTCAAGCTCGTACCACTCCCTTTCCAGAAACACCTCTACCCAGGAATGAAATATTTCTTGCGGTGCGCTTGCATAAACAATGCCCGTCATAGCCCCCTTCTGCAATTTCTTATCTATCATAAATCCATGTATGCGGCAGGGAATCCCGCAACTGCGAAGCAAAGCCATAAATAGAGTCCCTTTGGTATTGCACTGTCCGAAACCATCCGAAAGAACTCGAGATGCGGGGATGTCGTCGCCGGTATTATAACCGAAAAGTATTTCATCCCTGACAAAAATATAGATAGATTTGATTCTCCCGAATTCGGACTCGTCCCGCCAATGTCTGGACTGCACCAAGGCCTCGATAGATGGCGAGCGGTAATCCAGCATCGGAGTGGCACAAAGATAAGTATCTGTATTGTTTACGGTAGCAAAATCCTTCATCTCAATCAAATTGGCATAGCCACAAATTTAATCGAAATTAGGATACTACGGATGATCACAACTTCGAATCTATTTCCCGGAGGCCTTTTCGATTCGCTCCCTTGTGGCTTTTCCGTTGTTTTCCACAATCTCCTTGTCCCGTGTTCTTGAAGCCTCTGCGTTGGCATTGAGTCTGGCCTTGGTCTGCTCGATGGTCTCTCCGTCCTTTCCGAAGAGTTTTAGGGTTATGGCGTCATTGACAGAGGTGAAGCCCTTGACAATTCCGTTCTCCATTGCCTTGTAGCCTTTCACGACACCGTTTTCAATAAGGAGATAGCCGTCCTTCACTCCGGAGGATATTCATCAGATGTCGGTACCATTCCACAGTCGCGAACGAGGCTTTGCCCGAAAGGAATTTCCCGTATGCGATATCGCCCTGCCGGACCGCATCGATTTTCCAGTCCCAGGGGCCAAGCTCATCGGAGGTGTAGAACCAGAAGTCCGGATTGGTCATTTCTTCGATGGACCATCCGGGGATTCCGCTCCGGAAGAAAGGGATGATGCCGATCTCACGGATTACCTCCGTCATCCTTTCGGGGGAATCGACGGTAATGTGTTTTTCAGCTTGGAAGTGCATACGACAAAGGTCAGACATCGGTCGTCAATATTTGATTCCGAAGTAGTCAAGAAGTTTTTTGTAATAGTCCTGCGCTGTAAGACAGGTGTCACGGAGGTACCCGGGGAGCGTTTTCCATTCGCGCAAGCCCCGATAGTAGAACATCTTCAGTTCGTCCGCGATGATGAACGGAACAATGTCGTGGTTCAGACATTCCTTGAACATTATCAGACGTCCGACTCTGCCGTTGCCGTCCTGAAAGGGGTGTATTAACTCAAAACGCTGATGAAAGTCAAGTATATCCTCAAAACCAATCTTTTTTTCGCCTCTATACTCTTTCAACAACGCACGAAGTTCAATCCCTACTTTCTGCGGAGAAGCAGTCTCCATTCCTCCGACTTCATTAGGCAGCCGTTTATACTCACCGACCGCAAACCAGGATTTCGAGGCATCCGATGTTCCGCTCTTCAATAAACCATGAAGCTGTTTTATCATACTTTCAGACAGCGGCTCTTTTGCGTGGTCAATTATGAAGTCGATGCAACGGAAATGATTGGTGGTTTCAATGATGTCATCCACGTTCACCGCATCATCAGTGATTCCTATCGTGTTGGTCTCGAATATATAGCGGGTCTGTTCTTTGGTCAACCTACTGCCTTCGATATGGTTTGAATTGTAGGTCAAATCAATTTGAGTACGATGATATATTCCACCCTTTATGCCGGAATCTTTCTGCTCGCGCAGTGTCTTCAGCAGGGGCGATATTCTTATTTTTGCGTTCTTGCGCTGAGGAAGCGGCGCATCTGCGGGCACATTCCAAGTTTTGCCGACAAGCTGCGCTCCGGCAATTTTCCCTTGGACGCAATAGTTTCTTACTGTGCGTTCAGCGACCCCGTGCGCTGCCGCATATTCTTTTGTAGAAATTAATCCACATCACTTACTGGCACAGATATCCGACAAAGCCGGTTCAAAGATAAGTTTTCTTGCCGATATCGGCAAGAAACAAGGGCTATTTTAGCCAGTCGCCATCGGCACTGTCGGAACCGGAACCGCGGTGTTTGCCTATGTGGTGGCCGAGTAAACCGGCGCCAAAGAGTAGCGCGGCTGTTTCCGCCGACTCGTCAGAGTCATCTCGGACGCTTGATATCGGGGCGTTGGCCGGGTCATACGGCTTGCGAGATTCTTTTATGTAATAGATTATCATCCCGATGTAGGCGATAATGAGTATGATGGTCAAAACCAGGAAAAAAACGCCTTTTGTGAGCAGGTACAATATGCCGGCGACAGCCGCGAACGGGAGTATATGGATGCTGGCGTAGAAGATCAGAACCCATATCGCGAATAAGTCAAACAGAAGGTCTTTGAGGGTCTTGGACTTCTTTACTGGCTTGATAATTTGGGACATAAGTACGTGATATTGGTGAATGGTTCCGCGTTTCCCACAAAGATAGGAAATTTGGCTCACACAATCAAAAACCGTGGCACGAAGATTTTTAGAAGTTCTGGATTTCTACAGCCGCTGCTGTATTTCGTGGCTCGTATTCTAAGAAGCTGTTTTGAAATAATTCCTCTCTTTTCTTACACGGCCTTTCCGGCCAT
>CAVGCT010000010.1:0-6747 GCA_963627885.1 bacterium
GCGGAGCTGAATTCGGACTGTAATCCAGACCATATTGATAGCGGCTGTCACGGAAGCGGTGGCGGATGGGCTTCCCGTTGGAGCAACTACTCTAATTCGGGCTACACATTCGTCAACAACAATCAGGAAGATGAGAACAGCTGGGCGGGTGTTTTCTCTGACGGCACTAATCAGGACCCTTATAGATATTTGGTGACAGTCAGCTCTTTGCCATCCGGCTCATCTTTCACTATCGGTGACCCGCGTTCAGAAACTGTTTCTAATCCGACTTTTTCAAGCTCCCGCTGGTATAACACCGGCCAAACCAGCGCTCCTGACATTGACGGCTCGGGCAGTCGCTACCTTAGTTATTATTACCCGACCGACAAGACCGCAAGCCAAGCGAATATGATAGCACCGTCTTTCCGCATCGCTTCGTCTTATGGCGTTACTTATGCTGTTTCCTTTGAAAATGCGACAAGACGCTGTGCAACCTATCAGGAGGATGGCTATCCTGCGGGGCGCTGGCGCATACCTACTCAAGCAGAAATATGGTATATGGTAAAGCTGGCTTCGGACGGGAAGATTCCGGAACTGCTTACCACCACGAGTTATTATTGGGGAGGTGACGGATATGCCTATATACCGTCGACTGATTATTCAAACCCGACGAGAACACAGAATAACTCTTATGTCCGTTGCGTCTATGACGAGTGGTATTGGACGGATACCTGCGACAAGAGCACATTTACCTGGGGAGATAAAGCGCGATGAGAAGACTATTTGACATATTGCTGACGGCATCTGCGCTGCTCGCCCTCGCGGGCTGCGGGGACAGGCTGCGCACGGAAGACAAACTCACTAAAGAGACCGAGGGCCTGAAGTTTTCCGTCTCCGTACCGGAGGGAAGCTCCATAAGCACAAAAAGCTTCTCCAGCGAAGCCATCAGTTCCCTATGGGTGCTGGTCTTCGACGATCAGGGCTTCTACGTTGAGTGCAAGAAGGCGGAGCCTGTGAACCCCGCGAGCTTCTCCACCGACGAGAACACCGAATATGAATTCAAGGTTACTTTGCAGGCGTCGCTCACCAAGCGCATTCTGCATTTCGTGGCCAATTACGACTTCGATTCCGATCCGGTCAGCTACGGCACGGAATATTCCGTCCTCCGCGACCTCACCGTCTCCGACGGGCAGGACGCCTACTGGCAGAGGGTGGTGCTCAAGGACGGCATCCGCTCCGCGGAGGAGATGGATGAGATGAGCGAGGCGGAACTCGATGAATACTACAATGATAGCGGACTCAAGAAGATCCCGCTCGTGCGCAACTTCGCCAAGGTCCATGTCGCGAACACGGCGTCGAACTTCGAGCTTGAGGGCTACGCTCTATGGAACGTTCTCGACAGGGGCAGCGTCGCGCCCTGCGTGCCGAGCCTCAACAGCTTCGCGGTCTATGCGGCCCCCGGCACCACAAGCACGCTCCCGAACAATCCTTGGGTGAGCCGCTCCTACGATGAGCTGAAAAGTTCCTATGATGGCACCGCGAGCTCCGGCTTCAACGGATATCTGCCTCAGAACGCGAAGATTGTCAACACCGAAGCGTCGGCGCTCAGCTTCACATCGGACGACGAATACCTCTACGAGCGTCCCTACTCCGACGATGTCAGCAACATTGCCATAATCGTCAAGGGCAGCTACAACGGAGGCGCGTCTTCCTATTACAAGATCGATTTCGTGCAGGAAGCTGAAGCCGGTCTGGTGACCTACTACAACATCATCCGCAACTTCATCTACACCGCCACCATCATCTCTTGCACAGCCGACGGCTACGCCACCCCGGCAGAGGCCGCAGCCGCTCCTGCGTCCAACAACTTTGTGGCCTCGGTGGTCACCAAAGACATTGTCAATATTTCCGACGGCACCAGCCGTCTCAACATCAGCTATACCGACACCACAGTGGTCAGTTCAGATGTCTTCACCTTCCGATATCAGTACATTCCGGACATAAGCGCACCCACTGTCATAGACAATAGCAAGATCACCACTTACGACAAGGCCACCGGCGCCGCAGTGGCGTTTGACGGGGCAGTGCTCAAGTCCTGGACTTCGGCGGATATTGACAACTGGCACGTGATCACTATTACTCCGCAGGATCCGGCCGACGAGGAACAGACCCAGACCGTCGTGTTCTATGAACCGAAGACGGGCACGACCGTGAAAATCGCCCGCACGGTGACTTTTCACCTGCGCAGGCCGTTCAAGATGGCGTTGGAATGCAATCCAGTCACGGTAAGCAGCGGAATAGGGGAGCAGCTGACAATGAATGTGAAGATTCCTACCGGACTTGCCTCGCATCTCTTCCCGCTGGAGTTCAAGATGGAGTCGGCGGCGAATTCGCTCACCCCGGACGTCTCCAAGTCTTCGGATACCCACAAGAGCGGATATATGTCCACCTGGTACGGGACTTCGATCACCGGATCGGGCAAGCAAACCTTCGGTTTTTCCAAAACGCTGACCTATTCGGAGTATAAGGCATTGGCCTCCACTTCGGACAACGCCTATAAGATCATGCCCTGCGCGTTCAAGACCACGAAGACCAGTTCCGCCACCACCATCTGGGTTCAGAACAAGTATTTCGAGTTCGGTGACGGGCTCTCCACCATTTCTTTCACGAACTAGCTTTGGCTGGCTGATGCCGCCCGTTTTGAATGTTTAGAAATCGTCTCAGAGCGGGTGATGCCTCTCTGGGGTGCAAGATGAGAACGATATCGCAGATATTGCGCCGCGCGGCGTTGTTGGTGCCGGTGATTCCGCTTTTCGCCGCCTGCATCTATGACCCGGCGGATCCGGAAAGCGGTGAGGGCATCGGAGTCGGTGACCTTCTTCCCGAATTCACCGTCACGATGTCCGACGGCAACTCAGTCAGCACGCCGGACCTTGCCGGCGGCGTCTCGCTGATAATGTTCTTCCACACGGATTGCCCGGACTGCCGGGAAGTTCTGCCTATGGTCCAGAGTCTCTACGACGAATTCAGCGGCACGGTGCGATTCGTTGCCATAAGCCGGGACGAAAAGTCCGCCAGCATAGACAGCTATTGGAGCGAACATTCCCTGACCCTGCCATATTCCGCTCAGACCGGTCGCGGCGTCTATCAGCTCTTTGCCGCCAGCGGCATCCCGCGCATCTACATCTCCGACCCCGGCCTCACCGTCCGCGCCGCCTTCTCTGACTCGCCTCTCCCCGCATTGTCCGACCTCCGCTCCGCCCTCATGACCCTGCTCTAGCGGGTCACACGTTCTGTGCAGGAATGAACGGTCTCCGGCGACTGCTGACGTGGTCTAAAAAATTTTCCCAGCCCAGAGCTCCCGGAGGAAGTCCTCGGCAAAGAGAAGGTCTATATTCCCGGATTTGCGGCTTAGGCTGTCGAGGGATACCAGAATGAACCTTGCCGAAGGGTGTTCTTCGCTGAATCGGTTAAGCCCGGATTATACATTGGTTCAATAAGTTGTGTATTTTAAAACTGCTGATTTTTATGGGTTTCCCGCAATTATACTGCGGATTTTCTATGATTTTTTGCAGTGTGTATGCGAATGTGGCGTGTATTTCTGAAATTCGCAAGCCTTTTGGACTTGTCCTCCGGAGGCCCTTGTCGCCAGGCTGTGGAGGTTCATTTTCTCCGGTTTGCTACCGCTCCGATCTCGGTTCTGCGAAAAATTTCCGGCAATTTTGCCAAAAAATTGTTGCAGCGCTATCCTCCCATACTC
This sequence comes from bacterium, assembly GCA_963627885.1. Taxonomy (GTDB): domain Bacteria; phylum Bacteroidota; class Bacteroidia; order Bacteroidales; family UBA932; genus Cryptobacteroides. Next base: position 3,740 of record CAVGCT010000010.1, read on the forward strand.
ACTGGCGGGGTTCGTGACCATAGGCCTAAAGATTGAGCTTGACGTCTTTGCCGAACGGGGCCAGCGACAGACCGGCCATCTTGAAATGCTGCCTGGCGAACGGGATGCCGACGATGGTGATGAAGAGCAGCAGCCCGAAGAAAATGTGCATGAGGCAGGCCCACAGGCCACCGAAGATTATCCATATGATGTTGAGCGGCAGGGTGATGCAGCCGCTGGGGCTATCGCATTCGCTGACTTCGGCGCCGAACGGCCATAGACACAGAAGGCCTATCTTGAAGGTCTGGTATGCCACCGGAATGCCTATGATGGTGCAGGCTATCGCCAGGCTTCCGGTGAAGTATCCGACGGCGGCCTCCAGCCCTCCGAACAGCCACCACAAAAGATTTCCAAATATTCTCATAGTTCTGTATCTATTCCTGTCCCGAGATTGATTTTGTACTCCATTCCCCACATTGCCTTCCTCTTTCGAGTTTTTCCATGGTCTTCCGATTTTACCGGAATCCGGTCGTAAAGATACCGATTCCCCGTCTCATCCGCAAGAGCGTTGGGTCCTTTGCGGCTCTTCGGCTGGCCCAATGACCGCAGGCTCTAGGACCGGGTGATTCAACCTTCCACATCGACACCGCCAGACTTCGCAAAAACCTTGGCGCCTCTGACATCGCGAAAACCCGTTACCGTCTGACATTGCCAAAAAACCGGCATCGCCGCCGGAATATACGCCCTCAGGCGGCTACGGTGCGGGTGTCTTGAACCCGAATGGCCGGCAACGCAGACAACGGAGGAGAGCTCGCCGCATCTGTCCTGCACCGCAGCCGGGCTTAGTGGTCGCCGGGCCGCGGTGCCGCCATCATGGCGAAAAGGGTTCCTTGAAAACAGCAGTTTCTCCCTCACGAGATTTCCCGCCCGCGCCCGTGCGGGTGCTGTCATCCGAAATACAACTGCTTGGTGTACAAATGCGGCGGCGATTTGCGCGCCGTCCGGGGCGGAAACGCAATTCAGTGTGCGAATCCCGGCTTTTCGCACACCGTTTTCAGAGAGGGACTTCACAGACATCAGAATTTTTACAAAGTGAGGTACGGCCAACCTGCCCCAGAGAGGCCTGCAGGGTATATTTGCCCGTCCCATACTTTGTAAAAAGGTCCGGGAACTTTTATGCGGAGACGAACCGGGTCGCTTACGCGAAGATGATTAGAGCCGCGGACGGCCCATACTGCCGGAAATTTTTGCATATTTGTGAAGAGTATCCTGTCAGTGGAGGAGAACGGATATGACCGCTGGCAGGCCGGTAAACTGGAGGACAAGAATTTGAGATATGAAAAGCTTTGGAAAGAAGGCGTGGCTTCTGCCGCAGCCGGTGCTGGTAATAGGCACATATAATAGGAATGGTGAACCAAATGCGATGAACGTTGCATGGGCGGGGCAGTGGGATGCCGATGAGATCATGATTTCAATGGGCAACCACGCCACCACCGAAAATCTCAACGCCAACGGCGAGTTTACTGTGGCCTTCGCGACGCGGGAGACCCTCGTGGCCGCCGACTATGTGGGGATTGTGAGTTCGAAGAATGAGCCCGACAAACTGAAGAAGACGGGCTGGACGGCGGTGAAGTCGGAGAATGTGAACGCTCCGGTGTTTACGGATTTCCCGCTCACGCTCGAGTGCCGCACAGTCCGGAAGCTGGACGAGAGCGAGACAGGATATTATATCATTGCCGAGATCGTGAACATTCTCTGCGACGAGAAGTTTTTGGCCGCGGACGGCAAGCCGGATGTGGAAAAGATGCAACTCATCACCTTCGACCCGACCCGAAACGGCTATATCCAGCTCGGCGAGAGGGTGGGTGACGCTTTCTCCGATGGTAAAAAGCTGAAATAGAGGCAGCCCAGAGGCATCGGGCCGATGCTGGCGGGTTGAATTGTAATTATTTGACAAATAAATAGATAATGAAAAAGGGGTTCGTGATTTTGACGGCCTTTGCGATTGCGGCCGCCTCCTTCGGGGCTTTATCACTCCGGGGGGAAAATAATGCCGAAGCCAGCCTCCCGGCAGTGGCCGCGAAAGCGGGCAGGGGAGTGGTCAAAGAATATGACCTCAGGGACTTCAGCAGACTCAATGTGCAAGGTGTATTCTGCGTAAATCTCACAAAATCACCGGAGTACAAAGTGAAGCTCACGGTACCGGAGGAATATGCCGACCAAGTCTTCGCCAGGGTCAGAAAGGGCGAGCTTGAAATCGGCGTGGACGGCACCGTCAATAATGCCTGGAAACTGACGAAGCGCAATGCTTTCAAGGCCGAAATCTCCATGCCCGAGCTCGTGAGTCTTGAACTCGGCGGAGCCGTCACCTTCACCTGCGGCGACGCCTTCGGCCTCGGCGACAGAGAATTCACACTGAACCAAAGCGGCGCCTCTCAGCTCAAGGCGCTGAGCGTCAATGCGAAGAAACTTGACATGACCGTAGGCGGAGCGTCCGAATGCGAAATGACAGGAAGTTTCGACAGGGCTGAAATCGAGCTGTCAGGGGCTTCCGTCGGGATATTCAAGATGGACGCCGGGATGTTGAAGATAGACACTGGCGGCTCTTCCAACACGAAAATCAACGGAAAATTCGGTGACGTATCGCTCGAGGTGTCAGGCGCCGGCGAATGCGCTCTCTCCGGCTCGGCCGAAAACATAGCCGTGAGCGCTTCTGGCTCCTCCAATGTCCAGGCAGGCAACCTTCCGGCGCGGCGAGCGACTGTGAACGCCTCGGGGGCTGTGACTTGCAGGGTAAACGTCTCTGAAGGGCTGACGGTGGAGAAGGCCTCAGGCTCATCGAGCATAGAGTTTCAGGGCCCCGAAAGCGTAACCGTCAACGTCAAATCGCGAACCGGCGCCGCCACCATAGTCCGTATCGATGAATAGGTTGTGAATTGCTTTCTTTTTGTATCTTTGACGTATAGCACAACAGGTCCATCGTTCGAAAGGCGTTTGAATGTCGTTTGAAATGAGTATTTTCGCGAAAA
>CAVGCT010000011.1:0-41141 GCA_963627885.1 bacterium
AAATGAAGAAGAACAATGAACGAACTGAAAGATGGGAACCACGAAAGCGGACGCGCCCATATATCGACCGACGAAATCAAGAGGACTAAGGATAAACTTGCAGTGTCGTCGATTTTTCTATTTCGGACGGACCATATCCAGCACTTTCTGAATCTTTTCCTTTATGTCTTTATCGACGCAGTAATTGTCACACCAGTGTCCGAAGTTAGAAACGGAGTCAAGCACCCTTTCAATCTTCTCCTTCGGTCTGTCGACGAAATCCTCCGCGAAAGCCAGAAAGTCTGAAATCATGAGGTTGGACCTCTTCTCCATCACGCCCATAGAATGAATATGGGCAGAACTGTTCTCCCATACATTGGCCGTGAACATGACATCATACGCCGGAGACAATCTCCAGGTCCCTGACTTGTCCATCATGAAAGAAATGTTCTTTGTATGGTCATCGGAAATGCCCGCTGCAAAGTTGAACACCATACGTATGAATATCTGGTCCCTGTCCTCCTGCGGCAGATTCAGGGTATTGGACAGCCAGCAGAGTTTCATGTAGTCAGATGTCCCCGGCATAATGGCGGCAAGTGTCTGGGTAAGAATCTTCTCTCCTCCCCTACGGTCAAACCTCTCCGTCATGAAATGGTTCATGCCGTCTATATTCTTAAGAAAACATGGACTCATCGTAATTCCGGCATCCTTTGCCATCTCGTGCCAGATCATCTCTATCTCGGTTGTCGGAGAAATCGTATCCTCCTTGAACTTGATAATATAATGTCTGAAATCCTCCGGAAGGTCCACCTGCCCGGAGCGGAATTCTCCTGTTCTGGAATTATATGCCACGATGGCCTTGGGCCGCATGCCGCCGGCTGATGTACCGAGATAAATCAGCTTCTTCATCGTGAGGTTCTCTTCCCGTGAAATCAGAGCAGACTCCCTTTTATGATACACGTCAGAAGCAAGTCCTGCAAGAGAAGCCATATCAAGCGTCGTATCGTCATCCATCTTTTCTCCATACTCCGGAATGAACTCAAACGCCCCCATAGCTCTTTTGCCGATATATGAAAGCTTGAGCAGCGGAGTGGCATCCATCGCCGAAATATGATTGTCAGAAAGCCATCTGTCGAACAGCCGGGATCCCCACTTATCCGGAAGAGCATCTGCAAGAAACTCCGGAAGGCCCTGGTACAACTCTCCCGGCTTTCCGTAGAAGGATGTGATTGATCTGCCCTTGCGATGCGTCGAAGGACATACATCATACGGCATCGCCTGATACTCATCCGAGAACTGGAAGACGGAAAGGCTTTTTGTCCTGTCCCACTTGAGACGACCGATACATGTTCCCCAAAGGAACACATCCACTATTGCTGTATCATTTTTCATGACTGTTCAAACTCCTGTAGGATTTACGACAATGCTTCTTCACTTCGTTTCCTGATAAACCTGACATGAAGGGAGACTCCGGGACATCAGGCAGCAGACGTGAGAACCCGTCCAGCATCCCGGTTGCCCTCATTACCTTTATAATTGTCCCGACATTGATGTCCTTGACGGATGCGGTTTCGATACGTTTTATCGAAGCAATGGACACGCCGGAAAGGTCCGACAGATCCTGCTGGGAATAGCAGCAGCTTCTGCGTACGGATTTCAGTTTCCTGCAGAGTTCATGTACAATCTCCTCATCCGAGAACTCATAAATGGTGTATTCATCGAATATTTTCTTCATATTCAGTATCATTTATGATACAAAGATAAGAAATTTATTCTGATTCCAATAAAAAAACAGCTTATTTTCGTATCATTTATTATATTATTTATCAGACACACATGACTGACGGCCACTTCCCTCCCTGGTATCGATTTTTACCTTACAAAAATCCGTCATCCACGATTACGAGAAATATCGCCCCGATGTCGCAGATGACGCGAGATCTCAATTTTCCCGCAAAGATTTTGCGGGCGGATAAACGGATTTAATAAAAATATGCTAAATTAGTCTCGCTGTCTGTTGGCGGCATACATGTTTAGAAGCGTTTGGCTTATTCTCGTAACGCGGCGGTCCGGAGGCCGGCTGAAAAGTCCCGAATGGAGCGCGGCGGAGGCGCGAGATTCCCCGGTAGGGGGGCGCAGACGACAGCCTGCGGGAGTAGAGAGGGGGCAAGAATAAGTCTGAAGGGGCTCCGCTTTTTTTTGTAAACGGCCACACCGAGCCACCATGGTTACATAAAGCACCGCAAAGCAGTCGGTGAATAAGGAAAAATGAAGAGACTTTTGGTAGCAGTATTCCGGATTCCCTTGCCGTAGCAATGCCGCCGGGCAGGATCGCGCTGGTACGCATGTACTTTGTCTTTCTCCTCATATTCGGCGGCATTATCGGCTTATCGCTCGTCAATTCCGTGTTTGTTGACGCCATGGTGAGCGACAACAATGACGCGCTGGAGGAAGAGGTAAGGCGGCTCAACGAAAAGATAGACATTCTGACAGAGGAGATTCGCAGGCAGAACAATCAGCAGGGGCGAAGAACATGAGGCTAAGAACATTCATAATCCTCGTCGCTTTGGTGCTGGGGCCGTATTTTGCATCGGCCCAGGGCCATCGCGGCAAGGCGGAGCCGAGGCTGAACAAGGGATTGATGGAACTGCCCGCCATCCGGAGTTCTGATGTGGTGCTTGTCTACAATGGCTTTATTATCAACTACAACACTCAGCGGTTGATTCCGAATTGGGTGGCTTATGAGCTGACGGCGGAAGAGGTGGCCGGAGAGGTGCCCCGGGCCAAAGGGTTCAGCATGGATCCGGACTACAAGGGCAGGCAGGCAATGCGGGAAGATTACAGCTATTCCGGCTGGGACAAGGGACATATGGCTCCGGCTGCCGACATGAAATGGTCACAGAGCGCCATGAACGAAAGTTTCTACCTCACCAACATCTGCCCTCAGAATCATGAACTTAATGGCAAGGACTGGCATACACTGGAGAAATATGTGCGGGACTGGGCTGTGAAATACGGCTCTGTCTGGGTGGTCTGCGGCCCTTATGTGTATGCGAATTCCTACGGGACCATAGGAGAGCGGAACGTGGTTGTGCCGGACGGTTTTTTCAAGGCGGTTCTCCGCAGGGATGGAAATGATTACAAGTCCATCGCTTTCGTGTTTGAGAATAATGGCAACCGCCAGCCTGTGAAGGATGCCGTCGTGTCCGTGAACGACGTAGAGGCCCTCGTCGGTTACGACCTTTTCACCAACCTCAACAACAAGATTGAAGAGAGCGTGGAAGCCCGGGCCGACTGGAATGAATGGATAAAATAAAAACGCCGCATGGACTGCTTTACTGATTTTTACGGGCGGCTTGAAGCGATCACCACACCTCCCGTTGCCGAGCCGGATGATGAGCACATGTACGCGCTGTTCGAGGCAATTTCGGAAGTTGACGGTAAAATCTCCCAAGCCGAGCGTGAATACCTGCACAAGCTATACACTCGCGAAATGCCATCTTCAAGATAAAGATTTAGAACTTCTCCCCCTCTCCCACTTGGCCAAAAATTCGTATCTTTGTGGGCTAAAACGGGAGGGACGTTCCGCCGCGCCGCGCCGAAAGGGGCGGTGAGGAAAGTCCGGACAGAACAGGGCGCCCTGCTGCGGAAAGCGCAGATGGGAGTAATCTTATATGGGCCGTAACAGAAAATAACCGCCGCTCTCCGGAGGGGCAAGGGTGAAAACGCGAGGCAAGAGCTCACGACGGCCGTCAGCGATGCCGGCCGGGTACGCCCGCAGGGTCTGCAAAACCAAATATACTGACAGATGAGGGCTGCCCGCCCGATGTCAGGGGGTAGGTCGCGAAGATAAATGGCGGAATTAAAAACAGAAACCGGCTTACGGTCCCTCCCTTTTTTATTTTAAAGCCAACGGCAAAACGGCAACTGACCGGGCTCCGAAGGCGGCCGGAGGGCCTAATAAACGCCGGCCGCAGAGGCCGCAAAGACACAGGAAAATGAAAGCATTGCTCATATATTCCGGCGGCATGGACAGCACCGTGCTGCTCTACAGATACCGCAAGGAGATCAAGGCCGCCGTCACGTTCAGCTACGGCGCGCGCCAGGACCTGCAGCAGACCGAATGCGCGAAATGGAACTGCGCCCGCCTGGGGATCGAACACATGATAATCCCGCTGGACTTCATGGGCAAATACTTCAGGAGCAGCATACTGGAAGGAGGCGAGGCAGTCCCCCACGGCCAGTATGACGAGGAGAACATGAAAAGCACGGTGGTCCCCTTCCGTAACGGCATCATGCTCTCGGTGGCCGTGGGCCTCGCCGAAAGCAGAGATCTGGACACCGTCCTGATAGCCAACCACGCGGGTGACCACACCATATACCCGGACTGCCGCCCCGGCTTCATTTCGGCCATAGACAATGCGGCCCGCGAAGGGACCTTCGCCGGCATAAGGATAGTCTCCCCCTTCTGCGACATCACCAAGAGGGACATAGCCCTTCTGGGCAAAGAGATGGAAGTCCCCTTCGAGCACACCTATTCATGTTATGAGGGCCGTCCCCGGCACTGCGGAGTGTGCGGCACCTGCAACGAGAGGAAAGAGGCGCTGGAAGGCTTCGACCCCACCGATTACGAAAAATAAGGATCCATATGTACTACGTTTCCAAGAGACTCGAGATTTCATCCGCGCACAGCCTCCACTTGAGCTATGAGAGCAAATGCGAGGCGCTACACGGACACAACTGGATAGTGATCGTGCACTGCCGTTCCCGCGTCCTCAACGAGGACGGGATGGTGGCCGACTTCACCCGCATCAAGAAGGACATCTGCGGCGCCCTGGACCACAAGAACCTCAACGAGATATTCGACTTCAACCCCACCGCCGAGAACATAGCCAAATGGATATGCGACCATGTGGAGAACGGCTACAAGGTGGAAATCTGGGAATCGGAGAACAACAAGGCCATCTACGAGAAGGACGAAGACTAGCATGTATCTGGTCAACGAGATATTCTACTCGCTTCAGGGCGAGGGACGCTGGAGCGGAACGCCCATGGTGTTCGTGCGTTTCAGCAGCTGCAACCTGGCCTGTCCCTTCTGCGACACCGACTTCTCGGCCGGAACTTCCATGAGCATGGAGGAAATCGTCGCCGAGGCCGCGAAGGCCGGCGGAGACTGCAGGAGGGTGGTGTTCACCGGCGGTGAGCCCACGCTGCAGCTTGATGACGCGCTGACGGAGGCCTTCCACAGCCGCGGATACCTCATCCATATGGAAACCAACGGCACCCGCCCCGTCCAGGCGGGAGTGGACTGGGTGACATTCAGCCCCAAATCGGACTGGCAGGAAGGAGCGGAACCGGCCATCGCAAAGGCCGACGAGCTCAAGCTGGTCTATACCGGACAGGACCCAGCCCGATGGGAAAGCTTTCCCGCAGAGCACCGCTATCTGCAGCCCTGTTCAGGAAAAAACATACGGGAGACCATGGCATATATCCTGGCACATCCCGTCTGGAGCCTGAGTCTTCAGACCCACAAAATATTGTCTATAAGATAGTTATTTCGCAGCGGAGCTCTTGGCTTCGATCTTCCTTCTGAGCTGGGAGGAAGTGGCCATCTTGCAGTCGCTGTCCGAATGGTCCAGCCATTCGGCGGCAAGCGCATAGTCGCCGAGAATATAGAAAGCCCCGGCTATGTTGTACTCCGCCGCTCCCCTCCTGTACATGTCCTTTGTATCGAGCAGGGTCATCCAGAGGTCCACCGCGTCGCGCCATCTGTAGTCATAGGCGGCATCGGAAGCCTTTCCCCAGCCGGAGGGAGTGTCGAAATAATAGAAATAATAGGTCTCCGGAGACCAGTTGGACAGGAAGGTGGACGCCGAGCGGGTGCCGGTGATCATGCCGGCTTCGGAAAGCGACTCCCAGAATTTCCGCTCCATTGCATCTTCACCGTCGGTCTTCGCGCACTGCACCGTCTGCAGCAGGGTGCTTGTGCCCTTGAACACGCGCACCGTATCGGTACCGAGGGTGTTGTAGGCATACATGTTCAGCTTGAACGGCGCAGACAGCGTGACCTGCACGGAATCCCCCGCAACGGGCTTGCTCTCGGTGACCGAAATCTTGCCGAACGAAGGAGTGTCAAAAAGGAAGACCACATCGCTTCCGGTCTGCATCGCGGCGCTCACCAGAGTGTCTTTCGAGGAATATACGCCCTCGGGGTTCCTGAACATCCTGTAAACGCCCATGGCCTCCTCGCCCCCGAAATAGTCCGACTCCAGAGTGCCTGCAAATCCTTCGGCCATGGAGGAGGCGAAAAGCGAGTCCCTGCCGGCGGGATCCTCCATATACACGACCGACATGGATTTCCCTGAAAGGTCAAGCCCCGAATCGGAAGGCTGCCGCATGTCCACAAGCATGGAAAAGACATCGGGGCCGCAGGCCGTCAGCCCGAAGACCGCCGAAGCGGCGGCCGCATATGCAAAAAAACGTCTCATCTGTCCAAATCTGCTACAAATTCAGCGGTGAGGTCATACTCGTCCGCGGAGGTGATTTTCACTTCTATGAATCTTCCGACCATCGCGGAGACTTCCGCCCCCATGGCCGGATCATATCCGACGATGATCTCCCCGTCCACTTCAGGGCTCTCATATTCGCTCCTGCAGACAAGGGAGTTTCCGTTGACGTCATCCACAAGCACCTTCACGACCGACCCCACGCGGGATTGGTTATAAGCAAATGATATGCCGCTCTGGAGGGTCATGAGTTTGGAATAACGGGACTGCTTCGTGGCCGGAGTCACGGAATCCCTGAAATTCTCGGCCGCATAGGTCCCCTCCTCTTCGGAGTACTTGAACGCGCCCATGCGCTCGAACTTCGCCTCGCGGACAAAATCCATCAGTTCCTCGAATTCTTTGCGGCCCTCGCCGGGATGTCCCACTATGAAGGTGGTCCTCAGGACTATGCCGGGAACCTTTTCACGCATCTTCGCGATCAGCGTCCTCGTCCACGCCCCGTCAACATGGCGGTGCATGTTGGAAAGCACCTTGTCGGAGACATGCTGGAGCGGAATGTCCAAATAGCGGCACAGCTTGGGATTGACGGCCATCTGGTCGATCACGTCTTCGGGGAAGCCGTCGGGATAGGAATAATGGATGCGGATCCACACGATCCCCTCAATCTCCGACAGCCTGGCGAGCAGTTCGCCCAGAGCCCTGCGGTGATAGAGGTCCAGCCCATAGTAGGTGGTATCCTGGGCTATAAGGATCAGCTCCCTTACGCCGTCGCGGGCCAGTGCGGAGGCCTCCGCGACTATCCGCTCCATCGGCACCGAACGGTGTGCGCCCCTGATGAAGGGAATGGCGCAGTAGGAGCAGCGCCTGTCGCAGCCTTCGGAGATTTTGACATAGGCATATGCGTGACGCCTGCCGGTGCGCAGCCTGCCGGCGTCCGCGTCGGGCACCGGGTTTCCGCCGAGCGCCTTCACTATGGGCACGAAGTCTCTGGCCCCGTACCACTCGTCAACTTCGGGAATCAGGCCGGGCAACTGATCCAGGTAACGCTGTGACAGACAGCCGCATACCATCAGTTTCCCCACTTTGCCGCTCTTGCGTCTCGCGGCCGCGGCGAGTACCGTGTTCACCGACTGCTCCTTGGCGTCGCCGATGAAGCCGCAGGTGTTGATGAGCAGACAATCAACCTTGCCGGAGTAGTCCTCCGGCAGGATCGTGTACTTGTCAGCAACCCGGGCCAGCAGATGCTCGGTATCGACCGTGTTCTTGGAACAGCCCAGGGTTATGACCTGTAGAGTCTTATCAGGCATCGGCCTCCTTCTTCCTGTCCTCGTCGGTCATGAAGTCCAGAGAGGCATGGTTCTTAAGTTCATTGTACCATGTCACGACCTTCTTCATGTGCGAAACATAAAACCTGTCGGCGTCGTAGTCGGGAACTGCCTTGGCGAAGAGTTCCTTGAGAGCGTCGGCCGGAGCCTTTGCGCCGGGAGCATCGGCGTCGCCGAGCACTTCGTGCAGTTTGGTGAACACGTCCTTGAGCTTCATCTCCCCCTCTGCGGTGTAGATGCTTATGTCCTCAAGGGTGGACACTTTGTTCTTCATTCCGACTACGGTGCGGTCACCATTTGCGAGCGACTCCACAACCACGCCGTTTCTGGCCTGTGCAATATAGAGATACAGACCGCTCTGCCCCGAGACGGAAATAACCCGGGCAAGATCAGTTTTTTTCGAATTTTCCATATCAGTCTTTTATTTCGCGCCGTGCGACGGCGCAGTGTTCAAACAATTTGTAAAGATAACAATTTAAACGCAATGTCAGTCCGCACTCTCATCAGTTCCAGAGTAGAGTCGTTGTTTATGACGGCATCGATCTTCGACAGATCGAATTTCTGGACAGCTATCCGGCGCATGACAGCCTCGGCCGGAGCCTTGTCCCGGGCGCAGGCTCTCGCAATCCGCTGCTCAAGCGGAGCGGTCACGAGGACCGCCGCGTCATAGATCTTGCCGAAAAGGGCTTTTTCAGTCACCGTGGCCGATTCCATCACCACGAAGGGAGGCAGTCCGAGATAGCCCCTCCAGTCATGCAGGTCCTGAGAGTCGCGCCATGCGGCGAAATCGCTCCTCACTGCGGGAAGGACCATGGATTCCACAAGGGAAAGGGCCTCGGGGGAAGAGAATATGGCTCCGGCGAGTTTCCCCTTGTCAAAGGCACCGTCCGGCTTCCTGAGCGGAAGCCCCAGAGCCTGCTCCAGACGGCCCACCAGAGCCGGATCCCTGTCATACAGGGCCTTGGCCGAGGAATCGCTGTCATAGACCGGCACTCCGTTGCCGGCCAGATATCCGGCGACGGCCGATTTGCCGCTGCCGATCCCGCCGGTCAATGCGACGACCCTGAATTTACCGTCCATGGCCTGAAAAATTACCGGTCGCTCTCGACGCACTCGAACAGCTCAGGCTCCATCCGGTAGTCGATCACTCCCGGAGGCAGGGAGTCGCAGCGCGCCATGCAGTCTCCGCCAAGCGAGCCGGCGAAGTCGTTGTAGTCGATGTAGAAGGACACATTCTCCGCGGGGTCCGATATGACCGGGAATGAGCATCTGAAAATGACGTGCGCAGTGGAGGGATAGATGACCAGCATCTTGTTTTTAGGGACATTCTTTTCGGCGATCCGCATGTCGGCGGCGATTTCCACATAGCGCCGCACCGAAACCGTGTATTCAGCCCCGGCGTCTGACAACCGCACGTCTTTGGACGATTCCAGCTTCACCTCCCCGTGCACGTCGCTGCGAAGGTTGTCCAGATTGAAAGGCCGGGTATAGACCCGGTCTATGTTTTCGAGATGGTAGGGCTCGCCATAGACGGTGACAGAGTCCGGCTTGAGCCGCAGCCCGCCCACGACCATATACTGGGGACGGCAGCTGAGGGTATAGACCGGATGCACCGGCACCTTCTTGCTGTTCTCGAATGGAAAGCGGAAATCGAGAGAGCCCGACACGAAGGTTTCCATACCGGCCCTGTCCCCGAAGATTTCCTTGGCATAGCGGGTGAGTTCCGCGGAGGTGATATGGAATATCTCCCCCCCGTCACCATGCAGGTCCTCCGGCGCGAAATACACCTGGACGGGAGACTTTTCGCTGGCATTGTCAAGACGCAGCAGGTCAAAACCCCTTGTATGGCACCTGGCCATGACCACCGCCGTATTGGAAGACACGTCCTTGTGACCCTCAATGTTGCTGCGGGCCACTATGGGCACGCTCACGACCTTGGTGTAGTTGAGAGTGAGGTTGTAGATGAGCCAGACACAAAAAGCCAAAAGAAGAGACAACAGAAAGCCTGTGATGTCCCTCCCGTTTCTGTTCAGAAAAGAGCTTATCCTGTCCATGCCCATATTCCGGGAAAGGTCTTGTCCCTGTCTGGAACGGGGCCCGTCCTACTTGGACTGGGTATCGGAGAAGTCTCTGACAAGCGAGGACTTGTCCACGCGGAGCTTCACGTCGCCATCCACCTTGAGAAGGACAGTCTTTTCCTCCACGCTGTCCACCGTGCCGTAGATGCCTCCGGCGGTGACGACCTTGTCGCCTTTCTTGAGCTCGGAGCGGAATTTTTCAAGAGCCTTCTGCTGCTTGCGCTGCGGACGGATCATGAAAAGCCACATGATGACGAAGATGGCCAGAAGCATTATCATGGGAGCGCCTGAAGATACGGCGTTCTGCGCGGAAGCAGTCTCAAGAACGGTTGATAAAGTTGTCATTTTTTATTGGTTTTGAATTGTTTCGGTTGAAGTCTGAGGAGCCGTGAGCCTGTCCAGCAGTCCGTTTACGAACTGGCGGCTCTTGGGCGAACAGTAGAACTTGGAGATCTCCACATATTCGTTGAGGCTCACCTGACGGGGAATTTCCGGAAAATTGGAAGTCTCGGCGACACCCAGGGCGATTATCGCGAGATCGGCGGCGAAAAGCCTGTCCTTGTCCCAGTCGGGCACGGCCTCGGTCACCTTGGCGAAAGTGGTCTCATAGCCGGTGAAGGCGCAGGTTAGCAGCTTGCGCACAAAGGCCCTGTCGCTGTCCACGGCGGCGCCGGGATTCTTCTTCAGGGTCTCATCGCTCTGATAGAGCTCCGGAAGACGCCATCTGCGGCCGCGGCCCAGGTCGTCCATGGTCCTGCAGTCCCACATGAGCGCATAGCCCAGATCGTCGAGCCAGTGGATGGACATGTCCTCCATTATGGCGTGGAGTTCGGGGCTGTCCTCGAACTCGTTCTCATAGATCTTTCTGAAAAGGGCGCAGTCCTCGCGGAGCGAGCGGCCGGGCGCCTCCATATATTTCCTGTAGTACTCGCCGGAGGCCACGGAATCCATGGTGCGCGAGACAAAGAGGTCATATCTCTCCCAGGAGAGTTTCTTCTTTGCGATCAGCTTCTGAAAGTCGGGATCGCCCTCCAGCATGGGTGCCAGCATGTTGTCCGCGAACTTCTCGTTCGGGTTCAGATCCTCCTCGGTGGGGTTGATCTTGGAACGGGCGGCCTCTATGCGCTTTCTGGCCTCCGCAGTCAGCGGGCCGGCTATCGCAAGCATGAACAGATAGAGGTCACGGACCGACTCGCAGGATCTGTCCAGCTCGGCCAGAGCCTCCTCAAGAGACATCCCTCCCCTTACGGCATATTCATACAGCACCTTGAAGGCCTTAATCCTGAGGATTCTTCTGTTCAGCATAGTTTTTTGTTTGAATTATCCACGCAAAGATAACGCAATAATCGAAAATTTCCCTAAATTTGACTCCATATGTGAAGCCGTACTTAACCAAAATATTGAATTATGTACAGAGAAGACTACGATGAAGGTTATGGCCAGGACTATTCCTCGGAAGAAGTTTATTCGAAGCCTGTCAAAGCTGGAAAAAGGACCTACTTCTTCGATGTGAAAGCCACGAAGAACAACAGTGACTATTATCTCACGATAACCGAGAGCAGGAAGAGGGTGGAGCGCGACGGACGCATCTCCTACGACAAGCACAAGATTTTCCTCTACAAGGAAGATTTCGAGAAATTCTCGGACGGTCTGCACGACGCCGTAGAGTTCATACTGAACAACTGTCTCAAAAACGCGCCCGACGGAGGCTACGAGCACAGATACACCGAGAGAGAAGGAAACAATGCCGGAGAAGAGCAGTTCTGAATCTCTTTTCCTATCTTTGTCCTGAGAAAGCCCGTTTCAGGGCAGCTTTCAAAGACACGGAAAAATGGGCGGAACCATACTCAAAAATATTGTCTGCGGCGGTGTGCTTTCCGATATCACCGTCGCGGACGATTTGATTGAAGACATATCCCCGGCCGCAGGCCGCTCCGGCGACGACGGCCGCGACGGCCGCGACGTGTTCGACTGCGGCGGCAAGACTGCGGTGCCCGGATTCGTGAACATGCACACCCATGCGGCCATGTCCCTCATGAGGGGCGTTCAGGAAGATGTCGTTTTCCAGAAATGGATCGACAACATTTGGGATCTGGAGTCAAGGATTGACTCCGAATTCGTCTATTGGGGCACCAAGGCCGCGTGCCTGGAGATGATAAAGACAGGCACCCTCACCTTCAACGACCAGTACTGGTACTCCCCCGCGGCTCACAAGGCGGCCGCCGAATGCGGCGTAAGGGGCGTGTTCTCCTATGTCGTGATGGACAAGAACAATGCGGAGGAGGCCGCGCGCCAGAAGGAGCAGTGCGAAAGGACCTATGAAGAATCCCTTTCCTGGCAGGACGGGTCGAAGTTCGAGATGGCTTTCCACGCCGTCTATTCAGTGAGCGAGGAAATGATGCTCTGGGCCGGCGACTTCGCCAGACGCCACAACCTCACCCTTCACATACATCTGAGCGAGACCGAGAAGGAGGTCATGGACTGCCGGAAGCTCCACGGAGGCCTGTCCCCTGTGGAATATCTCGACTCCCTGGGCATTCTGAACAATAAAGTGATTGCTGCGCACACGCTCTGGCTGAGCGGAAACGACGTCAGAATCCTGGGAGAGCGCGGGGTCAGCTGCGTCCACAACATAAATTCCAACACGAAGCTCTCGTCGGGATACAAGTTCCTCTATGATGAGCTGCGCGATGCCGGAGCCAATGTCTGCATAGGCACGGACGGATGCGCATCGTCCAACAATCTGGACATTCTGGAGGCCATGAAGACATCGGCGCTGTTCCAGAAGGCATGGAGAAACGATCCGAAGGCCATGCCTCTGCCTGAACTTATGGATATGGCGACGGTGAACGGAGCAAGGGCCCTGGGCATAGACACCGGCAGATTGGAGAAGGGCCGCAAAGCGGACATTCTCATAGTGGATACCGACAACAGCTTTTTCCTGTCGCCGGCTCCGTTCCTCGCCAATCTGGTGTATTCGGCGCACAGCGACTGCATCGACTCCGCCATGTGCGGGGGCAGATTCGTAATGAAACACAGAGTCGTGCCCGGAGAGAAGGAGATTCTTTCCGGCGCGAGAGAATCACTCAAAAAAATAATATAACACCATGGATCCAAGAGCGGAAAGAATATACAAGGCTGCGGATTACGTCAAGGGCGTGATCGCGGCGAAGGGCTACGCCCCCGAGGTGGGGATAGTGCTGGGCAGCGGCCTGGGACGGCTTGCCGAGAAGATTGAAAACCCAGTGACAATCCCCTACCGCGAGATTCCGGGCTTCCCGGTTTCCACCGCCATCGGCCACAAGGGCAATTACATAGTCGGCCTGCTGGGCGGCAAGACGGTGATCGCGATGCAGGGCAGAATTCACTATTACGAGGGCTACCCCATGGAGATGGTCACCCTTCCCATCAGGGTCATGAAAGTGCTGGGCATCAAGTATCTGTTCGTGTCCAACGCCGCAGGCGGAGTGAACTTCGACTTCAAGGTGGGCGACATGATGATCATCACCGACCACATCAACCAGCTCCCCAATCCGCTCATAGGCCCGAATCTCGATGATTTCGGCCCGCGTTTCCCCGACATGACCAGGCCCTATGACCATGCCCTCATCAGGCTCGCGAAGGAGACGGCCGCCGAAATGGACCTTCCGATCAAGGAAGGAGTGTATTACGGCGGAACCGGCCCCACCTATGAAACCCCGCATGAGTATAAATATATCCGCATAATCGGAGGCGACGCCACCGGAATGTCCACGATCCCGGAAGTGATTGTGGCCAGACATTCGGGGATCCCGGTGTTCGGGATGTCGGTCATCACCAATGAGGCGCACGACGACTATGCGGAGGATTATGTCAACGACGGAGACGACGTGGTGAAAGCCGCGGACGCCGCCGCCGAAAGAATGTCCGCCCTCTTCGCCGGAATCATTCAGAAACTGCCGGAGAAATGATGCGCGGACTCTTTACGGTCCTGCTTCTGGTCACCTCGAACATCTTCATGACTTTTGCGTGGTATGGCCATCTGAAGCTTCAGGAGATGAAGATTTCGGACGGGTGGCCGCTTATTCTGGTCATCCTCATGAGCTGGGGCATGGCGTTTTTCGAGTACTGCGCGCAGGTCCCGGCCAACAGGATCGGATTCAGCGGAAACGGAGGTCCCTTCAACATCATCCAGCTTAAAGTGATACAGGAGGTGGTCTCGCTGACGGTGTTCACGGTGGTCGTGATGTTCATGTTCAAGGGACAGAGCCTGCAATGGAATCACCTGGTGGCTTTCGCCATGCTTGTGGGCGCGGTGTTCTTTGCGTTTTTAAGATAAACTGGTATGGAGAATTACGGATTCATCAGGGTCGCGGCCGCGTCTCCTGTGGTGAAAGTGGCCGATGTCGGCTTCAACACCGGGCGGATCATCGCCATGATGCGCGAGGCCGCGGAGCAGGAGGTGTCCCTGCTGGTTTTTCCGGAGCTGTGTGTCACCGGTTACAGCTGCGGCGACCTGTTCGGGCAGAGGATTCTGATCGAACAGGCGGAGGAAGCGGTGAAAAAGCTGCTGACGGCAACGGAAGGGTGCGGGACGGCGGTGGTAGTGGGAGCACCGGTGAGGATCGCGGACAGATTGTACAACTGCGCCCTGGTGCTGAAGGACGGACGTCTGGAAGGCATCGTTCCGAAAATTTTCATGCCGGCCTATAACGAATTCTACGAGACGCGCTGGTTCGCTTCCGGCAGGGATTTCCTCAGCGGAAGGAGTGACTGCGCGCTGACAAGATATGCGGGACAGGAGACCGCCGTCTCGCCCCTTCAGCTCTTCGGGACCGGAGACACGGTCTTCGCCATCGAGATATGCGAGGACCTGTGGACTCCGGTGCCGCCGTCTTCGCATCACGCCCTGGCCGGAGCCGAGGTCATAGTCAACCTATCGGCCAGCAACGAGGTCCTTATGAAGCACGCCTACCGGAAGTCGCTCGTCGCCAACCAGAGCGCGAGGACCGTGTCGGGCTACATCTACTGTTCCTGCGGATTCGGAGAATCCACCCAGGACCTTGTCTATGCCGGATCCTCGCTCATCTATGAGAACGGAACCCTCATGGCCGAGGCCCGCCGCTTCTCCATGGAAGACGGGATGCTGATGGCCGATCTGGATATAGAAAAGATTCAGGTGCTCCGCCAGAAGGAAAACACTTTCAACAGCATAGCTCCGGACGGCACACCTTCCTCAACCTATGCCGGGCTGTACCTGGCCCATGACATCGGACCATGCGTACAGACCTGTTTCGGGAAGAGACTTCTCAGGCATGTCGAGCCGAGACCGTTCGTTCCCGGCGGGGACGAGGCGGAGATCGAGCGCAGGGCCGAGGAGATCGTGTCCATCCAGACCATGGGCCTGGCCTCAAGGCTGAACCATATCCGCTGCAAGTCGGCGGTGATCGGGATTTCCGGCGGACTTGACAGCACGCTGGCCCTGCTGATAACGGTGATGGCCTTTGACAGGCTCGGATGGTCCAGAGACAGGATAATAGGAGTCACGATGCCGGGATTCGGCACCACGGGCAGGACACATTCCAACGCGCTTGACCTGATGAACGCGCTCAAGGTCACTTCGAGGGAGGTTTCCATAGTTCCGGCCGTAAAACAGCATTTTGCGGACATAGGACAGGAGCCGGACAGGCATGACGTCACCTACGAGAACTCCCAGGCCAGGGAAAGGACACAGCTCCTGATGGACATAGCCAACATGGAGGGAGGCATAGTAATCGGCACCGGCGACCTTTCGGAACTGGCGCTGGGCTGGGCCACCTATAACGGAGACCATATGTCCATGTACGGGGTCAACGCCAGCATTCCCAAGACTCTCGTGGTCTATCTGGTGAAGTGGGCCGCCGCACACCGCTTCGGAGCGTCGGTATCTTCCGGAAGAAGCGCCGGGGAGATTCTGACCGACATTGTGGACACGCCGATAAGCCCGGAGCTCACCCCGGCCGATTCAAACGGAAACATAGCCCAGAAGACGGAGGATCTTGTGGGGCCCTATGAGCTTCATGACTTCTTTCTCTATCATTTCTTCCGTTTCGGATGCTCGCCGGAAAAGATCCTCTTTCTTGCGGAAAAAGCGTTCGTGGAAACGGGCGCCTACCCGAAGGAGACCGTGGTCAAGTGGCTCAAGGTGTTCGTGAGAAGGTTCTTCAGCCAGCAGTTCAAGCGTTCATGCCTGCCCGACGGCCCCAAGGTGGGCTCTGTCACCCTGTCGCCCCGCGGCGACTGGCGCATGCCCTCGGACGCCAGCGCATCCGCCTGGCTGTGCAATCTTCCGGACTGACGTCCGGAAGATTGGGGGCTGGCCAAAAGGCTTTTGGTCAGCCCTTACGATTTTTGAAGAATTTGTCCATTACGAGGGCGATGGCACCGTCACCGGTGACATTGCACGCGGTGCCGAAACTGTCCATCGCGATGTAAAGCGCAATCATCAGGGCCTGTTCCTGCTCGCCGAACCCGAGCATGGACCCGAGAATGCCGAGCGCCGCCATGATCGCCCCGCCGGGGACTCCTGGAGCGGCCACCATCATGACGCCCAGCATGAGTATGAAGCCGAGAAACATCCCGAAATTGAACGGCATCCCCTGCATCATCATGAGCGCGACGGAGCAGGCCACGATCTTGAGGGTGCTGCCGGAAAGGTGAATGGTCGCGCAGAGCGGGATGGTAAATCCTGCGATCTCGTCGCTGACCCCGTTTTTCTTGGTCTGCTCAAGCGAGACCGGAATGGTGGCCGCTGACGAGGAAGTGCCCAGAGCGGTAAAATAGGCCGGCAGCATATTGCCCAGAAGCTTTAGCGGGTTCTTCTTGACAAAGGCTCCCGCAACGCAATATTGAAATATAAGCACCAGTATGTGCATCACGAAGATGACTCCGATTATCGCAATGAACACTTTAACCACCTTGATCGCCTGGCCTGTTTCCG
This sequence comes from bacterium, assembly GCA_963627885.1. Lineage (GTDB taxonomy): Bacteria > Bacteroidota > Bacteroidia > Bacteroidales > UBA932 > Cryptobacteroides. The sequence continues at coordinate 16,847 of CAVGCT010000011.1, forward strand.
TCATCTCAAGGAATATGCCGAAAATATAGATGGGCAGCAACGGTATTATGGCCTTTTCAATGGTCTTCGATATGATGTCCTTGAACTCGCCGGCGACATTCATAAGAGTCTCCGAATGGAAAAACGCCATCCCGAGACCCAACAGAAATGCCAGCACCAGCGAAGTCATGACGTCCATCATCGGAGGGATGGATATGGTGAAATAGGGCTCGGTGCCGGAGACCTTCTCGGCTATGTCCACCACGCTGCCGGAATGGATGAGACCGGGGAACACGGAGACGCTGGTCAGATAGGAGAAGAGTCCGGCGCAGACCGTGTCCACATAGGCGACTATCACTGTGACGAGCAGCAGCTTGCCTGCGCCGCTTTCGATTCCGGCTATGGCCGGGGTCACGAGGCCCACTATTATGAGCGGGATGAGAAACTGCAGGAAATTGCCGAAGATTCCGTTGAAAGTGGTGAAGATCCTGACCGCGGGCAGGGGAAGAAAACATCCCACGACTATGCCCAGAACGATGGCGATAAGTATGCGCGGCAACAGGCCCAGCTTGAATTTTTTCATTGAAATGGTGATTTATCCCTGCAAGTTAGGCTCTGCAGGGTATTTTTCCAAACCTGCACGCGGATTTTTTGAGAGCCGCCAAAAGATTGGAGCACGGCATTTGACATCACCGATTTTTTTTGTTAGTTTTGCAGAAAGAGTTTTTTCGCCATGCTTGAAGAAATACGGGAAGAGTTCAAAAAACTGATGGCTCTCTACGAATCCGAAAAGTCGCGACGACTCCGGGCTGACTCGGAGCTGGAACAGTCGAGGCGGGAAAACGAAGACTTGCGAAAGCGGATTATTGATCTGGAAAGACAAGTGGACAATCATCGTCTGACCGAAGCTTTTGAAGTCTCCTCAGGGGACAATGCCCCCGCAAGGGAGAAGATCGAGAGTCTGATCAGGGAAATGGACAGGTGTATCGCCTTATTGGAGAAATGACTATGGGCCAGAAGATCACAATAAGGATTGCGGAAAGAGAATATGTGATGAACGCCCCCACTGCGGAGGACGAAGAGAACATAAGACAGGCCGCAACGGAGATAAACCGGAAAATTTCGGCATATCTTGCCAAATATCCGGGAAGAAACATCGCAGATCTCCTGTCATTTGTAGCCCTGAACGAGAGCATCGGCAACATAACCCTCCAGCGGAAGCTCAACGCCTTGAAAAGCGAAGCCGCAACGCTGGGGAACGAGATGAAAGGCTACATTGAGGATATGGAAAAAAACAGCCGTTGACCCGGGAGCTGAAAACAACACGTTCTTTATGAACCGGGTGACTAGCGCCGGAGATGGCGGGCCAAGGTGACCTTATTCAAGGGATTTTCCGCAAGGAAAACGGTGGATACCTGAACCGGGACTGAGCCCAAATCTTGAAATATAGATTTTTCTGTCAACACGGTCGGCGGCTTCTTGAACAAAACAGATCGTAAGCTTGCAAATAGCTGACGGTCTGTTTTTTATATATTGACATATAAACTTAAACTTTGATAGACTCGTTATGATAATTTGGTTACTCATAGGCATTGTGGTCGGCGCCGCAGTGTCCCTCTCCGTCTACTTCCTCGTGAAGAGAATCGTCCTCAAGGGACAGAAGGAGCAGATAATCGTGAAGGCCGAGCTTGAGGCCGAAAACATCAAGCAGGAAAAGATTCTGCAGGCCAAGGAAAAGTATCTCCAGCTCAAGACCGAGCACGAACGCCAGGTCACCGAGAAGAACAACCAGCTGAAAGACGCCGAAATCAGGATCAGGCAGAAGGAAAACACCCTCAACCAGCAGAATGACAACCTGCAGAAGAAGCTCCGCGACGCGGACAACACCAGAAACAGCCTGAACGCCATGAAGGCCAGCCTGGAGAAGAAATCCGAGGAGTATGACAGGCTCAGGGCCGAGGCGAACAAGCAGATCGAGAACATCGCCGGCATGTCCGCCACCGAGGCCAAAAACATCCTGATGGAGAACATGAAGGCCGAGGCCCGCACGGAGGCGCAGGCCTATATCAACGACACCATGGACGATGCCAGAATGAACGCCGCAAAGGAGGCTAAACGCATCGTCATCACCACGATACAGCGCACGGCCACAGAAACGGCCATCGAGAACGCCGTCACCACCTTCCCCATCGAAAACGACGAGATCAAGGGCCGCATAATCGGCCGCGAGGGCCGCAACATCAGGGCTCTGGAAGCCGCCACCGGCGTCGAGATCGTGGTGGACGACACCCCGGACGCCATATTCCTTTCGGCCTTCGACCCTGTGAGGAGAGAGGTCGCCAGACTGGCTCTGCACCAGCTTGTCATAGACGGCAGAATCCATCCCGCCAGAATCGAGGAAATCGTGGCGAAAGTGCGCAAACAGCTTGAGGACGAGATCTTGGAGACCGGTAAGAGGACTTGCGTGGATCTGGGCATACACGGGATGAACATAGAGCTCGTGAAGCTCATCGGCCGCATGAAATACCGTTCGTCCTATGGTCAGAACCTGCTGCACCACTCGAGAGAGGTGGCCAACATATGCGCGATAATGGCCGCCGAGCTCGGTCTGAACGTGAAACTGGCCAAACGCGCCGGACTCCTGCATGACATCGGAAAGGTGTCCGAGAACGAGCCCGAGCTTCCCCACGCCCTGCTGGGAATGAAACTGGCCGAGCAGTACAAGGAGAGACCCGAGATCTGCAACGCCATCGGAGCCCATCATGAGGAAATCGAAATGACCTCCGACATCGCTCCCCTCGTCATGGTGGGTGACGCCATTTCCGGAGCCCGTCCCGGAGCCCGCCGCGAGGTGATCGAGAGCTATATCAAGCGTCTCAAGGGCATGGAGGATCTTGCCGCTTCCTATCCCGGAGTGACCAAGAGCTACGCCATTCAGGCCGGCAGGGAGCTCAGGGTGATAGTCTCCGCCGAAGATGTCAGCGACGATCAGGCAGCGACCATATCCACCGACATAGCGCAGAAGATCCAGAACGAAATGACCTATCCCGGACAGGTGAAGATCACCGTGATCCGCGAGACAAGGTCAGTGGCCTACGCAAAGTAACATCCTCCGGCTGACAAAAGCCGGTCAAATCCGATACCTATGGGTATTTTCAAGAGATTCATCACTGCAACGGCGGCGCTCGTCATGGGCGTTGCCGTTTTGGCTCAGAGCCCCGACAAGACCGTCAACTGGAACGTCTCGCAGGAGGAAACCGGCGACGGGCTGTTCGATCTGACGTTCTCGGCCGACATACTTCCCGGCTGGCACATCTACAGCGCATCAGACAAGACATCCCCAACGGCCTTCGAATTCGAGGAGGCCGAAGGCTATGAGCCCGTGGGCTCCCTCGAAGACATCGACTCCCCTTCCGACAACGGGGAGAACCTCATCTTCGAGCGCAACGCGCGTTTTCGCCAGAAGGTCCGCCTGACTTCGGACAGCGCGGACGTCAAAGGCTACATAACCTGCATGGTCTGCCGCGACGGGATGTGCACGATGGTGGACAAAGACATTGAAATTTCCCTCAAAAAGGCCGTTAACAAAAATGTTTCCACCCAAAACTCCGTTGTTTCTTCGCCTGTAAATGAGAGCAATAACGCAAGTAGCGGCAATTCGCTGTGGACTCTGCTTCTGGAGGCCGTACTGTGGGGCTTCGCCATGCTTCTGACCCCTTGCGTCTTCCCGATGGTGCCCATGACGGTGTCGTTTTTCCTCAAAAGCTCGGCTTCTCCGTCCATAGGAAGAATGAAAGCCGCAGTCTATGGCATCTCTATCATCCTGCTCTACACGATTCCGATTTCAGTGATAATACTCCTCACGAGAGTGATCGGCGGAGATGCGGTCACGGCCGACATCTTCAACTGGCTGGCCACGCACTGGCTGCCGAACATCATCTTCTTCGTGATCTTCATGCTGTTCGCGGCGTCGTTCTTCGGAGCTTTCGAGATCACTCTACCCTCCTCCATCGTCAACAAAAGCGACAGACAGACCGGCCGCGCGGGACTCGGCGGAGTGTTCTTCATGGCCCTGACCCTGGTTCTGGTTTCGTTCTCGTGCACAGGGCCCATCGTGGGATCAGTGCTTATAAAGTCCACTCAGGGCGAATTCTGGACTCCCATGGTGACAATGCTGGCCTTTTCCACGGCCTTTGCCCTGCCGTTCACCCTGCTGGCCATGTTCCCGTCGTTCCTAAAGAAAATGAAGAGCGGAAGCTGGCTGAATTCGGTCAAGGTAGTATTGGGATTCGTGGAGGTGGCCCTCGGGTTCAAATTCCTGAGCACGGCCGACCAGACCTACCACTGGGGCCTGCTGGACCGGGAAGTTTATCTGTCCATCTGGATAGTGACCTTCTCGCTGCTCGGGCTTTATCTGCTCGGCAAGATCAGATTCAGGAATGACGACCCCCAGGAAAAGCCGCTCACCGTCACCCGGCTGGCCCTTGCCATAGCCGTATTCTCATTTGTGGTGTATCTGATACCCGGCATGTGGGGAGCCCCGCTTAAGGCGCTGTCCGGCTATCTTCCACCGCTGGAAACGCAGGATTTCGTGGTTTACAATCACGCAGACGGACGTTCCGCTCCCACGGCGGACAGTACTCCGGCCAATGCGCCGGCGGGCAATGAATATGGCCTGAGCCTGCCGCTCGGACTCTCGGGTTATTTTACCCTCGAAGAAGGCCTCGCGGCCTCCGAAAGAGAGGGAAAGCCGGTCTTCGTGGACGTGACGGGGCATGGCTGCGTAAATTGCCGTGAAATGGAGCAGAGGGTCTGGAGCGACCCGTCCGTGCTGGAGATTCTCAGGGACAGATACATCATCGTCGCACTATATGTAGATGACAAGACAAAGCTTGAAGAAAAAGATTATGTAACCGACGATAACGGAAGAATCTATAAAGACTTAGGGAGAAAAAACTCATATATAGCACGCACCCGTTTCGGGGTGAATGCCCAGCCCAACTACATTCTGCTCGACTCCCGCGGCGACATGATGGTCCCAGTCAGAGGCTACAATCTTGACGTGAACGGCTTCGTAAGTTTCTTAAACAGCGGCCTGGAAGCCTTTGCAGGCCAAGAGGGCAGGCTTCAGTGAAGCGGACGGTGCTGTGACCTGCGGTATTCCCGCTCCCGGGCCAGCAAGGTCTCCCTCTCGGAAACGGGAAGCGCAAACTGCATAAACCTTTCCCACAGATAGTCCACCGTAAGTGACGAAGGGTGAATCATATCGTCGGCATAAAAACGATAGTCGCGCAGCTCGTCCATCACGATCTCATAGGCCGGAAAATATTCCGTCCTGTCAGGAAACATGGCGCAGACCCTGTCCACGGCCAGCAAAAGTATGCTCTTGCTGAGGCTGTTGCCATGCGCGGTGTCTTTCATGTGACGGATCGGGCTCACAGTGAAGATAAACTTCTTCTCCCGGAATTTTTCCACCGTTCTCGAGAGCAAAGCCGCCACATCGTCCACGGAAAGCCTGTATCTGACAAACTCCCCTTCCGGCCTCTTGAGACAGTTGGCCACGGTCTCCCCAGTGGCCGCATACCGATAACACCAGGCAGTGCCGAGAGTCACCAGCACCTTGCCGGCAGTCTTGAAGAATCCTGACGCCGCGTCAAGGGAAGAATTGGCGGCGGAAAGGAAATCGCCGACATCGGCGCGTGCGAACGAGGTGTGATGGCTGAACGAACACACCAGGCCGCTCCCCGCCCCCATCTCCACACAGTCATCCTCCGAAAACGGAATTCCAGAATCAATTCTCCGCAGGGCGTTGCACACCGACACAGGATTGTACAGGGTGCCGAAGGGGTTGACCATGACATCGAAGCCGGCATTGAGCATTTTCGTTCCCATATTGTCGGCAAAACAGCTGCCCGTCACCATTATGCGATCCGAATATGACACTCCGATGCCGCTTGTCCCTGTGTCCACTGGAGTCTGTAACTTTAACATAGCCTTTCCATCAACTTGATCAGAAGCCGAATTTAACCACTTTTTGCTTAAATTCGCAAGCGGAAAATCAACATACGCATAATCATGAAATCAAGACATTTCATTATCGCCCTGACTCTGGTCCTCATGGCGGCATCGTGCAGGAAAGGACCGGCCGACGGAGAATACACCCTGCATGTGCTCACCACCAACGACGTGCACGGCACCTGGTTCGACTCCACTTATGTCGGCGGCGGAATAAAGAAATCACTCTTCGCCTGCAACCATTACATAGACAGCGTGAGGACCGCGGACGGAGCCGAAAACGTGCTTCTCGTGGATGTGGGAGACTGCCTGCAGGGCGACAACGCCGCCTACTACTACAACTATGCGGACACGGTCACGCCCCACCTTTTTCCCAGATTGTGCACATACATGAAATATGACGCGGTGGTGGTGGGCAACCACGACATAGAGACCGGCCATCATGTCTATGACAGGGTCGCCTCCGATCTGAAGTCCCATGACATTCCCTTTCTGGCCGGCAACGCCTTCAGAAACGACAATGGCAAGACCTATTTTCCTGGCTATGCCGTAATCAAAAAGGCCGGTCTTAAGGTGCTTCTGCTGGGCTACACCAACCCCAACATGAAGGCATGGCTTGACGAAAGCCTGTGGAGCGGAATGACTTTCGAGTCGCTGTTGCCGCTGGTGCAGCACGACGTGGACAGTCTCAAGGCAAAAGTGAAGCCCGACGTCACCATAGTGGCGGTCCATTCCGGAGCCGGAAACGGTGACGGCACCGTTCTGGAAAGCCAGGCCATGGATCTGTACAAATCCCTGACGGGTGTGGACCTCATCGCCTATGCGCATGACCACAGGCCCTTCGCCGACAGCAGAGGAGAAATGGGGATCATAAACAGCGGAAGCCACTCGAGAAACGTCGGCCACGCGGTGATCAAGGTTTCCGTCAAGGACGGCAAGGCCGAAGTGGACAGCGTAGGCACGTCCCTGATTCCCGTCCATGCCGAAAAGGCCGACCCGGAAATGCGTAAAGCCTTCAGCAGAGACTTCAACGCGGTCAGGACATTCACCCTTCGGAAAGTGGGCGAGCTCAAGGGAGACCTCGTCACCAGAGAGTCCTACAAGGGGATGTGCTCCTATATGAATTTCATCCACACCATCGGTCTCGAACATGCCGAGATCTCGATAGCCGCTCCCCTCACCTTCAACGGCACGGTAACGGCCGGCACTTTGGTATACAACGACCTTTTCACGATCTATCCCTATGAAAACCAGTTGTTCGTGCTGAAACTGAGCGGAAAGGAGCTGAAGAACTATCTGGAATATTCCTACGACAAATGGATCCGCACGGCGGAGGACGTAAAGGGCATCGCCGAGGGCAGGTCGCAGGGCCATGTACTCAGGATACGCCAGAGCGGTGACGCCAGATACGGCCAGAAGAGATGGTCTTTCGAGAGCGCCTCATATAACTTCGATTCCGCGGCGGGCATTAACTACACCGTGGACGTCACGAAGCCTTTCGGAGAGAGGATCACCGTCGCATCAATGGCGGACGGCGCCCCATTTGACGAGAACAGGGAATATAGCGTGGCCATGACCTCCTACAGGGCCAGCGGCGGCGGAAACATCCTCGAAAAGGGAGCCGAAGTGACGGATTCGGCCGACAGGATAACGGAACGCCTGCCGGAATATAGGGAGATGATCTATGACTATCTCCGGAAAAACGGGGCCATAGACCCGGCTGTCGTGAACGCCAATCCTGCCCTGGGCCACTGGGAGTTCATCCCCGAGCCCTATGCCGAAAAAGCCATAGAACGGGACATGGAGCTCATGTTCCGGTAAAATCCTCCGCAACGGGCCTTCCCTCAACTAAAAAGACGGCTGATAATCGCTTATCAGTCGTCTTACTTTTATTCGGGTGCCTGCCAAAGGAAGCGTCCGGATGTCTCTTCCGGGACCTGTGGCCGCCCGTGGCCTCATGAACGGGGGGACCGCCGCGAAGCGGTGGTGGGATGAGCGAAGCGAAGGTCTCCGGAGGAGACATCCGGACGCTGCGCCACTATCTGCGCATGCCGCGCATCTTCTGCATGAGGTTCCCGGTCATGGCGGTCTTCATGAGCTTGCGGCTGCTTTCGAACTGCTTCAGAAGCCTGTTCACCTCCGGCAGACTGGTGCCGGACCCTTCGGCGACCCTCTTCCTGCGGCTGCCGTTCATGACCTCCGGATGCTCTCTCTCATAGGGGGTCATCGACATGATTATGGCCTCGACGCTCTTGAACGCGTCATTGTCTATGTCCACATCCTTTATGGCCTTGCCCACGCCCGGAATCATCGAAGCCAGATCCTTGATGTTGCCTATCTTCTTGATCTGCTGAATCTGGTTGTAGAAGTCCATCATCGAGAACTGGTCCTTGGCTATCTTCTTCTTCAGCTCGCGGGCCTGCTTCTCGTCAAACTGCTCCTGAGCCTTCTCCACGAGGGTGACCACGTCGCCCATGCCCAGGATCCTGTCGGCAATGCGGGAAGGATGGAACACATCGAGCGCCTCCATCTTCTCGCCCACGGACACGAACTTGATGGGCTTGCCCACCACGGCCTTGATTGAAAGGGCGGCACCGCCCCTGGTGTCACCGTCCATCTTGGTGAGCACCACTCCGTCGAAGTCCAACCTGTCATTGAAGGCCTTGGCGGTCTCCACCGCATCCTGACCGGTCATGGCGTCCACCACGAACAGGGTCTCGGTGGGCTTGACGGCCTTATGCAGAGTGGCGATCTCGTCCATCAGCTGCTGGTCCACGGCCAGACGACCGGCGGTGTCCACGATCACCACCGAATAGCCCTCGTTTTTAGCCTTCTTTATGGCGCTCCCGGCGATTTTAACCGGATCCTTCTCCCCTTCTTCGGTATAGACCGGAACGGAAATCTGGTCTCCCAGCACCTTGAGCTGATCAATAGCGGCGGGACGGAAGGTGTCGCAGGCCGCAAGCAGCACCTGCATGCCCTTTTTGCTCTTCAGATGGAGGGCGAGCTTGGCCGAGAAAGTGGTCTTACCCGAACCGTTCAGTCCGGCGACGAGCACCACCCCGGGGTTGCCTTTCACATTGACCTCCTGAGAGTCCCCGCCCATGAAGGACGCAAGCTCGTCATGGACGATCTTGACCATCATCTGCTGGGGCTTGACAGCCGTCAGCACGTTCTGGCCCATGGCCTTTTCCTTCACCTTGTCGCAGAACTCCTTCGCCACCTTATAGCTGACATCAGCGTCCAAAAGGGCCTTTCTGATGTCCTTTACCGTCTCGGCGACATTTATCTCCGTGATTCTCCCCTCTCCCTTGAGGATCTTGAACGACCTCTCGAGCCTTTCCTGCAGGTTCTCAAACATTTCCGTTTATTTTTGAAGCAGACTTGAATTCCGTTTTGTTCCCCGCGGCATGGCAGCCTGACGGCGGAACGGATTGCAAATTTAGCAAATTCTATATATATTTCAGTCCTGTAACCACTTTCCGGCCATGGATCCGACCAGACTGCACAACAAAATATCGGGCGCGTTTCATGCGATGCAGCTGCCTTACAACTGGGAGCTTCTGCTGCTGGGCACGACATCCAGAGGCTGGATCATGGACGGCGGCCCGGCTCCGACAAAAATCACCGACTATGCCCGCATAGGCGCCAAGGTGGAACACTGGTGCGACAAGAGATGTTCCGGCAGAAGTTCGCATCTGTGGAAGGACTTTTCGATTGACGAACTGGCCGAAGGAATCAGGGAAAGCCGGCAGAGCGTGAAGAACTGGTTCCAAATCATCATTGAGGAGGATTTCCGCTCCTGGAAAATAAAGAAGCGCATAGCCCTTGCGGAGAAGATCCTCAGGGAAAGGGAGAGGGTGAGCGTCTCGGAACTCGCCACAATGGTCAGTTTCCGCGATGTGCCCAATTTCTGCAGGCAATTCAAGAGATTCACCGGGCTCAGCCCCTCAGAGATGAAAAGTCGGCTGGAAGGCTGACCATAAGGCCGGAAAATCAGTGCCCGCTCAAGCCTCCGAAGCTATGTGCCTGCGATATTTCGCGAGCTTGGTCTCAGCCAGGACATCCCCGATATGGTCAAGTCTCTGACGGCATGTCATGTTTTCAGCCTCCTCCGTGTTGTCCTCATGGATGCGGATGGATCCTGTCCCCGTGACCGGAAGATATTCGTCCCAATAGACCGGAACCTCATGCCTTCTGCCGTCCCCTCCCCACACGCCCACATAGGTCAGGCGCTGCTCGGAGCGGTATCCGTGGGCATGGACGATAATGGACTGACGCCCGCTGTCCTCATCTTTCTCTTCCGTCTTCAGTATGCAGTCGGTCACGCATTCGGGAGCCATGAAACGGTCGGCGCCCCAGAAATTAGCCAAAGCCTCATGCTCCCAAAAAGAACTGTGCATAGGCATTTCCCGCCCGTATATGTCCTGATATGAACGGGTCTGCTGGTAGAGAGGCACGCACAGGAGCGGTGCGAAATTGAAATATATGGCCCTGAAATAGCCTGCGTTGACCGAAACGAAGTCCGTTTTCGCCTTTTCGAAATCAAAACTGCGGAACTGGTCCGGGTTCAGATCCAGATTCACATCCTGCATATGGGCGGAGCGCACCACATTGATCATCCGATTCTTGTCAAAATCGAAATTGTCACCGAACCCCACCGTGCGGTCCTTAAGCAGCTTGAGCATGCTCTGCTGGGCCAAAGGGGTGAACAGCAGGGCGAACTGCCGGTTGTCGTTGCGGTCGCTGGTGTCGAAAGCTACCTCAAACTCCTCGTTGGTCATCATCGCATAGTCCGCCTTGCTCAGATTGCGAGACTTTCTGCGCAGCGAACGCCTTTTCCGCCTGAAGGCCCATGAGCCCTCGTTTCCGGCCAGTCCGCTACTGGTCCGGTGGAATATGAGATCCGGCGCCGCCGTGTTGCCGTAGATCAGGCGCGTCTTTTCGAAATATTCGGGATAGGGAGCATCAACTGTGGCGGTGAGAGTTTCGGAATGGTGGCGGGTATAGAGTTTTCCGTCGGATCCACGTTCTGTGGTCGTCCAGTAGATGGTCTTGTGGCCGTAGTAGGTCTTGGTCCCCATTTTCATCTTCTTGGTGCGGCAGATCACGAAGGGGTTGCCGCTGATGAGTCCGGAAATGGAATAAAGGACGGAGCGCTCCGCGTTGAAGCTTCCGTCCCAGCCATAGGTTTTTTCCAGATCGGCCAGCCTCCGGGTGGTGAAATAGGGGTCAAACTCCAGACGCGGCACCGTACGGCCCATTATGCGTGTAAGGATATCCCAGTCGTACAGGCAGTTGAGCGGCTCCATCTGAGCCCAAGCTTCATCACGGAACTTCGCGACGTCGGCCGACAGCCTGTCGCGCTCCGCCTTGAGGGCCTTGATCTTTGGATAGACCCGGCTCCAAAGATATGCGGCTATGCCCGCAACGCCGGCCACAGGAGCGGGCATCCAGTCGAGTTCGTCGTTGATCGCCAGAATTACGGCAGCCGCAACCAGAGCGGCAAGGATAATCCACAGAAAGACGCGCCAGACTTTCCAGCCGTTCAGGTGCTTTTCCAAAGATAACAACGCCCGCTCCGCGGCATAAATCTTCCTGCAGGTGGCCTTATTGGCCTCTACATCGACCTTCGCCTCTTCCGCCATTTCGGCGAAAGTGCTTTCGGCCACCTGCCTGAATCTGTCGCGGTAGATGGATACATAGTCATCCAGCGGGTCGTAGATATCCTCCGCCATGGCCGGTGCCGCTAGAAGAATTTACCTCTCGCCATCTCGCGGACCTCCGCGGAAGCGGTATAGGGGATGCGGGTGGTATAGCCCTGACGTGCGGCCACTATCATCTTGGTGGGCCATGCGAAAATGTCGGTGTTCCACTGGGTCACGCGGCTGTTGTACACCGTACGGGCGGCGGTGATCTCCTTCTGGAGGTAGCTGTTCTGCTGCATGGCGTCTGCAATGGCGTTGTGGGCCTTGAGCTCGGGATAGGCCTCCACTTGAGGAAAGAGGCGGCCGAGTGCCATGTTCACCTGAGAACCGACCTCGTTTCTGTTGGCCTCGTTAACGCTTCCGCCGCGAAGGGCCGCCACGGCTTTCATCACGTCCTTGTCCAGATCGACGGCCTTTTCGACTATGCCCACCACATTCTGGAGAATCTGCACGCGCTGCTCCAGAAAATTGTCTATGTTGGACGCCTCGGCCTGAATGCGCTGTTCGAGCTGCTGGAAATAGTTGCGTGCGTGAATCTTCATGAACAGGAATATCACGCCCGGAAGCAGACCGGCCAGACAGCCGACCAGGGCGACAAGGTTCGGATCGGAGAGCGTCTCTCCGAAAAGAGCCACATAGGCCAGAACCAGCGCCGGGATCGCGACCCATAGCGCTATCTCAAAAATGACTGAACCTGCCCCGATCTTCACCGGCAGCTGTTTGTCTATCACATGGATGTCGCGGCCTTTTTCGTTCACGGGGCCTGACAATTCATCTAAAGCGTTTGCCATCTAAAAACTGTTTTGAACAATATACCGCTAATCTAACAAAAAAATCCCACTCGCATGCCGCCGCGGCAGTACCCTTCGGTTTTTTTTCATACCTTGCGCGGTATTTCCAGCATCATGCCCATGAACCCGACTCCCCTCCGCCCCTACCCTGCATCGCTCGACACCGCTCTGGCGTCAGCCCTGCCCGCCTATGGGCTGGGACAAGAGTTTCTGGAAACTCTGGAAAAAAACGGAGCGGCAGTAGTGTCAGCAGAACCGGGCGCCGGGAAATCCACTCTGCTTCCGCTTGCGCTCCTGGAATCGTTCGGATCCAGAGGTCGGATAATAATGACGGAGCCAAGGCGTATAGCCGCCGTTCATGTGGCCGAACGCGCCGCGGCCCTGCTGGGCGAAAAGGCGGGCGGAAGGGTCGGCTACAGGACCCGCTTCGAGACCAGAGTGTCCGACAGGACCGTGCTCGAAGTGGTCACGGAAGGCATCGCGGAGAGAATGATCTGCGCAGATCCCGCTCTGGATGGCGTCTCGGCCATAATTCTGGATGAATTCCATGAGCGGAGCCTGTCCGCCGACTTTTCTCTGGCCCTTATCAGGGAGTCCAGAGCCATTCTGCGGCCCGATCTAGCGGTGGCCATAATGTCCGCGACTCTGGACGGGACGGTGGCTGAGACCCTGGGCGCCGGAAAGGTCGAATCACCCGGCAGGATGTTCCCGGTGGAGATATCGTATTCAAAGACAGACATTTCCCCGGAGGGCGTCCCGGAAGCGGTATGCGTCAAGATCCACGAGATTTTCCGCTCGCAGGACCTCTGTGGCGACATTCTGGCCTTTCTTCCGGGCGAAACCGACATCAGGAAGTGCAGCGCCATGCTTGGAAGCTCTCTCGGTGAAAATGTGGATATATTCCCGCTCTATGGAATGCTGCCTCCGGCTGAGCAGAGAAAGGCGATGGCGCCTTCACGGAACGGCAGACGCAAGGTGATCCTGTCCACCCCGATCGCGGAGACGTCGCTGACCATAGACGGAGTGACGGCCGTGGTGGACGCCGGCTATTGCAGAAAGATGGTATATAAGGGCGCCGGAGGCGCTCTGGGCCATCTGGAGACGGTTAGGATCTCGGCCGACATGGCCTCGCAGAGAGCCGGACGCGCCGGAAGGACCCGGGAGGGCGTATGCCACAGGCTCTATACGCAGTCCACTTTCAAGGCCATGCCCCGGTTCCGCATTCCGGAAATTCTGGAAGGAGACCTTTCCGCATGCATGTTGGAATCAGCCGGGGCAGGAGCCGGAGATTTCGCCTCTCTGCAATGGATCACTCCGCCGCCCGCACATTCAGTGGCGGACGCCGCCAACCTGCTCAAAGCTCTCGGAGCAATATCGCAGAAGGGAGGACTGACCCCGCACGGGAGGAAAATGCTTTCGCTCCCCTGCCATCCGAGAATAGCCCACATGTTGCTGACGGCCAAAGAAAAGGGCATCGGCGCACTGGGCTGTGACACGGCCGCTCTGCTGGAAGAAAAGGACCCAATGGCCGGATGCGACGCCGGATGCGACTTCACCCTGCGCCTGTCCGCACTCCGCTCGGCCAGAACGACGGAAAGGCAGGCAAACGGAACCATGGGAAGAATCATGCGGATCGCCGGCCAATATGCGGGAATCATTCATGCGGAACCGGACGGCCGGAATCACGCCCCCGAAGACGCCGGATATTTGCTCGCCATGGCATTCCCCGAAAGAGTGGCGCGTCAGAGCGGGGGCGCGGCCGGAGAATACCTGCTGGCCAAGAACGGAGAAAAGGCGTGGATGGACATTCAGGATCCGCTCTCGGCCGAGCCCTGGATCGTATGCGCCGATCTCTCCGCCGGAGGACCGGGAGCCACAGGAAGAATATTCCTCGCCTGCGCTGTAAATCCCACCGACCTCGGAGCTCTGGAGAGTTCGTCGGATAAAATCGGCTGGAACCAGAAAGAAGGGAGGGTCACAGCGAGACGGGAAACCAGAATCGGTTCCCTGATCACAAAGACAGCCGCCCTGCCGGAGGTGCCGCATGAAAAGATAGTCGAAGCCATATGCGAGGCGGTAAAAAAGGACGGAGCCTCTCTGCTGGATTTCTCGGACGGGGAGGTCGGCGATCTTCAGAGAAGGGTGGCCGCCGCGGCACAATGGCATCCGGAGCTGGATCTGCCCGATCTCAGCACCGAAAATGTGCTGAAAAACTGTGCGGAATGGCTCCCGCTATATATCGGGGACGCCTCATCCCGCTCCGAACTGAAAAAAATCGACATGGCCGCAGTCCTGCGCGGCATGATACCCTATGACCGGGCCGCCGAGCTCGACAGGATCGCGCCTTCTCACATAGAAGTACCAACAGGCAGCCGGATCCGTCTGGAATACAGACAGGGCGCCGATGCTCCGGTGCTCAGGGTCAGGCTCCAGGAATGTTTCGGAATGACGGAGACCCCGGCCGTGGACCTCGGCAGAAGGCCGGTGCTGATGGAGCTGCTGTCGCCCGGATTCAAGCCGGTCCAGCTGACGAAAGACCTGGCCTCGTTCTGGAACGGGACCTATTTTGAAGTGAGGAAGGAACTCCGCCGCAGGTATCCCAAGCACTTCTGGCCCGACAACCCGCTCGAAGCCCCTCCCACAAGAGGCGTACGGAAAAAATCCGACTAACCCCGCACCGGAACGGTGGGCACGACGCAAAGGAACACGGCCTCTCCGTCACCGCTGTTCACGAATGCATGTCCGTGACCTTCAGGGCAATAATGCGCCTGACCGGCACGGCAGACCTCCTTCTGGCCGTCAATGTCGAAAGTCAGCTCGCCGCTGACCACATACATCACCTCCAGAGTTCCCGCATGCTTATGGTAACCTGCACTGGCTCCCGGCGCGAGGCTGGACAGATTGATTTTAGTGTTGCCGTCAAAGAAAGGCCTTGATGTCATCGGGCCCTTTCCTCCTTTGAACCCCTCTGTCACGACGGGTTCGATCTTGTCATAATCTATTACCATGGCGCTATCCGTATTAAAACTCTTTCTGAACACATCGATCTGTAACTCGTCCTTTCCCCCGGCCTCTCTCAAGTTCATGGCAAGACCGGACGGACGCAGGACAAATGTACTCATATTTCACGGATTAACCTATGCGCCTTCCTTGATGCGGATCAGACGGCCGACCACCGGCCACAGCGGCATGCGCTTGAAGGCCTTCCTCACCGGCTGGATGTCCCACAGCAGGAACACCAGCGCCACGGCGCATCCTATCAGGCACGTAACCCCGAACAGCTGCCTCAGGCTGAGCATGGTGAGCCCGGCCGTGTCATAGGGCAGGCCGCGCGACATGCCGGCCGCCATCTGATGGCGCATAAAGAAGCTGTACAGGCCTGAACACAGGGCGCTTACCGGGCCATTGCGTACAAATCCGGCCATGGTCAGCCCCATGAAGAAATGATGAAACGGCATCAGCTCCTGCAGGTATATGGTCAGAGTGGTGAAGAATATGGCGTTGCCGAAGCTGCTCAGCGCCACCGGAAGATAGAACTTTTCCATGTTGAGGGTCGGATCTATGAGGAAATACATCATCACAGGATAGGCCGCGACGGCCAGCGCGCCGACAGTGAGCAGACGCGTGTATTTCTGGTGCCATACCTTGATCCACACGAGGACGAACAGGCAACCGGCCACGCACGCGGCCCACTGGACCACGTAGAACACGGATGTGGTCATGACGCCCCAGTGCAGCACGGCTCCGGTGAACCTGTTCTGCAGCACCTGAGGCACGCTGGACATCAGTTCCATAAAGGCAAACAGGGTGAGCAGCGGTATCAGCCGCGGATATTTCCACGCCTTCCGGTCTATATAGGCGTGACGTATATGGAACATCCTCCGGAGGCATAGATACAGAGTGAGCGCGAACAGCAGCAGACACTGCCTCATCGGACGGCCGTCAAGCCAGTTGTAGTATTCCCCATAGTTGAAGAAGAACACGAATTCCAGCATCAGGGCCGACCAAAGGAAGAATCCGAGATAGTCGGCGCTGACGAACGGCAACGGCCTCATGAAGCGGAATGATTTCGTACAAGTCAGCAGCACGATGATTACCAGCAGCATAAGTCCGGCCACCAGCATATTCATCATGCGCCAGTCCTGAAACGCGTAGCTCAGATGTTCGGACATCCACGCCGACAGGTAGTGGCCGTTGCCCAGCACCATTATGTACAGCAGGGGGAAGAATATCGTAAACTCGCGCTTCGGGGTCATCCACAGCTGCACATTGGACATGCATTCGAAACATCCGCACAGCTTTAAAAAACCCGATACGAAGGCCAGCAGGCACATCAGCGGCAGCCATTGTGTGTGGACTATCAGGATGTTGCACAGTCCCACCCCAAGCGCGGCGTTCAGAAGGAGCCGCTTGTTGGTGTAGGCGAACTTCATCTTGAAGAGGAACGGAAAGGGCATGGCCACGCCTATGACGTTGCACATCACCACCATCATCACATCCTCGCGCTTCATGCTGTACTCGCCCATCACATCGGCTATGGTGCCGCTGTAGATGCCGCCCGACAGCAGGAAGCAGAAGGCAAAGAAAATATATATCCACGGCCTTATCTTCTTGGGGACAAAGTCCCGGAACATCGGCATGGAAAAGGGTCCCGTCGGAGGTCCTGGCATAGTCCTAATCCAATTAATACCTCACTTCGGTCTCCACGTTCAGCCCGGCCCGCAACAGGGCCACGTCCTCCGGACGGTTGTCGTCCGACAGCACTATGCGCACCGGCACGCGCTGCTCCACCTTGACGAAGTTGCCGGTGGCATTGTCCACCGGAATCATCGAGAAGGCCGAGCCTGCGGCGGCCGATATGGCTTCCACTGTGCCGTGATAGACCACTCCCGGCACGGCGTCGGCCTTGAAGTCCACCGCATTGCCCACATCGATGCGGTCCATCTGGGTTTCACGGTAATTGGCCACAACCCACACGTCGTCATCGTCCACAAGACGCGCGAGCTGCTGCCCGGGCATGACAAGCTGCCCCTCGTGTATGTCTTTGGTGCCCATATAGCCGTCGGCGGTGGCGGTTATCACGGTATATGACAGGTTCAGACGGGCCAGGTTCAGAGCGGCCTCGGCCACGCTGACTCCGGCGGTGACCTGGCTCAGACGCTGCGACTGCTCGTCCCGGGTGAGCACGGTGGACTGATGCTGATGGCTTGACTGCTCATAGCGGGCCTTGGCCGACTCATAGGCGGTCTTCATGGCGTCATACTGCTGCCGAGTAACCGCTCCCTTGGACAGAAGCTCCTCATAGCGCAGATAGTCCTTGCGTGCGTTTTCCATAACTATGCGGGCCTCCTCGGCGCCCGACTCCATCACGCGCACATTGTTGCCGGCAGTGTTGACACCGACGGAAGCGGCCTTTTCGCCATAGCGCGAACCGCTCACATTGGCCTCGGCCTGCGCCAGCTGCAGACGGTATTCGGCATCCTCGATTATCACAAGGGTATCGCCGCGGCGCACGTGCTGGAACTCCTCAAAGCGTATCTCTTTTATAAATCCCTGCACACGGGTGTTGATGGGGGTGATGTGGCGCCGCACCTGCGCGTCGTTGGTATATACGACCCTGCCGGGGTGCACGAAATGCGAGCAGACCCAAACCAGCGCTATGACCGCCAGCGCTATTATCACCACGTTGTATATTCTCTTTATCAGTTTTTTGTTCATAATCTTCTCTCTTTATAGTGTTCCTGCAATATATTTCATCTTGTAATAGGTGTATGCCACGTTGATGCGCGCGTCCACCTCGGACAGCTCGGCGTCAAGCTTCACCGAAGAGGCGTCAAGCATGTCGGTTATGAGCGCCAGCTGGTTAAGATAGCGCTCGTTGACCACCCGGTAGTTCTCGTCGGCCAGCTCCACGCTGGTCTGCCTGGTTTCCAGCTCCACATAGCTCTGCATATATTCGGTATATGCCTGCTGCACATTGTTGTCCAGCTGCTCCGCCGCCAGCGCCTGCGCCTGCCGGCTCTGCACGGTGGCCGTACGCGCGCGCCGCAGGTCCTTGTTGTTCTTGAAGAGCGAGCTGAGGTTGTAGCTTATGCCCACCCCGACATACCAGATGTTGAGATTCTTGTCTATGGGAGGGAGCTCGAAGGTTATGGGGCCGTTGAAGTTGTCAGCGGCCACGAAAGCGACTTTGGGCAGCATGGCGCCGCGCGCGATTTTCTCGCTCTGCTCGGCCATCTTCGTGCCTATGGCGGCCAGTTTCAGCGCCGGCGACGACTCCGAGGCCATGCTATGCCAATGAGCCTCGCCTTCACTGGCATAGGCCGCGTTCACGACCGCAGCATCGGGCTCTATCACGGTGCCGGTGTCCAGCCCGAGAGTGTGGCAGAGCTGATAGTTCTGTATTTTCCTCTGGTCACGGAGCTGCGTCAGCTGAAGCTCAAGGTTCTGCAGCTGCAGCTCATAGCGGGTGACATCGTTGCTCAGGGCCATTCCCTGCTCACGGCGCGCCCTTATGTCGGCCACCAGCACATTGGTCAGCTCAATATTGCTCGCGACCACGTCTATCCTGTTCTGAAGCCGGTACAGGTCCAGATACTGGGCCAACGCCACGAAGCGCATCTGCTCGCGGGTGCTGTGAGTCTGAGTCTCCGCCTGACCATGCTGCAGCCGTGCCATTTCTATGGCCGCATTTACGGTGCCTCCGCCATAGACCAGCTGGCTGGCCTCGATCGATAAGCTGTTGCCGAAATGGGGCGATGACTGCCACTGCCCGTTGCTGAAGTCGCGGTCTGTGAGCAGGACATTGCCGTTATAACTCAGTGAAAGCGATGTATTGATGTCGGGCAGTCGCCGGCTCTTTGCGCTCTCCACGTCAAGCCGCGCCGCATCGGTGCCTGTCTTCTGCACCTGCAGGGCCTTGCTTCCGCGCTCCACAAGCGAGAAGAGACTGTCAAGGGGCATGGGCGTCTGCGCCTGCAGACCTGCGCCCATGCAGGCGGCGGCGAGAAAGGCCGCCAGTCTTCTGATGATTCTCATACACATGTTTTTTCCGGGTGCGAAATTACTTCCTTCCCCGCCCATGCAGGTTAACATTAATTCGCCGAACATGGTACTTTTGCGAACTGTCATGCCATATATTGACATTTTATGCGGATATTTGCAGGACAAAACGGAAAAACGAAAGACTATGGACAAAGAGGCATCGGCAAAACAGGAAGCATCGCTCCGCCATAGCGGTCTGGAGGAATGGCAGGGCGAGCCCACGGTACTTAACCATGGTGCCCTGCTCTATTGCCGCGCAGGTTCCGCAGCGCTGCACATTAACTTCCAGCCGTGGCAGTTCGGGACAGGAGACGCGATAATCCTGTTTCCGGGTGACGTGATGCAGGTCACCGAGGCCGACCGTCAGGTCAGGGTGGAGATTCTGGAATATGACGCCTCACTGCTTCGCGAGGCCAGCATACAACTGGAGCACACCGTCTATTCGCAACTGCGCGCCGACCGCTGTCGGGGAGACAGTCCCGTGGCCGGGGTTGTCGTGGGACACATCATGGACCTGCTGCGCGTATTCTTCGACACTCCCGGGTGCACCTGCACCGCAAGCATGACTCTGCTGCAGCTGAAGGGGTTTTTTCTCGGCTTCCATGACTTCATCCTCCGCAACCCGGACGAGGCGCCTCGGGAAACCGAGAGCCATCGCACAGTAGCGCTGTTCTCCACTTTCATGGAGATGCTGGCCCACAACTACCGCACACGCCGCGACGTTGCCTTCTATGCCGGGCAGATGCACATAAGCGCCAAATATCTGGGCACCATAGTGGGCAGGGTCACCGGACACAGCTGCAAGAGCATAATCGACCACTATGTGATCATGCAGCTCAAGACCCATCTGCACAACTCCCGGCAGAACATCAAGGAGATCGCATGGCTATACCACTTCAACGACGAATCCTTCCTCTGCCGCTATTTCAAGCATCACACCGGCACCACCCCGCAGCAATATCGTAAAATGATATAACGGTGCCGCCCGTTCATCTTCAAGGGCATTCGTCACTGATGCGACCCTTCTGATTCCGCTCCAGTCGGGCAAGACTGCGGACATCCTCCGCTACCTGTTGCATTGACGCCTCAAATGACTATCTTTGCGGACTTAAAAAAGCCTCCATGCCGGCAAAACTTTTAACGGAGGGCAACATTCTGTCCAATATCAGGGCCTTCGCCCTCCCCTATCTTGTTTCATATTTCCTTCAGCTGCTCTATTGCCTGGCGGACCTTTTCATAATCGGTCAGTTCTGCGGAGTGGAAGCCACCACTGCCGTTTCGATCGGAAGTCAGGTGATGCATTTCCTGACGGTTATGATAGTGGGTCTGACCATGGGTACGACTGTTCTGGTAGCCCGTGCCATAGGCGCCGGAGACTCGCATGCCGCAGGCAAGGTCGTCGGCAATACGGCGACGCTGTTCATCGCGGTTTCACTTGCCGCCGCGTTGCTGCTGACCCTGTTCAAGGGCTCCATAGTGAGGATGATGGCCACTCCGGAGGAGGCCGTCGAAGGCGCGGAGGCCTATCTCCTGATCTGCTTCGCCGGTCTGCCATTCATTGCAGCCTATAATGTCATCGCATCCATATTTCGGGGCCTCGGGGACAGCCGCAGTCCGATGTGGTTCGTCATCGCCGCATGCGTGGCGAACATCGTCCTGGACTATCTGTTCATCGGAGCCATGGACATGGGGCCTGAAGGCGCGGCGCTCGGGACCACTCTGTCACAGCTGCTGAGCGTACTGTTCGCACTCCTTTGGATCCGCCTCAAGGGGCTTGGAATCAAACTCTCAAAAGAGGATTTCCGCCCGTCAAAAAAAGTCATCGAAGGCATTTTCCACATAGGCCTGCCTGTGTCGCTTCAGGACGGCTTTATCCAGGTGGCATTCCTTGTCATAACCATAATCGCCAACATGCGCGGCCTTGTGGACTCCGCGGCGGTGGGGATCGTGGAAAAACTTATCGGCATGCTGTTCCTGGTGCCCTCGGCCATGCTTTCCACCGTGTCCACAATGGGAGCCCAGTGTCTGGGGGCAAACATGCCGCAGAGGGCGAAATCGACTCTCGGCACCGCCCTGGCCATCACCGTTTCCTATGGCGTAATCGTCGCTGTACTGGTTCAGTTCTTCGCAGAACCGCTCGTGGAGATCTTCACCGCCTCGCCCGAAGTCATCGCCTCCGGAGGGGAATATTTCCGCAGCTATGCGATTGACACGGTGTTCGCAGGCTGCCATTTCTGCTTCAGCGGCTATTTCGTGGCATATGGCTATTCGATAGTCTCGTTCATACATAACACAGCCTCTGTGCTCATAGCCAGACTGCCGCTGTCCTATCTGCTTTCGGTCAGATTCCCCGAAACGCTCTATCCGATGGGCCTCGCGGCTCCGGCCGGATCGGCTCTTTCGGTCCTCATCTGCCTGGCTTTCTACATTATCCTGCGCCGCAAAGGCAAAGTCGCATAATCACGTATCATGAAGAATCTGGTTTTTGATTTCGGAGGGGTGTTGGTAGACTGGAACCCCCGGTATCTTTTCGACAGATATTTTTCCGACCCGGCCAAAAGCATCTGGTTCATAGACAACATTTGTACAGGGGAATGGAACGCGCAGATGGACGCCGGGAAGCCCTTCGACGAGGGCGTGGCCGAGCTTTGCGCAGTCCATCCTGAATGGACCGCGGCCATAGAGGCCTACAGAGACCGGTGGAGCGAGATGATGGGCGGCGCCACCCCCGGAATGTATGAACTTGTGAGAGACTGGAAGGCCAGAGGATTTCATGTCTATGGACTCACCAACTGGTCTGCGGAAACTCTGCCTGGCGTCAGGAAAGATTATCCCGTCTTTTCCCTGCTTGAGGGGACCGTTGTCTCCGGCGAGGAGAAAGTCGCGAAACCGGACCCGGCCATATTCAGAATTCTGCTGGACAGATTCGCGCTAGACCCCTCGGAGACCATTTTCATAGACGACAACCGGAAGAATGTGGACGCCGCGGCCTCCTTGGGCATAACTCCTGTCCGATTCATTTCCCCCAAACTCCTCGACATGGATCTCGAGCTGATGACAAAATAGGCCCTTTCCGGCTGATCTGCCGCCGCTTTGCATGGAAAAAGTTTGGAGATACAGGTAAAAAGCGTATATTTGTAGTCCAATCCGGTGCTTTGGCCGAGCGGTTAGGCACAGGTCTGCAAAACCTGGGACAGCGGTTCGATTCCGCTAGGCACCTCTAAAAGGAAGTGACTAAAAAGTCGAAAGACTGATTAGTCACTTCCTTTTTTGTTCGCATGCTCCGAACCGTCAGTCGGGCTATTGATTATCATCACGTTTATGCCGGCGTCGGAGCAGAAGGAGTCAAGTTGCTGAAGGTTGGAGCTGTTATAGATGAAATACCGGGCTTTCTTGCCATAGTACTCCATAAAGTGGTCCTCGAGAGTCTTGAAGCTCTTGTTCACACCTTCGCGTATGGCTATGCTCGGAACGACCACGATGAACTTGCTCCAGCCGTAGAGCCTGTTGAGCTCGAACATAGTCTTGATATAGACATAGGTCTTGCCTGTGCCTGTCTCCATCTCGATGTCAAGTCCAACACGGCCAAGGTCGTGCGAGAGGGCCCTTGACTCCGGG
Organism: bacterium; assembly: GCA_963627885.1. GTDB lineage: Bacteria > Bacteroidota > Bacteroidia > Bacteroidales > UBA932 > Cryptobacteroides. The sequence continues at coordinate 40,002 of CAVGCT010000011.1, forward strand.
ATGTCCCGGCAGCTCTGGATGTCCTTGATGTTCCGGAGAAGTTCGCCGTCGGAGAGTTCCACATCGGCGTTTCTGTAGCCGGCATACTCGTCTTCAAACACGATTTCCGTTACAGCCCGTCTTCCCAGGTCCCTGCGGTACAGGGAATTGTCCCGCGAAGGCTGCCCCGCGAACACCCTGACGGTGCTCTCCACCGCATCTGTCTGGTACTGCTGTATCTTGAACTTGAATTTCATCGGTATAGAAGACTAAATTTGTTTGATGCTTTTTTCCAACGCCTCAAGCTCCAGCATATCTTGTCTATCAGCCTCCAATGCATCGAAAGATTTGCGTCTGCTGTCAAAATTTCTTTGATAACTGAATGTTTGGTTAATTCATTAGCTCTTAATATGTTAGAGATATGATAGCTGACTGCTTGCTTGGAGGTGGCAAAAAGTTTTGCCATCTGCATCTGACTCAGCCACACCATGCCTTCAGAGCTGACAAGAACCACGGACGAAAGTCCGTCATCGGTATTGTAAATTATGATATTGTTCTGATCTTCATTCATAGCTTATAGAATTCTACGGATGGTGTCACGGCTGTAGGCGTTGAAAATCTGCTCGAAATTGTCGGCCACATTGTCGGAGTTGAGGGAACTGTCACGCATAACGAAGCAGTAAGGCTTCCGCTTGGCGACTTCGGTGATAACCTCCTCGTTGATGTTGGAATCGAAGCAGGCGATGAGGGCGCCGCCGTTCACATTGAAGACTTCCTTGCCGGCGATTGTTTCACGCTCTATCTTCGCGGAGAGAGGCAGATTGCACTCGAGCATGACCTGAAAGAGGAGGTCTTCGGCGCTACGGTCCGGTTTGACATTGTCCTCGATGAGCTTCGCCTCGAAAAATTCCTCCGGGGTGTAATAGACATCCTCCATGTTGCTGCTGTCGAGTTTCAGCACGCGAAAGCCGGTGTCGAACTCCGGAGTCTGCGCTTCTTCCTGCCCCGCGAACAGCCCTTCGTTTTTCGGAGCCTTCGCCTCCAACTCCTCTCTTATCTTATTTCCTGCCCTACGGATGCGCTCCTTACCAATTTCGCAGATGTTCTTGTAGCCCAAGTCTTTCTTTTTTTCGCTGACTTCCTCCGGTAGCTGAACGAGAA
>CAVGCT010000012.1:0-7359 GCA_963627885.1 bacterium
GGGGTCGCAGACGATAGTCTGCGGGGGTTAAGAAGCCCAAAGGGGCTGACCAAAAGCACTTTTGGTCAGCCCCCAATCTTTTATATCCGGAGAACGGATTATTTCTTGTTGAAGAATTCTTTCTCTTTACCGGCCTCCACGAGGAGCTCCGAGAAAACATAGGCGCCAGTCTTGGGAGACTTGTCCATACGGATGCATTTGACCATGCTCTTGGAGCCGGCCTTAGCTGCGAATGTTGCGACCGCTTTCTTTGCCATATTCTATTCTCCTTAAATTACTTGATTTCACGATGAAGGGTCACCTTGTGAAGATACGGATTGTATTTTCTGCGCTCAAGACGCTCGGTGGTGTTCTTCTTGTTCTTGGTCGTGATGTACCTGGACATTCCGGGCACTCCGCTCTCCTTCTGCTCTGTGCACTCCAGGATGACCTGCACCCTGTTTCCTTTAGCTTTCTTTGCCATAATTTCCGAAATTAAACAAGGTTAAGATATCCTTTCTTCTGCGCCTTTCTGACCGTGGCGTCGAGACCGTTCTTCTTGATCTCCCTCATGCCCTTGCAGGACACTTTGAGAGTGACATATCTCTGTTCCTCCTCGGACCAGAATCTTTTGGTCTTGAGGTTGAGAGCGAACTCTCTTTTGGTGCGAAGCTTCGAATGAGCGACATTGTTGCCGATCATTCTCTTTCTTCCAGTTACTTGACAAACCTTTGCCATGATATTTTATCTTTTATTATTATTCTGAATACTTTACGCAGGAGACTGCAAATATCGCGTTAAATTTCAGCAATTCCAAAAAATCTACACAAATTTGAAAAACCGGTTCCATCTGATATTCTTGGGAAAAGGCTTCCCGGAATCAGTGGACAGCCAGATCAATGCCGGACGCCCGACTATATGATCCTCGGGAACAAAGCCCCAGTATCTTGAATCCAGCGAATTGTGCCGGTTGTCTCCCATCATGAAATAATAGTCCTGCTCAAACGTATAGCTGGCGGTCTCCACCGAATCCACGAAGATTTTTCCGTCCCGCACCTCAAGGCTGTGATGTTCATAATCCCGGATGACTCTCTCGTAGAGAGGAAGGTTTTCCGTATCCAGACTGACCGTAGCCCCTTTTCTGGGAATCCACAGAGGCCCGAAATTGTCCCTTGTCCATTTGAAATTCTCCGAAAAGGGGAAAATCAGAAGATAGGAATCCGGATAATCCGGCGGATAGACGTCAATGTTCCTGTCAAGAGAGACGACATTGGGAAACTTGGCGACCTCTGCCGCCATCTTCTCGGTCAGAGCCATCTCCGGATACCCGGGGAGTTCGGCGCTGTAGCGGAGCTCGGAAGTGTTGAGCCCGATTTTTTCCAATGTTTTCTGGTTGACCGGCGTCCCGTTGGTCACGACCTTATAGGTGTGCTGAACTCCGGGCCATACCTCCTGAGGATTGGAATTGATGTAAACCCTGCCGTCCACTATGCTGAGAGTGTCACCCGCGACGGCGACGCATCTTTTCACATAATGGTCCTTCTTGTCCGAAGGTCTGACTTTTACGGGTCCGTAACTTGCTATCGCATTTTCTTTTCCGGCTATTCTGCACATGGCGTAGTAGTCGGCTACCGGATCCCTGGTCAGGACAGTGTCCCCATTGGGGAAATTGAACACCACGCAGTCCCCTTCCTTCACGCCGCGGAATCCCTTAAGACGCCTGTACTTGTTCTGTATCAGGGTCGAATAGGACTCCTTACGGCCTATCACGTTATGGGTGAACGGGATGGTAAGCGGAGTCTGCGGGATCTTGGGGCCATAGGCGAGCTTACTCACAAAGAGATGGTCTCCCGTGTACAAGGTGCTCTCCATGGAAGATGAAGGGATCTTGAAGGCCTGGAAAAAGAAAATATTGATGAAGGTGACGAATACGACGGCAAAGATTACGGCATCCAGCCAGTCGAGCAGTTCGTTGTGCTTCTCTCCCTTTTTGTACTCCTTCTTCCAGAACAGCCACTTCACTTTTTTCGTGACCGTGAGGTCGAATATCACAATGAGGCCGAAAAGCCACCAATAATTTCCGAGCCAGACCACCCATAACACATAGAGCAATGACCAGAATCCCAGTCTAGCCCATTTGTTATGACAGATGTCCCTCCAGCTCATCGCCGCAAGTCTACTTTACAGAGTTGACTATGGCTTCGAACGCCTGAGGGTTGTTCATGGCGAGGTCTGCCAGAACCTTGCGGTTCAGACCCACGTTCTGCTTGGCAAGTTTGCCCATAAACTGGGAGTACGACATGCCGTAGGAACGGGCGGCAGCGTTGATCCTCATGATCCAGAGGGCGCGGAACTCACGCTTCCTGGCTCTGCGGTCACGGTAAGCATAGGTGAGACCCTTCTCATAGGTGTTCTTTGCTACCGTCCAGACATTCTTCCTGGAAAGGAAATTACCGCGGGTTCTCTTGAGAATCTTTTTGCGGCGGGCCCTGGAGGCCACTGAATTTACTGATCTTGACATAATTTGATTGATTTCCGGAGGCAGTGGCCGGCTTGCGGCGCTTCTGGACTGCGTTCCGAGTTAAACTTAAAAAATTAAAGGACAAGAAGCTCTTTTACACGACGCTCGTCAACCTTGTCAAGGATTGCGAAGTGGTCAAGATTCCTTTTCTGCTTCTTGGTCTTCTTGGTGAGAATGTGGCTGTGATAAGCATGTCTTCTCTTGATTTTTCCCGTTCCGGTAAGCGTAAAGCGCTTTTTTGCACCGGAATTGGTCTTAAGCTTTGCCATCTCTAAAATTGTTGTTTTTGTTAATATAAACTCAATCCGACAACGGATTACTTCTTTTTTATGGGGGCGATCATCATGATCATCCTCTTGCCCTCGAGCTGGGGCATGCTTTCGGCCCTGCCGAATTCCTCAAGCTCCACCGCGAATCTGAGAAGAAGCTTCTCTCCCTGATCCGAGAACTGGATGGAACGGCCTCTGAAAAAGACCGACGACTTCACCTTGGAGCCTTCGGACAGGAACTCCTTGGCATGCTTGAGCTTGAACTGAAAATCATGCTCGTCGGTGTTGGGCCCGAAACGTATCTCCTTGATTACTATCTTGGAAGAATTCTGTTTGATTTCCTTGGCCTTTTTCTTCTGCTGATAGAGATATTTCTGATAATCAAGGATTCTGCATACAGGAGGGTCCGCTTTTGCCGTTATCTCCACAAGATCCAGCTCCTGCTCGGCAGCCATTTTCCTGGCAGCGGCGATCGGATAAACTCCGGGTTCGGTGATATTGTCACCGACCAGTCGCACCTGCGGAGCGCTGATCTCCTCATTTATGTTCAACTCGTTTTCTCCCTTGGGTCTCTGACCGGGAAGATTGCGTCCAACAGGCCTGGCCCCCGGCCTCGGCGAAGGCTTGGGACCACTGAAATGGGGTTTGTAAGGCGTAGCGATAAAAAAATCTCCTATACTTTTTTAATTCAACTGCTTATCGGCTTCCGTCAGCACAACTCTGACTTGACGGCGTCCCCGAACCATGTCAGGAACTCCTCGACAGTCTTGGTCCCGGCATCCTGACCTCTCAGCCTGACCGAGACGGTGCCGTCGGCAGCCTCTTTCTCTCCTACGATGATGAGAACGGGGACCCTGAGAAGGGATATATCCCTGATTCTCTTGCCCAGCGTCTCGTTCCTGTCATCCAAGGAACTGCGAATTTCGGAATTATTCAGCAAATCGCAAACTTTTTTTGCGTACTCGCCATACTTTTCACTGACAGGCAACACTTTGACCTGATCCGGCGAGAGCCACAGCGGAAGGTGTCCGCCGGTGTGTTCAAGCAACACGGCGGTGAATCTTTCAATGGATCCGAAGGGGGCCCTGTGGATCATGACAGGACGCTTCTTGCTGCCGTCCACGTCGGTGTATTCCAGCTCGAACCTCTCGGGGAGATTGTAGTCCACCTGAATGGTGCCGAGCTGCCACTTTCTGCCTATGGCATCCTTGACCATAAAGTCAAGCTTAGGCCCATAGAAAGCGGCCTCACCATATTCCACGACGGTCTTCAGGCCCTTCTCGGCGGCAGACTCGATGATTGCGCTCTCCGCCTTCTCCCAGTTCTCGTCGCTTCCGATATATTTGCTTCTGTCCACCTTGTCGCGCAGGGAGACCTGAGCGGTGTACTCCTCGAACTTGAACACCTTGAAGACATAGAGGATAAGGTCTATGACCTTCTTGAACTCCTCCTTGATCTGGTCGGGGCGCACGAACATGTGGGCGTCGTCCTGAGTGAAACTTCTGACACGGGTCAGTCCGTGCAGCTCTCCGCTCTGCTCATATCTGTACACCGTGCCGAACTCGGCGAGCCTCAGCGGCAGGTCCCTGTAAGAACGGGGCTCGGAACGGTAGATCTCACAGTGGTGAGGGCAGTTCATGGGTTTAAGCATATACTCCTCGCCTTCCTGAGGAGTGTGTATCGGCTGGAACGAATCCTTGCCGTATTTTGCATAGTGACCGGAAGTTATGTAGAGCTGCTTGCTTCCGATATGGGGAGTCACCACCGGCAGATAGCCATACTCGTTGAGTTTCTTGCGGAGGAACTTTTCCAGCTCATATCTCATCACGGAGCCTCTGGGCTGCCACAGAGGCAGGCCGAGACCCACTCTGGAGGAGAAGGTGAAAAGTTTCATCTCCTTGCCGAGCTTGCGGTGATCTCTTTTCTTGGCCTCTTCGAGAAGCTTGAGATAGTCATCCAGCAGAGACTTCTTGGGGAAGGTGATGCCATAGATACGGGTAAGCTGCTGACGCTTTTCGTCGCCTCTCCAGTATGCGCCGGCTATGCTCGTGAGCTTCACCGCCTTGATCACGCCGGTATTGGCAAGATGAGGTCCGCGGCAAAGATCGGTAAACACGCCGTTCTGATAGTATGTGATGGTGCCGTCGGCCAGCTCGCTGATGAGCTCGCACTTGTAGGGGTCGCCCTTTTCCTGGAAATGCTTGAGGGCGTCGGCCTTGGAAACATCTATGCGCTTGAACGACTGATTCTCCTTGGCCAGCTCCAGCATCTTTTTCTCGATTTTCGGGAAATCGGCATCGGAGATGGTCTTGTCGCCGAGATCCACATCATAATAGAAGCCGTTCTCGATTGCAGGACCTATGCCGAACTTGACACCCGGATACAAAGCCTCGAGAGCCTCCGCCATAAGGTGGGATGAAGAGTGCCAGAACACTTTCTTTCCCTCGTCATCGTCCCATTTCAGGAGTTTGATGGAACAGCTTTCGGTTATCGGTCTGGTCAGATCTATGGTGGCGCCGCCGCCAACGGTTGTGTCGCCTTCTGGCTTTATTGACACGGCGAGCACTTCCGAAGCCAGTCTCGGACTTATGCCCATTGCAATTTCGTAGCCGGTAATTCCTTTCTCACAGGACTTTACGCTACCGTCGGGGAATGTAATGTTTATACTCATATGATCTGACATATTGTTTACTCAAACCACAAATTTACAAAAAAAACCTATATTTGTATGTCGGGGCTCCGTCTATGCGGACTCCATGGCCGCATAAGCATATTCAAGTCCGGATGTCAAAAGAAATCTCATCGAGAACAATATGGAATGAAGCCTCCAGAGTCGGAGCGGCGCTGGGCTTTTTCTGCATCATATGCATGGTCCTGTCCACCTTGCTGGGCAAGACAAAAGGAGGAATTACGCTCAACATGGCCGTCAGCGCTGGCGGTTTCATAATCTGGGCCGCAAAGTTTGCAGGCTGCATACTGCTGATGAAAAAGGCCATGCTGCGGTTCGTCTCCGCATATCCCGGAGCGGACAACAGGGACACCTGCCGGCTCGGCGTGACTTCCGCATTTCTTTCGGCGCTCATAGTGGCCGCCGGTTCGCTGGCCAACTGTCTGTTCCTGGCACCGGCCGAGACTGCCGCCGCCATAGACACCGCGATGCAGCAATATCCCGCCTACCTGGACTCCAATTCCATCAAGACACTTGAACTTATCATGGACAACCTCCCCACCGTAAGCTTTTTCTCCAATCTGATATACTGCTTTGTTTACGGCTGGATTCTGTCGGTCATCCTTTCCAGAAGGATTCCGTCGTCCGACCCCTTTTCCAATTCGAACGCATAAACCAGACACCGCATGAGCCACAGCTTTTCCAAAGATTTGAGCGTAATAGTGCCCCTGTTCAACGAAAAGGAGTCTCTCAGGGAACTCGTGGAATGGATTGAAAGGGTCGCGGAGGCTCAGGGATGGAGTCACGAGATAATAATGGTGGACGACGGCAGCAGAGACGGCTCATGGGACGAGATCAAGCGTCTTTCGAAAGATTTCCCCACAGTGAAAGGGATATCTTTCCGCCGCAATTACGGCAAGTCCGCGGCGCTCTACTGCGGATTCAAGGCGGCCGACGGCAAAGTTGTCGTCACGATGGATGCGGACCTTCAGGATTCTCCGGAGGAGATTCCCGAAATGTACAGGATGATAGTGGAGGATGACTATGACGTCGTATCGGGCTGGAAGCAGCATCGCCAGGACAACAGGCTCACGAAGAATCTTCCATCAAAGCTCTATAACGCCACCGCAAGACTCATAACCGGCATCCGGTTGCATGACATGAACTGCGGGCTCAAAGCCTACCGCAACGATGTCGTCAAGAACATCGAGGTCTATGGGGAGATGCACCGCTATATTCCCTATCTCGCCAAGAACGCCGGGTTCGACAGGATCGGCGAGAAGCAGGTACACCACCAGAAAAGGAAATACGGAAAGAGCAAATTCGGCATGGAACGCTTCGTGAACGGGTTTTTGGACCTTCTGTCACTGTGGTTCCTGAGCACCTTCGGAAAGAAGCCGATGCATTTCTTCGGCTTCACCGGCATACTCATGTTTCTGGCCGGTTTCGTCATTGCCGTGTGGCTGATAGTCGTAAAGCTTGTCCATCAGGCTCAGGGGTGGCATTTCAGACCGGTCACCGATCAGCCGCTTTTCTATCTGGCGCTGGCCGCCGTCGTCATCGGAACCATGCTGTTCCTCGCCGGATTCATCTGCGAGATGATCTCCCGCACTTCTTCCGAACGCAACGTCTACAACATAAAGGAACGGCTGTAACCGATTCTTTCCTTTGACTCCTTATTCGTTTACAGTCCCTGTAACGTGCATCTGAAGCCGCCCGTCGCGGTTTCTCCGGGCTGTCATGAACTCAATGAGATAATTTTCCAACCCATGTATTAAACAAAAAAAAGATGGTGACTAATCAGTCTTTCGACTTCTTAGTCACCATCTCGAAGAACGGCAGCTGCCTACTCTCCCACCTGGTGGGGCAGTACCATCGGCGATGGCGGGCTTAACTTCTCTGTTCGGAATGGGAAGAGGTGG
>CAVGCT010000013.1:0-21273 GCA_963627885.1 bacterium
TGAGAGCGTCAATCTGGTCTTGAAGATTTTTGATGTCGGATTCTTCCGCGCAGCCGGATACGGCCGATCCGGCCGCAAGGACTAGAAAAAGCTTTAGAAGTGATTTCATTTTGACGGGAGAATAAAATGTTATTACCCCGTCAAGATAGCAATTTTTTCATTACGAGACTAATAAGTCCCGCAGGGACCGCGCCGGAGGCGCGAGATACCCCTGATAGGGGTCGCAGACGATAGTCTGCGGGGGTTAGGAAGCCCCTTGTCCGCATCCGGCGTCAGTCTTTTGTGACGGAGATCCTTGCGACGGCGGGGCGCAGGCCTTTTGCGCTGACGGTGACGGTGATTTCACCGGGGGCGTCGGCGCTCTGAACAATGGCGGTGAGCTGACCGCTGAACAGATGCATGTGGGGCAGATGGAACGGTTCCAGACTGGTGGGGTCGCCGTTGGCCATGGCCCTGAACGCTCCTGCGCCGCTGACACTCACCTTCACCTCGCGGCTGTCACCGGGCACGGGAGTGCCGTTCCTGTCCACCGCGCACACGTTGACATAGCACAGATCTTCGCCGTCGGCCCGCAGCACGGCGGTGTGCGGAGTCAGCCGAAGAGCATAGGCCTTGCCTGCTGTGCGCACCGTCTCCTCGGCGGCCACGCTGCCGTCCCCGGCATATGCCACCACCCGGATTTCGCCGGGCTGATAGACCACATCAGGCCAGATCAGACGGAACCGCCTGACAAGCTCGCTGTCGGAGGCAATCGGCAGAGGCCGGGTCGGGTCGGACGACACTCCCGAGGGAGCGGCCTTCTCGGCCATGCCCTGACTCACGCCGTTGACGAACAGCTCGGCCCTGTCGAAGGAGGTATATGCCACAACGGGCACGTTTTTCCCCTCATGGCCGGGCCAGGTCCAGTGCGGCAGCAGATGCAGGGTGGGCGAGTCCTTGCGCCAGATGCTGCGGTAAAGCCAGTAGCGGTCCTTTGGAATGGACGCCAGGTCTATGCATCCGAACACGGAAGAATGGTTGGGCCATGCGTCCGTGTCGTAGGGGGAGGGCTCGCCCAGATAGTCGAATCCGGTCCAGACGAACTGCCCCGGCATCCACGGATAGTCCTCGTCGGCGGCCAGATCCACGTCCGGGATGTTGGACCAGTAGCAGGTCTCCACATCGTAGGAGGAAGACTGGTGGTCCCCGTGCAGCCTGTTCGCCCCTATAAGCTGGTCGAAACCGTCCTTGCCGGTCTCGGAAGGAAGATGATAAACCCCTCGTGAGCTCACGGTGGAGGCGGTCTCGCTGCCCAGAATTATGTTTTGGGGAAGTTTTTCATAGGCTTCGACATAGCGGCGGGGTTTGTAGTTGAAACCGGGAATGTCCAGCTGCGCGCCGAATCCGTTGTTCACCACGGCGTCGAACTGGTCCATGCCGCAGGTCACTGGCCTGGTGGGATCCTCCCTGTGGCAGATGGATTGGAGCCATGCGGCGGTCCTGTAGCCGTCCCGAGTCCACTGGGTGGGCACCTCATTGCCTATGCTCCACATGATTATGGAAGGACTGTTGCGGAAATGCCGCAACAGATTGACCACGTCCTTCTCAGCCCATCCGTCAAAGAATCTGTGGTAGCCGTTTTCGCACTTGGCCACATCCCACTCGTCGAAAGTCTCGGCCATGAGCATCACGCCCATCTCGTCGCACAGTTCCACAAGCTCCTCGGCGGGCATGTTGTGCGAAGTCCTGATTGCGTCACAGCCCATCTCCTTGAGCATTTCGATCTGATGGCGCAGGGCCGATCTATTCACGGCTGCTCCGAGAGGCCCCAGATCGTGGTGCTGGCAGACCCCGCGGATGACGCGCCGCTCCCCGTTGAGGAAGAAGCCTTTGTCAGCCACGAACTCGATCGTGCGCACTCCGAAACGGGTGGAGACGCTGTCCATTACTACGCCGTCCTTCAGGATTCTGGTCACTGCAGTGTAGAGGCTCGGAGTCTCCGGCGACCACAGCTCCGGACGCTCAAGCGTGATGTTCTGCCTTGCGGCCTCGCCGTGGCAGATGGACCGCAGATCCGAGCGGCTGGCGACTATGCGTCCGTCCGCATCGGCTATGGACGTATTCAGTTCGAAAATCCCGCCCTCTTCGGCTCCGTCGATTTCAGTTTCGATGCAGACGCTTGCATAGTCCTTCTCCACATGTGGAGTCGTTATGCGCACGCCCCACACGGGGACATGCACTGTCGGCGTCTCGACCAGCCTCACCTTGCGGAAAAGGCCGGCGCCGGGGTACCATCTCGAAGAAAACGGCCTGTTCTCCAGCAGGACGGCCACCTCGTTGGCTCCGTCGTGCAGCGCGGAAGTGACATCGCAGTGGAAGGCGTTGTAGCCATAGGGCCACTCGGCGACTTTCTCACCGTTGACATAGACCTGAGCCTCGCTCATTGCGCCGTCAAATAACAGTTCGAAGCGGCGTCCCTCCAGGCTGGCGATGTCCAGGCTTGTGCGGTAGCAGCCTTTACCCATATACGGCAGTCCTCCGGTGCGTCCGGTCTTTTCGCTGGGCACGGTCTCGCCGTTCTGGACCACGGCGACCGTCTGCAGGTCGTTGGATTTGTCGAACGGCCCGTAAATGGCCCAGTCGTGGGGAATGCGGACATGCTCCCATCCCTCGGCGGCGCCCATCTCGTGGTCCTTGCGGAAATCCCATTCTTTGAGGATCGTCTCGCTTCTCGGCTGTGCGGCCATTCCAGAGACCGCCAGCAGACCCGCCGTCAGCAGCGGCAATATCTTCTTCATACGCTTTCCTCCAATTTTGCCCCTCTGTCAGCTATTCCGCAAAGGCGTCGAGAGCGGCTGTGGGCTTGCCGTCGGCAAACGCGCCCAGCGAATAGCCGCCGTTGTAGCCGGCCGGGGCTTCGGGCTCCCAATAGAACACTCCGTCGCAGCATCCGGTGGCCTTGGCGCCGGTCATCAGATATGAAAGCATCTCCTTGGCCGTCTGAGGGTCGTCCCAGGGCATGCCCACTTCGCAGATCATCACGTTGCATCCATAGGTCTGGCTGCACTTCTTGATGTTGGCGATGCAGGATTCGGTGGGGGTCTTCCAGTCCGAAGAGGGATAGAGCGACATGCCGATGATGTCATACTTGCCGCCGTTCTTCTTCAGTATGCCGAATATGCGGTCGTAGTATTTGAATTCGTTGCCGTTGTCCAGATGGACCACGACCTTGGCTTCGGGATAGACGGCCTTCACGGCGTCATAACCCGCATTGTTCAGCGCCGTGTAGTTCAGAGGGTTGGTTGTGGCGCGTCCGAGATCCCACAGCATTCCGTCGCGGGTCTCGTTGCCCACCTGCACCCATTCCACATCCACGCCGGCGGTCTTAAGCGCGTTGAGCACGTCGGACGTATGCCCGGCCACCGCGCTCTTGAGCTCCTCGATTCCATAGCTTTTCCATGCGGACGGTGTGGTCTGGTTGGCCGGGTCGGCCCATGTGTCGCTGTAGTGGAAATCGATCATTATCCTCATTCCCAGCTTCTGGGCGCGCATGGCTTTGGCCACCACGTCGCCCTTGCCGTTCCATCCTTCGGCGGGGTTCACCCAGACGCGCAAGCGGATGGAATTCATGCCGATCTGCTTCATTAGCGCGGTACATTCCGTCTCGTCGCCGGCGGCGTTGTAGAATTTGACGCCTTCGCTCTCCATCTTGGTCACCCAGCTGATGTCCGCGCCCTTGGCGAAAGCGGTGCGGTCAATCTCCTCGGGCTCGACCGTATCGGGAGCGGTGTACTCCGGATTCACCTCGGAGCATCCTGCCGCAAGAGCAAGAGCCGCCGCGGCCGTTATTGCAGTGATAAACATTTTCTTCATATTGCCGATATATGCGAACTGTTCCGGAAAAACCGGTAACTGTTTCAAAAAAGTCTGATAAAAAGGGCCGGCCGCCGAAAAACCATAAACGTAGGCCGGCCCGCTACTAACCAAACCGGTTATTGTTTCGTGAGCGTGTAGGTGGGGGCGTTGAAGCTGCTCAGATCCAGCTCTATCTTATAAACGCCGGTCTCGGCCGGCTTGAAGCCGTCTTTGCCCAGCTCCAGCACGCCGTCGTTTTCGGGGTCGCCATACTGCCATTTCCAGTCGCCGTCCTCGAATTCAAGCACAAACTTGATACCCCATTCGATCTTGTCTATGTCGCAGGTAGCCACCCATTTGCGGCTCGCTACATCGTAGGTCATGAATTCGGATTCCGAAATCGCCCAGTCGTTGAAGTCGCCGCTTATGGCCACGTGCTTCACCTGGGTCTCGGCCCAGCTCATGGTTGTCAGGTCCACGGTGACATAATTCAGTCCGGTATTGCTGCTCCAGAAGTTCCAGCCGCCGTCCTCCGCGGTGAGCACATACTGGCCGGCGGCGTCTGCGTGATATTCGGTGGCGTCATCGCCGTCGGAGGTCAGGAAGCGGAATCCGCTCTGCTCGTCGCTCCAGTCGGGCGAGGTGTAGAGGAAGCCCTGATAGTGGCCCTCGTCACCGGTGACACCGTTGAGCAGGGTGGCCTTGTCGAGCTTTTCGCTTGACTCTTTCTTATAGTACCATGCGTAGAGGTCTGCGGGATAGGTCACCGGCTCGGGAGCGTCGCCGCCCGAAACCAGAGTCATCTCAAGGGTCTCCACATTGAAGGTCAGGGTGTAGGTGCCGGCGGCTCCCGCTGTGAGGTTGCTGGCGACGTCGCCCTGCGCGAAACTGAAGCTGCTGCCCGAAACCACGAAGGAGAAAGGCCAGTCGATGGGCGTCGCGGATGCGTCGGTGCCCACGGTCTTGTCATACATCGCTCCTGTTCCGTTCACTTTCACCTCTGCGCCAGACTCGGTGGTGGTGAACACTCCGGTCCAGGTCTTTGCGGAAGGGGAGAACTTCATGCCGGTCTCGGCTCCGCCCGCGGTAATCTTCACGGAAGGCATGGTGACATGCCACCATTCGCCCAGAACGGTGTCCAGGAACACATAGTGGCAGCCTGTGACGCCGGCGAACCAGCAGTTGCGCCAGTCCGTGTCACCCTGTTTCTCGACCACAAATGCGGTCCATGCGCTGTCTTCGCCCCATGCCGTGCCGTCATTGGCCACGAAGTAGAAGTTCTTCCAGCCCGTGGTGGTCACCGCAAAGCCTTCATAGCGGTCGGCGTTGTCGGAGGAATTGTGCAGGGTGGCGAAGAACTCGCCGGAATCCTTGTCCTTCATGTTCATCACGCCGGAGTCGCCGATATAGGGGGTGAGAGACACCGTTATGGCGTCGCTGTGGACGCTGGTCTTGTCCATGGAAGTGCTCACGCGCACATAGACCGTCACGGCCTTCTCCTCGCTCACTCCTAGCCTGAGCACTATGTTGTTGAGAGACTCGACCGTGAACTGCGCCGAAGACGCGTCGGAGTCAAGAGCATAGGAGTATGCGCCGTCGAACGACTCCGAAAGGGCGAAGTCGAGGGTGGACGTGACCAGACCGTCGGGCAGGGCGGCCGAGGGATTGCTCACCGTGGCGCCTTTGCCGTTGGTCCAGTAGAATGTCATGCCCAGATTGCTCTTCTCGGAGAGTAGGAGCGTCTTTTCCGCCGGGTCTGCGTACAGGCCGGAAGCGGGCTCCGGATTGGTGACGATCAGGGTTTCGCCGTCCTTGGCGCAGGCGGCCACAACCAGAGCGGCGAGACCTGCGAGAATATGTATATAATTCAGTTTCATTGTTATGCGATTTTAGTAACCAAGTTCAGTGTTGTAGGCTTTCAGACCGGGGTTGGCGGAAAGCTCGGCCTCGGGGATGGGAAGCACGCTGTATTTCTTGTCCACGTCCTTTCCGTCGAGAACGCCGCCCTTCCAGTTCCAGTTGTAGCCGGAGGTGTATTTTCCGAAGCGGATGAGGTCGGTCCTTCTCACTCCCTCGGAATAGAGCTCCCTTCCTCGTTCGTCGAGGATGAAGTCCAGAGTGAGGTCGGCCGCCGTAATGTCGCCGGAGGCGCCGCCATATGCGCGTTCACGCACCAGGTTGACATATTCCAGGGCGGTCTTGCGGGCGCCTGTGCCCCCGCGGAGGCCGGCTTCCGCTGCCATCAGATAGATGTCGGCCAGACGGAACATGGGATAGTCGGTCTCGGCGCCGTTGACTCTGGTGTCGGAGGCCGCTTCACCGGCATCGGTGAGGTTGGTCCATTTGTTTATCTCCCAACCGGTGGTCACGTCGTCATGCTTGCTGATCTCCTTGTCGCGGTCGCGGTATTTGTACTGAGTGTCGCCGGCATCCTCATAGAAGTCTTCCGGAGCCTCGTCATAGTACTTCCTGTCACGGCTGCCGAACATGGCCCTGGAGTCGCCGTCGGCGAACAGGTCCACGAGCTGGGGACGCACGCGCAGGCAGTTCCAGTAGGTGGCCACGCCGAAGTCCTTGAGGATGTCGTCATAGTTGTCGAAGCGGGTCGCGCAGACAAGATAGGTGCCGGCGCCCCATGCCACCGTGTGGGTGGCGTCGCAGTCGAGGGCGAAGATGATCTCGCCGTCCCTCTTGTTGTTGTCGGCGTTGAACAGGCTGGCATAGCTCGGGGCGAGAGCGTCGTATCCGTCATCGAACACCTTGTTGCAGGCGGCTATGCAGTCATCCCACCGGGCGGTGCCGGTATAGACCTCCGCATTGAGGTAAAGCCTTGCAAGAAGGGCGTTTGCGGCGCTCTTGGTGAAATGCCCATAGTTGCGGGAAGGCAGGGACTCTCCCAGCTCCTTGAGCTCGCTTTCGATATAATTGAACAGCTGCTGCCTGGAATAGACCTCGGGGATGTAGGAGCCGACCGGGTTTTCTTCGGTGACGAAAGAGGCCACGTTGAAGAAGTCGAGCTCATGATAATAGGCGAGAGCCCTGAGGCCCCTCGCCTCGTCCCTCCAACCGCGGATCTTCGCCTTGTCGGAGTCGGAAAAGCCGGAGATGGCCTCTTCGGAGGAGTTGCGGATGAACTCGTTGGCCAGCGACACTATGTTGTAGATGTGATAGAACATGGCGGAGACCCATGGATCGCCGGCGTTCCACTGCTGGAAACTCACGTCGGTCATGGTCTCTCCGCTGAGCCAGACGTCGTCCATGGTGTCCGCGGAGCACTCCTGGAACATGGTCAGGCAGCGCGTGTAGTTCTGGTAACGGTCGTCATCGGCTATCGAACTGAGGTTGACGATCATCGAAGTATAGATTCCGGAAAGCACGGACTCATAGTTGTCCGCACTCGTGTACACGTCCTTGGAGGTCGTGTCGGTGTGGGGATACTGGTCCAGATCCTTCAGACAGCCGTTGGAGAGGCACATGACCAGCCCCAGTGCGGCCACACTTGCATATTTGCGAATTCTTTTCATGGTTTTCTGGTTTTAGAAGTTCAGGCCGAGGCTGAGCGAAACTATGCGGGGGCGCGGATAGAACGAGCTGTCGAAGCCGTTGGAGATTTCCGGATCCACGCCGGTGTATTTCGTGATTGTGAAGACGTTCTGCATCATGAGCGAGAGCTGCAGTCCCATCATGTCTTTGATGCGGCCGAAGTCATAGCTCACCGTGAGGTTGTCCATCTTGAGGAAAGAGGCGTTCTCCACATAGTAGTCAGACCAGAACTGCCTGGCGGTGAATCCTGTCTTCAGGTAGGACGAGGAAAGGTTGCTCAGCTGTGGAGCGCTGTACTTCATGGTCTCGGTGGCGCCGGTGTTCATGGCCATGGCGTTATAGACATAGTTGCCCACGTTGGCGCGGAAGGTGGCCGAGACGGAGAGTTTCTTCCAACTCACCGAAGTGTTGAATCCGAAGATCCAGTCGGGGGCGGGGGAATGGTAGCAGTAGCGGTCGTTGATGTTGATGACGCCGTTGCCGTCGAGGTCGGCGTATGCGCCTTCGATCGGACGGCCGTCCTCGCCGTAGAGCTGCTTATAGACGAAGAACGAATAGGGAGCCTGCCCTTCGGTCATCACCTGCACATATTTGCTGTCCACGGTGGGGCCTGTCAGGGTCTTGGTCACCTCTCCGTTGTCCACGAGGGTGAGGTTGGTGATCTCCACGTTCTGCCACGTGGCGTTGAATCCCACGTTCCATGTCCAGTCGCGGGTCTTGACGGGAACCAGATTGACGCTGGCCTCGATGCCGGAGCTGGAGACGTTGCCCACATTGGTGGTGATCATCTTGCTGAAGTTGGTTCCGGCCGGTGCGGGCACGGTGGCGATCAGGTCTTCGGTCTTTCGGGTGTACCAGTCGAAGCTTCCCTGGATGCGGTTGTCGAGGAATGTCCAGTCAAGGCCGAGGTTGTAGGACTTGGTGGTCTCCCACTTGAGGTCGGAGACATAGGACGAGGGCAGATAGGTGTTGATGTAGCTGCCGTCGGAGCCGATATACTGGCTGTTGGAAGTTCCCGACCAGTAGGTGGGGAGGTAGTTGTAGTTGCCTATGCCGTCCTGCTGTCCGGTCACTCCGTAGCTGGCCCTGATCTTGAGGTCGTCCATCCAGCTGGCATTCTTCAGGAAGGGCTCCTCGGAAAGCCTCCATGCCAGAGCGACCGAAGGGAATGTGCCCCATCGGGTGTCCTTGGAGAAACGCGAGGTGCCGTCGCGGCGGATGGTGGCCGTGAGCAGATAGCGTGAGTCCCAGGAATAGCTCAGACGGGCATAGTAGGAGATAAGCGCATGACGGTTGTCGGTGGCGGTCCATGCCTGGTTGAGGCTTTCGCCGGCGGCGTTGTAGTTGTCTCCGGCCGGATAGGTGGCCTTCCAGTACTGGTAGTCATAGCCAGCGGTGACGTCCACATGCGACTTTATGGCCTCGATTTCCCTGTTGTAGTTGAGATAGGCCGTGAAGAGCCGGTTGTATTTCTTGGCTGGGCCGTATGCGCTGAGATAACCCTTGGTCTCATAGGCGGAAGCCGCCGTGGCGGGGGTGAAGGACCGGCCCTTGCCGGTGGCGTAGTCATAGCCTCCGGTCACATGGAACTTCATGTCGGGCAGGAAATGGAACCGGTAGTCGGCGTCGATGTTGCCCACGAGCCTGTAAACGTCGCTGGTGGCGTCGGTCTGCCTGAGAAGCCCGAGAGGGTTCTTGACGGCGGACATGTCGGGCACTCCGGTGCTGGAAGTGATCTCATAGAATCCGCCGAGAGCGTCGCTGCCGGAATAGACCGGAACGGTGGGGTTGAAGGTGGCGGCGTTCCAGATTGCGCTGGTGTTGGCGAACGAGTTGCGGTTGTATGCGCCCTTGAGGGAGATGTTAAACTTGAGGTAGTCCTTGAAAAAGGCCGGGGCCAGGTTCAGATTGCCGGAAATTCTCTTGGCGTTGTCGGTCTTGAGTATTCCGTTCTGGTCGTAATAGCCGGCGGATGCCCTGAATGGCAGCCATTTGGCGGCCTGGCCGCTCACGCTGATGTTGTTGTCGGTTCCGAATGCGGCCTGATAGATCTGGTCGTTCCAGTCGGTGTGCTCGCTGCCGAGGTACTGGCTGTAGTCCGTGCCGAGGCCATTTGCCACATTCACGAATTCGTCATATGACAGCATGTCGGCCAGTTTGGTCTTCCACTGGACGGACTGGGTGGAGGTGAGGTTCACTATGATCTTCTCGCTCGCGCCCTTCTTGGTGGTGATGAGAATGACTCCGTTGGAGGCTCTGGATCCATAGATCGCTGTGGAGGATGCGTCCTTGAGCACGGTTATGGACTCGATGTCGTTCGGATTGATCAGCGAGAGGAAGTTGCCGTCGTTGCCGGCTATTCCGCCGATCTCGAGAGGCACTCCGTCAAGCACGATCAGGGGATCGTTGGATGCGTTCAGGGACGCTCCACCGCGGATTCTGATGGTGCTTCCGGCGGTGGGGGATCCGCTTGACGACATGATCTGCACGCCCGAGACCTTGCCGTTGATGAGCTGCTCCGGAGTGGAGATGAGACCCGAGTTGAAGTCCTTGGTTTTCATGGTGGCCACCGAACCGGTCAGGTCCTTTTTGGCGGTGGTTCCATAGCCGATCACCACGGCGTCGCTGAGCAGCTCGGAGTCGGTCTTGACGGTGACGTCGATCACGCTGCGTCCGGCCACCTTGACCTCCTGGGTGACATAGCCTATGCAGGAATAGACTAGAGTGCCTTCAGACGGCGCGCTTATGACATAGTGCCCGTCGATGTCGGTTTCCGTTCCGGTCGAGGACCCTTTGATCAGTACGGTGAGCCCGATCACGGGCTCGCCTGATTCGTCGAGCACGGTTCCGCTCACGCTCACCTTCCCCTGGGCCTGGAGAGACAGGCTTCCGAGGAGAGATCCCGCCGCTACGGCGAGAATCGTCAGCGCTCTTGAAAAAGCATTTTTCATATATAGGATTTTTAGTGTTGTTCAAGTGGGGCCGACAGTCAGTCAACCACCTGCAAAATTACTTTCGGATGACAATGGATATTACCTCAAAAAAGACAAATGATATAACAATTTAGACAAAATACCCTATCTTAGCGTTGTCAGAACGGGTGTCCATGAACAGCAGAAGACTCATAGCGATTTTGTCCATAGGCCTGTATCTCCCGTTGGCCGCGGCCTCGGTCAATGCCGGTCCGGGGAGGGGATGCGTGGTGTCCGGCCGGTTTGCCGCGGTCTCGCTGGACGACCGCCCGATACTTCCGGTCTATGCGCTTGTGCAGGATTCGCTTGGCTTTGTATGGGCCGGCACCGAGGCCGGACTGTTCCGTCACGACGGCGTCCGGAGCCAGCGCTTCGGCCGGGATCCGGGCTCGCCGCGCGGCATATGCAACGAACATGTGAATGTTCTGGCCTATGACGGGGGAACTCTCCATGTGGGCACCGACCGGGGATTTTGCACCTACGACAACGCCGGCGGCTTCGTCCAGGACACGGTGATAGGCCCGAGACATGTCAAATCCGCGCTGCTTGCCGGCGGTGACGTGTGGATAGGCACGACCGACGGTCTCTACCGCAAATCTCCCGGCTCGACCGAAGCCGTCATTCCCGCCGTGCATGTGGCCAGTTCCTGCGCCGTGGGTGACACTCTCTTCTTCGGCGGCTACGGACGCGTCTGGAGGGTTGCCGGCGGAGCTGTCGAAACCGCCAGGGTGGAAGGCCTCGGCGGCGCTTCGGGCAATCTTGTGCTGGCAATGATTCCGGCCGGGGGCTCCGGATCCGGCGATCTTTATATAGGTACGGAAAAGGGTCTCTTCATTCTTGACGTTTCGGCCGGGGCAAGTTCCGTCTGCGCGTCGGCCGCTTACGGCGGCGGCAGGGTCTGCAGAGCCGTCCGCCTGTGGGACGGCGGTCCCGTCAAGAACTTTCTCTATCTGCCCGACGGCAGTCTGGCCGCCGGCACCGACAACGGGCTGATGGTGATTTCGCCGGAAGGCGACGTCAGCATGTTCCGGCATGAGCTCCGCGACACCCGCTCCATCCCGGACAATGTGGTGTGGGCGACCATGCTCGATTCCGACGGCGGATTCTGGGTGGGGACGGACCACGGCGCCGCGCTCACCAGACTCAATGACGAATATGACTTCACCGGAGTGGAGGACTGCGGGCTTCCGGGCGGACTGGACGTGACTTCGCTCGTATGCGCCGGGAGCGGCCGGGTCTTTGCCGCCGGGATGAACGGCATCCTGGAATATTCCCGCACCGGGCCCCCGGCTGTGTACAAGTCGGACGAGGGACCAGCGGACAGACGTCTGGCCCACAACAAGGTGCGCGCCCTCTACAGCGACGGTGACGCGGTGTGGGCGGCCTCTGACGGAGGTCTGGACCGCATCCGCGGCGGACACGTGACTCACTACAATATCCGCGAATCATCCGGCAGATATCTTTCCGGCTGGATGTATTCCGTGGCTGAGGACGGTTGTGGACGGATATGGACCGGAACCTATGACGGAGGCCTTTTCATCACTTCGGTTAGCCGTCTCCCGGCGGCCGGTGGCGACGTTCTCTGCGACAGGCATCTGTGCTCGCGTGACGGGCTCTCCGGCGACATAGTCCTAAAGCTCTGCCGCTTCGGACACAGGTTTGCGGTGGTCACCGACAAGGGGGTCGATCTCGTGGACGAGCGGGATTTCTCCGTCACCGGACTGCCGATTCCCGAGGGCAAGCGCACCCTTTCTCTCGCCTCTGACGGAGAGCGGCTCTGGGTGGGTACCGAGGCTGGGGTCTATGTTCTTGAGGGAGAAGGACTTCGCCCCATAAGTGGGAACACCGTGTCGGCCCAGTCATTGACATGGTCCGGCGGCCGTCTCTGGCTCTGTGACGACAACGAGATCTGGCGCTGTGACCCCGATGCTCCTGACTGGCAGCTGGTCCGCAAGCTGGAGAACCCGCTGCTCAGCATAGTCGCCGACGGCTCCGGAAACGTCTATGCCGGCACCCTCAACGGCTTCTATTCTCTATCGGCGTCGGCGGCCCCTGTCGATGACCGTCCGGACAGGATGGTGATTACGGCCCTGTATCTGGACAACGTGCTCGTCTCGCCGGAGCAGGAATATTCCGGCCGCGTCCTTCTGGACGGCGACATCGCCCTCGCCGAAAGGATCGCTCTCGGCCCAGATCAGAATTCCTTCGCGTTGACCTTTTCCTCCATGAAATATCCGGCCCCGTCCGGCCGCTTCGCCTATCGTCTCGCCGGTTTCCACGACGAGTGGCAGGCTGGTTCGTCCGACAGCCGGGCCGTGTTTCTCAATGTCCCGGCGGGCCGCTATTCCTTCGAGGTCTGCCATCTGGACCCCGCCGGCAATCTGGATTCCGAGACCGAGACTTTGGAAATCAGAATCCGCCGTCCTTGGCACTCCACGATATGGGCATATCTCGCATATGTCCTGATTGCCGCCGGAGCCGTCAGATTCGCCCTCTATTTCAGGCGCGTCATGCTCCAGCTCAAAACCGAGAGGGCAGAGAGGGAGAAAGCCCAGTCCATCGCCAATTCCACGGTGAGCCGGGCCAGAGAGTTCCGCGAGACCCTGAGCGCGATATTTTCAAGGCAGACTTCCGGCGAGACCTCCGACTCCAGTTTTATGAAGGAGATAGCCGACATAGTGAAGCGTCACCTGGACGATCCGGAATTCTCCGCGGCGGCCCTCTGCGAGGAGTCGCATTGGCCGGCCAAGCAGATCTACCGCAAGATCAAGCAGCTGACCGGTTTGAGCACGACCGAGTTTATCCGCGACATCCGTCTCCAGAACGCGGCGTCCATGCTTAAGCAGGGCAAGTGCAGTGTCTCCGAGATCATGTACAGATCAGGGTTCACCACCGCGTCCTATTTCTCGAAATGCTTCAAGGCCCGCTATGGCCTCACACCCTCCGAGTATCAGAAATCGGGATCTTCCGACTGACCTTTTTCAGGCCTCTCCGGGGCGTTTTTTTTCGCGACGGCGAATAAAAATGTTTAAAAAATGGGGGGGGGCGTATCGTTTTACCGCTCGAGAATTTCACGACTTCCTAAAAATGTTTTCTACTTTCGCGCCCTAAAAGTAGGAAAAGCATATTTTGCATCGGAAAAATGCAAGTACTGTAGTTAGTAGTGCTTATGAACAACATTCTTAGGATCTTGAAGGCGGCGAGGCCTTGGGCTTCGCATGTGCTGTGCTCAATGCTCCTGCTCAACGCGGGCAGTCTCGGAGCACAGGATTTCGCCGTGAAGAGCAACCTTCTCTACGATCTCAATACCACCGTCAGTGCCGGCGTCGAGAGCAGAATCGCTCCGAAGTGGACGATGGACATGTCGGGCAGTCTCAATGCCTGGACATTCAGCGACAATAAGAAATGGAAGAAATGGGTGTTGCAGCCCGAGGCCAGATACTGGTTCTGTGATGCATGGGCCGGGCACTTCATCGGCGCCCACGTCCAGGGAGGCCAGTTCAACACCGGCGGAGTGAATTCCGGGCTCAAGATGTTCGGCACCGATTTCAGCAGCCTCAAGGACCACCGCTACCAGGGCTGGATGGCCGGTCTGGGCGTCGCCTATGGCTATGCATGGGTGCTCGGCCGACATTGGAATCTTGAGGCGGAAGCCGGTCTGGGATGGAACCGCTGCTGGTATGACGAATTCCGGTGTACAGGCTGCGGCAAGAAAATCGCCACCGGCACTCATGACTGGTTCGGTCCCACCAAACTCGCCCTGAGTGTCGTTTATTTGTTTTAGCTACAGAACGCCATGAACATCAAGACAATAAGCGCATTAGTGATAATGTTTATGGGTGCGGCCCTTTCAGGCGCCGCCCAGAAGATAGACTCAGTCACGGCAGACGGCGCACGTCTCAGCCGCGACGGTTCGTCGGTGGTTGTGGACATGGACCTTGACATCTCCGCGCTTCAGCTCAAGAGCACGCAGGCGGTGCTTCTCACTCCGTGCATAGTCAACGGCGCAGACTCGCTCGCGTTGCCGTCGGTGGGCATCTACGGCCGTCAGCGCTACTATTATTATCTGCGCAGAGACGGGAACATGATTTCCGGCAAGGACGAGACCACTCTCCGGGACGGAAAGCTCGAGGGCGTCATCCCTTACCACAGCACAGCCTCCTACAGCGACTGGATGAACGGATGCGAACTCATACTCATGCGCCGAGACTACTCCTGCTGCGAGAAGATGACTGACAGACAGGAAGAGAGACTGCTCAGCCGTGCTCTCTACATTCCCGTCAAGCCGGCCGTCCCGCAGCTGCGCTACATCACGCCCGAGGCCACCAGAAACGACGTGGCCAAGACCCGCGAGGTCAGCGGAAGGGCCGACGTCATCTTTCCCGTCAACAAGGTCACCATATATCCGGAACTTGAGAACAATGCCGCCGAGCTGGGCAAGATACGTGCGAGCATAGACTCCATCCGCTTCGACGACGACATCACCGTAACCGCCATCACGCTACGGGGATATGCCTCTCCGGAAGGCAGATACAGCAGCAACGAGCGACTGGCGAGCGGCAGGACCGACGCCATCCGCGACTATATACTCACCTTCGCCGATTTCGACAGGAGCATAATGCACACCGAATGTGTCCCCGAGGACTGGGACGGATTCATCGCATGGCTCCGGGAATGCACCATCTCCGACAAGGACAAGATGCTGGAAATCGCCGAGTCCGAAACACTTGAGCCGGATCAGAAAGAGCAGAAGCTCCGTCAGCGCTGGCCCGAGACCTACAACACCATAGTCAAGGAGCTGTTCCCGACCCTTCGCCGCACCGAGTACCGCATCAACTATGCGATACGCAGCTTCTCCGATCCCGCCGAGATTCTGGAAGTGATGAAGACCCACCCCGACAAGCTCTCGCTGCAGGAGTTCTATCTTGCCGCGAACAGCCTCAAGCCCGGAAGCGACGAATTCAACGATGTCTATGAAACGGCGGCCAGAATTTACCCCGACGACCCTGTGGTCAATCTCAACGCCGCTTCCGCCGCGATCGGCAACGACGAGAACAAGAGGGCCGCCAGATATCTGGACAAGGCCGGAGACAACGGAGAGTCGGCCTGGGCCAGGGGAGTCCTCGCGGCCCGCACCGAAAATTACTCCGAGGCCGCGGCCCAGTTCCGCAAAGCGGCAGGGTTCGGCATAGAAGGCGCGGCCAAAGCGGCTCAGGACTATGAGAACTACCTGAAAGACATTGAACAGACAAACAATTAATCAACAATAATTCATTTCATCATGAAAGCAAAACATTTTCTGATTGCGGCTCTCGCGCTTTCTGCGTTTGCAGCCTGCAGCAAGTCGGCCACCGAGCCTGAAAACAACGACGGAAAGGGCAACGCCTCCTACCTAAACGTGCAGATCGCCTACACCGACGCCACTGCCACCAAGGCCACCGGTGACGACACCAATCCGTTCTACTACGGCACCGCCGACGAGCAGGCTGTGGTGTCCGCAACCTTCTTCTTCTATGACGGCGACGGCAATTATATGACCAAAGTGACCCGTTCCATCTACGAGGAGTCAAAAGAGAACAACTGGGAGCAGGGCGACAAGAATGTCGAGTGGATCGGCAAGGGCGTTGTGATCCTCACCAATGTCACAAACAAGCCTAAATATATGGGCGTAGTCCTCAACGCAGGGGACAAGCTCATCGATAACCTGATCGGCAAGTCTTCCACTGAGGCCGAGGAGGTGATTTCCGACAAGTTCGCCACTTATGACGAAACTGCGGCAAAATGGACCAACTTTGTGATGTCCAGCAGCTCCTATGTCAGCGGAAATGACAAGGGCTACTATCTCAACACTCTGGCTGACACCGACTTCAAGTCCACCGAGGCCGAAGCTCTTGCCGCGTCCAGCCCCGTGCAGGTCTATGTGGAGCGTCTTGCCACAAAGATTGAGCTCAAGCTCAGTGCCTCGGCGACCGGCAACAAGTTCTCTCTCGGCAACTATACCATCGACGGCACCAACACGGCTCTGTATGCCAAGGTTGAGGGCTGGGGACTCAATGCCACCACCGGCAGCATATACTGCTACAAGACCATTGACCCGACCTGGACTCTCGTGTTCAACAGCAAGAGCTGGTTGGATGCTGACAACTTCAGAAGCTATTGGGGAAAATCCACCAACTATGATGTGACGACCTACTATCCAGACAGCTACGCCAACTCCACCGACAGCCGCAACTATGACGGCAGCAAGAACGTTCTTGACTACGCCAGCTACAACGGCCTAGGAGTGGCTGTAGGCTCCGCCGCATACTGCCGTGAGAACACCAATGATCCCGCATCGTTCACCGATGCCGCAGATCTGCCCATCAACTACAACAGCACCTTTACCAGCGTCCTTCTCAAGGCCACTCTCGTGAACGACGCCGACGCAGCTGTGGAAGTGGTCAACTATGAAGGACAGCTCTACACCGTAGACGGCTACAAGACCCGCATCCTCGCCAAGTACAAGGCTCTGGACGAGGACAGGTACATCCCTTGGAAGAGCACGGACGGAACCACCTACAGCCAGATTGGCAAAGATGACCTCAAGACCCCTGTCGACCTCCACGACGGCTATACCGGACTTGAATTCAATGAAGTGAGCGGGACCACCAAATACTACGAGAAAACCGTTTCTGGCTATGTTGAGCTGACGGTCGACGAGGCCAACAAGATGCTCAACGAGGGCGACAAGACTGTCTCCGACAATAAATACAGCAACACCCTCGCTTTCTACTATGTAAACGGCCAGATGTATTACACCGTCCCTGTCGAGCACCTCAACAACGGCGCGAAGTACAACAACATCGACGGTGAAACCGTGGCGGAGGGTGACTACGGAGTGGTCCGCAACCACTACTACTGCGTGACGGTCAATTCCATCAAGAACCTTGGCAAGGCCGTCTACGATCCGGACGAGGAGATTATTCCTAATGATAAGGACACCCAGAAGTACTTCCTTTCAGCCAAGGTCAACATCCTCTCCTGGAAGCTCGTTAACCAGACCGTAGATCTTTAATAATCAGGAATATTTGCTTTCAGACTGACTGCCGGGCACCAATCCCGGTGTCCGGCCGCCAGTTCTTGTTTTAACACACGGTTATATGCTGTTTAAACGTACGCTTCTCCGATTGCTCGCCATGGTACTGGCGTGCAGCGCGGTTGCCGCGTGTAGCGGGTTCATCTTCGAGGACGAGGGCGACTGCTCCGTGACCTACAGGGTGAAGTTCCGCTATGACATAAATATGAAGTATGCCGACGCCTTCCAGCACGAGGTGCGCGCCGTCACACTATATGTCCTCGACGGGGACGGCAGCATCGTGTGGAAGAAGAGCGAAAGCGGCGCCGCCCTCGCGGCGGAAGACTACTCGATGGTTGTCGATGTACCTGCCGGCAAGTATGATCTGCTTGCCTGGTGCGACGCTGACGAGTACAAATCCTGGAAATTCAACGCTGCCGCATCTGGGCTTTCTGAGCTCGGCTGCAGTCTGGACACCAAAACAGCCGATGACGGAACGGCCTACACCGACAGCCGCATCGACGATCTCTATTACGGCCGGCTCTCCGACGTTGACTTCACTGCTGACGAAGGAGAAGTGACCGCCACCATATCGCTGGTCAAGGATACCAATCAGTTCAAGGTCATCCTGCAGCATCTCTCAGGAGATGCCGTGGACTCTGAAAAGTTCAGCTTCTCCATCTCCGCCGACAACGGCTCGATGGACTGGAGCAACAGCCTGACCGGCGGCGCGAACGTGGAGTACAGGGCATGGGCCGTCTCGGACGGCTCTGCTGAATCGAGGTCGGACAATGGCCTCAATCTCGCGCTCGCGGAACTCACCACCGGGCGTCTTGTCATGGGCCACAGCCCGAGGCTCGTCGTCCGCAAAAAGGACAGCGGAGCCACGGTGCTTTCCGTCCCGCTGGTAGACTATGCCCTGCTCATCAAGGGCCACTACAACTCCGGTCTCGACGACCAGGAGTACTTGGACCGTCAGGACGAATACAGCATGATATTCTTCCTTGACGAGAACGACCGCTGGGTCAATACCTACATTTATATCAATTCCTGGAAGGTTGTCCTCCAGGAGACAGATCTGTAATAGTCCAAGTGAAGAAACTGCTGCAAATATTCGCATTGACCGCATTCTGCTGCGCGGCTCTGCTCTCCTGTGGAAAGGATAATCCCGCGGAAGAGGAGGGGAGTCTCGTCGCTGAGGTGTCTCTGCGCATAAATGCAGGCGAAAACACCTTCACCAAGGCCATTGCGGAAAGCGACGAAAACGGCAACGGATGGGAGAACTACATCGACATAGACCGTCTGCATGTGCTGATTTTCGGTACGGACAACAAGTTCATCCAGCAGTTCACCCCGTCCTATATCCTTCCCGTGGACGACAGCGGGTATCCTCAGGAGTGGGAGCTCCGCGGCCCTATAGAGAATCCGCCGGCAAGTGGATTCAAGGTCGTGGTGTTCGCCAACCTGCAGAACGCCCCGAGCGGACTCGAGAAGGGGGTGACCACCATTGAGGACGTGTGCAAGGCCGACTGGACCATGTGCAGCGGCTACACCTTCCCCTTTACTCCGAGCAAGAGCCAGCCCATCCCCATGTACGGGGTCAAGACCATAAGCGGAGCCAGGACCTGGCGCTCCAATCTTGTCACCGACCTCGGCACCGTCGATCTGCTGCGCTCGTTCGTCAAGGTGAGAATCCATCTGGCGTCGGGCCTGGGCGAGACTCTCGAGTATGTAAAGCTCAACAACTACAATTCATCGTTTGCCGTTGCACCTCTCGGGATGTATGACAACACCTCGAATTTCAATTACATCCATTCCGTGCATCTTTCCGGCAATGCGGCCGACAACACGTCAGCCGGAACGCTTTCTCCCGCAGTCAGCGGCGATGACACATGGGAAGTGTACATTCCGGAATACCGCAACATGGACCCCGCCACCGGCATAGCCCGCGGCGACTGCTCCTATATCGAGCTGAAATTCAACGGCCACGACAAGATCTACCGCATCGACTTCCGCGACTACTCCGGCGGCTCGGACGAGGTCCCGAGCTTCAACCTCGTCCGCAACCACATCTACGACTTCGAAATCGCGAGTATAGGCAACTACAAGCTCGGCCTCATCCTCACGGCGCAGCCTTGGGAGACCAAGAGCTTCGACAACGACTACAAGAAGAACGTGGGCGTAAGCGCACAGATCACCTGGACGGACTCCAATCACGTCATGCCAATAGCCGACAATGTCATTCTGGCGAAGAGCGCCGGAGACCTTGTATGCAAGTTCACCATTTCCACTCCGGTCGGAGCGAGCTGGTATGCGTTCTTCGAAGAGAAGAGCGGCGACTACGACCATTTCAAGTTCTATGACGGCACTGCGGATCTGGACACCATGTCCGGCATCGTGGACGGCTCCGAAGTGACGCTCACCATACATCAGAAGGCCGAGACCGTGGGCTCCGCCAAACTGGTGATCTATGCCAAATACGGCAACATCAACTTCAACGCCGATTCAGCTCTCGGCGGACCGTATGTTCTCAAGAAAGACTGATGAAAATGAGAGTGAGATTATCAATATGCATGCTGCTTGCCATGGTCCTGCCGCTGTTCTCCTCATGCGGGAAGGGTGGGCTTGAGCCCGAATCCGGCGGGGGTGCGGTCAGTCTCAGCCTCGATCCCGGCAAGATGAAGATAACCAAGTCGGGCGAATACGGAAGCGACACCTACAACGAGAACGAAATCAAGAGCTTCCGGCTCTACTTCTACACGGCCGGCTCGGACGGAAACGCGGCCGCGGTCTATGTCTGGCCTGAGAGCGGATACGCATCGGTCCGCGACAACTCCGCAGCTATCGAGGACGGTGCAACGGGGATTGACCCCACTACCGGCAAGGTCAGCGTCAGCATCACCTTGAGCAAATCCACCGTGGAGGCGATCTTCCCTTCCGACGCCACGACCTGCGCTGTCTATGCCGTGGCGAATATCGGCGGCGCAGGCGCTCTGCCCGGCGGAAGCCCAAGCCGGAACGAGATCAAGCAGACAGTCGTCACCGCAGAGTTCGGATCCACCACCGACACCGATCCATATGCCGAGCCGCAGAGCTCGTTCGTGATGGACGGGGAGGGGACTCTCACCCGCAACGCGGCCAACTTCAGCATCAGCGGCAGCGTGAAGATGTACCGCGCGGCATCCAAGATTACTTTCACCGTCTCCAAGGTCACCAATGAGGGCGTGGAGGACAGCGACGAAGACGGCTTCAAGGACTGGGAGCCCTTGACCGACCTCATGCGGGTCTATTATGTGGGCGGCATCAACCGCGGCTATCTCAATGGCACTATGCCGAAAGCCGACAGGGAGACCGACATGTTCAACTATAAGTCCGCCGGCAAGGGTCGCGTACTTTCCGGCGACGCCGCCTCCGGCTGGACTCATGACCTGCCGTTCTATTCTTACTACACCTATTGGCGTCCGGAAAGCGGTCCGGTCACCGGCGACGAGGGAGACGCCCCCTATCTGCTGCTTTCCATGCCCTGGAAACACAGGACCACCGGCAGCGATCCGGCCACGTACGACAGGTACTTCACCTGCTGGTATGCCGTGCCGTTCAACACCATCACCGGCCATCTGGAGCGCAACGCCTGGTACAAGGTTTCGCTTGCGGTGAGCATCCTGGGCAGCGGAGACCCGGACAAGCCGACGGTCATCACCCCGTCCTACATGCTTCTCCCCTGGGGCAACGAGACCGTCAAGACCAACGCCGAGCTCCTCCGCTACCGCTACCTGATGGTGGACGACAACGAATATGTGATGAATAATGTGAATACGCTCAGCGTCCCGTACTATTCGTCACATCCCGTCACGGTGGTCAGCTCTTCGA
>CAVGCT010000014.1:0-53933 GCA_963627885.1 bacterium
GTTGAGGTTGAGGCTGCGCCGAAGTTCTTCCGTATGAAGTCAGCAAGGCAGTGGATGCAGGAGGCAGAGAGCCAGCCTATACAGAAGCATTTGTTCGGGGATTTGTGGTTTGAGAATGAAGCTTCCGTACTGTTTGCCGACACCAATGCAGGGAAGAGTATTTTGGCCGTTCAGATAGCCGATAGCATCAGCCGGGGCGTGGATATCCCTCCGTTCGTCTGCGATGCCGGGGCCCAGAAGGTTCTGTACTTCGATTTTGAGCTCAGTGAGCGACAGTTCTTCATCCGCTACTCCGAGGACGGCGAAAATATGTATCAGTTCAATGACAATTTCATCCGGCTGGACATCGACTCTGATGCGGAATATCCCTGCGGCGACTACTGCCAGTATATCTGCGACCAGATAGAGGAAGTGATGGTTGAGGCCGGAGCCAAGACAGCCATTCTGGACAATATCACTTATCTGGGCGAAGAACTGGAGAAAAGCAAGGGAGCGCTGCCACTGATGAAACGCCTCAAGGAAATCAAGAAACGCCACGACTTCTCATTCCTGATACTGGCCCACACACCGAAGCGCAGCGCCACTCGTCCGATCACCAAAAACGACCTCAACGGCTCGATGATGATAATGAACTTCGTCGATAGCGCCTTTGCCATCGGCACCAGCAGACAG
Organism: bacterium; assembly: GCA_963627885.1. Taxonomy (GTDB): domain Bacteria; phylum Bacteroidota; class Bacteroidia; order Bacteroidales; family UBA932; genus Cryptobacteroides. Next base: position 673 of record CAVGCT010000014.1, read on the forward strand.
GGCAAGGATATCCGCTACATCAAGCAGCTGAAAGTCCGGAACGCGACCGTCACCTACGGAACAGAATCAGTGCTGACTGCGAATATTGTCAAGGACGGAAATTTCCTGCGCTTCGTCTTCGGTGAAAAATCCCGCGAAGTGGAACATCTTGAAAAGGCAGATCCGATGGAAAAGGAGGAGAAAATGGAAATCATCCGCGACCTCTACTCTGATGGCAACAGCGCCCGTGAGATAGCGCGTGAGCTCGATATCAGCCACACCCAGGTCAACCGGCTGCTGAAGGAAATGTTCACCGACGGCACCCTGAATAAACGTGGAACTGGAACGGTTCCGAAAGTTACAGGCGTTCCGAATGTTCCGGATGTTCCACCTGTTTCCACTGACGTTCCAGAAGGAAAACCGAAGAAGAAACGCGGCCGTCCGAGAAAATCCGAGAGCGGAACATAGTGGAAACCTTTGGAAACTATGGAACTGCCGGAAACAATCCGATGTTCCGTTCCACTGAATTTATTTCCTCAACCCTTCACTTGATAACAAACTGAAATACAATGGAGAATACCGACCAAAAATACAGATACACACTGGAACATTGCAGTGGAAACAATAGGAAGAAACGTTGCCCCGCCTGCGGACATTTGACCTTCGTCAGATACATCGACACCGAGACCGGCGAATATCTCTCTGAAGACACCGGACGCTGCGACCGGGAAGTCAACTGCGGCTACCACAAGAAGCCCAAGGACTTCTTCGCCGAAGGCGGAGCCCGGCCCGAGAAAGCCTACTGGTTCCCGAAACCAAGCCTCAACCACTCCGCTCGTCCGTCCAGCTATTCAACAATCAGCCACGCACTCGTTGAGGAATCTATGGGCAAACTCGCCTTCAACAACTTCAACATCTGGCTGCGCGAGCACTTCGACAGCGCCAAGGCAATGGAAGCCTGCATCAGATACAATGTCGGCGGCCACAACCTCTGGCCAAACTCAACTGTATTCTGGCAAATAGACCAGCAAACCAAAGTCCACGCCGGAAAGATTATGCTCTACGACTACCACACCGGCCACCGCATCAAAAATCCCGACGCAAAAGTCTGCTGGGTGCATTCCCTTACAGGCTTCAAGGACTTCAACCTCAGACAATGCCTCTTCGGCCTTCACTTGCTCCGTCCGGAAAACGAGACCGTAGCCATCGTTGAATCAGAGAAAACAGCCGTCGTAGCCAGTATGTTCTTCCCCGACACGCTTTTCCTCGCCACCGGCGGCCTCACCAACCTGCGCCCTGAAACCTGCGAACCACTCAAAGGCAAGCGCGTGATCCTGTTTCCGGACCTTGGCGCCGAAGAAATTTGGCGAGAAAAAGCACGAGAAATCCCCGGTCTGCAGAATCACGTGGTCTCAAACTGGCTGGCCAACAACGCAACCGACGAAATGCGGCAGCACGGACTCGACATAGCTGACGTTATGGAGAATTGGAACCCACAGACCAGCCTCAACGTTGAGGATTTCATCTAGCTAAAAATCTAAATCACTGAATGATAATTCTTTCGTCGCTCCGGGCTCCTCCCGGCATCAATCGCAGTTGTAAGCCTCGTTTTTAATCAAAAGATGAGGCTGATTTTAAGCAAAAATTCTATTGGTCAAAAGGGAAAAATGATATTTTCGACATATTTTTAGACCGAGTTAGACTTCTTTTTACTATATTTGGATTCAATACGGCAAGCTACCATAGAAATACAGCACCATGTTCAAAGTAATTTGGGATAAAAATAACACAGTAAGATTGACAATGTCCTCCTCTGGTGAGGCTCTTAACGAACCACCAAGACCGGTTTTTTTCGAAGAACTTGACCTGTTGGGGATGGATAAAAAAGGATGGACATATCCTAGCAGCCCAGATCCATTGATGTGGGCTTGCAACAGAAGATACTTCTACGATGGCCAGCTCGTTATGGAAGTAAAGGGCGGTAATATTTTCGACGCGCCAACCATACAAATTGTTCCTGGCTTCGAAAATCTCCAGCTTTACCCAGCAGATATGGCCCATCTCAAACGGAGGAATGAAGATTCGTTGTTTCTGATTGAACATGAGGCGATGGATTTTATCAATGAAACATTCCGACGCTATAAGGGGCTGGCCGATGTCACTAAAAAGAATCCTGATATAGATTTTCAGGAATTGGCCTCCAGAATGGGAAAGAAGGCCAAGGAAGAGCACGTCGTCGTTAAAGAAGCTTGTGACAGCTTTGACGTGATGCCTCTTTCTGAAGCCGAGGCCCAGGGTAAGGCGCCTATCCTTTCTAGTAAAGTTGATATGTTCATATCTTCTTTCTCCGGAGGAAACAGGCGGCATTTACGCGGCTTACGCGCTCTTTGAGACTGATGTCATCAGATTCCGGCACCAGAAGTTCGGCATCAAAGCCTTCTGCCTTTAGTCCTGATACGACGCGGGTGGCGATTTCTCGGTTGAAGAACCATTCACGGAAGCGGCCATCAGGAGAGCGTTTTCCTGGGGTGAATTGGCCGTGGCCATTGTCAATAAGAATTTTCATTGTGCTGTGGTTTTAATCACAGCTGACAGATTCCGTTTGCAAAGATAGTTGGTTTCTCGGATAGGCAGCCCGCAAGGGTGGCGGAAAGTGTCGGCTTCCGAGCCCTCCAAAGCTCAGAAGCCGGGTACGCTTTCCGCCATTCCGGCGGACGGATGTCCGACGGAACTGCCGGTGTGAAGTACAAACTATTATTTCTATCTTTGCGTCAGAAAGACTCCCTGTGAAGGGATGACTTTTTTATTCGCACTGACCCGAGTTTGGATTTCCGGACCCGGGTCTTTTTTATACTTCTTTGGTTTGAGTTTGGACTGACGGAGAAATCCGAAATCAAGTGGGTTGATGAATTTGCGTAACGTTTGCGTAACGTTTGGGGAAAGTAAAACCCCTCTCAGATACTCTGAAAGGGGTTTTTGCGGTGCGGATGGGGCTCGAACCCACGACCTCCGGCGTGACAGGCCGGCATTCTAACCAAACTGAACTACCGCACCAGTAGTCTTTTTGTTTGTTGCGAATGCAAATATACGCATTTTCTTCCAACTTGCAACATTTATTTGCTAATTTTGTTAGAAACCCTTTCGGGGAACACCCCGCAGGTTCTCATTAAAAACACAACCATATGTTGGACAAAGATCATGGACTCCGGGTAGCCCAAAGCGACAATGGCCCCATCACACTCACAGGCCGTATGTGCAATAGGCACGGGCTCATAGCCGGAGCTACCGGCACAGGAAAAACGGTGACCCTACAGGTGATGGCCGAGACATTCTGCCAGGCCGGGGTGCCTTGCTTCATGGCCGACATGAAAGGCGACCTTTCCGGGATCGCCCGGCCGGGAAAACTCACTTCCTTCATTGAAAAGCGCATAGCCGAGTTCGGCATGGAGTCCCCAGAGTTTCAGGGCTGCCCCGTACGCTTCTATGACGTCTACGGCGAGCAGGGCCACCCTATGAGAACCACCATATCCGACCTCGGGCCGGAGCTGCTTTCCAGACTGCTGGAACTTAACGACACCCAGTCCGGAGTACTGAACATAGTCTTCAGGATAGCCGACGAAAGAGGGCTTCTTCTGCTGGACGTCAAGGACCTGAGATCCATGCTGGACTACACGTCCAAAAACGCCGCCGAATTCAAGACGAAATACGGCAACATAAGTCCGGCCAGTGTGGGCGCGATACAGCGTTCTCTTCTGGCGCTGGAAGATCAGGGAGCCGACAAGTTCTTCGGCGAACCGGCATTCAACGTCATGGATCTTCTGGACGCCGAAGGCGGAAAGGGAGTCATGAACGTGCTTGCGGCCGACAAGCTGATGCTCCGCCCCAAGCTCTACTCCACCTTCCTGCTATGGCTGTTGTCCGACCTCTATGAGAAGCTCCCCGAAGTGGGAGACATGGAACTGCCAAGACTGGTGTTCTTTTTCGACGAAGCCCACATGCTTTTCGACGGGACATCGAAAGCTCTGGTCGACAAGATTGAACAGATCGTACGCCTCATACGAAGCAAGGGAGTGGGAGTGTATTTCGTAACCCAGCTTCCCGATGACATTCCCGACAATATCCTCGGCCAGCTCGGGAACAGAGTCCAGCACGCCCTGCGGGCATTCACTCCGAGAGACCAGAAAGCCGTGAAAGCCGCGGCTGAAACCTTCCGGACCAATCCTGCGTTCAAGACAGACGAGGCCATAATGAGCCTCGGCACCGGAGAAGCGCTCGTCTCCTTCCTCGACGGAAAAGGCGCGCCCGCGGTGGTGGAAAAATGCAAGATACTTTTCCCCCTGAGCCAGATAGGAGCCATTACCCCCGCGGACAGACAGGACATCATAAAGCGGTCCCGGGTCTACGGCCGCTATGACACCCCGATTGACAGGGAGAGCGCCTTCGAGATTCTTCTGAAACAGTCCGAAGAGGCGGACAAAGCGGCCGCCGAAGAAAACGAAAAGAATAAAAAGTCCACAGGGAAAAAGAGCTCGGGACTGGGAGGAAAAATCTTCGGCGCCGTACTCACCGCTGTGACGGCCAGCCTTGCCAGAAGCGCAGGGACAGCCGTGTCAAATTCCCTCAGCGGCAACAAAAAGAAATCCTCCGCGAAAAGCTCGGGGAGGAAAAGCGTTACAGGCAAGGCCGCGACATCGGCAGCCTCGGCGGCAACCCGCACGATAACAAGAGAGATTACGCGAGGACTTCTCGGAAATCTTATTTCTCGATAGGCACAAGGGCGAAACTGGGCTCGCACTTGCAGCAAAGATGGCCGTTGACGGTCAGTTCCGCCTTGCAGAAGAACAGCTTGCCTCTGCGGGCCTCCAGAGTCGCGGCGACCTCGCAAAGGTCGCCGGGCCTCACAGGATTCTTGAACCTGACGTTGTTCAGTCCGGCGTATAGCGTCACATTGCCGGGAATCTCGTCCTTTACAAGAATGGCGCAGCTCTGGGCCATGATCTCACACAGAATCACACCCGGAACGATCGGATTCCCCGGGAAATGTCCACGGGTGAAGAACTCATCGTCCTTGATGAGATATTTGGCGTGGGCGACACCGTTGGCGTCCACCTCGGCCTCATCTATAAGGAGCATCGGCTCCCTGTGCGGCATGAATTTCTTTATTTCCTCCCTGTTCATTTTATCTGGCATTTATCACGGTCCGGATCTTACTCCGTATATTTTCTGAATGCGACGCAGGCGTCATGTCCTCCGAATCCGAAAGAATCCGAGATTCCGATGTTCACATCGCTCTTCACGGCCACATTGGGCGTATAGTCCAGGTCGCACTCCGGATCGGGATGGTCCAGATTGATGGTGGGAGGAATGATTCCGTCCCTGAGGGCCAGGACGGTGGCTATGGCCTCGGCGCCGCCGGCGGCACCCAGCATATGGCCGGTCATGGACTTGATGGAACTGATGTGCGCTTTGTAGGCATAGTCTCCGAGAGCGAGCTTGTAGGCCTTGGTCTCGGCGGCGTCGTTAAGTTTGGTGCCCGTACCGTGGGCGTTGATATAAAGATTGTCCTTCGAAGGGTCGAAGCCGGCCTCCTCAAGGGCGAGTTCTATACACTTTGCCTGAGTAGTGCCGTCCGGTCTGGGAGCCGTGGAATGGTAGGCGTCACAGGTATTGCCATAGCCGACCATCTCCGCATAGATCTTGGCGCCGCGGGCTTTGGCATGCTCATACTCCTCAAGGATCAGTATGGCCGCTCCGTCAGCCATGACGAAACCGCCCCTGTCCGCATTGAACGGGAGCGAAGCGTGCTTGGGATCTTCAGAGCGCGAAAGGGCCTTGGCGTTGGCGAAGCCGACTATTCCGAGCGGAATCGTGGCATTCTCGCAACCTCCGGCGATGATCGCGTCGGCATATCCGTAACGGATGGCCCTGTAGGCTTCCCCGACGGTGTTGGTGGACGTGGCGCAGGCGGTGACGACATCAAGGCAGGGGCCCTGGGCATAGTTCGCGATCGCTATCTGGCCTGCGGCCATATTGGAAATCATGGTGGGGATGAACAGCGGGGACACCCAACGTCCGGAAGGGTCCTCGATGATCTTGGCGGTCTCGGCTATCTGGGTGTGGAATCCGCCCACGCCCGAGCCCACATAGACGCCGAGTCTGGCGGGATCGATGTTGGGGGTGTCTCCCTTGGAGCTGAGTCCCGAATCATTCATGGCCTGCCAGGCTGCGGCCATGCCGAACACGGTAAACAGATCCTGCTTGCGGATGAAATGTCTGTCCATGCCGTATTCCTCGGGGTTGAAATTCTTGATTTTACCGCCTATCTTGACCGGAAGTTCGTCTGTGGGGAAATCGGTTATGTAGTCAATTCCACAGACCCCGTCTTTAAGACTGTTCCAAAAAGTATTGACATCGTTGCCCACAGATGAGATCACTCCCAGTCCCGTGACAACGACCCTTTTCTCTTTACTCATTTTCATATCTGATTTAGAACTTGCAAATATATTACTTTTAACACACTTTCCCAAAGCTACCACTCCACGACGGCCACGCCCGAAAGAAGGCCCGCTCCGAAAGCGCTGAACACCAGAATGTCCCCGCTCTTGAAAGTGCCCTTGCGGTTGAACTCGTCAAGGAGTATGGCACATGATGCCGAGGACGAGTTGCCATGGTCGGATATGTTGACGGGGAATTTCGAATCAGGCTCGCCGAGATATTCCTTGATGGCGTCGATGATTCTGAGGTTGGCCTGATGGACTATATACCACGCCACCTGGCTCTTCTGCATTCCAAGCTCCCTGAGGACGTCCTCCACGTCCGATGTGGATGTCTTGACGGCGAACTTGAACACATCCCTGCCCTTCATCTGGAGGGGATAACCGCTGTTGTCGCCGCTGTAGTAGGGGGTCGGTAGCAGTCCCTGCTTCTCGATTATCTTGTCCGGCGAAAGCTGGCTGTGCAGCTTTATGTCCCGAATGTTGTCTCCGGGGCCGAGCACGACGGCACCGGCACCGTCACCGAACAGGACGCAAGTGGCCCTGTCGGTCCAGTCGCACATTCTCGAAGGTTGTTCGGCGCAGATTATGAGCACATTCTTCGCCTTGCCTGCGCGATAGTGCGACTCGGCTATGTCCATCGAGTAGATGAGCCCGGGGCATGCGCAGTTGACATCCACACAGGGGCACTCGAGCCCGATTTTCGACCCTATCACGCAACCCAAACCGGGGGTGATGTAATCGGAAATCACATTGGAGCAGATGCAGTAGTCGATTTCCTCCGGTTTCAGCCCCGACATCTCAAGGGCACGGCGGGCGGCCTCCGCTCCCAGATCTTCTATCTTTTCGGTGGACATGACGTGACGGCTGCGGATGCCCGTACGGGGGACGATCCACTCGTCACTTGTGTCGAGAAACTCCGACAACATGTCATTGGTCACGATCTTCGAGGGAAGAGCGCTTCCTGTTCCTAGTATCTTCATATTACATAATTTTCTCCGTGCGAAATTATCGAACAATTTCCAATCGATAAAAAATTTGTGGCGAACTGCGGAAATGAGGGGAATAAAAAATCCGGCGGCGGCAAAATGGGGCAAAATTTAGAAATATGTGGCGAATTTCTTACCTTTGTCCATATGAAAGCCCACTTCCTGCCCCAATATTTCAGGGACAAATACCAGCTGAGCCGAGCCGTCACATATGCGGCCCTGTGGTCTCTGGTCTTCATTCTGTGCAGCGTGCCCTTTACGAACAACGCCTGGTTTTCGCTTGGCGCGACCGAGGCTTTCGCCTACACCACCGCATTCTTCCTGATAGCCCTTTCAGTGGTAATTCTGGACAAGTGGATAATGTATGCCACACGCAACGCCTTCCGGATGACCTACCTGCAATATATTGCATGGAATCTGGGAGAAGTGGTCCTGATAGCCCTGCTCTACACCTTCTTCACGCTCAGGGGAGGATCCATGGGGATAATCGACGACAGCAGGCTGTCCTTCTGGAGAATATTCTTCACCGCGGCCGAAAATGCCTTTATCTGCCTGATGGTGCCTTACACCATAGTCGGCATGTCCTTCGCGATATCCGACAGGAACAAGACCATACGGCTGATGAACACCCGGGACGTGGTGTCAGACGAGCCGGACAAGGACATCCAGAAGGCGGCCCTGTACAATGTCAACGGCGACCTGAAGTTCTCCGTGAAGCTTTCCAATCTCTATTATATAGAGTCCAGCGATAACTATGTCAGAGTCTGGTACGCGGACAATGACGGGTCCATGAAATCCTACATGATCCGCAGTAAGATGAAATCCATCGAAGCCAATTTCATCGGCACGAGCCTGATGAGATGTCACAGGCAGTACATAGTGAACATGGACAAGGTGAAGCTCCTCCGCAAGGAGAAGGACAAATACGAAATCGAACTGGACAACGAAAAAATCCCCCCGATTTCGGTGACGAAGACCTATCTGGAGAGGATTCTGGAAAATATCGAAAAGACCGGAAAGGGGTCGGTTCAATCGTGATCGGCGAACCTGCGTTCGGCAAGGGACTCCCACTTTGTCCCGGGACGGCCGTAATTGGCATAGGGATAGATTGAAATCCCCCCTCTGGGAGTGAACAGACCCGTAACCTCTATGTATTTCGGATCCATGAGGGCGATCAGATCTTTCATTATCTTGTTCACGCAGTCCTCATGAAAATCGCCGTGGTTTCTGAAGCTGAACAGATAGAGTTTCAGGCTCTTGCTCTCCACCATTTTTACGTCCGGAACATAGCTGATTCTGATCTCCGCGAAGTCCGGCTGGCCTGTGATGGGGCAGAGTGACGTGAACTCGGGGCAGTTGAACCGGACCCAATAGTCGTTGTCCTGATGTCTGTTCACGAAAGTTTCGAGCACTTCGGGCGTATAGTCGTCCCTGTACTGAGTTTTTCTGCCCAGGGCCTTCAGGCCCTCGTCCTTCCTCTCCATGGCGTCACTCCCCCGCTTCCTTGAGCCTCTCGGCGTTCTCCGCTATCTGAAGCTGGTCGATGCACTCCTGAATGTCTCCGTCCATGAAGGCCGGGAGGTTGTACATGCTCCAGTTGATACGGTGGTCGGTGACCCGGCCCTGAGGATAGTTGTAGGTGCGTATCTTGGCGGAACGGTCTCCGGTGGACACCATGGTCTTTCTCTTCGCGGCAATGCCGTCGAGATATTTCTGATGCTCCATGTTGTAGAGACGGGTCCTCAGTTCTTCAAGAGCCCTCTCGAAGTTCTTGATCTGAGAACGTTCCTCCTGACATTGGACAACGATTCCCGAAGGGATATGGGTCAGACGTATGGCGGAATAGGTTGTGTTGACGCCCTGTCCGCCGGGACCGGACGCGCAAAAGATGTCCTTGCGGACATCGTTCATGTTCAGCTCCACGTCAAACTCGCCGGCCTCGGGGAACACGGCCACCGATGCGGCGGAAGTCTGGATCCGGCCCTGCGTCTCGGTCTGGGGGACACGCTGCACGCGGTGCACCCCGGACTCATATTTCATGACCCCGTAGACTCCGTCAGCGGATGAGGAAAGTTTGAACACTATCATCTTGTAGCCGCCCGCCGTGCCTGGAGTCTGGTCCGTAACCTCCAGTTTCCAGCCTCTCGACTCGGCGAACTTGGAATACATCCTGAACAGATCCCCCGCGAATATGGCCGCCTCGTCGCCGCCGGTGCCGCCGCGGATCTCCACGAGGGCGTTCTTGCCGTCGTCGGGATCGGCGGGAATCAGCAGAAGCTTGAGATTCTGCTCCATCACCGGAAGCCTGGGTTCGATCTCAGCTATCTCCATCTTGGCCATGTCCTTAAGCTCGTCATCCTTCTCGTTCACCGCGATGTCCTTGGCCTGAGCCAGCTCGTCAAGACATTTCTTGTACTCGAGGCCGGCCTTGATTATGGGCTGCAGCTCCTTGTAGTCCTTGTTCAGCTGGACATATTTCTTCATATCGGACATCACCTCAGGGTCGGACAGCTGGTCCTGGAGACTCTGATATTTGTCCTGAAGGCTCAGCACCTTCTCCAACAATGTATTTGCCATAGATTTATATTTTCTTCAGATAGCAACGCCTTCTCATGAACGGCTCATTGCCGTAGTGGGCCCAGACATTGACCGCGCTATTGGTCTCGACCTGAGGATTGGATATCGCCCACTGGGTCTTTACACGACGGTACTTCACGGCCATGGCCTGATGGTAGACCGCCGAAACGCCCTTGTTCTGCCACTCGGGAACCGCCCCGTTGAGCATCAGGTCCACAACCCTATAATCCCTAAGGGTGCGCAGCAAATGAACCCATCCGAACGGGAAAAGACGGCCTTTGGCCTTTTTCAGAGCCTCTGATATGGACGGGAAGGTGATCGCGAACGCCACAAGGTCGTTGTTCTCGTCCAGAATTATGGCACTGGTCCTGTCGCTGAGGAAGCGCATGACGGAGGAAGCCTCCTCGTCGATCTCCTCATCGGTGAAAGGTATGAAATTGGTCACGCTCTCGGCGAAGCTCCGATTGTACATGTCGAAGAACTTCCTGACCATAAACTTGTCTTTCTTGAGGCTGTCTATGCTGCCTTCGTGCAGGTTGTACCGCTGTTTGAGAAGCGAGGCGAACTTTTGGATCTTTTCCGTGGCCCCCTGCTGCGCGGGCATCTTGTACTGCACCCAGTCAAGCTCCTTCTCGTATCCCAGTCTTGTTACGAAGTCGTTGTAATAGGGGAAATTATACAGGCAGTTGAACGGCGGGGTGTTCTCATATCCCTCCACGAGCATTCCCTGCTTGCCGAGAGTGTTATAGTAAAGCGGCCCGTGGATCTCGTCCAGTCCTCTCTCCCTGGCCCACTCCTCCGCAGTTTCCATCAGAAGCCTGGCCACCTCGAAATCCTCCACCGTGTCGAACCATCCGAACCTTGCCCTTTTCCTGCCGTAGAGCTCGTTGTAGCGAGGGTTGACCATCGCGCATATGCGCCCGGCAACCTTGCCGTCTTTCCATGCCAGCCACATGGTATGCGGGCAATAAAGCGCCGTGGTGCATGACGTCAAAGACTTGATCTGGTCTCCGTGAAGCGCCGGAACATACTGCGGGCAGCCCCTGTACAAGTCGTCCGGAAAGCGGACAAATCTCTTCAGATCCTTTCTGGTCTTGACTTCGGTAATCTTATATTCAGCAGGCATGGTATAAAAGAATTTTCTCTACCGGAAAAACATCTCGCGAAATTACTAATAAATCATGCCTTTTCAAAATCGGCCGGAGACGCCGTTTTGAAATGATTCTACAGTCCCTTTGACTTGGCCTCGTCCCATATTTCATCCATCTGAGCCAGAGTCATGTCGCGAAGATTTCTTCCCTGCCGTAGAGTGTGCTCCTCAAGATATGTGAATCTGCGGCGAAATTTGTCGCAGGCGCGGCTAAGCGCCGTGTCAGGGTTCAAGCCATAGAGTCTGGCGGCGTTGATGACGGAGAACATGAAGTCGCCCAGTTCCTCTTCAGCCCTGTCATAAGCGGTCCTGAAACCCTCGGATGACGATGCCGACGGCGCGTTCACTATTTCATCGGCCGACCCGTTTTCGGCGGCCATGGCCTCCAGCTCCGCACGAAACTCCCCTTCCTCCTCGCTGACCTTGTCCCAGACCTGTCCGCGATTCTCCCAGTCGAACCCGACCCCGCGAGCCTTGTCCTGCATGGAAAGGGCCTTGAGTATTGACGGCATGGACTCGGGGATTCCGGAAAGTATTCTTCTGTTTCCGCCCTTCTCCTTCATTTTCAACAGTTCCCAGTTGTCGGAGACGGCCTGCGCGTCACCGGCCTGCGCATCGGAAAAAACATGGGGATGGCGAAACACCATCTTGTCGCACTCGGCGTCAATCACGTCCCCGATGTCATATTTCCCCTCCTCCTGGGCTATGCGGGAATAGAACACGACGTGGAGCAGCACGTCGCCGAGCTCCTTCTTCAGGTCCCGGTCATCCTTCCTGAGCACGGCATCGCTGAGCTCATAGACCTCTTCCAGAGTCATAGGGCGGAGGGTCTCGGGTGTCTGGGCCCCGTTCCACGGGCATTTTTCCCTGAGTTTGTCCATTATGTCGAGCAGGCGGCCGAAGCGCTCCAGTTTTTCTTCTCTTGTGTGCATGTCAATGTTGTTTGAAAGTTCAGCAGGGCCGTGCCACGGACCCTCCGGGGTGCAAAGTTACTCAGAAACGCACGTTTTTTGCAGACGATGCGCGATTAAAAATCAGAACACCATGAAATCAGAAGCAAACAGGACTGCCGTTCTCTTTTTGTCAATGGCCCTCGTGCTGGCCACGGCCGCATGCACGAAAGAAGGTCCGAGAAGATATCACGGACACACGGACACCGAATACACTGAAAACCCCTACTGGACGCTCTCATACACCGGCCGCGAAGTGGACAGCGGCGACGGCTGGGCCTATGTCGTGGACCCGGTCTATGTGAAATCATCCGACAACGTGTCCTACTATGTCGACATCGTGAGCCTCGATGACTGGAAGAACACCTATTCCTCGTCCCCCGCAAAACTGATCGGCGCAAAAAGCGGGTCCATTGACAAGGACTACATCTTCACCGGGGACTCCAGAAACTCGTTCGACGCACTGGACGCCGGTCAAGGAGACTGGGTCGCCCTTGCATGGGAAGTCAGCGGCAGCGGGATTCCGGGCACGAGGTATGCGGTTCTCCAGTTCACGACCAAAGCGGTCGTGATGGCCGAAAATGACACTTACCTGATTTCTTACGACGGAAGGGTGACAATCGACGATAACGGGAAGGCGACCGACGTGGACGCCTTTTCTGTCAGGTCCGGTTCCGACTTCGGATACTATATGGACATAACCTACCCCGAAGATCTCAACAGTAACTACGGCGGAGACCCGGTCAATTTCTTCAACGCCGTGCTGGACAATCTGGCCGCGGCTCTCTCTGACGGCGAAGACTTTTCCGGACTTCTGTACTGCGGGGACGCGGAGATCAATTTCTATCCTCTTGAAAGCGGTGACTGGACGGCATATGCCTTCGGCGTGGACAATCTCGGCAATCTGACCGGCAGCTGGTCCAAGCTCGACTTCGACATAGCCGACGGGGTGTCTGCCGAAAGTCTGCGGAAGGCCTGCGGCGACAGAGAGCCGAGGATAACCTACGACGGATCTGTCAAGCCCGCGACCAGAGCCACATGGGCCGGCTTCCGCGCGACGGCCGGGAAAGGCGGGTCCGATTCCGGTGTAAAAAATACGCCAAGAAGAAGAGGTTAGGCGAAAAGTTTTTCATATATTCGCAACCGACGGGGAGGTCAAAATCGGGTTTTTGATCTCCCCTTTCAATCGGACGACCATAACTTCTCTCATTAAAATTTTTATAGCAGTCACACCCATGGACATAAAGAATTTCACCATCACCAAGAGGGACGGATCCAAGGAAAAATTTTCTCTGGACAAGATAATGAACGCCATAGTCAAGGCCTTCGAGAGCATGAAGGTGAACGCCGATCTCGAGTCCATCGCCAAAGTGCTCTCCCATCTGGACATCCACAACGACATCACCGTGGATGAAATCCAGAATCAGGTGGAAAGGGCTCTGATGACCGAGGGCTATTACGAAGTGGCCAAGAGCTTCATTCTCTACCGGCATGAGCACACCGAAGACCGCGAGGTGATCCAGAAACTGAAATTCTTCACTGACTATATGCATGCGGCCAATGCCGCCACCGGGTCCAAGTTCGACGCCAACGCCAATGTCGAGCACAAGAACATCGCGACCCTGATCGGCGAACTGCCCAAGCAGGGCTTCATCAGGCTCAACCGCCGCCTGCTCACCGAAAGGCTGAAAAAGATGTATGGCAAGGCTATGGCCGAGGAATATATCAACAAGCTCAACGGCCATTTCATCTACAAGAACGACGAGACCAATCTGGCCAACTACTGCGCCTCCATCACCATGTACCCGTGGCTTCTGAACGGAACAACATCGATAGGCGGCAATTCCACGGCCCCCACCAACCTGAAATCCTTCTGCGGAGGGTTCATCAACATGGTGTTCATAGTTAGCTCCATGCTGGCCGGGGCTTGCGCGACTCCGGAGTTTCTCATGTACATGAACTACTTCATCCAGAAGGACTACGGCAAGGACTACTGGAAAGAGCCCGACAAGGTGGTGGACCTAAGCCTCCGGCATCGCACCATGGACAAAGTCCTCACGGACTGCTTCGAACAGATCGTCTATTCGCTGAACCAGCCCACCGGAGCCAGAAACTTCCAGGCGGTGTTCTGGAACATATCCTATTACGACAGATACTACTTTGAAAGCCTGTTCGGCGAGTTCCGTTTCCCCGATGGGTCCGAGCCCGACTGGGAGGGTCTTTCATGGCTGCAGAAGCGGTTCATGAAGTGGTTCAATCAGGAACGCACCCGCACGGTGCTGACATTCCCCGTGGAGACCATGGCGCTGCTGACCGAAAACGGAGACTGCAAGGACAGCGAATGGGGGGACTTCGCCGCCGAAATGTATGCCGAGGGCCACTCCTTCTTCACCTACATGAGCGACAACGCCGACTCTCTGTCTTCCTGCTGCCGCCTGCGCAACGAAATTCAGGACAACGGCTTCAGCTACACGCTCGGGGCCGGCGGAGTGAGCACCGGCTCGAAATCCGTGCTGACCATCAACCTCAACCGCTGCATCCAGTATGCCGTGAACCATGGTCTGGACTACAGGGAGTACCTGTCCGGCATCATAGACATGTGCCACAAGGTGCAGCTCGCCTATAACGAAAACCTCAAAGAGTTGCAGCACAACGGGATGCTGCCGCTGTTCGACGCCGGCTACATCAACATAAACCGGCAATACCTGACCATAGGCATCAACGGTCTCGTGGAATCAGCAGAGTTCCTGGGGCTGAAGATTTCGCCCAACGACGGATATCTGAAATTCGTGCAGGACACGCTCGGCCTCATTGAAAAATACAACAAGGCATACAGGACCAAGGAGGTCATGTTCAACTGCGAGATGATCCCCGCCGAAAACGTGGGCGTGAAGCACGCCAAATGGGACAAGGAAGACGGCTATCTCGTGCCCAGAGACTGCTACAACTCCTACTTCTACATAGTCGAGGACGACTCCCTCTCGATTCTGGACAAGATGAAACTCCACGGAGCCCCGTACATAGAGCATCTGACCGGAGGTTCGGCGCTGCACATGAATCTCGAGGAGCATCTCTCCGCGGCGCAATACCGACAGCTGCTGCGGGTGGCCGCCCGTGAAGGCTGCAACTATTTCACCTTCAATATCCCCAACACGGTCTGCAACGACTGCGGCCACATTGACAAGCGCTACCTCAAGGAGTGCCCCGCCTGCCATTCCGCCAACGTGGACTATCTCACCAGGGTCATCGGCTATCTGAAGCGCGTGAGCAACTTCTCGATGGCCCGCCAGGAGGAGGCCCGCCGCCGCTTCTACGCCGGACAGGATAAATACACCGTCGGCACATCCAAAGAGGATCTTGACAGGGCGGAAAGTCAGGCATAGCGCGAGAAGCCCGGGATGCTGAAATATGTCAACTGCGACATCGTCTTTCAGGAAGTGCCGGACGAGACGACGCTTGCGATAAACATTTCCGGCTGCCCGTGCCGGTGTCCCGGCTGCCACAGTCCTTATCTATGGAAAGACTCGGGAACGGAACTGTCCCCGGAAGCCGTCGGACGCTTGATCGTGACTGAAGGCGGGAAAGACATAACCTGCATCGCGTTCATGGGAGGCGACGCCGACCCGGCCGCGGTGAATTCTCTGGCAAAGGCGGTCCGCGCCGAACATCCCGGACTGAAGACGGCCTGGTATTCCGGAAGGACCGTCATTTCTCCGGCCATAGACCGGAACAATTTCGACTACATAAAGATCGGGCCCTACATAAAACATCTGGGCCCACTGAGTGCTCCCGGCACAAACCAAAAAATGTACCGCCGGAAATCCGACGGCACATTCGAAGACATAACGTTCAGGTTCAGAAAGAAAGCCTGAATCCGGTTTAAAGCCTGTGCTTGAGCTCTGCGGAGAGAGCCTCATAGCCTGGCTTCTCAAGGAGGGCGAACATGTTCTTCTTGTAGGCTTCCACTCCGGGCTGGTTGAAGGGATTGACTCCGAGAGTGTAGGCGCTCACGCCGCAGGCGAACTCGAAGAAATAGAAAAGGCTTCCAAGGTTGTATTCGTCAATCTTCTCGACGGACACCTCGATCTGGGGCACTCCGCCGTCAATGTGGGCGAGTCTGGTTCCGAGCATAGCCTTCTCGTTGCAATGTTCCACATGCTTGCCGGCCAGATAGTTGAGCTGGTCAAGATTCTGAGCGTCACTGCCGATGACCACGCTTCTGTTGCTCTTTTCAATATTGACGACCGTCTCGAACATCACCCTCTCTCCTTCCTGTATGAACTGGCCCATGGAATGGAGGTCAGCGGTGTTGTTCACGGATGCGGGGAAGATTCCCTTGCCGTCCTTGCCCTCGGACTCGCCGTAGAGCTGTTTCCACCACTCGCCGAGATACTGGAACTTGGGGTTGTAGGACACGAGTATCTCCACCTTCTTTCCATACTCGGAGTATAGGAGATTCCTTGTCGCTGCATAAAGCACGGCGGGATTCTCCGAACCTTTCACGGCCAGAGACTTCTCCATTTCGCAGGCGCCCTTGAGCATGGCGCGCACATCGAATCCGGCCAGCGCTATCGGAAGGAGTCCGACAGGGGTCAGCACGGAGAAGCGTCCGCCCACATTATCGGGAACCACAAAGGTTCTGTAGCCTTCCTGCGTGGCAAGAGTCTTGAGAGCGCCCTTCTTGGCATCGGTAATGGCGATTATTCTCTCCGCTGCGTCCTTATAGGTCTTTTCGATATATTCCTTAACGATCCTGAAGGCCACGGCCGGTTCTGTGGTGGTGCCGGACTTGGAGATCACCACGCAGGCTGCGTTCCTTTCGGCCACCAGGTCCATAAGCTCGGCCACATACTCCTCAGACAGGTTGTTGCCGGCGAAAACCACTTCCGGATTGTCATGACGGGAAAGCTGCTTCGAGAAATTGTGGGAAAGGGCCTCCACGGCGCAACGGGCCCCGAGATAGGAACCGCCGATGCCGATCACCACCACCAGATTCACGCCTTTTGCCTTCCACTCTTTCTTTATGGAGTCGAACTCCTCCAGGAGAGATTCAGGAGTCTGGGAGGGAAGATGTTTCCATCCGAGGAAATCGTTTCCGGCGCCGTTTTCAGCCTCAAGCACATCGAAAGCGGCCAGGGCCTTGTCCATATACCGCGCGCGCTCAGCATCCTTGACAAAGGAATCGCATCCGCTGACATTGATTTTTACCATATCACTGTATTTTTAGAATTTCACACTACCAGGGATTTTGCAATCCCCTGACGGGCCGCAAATTTACGCATCTTTTGATTGGTATCCAATCGGAAAAACGTCCTATATTTCAAGCCGGGAGAGAGCTGACTTCACTTCGTCATAGGAATATCCGCGGGAAAGCGCATACCTGATCAGCTTAAGGCGTCGGTCAGGGTCGCCTTCAAGCTGCCTGTCCTTGGCCGAAACCAGCGCATCCAGCCTTCGGTCAGAGGATTCGGGGTCGATTTCCTCCAGCGCCTCCGATATGACGTCTGCGGCTATCTTCTTGGCTGCCAGCATGAACCTTATCTTGATTTTCCCCCAACCCTGCAAAGATGACTTTTCTCTGGCAAAAGCCGAAGCATACCGAAGATCATCGACAAATCCGTCGCTCACGAGACACTCCACGACCTCACCGGCCTCTGCCGGAGAAAGGTCACGGGCGGCCTTCGCCTCAATGTCGGAACGGCAGTACTCCCTTCTGGCGCACTGCGCCTGAAGCCGCGTCAGAACTTTCTTCGCGTTTTCCTCCATGGCTCAGAAATCGAATCCCATACTCACATAGACTCCGACCTTTCTGGAAATGCTTGACCAGTGGACATCTGCTCTGACCGGTCCGATTATGGAATTATAGGCATACTCCAGACCGGCGCCCAAAGAGAACGAATCGGAAAAGGTCAATCCGTCAAGGGTAGATGCGGAATCGACGGCGTTCACTATTGCGGACACATAGTTGTTCTTGCCTATATGAAAACGGAGGTCTGTTCCGGCAAGAATCAGATAGTCTCCGCAGGAAGCGGCGTTCGTGACCCCGATGAACGGAATCTGCTGGTCCATATACCGGCCCGCCACGCGTCCTCCGATCACGTTCACGAACGGCAGAGGAATCTTCCCGCTGCCGGACAGGAATCTGGTCGAAGCAAAGGGCAACAGGGACACCGTCCTGCTTCCTCCCACGACGGTGCGGAAGTCGGCCTTCAGTATGCGGAACGGGGTTACCTTATTCGGAGTTCCGCCGAACACGCACGAATAGTCGAGCGCAAAACTGACGCCCTTGGAAGGGAAATAGCCGTCATCGAATGTGTCGGCCTTGAATGTGACGAATGCCGACAGGTAATAATTTTTCTTGAAGTCGGTAAACCGGCCCTGAGTGGCGTCGCTGGCCATTAGAGATCCGAGCTTATAGAAATCTCCACGCACTCCGTAGTTGACGTCAAGCTTGGCCCATCGCATGTTGGAAAGATAGGCCTCCGCCCTGCTGTTGTAATACTCCACATTGAACAGATACTCGCCCAGGCTGAATTTGTTCTTGTCCACATATTTGAAATTGGCGGCAAGGTTCACCGTGGGTCCGAATGGAGTCTTGTAATAATACTGCAGCCGGGCCCATGGATTGGAACCCACTTTCCCGGTAAAGGAGAATGCGCTTCCGCGCAGGCTATGGACATTGAATCCCAGATTGAGCAGAAGAGCGACGGTCTCGTCCGTATCCGCCCTGCCGCCCACACCCAGATGATGGATGGGGCCTTTCTTGCAGTCGAACACCAGCCGGAACGGTTCCTCGCGGCCCATAAGTTCATAATTGACATAGTCAAAGGCCTTTGTGCCATAGATCGTGGCGACTGCATCGTCGATGTCTTCGGCATCCATATCCTGCCCGGCATGTATCTTGAGCTTTCGCATCAGATAGCGGCTTTCCTCTTCGCTGACGCCGCTGATCTCCACTTCGGAGATTCTCACCTTGCCGGTCAACAGGTTATATGCGGGAGGGTTCTGATATGTGAGAGAATCCGGCCCCACCGCAGCCTTGATCGCAGCAAGGCCCTCCTCCTGACTTTCCGCCGCACGATAGCCTCTTGTTATCAGGCTGTCCACGCTGACAGGGTCGAAACTGAGCATGTGATATTCAGGAATGTCAGGCTTCACGGTCACGTCCGCGAGCGGGACATTGTTTTCATAGGATTCCCGTCCCAGCATGTCGGATCCCTGTATGAGAATGTCCGTCAGATTCTTGAGATCGTCATAGGACTTATAGCCCGAACTCAGGTCCACGCCTATGATATAGTCCGCCCCCAGGAGCCTGGCGATGTCGGTGGGATAGTTGTTCCTCATTCCGCCGTCAAGCAGGACCATTCCGTCGGTTTTGACCGGAGTGAAAAGCCCCGGAATGGCCATGGTCGAACGCAGCGCGCGGTTCAGCTTGCCGGAATACCAGATCTTCGCCTTGCCGGTGACCATCTCGGTCGCAACGCAGACAAAGGGGATCGGCAGTTTCCAGAAAGGCATGTCCTCCTGATATCCCGCCGTGAGGGAACTGAACAGGTTGTTCACATTCTGACCATATACGAAGCCGGAAGGCAGGCTCGAAAGCAGATTGTCCTTCACCTGACCATAGGCGTCCACCTGACGGCCGGCTCCGAGATGCAGATCTTCCGCCTGATGAATGAAGTCTTCGGCACCATTCCGCCGCACTTTCTCCTCCTTGGACATGGAGTAAAAGAACGGCATGGATATCAGATATTTGCGCTTATAGATCCTGTCATGATAGGAAAGATAGTCTTCCGGAACATTGTCGCTGAGTTCCATCCCCCAGTCCAGGGTCCGGATCAGGCTGTCGACTTCCTCGGCGCTGTAGCCAAGGCTGAACATTCCGCCCATGAGGCCTCCCATACTCGTGCCGAGGACAAGATCCACAGGGATATGCATCTCCTCCAGTTTACGGAAAACGCCTATGTGGCTGGTTCCTTTCGCACCGCCGCCGCTGAGCACCAGAGCCACGGTCGGACGGAACTGACGTATCGAATCCATGTGGTGTCTGATGATAGACACGGCCATACTGTCTCTGGCATCATCGATACCATAGCTGTAGGCGTTCCGCGCTACATCCGAACTGTCCTGCGGCAAGACCGGACGACAATGGGCTTCTGCCGAGGTTTCGGCTGAAAAGGCGGCGAAAACCGCCAGAACGGACAAAAGAAACTTTTTCATTCTATTTCGCCTCTGTTTTATGTTCGCCGGCGAGCATTCCGCACGCGGCATAGATGTCCTCCCCTCTGGACGCCCTTATCGTGGCGGTGATCCCGGCACGCGAAAGCCGGTCGCGGAAATTTTCCATCACCACATCGGGAGAGGCCTTGTATGGAAAATCCGGTATCTTGTGGAATCTTATCAGATTCACCCTGCACTCGAGCCCGCGGAGCATTCTGATGATGGCGTCCGCATGACGCTTGTCGTCATTGAATCCGGAGAACATGGTGTATTCGAAACTCACCCTCCGCTGCCCGGAAAAGTCATACTGCCGGATCAGGTCCAGAACCTGCGCGAAAGGATAGGCGCCCTGCACAGGCATCATGGCCAGCCGTTCGTCCGGAAAGGGATTGTGCATGCTCACGGCCAGATGGCAGGAAGTCTCGTCGAGAAATTTCTTGAGCACCGGGACCACTCCTATAGTGGAGAGCGTTATCCGCTTCGGGCTCCAGCCGAAGCCCCATGGGGCCGTCAATATCTCTATCGCCCTTTTCACGTTTTCGTAGTTGTCAAGAGGCTCGCCCATACCCATGAACACGGCGTTGGTGAGCGAAGACGACTCGTCCACGGAGATGAACTGCGAGATGATGTCGCCGGCGGAAAGATTGCCGTGGAATCCCTGACGGCCTGTCATGCAGAATCGGCAGCCCATTTTGCAACCGGCCTGCGAGGACACGCACAGGGTTTTCCTCTCGGCGTCCGGAATCATCACGGCCTCTATGGAACTCTCCTCAAAATCATTTCCGTCATCTCCGGGATTGAGCCCGTGCCTGTGGGAGCACTTCACCGGGAAAAGGTACTTTTTCGTCCCGTCGGAAGAAACATGGCAGGTTGACGGACGCACAAGCCCGACTTCATGGGTTTCCGAAAGAGCCTCCCTTCCGGCCTTTGACAGATTGGTCATGACGCCTATCCCGTCCACCTTCTTCTTGTACAGCCATGAGGCGATCTGACCTCCGGTGTAGGCCGGAAGGCCCGCCTCGACTGCGATTTCCCTCAGCTCTTCCAGCGTTTTTCCCAACAGTTTCATCATAGTTCCGAATCTCTCGTATCATGCAAAATTACGGAAATTTCACGAACCTGCGGCCGTCGGTTAAATATTCTGAATTTTTCTCACTTGTGAACCGCATTGGCACAGAAAGGCCCTTACTTTGCACATGCGCCGGAGCTTTCTTTCGGCGGTTTTGCTTATATTTGTTGAAGTAAGAAAACCTATAATTTTATGGCAAAAGAAACTGTTCAGGCCGAAGAATCGGGGAACGCCGGAAAACTCAAAGCGCTCCAGGCCACAATCGACAAGATCGAAAAGGACTTCGGAAAGGGGACGATAATGAAGCTGGGTGACCAGCCGCAGGGGGATGATGTGCAGGTGATTCCGAGCGGTTCGATCGCCCTGGATCATGCCCTCGGGATAGGAGGCTACCCGAGAGGAAGAATAATCGAAATATACGGACCGGAATCCAGCGGAAAGACCACGCTGGCCATTCACGCCATAGCACAGGCGCAGAAGCTGGGAGGCATCGCCGCGATGATCGACGCCGAGCACGCCTTTGACAGAAGCTATGCCAAGGCTCTGGGAGTGAATCTGGAGACGTTGCTCATCTCACAGCCCGACAATGGGGAGCAGGCCCTCGAGATCGCGGACAACCTCATCAGGTCCGGGGCGATCGACATAATAGTGATCGACTCCGTGGCGGCCCTCACCCCGAAGGCCGAGATCGAGGGAGAGATGGGCGACAACAAAGTCGGACTTCAGGCCAGGCTCATGAGCCAGGCTCTGAGGAAGCTCACGGCCAACATCAGCAAGACCAACACCTGCTGCATCTTCATCAACCAGCTCAGGGAGAAGATAGGCGTGATGTTCGGCAACCCGGAGACCACCACCGGAGGCAACGCGCTCAAGTTCTATGCGTCCGTGCGCATAGACGTCCGCAGGACGACCCAGATCAAGGACGGGGACGAGGCTCTCGGAAACAGGACCAAGGTGAAGGTGGTGAAGAACAAGATGGCTCCCCCGTTCAAGAAGGCGGAGTTCGACATCGTCTATGGCGAAGGCATCTCCAAGATAGGAGAAATCGTCGACCTCGGCGTGGAGATGGGCATAATAGGAAAGAGCGGTTCCTGGTTCAGCTATGGTGACCAGAAGCTCGCCCAGGGAAGAGAAGCCACGAAGCAGCTGCTAAAGGACAACACCGAGCTGAGCGACGAGATCGAGGACAAGATAAGGGAAACGCTGAAGAACGTGAAAGACTGATCAGTCTTTCGCCTCTTCAGCCATCGCCTTGTTGTAGCATTCCCTGCAGAGAGGTTCATAGACATCCTTCTCTCCAAGCACGACCAGTTTGCGGCTCGCGGAGAGACGATGGGAACGGTTGGCGAGATTTCCGCATTTCACGCATATGGCGTGGACCTTGCGGACATCTTCCGCCACCGCCATCAGGGAGGGCATGGGGCCAAAAGGCTTGCCGAGATAGTCGGTGTCCAGGCCGGCGACAATCACTCTCACGCCCCTGTTGGCCAGTTCCTGGCACACTTCGAGAAGGGAGGAATCGAAAAACTGAGCCTCGTCTATTCCCACCACCTGTACGTCGTCAGGGATGTCCAGCATCGCGGAAGGGGACTTCACCGGAGTGCAGTCTATGCTGTGAAGATCGTGCGAGACGACGTCTATGTCGGAATATCTCGTGTCGACAGCGGGCTTGAAGGTCACCACTTTCTGGTTGGCGAATCTCGCCCTCTTGAGTCTCCTTATCAGCTCCTCGGTCTTGCCCGAGAACATGGACCCGCAGATGACTTCGATGCAGCCGAGTCTCTTGGCGTTTTCTATGAACATTTATTTAATTTTGCAACGTGCGTAACATGGGTCCCGTCCGGCGCAATGCCGGGGCCGGTGCCGCAAATATAGCCAAAAATGAAAAATTCGAGTCTTGAAAATATTCCGGAAGAACTCCGCATGGTTCTGGACGATCTCAGTTCCAGAATTGCCGCTCTGGAAAAGGAGGTGGCGGGACTTTGCGATGCCGCCCGTCTTCAGGAAATCGGAACCGCCGAGTCCGGGACTGACAGCGGGGAAACCATAGACCTGTCGCTGGATGATGTCCCGGAAGTTACCGGTGCAGTGCCGGAGGCGGTCACTGCGGAGGAAAAGGCTGAGCATGGCGATGACACAAAGGCTTCCGATGCGATTGAAGTCCCGGAACCGGCCGAAATGGAGGCGGTCTCAGAAACAACTGAGATTCCGGATGCGGCTGAGGTGCTGGAGGACGGAGACGGAGCCGGATACGGCACCGCCGGGGACCTGCCGAAACTCCCCGTCGAGGAGGACATTCCCGCCGATGACAAGACGGAAGAGGAGGATATCCCTGTCGGAGACAAAATGGAGAAGGAGAATTCAAGGACTGAAGAGACCCTGTTCGGAGAAATGGAGATGGAGGACACTCCCCATAAGGGCAGGCATGGAAAGAAGGCCGCCGGAGGCGCCGTAATGGACGTGATGGCGGAAAAGGACGCATGGATCCATGACATTCCGGGTCCGGAGGTGAAATCCCTGCGCAGCGCAATAGGGCTCGGCGACCAGATCCTGTACATCAGGCGCCTGTTCAGAGGCGACTCCGCACTCTATCAATACGCCATAGACAAGCTCAACTCGATGACCACGCTGAAAGAAGCCGTCGCATATGTGAGCGAGAATTTCCCGGAGTGGGATCCTGACAGCGATGACGTTTACCGCTTCATGATGTCGGTCCGCCGCAAAATCCGCAAGTGATGGCAGGAAAGCTCTACATAGTCCCGACTCCGGTGGGAAATCTGGAGGACATGACCTTCAGGGCCGTCCGCATACTGAAGGAAGCGGACCTGATCCTGGCCGAGGACACCAGAACCAGCTCCGTGCTCATGCACCGCTACGGGATCGAGACAAAAATGCAGTCCCACCACAAATTCAACGAACATCAGACTTCGGATCTGATAAAGGACAGAATCCTGGCCGGGCTTAACGTCGCCCTTGTCAGCGATGCGGGCACCCCCGGGATTTCCGACCCGGGATTCTTACTCGCGAGAACCTGCGCCGCAGAAGGCATTGAGATAGAAACACTTCCCGGTCCGACGGCATGCATCCCGGCCATAGTCTCGTCCGGACTACCCTGCGACAGATTCTGCTTCGAGGGATTTCTTCCGGTCAAAAAGGGGCGCAAGACTCTGCTGACCTCCCTGGCCTCCGAGACCCGCACGATGGTCTTCTACGAATCGCCCTACCGGCTGGTGAAGACTCTGGCGCAGTTTGAGGAATTTTTCGGAAGCGGCAGGGAATGCTCAGTGGCGAGGGAAATTTCGAAAGTGCATGAGGAGCACCGCCGCGGAACTCTTGAAGAAGTGCGCGCCTGGTTTGAGGAACACGCTCCCAAGGGAGAGATAGTGATAGTGGTCGCCGGAGCCGAGACCGGCAAAAATTCAGAAAAGAACGGGTATGAGGAGAGAGAGTCAGAGGGGGAGGAACCCGAAAGAAGATGACGGGCGCGGCAAGGGCCGTCCGGCCGCTTCGTTCACGGTGGGAGCGATCGCCCTTGTTTTTCTTGCCACGGGATACCAGACTGCCCTTTTTATCCACAGGGCCTCGATAGCCAAGATAACTGCGGACAGGGATGCCCCGGACACGGTTTATGTCTATGAGAGCCGTAACAGTCCGGAGGCCGGAGCTCGGGAGCGGAAAAATCCGGAACCGGCTTCAATTTCCAGAAAATCAGCGCCACACAGCCCTGCAGCCATGAAAGTGCGGGAAAAGTACGGGACTCGGCTCTATGAGAGCTTCCGCTTCGACCCGAACACCGCGGACATGGAAGAACTGATGCGTCTGGGCTTCTCCCGGAAGCAGGCGCAGTCCATAGACAGCTACCGCAAAGCCGGGGGAAGATTCCGCCGAAAGGAGGATTTCGCGAAGTCATTCGTAGTGGCCGATTCGGTCTATGCAAGACTTGAACCGTTCATAGACATTCCGCGCACTAACATAAACATGGCGGATTCCGCCGCATTCGATGCCCTGCCCGGGATCGGGCCATACTACGCCGCGAAAATAATCGAATACCGGATGCGCCTCGGCGGGTTCACCCGTGCGGAGCAGCTTTTGGAAATCAAGGGCATTGACCGGGAAAAGTATGGAAAATTCGAAGACCTCATCTATGTCGGCGAGACTCCTCCATTCCGTCTGTGGACTCTGCCGGAAGACAGTCTGGCGCTCCACCCTTATATAGGGAGACATGCCGCCGGGAGCATAATCCTCTTCCGCGACAACAACCCCGTCTCGGAATGGAGCGTAAAGAATCTCGTCAGTGCGGGAATCTTTTCAGACGAAGATGCGGAGCGGCTGAGGCTGTGCCGGATCGAGCCGCCGCCGGAATCCCCATAGACGGGGCTCACCGGCTGTCTTCGCTGTCGGGATGATGGGAGAGGATGTTCTTCTGCCAGGTCTCGGTGTCGATATGGGTATAGATTTCGGTCGTGAGTATGCTTTCGTGCCCCAGCATTTCCTGCACAGTCCGCAGGTCCGCCCCGTTTTCTATCAGGTGCGTGGCGAAGCTGTGGCGGAACGTGTGCGGCGAGATTTCCTTATGTATACCTGCGGCCATGGCCTGCCGCTTCACCATGTTGAATATGGAAATGCGGCTCAACCCCCTGCCTCTCAGGTTAAGGAACAGGATGTCGTCGCAGCCGGCGTCCGGGTCGGGCCTCACAGCGAGGTATCCGTTGACCGCGTCCACGGCATTCTCCCCTATCGGCACCACCCTCTGCTTATCTCCCTTCCCCGTCACGCGGACAAAACCCTGTTCGAAGAAAAGATCGGACAGCCTGAGCCCCGCACATTCGGAAACCCTCAGACCGCAGCCATAAAGCACCTCCAGTATGGCTCTGTCACGTCGGCCGGACGGCGTGGAGACGTCCACCGAGTCCATTATGGCGTCAACCTCCGCGACCGAAAGCACCGTAGGGAGATATTTTCCCAATTTCGGGAAGTCTATGTTGTCGCAGGGGTTGTCTTCCCGGAACCCGGAAAGCTGAAGCCAGGAGAAAAAGGAACGGAAAGCGCTCAGCGCGCGTGCGAGAGACTTGTCGGAAATATCTTTTCCCGAAAGATACTCCACAACCGCATCCTTGCCCACGCTCGACGGGTCGGCGCCGGTAGCGTCAAAAAATTCCTGAAGGTCGGAAAGATACGCCGACGCCGTGTTGGGCGAGAGCGACCTTTCGACCTTCAGATAGAATTTATACTCACTGAGAGTCCTGTCCATTCCGGATGCTAGAGAGCCTTGTAACGCTTTCCGTAGTCGAGCTGCTGTTTAAGATAGTCGTCCACATATTCGATCCTGTAGTCGACCACCTTCCCGTCCTTCTCGACGGGGACAATCTCCGGATTGACGAAACCGCCATAGGGCTTCAGGCCAAGAGACGCATACCTTTCAAGGACCTCCTTATGGAGTTCGGGATCTATGTTGACCGCATAGGTGTCGATGAGAGCCTTTCCGGCCGCATAGTCACCCTCGCTCTTGATTCTCTGGATTTCAGCCAGAAGGCTGGCGAAGAGTCCGCGGAGAGCATCATAGTCATTGACCACGAAATAGGTCTTCCCGTCCCGGACCTTCTTCTCTATCACATTATCCTTCAGACCTTTTTCATAGCACCACTGGGCAACGAGCTTGCGGTTCTGCATATGGGCCTCGGTGTTGGGGCGGCCGAGCTCCACGCGGGTGAACTGCACGAACAGGCCGTTGAGGATATAGTTGTCATAATGGGGCTTATATGCCTCTTTGTCGGGCAGTATTCCGAGCTCCACCATCTTGGGATCGGCTATGTAATAGAGTCCGAAGAGGTCTGCACGGGCCTCCTCGAGAGCGGACTGATACTCACCCAGCGCCGAAGAGGACACTCCGGGAAGGATCTGGCCGGAAGCGTGTCCGAGGCATTCGTGGAGGTCGGTGTGGATCTCGTCGTCATAATTGCCGTACTTCTTATAAGCGTCAATCTCTTCCTGAGAATAGGCGAATTCGGTAAGGGTGCTCGTCGGCATCTCGAGAGCCGCCTTGTCATAGGCATGGGTTATGTTCGCGATGGTCACCGACTTGGAGCCGTGCTCCTTGCGGATCCAGTCCGCATTGGGAAGATTGATTCCGATGGGAGGAGCGGGATATGTGGCACCCGAGAGGGCCACCACGTCCACCACCTTTGCCGAAATGCCCTTCACCTCTTTTTTCCTGAATCTGGGGTCTATGGGAGCGTTGTCCTCAAACCACTGAGCATTGGCGCTCAAAAGAGCCGTCCTCGCGGAAGCGGCGGAATCCTTGAGCTCCACGGTGCCCTCAAAGGTGGCCTTGTGACCGAGCGGATCGTCATAGTCCTCAATGAAACCGTTGACGAAGTCGATCTGTCCGAGAGTATCCTTGACCCACTCGATGTTGAACTCGTCCCACCTGCGCAGGTTTCCGGTCCGGTAGTAATCGATCAGCAGACCGATCTCCTTCCTCTGGATGTCATTTTCGGCATATTCGCCGGCCTTCTCCAACTCCTCGCAGATCTTGGTGATGGCGGGACCGTAGATTCCGTCGGCGGTCCATCTCTCCTCGCGCAGCTTTCCGTCCGGGCCTTTGACTATCTTGGAGTTGAGACCGTAGGAAATCGGATTGGGGTCGGAGGGGTCCATTATGGACTTATAGTAGGTCTCCACCTCGGAACGGGTCACCCCGTCATAGAAGTTCACGGCCGAAAGAGCGACGATGTCACCGGTAGGAGAGGTCGAACGCCTCTGCGGATAAGCTTCGGGATCGTAGATGAAATCCAGCAGCTGCGCGTCCTCGGCGTCCACGGCCTTCATCAGGGAAGCGAAATACTCCTTTGAACATGCAGGGAAGAATTTGTCCTCGGCATAGTGGTGGTGCACTCCGTTGCTGAAGAAGACTCTCTTGGCATAGACCAGAAAATCGGCGTAATCCTGGGAATTGCGGTCTCCCCCATAATCCTCAAGAATCTTCTCTATGGTGTGGCGGACCGGCAAATTATAGCGGCAATACTGGTCCCAGGTTATGTCCCGGCCCCATTTTGCGGCCTCGGAAAGATGATAGGCATATTCTTTCTGCCTGAGGGACAGCCTGTCCCAGCCGGGAACCTGATAGCGCATCACCTTGATGTCGGCGAACTGGTCCACGAGATACTTGAACTCGGCGCCGGATTTGTCATTTCCGCCGCCGCATGAGACCACAGCGGCGGCCCCGGTCAGCGTCATAGCCATTTTCAGAATGCTTTTCATTGTCGTTTGTATTGGTTTCAGTTGTTATTCTGCATGTATTGAGCCCGGCCGCATATCAGAGACCAGTCTGCGCCAGAGGTTCCCCCAGTATGCGAAGAGGGCGAAAAACGGCCACAGCACCGGAAGCAGCCCGCGGAAAGCGAAATAGACGGTATGGGTCCAGGCCTTGTCCTCCATTCCGGCCATTATCAGCTTGACCGGAAGCCATATCGGGAAAGAAAGCAGGGCGCAGGCCGCCCAAATGGGCGAAAGCGCGGCAAGCGCGGCAAGTCTCAGCCCCTTGAGGTCATGCCTCCTTGCCGGAGGTTCACCTATCAGCCCGAGAATCGTGTCGTGGAATTCGGAGCAGATCTCCCTGTATATTTCGGCTTCGCTGACATCCGCCCTCGCCCGGAAATATTCACCTATCTCCACAGGCTCCCCCACATGCACGGACACATTGCCCATTTCGTGAAAGAAATATTCGTAGCACACGCCGACGGGAACCACATAGACCGGCTTCTCAAGCGTGTCCGAAGCCTTTTTCGCAATCTTGAACAGCCCCTTCTTTATGGGCAGCAGGCCCCGCTCCGGACGGTGGGTGCCCTCGCTGTACATGCAGAACGGCACTCCATGGCCCACACAGTCCACTATATCGTCCATAGTGCCCAGATTTCTGGCGATCTCGCTCAGTCCGTTGCGTTCGCGGGCAATCGGAAGCGTCTTGGACCAATACAGGAGCCTCGCCGCCATGGGATTACTGAATATGTCAGAACGGGAGCCGAAGCCCGTCGCCCTGCGGGCGGTCATGAGCATGACCATGGGATCCATCATCGCGGCGCAGTGGTTAGGAGCGAAAATGACGGCCCCGTCGGTAGGGATGTTCTCCCTCCCGACAATCTTCACCGAAGAAAACGAAGTCTTCGTGATGAGGACCATGTATTTCCTGCAAAGCTCATATAGCCTGCCGGTCTTCCAGATATCTCTTCCCATCTGTTCCGAAACGATTTTCAGCCATAGTTCCGCATATGCGGACGCCGAAGACAAATTTACAAATTTTGCTTCTATCTTTGCAGAATCATGGAACTCAAGAGATTTCTATATGCTGTCGCGGTGTCGCTGGCCGCGGTGACGGCGCTGGCGGGATGCGGACACGAGGACCGCTGGGACGGGGAATATGACAAGGTGCTCATACTCTACTCGGCCGGATTCAATTCCCTCGGCTCATACCTTGCCGATGACTTGAACGACCTGCAAAGCGGATGGCTCCCGACAAAAAAGAGCCACGACATCCTGCTGGTGGTCAGCAAGTTGCCCAAATCATACGGGAATTATACCGAACAGACGGAACCGGTCATGTACCGGATATACAAAAATTCCAAAGGGAACGGAGCCGTGCTGGACACGCTGTACAGGATGGAGAAAGGGACACCCCTCGCTTCAGCCGAATCCATGAAAAGTTTTCTGACCATGGCAGGCACCCTCTTCCCCGCCAAAAGCTATGGGATGATCGTATCCTCCCACGGGACAGGATGGATGCCCAGTTTCTATTTCGACAATCCGGGCAAGTTCGATAACCCGAAGATGACCGCATTGTCGGCCGGTGAAAAGGATCCGTTGCACGGAGGCCATCTCTATGTGGAACCGGAAAGGGATCCCGCCATGCCGGCGGTGAAGTCAGTCACGCAGGAAGTCTATGTGTCCGACGGCAAGAAATATTCCTATGAAGTCAACATTCAGGACTTCGCCTCGGCCATTCCCATGCACATGGACTACATCCTCTTCGACGTATGCCTGATGGGGGGAATCGAAGTCGCGTGGGAACTGCGAAACGTCGCGGACAAGCTGGGATTCTGCCAGGGCGAGACTCTCGCGGAAGGATTCAACTATCAGAATATGACCGAATATCTCCTCCGGCCTCAGACCCCTGAGCCGGAGAAGGTCTGCGCCGACTACTACGAAACCTACAACGCGAAGAGCGACATCTACCGGTGGGCGACCATCTCATGCATAGACTGCACGAATCTGGAACCGATGGCCGAAATATGCCGAAGCCTGTTCGAGAAATACCGCACACGCATCGCGGTTCTGGACGGGACGTCGGTACAGGGCTATTTTTATGTTTCCAGCAAGCACTGGCACTATGACCTTTATGACATTCTGGCCAAGGCCGGAGCCGACGGATCCGAGCTCGCCGCGCTCCAGAAAGCGCTCGACGGATGCGTACTCTACAACGAGGCCACTCCCTACATCTACACCACGAAGATTGACACCCACTGCGGCTTCAGCATGTACCTGCCGTCCATGGGAAGCTCCTATCTGAACGACTTTTACCGGACCCTCGCATGGAACGATGCCACAGGGCTGGTCTCCGACACCCAATAGGCCGCACGGTGGGAGGCCTTGATCATTTTCAGAGCCCGCCCTGCGTAAAATCAGAGATTTTTTACTATCTTTGCGCCGCATCTGATAAAAGCGGCAAAACGCTTTTGGTGCAATGGGGTCTGTGAAACAACAGACTGAGTAACACATTTATAATCAGAATCAAAATGAAGCATTTTGAACTTAAGGGCCAGATCCGCGAGGTCGGAAACAAGGCCGTCATCAAGGCATTCCGCAAACAGGGTCTCGTTCCCTGCAACCTCTACGGCCCCGGTATGGGCAACATCCTCTTCACAGTGGAGGAGAAGGAACTTAACGGAATTCTCTACACTCCCGCCTCCTACATCATCGACCTCAATCTCGGTGACGGAAAGGTATATCCCTCGATCGTGCACGAGCTTCAGTTCCACCCCGTGGCTGACAACTGCCTCCACGTGGACTTTCTGGCCGTCTCCGAGGACAAGCCCATCGCCATCAACGTGCCCCTGGCCATCACAGGCCATGCCGCCGGTGTGCAGAAGGGAGGTAAATTCGTCAAGAAGGAGAGAGAGCTCCGCATCAGCGCTCTCATGAAGAACCTCCCCGACGAGCTTCCCGTGAACATCACGCCCCTTGAGATCGGTGAGAACATCGTGGCCGGCGATCTGAAATATGACAACGTCACGATCCTGACCAAGAAGGACACCATCATCTGCGGCGTCAAGGCTACACGTAATGCCGCTGCTGCCGCTACGACTGCTGAGGCGTAAGCTCCTGACGGAAACCATGCCGGGAATCAACAGCTTTCTCGTCGTCGGCCTGGGTAACATCGGAGCCGAATATGAGGGAACCCGACATAATATGGGATTTATGGTATTGGATGCCTTTGCCAAGGCATCCAATGCTGTTTTCTGTTCCGAAAGGTATGGAGACACCGCCGAAGTTTCGCTCAAGGGCAGAAAAATCACGCTCCTGAAGCCTTCCACCTACATGAATCTCAGCGGAAACGCCGTACGCTACTGGATGAACCGGCTCGGAGTGACGGCAGGCAGGCTGCTTGTCATCTGCGATGACCTCAACATCCCCTTCGGCACGCTGAGGATGAGAAAAAAAGGCAGCGACGGAGGCCATAACGGACTCAAGAACATTCAGGAAACCATCGGCACTCAGGATTACTGCCGCATAAGGGCCGGAATAGGTAACGAATTCCACAGGGGCGGACAGATAGATTTCGTGCTGGGAAAACTGAGCGCAGAGCAGGTGACGGCCATGCCTGACATCTGCGAGAGGGCCGGGAAAGGCATACGGGACTTTGTTCTGGCCGGCGCGGACATCGCCATGAATTCCCTCAACGCATCCAACCCGAAGAAGCCCGAAGATCTGAGCCACAATCAGTAGGCTCGATTTTTTCCTATTTATTTTGTTTTTTCATCCCTTTTTACATAAATTGCGTGGAGGATTAGGGGTTAAACGATTAATACTCAATTATCACCTTGATTACCGCTTTAACATTATAATACACCAAATCTTATGAAGGAACTTGTTGAAAAGATCAACGCCGAGTATCAGGAGTTCGCATCGAATTCCGCCGCTCAGGTGGAGAAGGGCAACAAAGCCGCAGGCGCACGCGCACGCAAAGCCGCTCTCGCTCTCATGAAAGACCTTAAGGAATTCAGAAAAGTTTCAGTTGAGGCTTCAAAGTAATTCCGGGCAGGAAATTAAAAAAGGTGTCGGGTTGTTCTCCCGGCACCTTTTTTTGCTTTATGCGGCCTCCCTTAGAAGGAAAGGGCGATGGCGATGAAATCATCGGCCTTGAGGGCGGCGCCGCCTATCAGACCTCCGTCGATGTCCTTCTGGGCAAAAAGCTCCTTGGCGTTGGAAGGCTTGCAGGATCCGCCATAGAGAATGGTGGTGTCCTCTGCGGTCTTGTCGCCGAACTTCTCGGCAAGAGTCTTGCGGATATATGCATGGATCTCCTCGGCCTGCTCCGATGTTGCGGTCTTGCCGGTTCCGATGGCCCATACAGGCTCATAGGCGACCACAATGTTCTTCATATCCTCGGCGGTGAAATGTCCGAGCACGTTCTTCACCTGAGCTCCGACCACATCGAAGTGCTTGCCGGCCTCACGCTCCTCCAGATTCTCACCCACGCAGAGGATCACCTTCAGACCGCCTTCCAGAGCAAGTTTCACTTTCTCGACCAGCTTCTCGTCGGTCTCGCCGTAGTACTGACGGCGCTCGGAATGTCCGAGAATGGTGTATTCGCTGCCCACGGACTTGAGCATGTCCACGGAAACTTCTCCTGTGTATGCTCCCTTCACATGGTCTGCGCAGTTCTCTGCGGAGAGGGCCACTCTGCTGCCCTTCACGACCTCGTTCACGGGATAGAGATGAGTGAAGGGGACAGCGATCACCAGCCCGACCTCAGAAGGGACCTGTGAGGACTTCTCCACCACTGCCTTGGCGAGTTCCACGCCTTCCGGAACCGTTGTATTCATTTTCCAGTTTCCGGCTACGATGTTCTTTCTCATATTCTTATGCAATTTAAAATACCCTATTTTCTTCAGCCTGCAAATTTAAAGAAATTCACCCGAAAATCACTAACTTTGTCAGCTTCTAAATGTAAAAAAATTTAACTCATCCGATGAAGAATTTCGTAGAAGAACTTAAATGGAGGGGCATGATTCAGGACATCATGCCCGGGACGGAGGAAAAGCTCATGGAAGGCTCTCAGTCGGCCTATGTGGGGATAGACCCGACAGCCGATTCACTGCATATCGGCCATCTGGTCAGCGTGATGATTCTCAAGCATTTCCAGGCATGCGGCCATAAGCCTTACGTCGTTATTGGCGGCGCCACCGGAATGATCGGAGACCCGTCCATGAAGTCTCAGGAAAGAAATCTGCTTGACGAAGACACTCTCCACCGCAACATAGCCGGCATCAGAGCCCAGCTGAGCAGAATCCTGGACTTCGACTCCGAAGCTCCCAACAAGGCCGAGCTCGTGAACAACTACGACTGGATGAAAGACTATTCATTCCTGAACTTCATCCGCGACGTGGGCAAGCACATAACCGTCAACTACATGATGGCCAAGGACTCGGTCAAGAAGAGACTCTCCGACGAATCCCGCGAGGGAATGTCATTCACCGAATTCAGCTATCAGCTGCTTCAGGGCTATGACTACCTGTGGCTCTATGAACACAGGGGGCTGCGCCTCCAGCTGGGAGGGAGCGACCAGTGGGGCAACATCACCACCGGAGTGGAACTGATCCGCAGGATGCTGGGCAAGACCGACGCGTTTGCCCTCACCTGCCCCCTCATCCGCAAAGCCGACGGCACCAAGTTCGGAAAGACCGAGAAGGGCAACATCTGGCTCGATCCGGAAAAGACCTCGCCCTATGAATTCTACCAGTTCTGGCTCAATGTCAGCGACGAGGATGCGGAGCGCTACATCAAGATATTCACTCTGCTGGACAGGGAGACCATAGAGAACGCCATCACGGAACATCATCAGGATCCGGGACGCAGAATTCTCCAGAAGCTTCTGGCCAGGGAACTCACGGTGATGGTCCATGGTGAAAAGGAGTATGACAACGCCGTGTCCGCCTCCGGAATGCTGTTCGGCAACTCCACTTCCGAAGAGTTGCGCAAGCTGGACGAGCGCACTTTTCTGGCAGTATTTTCCGGCGTCCCCACCTTCAACGTCAGCAAGGACGACCTCCCCTGCGACATAGTTGACTTCCTGGCCGTGAAGACTTCCGTCCTTCCGTCCAAGGGCGAAGCCCGCAAGATGGTCCAGGGCGGCGGCATCTCGATCAACAAGGACAAAGCCACCGACCCGGGCAGGACCGTCACGGCCGATGACATCATCGACGGCAAATACATCCTCGCCCAGAAAGGAAAGAAGAACTATTTCATCATAAACATAATCTAGCCTCTCCATGGAGAAACAAGCATCCACACGCCAGTTGAAAGTGGGCCGGGAACTGCAGAAAGATCTGGCCGAAATCATCAGGGGCAAGGGGATGTCCGCATTCGGAGGAGCTCTGGTCACAGTGAGCGAAGTGCGGATAAGCCCGGACCTGTCTGTGGCCAAGGTCTATGTCAGCATCTTCCCTTCGGCAAAGGCCGAAACCGTGATGAAGACTCTGCAGGACAATGTCAAGACCCTCAGAGGCGAGCTTGGCCGCGTGGTGGCCAAGCAGCTGCGCATAGTTCCGGAGCTGGTCTTCTATCTGGACTCTTCTCTGGACTATGCCGAGCATATAGACTCGCTTCTGGGGAAATAGCCGGAAGCCCATGCCGAACCTGCCCCTTCTGATAGCCAGGCGATACCTGTTCGCGAAGAAATCACATAACGTGATAAATATAATCTCCGCGATAAGTGTCGCGGGCATGGCCGTGGGCACGGCCGCCCTCATCGTGATACTGTCCGTCTATAACGGCTTCGACTCCATCGTGAGAGCCTCGCTGGACAGGTCGGCGCCCGACCTCGAAATCGTGCCGTCCGTGGGAAAAACATTCGTCCCGGAGGCGGATTTCCTGGACAGACTGCGTTCGCATGATGGAATTCAGAACATCTGCGCAGTGCTGGAGGAGAATGTCTATCTCAGCTATGACGGCCGCGGCACCATAGTGAGGGCGAAGGGGGTGGACAGCACATTTGAGGCGGCGTCTCCGATGGCGGAGGACATGACCGATGGGGAATTCTCCCTGCACAAGGGGGCAGTGCCGCTGGCGGTGGTGGCGGCGCCTCTCGCCTACAGCACCGGCATAAACCCGCGGTTCCTGAGCGGCATCGAACTTTATTTCCCCAAGACGGACAGGTCTCTGAGCATATGGGACCCCGGCGCTTCGCTTGCATCCATAAAAGTGTGGCCCGCGGGAATCTACAGGTCTGTGAGCAGCGAGGACGGAGACCGGACAATCATCCTGCCGATAGAGGAGATGCGCAAACTGCTTAATACGGAAGACGCCGTATCCTCATTGGAGCTGCGCTTTGTCACGGAGGCCGGACCCGGATTGCGGAAGCAGACAGCGAAAGCCGTCGCAAAAGAAATCGGAGATGGTTTTCAGGTGAGGGACAGATATATGCAGAATTCCTCCATCTACCGCATGATGCGGGTGGAAAAGGCCTCGGTGTATATGATTCTGCTGTTCATCACCATAATAATAGCCTTCAACATTTTCGGCAGCCTCACCATGCTGATGATCGAAAAGGAGGATGACATGCAGACCCTCCGCAGCCTGGGAGCCGAGGACAAAACCCTGAAACGGATTTTCGTTCTGGAAGGATGGATGGTGTCGCTGGCCGGAATGGCCATAGGCCTGACGGCGGGGGTCCTGATTGTCCTGCTGCAGCAGAAGTTCGGATTCGTCAGGTTGCCGGCCAGTTTTTCGGCAGGGGCATATCCGGTGATACTGAGGCTTCGGGACCTGCTTACGACCGCGGCCGGAGTGGCCGCGTCAGGCTACATTATCGCCCTTCTTCCGTCTTTTTCCCGAAAACATTGACAATCTCGCCGATGTACATGGTGTGCATGCCCATGTCCTCATACATGGCCTGCACTTCAGCCGGCAGCTTGTCTTTCTTGAACTCTTCCCTGTATATGGTCCGGCACTCGAAGACCATTTCCGCCTCTCTGAACACAGGATTGCCGAGCGCGGAGTACTCCGTGGTGAATCCGGCCGCCGTCGCCTTGTCGGGCTCGTCCTTTCCGGAATGCGTGCCTATGTACAGAAGCGCGTCCTTGTACTTTTTCTCCCTCGGGAAGGACATTACCGTGAAATAGGCGTCAGAGTCCATCAGATGCTTTGAATAGCGGTCGCTGGAAACATACACGATAAACACCGGTTTGTTCCAGAGCACACCCGCGGTGCCCCACGAGATGGTCATGGAGTTGGTTTTCCCCTTTGCGCCTGTGGCCAGAGCCATCCAGTCCTTTCCTACGGTTTCGAAAGGGTTGAAATCCAGCGCGAAGGGGTCCATGGTTTCCCACTCCACGGCACTTCTCACACCTGCCGTATCTGCCTTCGCCACGGGCGTCCCCGCGGCGCTCTTTTCTTTTCCGCCTCCGCACGAAATGGCCGCGACGGCCGCGGCGGCAAGTAACATCATCCTTTTCATATCCTGTCTCTGCTGTAAGATCCGTCAACTGTCCCCGGACGGACTCATCGGACGAAAATAGCGGTAAAAATGTATATTTGCAACTGGATCTCCGGACTCACGGAGCTTTTGTCGCCACATGGGAACAAACAGGGGAAAAAGATATCTTTTATTCATGACGGCCGGTCTTATGGCCGTGGCCGCCCTTTTTGCGGCAGACATCCTGTGCGGCGAAATCCCGCTCAAGAACATCATTGAAGACGGCATGGCACGGGATATAATCATGGGCGTCAGGCTTCCCAGAGCCGTCACAGCCGCACTGGCCGGAGCCGCCCTCGCATATTCCGGAACACAGATGCAGGCAGTGTTCCGTAATCCGCTTGCAGACCCTCACATCATGGGCGTAAGCGGCGGTGCGGGCGCCGGAGCGGCGATCGCCACCATGGCCATGACCGGCCACGCGGCGGCATGGGGAGGGATGGCTGTGGCTACTGCGGCCTTCATCGGCGCCGCGGCGGCCTCCATGCTCATACTCGCGGTCTCGGCCAAAACCAGAAACGGTGCGACGCTTCTGCTTTTCGGAGTCATGCTGGGATTCATCTTCAGCGCGGTCACGTCCATAATAGAATATTCAGCCAGCGAGAACAGCCTGAAGGTGTTTTACTCGTGGTCCGCCGGCAGTTTCTCCATAACCGGACACGACCAGGCCCTCATGCTGGCCATGGCCGCCGTTGGCGGATTCATTCCTGCTGTGCTGAACACCAGGGGCCTGGATCTCATCCTGTTCGGTGACGAATATGCCGAGATTTCGGGATCGTCGGTCAGAAGAACCAGGCTGCTGGCCATGACAAGCTGCTGCCTGGCCACGGGCGCAGTCACCGCCTTCTGCGGTCCGATAGGCTTCGTGGGCATAGTGGCTCCTCACATAAGCAGATGGTTCACAGGCACTTCGCTTCACAGAAAAATTCTTCCGGCAAGTCTGGTCACCGGCATGGCCATATGCCTGGCGTCAGACATTCTCTCCCATGCGGGCGGTCTGCTTCTCCCGGCCGGCAGCATGACGGCCCTCATCGGCATACCGGTCATATTGCTCATACTGCTTAAAAATGATCATAAACGCTGAAAGATTAAGCATAGGGCACGGGCGCAGGAAGGTCGCGGAAGGGATAAGCTTCTCGGCCGGCGAGGGCGAATGCATCCTTCTGTGCGGGGCCAACGGAAGCGGCAAAAGCACGCTTCTCAAGACCATTGCCGGACTGCTGAGGCCTCTGGACGGAAAGATTGAGCTGTCTGGGAAGGCGGTCATGATACCCACCGGGATCCCGCGTGTCAAGGGCTTCTCCATGGAAGAATTCATTCTCACCGGATGTCGCACGGCCATTGATCTGTGGGGACGGCGAAATCCCGAAGCCGAAATGCGGCTGACGGATACCGCGGCGGCCCTGGGGATCTCCGGTCTCCTGAAAAGGGACATTTCGGAAGTCAGCGACGGAGAGTTTCAGAAGGC
The DNA here is from genome assembly GCA_963627885.1 of bacterium. Lineage (GTDB taxonomy): Bacteria > Bacteroidota > Bacteroidia > Bacteroidales > UBA932 > Cryptobacteroides. Next base: position 39,317 of record CAVGCT010000014.1, read on the forward strand.
CTGCATAGCCTCGGCCTTGATCTGCGGCGCGTCGGCGGTTCTGCTCGACGAACCGACGGCTTTTCTGGATGTGGACGGCAGGGCGGCCGTGCTGGAGGTCCTGCGGAATCTTGCCGGAAAAGACGGGATATGCGTTCTCTTCTCTTCGCACGACATAAACGAAAGCGCCGCGCTGAGCACGAGGATTCTCGGCTTCGGCGCGGACGGAAAATTCCACGATTCACGCTCCTGTACAAAGGAGGAGGTGCTGTCTGCCTGTTTTAAAAGCCTCAGACCGGTCAGTCCAGGCAAGCCTTTATTACCCTTGTGAGCTGGTCGGCGCAGGATGTACCGCGCTCATGGCAGTCATTGCCGCCGAGAATCTCCACAACCTTTTTCGCATCCATGCCCTCGAGCAGCCTGCCGATAGCTCTGAGATTGCCGTCACAGCCTCTCTCATATTTGAGATTGCGGACTTTGCCGTCCACGAGATCGAATTCGATTTTTGTGGAACAGACAAGCGAACTGGGGACGGCGATGATGTGTCTTCCGCCATCCTGCATATAATCGGCAATAATCTTGAAATCGTCTCCCGTCATTGTCTTTTCTTTTTAAAATATTCACTGACCAGCCGGCCGCATCTTTCCGAGTCCGCACCGGCAAGCACCGCGGTCTTGGGATGCAGCAGCGACGGTGAGAAAAGGGAATATCCCCTCTTCGGATCCGGAGCCCCGTAGACTATCCTGCCGATCTGCGCCCAGTTGAGCGCGCCGGCGCACATCGGGCACGGCTCCACCGTGACATAAAGGGTGCAGTCGTTCAGATAGCGCCCTCCCATGGCTTCGGCGGCCGAAGTAAGCGCCAGCATCTCGGCATGGGCGGTGGGGTCATGAAGCCTTTGGGTCATATTGTGACCCCTGCCTATGATTCTTCCGGCAGACACGACCACGGCGCCGATGGGCACCTCCCCTTCGGCACTTGCGGCAAGGGCCTCTTTCCAGGCCTCATCCATATATCTCTGATCGTCCTCCACTGCCGGGCAAAAAGAAACCGGACCATCAGGCCCGGCTGTCAGCTTCTAGAATCTGTCCTCGGAAGAAACCGTGAGTTTCTTGCGTCCGTGACGACGGCGTGAAGCCAGGACCCGGCGACCGTTTGCAGTAGCCATTCTTTCGCGGAATCCGTGCTTGTTCACACGTTTGCGCTTTGACGGTTGGAATGTTCTTTTCATTATATCTTATTTTATTATTCTCAAACTTAGGACTTAGGAGTGCAAAGTTAGTCTTTTTGCAGTTAATTGCAAAAAAACTTTATCTCACGGCGCAGAATCCGCCGCTCAGAAGGAAATGACGAACTTACCCTTGAAATACACGTCATCCAACCAGCTGGAAACCTGCCATGTGCGGAATCCGCCTCTGAAACCGAAACGGGTCTGCATCCTGTAGATTTCCTCCACCACGTCGCCGCCCTTCAGGCAGATCACCCCTTTGCGGTACTTTCCCTTGACCCAAGGATAGAAATCCTCCAGCGTGGCCACCGCACGGGTCACAACATAGTCATACTTTTCCGTCAGGGACTCCGCTCTGGCATTGACCGCATTCACATTTCCAAGGCCCAACCCCTCCGCGACAGCGGACGCGACTTTGATCTTCTTGCCCACGGAATCACACAGGGTAAACTGCGAATGCGGGAAAAGTATCGCAAGCGGAATGCCCGGAAAACCGCCGCCCGTTCCGAGATCCAGCACGCTCACCCCGCTTTCGAAATCAGCGAACGAGGCCGGCTCCAGACGCTTGAGATATCCAGCTATGCACAGAGAATGCAGTATGTGATGCGAATAGAGATTGTCTATGTCTTTCCGCGAAATGACATTTATTCTGGAATTCCAGTCCCGATACAGAAAGTCCGCCTTTCTGAACATCTCCAGCCTTTCTTCCGCCACATCAGGAAATTCGGCGAGAAGGATTTTTTCGAATTCTTCGTATTCCATGGTTGGATTTTTATTCTTCCGATTGCTGCATGATCTCGGAAAGCATATCCTTGGCTCTCCGTATTCTGGTCTTGACCGTGTTCAGCGGAACTCCGGTCTTCTCCGAAATCTCCCTGTAACCGAGATTATCCACAAAACACAGCCGCGCTATTTCCCGGTACAGGGTCTGCAGACCTTCTATGCCGCGCACAAATCTCTCGTGGACCTGATCCCTTATTATCTGTTCCTCAGGACTTATCGACGGATCGGCCACACGCGAGGCGTCTCCGGCCTCCACGTCTATGGAAGAGGTCGAGATCCTCTTGATTCTCGTGTTTTCCCTGTCCTTGTGGTCAAGCGCCGTATTGCGGGCTATGGTAAGGATCCATGTGGAGAACTTCGCGTCTGTCCTGTAGGAGGAAAGCTGCTTGAAGGCCTTCTCGAAGGTCTCCATACAGAGGTCTTCCACTTCGTTGCGGTTCTGGACTATCTTGGAGATCTGGGCGCACACGCCCGGATGATACTTCGTATACAGGGCGAAATACGCGGCTTGCGACTCCTCGTCCAAAGCCTTGCGGACAAGTTGCGCGTCATTCAGCTCAATGCGCTTCGAGCCAATTTTTTCCATATCCGCATTCTACAGTTAAAGGGACAGACAGCCGGATCACGTTTTCCATTTCGCTCTTCACCATGGCCTTGAGCGGCTCTTCCTCACCGGGAGCCGTGTCGAACAGCAGCTCGTCATGGATCTGAAGGGCCATGCGGCTTTTGAAGCCGTCCTCCCTGATTTTTCCGGCCACGCTCACCATGGCGATCTTGATTATGTCAGCCGCGGTCCCCTGTATGGGGGCATTCACGGCGTTTCTTTCGGCCAGGGCCCTGACGGTCGCGTTTTTAGCGTTGATGTCAGGCAGATAGCGGCGACGGCCGAAAAGCGTCTCCACATAGCCGTCCCGCTCCGCTTTGCGGACCGACTCGGCTATGAACTCCCGGATCGAGGGGAAGGCCTCGAAATATCCGTCTATGATGCTCTTGGCCTCCTGACGGGAAACCTTCAGCCTCTGGGCCAGACCGAAAGATGATATTCCATACATGATGCCGAAGTTTGCCGTCTTGGCCACGCGCCGCTGCGCATCGGTGACCTCATCGGACGCGACCTTGAAGATTTTCGACGCGGTGACCCTGTGGACATCCACCCCGTTACTGAAGGCTTCCTTCATGTGAGGATCGCCGCAGAGATGGGCCATTATACGCAGTTCTATCTGGGAGTAATCCGCCGACAGAATGGACCCGGCGGGATCCGAAGGCACGAACGCCTTGCGTATTTCCTTTCCGCGCTCGCTGCGTATGGGGATGTTCTGAAGGTTGGGATTGGAGGAACTGAGCCGCCCGGTGGCGGTAAGCGCCTGGTTAAAGGTGGTATGGATCTTTCCGGTCACTTCGGAAACATAGCCGGGGAACGGCTCTATATAGGTGGACAACAACTTCTTAACCTCGCGATATTCAAGGATTTCGTCCACTATGGGATGTCTGCCGGCTATGGCCGACAGAGTGGCCTCGTCGGTGGACCATGCCCCTCGGGAGCTCTTCTTCGCCAAAGGGTCAAGATTCAGCTTTCCGAACAGCAGATTGCCCACCTGCTTGGGCGACGAGACATTGAGCTGAGGCTCACCGGCCATCTCCCTTATTCGGGCTTCGCGCTCGGCGACTTCTCTCCTGAGCCCCTCGGTAAAGGTCCTTATCTGTCCCAGATCCACTTTCACGCCCTGATATTCCATGTCGGCAAGAACTCTGATGAGAGGCTCCTCCATGTTGTCATAAAGGCACACGGAAGACGTGCGGCCCAGTTCTTCCCGCATCCGGGGCTCCAGCATTGCCATGGCGGCGGCTCTATTCCCGTCCGCGGGATTCGCCTGGACTTCTCCGGCGGCCATATCGAAGAGAGTCCGGGGCGCTTCCGCTTCCTCTTCGGATTCCCGGATATCGACACCGAGAAAGGATTTTGCGAGAATCTCAAGCTTGTGGCTTTTCTCCGGATCGGTCAGATAATGCATAAGTTCGATATCCGACAGTCTGCCGTTCATCTCCAGCCCATTATATCTTAAGACATTGCATATGCGCTTGAGATTATAGCCGCATTTGGTCAGAGAGGCGTCACCAAGAAGAGCGGCAAAAGTTTCAGGCACGCCGGAGGCGAATATGCGTCGCCCGCCCGCGACGGTCGCCAAAGTCAGCGATCGTACAGGGGTGAAATTCCCGGTGCCCGGGATGTCCGCCACCACGGCCACAGTTCCGCTGCTCCTCGCCTTGCCGGCAAAAGTCTCCGCATCGGTCTTTTCCGCCTCCACGGACATTCCGGCCGCTTTACCTCCGGCCTTTATGTCCCCCAGATAACGGAACAGTGAGCTGAATTCATATTTTTCGAACAGATCCGCGGTTTCCGTCGAATAGGACTTGTCCAGAGCCATCTCTTCGAGGGAGATGTCCACCGGGACGTCGGTCTTTATCGTCACGAGTTCATGGCTGAGCCCGATATGGCCGCGGGCTTCCTCAAACATGGCCTGCTGCCGGGGATTGAGCTCGGATATATGGTCATAGATATTCTTGACCGTCCCGTATCTGGAGATAAGCTTTGCCGCCCCCACTTCTCCCACTCCCTTCACACCGGGGACATTGTCCGCAGTGTCTCCGCATAGCGTGAGCATCTCGATCACCTGCGAAGGGTCGTCAATCCCATATTTGCCGCAGATCGCCCTGCGGTCGAGCACTTCGTCGGCCCCGCCGGATTTACCGGGCTTGATCTGGCAGATTCCGTCGGCGACGAGCTGGCCGTAGTCCTTGTCGGGGGTCACCATATAGACCTCGGTTTCCCTGCCGCCATACCGCTTGGCCACGGTGCCGATCACATCGTCAGCCTCAAAGCCTTTCACCATCAGGGTGGGTATGTTCAGCGAATGACAAATTTCCTCCAGCGGCTCAAGCGCGTCTATCACCAGTTGCGGGGTTTCCGCGCGGTTGGCCTTGTAGGCCGGGAAAATTTCGTTTCTGAAAGTTCCGCCCGGAGGATCGAACGCCACCGCGAGATAGGTCGGATTTTCCCTGTTGATGAGTTCAAGCAGATATTTCGTGAAACCATAAAGGATGGACATGTCCGCCCCCTTGGAATTTATCATGGGCCGGCGGACGAAGGCATAATACATCTTGAATATCAAGGCATGCCCGTCTATAAGGAATAATCTGCCGCTCATCAGACTATAATTTGAATACAAAAAAAGAGAACAGACTGAAAGACTCCGCTTCCCGTATGTTCTCTCTTCGTGCGCGGGATGAGACTCGAACTCACAAGCCGTAATTGGCACTAGCTCCTGAAACTAGCGCGTCTACCATTTCGCCACCCGCGCAAAGTGGATTGCAAATATATGAAATTTTTCTCAAACACCAATATCTATCCGCACTATTCTCTCCCACTTTTCCGACCTCATCACAATTTCCATCATTGCAAAATCCACTTCTATCTCCATATCAGCCAGACAGGAGGCATTCCAGTCATACCCCGAGGCCGCTATATATTCGCCCACCGCGACGCTCGTGAGCGGAGTCCCCGAAGTCCCGGACCCGGCTGAAAATATGTCCATCATCATGGACGAATCACCCTGCCTGAGCAGATTGAGGCAGAAGGTCCCGTCCGCTCCGGCCTCGGCCAGTTCCGAATAATTCCCCGGGGACAGGGCGCCTCCGGGCAGATATCCGTCCACAGATGAACGGAACACCGGAAGGAAGTCGACGGTGCCCAAAGAGCCCGTGAACCTCACCCGTAGCAGGCAGTGATTTTTCTGAAGGACAATTTTCCGCCTCACGCTCTCCCCTTCAGCGGAGAAGATTTCCGACTGCGACCATATGGCCCCGCACTTCCCCTGCGGACGATAGCCCTCATAAGGCGATGACATACAGTCATATGGCGAATAAACGTCCATGACTATCCTCCCGTCGGGAATCCTCACCGAGTACTCTTTGTCCGGATCCGGGAAATTCTCCGCCGACAAGGTGTCGCAATACCGGAAATCGTTCTCTCCGCGCAGGGACAGCAGCAACGGCCCACGGCCCTCCGGGAAAGCTCCGGACAGATCCAGTTTAAGGATGCACGGACACGGGCCCCTGTCCTCCTTCACCCCGCAAGCTTGAAGCACGGCACCTGACAGAACCGCCGCCACAAGCAGACGTCGAACAGCTTTTCTCATGACCGGCGGATTCAGAAAACAAAGCTCAAGGCCAGAGTTATGTCGTGCGGAAGCACATAGAACTTTCGCCCGCTTTCCAGCGTGACCCCGCACTCCGGACACTCATATACGGAATACACGTCCATTCCGCCCCATGCCCCGGCCGACAGCTCAACATTCATGAAAGAAGCCAGCATATAAGTATATCCCACGGCGACCCCGGCTCCGAACCGGTCCCCTTCCCTGGTCTTGAGAGAACGGATTCCGCCCCGGTTGTACTCCTGCCACTTGGCCTTGCCGGACAGCCACCACCCGGAATAGACGTGCCACGGCCAATATCTGGCGCCGGCGGCGACAGCCCGCTGCCGGTTGCTCACAAGGTGGTTATCCTCCCCTTTCCGGAAAGTGAACGGATTGAATCTGAAACCTGTGGTCACGCTCCAATGTCTGGACACCGAACATGAAATCTCGCCGTTGAGAGTTCCCGAGTCGGCATAGCCCAGCAAGTCGGTGGAGACAGATGTCCTCTGAGCGGACGCCGTCACGGACACAGCCATGGCAACCAAAGCCGCCGCCATTATTTTAATTTTCATAAGCACCTCAATCTGAATATCTTGAAAACACCTGTTCTATAGTTTCAGCATCGTCGGGATAAAGATTCCGCAGCTCTTTCTTAAGGGACTGCGAATCGTCCGCATCCTCCGAAAGCGCCATGAAAATGCGGGCGACGGAGAACCCTCGGTCATACAGATAGCGGAATATCTGCGGACGGAACCAGTAGGTCAGACCGGACGAGGTCATCTCGCCGCCATACCTGTCCCTGTACAGAATTTCCTGCAGGAAGTACGCCCACATCTCCGCCACTTCACAGTGGCCGGCATTGTCGCCGGTACCGTCTCCATAGCCCACTTCGAAGGTCGCCACCAGAGCATTCAGCAGATACTTGAGGTACTTGTCCCACCAGGACTTGCCCACGGCCGCGAAGTGGCTTGAGTGGGCGAGTTCATGCGCGGTCCGCCTGTAGATTTCTTCATAGGTTTCCGCCCCCTTCAGGCCCAGAGTGATGTCCGGCAGAAATATCTTTATGAGGTCGGCATATTCTCCGAGGTATGCGGCGAATATCCCCTGATCCAGCAGGGTTCCATGGCGCAGCATTGGCGAAAAGCTCTTCGACAGGCCTTGAAAGATCCATATCCGGAGCTTTTCCGGCGGCCGGTTGATATCCAGGTCGTCCTCTCCGCAACGCATTATGTAGTCATAGACCGCATTGTTGACGACGCTTCGGCAGAAAAGCTTTCTGTCCGAGGCGGCGGTGACGGTGTAGTCCAGCCCCTCAGGTCCCGCCTTCCCGAGTGCGGACATCGAAGCTCCGAACAGGACCAGATTCAGCCCTATGGCGAACTTCTCACTGTTTTTAAACATCAAGCGGTATCTCACCCGCGAAGAATACTGCTTGGGAATCTGATAATACCCGTCCCGGTCGGTGTAGGCCGCGGAAAATTTCACAAAGCTGTTGCACATCACCCTGACTCCGGCCAATCCGAACGGCTTGCCGCCGTTGGCGCTTTCATCCACTATGGTGATCCTCCCCTGAGGGCTGAAACGCTCCCGCCTGGTTTCGGGCCCGAGCATGTCCCCGTTACCCGTCAGTTCGAAAGCTTTTCTCTCCACAGCATCCCAATCTATCCCGTCATCGGATTTTGTCTGCTCGGAAGGGATGTAGCACTCGTCCAGTATCTCGCACCTGATGCCCTCGGGAAGCTCGAAATCGTCAGGCACCACGGCATATTGCCATGTTATCCTTCCCGCATCAAGCAACGGATCATGGTAATAGTCTCCATCCTTCACTATCTGATAGTCAAGAGGATGGTCCATAAGGTCCAGTCCCAGGGCATGCAGCCGATCCATATCCTCCTCGGTGTCCGGAAGGAATCTGACATATTTGTCCGTCGGCATGATATCCTCCCTTGCGGCCTTGGTCGGATAAAGCGCGGCGACGGCTTTGGTGATGTTTTTCACCGAATATGGATCTTCAAGCTGACGGCCCAGCTCAATCATGTCATGCCCCACCTCATAGGCGGACGAATCGTCCTCCGCGCCTTCAACGCCGAGGCCGTCCGAGCATCCTGCCGCGGTCAGCAGCAAGGCGCACAAATGGAAAGCGTAAAATCTCTTCATCTCCTCTCTTTTTTAGAATGCCTTCGGTCCGGTTCCAGAACGGACCTCAGTCCGACGGCAAAAATATCCGCACACGGCACGCTTTCCAAATCGCACACAATTAGTTTTATAAAACGCCGCCACGCATGCATGAAACAGCTTTTCCCGAACTCCGAAAAAACAAAAGCATGCAAAACCGGAAACAGGCGGAAGATGACGCGGATGCTTCCCGGCCACAACCGCCCGCGTTTACGGGCAGATAAGTTCCGCACAGCCGTATTCCGCCGATACAAAAAAGAGGAAAGTCCCTGAAGAGACTTTCCTCCTGAAAATCAGGCATTTAAAAACCTCAGCCGTTTCCCTTAGAACATGGCCACAGTTTTCTGTTCCACGGCCGAAAGAAGGCTGTTGGCCAGACGGCTGACACCGAACCTGAAAAGACTGCGGTCAATCCACTCCTCGCCCAGGATGGATTTCACTATGGCATAATAGCCCACGGCGTCTTTGGCCGTAGATATGCCGCCAGCGGCCTTGAAGCCCACTTTACGGCCAGTTTTCTCATAATATTTCTTTATGCAGCGGCACATCACATACGCGGCGGCCGGAGTGGCGCCCACATCCGTCTTTCCGGTCGATGTCTTTATGAAGTCCGCGCCTTCCTCCATGGCCAGAAAAGACGCCGCGGCGACATTCTCGGGTGTGACCAACGACCCTGTCTCCAGAATCACCTTGAGAATCACGCGGCGGCCCTGAGCGGATGCCGCAGAGTCCACACACCTGCGGATTTCTCGGATTTCACGCCTTGCGGCATCGTAGTCACCCGCAAGAAAAGCGTTGAGCGCCAGCACGATGTCCACCTCTTCGGCTCCGGAGCAGACAGCCATCTCACACTCTTTCAGCTTCACCTCAAGAAAGCTCTGCGATGCGGGAAAACAGCCGGCCACTACCGTCACATGCAAGGAAGGGTCGCACCTGTGTTCCTTAACCACCGACGCGAAGTTGGGATAGACGCAGACCGAAGCCGGAAGAGGATAGTCCGGATAGGTCTCATGACAGACGCGGACCTTGTCGGTCAGACTGACGATCGATGCGACCGTGTCATTCACTCTTAGAGACGTGAGGTCCATCAAAGAAAAGCACTTTTTCAGAATTTCCGGAGACATGACATTCTCCAGATTCGAAGACAGAGCGCTCAACGCCCTGTCCATCTCCGGCTGGTCCGGAGCATATCCGTAAACATCCGACAAACTGTTCATAGCCAATTGCTATTTTGAAAACTTATTTTTTACTGTTCAGGCCTTGATCTGCACGGCGAAACCCTCGTCCACAAGAGGTTGCACCAGTTCTCCGATCTCGGAGGCAGAGAGCCTTGACAGTCCCTTCATGGGGGTTTCCCTATCTATGGTGTAGGCCATCACCTCCCGGGGCCGGAGCCTGCGCACTATGTCCCGCCATGGGCCGATTACCTCAGGAGCGGCCGAATCGAAGCCGTTGCCCCTCAGAAACATGGTCTGAAGAATGAAGTCCCCGCCGAATTTCTCAAGATCGGAGACTATCGATTCCACGTCATACTCGCATGCCGGCTTGTTTATTAGAGCGGCCAGCTCAGACGTGGGCGCGTCAAGTTTCATTATGGGATTGTCCACCTTCCGCAAGGCCTCGAACACCTCATTGCGGCAGACTCTGGTGGAATTGGAAAGCACCGAGACCACGGCTCCGGGGCAGAACTTGTCGCGCAGCTCCAGAGTAATGTCCACCATGGCCGGAAAATCCGGGTTCAGAGTGGGCTCCCCGTCTCCGGAAAAAGTAATGGAATCTATATGAATCCCTTCTCCGGCGCAGTCGGAGAGTTTATCTTCAAGCGCGGCGCGCAGATCCCCGGCGACCGGAAGCCTGTTGTCTCCGCGTCCGTCCCTGTTCCAGCCACACTCGCAATAGATACAGTCGAAATTGCAGATCTTCCCCCTCGTGGGCAAAAGATTGATTCCGAGCGAGGAGCCCAGCCTCCTGCTGAATATCGGTCCGAAGACCAGCTCTTCTCTCATCATGGCATTCGCTGTTGAAGCATGGGCGGAGCCTGGTTCCGAATTCCGACGGGGCCATGCACATGGAGGGTGTCGGTCCCGGTTTTCCCCAAAGTGTCTCCCTTCACGCAGAAGGAGGGCCCGCAATACATGGTGTCCAGAACGGGAATCATAAGCGCATAGTCCAGAGAATCCGGAGCCGGAGCCACCGTATCAAGAGGAGAAAACGGGCCTATCATATCCCTGTACAGGACCGGAACCTTCACATTGTCGGCCGCATCCGGAAGCGCCGCATGGGTCTTTGCGATTTCGATGCTGTCCAGAACGGCAAAGTGTTTCAGACTGTCGTCCAGCATGTTCTTGGCTTTCTCCAGCACCGAAGTGAAATGCTCGGCATCCCTCATATACGTCTTCACGCTGTGCCTATAGTCATCCGCCGTATATCCATATTTCCGCAGGACTCCTCCATAGACGAAAAAACTGTCCACTTCCGCTTTCAGCTCGGCGTGGGAGTCCACCCACTGGTCCACAATGAGCATGTCGGCATAAATATGCGACATCTTTTCCTCGGGGATAAGCCTGGGCCTGCCGCACGACATGACCGCGGCAAAAAGGACCAGACAGAAAAACACTCGGCGCATGACTGCCAGAGGACTTATCTCAACACCGCCCCGTATTCGTTTCTGAATACTGCGAGCAGCTTGTCCACCATCTTTTCAATCTCGGCGTCCGTCAAGGTCTTGTCCGGGTTCTGGAAGAACAGGGAAAGGGCATACTGCTTCTTCCCCTGAGGAATCTTGTCTCCTCTATAGACATCGAACAGGCCCACCTGTCTGACGAACTTCTTGCCGGCTTTGAGAGCGCTCCTGTGCAGGTCGCTGTATTGCACGCTCTCGTCCACAAGTATGGCAAGATCGCGTCTCACGCCGGGGAACTTGGGCAGCTCGGAGAATTTGACCTTCACCCTCCTGACGAGCTCAAACAGGGCCTGCCAGCTGATTTCAGCCGCAAAAACCGGCTGTTTAATGTCAAATGCCGAGGCGAGGGCTGGACTTATGGTTCCCATTACCGCAAGCACCTCCCTCTTGCCGCCGGGCAGGAGATACACCAGACCTTCGGAGAAGATGTCCGATGGAGCGGGCTCGGTCTCCAGTGAATATATATCGGTCCCGTAGCGAGAGAGCAGCAGTTCAAGATAGCCCTTGAGCCTGTAGTAGCTTCCCTTGCCGGCATCTTTACGCCATGACTTCTCGGCATTGCCGCTCATGAACAGAGCAAAGCACTGATGCTCCTCATATGAAGCGAGAGTCGTGCCGTCCCCTTCAGGAAGCCGCTGATAGACAGAACCATATTCAAAAGTCTGAATACTCTGGGCCTGCCTGTGGAGATTATAGGATATAACCTCAAGGCCTCCGGGGATTAGCGACTGCCTCATCACATTCAGGTCGGAGCTCAGAGGATTCACTATCCTCACGCATCTCTCCTCTGGGAACGTCTTGAGGGCGGCATAATATGCCGACTTGGTGAGGGAGTTGTTCATCGTCTCCACGAATCCGTTGGCGGCGAGGAAATTGGAAATATAGTTTCTGACCGCTTCGGGATCCGGTGAGGGAGTGGGGGAAACGGACATGCGCATGCTTGAAGGCAGCTCCACGTTGTTGTAGCCGTAGATCCTGAGAACCTCCTCGACAACATCACATTCTCTGGTCACATCAACCATATATGACGGGGCGGCGACTTTGGCTCCGCCGGGTCTCTTCTCGATGAAATCATAGGAAAGCCACCCCAGGATATTCTCTATGGTGCCGTGTCCTATTTTCTTGCCGATAAGCCCTTCCATCCTGTCATAGTCCAGATCGATCACAGCCTTCTCAATCTCCTTCGGATAGAATTCCTGCATCTTTCCGCATATATGGCCGCCGGCGGTCTCAAGAATGAGGAGGGCGGCGCGCTTGGCCGCATATTCGCAGACGAGCGGATCGGCGCCCCTCTCATAGCGGAAAGAAGCGTCGGTCTGAAGTCCATGGACCTTGGAAGTCTTTCTGATGGATCCGGCATCGAAATACGCGCTTTCAAGGAATACGTTCACGGTGTTTTCGGTCACTCCGGAATCCGCGCCTCCGAACACGCCGGCAAGGCACATTGGGCCGGCATTGTCGGCTATGACTATGTCTGTTGTCTTAAGGCTGCGCTCCACTCCGTCGAGAGTCACGAGCTTCTCGCCCTCCACCGCCCTGCGGACGATGACCTTGCCGCCTTTCACCTTGTCGGCGTCGAAGGTATGGAAAGGCTGTCCAAGCTCGAACAGACAATAATTGGCCACATCCACTATGTTGTTTATGGGGTGCAGGCCTATGGAAAGAAGCTTTTTCTGCATCCACTCCGGCGAAGGTCCCACCTTCACGCCGCGAATGGTAACGCCGACATATCTCGGGGCGGCGGACGCGTCCCGGACCTCCACTGACATGGCTTCGCCTTCTCCGTCCCTGTATGCGGACACATCCGGACGCGAAAGCTTGCCGTTCAGCCCGTTCTGCTTCAGATAGGCAAAGAGGTCTCTGGCGACACCGAACTGGGAGGCGGCGTCCACACGGTTGGCGGTAATTTCATATTCGATCACGGCGTCGGTCTTGAGGTGGAGATACTCCTTGGCCGGAGTGCCGACCACGGCATCGTCGGGAAGCACCATTATTCCCTCATGACAGGTGCCTATGCCCAACTCATCTTCCGCGCAGATCATACCCAAGGACTCAACGCTCCTGATCTTGGACTTCTTGATCTTGAAGTCTCCGGGAAGAACCGAACCTATTCTGGCGAAAAGCACTTTCTGTCCGGCCGCGACGTTGGGAGCGCCGCAGACCACTTGAAGAAGCTCTCCGGATCCGTCGTCCACCTTCGTCACATGCAGATGGTCGGAGTTGGGATGACTTTCACACTCCACGACTCTGGCGACCACCACGCCCTCAAGCCCTCCGGGGATTTCTTCCTGCTCGGAGACGGAATCCACCTCGATTCCTATGGAAGTCATGGCGTCGGCCACCTGCACCGGAGTGAGGTCGCATTCGAGATAATCTTTCAGCCAACTGTATGAAAGTTTCATGGTATATGTGTTTTTTATTGTTCTATATCCTTTGTGGAGAACAGTGAATCGACGAACTCCTTTCTGTCGAACACTTTCAGATCGTCCACGCCCTCGCCTATGCCGATGAATTTTATCGGAATCCTGAGCTGATCCACTATCCCCACCACCACACCGCCTTTGGCGGAGCCGTCCAGCTTGGTGACGGCCAGCGAAGTCACGTCGGTCGCCTTTGAGAACTCGCGCGCCTGCTGGAATGCGTTCTGCCCTGTCGATGCGTCCAGCACCAGAAGCACATCGTGGGGAGCGTCGGGTATGACCTTGCGCATGACGTTGCGGATTTTGGTAAGCTCGTTCATGAGATCCACCCTGTTGTGGAGACGGCCGGCAGTGTCGATGAGAACGACATCGGCATCTCTGGCCACCGCCGACTTGACAGTGTCATATGCGACAGAGGCCGGATCCGCCCCCATGCCCTGCTTGACTATGTCCACGCCGGCTCTTTCGGCCCAGATCGAGAGCTGGTCCACCGCCGCGGCCCGGAATGTGTCCGCGGCTCCTATGACGACCTTCTTGCCGTCAGCATGGAGTCGCGCCGCGATTTTCCCTATGGTGGTGGTCTTGCCGACCCCGTTCACGCCCACGACGAGCATGACATATGGTTTCTTCGAGAAGTCGAAAGGCTCCACAGGCCTGTCGTCGCCGACATTCAGCAGACGCCCGATCTCCTCGCGCAACATCCCGGCCAGTTCCTCAATGGACACATACTTGTCCTTCTCGACCCTGTCTTCGAGGTTGTCGATTATTTTGAGCGTAGTGTCCACGCCCATGTCCGATGACACAAGAGCTTCCTCTATGGCGTCAAGCACATTGTCGTCGACCTTGGATTTGCCGGCGATCGCGCGGGACAGACGCTGAAAAAAATTCTTGTTGGTCTTTTTAAAGCCTTTATCGAACAATCCCATAGGAAAAACTTACATAGCTCACAAAGATAAGAAGGTGTTTTGACTTTACCAACCTCCCGAGGCATGAGCAACCTCGATTCACGCGGCAACGGGCACCATAAAAAAGGGGCTGAGCAAAAGCACTTTTAATAAGTCCCGAAGGGACCGCACCGGAGGTGCGAGATACCCCTAGTAGGGGTCGCAGACGATAGTCTGCGGGGGTTAAGAAGCCCAAAGGGGCTGACCAA
>CAVGCT010000015.1:0-249668 GCA_963627885.1 bacterium
CGGTTATCTTGCAGATGTCATACACATTCATCCCGGAAAGATACATCAGCGTCGCGCCGGTACGTCTGGCAGTGTGGCTGTGAATCAGTTCGTATTTCTTGAAGGTGGAGGTGGTCAGCTGGCCTCCGGAGGTGGAGCGTATTTCCACCGGGTCATCAATCCCCGCCAACTTGCCGATTTCCTTGAGATAGCCGTTCAGCTTCTGGTCAGAGATGTGCGGCAGTTCATCCGGATATTTGTCCAAAATCGTGCGAAGCGCCTTGTTGCAGGGGTAACCACTTTCTTGCCGGTCTTCTGCTGCACGATATGCACGGTGCGCACCTGCCTCTCCGACAGATTCCCATCCTCATCCCAGCTGCGTATCACATCAGTCCGAACATCCTCCTTCTTGAGGTAATTGTAATCAGAAACTCTCTGTGCAGTCCAGACTCCGATCATAAAAATATCCCGGCTCACCTGCAGCCCCCAGCACTTGCCCGACAAGTCCAGTTCATTGATTCGTTTAAGCTCGTCCTTGGTCAGGTAAATAGCACCCGAATCCGCCTTCGGAGCCTTGAATGAATGAGCGGAATAATTGTGATTCGAATGATAGCCCTCCTCCTCGGCACAGCGCATTACCGTTTTGATAACCTTGATGGTCTTGCCCAGAGTGTTGAGCCCGTACCCGCGCCTCTTGAGGAACGAAGTGAAATCGCGGTAAAAGTTCATATCGATATCACCGAAATCAAACGTCCTCCCGGTCTCCGCCTCGAAATCCCGCAGCCTGTTCAGCGACACACTGATGGCCACGATGGACCCCTTCGCGAAATTGGTCCCGTTATATGTCGAGCGCCCGCCACTGCGGATCTGCTCCAGATACATATCCCGGTACTTCTTGAAGGTCATCCGCTGCGCCTTCTCGGCCGCAGCCTTCCGGGCGGCCTTCTTCTCCTCAGCCGCCTGGATTTGCTCGGCATACGCCACCTTCTTGATGATAGCCTTCGCCTCATCCTTCGTAATAGCCTTGCCCTGATTCAAAATGAAATTGATGTCATCCTCAATCTTCTCAAGCTTCGCCCTCAGGATTTTCCCCTCATCGGTCTTGTAATACCGGTCAATCTTCTTGACCCGGTCCTCACCCGAGAAGGTCTTGATGTCCGCCTCAATAGGCGTGGCAATAGCAAAATTGACTTTCGGAGACGTACACTGCACCCTGCACTGAAGCGGTGCTCTTTTTTTGCGTGTCTTGACTCAGAACTGGACTTCGATGCCGAAGTTGACCGCGAAGGTGCTGTTGGACTTGATTCTGCCTTCGGGAGTGTCGCGGTACCGGTGGGTCAGCCTCCAGAAAGTGTCCACACGGAACAGTTTCAGAATGTTGGTTATGCCTGCGCCCATCTCCACATAGGGCTTGTTCAGCGAGTTCATTCCTTCGGGGAACAGCAGCGCCACATTCCGTGAGTCCGGGTCTCCGATTATGCCGTTGTTCTTTTCTGAAAGGGTGCCATAAGCCATATTGAGCGAAATCACCTCCCTCAGGTTCAGCCTGCGCAGCCCCGGAATCTTACCCAAAAAGAAGCCGCCGAAATTGTGCGACCAGAAAAGCGACGCCCATGTGTCCGAGGCGAACTCATAGTACTCCATGCAGGCGAAGGCGCTTTTGTCCAGAAGGTAGGATCCGTTTCCCTCGTGCAGTTTCAGCAGCGGGTAGGGGACTTTGCCGGTTATGTGTCCGGCGTTGAACTTTATCCTGCTCACTCCGACGGGCGGCATCGGAAGCCTGTAGTCCATTGAGATTTCCGTCCTGCCGAAAGAATATTCGTTCTTCCCGATTCCCTTCAGCGACCCTATCAGATCAAAAGTCAGGATGGGATATTTGCTGTAGAGATAGGACTTGACGAACACTCCGCGTGTCACCGTCTCGTCCCATGAAAACCTCAGCTGGAGATGTCCCTGATTGCAGCCCACCGAGTTGACATTCGTCCCGTCGGGTCTTACCATGGGCACGAAACTGTTGGAGAAGATGCGTCTCGCCTCAATTCCAGCCTTCATGTTGAAGCCCGGACTCCATTCGTGGGCATATTCGGCCGACCATTCGTTGACCGGACTCATCTTGTTGCCGCCGCTCTTTGTCAGGATCGACGAAAAGAAATTGCTTTCTGAGAAAGCCCCGGTTCCCTTGCCCAGCTGCAGCATGTCGCGTTTTCCCGTGACCGTGAGCTTGCGCGTCGGAGTGCGGCTGAGCATATATTCGAGAGTGCCGCCGCCCTTGAACTCCTTGTCCTTCGTTCCGTAGGCGCCATAGGCCGTGATCCTCAGCTTTTTGCTGAATTCGGCGGTGGTCCGGACTCCGAACTGCATTCTCGTCCCTTCCAGATTGTTGAAGCTGACGAACTTGTACACGGGACCATAGCTCAATTTCCCGTGTCCGTAATATCCCAGTATCAGAGTCTCGACTATCGAATAGAGATCTCGGTAGAGGGGGACGTTCTTTATGGAGTCCACCATGTTATAGATGTCCATTTCCTTCTGGCTGAGGGCATATGGCCTGGCATTCTGCCAGTAGCCGCTGTCTTTGTCCCCGGCCCCTCCGTTTATCGTAACGCTTTCTCCGGCCCTCAGTATCTCCCTTTTCATCGGAATCGAAAATTCGGGGTCGGAATAGCTCATCTGCCTTTTTCCGATGAAGGATATCACCCTTGAGGAGTCGTTCTTGGTCACGGAAAAGTCCACATACATGTTGTCCCGCTTGTAGAACCATGTGGAATCGCCCACTCTGGCATTTTCAACCTCGATTTCCAGATCCCTGATCCAATTTACGTTGGACGTCTTCTGCAACTTCACCTTCATCCGCTGTATCCCATAGTCGCCGGCATCCACATTCATCTCGCCGTCGAAAACAGGGGAGGAGATGAACTTTTTGGGGTGAAAGCGCAGTGTGTAGGTCTTGCGTCCGTCGATCTGAAGGCTGTCTATCAGATAATAGTTATAGAACGTGGCCCCGGAAGAAGATGCCGGAGAGGGGATGTCCACGTTGAAGGCATTTATGAAGTTGTCGTAGAAGTTGATCTTAAGGTGCATGCTTCCGGTGAACTGAGCGACCATGTTGTCATTCTCAAGTCCGGAAATCTGGCTGGCTTCAATGACCTCCCTGTCCACCTGGGGATCTTCGCTGTGGTATCTTTTCGACACCGTTTCGGAAATCATTATCGGGAGGAACGGCTTTCCGGACACTACAGAAGTGTCCATATAGTTGAACACGAAGCCGAAATTCTTGCGGATGAGGCGGCTGCGGATCTGTTCGTCAGCGTTCGTGAGATCGATCTCCATCTTGTTGTAGATCTCGCACTGCCATGCCTTCTTCTTTTCTGGATTGTTCAGAGGCCGTCGGGCGTCCAGAGAGTCTAGAATCCGCCTCACTCTGCGGTTGTCGGGCTTCACCACGCTTGCGGCCAGATCGTTTTCCGTCATGCGCAGCGCGAAGTTCAATTCCTGATAACCACCCTTCCTGACTGTAGCCTGTCCGGTATCATAGCCCAAGATGGTGGCGCAGAGCGTGTCGGAAACGTCTTCTCTCGTTTCCAGCGAGTAATACCCGTCCATGTCGCTGCTCGTTCCCACGGTAGACCCCATGAAATAGATTCCGGCGAAGGGAATCCCTTCACCGGTGCCCTTGTCCGTCACTCTTCCCTTTATTCTCGTGCTCTGGGCGGGACAGAAAAGTTGCACCAGCAACAGCAGCGTCGCGACTGCGAATGCATATTTCAGTTTTACCGGCATCAGGGGGCAAATATAATCTTTTTATGGTAACTTTATAGGTCATTTTCATTCACGAGATGCCTCAGGAAGGGAATATCATAATCAGGGGAGCGAGATCCAACAATCTGAAGGACATAAATCTTGAGATACCCAGAAACAAGCTTGTCGTAGTGACCGGTATTTCCGGATCCGGCAAATCGTCGCTTGCCTTCGACACGCTTTTCGCCGAGGGCCAGAGGCGTTTCGCCGAGAGTCTTTCCTCCTATGCGCGCCAGTTCCTGGGAAGGATGTCCAAGCCGGACGTGGATCTCATTGAAGGCCTTCCTCCGGCCATAGCCATAGAGCAGAAAGTGAATGTGAAGAACCCGCGCTCCACTGTGGGGATCGCCACCGAAATCTATGACTATCTCCGCCTGCTTTTCGCCCGCATAGGCCGCACCTATTCTCCCGTCAGCGGTGTGGAGGTGAAGTGTCAGACGGCCAACGACGTGCTCGCATATATCCGTGAAAGCGGCGCGTCGGCCGCATATCTTCTGGCCGATCTGGACTGGAAGAACCGGGGCGACAAGGTGGAGCTTATGCTTTCCCTCAAGGAGCAGGGCTATTCCCGTCTGTGGAGCGGCGGAATGCTCAGAATCGAGGACGTGATGCAGGCGGGGGAAGCCGGCTATCCCGATGATCTTTATCTGCTTGTCGACAGGGTCAGGCTGCCGTTTTCCGAAGAAGACGACATGGAAACCAGATTGCGCTCGTCGATTGAAAACTGCTTCAGCATAGGGCACGGCACCATGCATGTCCGCACAGAAAAGGACGGCGGAGACGGAATGAAGCGCTTCGACAACCGTTTCGAGGCGGACGGGATAGTGTTCAGGAAGCCTGACGAATATCTTTTCAGCTTCAACAGCCCGTTGGGAGCCTGCCCGACCTGCGGCGGACTCGGGAAGATAATCGGAATAAGCGAGGATCTGGTGATCCCGGACAAGTCCAAGAGCATCTATGACGGAGCCATAGCCTGCTGGAGAGGGGAGAAGATGGGCTGGTTCAAGGACCATCTTGTCGAAGTGGCCGACAGATACGGCATTCCGCTGTTCACTCCCTGGTGCGAGATTCCGCAGGAGAAGCGCGAGCTGATATGGAGGGGCTGTCACACCGGAGAACAGGCTACAACGCTTTACGGACTGGACGAGTTCTTCAAGAAGGTGGAGGCCAACCGGTACAAGATCCAGTTTAAATATATGCTCAGCCGCTTTTCCGGCCGCACCACATGCCCTGACTGCCATGGCAGCTGCCTGCGGAAGGAGGCCCTCTATGTGAAGGTGGGCGGGAAAAACATACATGAGCTCCTGAGCATGGACATAACCTCCCTGCTGTCCTTTTTCGAGAAGCTTGAGCTTACGGAAAACGAAAGGAAAGTGGGCGGCAAGGCCATAGAGGAAATAGTGTCGAGGCTCAGATGCATCGAAGACGTGGGGCTTTCCTATCTCACGTTGAGCCGCCACTGTAACACTCTTTCCGGAGGTGAAAGCCAAAGGGTGAATCTTGTGACTGCGTTGGGTAGCTCTCTCGTGGGCTCCATGTATATTCTGGACGAGCCGAGCATAGGACTGCATCCGAGAGATACCGACCGGCTCATCGCCGTTCTCAAGCGCCTCAGGGACATAGGGAACACGGTCATAGTCGTTGAGCATGACGAGGAGATAATCAAAGCCGCGGACCTACTTGTGGACATGGGGCCGGAAGCCGGGGTGAACGGCGGCAGGGTGATGTTTCAGGGCAGTCCCTCCGGGAGAATCCCGGCAGACGACATGGCTTCGTCGCTGACCCTGCAGTATATAAGCGGGAAGCGTGCCCGCTATGGGAGGGAGAAGCGCAATCCGGTCTACCGCATCAGGGTGGAGGGGGCGATGGAACATAACCTCAAGAACGTGGACGTGGACATCCCGCTCGGCGTGCTCACCGTCGTGACCGGAGTTAGCGGCAGCGGCAAGTCCTCTCTGGTCGGGGACATTCTCTATCCCGGCCTTTTCAGGAAGTTGAACGATACCGGTGCTCTTCCCGGAGTATTCAGAGGGTTCAGCGGCAATGTGGACAGGATAAAGCAGGTCGAATATGTGGATCAGAACCCCATAGGCCGGAGCTCCCGTTCCAATGCCGTCACATATCTGAAGGTCTATGACGACATCCGCAAACTCATGGCCTCACAGCAGTATGCCAAGATAAACGGCTACACTCCTTCGTTCTTCTCTTTCAATCAGGACGGCGGACGCTGTCCCGAGTGCCAGGGCGAGGGCTTCGTGAAGATCGGCATGCAGTTCATGGCCGATGTGACCATGGTGTGCGAGGCTTGCGGCGGAAAGCGGTTCAAACCGGACATCCTTGAGGTCAGATACAAAGGGAAGAACATAGACGACATTCTGGATATGAGCGTGAGCGAGGCGGTGGATTTCTTCGGTTCCCAGAAAGAGGAGGAGGCTGTGGAGATAGCCCGCAAGCTGCAGCCGCTTCTTGATGTTGGACTTTCGTATATAAAGTTGGGGCAAAGCAGCAGCACTCTGTCGGGTGGAGAAAGCCAGAGGGTCAAGCTGGCCTATTTCCTGTCCATGAGCGGGTCGCAGTCGAGGACGGGAAAAGACGGAATAATGTTCATTTTCGACGAGCCCACCACCGGTCTGCATTTCTATGACGTGGAAAAACTTCTGAAGTCTTTTGACGCTCTTCTGGACAAGGGCCATTCGATAGTGGTGGTGGAGCACAACATGGACGTCATCCGAGCCGCCGACTGGATAATCGATCTGGGTCCGGAAGCCGGCGACGAGGGCGGCAGAATCGTGTTTGAGGGCACACCGGAAGACATGGCCGCGAAGGGGACGAGCCACACCGCGGAATATCTGCGCCGTTCAGAGTACAATCAGCTATAGTTCGAAACGGGATTTTTCCGGAAAATGTCTTTCGAAGGCCCGGAGCACCGCATCCCGGTATCTGGTGAAATCCTCTTCCGAAAGATGCACGTCGTTGATGCATATCATCTTGCGGGATGGCCTGTCTATGTAGGACGTGATTCTCGCAGGGGTGTGGACAGCCGGAGACAGATGCTTGTTGGAGATTTTCCCCCTGACTGTCAAGCCGCTGAAATAAAGATAGTCCAGAAACAGGTACTGATTGAAGTTATCGTCGGTACGTAGCGGAGAGACGACTTCGAATATCTTTTCCTTTGAAAAATCATATATCTCCCGGCTTCTGCTCTTCAGCATTGGGGAACAGGTGTGCTGCGGGCGCACGAACAGGACGGACGGGCTTATGCCCAGAGCCTTTCTGGCCTGACGGTCCGAATTGCGGACCCTCTTTTTGTAGCCGCCGCCGGCAAACAGATGGTGTGTGAAGCCTATGACGGATTTCCCGTCCCTGAAGAAGTCTTCCTTCGGGCAGTCCATTACAGGGAACATGTCATCGTTGAAGTACAGGAATTCCTCGCCCAGCCCGGGAATTAGGTGCATGAACATCTCTATGGTGGTGCTGTTGAAGGTGGGAAGGAACTTCCCTGGGATTATGTCCCTGTGAGTCACCGTTTTGAGATTGCTCCGGTCCGCCCATTCCGGAATCTGGCTCTCTCCGGAAACCAGCAGGAATACGTTTTCTACGGACGTGATATGCTTCTCAATGCCTCTCAGCAGGTATTTCAGAGTGCCCCAGTCCCTGTATCTTTTGACCATGGCCTCGCCGCCGACGGCTTCTGCATACTCTTTTCTCCACTGCGGGTCCAGCCCGTTGACGTATGTGATTACCGCGTCCATCCCTTTTCGATCTTTTCCCTGAGTCCGAAATGGTCGTCAAGAGCCTTCCACTGCAGCTTGTTGCCGTTTTCGGCCCCCTTGTTGTATTTTCTGAGCGATATCTTCTGCGATCCTCCCACCGTTACCGGCCTTGGGAAATATCCGCCGGTCACAACCTTCACTCCCATGTCGATCTCATTGGCTTTCAGCCACAGGTCATCGGCTTTGGGCGCCAGTTTCTTCAGCAGCTCCTTGTCGAACAGTCCGGGCCCCATGACGTGGGGCGGGTACAGGACCCCGCTGAACCCGTTTGCCAGACACAGGTCATTCGGTGCATGAGGCACCGATGATTTTTTCCATGAGGAATAGTCGTCAAAAGAGTCCAGATTGATCACCGACGCTATGTTGCAGCATACGGCCGACGGATATTTCCGGTGCATTTCCACCAGACGCCCCACAGTGTCGCTGCGGTAGTAGCTGTCGTCGTCCACTGTGACCACCACGGCTTCCGGGAACTCGCGGAGCGCATAGAAATACTTGTTGTGGCAGTAGAGATTGTCGGGAACGAATCTGATTTCAAGACCGGAGGCCGTGAATTTCTTCACCCGCTCCGGGACTTCGGCCAGCCCTCCGGGAAATTCCTCGTCCGTAAGATACAGGACTATCTTGTCCGGGCGGGTTTTCTGTCTGAAAAGCGAGTCCAGGGTGATCCACACTACTCCCATCCTGGCGGGAAAGGATGTGAGCGAGACGACGATTCCGTCCTCCCGTCCCGAAAGAGGCGGGTAGATGCTGTTCTTTCTCGTCTGCATGCGCAGGTTTATGGTCGCTTCGTCGGCCGCCCTCCAGAGCGATGCCGCGAATTTCCTTAAGGATAGCAGTGCGTTCATAGCGATTTGATTCTTTCTTTGAGTTCGGAGGATGAAATGCCTTCGGTTCTGGGAAGTATGACCACTTTCTTCCCGTTTTCGCGGCACCATCCGAACAGTTTCATGAAACCTTCGTGCCGCTGGTCCGGGCCCGCTGCGAGGATGTCGAAGTCTACCGTACCGGCCAGTTTGTCCACATCCGTGTAGGGGATCACGTCGTCCACATACTTTATGGCCTTCACCATATACATCCGCGCTTCCGTGGAATATACGGTTTCGGCCTCCGGCTTGTATTTTTTCACGGAGCCGCTTTCCTGTACGGCCACCATCAGGCTGTCCCCCAGGGATCTGGCCTTGCGGAAGAGCTCTATATGGCCTATGTGGAGCAGGTCGAAGACTCCGACCGTCAAAACCTTTGTCATAAATAAAAATCCGCGCGATGAGCGGCCTCACGCCTGTGCGGACTGCGCAAAGATAAGCGTATCCTCGTTCAATTCCAAGATTCTATCCTTAACAGGGCCCTCAGGCAGTCCTTGACGGCCGCGCTCTGCTCTTCCCTGAAGTGGGATAGCGGAGGACCGCAGAGAAACGCCGAGTCCCCAATGCCCCTTAGGGTTCTGCCGAATTCACGGTTGTCGGCCGGGATCACGAAAGATGTCACGGGAAGGTCGTCGCGGCATTCTATTCTGCCGGAATTCGCCGCTTCGGCGGTGATGTCCCGCTGCTCCGGACTGTTGAATCGCCGCCGCAGGTTTTCCTTCATCAGCCCTGCGGAATTTTCCAGGCAGTTCGTGAGTATCTTCCTGGTCAGCAGCGCTGGGTGAGGGGAGGGCAGAAAGCGGAACCTGCCGCTCCGCCCGCCCGGAGCCCTTCCCGCCGCGTTTTCGGGAAAGCATCGCCGCCCCTGATAAAGCTCCTCCTGCCCTATGAAGAAGCTCCGGGTCCCCTTGCGCATGAGACGGCCGGCCCTCGCCCATGTCCCGAATATGACAGGTTCCGGCTCCCTCCCGCCAACAGTCCCGAACTCCATTCTTTTCAGAGGTATGCATCCGGGATTCACCAGCAGAAAAACTTCGCTGAGCCCGCCCACTCTATAGAGCAGGGTGCGGACGGCTATGGGACTGAAACATGGCAGAAACCCTTCCAGCCCGCAGAAAAGCTCGATATGGGGTACCACTCTCAGCACTCCTTTCCACATGGGGAAATTCTTCCTGATGAAATCGGCCCCGTGACCTCTGTCCTCCTCCGTGACAAGTATGATTCTGTCCACGAAATCCGCGTTCCTCACGATCGAGGCGATGCAGAAGAACAGCTCCTCTTTTCCCCGGCCACTGCACAGGATCCGTTCATCACGCGGCAGGTCATTGAAATATTCCAGTTTTTTGCTGCGATATTCCTTCCCCACAGTGTCCGACCACACAATCACCGCATCCATATCCGAATCCGGTCAATCCGTTCTCTCCACTCCGGACGCGTCCACTCTCCAGCTGACATCCTCCAGCCCGGTGCCGTGCGGCTGAACGGTTATCCTATAATGACAGTTGCGCCCGACATCAAAGTTGCTGCAGCTTTCTCCCAGGTAGAATCTGTAGGTCAAATATTCTCCCGCTCTGGTGTAGGCGAAAGGTGACTGATAGTCACACTTCAGCTCAATATAGGAGCACAATCCCGCCCTCGGACCGGTGAGAATTTTCCCGCTGTCATCCACGGTGTCGTCCAGAAGGTCGCCCTGCATGTTTTCCAGTATATACAGGTTGACGGCCTCGCTCACGCCGTAGTATTCCTCCCTGTTCAGGGCCGCGACGTCGGAGAGCTTCTTGGTCAGCCCTGTTTTGAAGGTGTCGCTTTCCCTTGTCACCGAACTCCGGCCGTCAAGGGCAACTGATCTGGGACAATTGCCGACCGATACGGATTTCACGGTCAGTTTCACTTCATCGTCCAGCCCGTTCCTGTCCATGCGCAGCGATATCTTCGACATCAGCCTTTTCAGCTCCAGCCGCGCCGTTCCGGCGTCCCTGGTGAAAATTTTGTCCATGGACGCATACATCGGCAGCACTCCTAAGTATTCGTCCGGATAGGCGAGGGTGTATCTGTAATTCGCCAGATCGTCAAGGCTATTCACAGAGCTGAGCTTGAACCCGAAATTCGCGCAGCATGCGATGCCGGTCTTGACGCCCATCACTGCGTTCACGCTGACCTTGATCTCCGTTTTCTTTGTCAGCTCCCTGCGTGACAGCCAGATGAATTCTTCTATGCGCCCGTCCTCGCTGAATACGAACAGATTGATGTCGGAGATCAGGTCTTCGTCCGGGTCGGAGGCTTTCGTTTCCGTCGCTGCAGTTCCTATGGTTATGGAGACCGGGAAAGTCTCCCCGGTTATGATTTCTGGACAATCTTTCGCGCATGATACGACCGCAAGCACAACGGCGACAGCCGCCGGTTTTCTAAAAACTGACATATTGTTCCTCCTTTTCTGTCCATGGCTTCACCGCCACCGTCACTTCCGCGGACCCGCTCTCAAGCGCGCTGTCCGGATCAGAGCCTCCTCTTCTCGTGAGGGTCACGTTCACTCGGTATTTCCGGTTCCCGAGTACGCACGGATTTCCCTCCGCCTCACTTATGGCCAGAGGGTAATAGACTCTGTTTCCCCCGAGCGTGCCTTCTATCACGAGCTTCGTACACGGCGAGCCGGCGCTTTCCTCGTCCGGGACATTCTCATAGCAGTAAAATTTCAGAGCCGGGTTCACCGCCTTTTCCCCGAGATCCTGTGTCAGCCGGCTGAAGATATATTCCGGATGCCTGAGCTTGGCCAATCCGAGACTGTCCAGTCCGCCAAGATTAAGAAATTCCGGTGCCACCGAAATCCGGGTCTTGAACACGGCCGCGCTGGAACATACGTTTGTCAGATAGATTCTGACATCCTTGAGAGTTTCTCCGCTATAGCTCCTTTCTGAGAAGTCGCAGCTGATTGATTCCAGCGATATCTCGGACAGCATCGGGGTCAGAGTCAGCGTGCATCTCCGCCCGCTTCCGGCGTCTATGGCTCCTGTGCCCGACATCACCGGCAGTTGCGGATCGTCCTCGTCCAGCGTGACCGACATCTCTTCGATTGCGGGCACGGAACATACTTCGGTCCACGGATAGCTTCTTCCCGGCCGGTTGGCCACGGCTTTCACTATTTTCTTCCCCGACCCCGACGCGGCGCTGACAGCGGACGAGTGTCCGGGAGAAAAATGCTGATATGAGTCCAGCCGTTTCAGATTATCGTCATTATAGAAGAAGAGGTCCAGCGTTCCGAGCGCCGTTCCTTCGGCCTTTGTGAGAGCTATCTCAGTGTCAAAGACCGGAACCGGAATCTCGTCCGCGCACGATGTCAGGAACGGGAGAAAGGCCGGCAGGTATGTGATTATGTGAAGCAAGCCGGGCGAGACACCGCCCATAGGTAGATTCCGGCCTTCGTCCCTCTTTCCTGTTTTCTTCTCCTCTGCCATTTTTGTTTCGTTTTAGTTCAGTTGCGAATCTAATGCGTAGCAATTGTCAAGAAAGCAGGGGTAAAGATTTATGGCTTCTTTTTTCATAAATCTTTACCTTTTTGAAGAAAGAACGGCGGACCGGCCGCTCTCCGAATTCTGCATAAATCAAAAGGGGTTGGCCAAAAAAGTATTTTGGCCAACCCCTTCGGGACGTATCAGTCTTTTGACTTATGCTCCGAAATTATCGCAAAGCAGATTCTCGGGCGGAACGCCGAGATTGTCAAGCAGCTGCTCCACGCACTTCGACATCATGGGAGGACCGCACATGAAGTACTTGATATCCTCCGGTGCCTCGTGATTCTTCAGATAGGTCTCGAACATCACGTTGTGGACAAATCCGGGAGTGTATTTCACGCCGGCAGCGTCTGCGGCCGGATCCGGACGGTCGAGTGCAAGATGGAAGTGGAAATTCGGGAACTCCTTTTCGATCTCCGCAAAATCCTCGAGGTAGAATGCTTCCACAAGGCTGCGGGCACCATAGAAGTAGTGCACGGGCTTTTTGGTCTTGAGCGTCTTGAACAGGTGCATGATGTGGCTTCTGAGAGGAGCCATGCCGGCACCGCCGCCGACGAAGATATACTCCTGAGTGTCGGGATCGTTCTCCGGGAGGAGGAACTCTCCGTAAGGACCCGAGATCATCACCTTGTCGCCGGGCTTCCTGGTGAACACATAGGAAGAAGCGATACCGGGATTTACGGGCAGAAGCTTGTTGCTTCCCTTGGGAGCGGTCCTGTCAAACGGAGGAGTGGCGATACGGACATTCAGCATGATGATGCCTTTCTCAGCAGGATATGAGGCCATGGAGTATGCCCTGATGGTGGGAGTGGGGTTGACGGACTCGAGGTTGAAGAATCCGTATTTCTCCCAGTCGGCCTTGTATTCGGGATCCACGTCGATATCCTGGAACTGCACGTGATATTCGGGGATGTCGATCTGGATATACTCTCCGGACTTGAACTCCAGGTGCTCTCCTTCGGGGAGCTTGACCTTGAATTCCTTGATGAAGGTTGCGACGTTCCTGTTGGAGATGACCTCGCACTCGACTTTCTTCACGCTGAGAGCGGAGTCGGGAACGGCGATCTTCAGATTGTCCTTGATCTTGACCTGACAGCCGAGACGCCAGTTGTCCTTGATCTGCTTGCGGGAGAAGAATCCGGTCTCGGTGGGCAGTATTGTGCCGCCGCCTTCGAGAACCCTCACTTTGCACTGTCCGCAGTTGGCTTTACCGCCGCAGGCCGAGGGAAGGAAGATCTTCTGGTCGGCGAGAGTGTGGAGCAGGTCTCCGCCCTGAGGAACATCAAGGACTTTTTTGCCGTTGTTGATGTCAATCTGGACGGAGCCTGACGGGGTCAGCTTCGCCTTGATCAGCAGAAGCAGAGCCACCAGCACGAGCGTCACTACAAGTATCGTGGCGACAGCCCCTAAAATTGTATTCATCATAGTTCTGCCTCCTTTTTTAGATTGCGATTCCGGAGAAGGTCATGAAGGCGATAGCCATAAGACCCACCGTTATGAAGGTGATGCCGGTTCCTCTGAGTGCCGGCGGAACCTTGGAATATGCGAGTTTCTCCCTGAGGGCGGCGAGGGTCACGATGGCGAGGCACCAGCCGATGCCGGAACCGAGTGCATAGACCACAGCCTGACCCAGGTTGGGGAAATCTTTCTGCTGCATGAACAGCGAGCCTCCCATGATTGCGCAGTTCACTGCGATCAGCGGGAGAAAGATTCCGAGCGCCGCATAGAGCGTGGGCGAGACTTTCTCGACGACCATTTCAAGTATCTGCACGATGGCGGCTATGACCGCGATGAAGATTATGAAGCTGAGAAAACTGAGATCCACGCCCTGGATGATGGCGTCCGGAGCCAGCACAAACTTGTTCAGCAGATAGTTGATAGGAAGTGTTATCAGCTGCACGAAGATGACGGCCACGCCGAGACCTGCGGCAGTTTTCACATTTTTGGATACCGCCAGGTATGAGCACATACCGAGGAAGTATGCAAAAATCATATTGTCAATAAAAATTGACCTTACGAATAAGCTTAAACTTTCCATAATTGTTCGGCGTTAGGGTTATTTCTCCTGCAGGTCTTTCTGGATGCCTCTCTGGATCCAGATGATGCATCCGATGAGAATCAGAGCCATCGGAGGCAGAATCACAAGACCGTTGTTCATGTATCCTGCCGCATAGAACGACTCCGGGATGACCCTCATGCCGAGGAGCGTGCCGGAACCGAAGATCTCGCGGAAAATGGCGACCACGACCAGAATCAGTCCGTAGCCCACACCATTGGCCAGACCGTCAAGAAGGGAAGGGAAAGGCTTGTTGCCGAGAGCGAAAGCCTCGATTCGTCCCATGACGATACAGTTGGTGATGATAAGGCCCACATAGACCGAAAGCTGTTTGTCCGTCGCATAGTCATATGCCTTCAGGATCTGGTCTACCAGAATCACGAGCAGGGCGACGACCACGAGCTGGATGATGATTCTCACCCTGTTCGGGATCGTGTTTCTCATCAGCGAGAGAATGAAACTGGAGATACCGGTGACGAGGGTCACCGCTATGGCCATGACAAGAGCTCCCTTGAGCTGTACCGTGACCGCGAGAGAGGAGCAGACTCCCAGCACAAGGACAGTGATGGGATTGCCCTTGAATATAGGTTCCAGTATTGTTTCTTTAAGTTTGTTGTCCATGATTATTTCTCCTCGTTTTCAGTGACTGCCTCGCCTTCGGCTGTTGTTTCGTCCCCGACCATCGGTTCGACTTCGGGCTGGGCGTAGTTAAAGTAGAAGTAGGGAGCGTAGTAGCGGAGCCATGTCGCGATGGCTTCGCTCAGTCCGTTTCCGGTCATTGTGGCGCCGCTTATGGCGTCAACCTGGCTGTCGCCCTGTGCGCCCTTCACGATCTGGAGGGGTTTTTCAGTGCCGAAAGCGACGGTCTTGCCTATGAATTCGGCCTGGAATGCGGGATCGTCCTTGATCTTCGCGCCCACTCCTGGAGTCTCGCCCTCATGGTCGAAATATGCGCCCAGAACGGTCTTGCCGTCCTCGTCGATTCCGAGATAACCCCATACCGGGCCCCACAGACCGGCGCCGTAGACGGCCACCACGGTGACGTCCTTGCCGTCCTTGCTGAAGATATATACAGGAAGTTCAAGCTCGGAGGTGTTGCCGTCCTTTATGAGCTTGTTCTGCGCCTTGAGCCCGTCGGCCAGCTCGATCTTGCCGAGCTCGGTGGAAAGGTCTCTGACCTTTTCGCCTTTGGCGTTCACGGTAAAGGCCTCCTTGATATTCTCGCTGTACTGCTTGAGAATATTGTCATTGCCCTGATCGGTGATCTCTTTCTTGGTCCCGTACTGTGCGGCTGTCAGCATCTGGCTGATTGTCTCTGCCTTGATGTTGGCGTCCTGCTTGTCTTTCAGCGACAGGGACACGAAGGAAAGAAGCGCCGCAACCAGAATAACGACGATAGCCGTATATACAACTGTATATGTGTTGCTGTTTGTGTTCATATTCTTTCGGATTTAAGCGGCATTGTATTTTTTTGCCCTCCTCTTTATGGCGGAGTTGGTCACGCAGTAGTCAATCAGAGGTGCGAAGGTGTTCATGAGCAGGATGGCCAGCATCATGCCCTCGGCGTAACCGGGGTTGAACAGCCTCACCGTGACGCAGACTGCGCCGATCAGGAAACCGTAGATCCATTTTCCGGTTTCGGTCTGGGCGGCGGTGACAGGGTCGGTGGCCATGAAGACCGTGCCGAATGCGAAGCCGCCGAGCACGAGCTGATAGCAGGCGGGAACGTCGGTCACACCGCCGATCTGTCCGAGCCAGCCCACGAGGAGCGCTCCGAGCACTGAGGATGCCATGATCTTCCAGCTTGCTATTCCGGTCCAGATGAGGATCACGGCTCCGATGAGGATGGCGATGACGGAGGTCTCGCCGACCGATCCGGGAATGTCACCTGCGAAGAGATGCCAGAAAGAATAGCCGAGGTCGTCCACTCCGCCGCCTCTGAGGCCTGCGAGAGGGGTTGCGCCGGTGATGGCGTCCTCACCGCATCTGTGTGCGATCCACACCTGGTCTCCGGACATTTTGCTCGGATAGGCGAAGAACAGGAATGCTCTGGTGAGCAGGGCGGGGTTGAGGAAGTTCATTCCGGAACCTCCGAAAACCTCCTTGCCGAAAACCACGGCGAAAGCCACAGCTATTGCGAGTGTCCAGAGAGGAACGTCCACCGGGACGATGAGCGGGATTATCATTCCCGACACCAGATAGCCCTCACTGACTTCTTCGCCGCGAATCTGCGCGAAAGCGAACTCGATGCCAAGTCCCACGATGTAGGCGACAAGGTAGAGGGGAAGCACTTTCAGGAAACCGAACCAGAAGTTGTGGAGGAGAGTCCAGTCTTCACCGATCCTGGTGCTGTACTGATATCCCACATTCCACATTCCAAAAAGGGCTGCGGGGATGAGGGCGATGACCACTATTATGAGAATCCTCTTCAGGTCGATCGAGTCTCTCACGTGCGAGCCGGTCTTTGTGACAGTGGCGGGCACGCGGAGGAAGGTGTCGAAAGCGTCGACCGTGGAGTGAAGGAATCCGAGTTTTCCGCCTTTCTCAAAAAGGCCGGGGTTTGTTTTGTTTTCTTCCATAAGTCTGATTCCTTATTATGCCATTTCTTTGAGCATCAGGTCGATGCCCTTGGATATAATGTCCTGGATGTCGTTCTTCGAAGGGTCGGCGAATTCGCAGGTCGCGAGATCCTCTGGAAGAACTTCATAGATGCCGTATTTTTCCATGTCGTCGATGTTGCCGGCAAGGCAGGCCTTGACAAGATAGATCGGGAAGATGTCCATGGGAAGGACTTTCCCGTAAACATCGGACATCATGAATGTGCGCTCTCCGCCGTGGGTGTTGGTGTCCATGGCGTATTTCTTGTTCGGGCAGAGCCATGAGAAATAGGAGCGCTGCGAGCTGAACTGGTTGAACCTGAAGGGTTTGAGCCAACCGAGAACCTCTCTTTCCCTTCCTTCGTGGAGAAGAGTCACCTGATTGTCATAGAATCCCAGATAGCCGTCTTCTCCGACATTGGTTCCGGAAAGAGCGTCTCCGCTCACGAATCTCACGTCCTTCGCGGAGTTGTCATAGAACTCCTTGAGGACATGCATGGAGATTCCGGGATATGCGTCCACATAGGCCGGATTCTTCGCGACGGGTCCGGTCACGGCCACCTTTCTGGAGAGGTCGACCTTGCCGGTGTTGAGGAGTTTTCCGATTGCGGCCAGCATCAGAAGGGACACTGTCCACACGGTTTCTCCTTTGCGGATGGGGGAGATGTGGCTGATCTGCACGCCCACGTTGCCTGCCGGATGCTTTCCGGAAACGGTGTGCATGATCACATGCTCAATCTTGTGGAAAGGTGTGCCGGAGCTTTTCTCCGCATTGATGGAGAAATGTACTCCGCCGTCGGTGAGCTTGGAAAGCGCGTCCACTCCGGCCTGCACGTCGGCGACCCTGTCGGCGAGGACATAATCGCTGTCCGCCGCGAGGGGAGCGGTGCTGAACGCCGACACGAAGATGGCCTTGGGCTTGACTTCGGGATCGGCAAGGATTCCGTAGGGGCGCTGGATGAGAGAAGCCCAGAGACCGCTCTTGAGAAGGAGGGATTTGACATCTTCCGCCTTCATCGCCGCCGGATTCTGAACTCCGAAGTCGACATGGCTCTGGACGTCATCCGCCTTGATGCGGACCTCAAGCAACTTTCTCTTTTCGCCCCTGACTATCTCGGCAACCGTTCCGCTGACCGGAGATGAAAAAAGAATGTCGGGGCACTTCTTGTCGGCCATCAGAGGTGAACCTGCAAGGACCTTGTCGCCTTCTCTGACCAGAAGTCTCGGCACCAGGCCGCGGAAATCGGTGGGTTTGACGGCGATAATGTCAGGCTGCACCTTTTTGACGGTCTCCCGGACCGCTTCTCCCTTTATAGGGATGTTCAGTCCTCGTTTGAGTACGATGTTGTTTGACATTATTTTGAAGAAATTAATATAATATATACTATATATCTCTTTTTAAGGAAACACAAAGTTAACCATTATTTTCTTAATTTTGCTTCGTTATCGATGTAAGTTTCGCCGGTGCGAAACCAGTGTTTATGGAGAATAATATCGGAAGAATACTCGAGGGGCTGGACCGTGTCCAGCGCGAGGCTGTGGAATGCGGAAAGGGTCCGGTCCTGATAGTGGCCGGCGCGGGGTCGGGGAAGACGAGGGTGCTGACGGGCAGGATAGCCTATGCGTTGGAAAAGGGCTGTCTTCCGGAGCGGATTCTGGCGTTGACCTTCACGAAAAAGGCCGCCGGCGAGATGAAGGAGAGGATAGGGGCCATCGTAGGGGAACGGAAGGCCCGCCGGCTGTGCATGGGCACTTTCCATTCGGTATTCATCCGTTTCCTCAGGGAATATGCCGACCGGCTCGGCTATCCTCAGTCGTTCACCATCTATGACACGTCCGACTCCCAAAGCGCCATAAAGCGCTGCGTCAAGGATCTGGGGCTTGACGACAAGACCTATAAACCCAAGTCGGTGCTTTCGCGCATATCGGCGGCCAAGAACGAGCTGTGGACTCCCGCCGCCTACCGCAAGGATCTTGAGAGGATGAAGTCCGACGCCCATGCCAAGATGCCCCGTGTCTGCGACATCTACGAGGCCTACCAGAAAATCATGAGGCAGTCCGGAGTGATGGACTTCGACGACATCCTCCTGAACATGAATATTCTGCTCAAGAACTGTCCCGATGCTTTGGAATCGATAGCCGGCCGCTTTGACTGCATCCTCGTGGACGAGTATCAGGATACCAACTATTCCCAGTATCTGATCCTGCGGAAACTGTCGGCCGCGCACAGGAACATCTGTGTCGTGGGCGATGACTCGCAGTCCATCTATGCGTTCCGCGGAGCGCGGATACAGAATATCCTCAATTTCGGGAAGGACTATCCCGAATGCCGCATATTCAAGCTGGTCAACAACTACCGTTCGACCGGCAATATAGTCAATGCCGCGAATTCCGTGATCTCCCATAATGAGGGGCGCATTCCCAAGGACTGTCTGTCCACCGGCGCCGAGGGCGAGAAGATACATCTTTTGAAGGCCTATACTGACAGGGAAGAAGCTTCGATGGTGACTTCATCCATTCTGAGAAGACTTGCGGATGACGGCGCCATGTATCGGGATTTCGCCGTCCTCTACCGGACCAATTCCCAGTCCAGAGTGCTTGAGGAGGCTCTGCGCAAGCGCAATGTCCCCTACCGGATATATTCCGGTAACTCGTTTTTCGACAGGGCCGAGGTAAAGGACATGATGGCCTATTTCAAGCTTGCCGTGAATCCCGCTGACAACGAGTCCTTCCGCCGGGTGGTGAACACTCCGGCCAGAGGAATAGGCGAGACCACGGTGAACGCGCTGTCGGCCGCCGCTAACGACAAAGGAATTCCGATGCTCGAGGCGGTAGGCATGGAAGGCCTTGAAGCATATGGCCTTAAGCCGGCGGCACTGAAGAAGCTGAAGGAGTTCCGCTCCATGATCCTTAAGGCGAATGTTGCGCTCAAGACCTCCGACGCCTTCGTCGTGGCCACGTCGCTTTCCGAAGACTGCGGCCTTTACGCGTCCTTCAAGATGGAGAACTCTGTGGAGAGCATGTCGCGGGCCGGGAATGTCGAGGAGCTCATGAACAGCGTCAGCGAGTTCGTGGAGAAGAGAAAGAATGACTATGTGGAGGATCTTATGTCCGAGGGCAAGATTTCCGATGTGGAGCAGATAAAGGAGGATGACTTGCCGGTGGTGACTCTCGGGGACTATCTTGAAGACGTGTCGCTGCTAAGTGCCGTGGACAGCACGGACGGTTCCGAAGAGGACGGCGACAACAAGGTGGCTCTGATGACGGTCCATGCCGCCAAGGGGCTGGAATTTCCCTATGTCTATGTCGCCGGCATGGAAGACGGGCTTTTCCCTTCGGAAAGCATGTCCTCGTCGCCCTCCGACATAGAGGAGGAGAGGCGTCTATTCTATGTGGCCATCACCAGGGCCAAGACTGTGGTGACGGTTTGCTACTGCTCTTCACGTATGAGAAATGGCCAGACCAGGGAATATCCTGTGAGCCGTTTCGTCAGGGAGATTGACCCCCGCTATCTGGCCGAGCCTCTGGCCGCTTCCGGTGACTCCGGCCTGACCTCCGGCGCCTTCGGCAGATTCGGAAACGGGTTTGCATCGGATTCATACGGTCATGCGTCCGGCGGTTTCCGTTCAGGTTTTTCGTCCGGCGGCTTCCGTTCCGGCGGCGAAGCCCGTCCTGTCATCGGCAAGCCGGCGCTCCGGCCTTCCGTTCCCGGACCGCGTCCGTCTGACGACGCCGATTTTGTCCCCGTGCCGGTTCTCTCGCTCAAAAAGGACATGCGCATAGAACACAACCGCTTCGGATTCGGGACCATACTCGAGATCAACGGTTCTCCGGCCGACCTCAAGGCCCGTATCGACTTCGACGAATACGGGGAGAAGACTCTTCTTCTGAAATATGCCAAGATAAGGCTCGCCTAGCGCAGCGCGCCGCGATTGAAATATTTTCTGCCCGGTAAGGAAAAACCTTTACTTTTCCCGGAACGAACATTACGGAAATGCGTACCTCCCGTGCCCGGCCGGAGGCTATATTCGCCGAAAAAAAGCGATGGGCATTTCATTGAGTAAAAGAATCTGGACGGCCGCGGCGATATGTCTGTCGGCCGCCGTCTCGCTGTCATGCGAGAATTTTGGAGCGGGGGACGAGAACGGGAAGGGGACTCTGTCCATCCGCTTCGACAAGTCGTCATTCCCCACAAAGGCCGACGGGCTTGAGATTCCGGACCGTGACGATTTCCTCATAAGCGTGAAGGGTGGCGGGGGAGATCCGGTATTCGACGGCCGCTTCGGGGACATGCCGGAAGATCTGGCGGTGGCCCCCGGAACATATGACATATCCGTCAGGAGCAGGGAGTTCGGCAAACCGGAGTTTTCGGCACCGCTCTTCGGGGACGACCAGAGCGTCATAGTCCCTTCCGGAGGGAGAAAAGACGTGGTGCTCACGTGTACGCAGATCAATTCCGGTGTGAGGCTGCGCATGGGCTCCGATTTTCTTGAGAACTATCCCGACGCCGTCCTTTTTCTGAAGTCTTCCGACGGGAAACTGATGTACTCTCACACCGAGAAGCGCATAGCCTATTTCAATCCGGGCATGGTGTCTCTGACCATGGACAATTCCGGCAAGACCGAGAATCTGCTCACCAGAAGTCTGGAGCCCAGGGAGATACTCAGCGTGAAGATCGCCGCTCCATATTCGGGCGAGGGCGGATCGGGGAAGATAACGGTCTCCGTGGACACGTCCAGGACGTGGACCGGGGCCGACCTCACGATAGGCGGAGACTCGAATGAGGGCGGTGACAGGGAATCGGCGGTGGAGGTCGGGCAGGCGAGGGAGATGGCTGGAGCGGAGGACGTCTGGGTCCGCGGCTACATGGTCGGGGCGTTCAAGTCCACCAATCATCCGGTGTTCGAGACCCCGTTCCCTTCGGCGACCAATCTGGTCATCGCCGCCAAGACTTCCGAGACGGACAAGTCCAGGTGTCTTTCGGTCGAGCTCAAGATCGGAGAAATCAGGGACATGCTCAATCTTGTCGACAATCCGGACAACAAGGGTCGCAGAGTGTTCCTGAAGGGCGACATCGTCGAGGCCTACTACGGCATCCCCGGCCTGAAGAACATCACGGAGTATGAACTGGAATAAAAAGGGCGGAGAGGGTTGACCTGCTTTTTGGTCAACCCTCCCCGCCCTTTTTTAAAGCCGGAATCGGCTATTTTGCAAGTTTGGCGAGGCAGGCCTCGACATCCTTTTCGATCCTTTCAGCGGTGTAGTCCGTTTTTGAGAATTTCTCGCCCGTGATGTGCTCATATAGCTCGATGTAGCGGTCGGTGATGCTGGATACCACTTCGGGGGTCATTTCGGGGACCTTCTGTCCATCCTGGCCCTGGAAGCCGTTGGCCATGAGCCACTCTCTCACGAACTCCTTGGAAAGCTGCTTCTGCTTCTCGCCTTTCGCAAGCCTCTCGGCATAGCCCTCGGCGTAGAAATATCTGGAAGAATCGGGAGTGTGGATCTCGTCCATGAGGGTTATCTGTCCGTCCTTCTTTCCGAACTCATACTTTGTGTCCACAAGGATGAGCCCCTGCCTGGCGGCTATCTCGGTGCCTCTCTGGAACAGGGCGCGGGTGTATTTCTCAAGCTGCTCGTAATCCTCGCGGGAAACCAGCCCGGATGCGATTATGTCCTCCTTGGAGATGTCCTCGTCGTGACCCTCGGAAGCCTTGGTCGTGGGGGTGATGATTGGCTCGGGGAACTTCTGGTTCTCCACCATTCCATCGGGCATCTTCACTCCGCAGATTTCCCTCTTTCCGGCCTTGTACTCTCTCCATGCATGTCCTGAAAGATAGCCTCTGATGACCATCTCCACCTTGAAGGGTTCGCATTTGTAGCCGACCGTCACCATGGGATCGGGGACTGCGACCTTCCAGTTGGGAAGAATGTCTGCGGTGGCGTCGAGAAACTTGGCCGCTATCTGGTTGAGCACCTGTCCCTTGTAGGGAATTCCTTCCGGAAGGACCACATCGAATGCGGAGATTCTGTCCGATACGACCATCACAAGGTATTTGCCCTCGTCATAGACGTCACGTACCTTTCCGACATATTTCCCTTGCTGACCGGGAAAATGAAAATCTGTCTTTACAATCGCTTTCATATCTTAGGCTTTTTGTTTGTGCCGTTTCTTAGGACGGACAAATTTACGAAATTCCTTCGTCAGACAATAATAAAATAGTATATTTGCATGGAATCCAGATGCGGAATTAGCTCAGTTGGTAGAGCGTTGGCTTCCCAAGCCGAAGGTCGCGGGTCCGAGCCCCGTATTCCGCTCCGAACAAAGCCCCGCGCCTCCGACGCGGGTTTGTTTTTATTCCGGTTTTATATCGGTTTTATTTGGCAATTGCGAAACTCGTGCATATGAACCATTTATTCAAACTGGCGTTGATGGCCGCGGCCGCGGTCACAATCGCGTCCTGCTCAGGCGGCAAGTATGAGACCGTCGCAGGTGACCCCATGGGGACAAAAATCTACACTCTGGACAACGGACTGAAAGTCTATATGTCCGTGAACAAAGAGATTCCCAGAATACAGGCGGACATCGCCGTAAGGGTCGGCGGAAAGAATGACCCTTCGGACAATACCGGACTGGCCCACTACCTTGAGCACATCATGTTCAAGGGTACGCCCAGCTTCGGCACCACCGACTATGAGGCTGAAAAGCCCATGCTGGATGAAATCCAGAGGCTTTATGACGTTTACCGCACAAAGACCGAAGAGGCCGAGAGAGATTCCATCTATCACCTCATCGACTCCGTGAGCTACGCCGCTTCCAGGATCGCCATAGCCAACGAGTATGACAAGCTCATGTCGCTCGTAGGTTCGCAGGGCTCGAATGCCTACACCTCCAATGACGTGACCTGCTATGTGGAGAATATCCCCTCCAATCAGATCGAGAACTGGGCCAAAGTTCAGGCCGACAGGTTCAAGAACATGGTGGTCAGAGGATTCCACACGGAACTGGAGGCTGTCTATGAGGAATATAACATGGGACTTACGAGCGATATGGAGAAAGCGCTGCTCGCCATCGACTCGGTTCAGTTCGCCAACCATCCCTACGGGACCCAGAGTGTCATCGGAACCCAGAACCACCTGAAGAATCCCGACATTACCGCCATTCTCCGGCAGAAGGAGCTTTATTATGTGCCCAACAACTGCGCCATCTGCGTGGCCGGTGATTTTGACCCCGACGAGATGGTGTCCATAATCAAGAAATATTTCGGTGACTGGAAAGCCACCGCCTTCGTCCCCGAAGTTGAGATAGAGGACGAGGCCCCCATCACCAGCCCCGTGGAGAAAAATGTCTATGGCAATGACGCCGAGTTCGTGCTGATGTCATGGAGATACCCCGGCTTGAAGTTCGAGAACAGCGAGGTGTCTGACATCGTGAGCATGATTCTTTACAACGGGATGGCCGGTCTGCTGGACATCAACGTGAATCAGAAGCAGGCCGCTCTCGGGGTTTATGCCGAGAACTACGACAGGACCGACCACGGTGAGCTTCTCATCGAGGGTCTTCCTCAGGACGGGCAGAGCCTCGCGGAGGTCAGAGACCTGAT
Source organism: bacterium (assembly GCA_963627885.1). Taxonomy (GTDB): domain Bacteria; phylum Bacteroidota; class Bacteroidia; order Bacteroidales; family UBA932; genus Cryptobacteroides. The sequence continues at coordinate 24,183 of CAVGCT010000015.1, forward strand.
CCTGGCCGAAGTGGCAAAACTCAGGAACGGTGAGTTCGATGATGACCTGGTGTCGGCCGCCATAAGCAATTACAAGCTCGCCGAGATGCGGAAGCTGGAGAGCAATGGCAGCAGGACCAGCGCATTTGTGAACTCCTTCATCGCCGGGCATGACTGGTCCTATGACGTTCACCGTCTTGAGAGGATAGAGTCCCTCACCAAGGATGACATCGTCGCATGGGCCAACGAGTATCTGGGCGCCGACAACTATGTCGCCGCATTCAAGCATATAGGCCCGGATCCTTCCATCCATAAGATCAAGGCCCCCAAGATCACCCCCATCGAGACCAATCGCGACAAGGAAAGCGACTTCCTCAAGGAGTTCAAGCTTGCCGAAGTCACTCCCATCGAGCCTGTGTTCGTGGATTACGAAAAGGATTTGTCCAAGTTTGAAGACAGAGGCATGGAAGTTCTCTACAAGAAGAACACTGTCAATGACATATCCCAGATTGCGCTGAAGTTCAACAGAGGCCTTGCCGATGATCCCAAGCTAGAGACGGCTCTCTATTACATCGGATATCTTGGAACTCCGGAGCGCGGCGCCGAAGATATCGCCAAGGAGATGTACTCCCTTGCATGCAGCTACGGCATGAATGTGACCGACAACGAACTTACCATCACCGTAACCGGTCTGGACGAGAACATAGGAAAGGCCCTTGCCATCGTCGAGGATCTGCTGCTCAACGCCCGCGGCGATGAAGCAGTGCTTGCCTCTCTCAAGGAGGACCTTCTCAAGCAGAGAAGTGACCGGAAACTGAATATGGACGACTGCTATTCTGCCCTTTCAAAATACATCAACTACGGGCCGTCCTATGTCAAGAAGGTCAATCTGAGCAATCGGAGCCTTGCCTCCGTAAGCTCGAAGGAGCTCCTCAGTTCCGTGAGAATGCTTCTCAACACTTGCGCGCACACCATCCTGTACTATGGGCCCGGGAGTGAAAAGGACGTGAAGAGCCTTCTCGCCGACAACCACAAAGTGGCCGACAATCCGGTGAAGCTGGTGAAGAACATAATCCCCAAGGTGGTCACCGACACCCCCAAGACCTATGTCGTGAACTATGACGCACGCCAGTTTAACTATGTACAGTATTCGGACCGCGGCGAAAAGTATGATCCCGCCGAGGATGCCAAGCTGACCCTTTTCAACGAATATTTCGGAGCCGGCATGAACACGATCGTGTTCCAGGAAATGAGGGAGTCCAGGGCTTTGGCCTACAGCGCCAGGGCGCGTCTGACCTTCCCCGCAGACAAGTTTGACGACTATACGTTCTACGCATACATCGGTTCCCAGAATGACAAGCTGGTGAAGGCTGTGACCGCTTTTGACGAGATTATCAACGACATGCCTCAGGTCGACAAGAATTTCGACATAGCCAAGACCTCCCTTGACTCGAAGCTTCGCACCACCAGAGTCACCGGAGCGGCCGTGCTCTCCAGCTATCTTGCAGCCCGCGAGCTGGGCATCTCGGAGCCCAGGGAAAAGGGCATTTTCGAGAGCCTCGGGTCGCTCACCATGGACGACCTCGTGAAGACTCAGGAGAAGTGGATAAAGGGAAGGACCTATACCTATGGTATCGTGGGCGACACCAGAGATCTTGACATGAACTTCCTCAAGTCCCTCGGACCGGTTAAGGTCCTTTCTCTTGAAGAGGTGTTCGGATACTAGTCTGAAGCTGAATATATGAACGAGGGGTTGGCCAGAATTTGGCCAACCCCTCGTTTTCGGTAGGGACGATCGGGCTCGAACCGATGACCTCTTCAATGTGACTGAAGCGCTCTAAACCGACTGAGCTACGCCCCTGTTTTCAGCCCGTCCGCCGGAAAAATTTCCGAGCGGCGAAATCCCCCGGTTTCAGGGATTTTTCAGACCGGACGCAAATGTATGAAGAATTTTTCGGAAAACAAAAAAACCTGACACACCTAAGGCGAGTTTGCGCTAACTTTGCCCGGAAAGCCTTTTACCAAGACGGCTTTTTAATTATCTAGCATGAACGACGAACTGAATCTGGTCCACGACCTCGCGGTCATATTGATATCGGCGGGCGTCTTTACCATAATATCCAAAGCCCTCAAGCAACCGCTGGTCCTCGGCTACATTGTGGCCGGTTTTCTGGTCGGGCCCAACGTATCCTTCTTTCCGGGTATCAGCAGCACCGAGTCGGTGAGCCAGTGGTCTGAACTCGGAATCATATTCCTGTTGTTCGGTCTCGGCCTGGAGTTCAGCTTCAAGAAGCTGCTCAAGGTCGGAAGCACCGCTCTGGTCATGGCCGGATGCCAATTTCTGGGAATGATGGCTCTGGGCATAATGCTGGCTCAGGCCATGGGCTGGTCCACGATGGAAAGCATATTTCTCGGCGGAATGCTGTCGATGTCCTCCACCGCAATAGTCATCAAGGCCTACGACGACCTGAACCTGAAGAAGGCTCCATACGCCCCCACCGTGTTTGGGACTCTTGTGGTGCAGGATCTCATAGCCATACTGCTCATGGTGATACTCTCGACCATGGCCGTGTCCAACAGTTTCTCCGGGCTGGAGCTGCTGAAGGGGATAGGCAAGCTGATATTCTTCATAATCCTGTGGTTCCTCGTGGGCATAGACGTGATTCCCACCCTGCTGCAGAAAGCGAAAAAATACATGAACGACGAGATCATGCTCATAATCGGAGTGGGAATGTGCTTCGGCATGGTCATGATAGCCAATGCAGTGGGTTTTTCGTCGGCTCTGGGCGCATTCGTCATGGGCTCCATACTTTCCGAAACCGTGGAGGGCGAGAAGATAATGAACCTGGTGGGAAGCATCAAGAACCTGTTCAGCGCCGTGTTCTTCGTGTCCGTGGGCATGATGCTGGACCCTTCGGTGGTGGCGGAGCACTGGTGCATGGTGCTGGTCATCACCATATTAGCCCTTGTGGGGATGTCCTTCTTCTCCGGCTCCGGAGCCCTGCTGTCCGGCAAGGGAATCAACTATGCCGTGAGCTGCGGCTTTTCCATGGCTCAGGTGGGCGAGTTCTCCTTCATTCTGGCCGGTCTCGGAGTGTCGCTCGGAGTTATGAGCGGATTCATCTATCCGGTGATAATCGCTGTGTCGGTAATCACGACGTTCATCACCCCTTATATGATAAAACTCGCCCCGCATTTCGCCCAGTTCCTGCACAGAAGGCTGCCGGAGAGGATAGTGGAGCGGCTTGATTCGGCCGGAGACGGAGAACCCGCGGACGAGGAACACAGCGAGGTGAAGGGATATGTGCGGGCGCAGATGGTGAGGGTCGGCCTCTATGGAGTGGTAGCCTTGGCCATACTTCTGGGCTCTAATCTGGTCCTCGAAAAGGTTGTTGACGCTGTGCTTCCGGACATCTCCGAAGGGATCGCCGATGTGATCTGCGTGGCTATCACCCTTGTCGTCATGATTCCGTTCCTGATGCTTATGGTCACCCAGAACCAGACCATGCGCAAAACCTCGCACGAGCTACTCCGGAACCACAGAGTGAGCGTATGGCTGCTGCTTACCATAGACCTGATGAAAATGGCCGTGGCCATAGTGTTCATATTCATGGTGTTGGCGTCGCATTTCAATCTGAATGCATGGGAAGTCCTGCTGATAGTGGCCGCGACGAGCGCTCTGTTCTATTTCTTCATACGCATCATGTATCACAGAATCAGCCGCATAGAGGCCCGCTTCATGCAGAATCTCAACAAGAAGGAAGACTTGCGGCGGCAGAAGGCTCCGGTGGCCACGTCCGTCAGCGACAATCTCTCCAGATATGACGTGAGCTCCGTCACGGTGGAGGTGTCGCCGGACTATCCGGGCATAGGACATAAGCTCAGCAGTCTGCAGATAAGGAGAAATACGGGCGTCAACATAATAAAGATCTCCCGCGGTTCACGGAACATAGAGCTGCCTTCCGGCGAAGAAAGGGTATATCCCTATGACAAGCTTCTGGCCGTGGGCACGTCTCAGCAGCTTTCCCGCTTCGAGGAGTATATGAGCCTCAGAGCTCCCGCCGGGCAGTCTTCCGGTTCCGAGTTCTCGCTGGAGAAGATTGTGTTGGATGCGACATCGGAGTTCATAGGGAAGTCGGTGCGTGAACTGAATCTCAGGCCTTCGGGCCGGATGGTGATAAGCGTCGCCCGTGACGGAAAGTCCATCGCCAATCCGGATCCGGGCTTCGTCTTCAGGGAAGGCGACCTCGTGTGGACTGCGCATGTGAATTGAAAATCATGACAAAATGGCTCTCCGGCGGCCCATGCACGGAATTTGAAGGTGAGTTGAAAAATTTTAATGACAATGGACAAGAACAATATACCTGTTCTGCTTCTGACGGGTTATCTTGGAAGCGGAAAGACCACTTTGGTCAACAGGATACTCTCCAACAGGAGGGGAATTAAATTCGCGGTCATAGTCAATGACATAGGCGAAGTCAACATAGACGCCGACCTCATTCAGAAAGGCGGCGTGGTGGGCAAGAAGGACGACAGTCTGGTCGCGCTGCAGAACGGCTGCATCTGCTGCACCCTGAAAATGGATCTGGTGGAGCAGCTTTCCGATATCGCCCGCACCGGAAAGTTCGACTATATAGTGATCGAGGCCAGCGGCATTTGCGAGCCGGCCCCCATAGCCCAGACCATATGCTCCATTCCTCAGCTGGGACCCAAATACGTGTCGGAGCACATGCCCGCGCTTGACTGCATCGTGACAGTGGTGGACGCCCTCAGGATGCAGAGCGAGTTCGCCTGCGGAGATGCCCTCAGAAAGGAACATATCGATGACGAGGATCTGGAGAATTTGGTCATCCAGCAGATTGAGTTCTGCAACATCGTCGTGCTGAACAAGGTGTCCGAGGTGAAGCCGGAGGAGCTGGAGCGTATCCGCAAGATTGTCAGGGCTTTGCAGCCCAAGGCCGAGATAATCGAGTGCGACTGGGGAGATGTGGACTTCGACAGGATACTGCACACCGGAATGTTCGACTTCGAGAAGGTGGCCACTTCGGCCGCATGGATCGACGCCATCGAGGGGGACGGCAAGGCTGAAGAGGAGGCCGACCGCGACGATGACCACGATGAGCATGATGACCACGGGCATCACCATCATGACCATCACGATCATCACGATCATCACGACCATGAAGGCGGCGAGGTGGAGGAATACAACATAGGCACCTTTGTCTATTACCGCCGTCCGGCTCTGGACATCAATCTGTTCGACCGTCTGGTGGCCAAGAACTGGCCGAAGGGCATCATCCGTGCCAAGGGCATATGCTGGTTCGCCGACGAACCCGACAAGTGCTATGTCTTCGAGCAGGCCGGAGTGCAGAAGTCGCTCAAGGACGCCGGTTACTGGTATGCGACCATGCCCGAGGATAAACTCAAGGAAATGCTGGCCAGCGAGCCGGGTCTGCGCCGCGACTGGGACGAGACCTATGGCGACAGGATGGTGAAGATTGTCTTCATCGGTCAGAATCTGGACAAAAAGGCCATCGCCGACGCCATGGACAAATGCCTTGAGCAGCCGCTGATGATGTAGCCCGCTACGGGGTCTGGCAATACACGCTGTCGCGGAGGAAGGAGCGAAAGACGGTCATGTCGTTGAAGGCGTCCTGCTCTTCCGGATAAATTATGGGGCCGATGCCTATTCTTGGGCATTGGCCTTTTTTGTTCATGACCTCGGTGGGAAGCCTCAGTATCCTGATTTTCCAGCTGAGCAGTCCCAGAAGATAATAGAAGTCCGAATTTCGGTCGAAAAAACGGACCGGGACCACCGGCACCCTGGCTTTCTTGATTATGCGGACTATATCCATCTGCCACTCCCTGTCGCTTATGCTGAAGTCCCGGAGATGGAGGTCGGACACGGCTCCGGAGGGGAAGAATCCCACCGGATGGCTCTCCTGCAACGTCTGCAACACCTCTTTCACCCCGCGGATATTGGCCGCGGTCACTCCGGGCAGCCTGTCTCCGGTGACGGGATTCACGCTTATCAGACTGGGGGTCAGGGCTTCTATGAGAGTGAGAAACTGGTTGACCATCACCTTGAACCCTTCGCGGCGCCGGCCTATCAGGTCTATGAGCATGAGCCCGTCCAAGGCGCCGTACGGATGGTTGCTTATGGTTATGAACGGCCCGTCCGGCAGCCGGTCAAGATTCTCTTTGCCGATAACCCTGGCGCATATGTTCTCCTCCCTCAGGAAAGCCGTGGCGAAATCTGTCCCGCGGCAACCGCTGATCCGGTCGTAAAGATCCGAGACGTCGTCTATATTGAGACAATGCCTCAGAGCACGTACAAGTCCGTGCCTGCCCTTCAGGGGAGGTACGAACTTTTCTATTTCCTCAACCGTGAGAAGCGGCATGGCTCACTGTCTCTTCTTCAGCGGGTCCGCTTTGGCATAGGCCCTGGCGTCGCTGATTATGTTCGTGAAGTAGATCGCCGCCAGAATCAGAAGAATTGCCATTCCGGCCACATCCAGAGCCTTGAATTCCAATGTGTGCTCCGCGACGGTCACGCTTGCCGTGAATTCCCTCAGCGGACGGATCAGGATGAAGCAGGTGTTCAGTATTATGGCTATGATACGGAACTCCGTGGGCCCCAGCTTGGCATAGGTCAGTTTGAATTCACCCTTCAGGTGAGTGTTGGTGAGCACGTTGAGGGTCAGCAGCAGGTAGAAAATGAAGATCAGCATGGCCAGGTCGAACCTCATGAGCGCCGAAAGGCCTATGCCGCCGAACATGAGGAATTCGTTGATGCAGTCCATGGTGTGGTCTATATAGAAGCCATAGACCGGCCTCTGCGTGTTACGGTATCTGGCCAGGTTTCCGTCCAGAGAGTCGCCGTACCAGTTGATGACAAAGCCCAGAGACGCCAGCCAGAGCCAGCCGATGTCGCGGCTTGAAAGGATGTAGCCTATGGCTATGACCACCGATCCCAGCGTGCCGATCATGGTGAGTAAGTCGGATGTGACCCATGCGGGCTGGCGTGCGGCCAGCCAGACCAGCACCCGGTGCTCCGCTCCGTTGAGGATGGATGTCTGTATCCGTTCGGCCTGTTTTTTCGGTTCCATATGCCTAAATCTGTTTGTTGTAGATTCTCGCCCTCTTGATCAGTTCATGGTCCAGTTTGTTCCAGAGATTCTGCACGCTTATGTTGCGTTCCAGCTCTCGGGTGCTCTCCAGGTATTTGATCCCGTGCTTTCTGAAGCCTCTCAGCATTTTGTCCATGATCATGGCAGTGACGCCCTTCTCTTTGTATCTGTCGCCGACGGCTATCAGCAGGGCGTCTGCGGTGTCGTTGTGTCTGAGAGCGCGCAGCAGTTCCACGAAACCGAAGGGAAACAGATGTCCCTTGACTTTCTGGATGGCTTTCGACAGGGAGGGAAGGCATACTCCGAATGCCGCCACATTGTCATCTTCGTCCAGAATGATGGAGACATAGTCGAAGTTCAGCCTGCTGATGAACTGTCTCTTCAGGTCCTCCCACTGGGCCGGAGTGAGTTCCGAGTAGCCGTGAATTCCGGAATACGCCTCGTTCAGGACATGATAGACCCCGTCCAGGTAGGGCTCGGCGTCTTTGCGTCCGCGCCGGATCGGCGCCTCGCGCAGACCATATCTCTCCGAGATGAGTTTCGCGGCGCGCGCATATTTTTCATCGTCCTGCGGGACATTCACCAGGTATTCCACATAATCCTCCGCCTTGGAATAGCCGCGGGCCAGAATCCGGGGCTCGTAGTAGGGGGCGTTGTATTTGCCGTAGGCCGTGGGAATCTTGTCGAAGCCGTCCACCAGCACTCCGGCCACGTCGAATTCCAGAAATCCGGTAGGCCCCTCGACTATCTCCATGCCCTTTTCCCTGGCATAGGCCTCCACCGTGTCGAAAAGCCGGTCCACGACCTCCTGCGAATCGATGAAATCGATCCATCCGAAGCGGCAGAATTTTTTCTTGACTTTGTCGTTGTATCTATGGTTGATTATGCCGGCGATTCTGCCCACCGTTTTCCCCCTCTCGTCCAGCGCCAGCCAGTACTTGCCCTCGCACACCTCAAAGGCCTTGTTTTTGCCGGGGCTGAGCGTGTCCATATCCGCGCCCACAAGCTGCGGGACGTAGTACTTTTCCTTCCGGTAAAGCACGTTCGGGAATCTTGCGAAGCGCCGCAAGTCCTTCAATGACTTCACCTCTTTGATGATAACTGCCATTGGTTCAGTGTTATTAGCTGTATGTTACCTTCTCCTGTCCTGCGGTCGCCGTCGCGGCGTTGTCCGTGCGGTGGAATCCGTTTATGCGGTTAAAGATAGTAAAAAAGTGGCATGCTTGCATAAAAAAACGGAATGACCAAAAAATGCTTTTGGTCATTCCGTTGAGCTTCTTGACCCCCGCAGACTGTCACTTGCGAAACCTACCCGATTTTGGGGTCCCTATTCTGGTGGGAGCAGACGGATTCGAACCGCCGACCCTCTGCTTGTAAGGCAGACGCTCTGAACCGACTGAGCTATGCTCCCGACAATCGGACTGCAAATATACGGCTAAAATTTTACTTTGCAAGCCCGGCCGACGTTTTTTGCGGCTTGACACGGCGTGTCAGAACCTCAGGCTTCTGATGGTCTTGCCCACGTTGATGAGGTGGTCGGCGATACGCTCTATGTTGGACGACAGCGACAGATACTGGGCGCCTGTCTCCGGAGTGCAGACACCGTCGGTGAGGCGCTTGATGTGATTGTCTTCCATTGCCTTGGTGAAGTCGTCGATCCGGTCCTCGACCATGTTCGCCTCGTTCAGCGCGGAAAGATCCTCCCTGTCATAGGCCAGCATCACTTTCTCATAGAGCTCATGCACGAGATCCTTGAGCCGCGATATCTCTCCGATGGCGTCCGGCGAGAAACGCTGGCTGTCCTCGGTGAGATTGTCGGCATATTCCACTATGTTCTCGGCATAGTCTCCTATCCGCTCTATATCCCTGACTGAACGGAAGGTGGTGGTCAGATAGACGCGGTCCTTCTCGCTGAGTCCGCTCATCTCCGAGAGCCGGACCACGAAGTCCACGAGCGAGCCGTTGATGAAATTGAGCTCTTTCTCAGTCTCCTTGAAGACCTGTCTTCCGGAGAAATCCAGAGTGGTGACTATATACAGCGAGCGGTCGAAGTTGGCCATCGCGAGGCCTGCCATGCGCTCGATTTCCCGTTTGGTCTGCTGAACGGCCACGGGAGGGGTCATCAGCATGTTGTCATCGACATAGTGGAGGTGAAATCCGGCATCCGGTGCTCCGAAAGCTCTCTTCTTGTCCGGGATGATCCGGATCACCAGGTTCACGAGCGTTCCGGTCAACGGAAGCATCACGGCGACCGTGGCAATGTTGAAGAAGGTGTGGAACATGGCCAGCTGGGTCTGCGGGGCTCCGGGGAAGGCGGCTGCGAAGAGGGTCCCGTAGCTCACGGATCCATGGGTGAACAGATGCATCAGCAACGCCACGAAAAGGAATATGACCACACCCGTGCAGTTGAATATCAAGTGTATGAGCGCCGTGCGTTTGGCATTGCTGCTGCCGGTCACTCCGGCGATCACGGCAACCACGCAGGAACCGATGTTGGAGCCCATGGTGAGGTAGATTCCCTGATCCAGACCGATGAGCCCCGTGACGACCATCGCAAGGGCTATGGATGTCATGACGGAGGAACTCTGGATTATGGCGGTGAATACGGCGCCGAGGACGACGAGTATTATGGGATCCTTGATTCTCGCCAGAAAGGTCTTCACTCCGTCAAGCGCGGCAAAGTCCGACATGGAATCGCTCATAAGCGCAAGACCCACGAAGAGCATTCCGAATCCGGTGAGCACGCCTCCGAGGGTCTTTGTATTGTCTTTTTTTGAAAACAGGCTGATGAATGCGCCGACTCCGGCAAAAGCGGAGAAGATGACTGAGGTGGAAAGGGCGTTGCTGCCGAACATTCCCAGTGCGACGATCTGCGCCGTTACGGTGGTGCCGATGTTGGCGCCGTAGATTATGGTGGCGGCCTGTGTGAGGGAGATTATTCCGGCGTTGACGAATCCGATGGTCATCACCGTGGTCGCTCCCGAACTCTGGATGGCGGCCGTGCCCACCGTCCCGATGCCCACCCCGAGCAATTTGTTGCCTGACGCTTTGGCAAAAAGGGATTTAAGTTTGTCTGAACTGGCGGATTCGAGGTTGGAGCTCATCATCTGACACGCGATCAGAAAGATGCCGATGCCGGCCAAAAGAGTGAAAATTGCAGAAAGGATCGCAGTCGCTCCCATTACAGGTCTGTGTTAAGATTCTATTTCGTTCCGGTTACAAATTTACATCTCTTATTTGATTTTTTAACGCTCGTTTATGGGAAAAATTTGAACATCGTTATATTTGCAGGACCCTTTTCCCGAGGAAACAGGGATTCTTACTGAACGTCAGCACCATATGACCCGATTGTCTCTTGAAATCGCCGCGACCGCCGTCGCCGTTCTTGTTCCGGTCCTTGCCGGAGCCCAGCCTTCCATTTGTCCGGAACTTTCAGTTCCCTGTCCGCAGGGAAGAAGCGATGCGGTCAAATTCGTTTATGACGCGGACTTCGCGTTCAATTTCGACAACAGGGAGTATGACGTGAGCGGATTCCAGCCTTCCGGAACCATATTCGGCGCGCGGCTCACGCCCGCTCTCGGCCTCCAGGTGGGCACCGGCCACGGTCAGACCCACAGGATAATGGCCGCCATAGACGTGATGAAGGATTTTGGCGACCCCGGAGCCGTCAACGGCGAGATTTTCCATGAGCTCAAGTTCTGGTATGCGTTCCGCAAGGGGCTCCGCGGAGGCGGCGCCATTGAGATGACCGCCGGAATTTTTCCCAAGAGCATGTCGGGAGAAGAGTGGTCCACCGCTTTCTTCTCGGAAAAGAGCCGCTGGTATGACAACAACATGGAGGGCGCCCTGTTCAGATGGTCCGGGGCGGACGCGGCACTGGAGTTCGCCTGCGACTGGAGCGGCAAGATAGGGGCCGGGCCGGACACCAGGGAGCAGTTCATGATAATGAGCGCCGGTCATAAGGATTTCGGGATATGGCGCGTGGGCTACAATGCCTATGGCGTGCATTTCGCCAATTCAGAGGCGGTCAAAGGCGTGGTTGACAACATTCTGGCCGAGCCCTATCTGCGGATGGACCTGACCGGAGCGACCCGCTGGTTCTTCAGCGAATTCCATGTCAAGGCCGGCTGGTTGCAGTCGCTGCAGCAGGACAGACGGCTGGAAACCGGCTTTGAGGCTTCCGGGCTCGCCGAGCTGACAGTGGAAATGCGCAAATGGGGTTTCGGCCTGACCAACAGCCTCTATGCGGGTAAAGACATAATGCCGTATTTCATGAAGGCGGACGAAGGCGGAATCATCTATGGCGAACGCCTTTACTTCGGGGACCAATTCTTCCGCCTGAACAAGGACAGCTCCGGCAATTCTCATGTCTATAACAGGGCGGAGCTGTCGTGGATGCCCGAAATATGTCCGGGAGTAAACCTCGGCGCCGCGGTCGTGTTCCACCTCGGAGGCGGCGGACTGCTCGGAAATCAGGAGACCTTCCGCCTGAGCGTAAACCTCCACGATCTTCTCATGGGTCTTCGTCTGCGCTAGTCTGTCACGGAGGACGGAGAAACGGATTCCGGAGAGAAAACGGAAGCGAACATTTTCCTGAGACTTTCGGGATCGCCGGAAGAGTTCAGCGCGGTGTCGGGCGCATGTCCGGCGTCACTGCCGTCAGTGCGTTTGCCGCGCAGCGGAATGCCTTCTTCCTCGATCACGTCGGCCAGATGTCTGGCGACTGCGGGGGCCGGGTCTATGAAACGGATGCCGTGTCCGGCGATCTTGCGCATGACTCCGACAAGAAACGGATAATGCGTACAGCCCAGAACTATGATGTCCGCGCCCTCGCGGAGCAGAGGCTCCAGCGACCTGCGGACGGTCTCTTCGGCTTCGGGACCGGATGTGACGCCGCTTTCCACCAGCTGGACGAAACCTTCGCCCACCTTTTCACATATCCGGCAATTGCCCGAATAACTGCCCTTCGCGTTCAGATATTTCGACCCTTTTAGGGTACCTGCGGTGGCAAGCACGCCGATTACTCCGGTCGAAGTTCCCAGCGCGGCCGGCTTTACGGCCGGTTCCATGCCGATGAACATCACGTGGTCGCGGCGGCCGCCGCTCAGGGACAGCACACGTTCGCGGACCTCGGCTGACGATGCGTCGGAATAGCGCTCTCTGAGGAAGGCTATGGCCGCCGCCGTAGCGGTGTTGCAGGCTACGACGATGATGTCCGCGCCCCGTCTTATAAGAAAGTCGGTGATTTCGGAGCCGCGTTCCCGGATGTATCCGGCGCTTTTCTCCCCATAGGGGCAATGCGCGCTGTCTGCGAAATAGATGTATTTCTCGTCGGGGAGCACCGCCGCGCAGGCCCTGAGGACGGACAGCCCTCCGAGCCCGGAATCGAATATGCCTATCGTCGCCATTTCAGTTCTGACAATACATCATGACAAATATAAGCAATCCCATGCATATGTATGCGGCCTGTGCCCGCTCCGGCAAAGGAAATTACGGAAATCTTCAGTATCTTTGCCGACATGGTTACAAGCGAACAGGTAAAAGAGCTCGGCGCCAGAATCTCGGTTCTGGCGACGTGCGTCAATGTGGAGGGGAAGAGGTCTGAGATCGAGGCCAGGGAACAGAAGAGCCAGGCTCCGGATTTCTGGGACGACACCAAGGCCGCGGAGGCATATCTGAAAGGCACTGCCGTCCTGAAGTTCTGGGTGGAGGGCATCGATGCGGCCCGGTCTGAGACGGACGATCTTGAGGTCCTGCTTGAACTGACCGATGATGAGGCTGAGCTCGACTCGGCCTATGCCGCGGCCGTCAAAAGCGTCGAGGCTCTGGAGCTCAGGAATATGCTGGGGTCCGAGGGTGACAATCTCGGCGCCGTTCTCACCATAAATTCGGGGGCTGGCGGAACGGAGGCTAACGACTGGTCCGCCATGCTCATGCGCATGTATATGCGCTGGGGCGAGCGCAACGGGATGAAGACCATGGTCACGGAGCTGGTCGAAGGCGATGAGACCGGGATCAAGTCCGCCACCATAGAGTTCGAGGGCGACTATGCCTATGGCTACCTCAAGGCCGAGAACGGAGTGCACCGCCTGGTGAGAATCTCCCCGTTCAACTCCCAGGGCAAGCGCCAGACCACATTCTCGTCCGTGTTCGTGTATCCTCTGGTGGACGACACCATAAACATAGAGATAAAGGACGCCGATCTGGAGTGGGATACCTTCCGTTCCGGCGGACATGGCGGCCAGAACGTGAACAAGGTCGAAACCGGAGTGAGGGTGAAGCATATCCCCACCGGAATCGTCGTGGAGAATACCGAAGGCAGGACCCAGATAGGAAACAAGGAGAACGCCCTCAGGATTCTGAAATCCCGCCTCTATGATCTTGAGCTCAAAAAACGTCAGGAGAAACAGGCGGAGCTCGAGGGCCAGAAAAAGAAGATAGAGTGGGGCTCGCAGATACGCAGCTATGTGCTTCATCCCTACAAGATGGTCAAGGATCTGCGCACCGGTTATTCTACCGCGGACACGCAGGGCGTGCTGGACGGAGATCTCAATGAATTCATGAAAAGGCTGCTCATGCAGCAGGGCAGCGGCGGAAATGTCCGGGTGGAGGATATAGACTGAGGCTTGCGCGGACATGAAAAGCCGGTGCGGAACGGAAACGGAACAAACAAATTTTTCAGCTATATGGAATTCAAATATGCGCCCACATTTCAGCTTGGCGAGGACAAGACTGAATATTACAGGATCCCCGGTTCGGAGCAGTATGTGTCCACCGGCGATTTCGAGGGCAAAACCATCCTCAAGGTAAAGAAAGAGGGCCTGACGGTGATGGCCAACACGGCCTTCCGCGACGTGAACTTCCTCCTGCGCCGCTCCCACAACGAGCAGGTGGCCAAGATTCTTGCCGACCCCGAGGCCAGCAGCAACGACAAATATGTGGCTCTCACCTTCCTGCGCAACGCGGAGATAGCGGCCAAGGGCAAGCTTCCGCTCTGCCAGGACACGGGCACCGCCATCATCCACGGCGAGAAGGGCCAGCGGGTGTGGACGGACTTCAATGACGAGGAGGCCCTTTCGCTCGGAGTCTACAAGACCTATACGGAGGAAAATCTGAGATATTCCCAGAACGCCCCTCTTGACATGTACAAGGAGGTCAACACCAAGTGCAACCTTCCGGCCCAGATCGATATCGAGGCTGCGGAGGGGGACGAATACCGCTTCCTCTGTGTCACCAAGGGCGGCGGATCGGCCAACAAGACCTATCTCTATCAGGAGACGAAGGCACGCATCCAGAATCCCGGCACGCTCGTGCCCTTCCTGGTGTCCAAGATCAAGACGCTCGGAACGGCCGCCTGCCCTCCCTATCACATCGCCATAGTCATAGGCGGCACTTCCGCCGAGAGAAACCTGCTCACCGTGAAGCTCGCCTCGACCCATTACTACGACAATCTCCCCACCACCGGTGACGAGACCGGCAGGGCTTTCCGTGATGTGGAGCTTGAAAAGCAAATTCTCGAGGAAACCCATAAGATCGGCCTCGGCGCCCAGTTCGGCGGCAAATATCTCGCGCACGACGTGCGCATAGTCCGCATGTCCCGCCACGGCGCAAGCTGTCCAATCGGTCTCGGAGTGAGCTGCTCGGCCGATCGCAATATCAAGGCGAAGATCAATGCCGACGGAATATGGATCGAAAAGATGGACGACAAGCCCTATGAGCTCATCCCCGAAAATCTCCGCAACGCCGGAGAAGGAGATGCGGTCCAGATCAATCTCGACCAGCCCATCAGGGAGGTCTGCAAGATTCTCTCCAAGTATCCCGTGAGCACCAGAGTCAGTCTGAACGGAACCATAATCGTGGCCCGCGATATCGCCCATGCCAAGATCAAGGCCCGTCTGGACGCCGGAGAGGAGATGCCCGCATACTTCAAGGATCATCCGATCCTCTATGCAGGTCCCGCAAAGACTCCCGCCGGAATGGCCTGCGGTTCCATGGGCCCGACAACTGCAGCCCGTATGGACCCCTATGTGGATGAGTTCCAGGATCATGAGGGCTCACTGGTGATGATAGCTAAGGGCAACCGCAGCCAGGTGGTCACCGACGCCTGCAAGAAGCACGGAGGATTCTATCTCGGATCCATCGGCGGTCCCGCGGCAATCCTGTCCCAGAACAGCATCAAGAGCATCGAGTGCGTGGAGTATCCCGAGCTTGGCATGGAGGCGGTGTGGAAGATCCGTGTGGAGAATTTCCCGGCCTTCATTCTGGTCGATGACAAGGGCAATGACTTTTTCAAGACTATCGGCCTATAAGAGGCGGACGGTCTTGGACGGAAGCTCCAATGTCGTTTCGAACCCGAAAGCACAATAAAAAACCCGCGGGTCATGATGGCTCGCGGGTTTTTTATGTTTATCGGGGAAATCCCCCGATAGGCGGCTTAGCTGATGAACAGCATCTCACGGTATTTCGGAAGTGGCCACAGGCGGTTGTCCACGACCTCCTCTAGCTTGTCTATGTCTCTGCGCAGGGGGGCGAGATCCTCGGCTATCCTGTGATAGGCTACGGCTTTGGCGTATTCGTCCGTGATGGCGTTGGCGGCCTTGCGGGCGTCCTTCATCTCACGCACCCTGATAGTGATGTCCTGCAGATAGATGTTGATCTTTCTCACGATCTTGAGCTCCGCGTCGCAGCCTTCCGTGTTTCCGAAAACTTCCTTGTTGAGAGCTATCTCTTTCAGTATCTGATTCTTGTATTCCAGAGCGACCGGCATTATGTGGTTTATGGCCATGCGCACCATCATTCTGGACTCAATCTGGATCTTCTTGCTGTAGGTGTCCCACTTCACCTCGTTGCGCGCCTTGAGCTCGGAGAGCGTATAGACTCCGGTCCTGGTGAACATCTCGATGGATTCGGGCCTCTCGAACACCTTTATCATCTCGGGGACGCTGGTCTCTACGTCCAGGCCTCTTCTGGCGGCCTCCTTCGGCCATTCTTCCGAGTAGCCGTTGCCGTCGAAGCAGATGACGTCGATTATGGAGGCGATTATGGGTTTCAGGCTGTCCATTATGGCCACATTGACCTTCTTCCCCTTCGCCAGCTCGGCGTCCACCTTGACCTTGAAATCCATCAGCTGTTCGGCGACAGCCGCATTGAGCGTGGTCATGGCTCCGGCGCAGTTGGCCGAAGACCCCACAGCTCTGAATTCAAAGCGGTTGCCTGTGAATGCGAATGGCGACGTCCTGTTTCTGTCGGTGTTGTCGGCGAATATCTCCGGGAGCTCGACGAGCCCGAGATTCTTGCCGCTCTTGCCGGCAATCTCTATCGGAGTGTCGGAGGGGACGATCAGAAGTTTGCGGAGCACGTCGGTCATGGTCTTGCCAAGGAAGGCGGAGATTATCGCCGGCGGAGCCTCGTTGGCGCCGAGCCGGTGCGCGTTGGTGGCGGAGGCTATGGACGCCTTCAGCAGGGCGTTGTGTTTCTGTACGGCGGCCAGCACGTTCACGAAGAAAGTCACGAACATGAGGTTGCCCTTGGCGTCCTTGCCGGGAGCCATGAGCTGGATGCCAGTGTCGGTGCCGAGAGACCAGTTGTTGTGCTTGCCGGAGCCGTTGACTCCGTCGAAAGGCTTCTCATGGAGCAGAACCACAAAGCCGTGCTTGCGGGCGATCCTGCTCATTATGTTCATTACCAGAAGATTCTGGTCGTTGGCCAGATTGGTCTCGCCATAGATCGGCGCGAGCTCGAACTGATTGGGCGCCACTTCGTTGTGCCTGGTCTTTATGGGGATGCCCAGCTTGTGGCCCTCCAGCTCCAGATCCTTCATGAACTCGGCGACCCTTGAAGGGATGGCTCCGAAGTAATGGTCGTCAAGCTGCTGGTTCTTGGAGGAGTTGTGGCCCATGATGGTCCTTCCGGTAACCATTAGGTCGGGCCTGCACGCATAGAGCGACTCGTCTATGAGGAAATATTCCTGCTCCCATCCGAGATAGGAGATGACTTTCTTGACTTTGGGGTCGAACATCCTGCAGATGGGCACGGCAGCGTCGCTTACGGCTTTGAGGGCTCTCTTCAGAGGTGTCTTGTAGTCAAGGGCTTCTCCGGTGTAGGAGATGAATACGGTGGGGATGCAGAGAGTGTCTCCCTGGATGAATACCGGTGAGGTGGGGTCCCATGCGGTGTAGCCCCTGGCCTCGAAGGTGGCCCTGATGCCTCCGCTGGGGAACGAGGAAGCGTCGGGCTCCTGCTGTGCGAGGGATTTTCCGTCGAATGTTTCGATCACTCCTCCCTTGCCGTCATATTCGATCAGGGAGTCGTGCTTCTCGGCGGTGGATTCGGTGAGCGGCTGAAACCAGTGGGTGACATGGGTGACATGGTGCTCCAGCGCCCATTCCTTCATACCTTTGGCCACTCCGTCGGCTGTTTTCCTGTCCAGTCCGCGACCGTTGTCAATGCAGTCCAGCAGAGCCTTGAGGGTCTCGGCGTCAAGGTACTTGTGCATCTTTTCCCTGTTGAAGACCAATTCTCCGAAATAGTCCGAGGGCTTTCCTTCGGGAGTCTCGGCGGCGATGGCCTTCTTCTCAAAGGACTCTTTCACTAAATCAAATCTGTCCATTTGCAGTTCGTTGTTTTTAAAACCCCTATTTTAAGTAAAAAATTCTTAAGTCAAGCGAAAAAATGCATAATAATCGTATTAATGCTTTTTAAAGCAATTGCTTTATGGTTTCCAGCAGCAGGGCGCACACTTTTTTCCCGGCAAAGTCGGGTGAGGAAACAAAGTGCACGTCGAGTGTGAATTCCGGCAGCGATACCGGCATTTTCAGCAGAGTCCCCGCGGAAATCCCGCCGCGCACGGCGATCTCGGGAACAATCCC
The DNA here is from genome assembly GCA_963627885.1 of bacterium. Taxonomy (GTDB): domain Bacteria; phylum Bacteroidota; class Bacteroidia; order Bacteroidales; family UBA932; genus Cryptobacteroides. The sequence continues at coordinate 42,160 of CAVGCT010000015.1, forward strand.
GACAATCCTGTCAGAGCCGGCGGTCAGAGTTTCCACCGCGGCCGCCGAGACGCTCACGGCAGCCGTCCTCGCCTCCATGTCAGGGGAAAGAAAGCCGGAATAGCCGCTCCACACGGCGAAGCGGTTGGAAACGTGTATTCCCTCCAGCGTGGAAAAAGGCTTGACGGGGGCGTCCGGGGCACCGGCCAGAGTTCTGTTCAGGGGCGATGCGACCACCGCCGCGTCTATGGTCCCGACCAGACTGGCCTCGTGCTCAAAGTCCATGGACTTGGGGGTGGGGAGCACGCTTATCCGTGCGTCGGCCCCATCGGCGGAGTCCGTGACGGTAAAGTTCAGCCCGGGATGGGCCGCGAGAAGTATGGACATGGCGTCAGGAAGTATATGTCCGGCTGAAAATGAATCGGCCTGGAGCCGTATTGACGCCCCTTCGGCGGCCTTGCCCTCGGGACCGAACATCCTGGAGGCGGAGTCGTACCAATAGAGGATTCTGGACGCATAGACCTGCATTGCCCGGCCCTTGTCCGTGAGCCGGACTTCTCCTCTGTTCCTTTCGAACAGCTTTGCTCCGAGGCTTTTTTCCAAGGCCGTCATGCTCTGGCTCACGGCCGGTTGGGTGATTCCGAGCTTGCGTGCCGCCACGGTGAAGCTGCCGCATGACGCGACGGTTAGGAATATCTTCAGTCGGGAGTCTTCAAACATTGTCGGAATGTGGCCGGATTGCGCCGGCGCATGCCGCAAAATTAAGAGGAATTTCTATAACTTTGTCCACCCGAAAGAAAACTTTTTATAAAACTTCAGTCACATGAGAAGATTACTGAGCATTGTCGCAGTGCTGTGTATGTCAGCATTCTGCCTGTGCGCGCAGGGAAATGCCGTTCTGCCGAACGATCCCGCCGTGCGCGTAGGCCATCTTGACAACGGCCTGACCTATTACATCCGTCACAACGAGCTTCCCGCCGGACGTGCCGAGTTCTATCTTGCCACCAATGTGGGAGCCATACAGGAAACTCCCGACCAGGACGGACTGGCTCATTTCCTTGAGCACATGTGCTTCAACGGAACCAAGAATTTCCCCGGCAAGGACATTCTGAACTGGCTCCAGAGCATAGGCGCCTCCTTCGGCGGCAATGTCAACGCATCCACCGGAGTGGAAAAGACCCAGTATATGCTGAACAACATCCCTTTGGTGAGAGAGTCGGTGATCGACACCTGCATTCTCATAATGCATGACTATTCCCACTATGTCACCAACGACCCTGTGGAGATCGACAAGGAGAGGGGAGTGATAGTGGAGGAGCGCCGCTCCAGAAGGAACGCCGCCTGGAGGCTTCATGAGAAGGGCCTTCCATATATCTACGGTGACAGCAAGTACGGCACCTGCACGCTCATCGGCAGCCAGGAGAACCTGCTGAATTTCAAGCCGGAGAGCCTTGTGAACTTCTATAAGACATGGTACCGTCCCGATCTTCAGGCACTTGTCGTCGTGGGTGACGTGGATGTGGACTATGTGGAGGGCAAGATCAAAGAAATCTTCTCCGACATCCCCGCGGCCGAGAATCCCAAGGCCAAGGATGTCATAATGATTCCTGACAATGTCGAGCCTGTGGTGGGCATACTCACAGATCCCGAGTACACGCAGACGGACGTGACTGTCATCTGGAAAAGCGAGGCCTCGCCGAGGGAAATGAACAACACTCTCGTGGGGGAGGTCACCGACATCGTGAAGAACATCATCACCAAGGTGTTCAACGAAAGGTTCAGCGACATAGCCGCCAGACCGGACACTCCGTTCCTGAGCGCCTCCGCCTTCATGGGTGACCTCACCCGCACCTGCGAAGTGCTGATGGGCGATGTGAACGTGAGGGAAGGGGAGACTCTTGGCGGATTCGAGGCCTTCATGACCGAGATGGAAAAGGCCCGCAGGTTCGGATTTTCGGCCGATGAGGTCGAAAGGGCGAAGAGCGACATACTGGCCGCATACGAGACCGCTTCCAAGACCGCCGAAACCAGAAAGAACGCCCAGTTCGTTCCGGAACTGATCAGCAATTTCTTCGACAACCATGCCTTCATGGCCCCCGCCGAGGAGTATGCGCTTGTCAGCCAGATAATGCCCATGATCACCGCCGACGCCGTGAATCAGGCCATTGCCGAGCTCATACCCGACGAAAACATGGTCATCCTCTATGAAGGGCCGGAGAAGGAAGGGATTGTCTCCCCGACGGAACAGCAGCTGCTTGATATCGTGGCCAAAGTGAAGGCGTCCGACATTCAGGCGAATGCGGCGGAAGCCGTGGCCGAGTCCTTCCTCGATCCTTCTGCACTCAAGGGTTCCCCGGTGAGGAAGGTTTCCGCCGGGATCTATGGCAGCACGGTGTGGACCCTCAAGAACGGGCTTGAGGTGATTCTCTATCCTACCGAGTACAACAAGGACAGGGTGTCCTTCAATCTGTTCAAGGAGGGAGGCTCCTCGCTCATAGCCACCGAAGACCTTCCCAGCTTTGACGACAACATCTGGGGACTCTTCCTTCAGAACAGCGGAGTGTCTTCATTCTCGTCCAACACGGTCTCCAAGATGCTTTCCGGTAAGAATGTCAGCGTGGAGCCCTATATCGCGTCCATGCGTCACGGCATTCAGGGAACCTCCACGCCCAAGGATCTTGAGACGGCCTTCCAGCTGGCCTATCTCGAATTTACGGATCCCCGTTTCGACACGGACGAGTACAATCAGGGCATAAACACCCTCAACGCCATTCTTCCCAACCTTGTCTCTCAGCCCAACTATAAGCTGCAGAAGAGGATGTATGACGATTTCTACGGGCATAACCCCAGAATGCGGATGATCGACGAGACCACGGTTTCCCGTGCGAGCCTCGCCACCATCGAGAGGGTCTACAGGTCGCTGTTCAATAATGTGGCCGGGGCTAAGCTGGTGATAGTGGGCGATTTCCTGCCTGATGCCGTCAGGCCCATGGTGGAGAAATATTTCGGATCCCTGCCCAAGGGAAAGACTCCCACCGCATGGGTGGACACTCACACCGAGGTGGTCAGCGCCGACGTGACTTCCGACTTCTCCGAGGACATGCAGACGCCCATGACCACCGTTCTGGATGTCTATAAGAGGCCCATGGAATACAGTTTTGACCGTCAGGCCGAAATGGATGCGGTGAGCTATATCATGAACATGAGATATGTCACCTCGCTGCGTGAAGAAGAAGGCGGTACCTATGGCGCCAGCGTCGCCGGCAATGTGGTTAACGCGCCTTCGCAGTATGCTCTGATTCAGATCTATTATAATTCCAAGCCGGATATGGCCGACAAGTTGCGCGCTCTCGCCAGAGAGGGCTTCGAGTCCCTTGCCAAGGACGGTCCCACCGCCGAGGAGTTTGACATGACCATGAAGAACCTGCGGAAGAACATCCCCGAGAGCAGGATCAACAACTCCTATTGGATGTCTTCTATTCTGAATTATGAGATGTTCGGTCTGGATAAGGACAAGGATTATGAGGCCGCCGTCGAAAGGCTCACCCCCGAGTCTGTCCGCGACATGGCCGCCGAATTGCTCAAGGGCTACGAGCTGCAGCTCGTCATGCGTCCCGCCGCCTCCGCCGAAGCGGAGTAGCGGGATAGAATCCATGGGGGCTGAAAAGCCATGACATAAAGAGCGGCTGACCGAAATGGCCAGCCGCTCTGTCAAACTCATTCAAAGAACTTTTTCTTATGCCTCTTCGCTGATTGCTCCGGTGGGGCAAACGCCTGCGCAGGTGCCGCAGCTCAGGCATGCGTCGGGATCGATTCTATAGGTGTCACCTTCATGGATGGCGCCGGCGGGGCACTCTCCGATGCATGTGCCGCAAGCCACGCATACATTTTCGTCAATTTTGTAAGCCATAATGAATTTCCTTATTAGTTGTTGTATGTTTTGTCTGTCAGTTGTCAAATGCCGGCCATTTGTCATGGGCCGGAACAGCAAATGTAGTCATTAAATTTGAAAAATCAATTTTTGGAAGCATATTTGCAGTCCACGCTACTCTGAAACACAGATTCAAAACATGAAAAAACTTCTGATCGCGACGCTGGCCGCAGTCCTCTGTCTTGTTCCGTCACATTCACAGACCAAGACCGACGGGAAATCCACCACGGTGGACGGCGTCATAGAGCTGGACAAGACGGTCCATGATTTCGGCGACGTCATAACCGGATCAGGGGCTCTGACCTGCGAGTTCAAGGTCAAGAACATATCCGACAAGCCCATAGTCATCTATAATGTGGCGGTCTCCTGCGGTTGCACCGATGTGCAGTGGACCAGGGAGCCGATCGTCGCCGGCGGTACCGGGAAAATATCCGTGTCCTACAACAACACCGACGGCCCCTATCCCTTCGACAAGAATGTCACCGCCTATTTTTCCGGAATCAAGCGCCCCGTGGTGCTCAAGCTCAGGGGAGTCGCCCGAGAGAAGAACATCCCGATCGGGGAAAAATATCCGGTCCATCTCGGGAACCTCGGTCTCAAATCGTCTGAAATAAAGGGCGGCAACCTCACTCAGGGCAACCAGAAAAGTGACATGGCCATAGTCGCGAACATCGGAAAGAGTCCGCTGAAGGTTTCGTTCCGGGACGTCACTCCGGGCATGAGCATATCGGTGTCTCCCAACCCGATCCCCGCCGGAGAGACCGCGAAGATGAACTTCACCCTCACGGCCGACCGGTCGAAATGGGGCAAGACATGGTACTATGCGACTCCCGTCGTGGACGGAACGATTCAGAAAAAGATAGCGGTGTGGGGTTTTACCAAGGAAAACTTTTCCGATTGGACTCAGGAACAGAAAGACCGGGCCGCCCAGCCCGCGTTCAACACCAATACATATAATTTCGGAGTCGTGAAGGCCGGCACTCCGGTGAGGGCCGTGTTTACATGCAAGAACAACGGAAAGAGCGACTTCGTCGTCTATAAGGTGGATTCCGACTGGGCCGGGACCAAGGTCAGCCCCGTGGAGAAACTCGCTCCCGGAAAAACCGCCACATACACGATAGACGTGGATACCGCCGGAATGCCAGAGGGCGAAAACATGGTTGTCATCACCATGACGACCAATACTCCGAGCCGGCCGTTAGTCAACCTCTTCATAGGAGGGGCTGTCAAGAAATAAACCGTCCCGTATCGGCTTTTTTCGTATATTTGTAGGGTTATGGCGGAACTCAATCAGACAAATTACACAGACGACAATATAACGACGCTTGAGGGTGTGGACCACATCCGCAGGCGTCCGGGCATGTACATAGGACGGCTCGGTGACGGAAGAAATCCGGGCGACGGCATTTATGTCCTTCTTAAAGAGGTCATAGACAACTCGATAGACGAATTTGCCATGGGCTTCGGCAAGCAGGTCCTGGTGAATGTCGGCGAGGACGGGGTCGTGAGCGTCAGAGATTTCGGGCGCGGTATTCCGTTGGATTCGGTCGTCAAGGCCGTGAGCATTCTGAACACCGGCGCCAAATTCGACAGCGCCGCCTTCAAGAAGTCAGTGGGCCTGAACGGAGTCGGCACCAAGGCCGTGAACGCCCTTTCGTCCTCGTTCTATGTGTGTTCGCACAGGGACGGGAGCCGTTCCTGGGCCAGATTCGAGAGAGGCAAACTGGTCGACAGCGCAAAGGAGCCGACCAAAGAGAAGAACGGCACCTATGTGGAGTTCCGTCCCGATGAACTCATGTTCGGCGATTTCCATTACAACACCGACTATGTCGAGGCCATGGTCAAGAACTACTCGTACCTGAAAAAAGGCCTGTCCCTGATTCTGAACGGTGTCGTCTATAAATCGGAAAACGGCCTCCTTGATCTTGTCAACGAAAACCTTTCCGAGCCGCCGCTCTATCCTCCGGTCCATCTGGAGGGCGAGGACATCGAAGTGGTTCTCACCCATGGCAATTCCTATGGCGAGAACATCCAGTCCTTCGTCAACGGCCAGTACACAAGAGACGGAGGCACCCATCTGGCCGCGTTCAGAGAGGCTGTGGCCAAGACTCTCAAGGATTTTTTTAAAAAGAACTATGCTCCCGAAGACTGCCGTCAGGGAATAGTCGGGGCCATAAGCATACAGATTCAGGAGCCCACCTTCGAAGCGCAGACCAAAACCAAGCTCGGCTCCACCTATGTGTGGGAAAACCACGACAGGGATGAACACGGTCCGAGCATACGTTCGTTCATAAACGACTTTGTGGGCAAAGCCCTCGACAACTATCTCAGGATCCACAATGACGTGGCTCCGGTCATCGAGGAAAAGATAAAGGCCTCGCAGGCCGAGAGGGAAGAAATCTCGGGCATTCAGAAAAAGACTCGCGAGCGCAACCGCAAGGCCAATGTCTACAACAAAAAGCTGCGCGACTGCCGCTATCATTTCAATGACCGCCCCGTCAAGGACAAGGAACAGTTCAGGGAGGCCTCCAGCATATTCATAACCGAGGGCGACTCCGCAAGCGGAACCATCACCAAGGCGCGCGACGCCAATACTCAGGCCGTGTTCAGTCTCAGGGGTAAGCCGATCAACTGTTACAAGGAAACCCACCGCAAGGTGGCGGAGAACGAAGAGCTCAACCTTCTGATTTCGGCGCTGGGGGTGGAGGATGACCTCGACAATCTCCGCTACAACAATATCGTGGTGGCCACCGATGCCGATGACGACGGCATGCACATCAGGATGCTGGTGCTCACTTTCCTGATGAAATACTATCCCGACCTCATACGCAGGGGCCATGTGCATATCCTCCAGACGCCGCTTTTCCGTGTGCGCAACAAGAAGGAGACCCGCTACTGCTACACCAGAGAGGAGAAGGATTCGGCCGTGAAGTCACTGAAAAGCGGAGTGGAGATTACCCGTTTCAAGGGTCTCGGAGAGATATCGTCCAAAGAATTTGAAGATTTCATCGGCGAGAACATCAGGCTCGATCTTGTGAAGCTGTCCGATGAGGAGTCCATCTCCGACATCATGGAGTTCTACATGGGCGACAACACGATTGAAAGGCAAAACTTTATCCGGCAGAACCTCCGCAGCGAGGAAGAGCTGGAAGACGTCAATATTTGAATCTATGTGGGCTGACTTTTGCGGATTTATCCTCAAAAAGGTGATGGGATGGACGGTAGTCGGAGGTCCCGTCAAAGACAAGAAGGCCATACTTCTGGGTGTGCCGCACACCTCGTTGTGGGATTTCGTGGTCTCGTATCTGTTTTACACTTCACTCAAGGCCGGCAAAGCCAGGATAATGGTCAAGAAGGAACTCTTCTTCTGGCCGCTGGGCGCCATACTCAGGCATATAGGCGCCATTCCGGTGGACAGGACCAGCTCCTCGGCCATGGTCAGAAGCCTGATCACCGAAGTCGAAAAGGCGGACAGATTCATACTGGCCATCGCTCCGGAGGGGACGCGCAAGCCGGTGAAAAGATGGAAGGCCGGCTATCATCTCATAGCCAAGGCTACCGGCATCCCCGTCTACATGGCGTATTTCGACTGGGGGACCAAGCGTGTGGGGATAGGCCCGCAGTTTGTGTTGACCGATGACGCGAAGGCCGACACCGCCGCTCTCCAGAAGGCCTATGAGGCCATGCATCTGAAGGGTAAGCACCCGGAAAAATACATAACAGGTTAACATGCCGATAAAAAGAATCCCCGATGGTATCATATAAGATTCTGACAACCAGACGCGAGAATTATGTCAATACCCTGTCCCGCCTGTTCGAGTTCAGCACTCTCGCCTTCGCGAAGAGGCCGCTCTCGCGGTTTGTGGACGGTGACGATCAGAAATATACCTATGCGTCATTCCGGGCCAAGTGTCTGGAGCTGTCGCACAATCTGTCCCGTTACGGCATAAAGGCCGGAGACCGGGTCGCCATCCTGTCGCAGAACATGCCCAATTTCACTGTGGCCATGTTCTCGTGCGTGCCTTTCGGCAGGGTTTCGGTCCCCATTCTTCCGGAGTCTTCGGAAAGCGAGGTGGCCAACATACTGAAACACTCCGGAACCAAGGTGCTTTTCGTCTCCAAAAAGCAGATGGGCAAGGTCCCCAGGGAGTGCATGGACGAGCTGACTCTGGTCATCGAGCTGGAAACCTTCAACATAGTGAAGAGAGACGATTCGGCGTTTACTTGCGAGGGATGGGTGCAGGAGCCTCAGCCGGACGACCTTGCGGCCATAATCTACACTTCCGGAACTTCCGGCAAGGCGAAGGGTGTCATGCTGAGCCACAGAAACCTGTGCCACAACATAATCGCGGCCTACTATGCGCAGAAGGCCAATTCCCGCGACCGCTGGCTGTCGATTCTGCCCATGCCGCATACCTATGAGATGGCATTCAGCGTGCTTTATCCGCTCTATGTCGGAGGTTGCGTGTATTACATCCAGAAGCCGCCGACACCGACGGTGCTGCTGGCTGCGATGAAGAAAGTGCGGCCCACCATAATGTGTGCGGTTCCTCTCATAATCGAGAAGATCTATAAGACGAGCATAGTCCCCACCATAGCCAAGAGCCGCGTGCTTTCCTGGCTGAAGTCGCATGCTCCGGGGGTGCTTTATCTGCTTGTCGGCCGCAGGCTTTATCAGTCTCTCGGCGGCCGCCTCAAGTTTTTCGGCATCGGCGGGTCCAAGCTGGATCCGGTCGTGGAGGAGTTCCTGCTGAAGGCCAGATTCCCCTATGCCATAGGCTATGGCCTTACAGAGACGGCTCCGCTCATCTGTAACGCCTGTGTCGGCAAGACCAGAGTGGGCTCAATCGGAGTTCCCGCCCATGGGGTGGAGGTGAAGCTCCAGAACGTGAATCCCGAGACGGGAGAGGGCGAGATCGTGGCACGCGGCGACAATGTGATGCTGGGCTACTACAAGGATCCCGAAAGGACCCGCGAGGCCGTTACCGATGACGGATGGTTCAGGACCAACGATCTTGCCGTGGTGGACTCCAAGGGCCGATACAGCATCAAAGGGCGTCTCAACAACATGATACTCGGAGCATCCGGCGAGAACATCTACCCGGAGGAGATCGAGCAGGTGATCAATTCCGCAGACGGCGTGAACGAGTCTCTGGTGCTGGAAAGGGACGGAAAGCTGGTCGCTCTGGTGAAGTTCGACGATTCGATCCTGAACTGGAATCAGGCCGGGGAGGACAAGTTCTTCGAAATCCTGCAGGAAAGGAAGGCTGCGATTCTGGACTATGTAAACAAGCGCGTGAGCAAGCAGTCCAAGGTGAAGGACGTCGAATTCATGAAGAACCCGTTCGAGAAGACGGCGACCCACAAAATCCGCCGGTTCCGCTACAAGGATGCCCACGGCGACGATGTCTCCGTTTCCAGAAAGACGATTGAGGGGTGACGGCCCCGAATTGTTATCTTTGAAATCAGTTATGGAACTGATATATCCACCTTATGCGGCACCGCTGTATCCTCTGCCCAATGTGAATTCGTCTCCGGCGGAGGTTTTGCCGGCGGAGGAGATCCTTCCGGTCGTGGAACCGGACGGAGTGGTCACGGGACGGATGAGGCGGACCTATGCCCATGGCGGGTCCATGTTGCTTCACCCGGTGGTCCATCTCCACATAATGAACCGCTTCGGAGAAATCTATCTGCAGAAAAGATCCATGGCAAAGGATTTCCTTCCCGGAATGTGGGACACGGCCGTCGGCGGTCATGTCAGCTATGGCGAGAGCGTCGCCGAAGCCTTGTATCGCGAGTCTTCCGAGGAACTCGGGTTCACCGGCTATAATCCAACTCCCATTGTTTCCTATGTTTTTGAGAGCGAAAGGGAAAGGGAACTGGTGTGCGCGTTCGCCTGTGTGGGGAACTTCTCTTTGGATCCGCGGAACGAAGAGGTGGATGAAGGCCGGTGGTGGTCTCCGGCAGACATCTGCGCCGCAATGGGCAAAGGCATGCTTACGCCCAACTTTGAGGGAGAATATGGCAGGATCCACAAAAAATTGGAGGCTCTTTTATGACAGTCGAGATATCCCCTTACATTTCTTCAGCCGACCTTGCGGCCGCCCTGTCGTCCGCCGACGGCGATTATGTGACGGTAAAGCTTTCACCTTCGCGTGTCGTTCCGGGACAGAACATGACAGGCCGGATGACAGAAATCGCGCGTCTGAGCGGTGCCGACCTGGTCTATTCCGACCATTATGACATTGTCCCCGGCAGCTCGGAACTGATCAGACATCCTCTGATAGACTGTCAGGAGGGCGCTGTGCGTGACGACTTTGACTTCGGAGAGACCGTGCTCATAAAGACGTCTTTTCTGAAGGAAAATCTTCAGTCCCCGGATTCCGGTCTGAAATATTCCGCATGGTATGACCTTCGTCTCAGAATGGAGAAAATAGTGAGAATCAACGAGTTCCTCTATTCAAGCGAGCCTGCTCCCAAGGCCTCGGGCGAGAGACAGTTCGACTATGTGAACCCACGCAACAGGGAGGTCCAGATCGAACTTGAGCGTGTCTTCACCGAGTGGCTCAAGAGAACGGGCGCATGGCTCCCGCCGGTAACGGAAGGGATTCCGGAACCGACAGTGGAGTTTCCCGTCACAGCGTCGGTGATAATCCCGGTATTCAACAGGGAACGCACCATAGGTGACGCCCTGCGCAGCGCACTGTCCCAGAAGACGGGGTTTTCATACAATGTGATTGTCGTCGACAACCATTCCACCGACGGCACCGCGGCCGTTATAGATTCCTTCCGTGACCCGCGTATCGTGAAAGTTGTCCCGGAAACCCGCGACCTGGGCATAGGCGGATGCTGGAATCTGGCGGCGGGCCATCCTTCCTGCGGAAAATACTGCGTACAGCTTGACAGCGATGACATGTATTCCGGAGAGGACACGCTGGAAAAGATTGTGGATGTGTTCCGCTCCGAACATTGCGCCATGGTGGTCGGATCCTACCTCATGACGGACTTTGATCTCAGACCGATTCCTCCCGGACTCATCGACCATGCGGAGTGGACAGCCGGGAATGGCCATAACAACGCATTGAGAATCAACGGACTCGGTGCTCCGAGGGCTTTCCGGACCGATGTGGTCCGCAACATCGGATTTCCGAACGTAAGCTATGGAGAGGACTATGCCATGGGCCTGAGAATCGGCCGGGAATATAAGATTTCCCGCGTGTGGGAGCCGGTGTACTGCTGCAGGCGCTGGGGCGGCAATTCGGATTCGAACCTGAGCGTGGAAAAAGCCGGAGCGAACAATCTGTACAAAGACAGGCTCAGAACCTGGGAACTGATGGCCCGCCGGAGGAAAGTGTGGGGGAAATGAAAGAGAACGCGCTCATCCACAAGTTCGTCCGGGACCAGCTCTCGCAATGGCCTCTCGCTGCGGCAAACTTCAGGGCTCTGAAGGATGTGGAGCTCCGCGAAGCTGAAGTGGGGGGACTCATGGTCACGATGCAACACAATCCGGCCAGAAGCCGTTCCACTCTCGCCAAGACCGACAAGTCATCGGTGGAGGCGCGCCCATGCTTTCTGTGCATGGAGAACCGTCCTGCCGAACAGCGCTTTATGCCTTTCGAAGGCAGGAAGGGCAGAAAATATGAGATACTGGTCAATCCCTATCCCATCTTTCCGGCGCATCTTGTAGTCGCTTCCGCCGGGCACGAACCTCAGACCATAAGGAACCGTTATGTGGACATGCTTGATCTGGCGCACCACTTCACGGACTTCACCTTTTTCTATAACGGCCCCCGTTGCGGAGCGTCGGCTCCGGATCATCTCCATTTTCAGGGCGCGCCCCGCGGGCTTATGCCGCTGGAGAGGGAGGCGGACAGGCTGCTCGATTCTTTGGAGTCTTCCGGCGGATTCTCCGGTGTCCCCTATGGCGAGGAAACTGCCGGGGCAAACCCCGACGGGCTGGAATATCTCACCTCTGTGCAGGAGGCCCAAATCTATCATTATAAGAAATTCACCCGCGGAATCTTTCTGCTCCGCGCGCGCACCTCGAAGTCCATGGCCAAACTTTTCTACCGGCTTCTGGACTGCGTGCCTGTTCCGGAAGGGGAGACCGAGCCCATGTTCAATCTTCTGACATGGTATAAATGCCGGGTGTCGGGAACCGAACGCCCCCGCGGCAACACCCATGGACTCGCCCCGTTCGAGTACAGAGCGATAGTCACTCTCCGCTCGGCCCATCGCCCGTCACTTTATTTTGCGGAAGATCCTGACCGGATCGCCATAAGCCCGGGGTGTGCGGACATGGCCGGTCTGGTGATAGTGCCGCGCGGCGAAGATTTCGCAAGGCTGGATTCCTCCCTTCTCGAAAAGATATTTTCCGAGGTGTCGCCCGATCAGGAGGCCGAGGAGGCCGTGGTCCGCAGGCTTACCAGGCGTCAGAGGACCGTGAGCGTGGGGGTGATGTCCGCTGACGAGATTTCGTTTGAGATAATCTCCGACGGTGCCGGACGCCGCAAAGTGTCATGCAGCGGCGGAAAGATATCCTACAACGGCGATCTTTTCGACGAACTGTATTTCGACGCCTGCACGCCGTCTTCACTTTTCGCCGAGCCTTCGTTCATTCTCTACGACATACCCATAGGCATAGGCTTCCATTGGGAGCGCAGGCTTGACCGGAAGTTCGCGGGTGCTCTCAAATTCATTGTCGGTGAAGGTAAGGTTATAGCTGTCAATGTGATAGGGGTTGAAGACTACCTGCTTAGCGTGATTTCCTCCGAGATGAGGAAGGACGCTTCGCTGGAATTTCTCAAGGCCCATGCCGTGATATCCCGCTCCTGGCTGCTGTCAATGGTGGAGTCCAGGGAGAAGCGCGTCATTCCGGATCTCCAGCCCATGCGACTTCAGGATGTGGTCACCGAGCTTGACGGGCGGATGTACAGAAAGAAACGCCCTGCTGACGGAGAGTATGTGAAATGGTTTGACAGAAGCGACCACAGGTTGTTTGATGTATGCGCGGATGACCATTGTCAGAGATATCAGGGGCTGGAAGGAGAGACGCCGGCCAATGTCCGCGGTGCGATAGACGCCACATGGGGGCTTGTGCTGCGGTATGGAGACGAACTCTGTGACGCCCGTTTCTCCAAATGCTGCGGCGGCAGGACGGAACTTTTCAGCACGTGCTGGGAAGACAGGGACTATCCCTATCTAAGCTCGGTGCCGGATACCCCGGCGGATGGCGGAGAACCTTTCTGCGCGTCTCCGGACAGGAGGCTGCTGGCTCTGGTGCTGAACGATTACGACCTCGAAACAGCCGATTTTTACACTTGGAGGACTGAATATTCAAGGGAATATCTCGGACGGCTCATCCGTGAGCGTTCAGGCTTTGATTTCGGCGACATCCTCGCCATGGTTCCTCTGGACAGGGGGCCTTCCGGCAGAATATGGCGCCTGAAAATAGTGGGTTCCGCCAGAACTATGGTCGTGGGCAAAGAGTTGATAATAAGGAAGTTCCTTTCGACAAGCCACCTCAAGAGCTCCGCCTTCGATCTGCACTGGTATGGGGTGGACGGAGAGGAAATTCCGGCTGCGGAGGTGGAGAAGGGGTCCTCGGCATGGAGCAGGGTCGTGCTTGAGGGGCATGGCTGGGGCCACGGAGTGGGCCTGTGCCAGATAGGAGCCGCCGTCATGTCTTCCCGCGGCTATGGCTTCAGGGAAATTCTTGAACATTATTATCCGGGAGCGAGGATATGCAGATGAAAAACAGACGTTCTCCATGGGCCTGGGTGCCTCCGCTCTACATTTTCGAAGGCCTGCCCAATGCGATAGTCAACACGGTGTCGCTTATCGTGTTCAAAAACATGGGCATGCCCAACGACAGACTGACGCTTTATACCTCGCTGCTGTCGTTCCCGTGGATTCTTAAGATTGTGATAAGTCCGTTCGTGGACACCATAGGCACGAAGCGGGCCTGGGCCGTCGCCATGCAGCTGCTTATGGCCATTTCCACTTTCGCCCTTGCGTTTGCGCTGCCGCACTGCACGCTGAGCCTGATACTGGTCATGTTCCTGATCACCGCCTTTTCGTCCTCAATCCATGACATAGCTGCCGACGGCTTCTATATGCTCGGTCTGGACGACCACACCCAGTCGCTTTTCGTGGGGGTGAGGAACACGTTCTTCCGGCTCGCGCTCTTCTGCGGGCAGGGAGTGCTGGCCATCATAGCCGGAAAGATGCAGTTGGACGGCCAGGGTGCGGTCCCCGCATGGTCACACACGCTCGCAGGATGCTCCGCCGTCATGGCCGCCCTCGCAATCTGGGATCTGATAGCCATGCCCCGACCCGCTTCCGACCGGCCTTCTCCGGGGAAGCGCGCCGCTGACACCTTGAGGGAGCTGCCTGAGCTGTTCGCCTCGTTCTTCAAGAAAAAAGGCATCCTCGCCGCAGTGCTGTTCATGCTGTTCTACAGGCTTCCGGAAGCTTTCTCCCTCAAAATGCTGATTCCCTTTCTCAAGGATCCGCGCGAGGTCGGGGGGCTTGGACTCGGAGATGTGCAGGTGGGTCTGGCAAACGGCACGATAGGCGTGCTGGCTCTGCTCCTGGGCGGAATTCTGGGCGGACTCGCCGGTGCCAGATGGGGTCTCAAAAAATGCATGCTGCCCATGGCCCTGTGCCTGGCCCTGCCCTGTGCGGTCTATCTCTATCTTGCCGTCGCCCAACCTGAAAGCATCTTTCCGGTCTATGCCTGCATAGCGGTCGACCAGTTTGGCTACGGCTTTGGCTTCACAGCCTACACCCTCTATATGCTCTACTTTTCCCGCGGACGTTTCCAGACGTCTCACTATGCCTTCTGCACCGTGCTGATGACTTTCAGCATGCTGCTTCCCGGACTGGTGGCCGGAAAGATCCAGATGGCCATCGGCTATCCGGCCTTCTTCACCATGGTAATGGTCAGCTGTCTGGCCACGCTTGCCGTGATATTTCTGATAAAGGTTGACCCCGAATACGGTAAAAAATCATGAGAAAAATTCTGACCGCGGCTCTGGCGCTGCTATGCTTCGCTTTCGCCGCAACTGCGCGCGGGACTGTCCGCCCCGGAATCGAGGTTCTTGAAGACATGGGATTCAAGGGCCTTTCGGGAAAACGCGTGGGACTGGTGACCAATCCCAGCGGAGTGGACCGGAATCTGCGTTCAACCATAGACATACTTTTCGAGGCGCCGGGAGTGAATCTGGTGGCCCTCTACGGTCCCGAACATGGGGTAAGGGGCGATGCTTATGCCGGAGACAAAGTCACCGACACGAGCGACCCCAAGACCGGACTTCCCGTCTATTCGCTTTACGGGGCGACCAGAGAACCCACACAGGCCATGCTTGATGGAATAGACATCATGGTCTATGACATTCAGGATGTGGGCACCCGTTCCTACACCTTTATCAGCACGCTCGGGCTGGTGATGAGGGCCTGTGCCAAAAAAGGTGTGGAAGTGATGGTCCTAGACCGTCCCAACCCTTTGGGCGGTAATAAGATAGAGGGCAGTTACGTGGAACCTGGCTTTTTCTCTTTCGTCAGTCAGTTCCGCATACCTTATGTCTATGGCATGACGGTGGGCGAGCTTGCCGTAATGATAAACGAGGAGGGCATGAACCGCGGCCAGAAAGGTGACGAAGACCCTCTCCGATGCAAGCTGACGGTCATTCCCATGGAGGGCTGGCACAGGGACATGCTCTATGCGGACACAGGACTGCCGTGGATTCTGCCTTCCCCGAATATCCCATATCCCGAAACTGCAGTGAATTATCCCTCTTCCGGGATATGTGGAGAGCTGGGTTACCTCAACATCGGCATAGGCTATAACATTCCCTTCGGAGCCTTCGCGGCCGAATGGATCGACGCCGACATGCTGATGCGGCGGCTTGAGGGCTATGCCCTTCCAGGCGTGGCTTTCCGGCCCATCCATTTCAAGCCTTTCTATGGTGGCAAGGCCGGAAAACTGATTCACGGTGTCCAATTTTTCTATACGGATTTCGAGGCCGCGCACATAACTCTCACCCAGTTCTATGTGATGCAGGCGCTGCGTGAGCTTTATCCCTCACGCGACCCTTTTGCCGGCAAGGACTCCATGCCCATGCTTGACAAGGTCTGCGGCACCGACCGCATAAGGCTTCAGTTTTCCAGACGCATGAAGGTGGATGACATCATCGGCTGGTGGACAAAGGATGAGGATGACTTCAGGGCCGTGTCCGCGAAATATCACATTTACGACTGATGAAAGTGCCTGCCGCTCCGGATTCATTCGAGGAGCGCCTGTCCGCAGGGGAGGTAGCCGTTCCGGTGACCCTGGCCGGCGAAGCGCGCCGCTGACTACTGTTTTCCGGAAGTCCGGCGGAACAGGAAGGTACCGAGACCGAGGACGATGATGCCTGCGACGGCATAGAGCAGGTTCTCCATCGGCGTCAACTGCATAAGCATGTCAGCCACGGCAAGTCCGGCATAGGGCAGAAGCACAATGGCCGTGACGAGTCCTGGCCGGTAGCTTTTGGACCTGATGCTTGCCGCCAGATGTACCGTAAGATGGAAGCAGAATCCCCATGTCAGGATGACCAGCGGAATCAGAGTGTTGTCGCCATAAATCGCACAGATATCTGCGGCGGCTGTGATCAGCAGGGCTGTCGCCGCTGCCGCGCAGAATCTTTTGAAGTCCCGGGCCCTGGTCCGGAGCCGTATGATGAACTCTTCCGCGAGGTGGAGAAGAAGAGCCAGCGGCAGGGATATATATATCAGTATGCTGAACATTGCTTGAAAGCTGATGCCATCATGCCATGGGGACTATCTCGTCGGAATTGCCGGAAGGTTTCTCCAAGGCGATTCCGCGGATGAATCTCACAAAAAGGATGATCAGGAGCAGGGCGGCCACAAAGGCGATCCAATACATCCTGCCGGGCATGATATCCAGCCATGAATCGTAGTCTTTCAGGGACTCGATCTGCCCGACAGCGAGCGCCAGAGTGTTGTTGGCGAAGTGCATGAGCATCGTGAGCATGAGCGAGCCGGTCCTGTAATAGACATAGCCCATCAGGCATCCCGCGGCGAAAGCAGGCACGGCTTGCCATGGATTCATGTGAATGACTGCGAAGAACAGTGCCGATATTATTATGGCCCATGCGGGCTTCATCCTCGTTCCGTCGGCCCTGACATGATTCAGCAGCCCTCTGAGTACGGTCCCTCTGCAGAGCCATTCCTCAAAGAATGGAGCGAAAATGCTTACGCTCAGGAAATTAAGCCAGAAGTTCCCTTGAGTCATGCCATCCATCACCTTTTTCAGCACTTCCGGCATCGGAGGCATGAGAGAACTCACCGCGTCCATGTCGAAAGCCATGGCGCAGGTCGCCGCCATGCACAGCACGGCTGTGAGCACGGCGCCACCGCGTCCGAAATGACAGCTGTCAATCTTGTATCCGGTCTCGAACGCCATGTTTCTCACGCTCTTCATCTTGGCGTAGATCATGGGCGGGATGAACATCACCGGATAAGAGATGAGAGCCCCGTATTTCTGTACGGTCTCCTGTCCGAGAGGAAGCAGGCACAGAGACACCACGTTGCCCAGCAGAGCGCCGACCAGCATCATCCCGAGCATGGCGAACATGCCGCTCACGCCCGGGACATGCCACGAGAATCCCGACAGCACGTCGAAATTCTGCTTCTCGCTTTTCCTGAAGAAAGCCATCGGCTAGTAGAGAGGTGAAGGATAGATTCCCTTGTCCACAAGTTCCTGGAACTTGGCCACAACTCCGGGCCTGTCTTCCTTGTAGGTCACTCCGAACCAGTGTGAAGGTGTTGAGAGGACATCGCATTTGCCCTTGCCGCTCTTGATGATGCAGTCTATGGCGTAGGGGATGTAGTATTCTTTCTTGAGCTCCTTGCCGTGCTCGGCGAGGAAGGTGTTGAAGATTTCTTCGCTCTTGGTGAAATAGTCGGGCGTGAATCCCCACATGTTCATGGAGCATAGATCCTTACCGTTCAGCTCCACGTGGTTCTGGCCGTTGACGGAATTGTCGCCATACACTTTGCCGTCAGCCTCTTTGGCTATGTTCAGGTGTTCGGCTATGTCGGTGAGATGCTGCTCGGCGTCATAGTGGCATATGCCTCTGGACACTCCGCCCGACTCGGAAAGCGTGTGGTCAAGCTCGAAGCCCACGATGCTGTAAACGTCTTTCGAGTTCTCATGGGCACGGAGCCAGTCTCCGAGGATTCTGAACGAGTCTTTGCCGTAGTAGTCGTCTCCGTTGATGACGGCGAAAGGCTCCTTGATGACATCCTTTGCCATGAGGACGGCGTGGGCTGTGCCCCATGGTTTCTGCCTTTCGGGGTTCACCTCATATCCTGCGGGGATCTTGTCGAGCTCCTGAGTTACGAACACAAACTCAAGAGGGCTTCCGTCGACGCATTTTACATGGCCATATTTTTCTTTGACGGTCTGCTCGAACTGTGCCTTGAAATATTCACGGACTATGTAAACCACTTTGCCGAAGCCGGACGCCACAGCGTCATAGATAGAATAATCGATGATGGTCTCACCGTGGGGGCCGAGGCCGTCCATCTGCTTCAGGCCGCCGTAACGGCTGCCCATTCCGGCTGCGAGAACAAGTAAGGTAGGTTTCATGATAAATCTTTAATTTAATTGGTTGGTAACTTCAAATTTAGCTATTTTTGCGAAAATTCAGCAACTGCTAAGGCAATCATGGGAAAGCTTAAGGACATATGGAACGGAGAGCACCGCTCGTTTGTGCGGTACGCCGTATGTGTCACGGCCGTGTTTCTTGCCTATGTCTGTTTTCTCGGTCAGGACAGCATGATCCGCTGGGCCGGGGCAGGTCTGCAGCTCCGCAGCCAGCGCCGCGCGATAGAGCGTTATCAGAAAGAGATAAAGGATATGGACAATCAAGTGAAGAAGCTTTCCACCGATCCCGATTCTCTGGAGCGCTTCGCCCGCGAGAACTTCAATTTCTCCGTGCCCGGCGAAGATGTTTACATAGATAAATAAAAAAGGCTGAACAAAATTTTGTTCAGCCTTTTTTTTGGCTTCTGTTGGAGTCCGGTCTAAAATCCCGTATAGCTCCAGGGGGTTATCGTCCTGAGCTCCTCCTTCACGGAATCGTTTACATCAAGGGTGTCGATGAAATTCTCGATCGTGTCCTTGTCTATGGGCTTGCCGGTGCGGGTCAGCGCCTTCAGAGTCTCATAGGGATTGGGATAGTCCTCCCTGCGGAGAATCGTCTGTATGGCTTCGGCTACGACGGCCCAGTTGGCTTCGAGATCACGCTGCAGAGCCTGCTCGTTCAGAATCAGCTTGCCGAGTCCTTTCTTCAGAGAAGCGAAGGCTATGAGTCCGTGGGCCACAGGCACGCCGATGTTCCTGCTCACCGTGGAGTCCGTGAGGTCCCTCTGCAGTCTTGAGACCGGGAGTTTGAGCGAGAGGAAGGTGAGGACGGCGTCCGCCATTCCGAGGTTGCCCTCCGCATTCTCGAAGTCGATGGGGTTCACCTTGTGCGGCATCGCGGACGAGCCCACCTCGTTCTTGTTCACCTTCTGGCGGAAATACTCCATTGAAATATATGTCCAGATGTCGCGGCAGAGATCTATCAGAATGGTGTTGATCCTGCGCAGGCAGTCGAAAATGGCGGCCAGGTTGTCATAATGGTCGATCTGCGTGGTGGGGAAGGATCGTCTGAGCCCGAGCGACGCCACGAAACTGTCGGCGAAAGCCGGCCAGTCCACTCCCGGATATGCGACTTTATGGGCATTCATGTTGCCGGTGGCTCCGCCGAACTTGGCGGGGTAGGAAAGTCCTTTGAGCTGGCCGAGCTGCTCTTCGAGCCTGGATTGGAACACTTTGAATTCCTTGCCGAGCCTTGTGGGCGAAGCCGGCTGGCCGTGAGTTCTCGCAAGCATGGGGATGTCTTTCCATGCTTCGGCATAGCCTGCGATGGCGGATATGATCTCCTCCAGAGTCGGGATGTATACATTTTCCAGAGACTCCTTCAGCAGGAGAGGGGTGGCGGTGTTGTTGATGTCCTGGGAAGTGAGCCCGAAGTGGATGAATGTCAGGTATTTCTCCAGACCAAGCGCCGTGAATTTTTCCCTGAGATAGTATTCCACGGCCTTCACGTCATGGTTGGTCACTTTCTCGATGTCCTTCACCCTCTCGGCCTGTTCGGGAGTGAGGTCCTTCCACAGGGAGTCGAGCTTTGTCTCCATGCCTTTTTCCAGCGCCCCCTCCAGCTGCGGAAGAGGAATGCGGCAGAGAGCCTTGAAATATTCTGTCTCTATTCTGACCCTGTAGCGGATCAGAGCATATTCGCTGAAATAATCCGCGAGCGGAGCGGTCTTTGAAGCGTATCTTCCGTCTATGGGAGAAACGGCGAGGAGTGCATGATTGTCCATGTGAAGTTTCTGATTAAGCGACAAATTTACTCAATACGCATCAGAAACCCAAGATTCTGTAGGCTTCCACCGTGCGTGCGGCTTCGGCGGCGTCGTGAACCCTCAAGATGTCGGCGCCCCTTTCCAGCGCGGCGAACTGCAGCACCTGAGTCTGAGGCAGGGCCTCTGCGGTGGAAATATGGAACTTTTTATATATCATGCTTTTACGCGAGACTCCTACCAGGGTTCTATGTCCCGGGCGCCGCACCTTGTCCATCTCTGAAAGCAACTGCCAGTTCTGCTCCACCGTTTTGGCGAAGCCGAATCCGGGATCCAGAATCCAGTCCTTTATCCCATATCTGTCCGCTTCAGCCGCAAACAGGTCGAAATATTCCGCGACGGCGGCGGTGACCGGGCTCATCCCGTTTCCGGCCGTGCCGTAGTCCGTCAGGCTCTGCATGGTCATCGGGTTGCCGCGCATGTGCATGGCGACATATTCCAGTCCCAGCCTGCCGACCGTCGGCAGCATTTCCGCGTCCGCCATTCCGGCGGATATGTCGTTAACCATGAACGGGCCTATGGCGTCAAAGGCCTTCCTGACCACGGCGCAGCGGAAGGTGTCGATCGAGAACACCGTCTTCGGGAATTCCCGCGCCGCTTCCTTGAGGATCGGCTCCAGCCTGCTCCATTCCGTTTCTTCGCTCACGGGAGCCGTCCCCGGTCCGGTGGAGCAGGCACCTATGTCTATGATTCCGGCCCCTCCGTCCAGCAGGGCTCCGATTCTTTTAATGGCGGCGTCGATGTCCGGCCTGCCCTCAGGGCCCAGGCACCGGCTTGACTCGATATAGGAATTGTCGGTCATGTTGACGATTCCCATTATCACGATTTTCCTTTTCCGATCCATTTTTCTTTTCATTTACTTCAAAAATGCATAAATTTATTGGATTAAAAAACGGAAAAAACATGAAACAGATCGCAACAGAAAAAGCACCTTCAGCCATAGGACCTTACAGCCAGGGCATCAGCGAAGGCGGACTGATATTCGTCTCCGGCCAGATCCCCATAGATCCCGCCACCGGCTCGTTCGTGGAGGGCGGAGTCGAGTCTCAGGCCAGGCAGTCGCTCACCAACCTTTCCAAAATTCTTGAAGAGGCCGGCTCCGACATGTCCCATGTGCTCAAGACCACCGTATTCCTCGCCGACATAGCCGACTTCGCCACCGTGAACGGGGTCTATGCCGAGTTCTTCACTGCTCCGTACCCCGCAAGGTCGGCAGTCGCCGTCAAGGATCTTCCCAAGGGAGCTCTTGTCGAGGTCGAGTGCATCGCGGCTAGGAAATAATGCTTATCGTCGTAGAAGGTCTGGACGGCGCCGGAAAGTCCACCCAGGTCGATTCGCTGAGAAGATATCTCGAAGATCGGACCGGCGGAGTGAAATATATCCATTTCCCCCGTTATGGCGCTCCTGTCTATGGTGATCTCATAGCGGGTTTTCTCCGCGGAGAATTCGGCGGCATCGATTCCGTCCATCCCAAGCTCGTGGCCTTTCTCTATGCCGAGGACAGGCGCGACGCGGCTTCGGGGATGCACGAGGCTCTGGAGAAGGGGGAGTGCATACTGCTGGACCGATATGTGTATTCCAATGTGGCGTTCCAGTGCGCCAAAGTCACAGACCCGGGAGAGAAGGCGGCTCTGAAAAAATGGATTCTGGACACCGAATACGGCGATTTCCGCCTTCCGGCTCCGGATCTCAATCTCTTTCTGGACGTCCCGCTCGGATTCGTGGAGAAAAATCTGGCCTCGCACCGTACGGGAACCGACCGCTCCTATCTCGACGGGTCGGGCGACATTCACGAGGCCAATATCTCCTTCCAGGAAAAGGTGAGGCGGGAATATCTGTCCCTGTGTGCGGAGGACCCGCGTTTCGTGAGAATAGACTGCTCTTCGGCGGACGGGACCATATTGCCTCCCGAGGCCATTTCGGCGGCCGTGAAAGAAGAAGTCGACAAATCATTCAAAACAGCTTCTAAAGGATGAATCTGGTGTATCATGGTGTGAGAAGGGCTTGTGCCGTAGTGATAGGGTTGGTTTTCTTTGTCGCCGGCATGCTCAAGCTGATGGATCCGGTCGGGGCCGGCCTTGTGGTCTCCGAATATCTGAAATTCTTCGGAGCCGGGTTCCTGGATGTCATTTCGGGCCCGGTCGGCGCCCTGCTTGCCCTGCTGGAAACATTGACTGGAGTCGCTTTGGTGACCGGAGTGTTCCGAAAGGCGGCGGCGATATGCGCGTCCGCGATGACCGTAATCTTCACCGCCATCACATTCGCGCTGTGGATTCTCAATCCGTCGATGGACTGCGGATGTTTTGGAGAGGCGGTGCATCTCACTCATTTCCAGTCGCTGGCCAAGAATTTGGTCCTGTGTGTGCTGGCCGCCGCGGCCTTCGTGCCTTTCCGTAACTACGGCATGCCGGCCCGCAGAAAATATGTCACTTTCACGCTGATCGCCGCCTGCTCCGTGTTTGTGCTGGTGCGCGCGGCCATGCTCATCCCCTATACGGACTTCACCCCGTTTAACCATTCGTCACGTCTTGCCGCGTCGGTCGAGTCCGACCCTGACGGGGAAGACCGCTATGTCGCGACCTTCATCTACGAGAAAAACGGTCAGGAGGGGACCTTTACCCTGGACCGTCTGCCGGATTCCACATGGACCTATGTCCGGACCGAGACCATGCTCCGGAAGGACAATATCTCCGAGACCGATTTTCCGGCCCTTTCATTCACCGACAGGGACGGAAATGACCGGGACTCTCTGGCGGCCGGCGGGCTTGTGGCCGTAGTGTCCGTGTATAAGCCCTCCGCCATCAGCGAGACTTCATGGCGCCGCGTCGCCGGATTCATTTCTTCCGCCGGAGAAGCCGGGTTCAGGCCCTTGCTTCTGGTCTCGGGAATGTTCGGCGAGGTCGAGTCCATGTTGCCCCCGGATGTTGCCGGCGAGCTGTCTTCACGCATGTACACGGCCGACTACAAGACACTTATCTCCCTTAACAGATCCAACGGCGGAGTGACCTATTTCAACGGCGGCAATCTCATCCAGCGCTGGGCCCGCCGTCAGACGCCGTCGGCCGAGACTCTTGCCAAGCTCAAGAAGAAGGATTCCACCGACATGCTCCTTTCGGCAAGCACAAAAGGACGCCTGTCCGCACAGGCGCCCTTCCTCTATTCATTTATTCTGATGCTTATCTAGCTACAGAGTCCTCTTTATCTCCATGATCTGGAAGGCTTCGATCACGTCTCCGTCCTTGATGTCATTGTAGTTGGAGAGACCGATACCGCATTCCATTCCGGAGGGAACTTCCTTGGCGTCGTCCTTGCCTCTGCGCAGCGAAGCGACCTCTCCGGTGTAGACCACGATGCCGTCCCTGATCAGGCGCACTTTGTTGCCCTTGGTGAACTTGCCCTCTTTGACGAGGCTTCCGGCGATGGTCCCCACTTTGGGAATTCTGAAGGTCTGCTTGACGAGCGCAGTCGCCACTACCTCTTCCTTCTTTTCTGGCTCCAGCATGCCCTCGATACCGTCCTTGACCTCGTTGATGGCGTCGTAGATGACGGAATAGATCCTTATTTCGATGCCCTCCCTTTCGGCCGCGGCCCTCGCCTCGGACGAAGGACGCACCTGGAAACCGATGATGACGGCGTCAGAAGCGGTGGCGAGCATGACATCGGACTCCGAGATGGCGCCCACTGCCTTGTGGATGACATTGACATGGATCTCCTCGGTGGAGAGTTTGATGAGGGAGTCAGAAAGGGCCTCCACTGATCCGTCCACGTCACCCTTGACTATGACATTGAGTTCCTTGAAGTTGCCTATCGCGATGCGGCGTCCGATCTCCTCAAGCGTCATGTGTTTCTGGGTCTTGATGCCCTGGATTCTGATCAGCTGCTCGCGCTTTCCGGCTATGGCCTTGGCCTCCTTCTCATCAAGCATGATGTTGAACTTCTCGCCGGCGCTCGGGGCTCCGTTGAGTCCCAGCACTGAAACGGGGGTGGAGGGTCCGGCCTCCGACACGCTTTGTCCGCGCTCGTTCAGCATGGCCTTGATGCGGCCGTAGTAGGATCCGCTCAGCATCATGTCTCCCTTGCGTATGGTTCCGTTCTGGACCAGGATGGTGGCCAGATAGCCGCGGCCCTTGTCCAGCGACGACTCGATCACGGCTCCGCTTCCGGGCTTGTTGGGGTTGGCCTTGAGATCCATCATGTCGGTTTCGAGCAGGACTTTCTCCAGCAGTTTGTCCACATTTGTACCCTTTTTGGCCGAAATCTCCTGGCACTGGTATTTTCCGCCCCAGGCTTCGGTGAGGATGTTCATCTGTGAAAGCTGCTCATAGATCTTGTCGGGATGCGCTCCCGGCTTGTCCATCTTGTTGATGGCGAACACCATGGGCACGCCTGCGGCCTGCGCATGGTTGATGGCCTCCACCGTCTGGGGCATCACCGCGTCGTCGGCGGCGATGATTATGATCGCGAGGTCGGTCATCTGTGCGCCTCTTGCCCTCATGGCCGTAAACGCCTCATGTCCCGGGGTGTCCAGGAATGTGATTCTCCTGCCGTTCGGAAGCTCCACATTGTAGGCGCCTATGTGCTGGGTGATTCCTCCGGCTTCGCCGGCGATCACGTTGGTCTTTCTGATATAGTCCAGAAGCGAGGTCTTACCATGGTCCACGTGTCCCATGACAGTGACGATGGGCGGCCTGACCACAAGATCCTCTTCCCTGTCGGGCTCGTCCTCCTGTTCGATTTCATGAGTGAGGTCGGCTGTGACGAACTCCACCTTGTAGCCGAACTCCTCGGCCACGAGCACGAGGGCCTCGGCATCGAGCCTCTGGTTGATCGAGACCATGAGTCCGAGACTCAGGCAGGCTCCGATGACCTTGTTTACGGGAATGTTCATCAGGTTCGCCAGGTCATTGACCGTAACGAATTCGGTGACCTTGAGAATCTGCTTCTCGGCGGCCTCTTGCTGCATCTCCTCTTGCGCCTTCTGCGAGGCGAGCTCTCTCTTCTCCTTTCTGTATTTGGCTCCGAAGTTGCCCTTCTTGCCCTCGTTCATCCGGGCATATGTCTCCTTGACCTGTTTCTGGATCTGCTTCTGCATCTCCTCCTCTTCGGCCTCGGTCATGGCGGGTTTGAACTTGTTGTCGTTCCTCCTGCCCTTGCCGTTCTGGACGCCGGCCGCGGCCATACGCTCATTTCTCTTCCTGTCCTTGTTGTTGCCGGCGTTCTTGCCGTTGCCGCCCCTTCCTTCGGTGGCGACCTTGTTCACGTCCACCTTCTGGCTTCCGTCCTTGGTGATTCTCTCCCTCTTCTTTTTCTTTTTCTTCTCAAACTGGGACAGATCCACTTTGCCTATGATCTTGAGACCTCCGACAGATGCGGTGGCTACGGGCTGCTGATCCTCCTTTCCGGCGGGAGCTTCGGCTTTGGGCGCTTCCGGCTGTTCCTCCTTTTCGGGAGCCTGCGGCTCCGGCGCTTTATTGTCCTCATGTTCGCTGACGGCAGGTTTCTCCGTCTCGGCGGGCTTTGCCCCGACTTCCGGCTCGTCCTTCACTTCAGCGTGTGCGGTGACTTCCTCTTCCCTGATATCTTCGGGCTTTATGGCAGGTTCTTCTTTTTCCGCCGGCTTTTCCTCGGGAGCCTCGACCTTGACTTCGGCGGGTTTTTCCGGCTCGGCCTTCACAGGTTCGGGTTTTGCGGGATCGGGCTCTTGAGCGGCAGGCTCAGCCTTGATTTCCTCCTCCTTCTTCTCGACCTGGGCGCCCTTTTCGGCGGCCTCGGATTTCGAGGGCTCTCCGTGAGCGGAAAGAGTGGTGCTCTTTATGAGCGTCTCTTTCTCGGGTTCCGATTCGTCACTCATGTCATCGTCCTGCCTTCTGGTGTTCCTCTCGATGATCTCTTTCATCTTGATGTCCACTTTGGCGGCCTCCTGAGCGGTTTTGCGGTCGTCTCCGAATTTTTTCTCGAGTTCGGGGAGGAATGAGTCTGAAACCTTCGCGTTCGGGTTTTCCTCCAGCCCGGCGCCCTTGGAGTTCAGAAACTCCACCAGAGTGCCGATTCCTATATTGTATTGTTTCGCCAGCTTATTTAATCTGATTTCTGCCATAGTCGTTCTTTTAGTCTTCGAATTCAGCCCTTAGGATGTTCATCACCTCTTCCACGGTCTCGTCCTCGAGGTCGGCCCTCTTGGCGATGTCGGCCGGTGAAAGCGCAAGCACGCTCTTGGCCGTATCGCATCCGATCGACTGGAGCCTCTCGATAATCCAGGGGTCGATTTCGTTTTCGAACTCGCTCAGGAGCACATCCTCCTCGGAGTCGTCAGCTTCGCCCTGTCTGGCATCTCTCCAGACCTCGATTTCGCGGCCCACCAGCATGCTGGCCAGGCGAATGTTGCAACCGCCCTTTCCGATTCCTTTCTTGACTTCCTCAGGAAGCATGTACACCTTGATCTTTCCGTCTTCGGAACTCATGTCTATGGAAGAGATCTTGGCGGGGTTCAGCGCCCTCTGGATCAGCAACTGGGTGTTGGAAGTCCACTGCAGCACGTCGATGTTCTCGTTGCGCAGCTCACGGACTATGCCGATGATTCTGGAGCCCTTGACTCCGATGCAGGCTCCGATCGGGTCGATCCTGTCGTCATATGACTCCACTGCCACCTTCGCCCTCTCTCCGGGGATGCGGACCACCTTCTTGATGGTGATGAGCCCGTCGTAGATTTCGGGAACCTCCTGCTCGAACAGCTCCTTGAGGAATTCGTCCGACGTTCTCGACAGTACGATGTAGGGGGTGGTGTTGTTCTTCATCTCCACGCTCTTGATTATAGCGCGGACGGTGTCGTTCTTCTTGAAGTGTTCTCCCGGAATCTGCTCGGACTTGGGAAGACGCAGCTCGTTGCCGTCCTCGTCAAGGATGAGCACTTCCTTGGACCAGGTCTGATAGACCTCGCCGGTGAAGAGCTCGCCGATCTTCTCTGAGTATTTGTTGTAAAGATTGGCCTTTTCTATGTCCATGATCCTGCCCTGCAGGTTCTGGCGGATGTTCAGGATGCCCCTTCTTCCGAAGTCCTTGAGGTTCACCTTTCTGGTGTAGGTCTCGCCGATCTCGTAGTCATCCTCTCCAATGGCCTTCAGCTCGTCCAGGGAAATCTCGGTGTTGGGATTTTCCACCTTTTCCACCACGTCAAGGTTCTGGTAGATTTCGCAGTCGCCCTTGTCCACATTGATGATGACGTCGAAATTGTCGGCGGACCCGTAGGTCTTGGTTATCTGTGTGATGAAAACATCCTTCAGCACGCCCATCATCACGGGCCTGTCGATGTGCTTTTCGTCTTTGAACGAAGCGAAAGCGCTTTTGAGATCAATCTTCTCTTCTGCCATGTTATTGTCTAGATTTTATATTATTCAAACGAAATGTGCGGGATTATCGAATTTATGTCGCTGAAGGGGACTTTCTCCTCCTTCTGAATCTCCACTTTCCTTTTTTCTCCTTCGAGTTTTTCCTTGACCGTGTACCTCAGCGTCACGCCGTCCGCGTCGGCCTCGCCGAGGGTGGCCGTGAACTTCTTTCCGCCCCTGAGCCTCACGTCCACTTTCTCGCCCATGAACTTTTTCAGCTGTCTCGGATCGGTCAAGGGACTGTCCAGACCTGCCGAAGTGATGGTGAGGGAGTAGTCCTCCACCTCGTCCCTGTTCCACATCTCATGAAAGACGCGGTCCAGTTCGACGCAGTCGTCCATATCCACGCTTCTGTTCTCGCACTCCACCGTTACGGTGATGTTTCTGTCGGAATCGGCCTTGACTCCGACTATGAAACAGCCTCTGTCCTCCACGGGACGGCTGAATTTCTCCAGTATTTCTTTCTCCAAAGGGTTCATGTGACTCGGTTCCCGCAAGTGTCGGGACATGAAAGTGATATTTAAAAAAGATAGGAGACCGTTTCGTCCCCTATCTTTCCACTACGTCCGCAAAGATAGGAAGAATCTTTTGATTTTTTGTGAGTTATCGGGAAAAATCAAAAAAAAGCACTTAATTTGCACTTCATCAGATGAGAATCGCTCCGCAACGGCGGAGAAAAATCTTATTATTTTATGGAATTTTCAGCCAAGCAGCTTGCCCAGATCCTTAAGGGCACCGTGGACGGCAACCCGGAGGCGAAGGCCTCAGGCTTCGCGAAAATAGAGCACGGAAAGCCGGGAAAGCTATGTTTCTATGCCAATCCCAAATACGAGCACTATGTTTACACATGCCAGGCGAGCATACTCCTGGTGAACAAGGACTTTGAGCCGAAGGAAAAGGTGTCCGCCACCATGGTGAGAGTCGACAACGCCTATTCCTCGCTCGCTGATCTGCTGAAATATGTGGCCACGAGGAAGAGAACCGAGCGCCGCCACCGCGGCTTCCGTTCGTCATGGTTCCTGACCACAAAGTTCGGCAAGAAGGTCTATCTCGGAAGCCATTCCTATGTCGGCCATCATGCCGAGGTCGGAGACTACACCAAGATTTTCGAAAATGTCTATATCGGTGACGACACCAAGATCGGGAAGCACTGCATAATCTATCCCGGAGTGAGCATATATCCCGGCATGATCATAGGCGACAACGTGATCATACATTCCAACGCCGTGATCGGCTCCGACGGTTTCGGCAACGCCCCCCAGGCCGACGGGACATGGGAGAAGATCGAGCATCTGGGCAATGTCATCATCGGGGACAACTGCGAAATCGGCGCCTGCACCACCATTGACCGCGCCGAAATGGAATCCACGATAATCGGGAAGGGCGTCAAGATCGACAACCTCTGCCAGATCGCCCATAATGTCGAGATCGGTGACAATACGGTCATGGCCGCGCAGTGCGGCATAGCCGGATCCGCCAAGATAGGCAAGAACTGCATCCTCGCCGGGCAGGTCGGAATCGTCGGCCATGTGACCATAGCGGACAACACCACCGTCGGCGCCCAGGCCGGTGTCATAGGCAACATAAGGAAGCCCGGTCAGGTGCTTCTCGGGTCACCCGCCTTCGACATGAGAACCTACATGAGGAGCTACGCCCACTTCAAGCAGAGCGCCGAGGAGAAGTAGTGTTGCAGATAGCGGGTTTTATTTGTACCTTTGCACCCTTTAAACAAGGAAATGCTACAAAGAACGCTTAGAGACACGTACACCTTTGAGGGCAAAGGTCTACACACGGGTGTCCATTCGACGATGAGAATCTGTCCGGCCCCTGAGAACACCGGAATCCGTTTCAGGAGGGTTGACCTCGGAGAAGAAATAGACGCTGTCGCGGAGAATGTCTCCAGCACAGCCCGCTCCACCACCATTTCCAACGGACGTGCCGAGGTCCACACCATAGAGCATGTGCTTTCCGCCCTCACGGGCATGGGGGTCGATAACGCTCTGGTGGAGCTCGATGTCCCCGAAACCCCCATTCTGGACGGCAGCGCCAGCTTCTATGTGAAGGCTTTCGCGCAGGACGGGCTGCAGGAGCAGAACGCCGAGCGAAAATATCTGCGTCCTTCCGGAACTGCCGAGATGCATGATGAGAAAAGCGGCGCATGGGTGAAGATCGAGCCCGCCGACAGGCTTTCCTATGACATCGAGATCGACTTCGGCTCCAAAGTGCTGGGCGTCCAGACCGCGCATTGGGACGAGACCGTCCCCTATGACAGGGAGATCGGAATCTGCCGGACGTTCGTCTTTTTTCATGAAATCGAATACCTGTTCGCCAATAACCTAATCAAGGGCGGCGACGTGGACAACGCCATCGTGATAGTCGAGCACCCGGTTTCTGACGAACAGCTTCAGAGAATGTCCGCGTCTTTGGACAAACCTGCCCTGAAAGTGGATTCAGACGGCTATCTGAACAATCTCAGTCTGCATTTCCCCAACGAGTGCGGCAGGCACAAGTTACTGGATCTCATCGGAGACCTCAGGCTTTGCGGAGGTTTCCTCCAGGCAAAGGTGACGGCGTTCAAGCCCGGTCACACCATAAACACGAAAACTGCAAAGGCTTTCCGCGAAAGCCTGAAAAAATGATCAGATATGAATAAAATTCATCCTCTTGCCACCGTCAGTCCGAAGGCCATTCTCGGAGACAATGTCGAGGTCGGCCCCTATGCTTTCATAGATGATGACGTGGAAATCGGTGACGGATGCAGGATTCTTCCCCATGCCACCATATTCCAGTATGTCAAGATGGGAAAGAACTGTTCAGTATTTCCCGGCGCGGTGATAGGCGCCATCCCCCAGGATCTCAAGTTTGACGGGGAGGTGACCTATGTCGAGATAGGCGACAATGTGACCATCCGCGAGTGTGCCACCATCAACAGGGGCACCAAGGCCAGCCACAAAGGCGTCACCAAGGTGGGGGACAATACCCTCATCATGTCCTATGTTCATGTGGCCCATGACTGCAACATCGGAAAGCACTGCATTCTTGTCAGCTATGTGGGCGTCGCCGGAGAGACGGATGTGGACGACTGGGCCATCCTCGGAGGAGGAGCCAAGGCCCATCAGTTCTCACGTATCGGGGCCCATGCGATGGTGGGCGGAGCGTCCAAGATCAACAAGGACATTCCTCCGTATGTGCTCTGCGGCCGTGATCCCATCTGTTACTGCGGCATAAACATCGTGGGCCTGCGCAGAAGAGGCTTCAGCTCCGATGTGATCCGCAACATAAAGGACATCTACGAGACCATCTACTTCAGCGGCCTGAACATCACCGACGGATGCGCCAAGGTGGAAGCCGGTTTCCCCCAGTCCGAGGAAAGGGACAAGATTCTGGATTTCATCAGAAACTCCAAGAGGGGCATCATCAAGGCCAACTTCCTGAACGAGAAAGTGGATCTGGAGTAAAATGCTGCTCACAACGGCTTTTTTCCCTCCGGTATCATGGTTTGCCGCCGCCGCATCAGACTGCGACGGCTCTTTTTGTCATGTGACTCTCGAGGCCTGTGAGAATTATCAGAAGCAGAGCTACAGGAACCGCTGCCGGATCCTTTCGGCCGGAGGAGTGGAGGACCTGTCCGTCCCGGTTGTCCATGAGGGCGGCACTTTCAGGTTGCCTGTCAGAGAAATAAAGGTGGACTACGGCGTCCCGTGGACTGCAAAATTCAAGCGGGCCATCGATTCGGCCTATTATTCCTCAGCATTTTTCGAGTACTACCGGGACAGTCTTTTTTCCATACTCGACTCCGCTCCGGCCACGCTCTGGGATCTGAACATCGGCATAATCGAATTTTTCTTCAGAAAGATAGGACTTGGGCTAGATCTGTCTTTCACCGGGGAATTCCATGCCGGGACGCTTCCCGGCGACCACAGGTTCGACATCCATCCGAAAAAGCCGGACACGGTTCTCCGCGATCTGGGACTGGAAAAGCCGTATTTTCAGGTTTTTTCTGAAAAATACGGCTTTCAGGCCAATCTGTCCGTAATGGATCTTCTTTTCAACGAAGGTCCGTCGTCGATCGAGTATATTACCGGGTAATCAGGCTCAGAACTTCCATCCCAAGGTCAGGGCTATGTTCCAGAGCTCGGGGTGGATCGCCACTTCCGGAGACAGGTTGCTGTCATAGGTGGAATAGGGGTAGAGATATTCCGTGGGGTACATGGTGTATCTCAGGGCCATGTCGCAGAAGAAGGTTCCGGCCGAGTAACCTGCGCCCAGAGAAATGGCGTTGGTGTTTGCCGAAGGCGTCTTCTTGATTCCGTTTTCGTCGATATAGCGTTCCGGAGTGGTGGTGAGATTATATCCCGCCCTCACCGCATAATTCTTGTTGAGTATGAATTCCGCTCCCACGCGCAGCATGTGCGAGACACCGGCCCCTTCCCGTATGCCCTGATTCGAACTTGAGAATGAGCCTTCTCCGCCGCCCTTTTCCCTGAAGCGCATGGCGCTGTAGTCGCAGGCTTCGTAGTCGGCGCTGATGAGTCCGAGTCCGGGCATGGTATAGGCCACGCCGAAGTTATATCTCATGGGCGATGTGAGCATGTAGTCATAGACATATTCGTCATTCGGCGAGATCTCCTCACTGAATTCGTTCCAGTTGAACCGCGTATCGCAACCATACCACAGGTGCTCCGTCAGAGCGCTTGCGGTGGGGGTCTGGATGGCTGCTCCCAGCCTGAGTCCCTGCACGGGCACCGCTATTATGCCGAATTTTCCGTAGATTCCGGTTCCCGAAGCGGAATAGGCCTGATGGAAACGGAAACTTTTGAAATAGTCGGTGGCTCCGCTTATGGTTACAGGAAACCTGTCCTGATTCTCGGCTTCTTCCCTGATGTAGGAGTCGAATGTATAGTCCAGATCCACTACCCCGAGATTGGCTCCGAAGAAGAGCACGTTGTTGATGTTGAATCCCAGATTAAACACCAGGTCCGTCCTGCTGCCGCGCGAGGACCTTCTGTAGCTCTGGTCCAGGGCGCCTCTCAGATAATAGTTCCCGTCTCCGCTTGTCCCTTCTGTCACTCCCATATAGTCTCCGGCTCCGCTCTCGTTCACTATGCCGCTGCGGTACCCTACCATCTGCGGCCAGTAGAAAGGATCCATGTTCCAGTAGGAGGCGTTGCCCAGCTGGTCCACGCTCAGTGCGTCCGAAGCGTTGAACGCCCCGGAAGCCAGCGCCGAGAGATAGCCGGCATAAGAGGTCATGTCGTTGGGCCCTCCGGCTGTCATATTGTCATTGTAGTAGCTGACGGTGTTGGCGGTGATTCCGATGGTGACTCCTGTCAGACCTCTTTTCCGTTCGGTGGGGATGTTGAGGGTCATGCCTATGTTGGGAACGACGAAACGCAGCTGTGAGTTCGTGGTGGACGTGTAGGGGTTGCCGTCACCCACCTGCCCATAGGCCGAATAGTCCGCCATGGATGACATGATGTTCAATCCGGGGGTCACCGCGAACTGCGAATAGTTGTTTACCGCTGAACCGGCCGGGTTTATGCCTATGGAACCGATGTCTCCGCCCAGGGCGGTGAAAGCGTTGCCCATGGCCATGGTTCTGGCCGTGCCGTAATATTCATTTTTGCTGTAGCGGAGGGCATCGGCTACGTTCTGTGCCTGGATGACCGTTCCCGCCAGGACCGCGCAAACCGCGGCCGTTATGATTTTTTTCATGATGATGTGTCTATGAACTCCGGATTGTCCCTTATCTTCTCCTCACGCTGCCGCCACCGCCTCCGGCGCCGCCTGTCGAGCGGGTGGAACCGCCTCCTGACATCGTGGACCGGACTGACGATGAGCTGGAGCGGGTCACCGTGGATCTGGTTGCGGACGATGTGGTGCTGCGTGTGGATGTGCTGCCGGCAGAGGTTCTATAGCCGCCGGACGAGGTTGTCCCTGAAGTCCTGTAGCCGCCTGTGTTACCGCCGTAGGTTCGTGAACCGCCGGATGTTCCGGAGCCGGTGGCTCTTCTGTAGGTAGTCGACGAACCGGTCTTCACACCTGCGGAATTCCTGTATCCTCCGGAGGTCGTGCCTGCGGAGCGGACACCTGTCGAAGATGTGGTGCCGCCTGTGGAACGCACTCCGGTGTTGGAGCGGGTCGTGCCCATGGACACTCTGCCGGAGGAGGTGCCTGCGGCGGAGCGGACTGTCGAGCCGTTCCCGGTTCCGGCCGCGGATACTCTTCCGCCGGTGGCGCTACGGGTTGCGTTCGCAGTGGCCGAAGTCCTTCTGACCGGGGTCAGGCTGACTCTGGATCCGGATGCCGAGCTTCTCTGCGCCGTAGAGCCGCTTCTTGTCACGCCACTGCCTGTCACCGCGTCTCTTCTGACGACTGAGGAGCCTCCGCGTCCCACCGCTGAAGTGGGCGCTCTTCTTACGGAGCCGCTTCCGCTGCCCATGCCGTCGGTTCCGAAGTGAATGTTCCTGTCACCTCTGGGTTCATGTGTGCGGGCATATGCGTTCCTGCCCCTGCCCCATCCGGGAGCGTCCCAGTAACGGTGTGCCGGTCCCGGCCCCCAATGCCTTGCAGGGCCTCCGGGCCTGTCCCAATACCATGCCGGTGAGTACCATCCCCAATGTCTTGCAGGACTATACCAGTACCAATAGCTCGGCGAGCCGTACCAGTCCCAGTATATGGACGACCCATACCACGGGTCCAGGCGCCACGGGCTGTAGGTTCCGGCCCAGTACCATGCGTCATACATCACATCCCTGTACCAGGGATCATACCAACCGGCATAGGTCCACGGATTCCAGTATCTTGAGCTGTATCGCCATGAGCCGTAGGCTCCGGAATAGAGCCACCAGTCGGGCGTCAGGTCATACCAGACGCTTGATCTCCACGGCTCGTATCCGAGATACAGGTTGACATTGGTGACGCTGTTGCCGTCACCGTCCTCATATGAAACCGTTCCTGCCTTGTACTTCTGTGAGTAGTTTCCCGAGACGAAAAGCGAATCGGCGCCGCTCTTGACATAGGTCTCGGACTGTTTGGTCTTGCGCACCAGATCGGCCACTTCCGCATTCGAGGTGCGGATCTCTTCTGCGGTCGCGCTGTCGGGCCTATAGTAGATACCGTCCTCGTATCCGGAAGACGCCAGCTGAGCCTGCGTCCCGCACGAAGAAAGGGCCGCAAGGGTCAGAATCATTGCAAACATGTTCTTTTTCATAGCTGTATCTCTATTAGTCGAAATTTTCTTACCTTTGTGGGTCTTGCAAGAATCATACCTTGCAACCCCGCGGAGCGGCGCGCAGAACTTGCGCCATCCCTCCGCTAAGGTAGGCACAATTTAATTTAAATCAGCGGAATATGGCAGAGCATATAACAAAAAGATCGGAAAATTACTCTCAGTGGTACAATGACCTTGTGGTCAAGGCGGATCTGGCCGAGCAGTCGGCCGTGCGCGGGTGCATGGTCATAAAACCCTATGGCTACGCCATTTGGGAGAAGATGCAGCGCGCCCTTGACGACATGTTCAAGGCCACCGGACACTACAACGCCTATTTCCCCCTCTTCATTCCCAAGTCATTCTTCAGCCGTGAGGCCGAACATGTGGCGGGATTCGCCAAGGAGTGCGCGGTGGTGACACATCATCGTCTCATGAACGATCCCGGCGGCAACGGCGTGGTCGTGGACCCCGACGCCAAGCTTGAAGAAGAGCTGATTGTCCGTCCCACTTCCGAAACCATAATATGGAGCACCTATAAGAACTGGGTCAAATCATGGAGAGATCTTCCCATACTCTGCAACCAGTGGGCGAATGTCGTCAGATGGGAGATGCGCACCAGGCTTTTCCTGCGCACCGCCGAGTTCCTCTGGCAGGAGGGACATACCGCCCATGCGACCGCTCAGGAGGCTCAGGAGGAGACCGACCGCATGGTCCATGTCTATGCCGATTTCGCCCGCAACTTCCTGGCCCTGCCTGTCATAATCGGACATAAGAGCCCCAACGAACGTTTCGCCGGGGCGCTTGACACCATGACGATAGAGGCCATGATGCAGGACGGAAAGGCCCTGCAGGCCGGCACTTCCCATTTTCTCGGACAGAACTTCGCCAAGTCCTTCGATGTGCAGTTCACCGACAACGAGGGCAAGCAGCAGTATGTGTGGGCCACCTCGTGGGGTGCTTCCACCAGGCTCATGGGCGCTCTCGTGATGGCGCACGGAGACGACAACGGTCTTGTCCTGCCTCCGAAGCTCGCTCCCATCCAGATAGTGATGGTGCCCATCTA
Organism: bacterium; assembly: GCA_963627885.1. Classification (GTDB taxonomy): domain Bacteria; phylum Bacteroidota; class Bacteroidia; order Bacteroidales; family UBA932; genus Cryptobacteroides. The sequence goes on from CAVGCT010000015.1 coordinate 78,207, forward strand.
CAAGACTGACGATGAAAGGGCCGCCATACTTGACAAGATGGATTCGATGAAGAAGTCTCTTGAGGCCGCCGGCTTCAGTGTCAAGGTCGATTCCCGCGACACTCTCCGTCCAGGCTTCAAGTTCGCCGAGTGGGAGCTTAAGGGCGTGCCCGTGCGCATAGCCATGGGCCCCAGAGATCTGGCCGCCGGCTCGGTCGAGGTCCACAGGAGAGACACCATGGAGAAGCGGACCATGGGCATAGACGAATTCGTAGCTTCCGTGGGAGGCCTTATGGACGATATCCAGAAGACCATATATCAGAAGGCTCTGGACTTCCGTGACTCCAAGGTGGAAAAGTGCGACTCATGGGAGGAATTCAAGGAGAAGATAGGCACCGGACGCTTCCTGCTCTGCCACTGGGACGGCACTCCCGAAACCGAGCAGAAGATCAAGGACGAGACAAAGGCCACGATCCGCTGCATTCCCGTGGATTCCTATGTCTGCGAAGAGGAGGGAAAGGACATATATTCCGGAAAGCCCTCGCATTGCAGGGTCGTGTTCGGTATCGCATATTAATCAAATCTGTCGGTCGTATGAAGAGAATATTGACACTGACGGCTCTGTCGCTCGCCCTTTTCGGAACGGTGGCCGGTGCACAGGAGCTTACCGATGCCCAGAAGGCCGCCGCCGCGGCCGCCGCCGCCATAGCCGAGGCTCCCAAGGAAAAGGCCGAGGCTCCCAAGCCGGTCTATTGGACAAATTCCCTGATGACCAACATCAACTTCATTCAGTCTTCCTATGAAAACTGGGCGAAGGGAGGATATGACAACTACTCGGTCAGCGCCTATATTGACGGGAACGCCAACTACAAGAAGGATGATTTCTATTGGAAGAACCGTCTTCAGCTGGATTTCGGAGTCCTGCATTCCGAGGACAAGCCGCTGATGCAGAAGAACAAGGACAAGATTCTGCTGGAGAGCTCGGTGGGTGCGGACATGACCAAGACTCTGAGCTACACCGGAAAGCTGACTTTCCTGAGCCAGTTCGCCGACGGTTTTACATATAAGACCCCGTCCGTGGAGAACCCCACCAAGAGAGATTGGAAGGACGCCAGAGTTCTGAAGTCTTCGTTGTTCTCTCCGGCCGTCATCACGCTCGGAGCCGGTATGACATGGACGCCCAAGGCATGGTTCAGCACGACTCTGACCCCGCTTACCGGCGGACTCACCATTGTCGCCAACGAGTCTCTGAGGAATGTTTACGGCATGGAATTCAAGAAGGGGTACGGCAAGGAGGACCTTGAGTTTGAGGAAGCCGGGGGTCTGGTCAAGAACGGAGACATCATGCGCGGCGTGCGTTTCGAGTTCGGCGCGCAGCTGTCAATGGACGCCAAGGTGAAGATCAATGACAATTTCCAGGCGAACACTCAGCTGATACTCTTCTCCAACTATCTCAAGAATCCGCAGAACCTGAGGGTGAACTGGGACAACCGCTTCATGTGGAAAGTGGCCAAGTACTTCTCCCTGAACCTTTCCACCAGCCTTATCTACGATGATTCTGTCCTGATCTACAAGGACAATCGGGAAGGGGGATTCAAGGCTGTGCAGTTCTATGAGGCCCTTCAGTTCGGTTTCTCCTATACCTTCGCCACCAAGAAGGCATAGAAGCTGTCTGACCGATGCCGCTCAGGGAAAAATTCGAGGATAAAGTCAGAAGACTTCTCCCCTCCGGGGAACGCGCGGTTCTCGCAGTCAGCGGAGGCAGGGATTCCATGTGCATGGCGGACCTTTTCGTGCGCTGCGGCATTCCGGCGGTCGTCGCAAACTGCAATTTCCATCTCCGCGGAGATGAGAGTGACGGGGACAGCGACATGGTGGAGAAGTGGTGTGCCGAAAGGGGCGTTCCGTTTTTTCGCAAAGATTTCGACACTAAGGCTCTGGCATCGGAAAGGGGGCTGAGCGTGGAGATGGCCGCGCGGGAGCTCCGCTACTCATGGTTCGATTCCCTATGCCGGGAGCAGAATCTGCGTTTCACCGCCGTGGCCCATAATGCTAATGATAATGCCGAGACTCTGATACTCAATATGTTGAGAGGCTCTGGCGTGAAGGGAATGGCCGGAATGCGGGAATCTTCCACACTGCCCGTGCCGGGTTCGCAAGTCTTGCTGATCAGGCCTTTGCTCTCTTTCCCCAGAGCGGAAATCGATGCCTATGTAGCCGAATGCGATGTCCCTTACCGCGACGACAGCACCAACGCCGGGGTCGAATACAGGCGCAACCGGGTCCGCCATCTGGTCTTCCCCGTGTTCGAATCGCTGAATCCGTCTTTTATCGACTCTCTCGGGAGGGATATGGACAATCTCCGCCAGGTGGAGGAGATCGCGGACGGTTTCTTCGCGGAGGTGAGACCGTCGCTTGTCAGGGTGGAGACCTCCGATGAAATCCGGGTCGATGCCGAGGCCATGCGCAGGATATCGCACAGAAACTATGTGATACACAGGCTTATGGAGCCACTTGGCTTCACTTCCGCCGATGTCAGGTCGGTGGCCGCCCTTTTTGACGGGCCCGGAAATTTCTCCGGAAAGACATTCATGTCCCCGTCGTGGACTCTCGTCACTTCCGCGTCCGAACTGATTTTTCTGAGCCGACAGACTGTCCGTCAGGCTGAAATCCGGGAAGGCGAGGGATGCATGACGGTTGAGGGGCCGGGTGAATATGAGTTTAATGGACGCCGTTTTTCGGTTTCCCTGATTGACCGGGGCGATCTGGTATCGCTCAGGCAGCCGGCCGGAGTCACCGTGGCCGACGCCTCGGCTCTGCAGATTCCCTTTCTGGTCCGGGACTGGAGGCATGGTGACTGGATGAGGCCAATGGGTGCGCATGGCAGAAAGAAACTCAGTGACATCTTTACGGATCTCAAATTTTCCATTCCCGACAAGGACCGTGCTCTGGTGGCTGTCGTTCCCGGTATGAACCCGCCGGATGCGGAGTCTGGGATCAGGGTGGCCGCGCTTATAGGCTACAGGGTGGACGAAAGCGTGAAAGTGGAACCCGGTACCGGCCGCGTGGTGAAAATCAGTCTTCTGACTTCCGACGGGAACGGGAAGTGATTTCTTCCGCTCCCTACCTTTCGGCAATTCATCAATTTTCGCTATCTTGCGAAGATAAAATTCCATAAAGGCATGTCTGTACAGAAACCTTCAATTCCCAAGGGTGTCCGCGACTTCGGCCAAAGCGAGATGGCCGAGCGCAATTATATATTCGACACTATCAAAAGTGTCTACAGGACCTATGGCTATTCTCAGATAGAGACTCCTTCGATGGAGAATCTCTCCACTCTTCTCGGCAAGTACGGAGACGAGGGGGACAAGCTTCTCTTCCGCATATTGAATTCGGGCGACGCCTTCTCCGGCGTGGATTACGACAGCTACCGTCTTGACGATGAAGGCCACTACAACAGCAAAGCCCTTTCCATGAAGGTCTGCGAAAAGGGCCTGAGATATGACCTCACGGTCCCTTTTGCCCGATATGTGGTCCAGCACAGGAACGAAATCACTTTCCCGTTCCGCCGCTATCAGATCCAGCCGGTCTGGAGGGCCGACAGGCCGCAGAAAGGCCGTTACAGAGAGTTCTACCAGTGTGACGCCGACGTCATCGGCAGCCGTTCCCAGATCAACGAACTCGAGCTCGTGCAGATTGTGGACACGGTGTTCACCCGTCTTGGCATAAATGTCCTGATCAAGATAAACAACCGCAAGCTTCTCACCGGTTTTGCCGAGATATGCGGCTTCCCGGACAAGGTGGTGGACATCACGGTCGCGATTGACAAATTGGACAAGATCGGACTTGATGCCGTGAAGAAGGAAATGAAGGAGAAGGGGCTCACCGACGAGGCCATAGCCGTGATCGAACCCGTCCTCGTCCTCAAAGGCACGGACGGCGAGAAAATTGCCGCCATGAGGGCGATGATGAACGGGCATACGGCTTCCGGCATCGTGTCCGAAACCGGCATCAAGGGATTGGACGAGCTGGAGGAGCTTTTCGGCTACATAGCGGTCGCCGGCATCGGCCAGCGGGTGGAGATTGACCTCTCGCTCGCCCGCGGACTGAATTACTACACCGGGGCCATCTTTGAGGTGAAAGCTCTGGATTTTCCCATAGGCAGCATCTGCGGAGGCGGCCGCTATGACAACCTCACCGGCATTTTCGGCCTTCCCGACATGTCCGGAGTGGGCATTTCCTTCGGCGCCGACAGAATCTATGACGTGCTCAAGGGCCTGGACAAGTTCCCGGCCGGTCTGGCGTCATCCACGACGCTGCTTTTCTCGTGCATGGATCCGTCCGCCCTCACCTATGTGATATCGGTGGCCAAGGAGCTGAGGGGCAGGGGAGTGTCCTGCGAGATCTATCCCGGCGAGGCCAAGCTGAAGAAGCAGTTTGAATATGCCGACCGCAAATCCATTCCTTTCATTTCGGTGACCGGCGGTGATGAGGTCAAGGACGGGACCGTGAATCTCAAGAATCTGTCTACGGGCGAGCAGAAGCACTTCGCCAAGAATGACATGGACGGGATGCTGGAGTTCCTCGGCTGTTAAGTGATTCCTGAAAATCCAGAAAAGATTTACGCCCGGGTCGATTCCCGGGCGTTTTTATATTCTCCTTGAAGTTTTTTTTGCTATTTAAAAATATAATCGTACTTTTGTGGTCCAACATCGCGGGGTAGAGCAGTTGGTAGCTCGTCGGGCTCATAACCCGGAGGTCGGAGGTTCGAGTCCTTCCCCCGCTACCGGATGAGGGCTGACCAAATTTTGGTCAGCCCTCGTTGTCTTAACCCCCGCGGCCTGTTCAAATCCGAGAAATTTACACTTTCGGACGGATTATAGTTCACCTCCATGCAGCCACTTGGTGACATCGCGCCGGCGTTCGCGGCTCACGGGAATGTCAGCGTCTGGCGCTTCGCCGATGAGGATCCTCTCTCTGCCGCCGGGCAGTCTTTCGGTTCCGGTCACATGCGCCTTTGCCACTATATGTCTGCGGCTGACCTTCATGAACCTGGCCGGATCTAGCTGTTCGGCAAGGCTCTCAAGCGACACGTCCAGAATTTCAGCCATGGAGTCCAGGGTGCGGGCATAGCTGTATTTGTTCTCAGAGTAGAAGTACAGAACATTGGAGACCGGTATCACCTTTTCGCCGCCGAGCGTTTTCACCACGAGCCTTTCGCGGAAGTCTCCGGTTGCGGGAAGATATGCGCCCGGATTGGCGGGCCCGCGCCCCGACAGCTTTCCGGCCTTCCTGACGGCGTCGGCCAGCTCGTCACTGTCCACAGGCTTGAGCAGATAGGAAAGGCTGTTGTATTCGAAGGCCTTGAGGGCGTGGTTGTCATAGGCCGTGGTGAATATTATCGGGACTTCTTCCGGGGCATGGCGCAGTGCCTCGAAGCTCAGCCCGTCACCGAGCCTGATGTCTGCGATTATCAGATCCATGTCTCTGTGGCCGGCCAGATATTCCCGTCCCTGCTTCACCGACGCCATCGGCCCGATGACTTCGCAGCCGGGGACTATCTCCTCCAGCATAAGCTTGAGCATGCGGAAATTGTGCAGCTCATCCTCGAACACGAGTATCTTCACGGCAGGAATGTCTTTTTCCCCTCAACGGCGGAAGGGTCGATCAGCGGGATTCTTACGGTGAACGTCCCTCCGGCGTCATCCACCTCTATGCCGCGGCCGAACAGGAGGCGCATGGACTCGTCCATATACGCGAGCCCCCTGTGGGTGGTGTTCTCCTCCGTTCCGGTCGGGGCGACCGGGTTGCTCACCCATATGAACTTCCCGTCGGAGTCCACCGTTATCCGGAGCGGCCGGTCTTCGGTGTGGACGTTGTGCTTTATGGCGTTTTCCATCAGTCCCTGCAGGCACAGGGGCGGAAGCGGGTTGGAGCGCAGTCTCGCCGCCCGCGGACTCACTTCCAGACGGAGACAGTCCACATAACGGTAACACATGAGCGCATAGTACTGTCTCATGAGGTCCATCTCCTTTTCGACCGGCACCCAATAGCCGGCTCCGTATTCAAGAAGATAGCGGTAGATCCGGGACAGATGCCCGAGAAACTTGACGGCCGTGGCCGGCGACTGCATTATGAGGGAAGCCGCCACGGCCAGGCTGTTGAAAAGAAAATGCGGAGTGGGCTGGCGGCGCAGCTTCATGAGCCGGAGCTCCCGCGAGTTTTCGGCAAGCCGGGTCTCCAGCTCTGAAATCCTCCGGTTGGCTTCGTCTATGTTCCTGTAGGCCGCCAAGCTTTTACTTGAGTTTCGCGAGGGACTCCTTGATTCTGCCCATCGCCTTGACTATGTTTTCGTCACTGGTGGCGTAGCTCATGCGGAAGCAGTCGGGATCGCCGAAAGCGCCTCCGCCCACCGCTGCGACATGTGCGTCTTCAAGCAGATACATGGCGAAATCTTCGGAGTTGCCGATAACCTTTCCGTCGCGGCTCTTTCCGTAGTAGGAGCTGCATTTGGGGAAGAGGTAGAAGGCCCCCTGGGGAACATTGACCTCGAGTCCGGGGATCTCCCTGGCGAGCTTGACGATCAGGTCTCTCCTGCGTTCGAAGGACTTTCTCATCTCCTCCACACAGCTCTGGTCGCCGGTGTAAGCGGCCTCCGCGGCTTTCTGGGACACCGAACAGGCACTGCTGGTATACTGGCCCTGAAGTTTGTTGCAGGCTTTCACGATCCACTGGGGAGCGGCGATGAAGCCTATTCTCCAGCCGGTCATGGCATAGGCCTTGGAAACTCCGTTCACAAGCACGACCCTGTCCCTGATGTCATCGAACTGGGCCATGGAGGCGTGGCTGCCGATATAGTTTATATGCTCGTAGATTTCATCGCTGATGACGATGACCCTCTCATGCCTGAGCAGCACGTTCTTAAGTCCCTCAAGCTCCTTCTTGCTGTAGACGGAGCCCGTGGGATTGCTGGGAGAGCAGAGGATCAGGGCTCTTGTGCGGGGTGTGATGGCGGCCTCAAGCTGTTCCGGAGTGATCTTGAAGTCCTGGTCTATCGTCGCGTTTATGTGGACGGGGGTGCCGTCGGCCAGTTTCACCATCTGGGGATAGCTCACCCAGTAGGGGGCGGGAATTATCACCTCGTCGCCCTTGTCCACTATGGACAGTATGGTGTTGCAGAGGCTCTGTTTTCCTCCTGTGGAGACCAGAATCTGGTCTGGGGTGTAGTCCAACGAGTTCTCTCTCTGCAGCTTGGCGCATATAGCCTTCTTGAGCGAAAGGTATCCGGGGACGGGACCGTATTTTGTCCAGTTGTCCCTGATGGCCTGGATGGCGGCCTCCTTTACATGTTCCGGAGTGGGGAAGTCCGGTTCGCCCACGCTCATGTTGATGACATCTACGCCTGCGGCCTGCATCTCCGCGCTCTTCTGGCTCATGGCGAAGGTGGCGCTGGGTGCGAGTCTGTTAAGTCTCTCTGAAAGTTCGTTAACCATTGTGAAAGAAGATTTTGTTCGCAAAAATAAGAGAATTGCTCAAAAAATCCGTCATCGGGACAAGGTTTTTTCAAACACTTTCCTTTACTTTGTCGTGACGGCCCGCGCACGGACGCCGGAAGGTTTGTCTCGCCATGGTCCGGCATATGCGTAGAGCCGTTTAAAGAATTTTAGCGGCGGCAGGGCGCCGCCTGATGTTTGATACGCGGTCTCCCTGACTGTCCGCGCCAAAACTTTAGAATTATGGAACCTAAGTACGCCGTCATCGTCATTGACATGCTCAATGACTTTGTTACCGGGCCGATATCTTCGCCCCGCGTGCACCACATCATTGAACCCATAAGGCATCTCTGCGAGAAGGCCCGCGCACATGACGTCCCCGTCATATATGCCAACGATTCCCACACTCCCAAGGTGGACAACGAATTCAAGGTGTGGGGAGCTCATGCGGTGGTGGGCACCAAGGGCGCCGAGGTGATCTATGAGCTCGCTCCAAGGGAGGGGGACCACATCGTCCCGAAGAAGACCTACAGCGCATTCTTCAGCACGCCTCTGGATCTGATCCTCAGGGAACTTGGAGTGGACACCGTCATCATCACCGGCTGGCAGGCCGACTGCTGCTGCCGTCACACCGCCGCCGACGCGTTCTTCCGCGGATTCAGGATCGTCGTCCCCAAGGAGACTACGGACACCACCACCGAGGAGGGCTATGTGGGAGGTCTTGAGTATATCAAAAAGATCTACGGCGGAGTGATCTGCAGCGTGGATGACCTCTTCAAGGAATAGCCGATGACACATCTTGCCATTTTCGTCAGCGGCGGAGGCACCAACTGCGAGAATATCATAAAGTATTTCAGCGGCTCGGCGGAAGTGTCCGTGGACATTGTCGTGAGCAGCCGCGCGGACGCCTACGCCCTGACGAGGGCGGAAAGACTCGGAGTCCCCACAGCCGTCATCACTGCGAAACAGTTCAGGGAGAATCCCAATCTCGTGCTTGACGCGGTGAAAGGCTGTGACTATGTCATTCTGGCCGGATTCCTTGTCCTGGTCCCAGAGTACCTGATCGACAGGTTTCCGGACAGGATAATCAATATCCATCCCGCCCTGCTTCCAAAGTATGGCGGAAAGGGGATGTGGGGCCATCATGTCCATGAGGCCGTCAAAGCCGCCGGAGAGAAGGAGTCCGGCATAACTGTCCATTATGTCAACTCCGAATACGATTCCGGAAAAATAATCGCGCAGTTCAGGACTGAACTTTCCCCGGAAGACACTCCCGATGACATCGCGTCCAAGGTCCATGAGCTTGAGATGGCCAATTTCCCGCAGGTGATTGAAAACGTTGTCCGCGGACGGAAATGAAGGTGATAATAGCAGATTCGGCCGACATCACGAGAATCGGTATGAGAACTGTCCTGGAGGGTATGACATTGCCTCCGGGACAGTCCATTTCCGTTTTCGAGGCGGACGACAGGGAGTCTCTGGCTTCGGTTCAGAAAGCCGTGGAGGCGGATGTGGTGGTCGTGGAGGCCGCAATGGTGGAAGATGACCTGAATTCCAGCCTGGTCGGTATGGTCCGGCAGAGCCCGGACACCCGCTGGGTCTTTTTCGCCGCCCATGTGTCCCGTCTGCTGTTGCTGTTCACCAAGGAGCACCCTTCTTTCAGCATAGTCCTGAAGACCTCCAGCCGCGAGGAAATCCAAGGCTGTCTGCGGCAGGCGATGAAGGGGAAGCAATATATTTGCAACGACTGCATGCGGCAGCTGATGGATCTGGATTCGGACTCTTCCTCACATAACGCCATCCTCACCCCTGCGGAATGCACGGTGCTCGCCATGCTTGCACAAGGCCTGCAGGTCAAGGATATAGCCGATCTGCAATGCCGTAGCCGGCATACCGTCAAAACTCACAAGCGGGACATATTCGCCAAGCTCGGCGTGAAATCCACGCTTGAGGCCGTAATGACCGCCTACAAGCTGAAGATCATCAATCCGCCCCGCTAGGCGGATTTTTTTGTCCGCAGGCCGGATTTCCGTGTGGAAGTTACGTTTCGTCCGCCGAAAACGCCGTTTCGGTAAAAAGCGGAGCCCGATTTGGCGTCTTTTCCGCAGAGCTTTCCTAATTTCGCCCCAGTCTCTGTCAGGAACGGGTCCGGCAGGGATCGGATTTAACATTTACTCTTATGAAAGGAAAAAGCTTTAAGGAAATTTTTGAAAGCGAATACACGTGGATTGAGGGATTTATGCGCAATGTACACAGGTATCCCGACAGAACTGCCGTTATCGATCCGGTTTCCGACACCAGATGGAACTATTCGGAGCTGAACGCCGATGTCAATCGCCTGTGCCACTCCCTGATGGGCGACGGACTGGCCAAAGGCGATGTCGTGATGTTTCAGCTCCTGAACTGTGTCGAATTCGTTTTCGCATATGTCGCGGCCCACAAGTTGCATGCGGTAGGATGTCCTGTCAGTTTCCGTCTCAGCAGCGGAGAACTTGCCCAGGCGCTTGACGATTCCAAACCCAGAGTGTTCATCTTCGATCCCGACATGACCGAAGTCGTCCGCGAGGCTCTCACCCTGAGCAGCCACAAGCCGGCCCGGCTTATAGTCGTCGACGAGAAGGAATGCGAGGGGGCCGTCACCTACCGCGAGTATGTGTCCGGATCTTCTTCCGACGAGCCTCAGACCGGAATCGGCTACAACATCTATGACGAGACCGTACGCCTCTATACTTCCGGCACCACCGGCCGTCAGAAAGCCGTTCCCCTGACCAGCATCAACGAGGTCCTTTCCGCACATGACGTGATGATCCATTTCCCCATGAGCTACAAGGACATGACCATGAACACCACTCCATGGTTCCATCGCGGCGGCCTGCACTGCGCCGGTCCATGCCCTACGCTTTATGCGGGAGCTCCGCTGGTGATCATGCGCAAGTTCAAGGCTGATCTGGCTCTGCAGTACGTGGAGAAATACGGCATTTCCTTTATAGTCGGAGTCCCCACGGTTCTGGAGGCTCTCGCCGACACCCAGGAGCGCAAGGGCTATTACATCAAGACGCTCAGGGGCATCGTGACCATGGGAAGCCCGCTGGAGAGGTCTGCCTGCATCAGGTATCAGAACGTCCTCACCCCCAACATATTCAACGGCTATGGAACCACCGAGACTTTCTGGAACACGTTCCTCCGTCCGTTTGACCTGCCGGAGAACGCCGGAACCGCCGGCGCCTCATGCGTGGACGACGAAGTCCGCGTGGTCAAGGTCTATGAAGACAGGCGCGCCGAGCCGGACGACATTGTGAAGATGGACGGCAGCGAGGTGGGCGAGGTGATCATCAAGTCTCCCGCCAAGTCGCCTTACCGCTATGTGAACAATCCTGAGGAGACCGAGAAAAAATACTACAAAGGATTCATGTACACCAATGATCTGGGTACTTGGGACAAGAAGCAGTTCATCACCATAGTCGGCAGAAAGGATGACATGATCATTTCCTCCGGCGAGAATATCTATCCTGTCCAGATTGAGGAGATCCTGAATTCCCACCCCAAGGTGAAGGACTGCATAGTGACCTCCGCCCCCGACAAGATCAGAGGCCAGATCGTCACGGCCTATGTGGTGCGCGCGGACGATTCGCTGACGGCGGAAGATCTGGACGCATTCTGCAAGGAGAGCCCCTATGTGGCAAACTTCAAAAGGCCGAGATATTACAGGTTCGTGGATCAGATCCCGGTCAGCGCCACCGGCAAGAAACTTCACTACAAGATGAAGGCTCTCGCCGCAAGCGACCTCAAGAACGGCTTGTTCCACGTCGTATAAGTCTATCGCGGAATAAAGAAATTGGAAGGGGGCTGACCAAAATTTTGGTCAGCCCCCTTTGGCTTCTTAACCCCCGCAGACTTCGTCTGCGACCCCTACTAGGGGTATCTCGCGCCTCCGGCGCGGTCCCTTCGGGACTTTTTAGTCGGCCTCTGCCCAAAAATACTTTCGCCTCTCGGGCGTCCGGCCGGATCAGATATGGAAAAGGTCGCGGCGGGGGAGGGTTGTGCCGTAGTTCCGGCGGAGCTCGCTGAAGAGCAGGGCCATCTTCTTTGAGAAGCCGGCTCCCTTCCATGTGCTGGTGTTGGTGACCATGATCCAGCACTCTCCGTCGGGGAAATACTTCACCATGGCCGAAGTGCCGGAAAAAGACCCCGACCTTGTCCACCCGGACTCGGGATTGGTGTCGTTCCAGCCCAGTGAAAAGGTGACATTGTCCACATAGCGGACCATTTCGCCCACGCTTTCGAGCGAAAGGATGTCCGGAATCCCTGGCTTGCCGTCAACGGCGGCCACCAGCTTCATGATCTCCGGCACGGATGCCACCCATGCTCCGGCTCCGGACAGGTTATGGATGTCGTTCCCCCCATAGCAGCGGGTTACCATACGCCCGCTGTTGCTGTATTCCGCGACCGGCATCTCGTTGACGGGCACATAGTAGCGCACCTCGGACGGATATTTGTCCCTGTAGTAATTTTCGGCGATATGGAAGTCCCGGCATCCCGCCGGCTTCAGCACGTTCTTCTGGATATAGTCCTCATAGGATTCCCCGCTCAGGGTTTCGATTATCTTGCTGAGCAGCAGGTATCCGAAATTGGAATAGGCCTGAGAGGTGCCCGGCAGATAGGAAAGGGGACGCTTCAGGGTGCATTCGATCAGCTTATCGTTGTCGGGAGGTGCGCTCAGTCCGTTTCTGGCCATGACGGTGATGGTGGAAAACATCGGGTCTCCTCCGGCCAGAGTGAAGCCGCCCCTGTGGCGCAGCAGGTCTTCGACAGTGATTCTGTAATAGTTTTTATCCTTGATACGGGAGGCGTATTCCATTCCTGAAAGAATTCCGCCCTCGCCGAACACGTGGTCCGAGAGGGAGAGCCTGCCCTGCTCCTTGAGCTTCATTATCCCCACCGCGGTGACAAGTTTGGACACCGAGGCCAGCCGTAGCAGATTGTACGGCTCCATCCGCCTGCCTTCGGCCTCATCGGCCCAGCCGTAGCCCTTGGCATAGAGCAGGGAGTCGTGGCGCATCACCGCCAGTGACGCTCCTTTTACCTGCCATTCCCTCATGAATGAGGCCACCCTTCTGTCGATGGCTTCAGTCCCCACGCTGTCCGACAGGGCGTTGGTGAGGTATTCGTTCAGAACCGTTTCCTTCCTTTCTTTCCGGGTCCCGGCGGAATTCTCATCCCTGCATGACGACGCTTTCAGAATTACGAAAGTGAGACATGCGGCGACGGCGGTGCAGAGGACTATGATCTTTCCGCGCCGGGTCATAGCAGACCCTTGGCTTTCGCGACATAGATTATGAGGTCCACGGTGCCGTCGATCCCGAGCAGGGACGAATCCACACAGAGATCATAATTGCTTGCGATGCCCCAGTTGCCGAAGGTGAAGTAATTGTAGTAGGTCTCTCTTGTCCTCTCCTGTTTGGATATCAGGTTTCTGGCCTGGTCTTCGCTTATGTTGCGCCGGCTTGAGATTCTTTTTATGCGCTCCGTCTCCGGTGCCGAAATGAACACGTCCAGCTTGTTGTCCATGTCGCGGAGGATGTAGTCCGAGCATCTGCCTACGAAGATGGCCGATCCCTTGGACGCTATATCACGGATGGTGTCGCTCTGGATGCGGAACAGAGTGTTGTCGTCAACATAGTTCTCCGCAGTGTCACCGCCGCCGTAGCGGCCATAGGCGAAGAAATTGGAGAAAGAGAAAAAACTTCTTTTTTCATCGCTGCGGACAAATAGGTCCTTGCTGAATCCGCTGCTTTCGGCGGCATGGGTTATCAGCTCATTGTCGTATACGGTGATGCCCAGCTTTTTGCCGAGGGCGTTGGCCACCTCTTTTCCTCCGCTGCCGAACTGGCGGCCTACGGTTATGATGACATTTTTCTTGTTATCCATGACGTCCTGGTGTATTTAGTTGTTTTCTTTTATCTGGCTCCCGAGAATCGAAGGCGTATCCCCGTCCTTGAGCCTGTTGAGTTTTCTTATGAGCGAGATCATCAGAATCAGCGTCGCGACGGTGGCCAGCAGATCGGACAGGGGGAAACTGAACCATACGCCCTTTACCCCTGTCCAGACCGGTAGCAGATAGATGGCCGGCAACAGGAAGATCAGTTGTCGCGAAAGTGACAGGAATATGGATTTCTTGACCATTCCGAGGCACTGGAATAAGTTTGTGGATACCATCTGGAATCCTATGACCGGGAAGGCCATATTCATGATCCTCAGTCCTTTGTTCGCTATGGTCTTAAGCTCCGGATCGCTTGTGAACACGCTTACGGCCAGTGACGGGCACAATTCTCCGACCAGAAATCCCACAATCATCACCAGGGTCGCCAGCTTTGCGGTGAGGAGAAACACCTCTTTCACGCGGCTGTATTTTCTGGCGCCGAAATTATATCCGGCGATAGGTTGCATTCCCTGATTCAGGCCCATTACCACCATTATGAACAGGAAGGAAATCCTGTTCACTATGCCATAGGCTCCGATTCCGAGGTCACCGCCGTATTTGAGCAGCTGCTGGTTCACGAACAGGGCGACTATGCACGCCGCGGCGTTCATAAGAAACGGTCCCATTCCGATCGTCAGCGAGTCCTTCGCGATCCTCCATTCCAGCCCGAAGAACTTCTTCGGCAGATGGATGAACTTCTTCTGGTCATAGAAGTAGTATATCGCGTATGAAAGGGCCATCATCTGGCACAGCACTGTGGCTATGGCGGCTCCTCTTATGCCCATGCCAAGCCCGAAGATGAAGATCGGGTCCATGATGCTGTTCGATATCACGGTGAAAAGCGTAAGGCCCATCGCCAATCTCGGGTTGCCCGCGGCGCGTATGACGCTGTTGAGCCCGAAGTACAGATGGGTGAATACGTTGCCGAGCAGAATTATCTCCATGTACTGCCGCGCATAGGGCAGAGTGTTTTCGCTGGCGCCGAAAAACATCAGGATGGGGTCCAGAAAAATAAGGCAGAAGACGCCGAACAAAATGCCTATTATGGTGTTGAGCGTGACTTCGTTGGCCAGAACTTTGTTGGATACCGCATAGTTTTTCTGCCCGAGCAGGACGGAGAGCATGGTCGCCGCGCCCACACCTACCAGCGTTCCCAGCGCCGATGACAGGTTCATGAGCGGGAATGTGACCGCAAGTCCGGAGATCGCATATGATCCGACATCCTTGATATGGCCTATATAGATGCTGTCCACCATGTTGTACAGGGAGGACGCGGTCATCGCGATGATGCCGGGCACGGCATATTCCTTCAGCAGCGTGCTTATTTTCTTTGTGCCCAGTTCCGTGGGTATTACTCCTATCGGCATCTTCCTACTCGTCTACGATTTCAACTTCAAATTCCAAAGGCGCATAGGCGGGAATTCTGTCACCGCTTCCGCTGTAGCTGTAGCCGTAGTCGGAAATGAACACTCCGGCCGATTTGCCGCCCGGTCTCATCTGCCAGAGCAACTTGCTGAATCCGGTGACCACGGAGGATTCCGAAGATGCTCCCGAGGCCTTGAAGGTGAGTTTGTCGGAGCTGGCGCCCCATGTGATGGAGGCCGGCTTGTAGGAGGTCGATGAATCGTAGATGTTGTATTTTTTCGCGGTATCGCGGATGTTGGTGTCAAACACCTGGCCGTTGAGCAGCCTGCCGATGTAGTTTATCTTTATCGTGGTGTCGCTGGGAAAGGACGTGGTGTCAGTCGGTTCGACCAGTTCCTTGTAGTAGAATCCATAGGACAGGGAGTCCAGATGGCCATACTTCGCGTCGCACCATTTTTCCACGTTTGCGATCTGGTCGGCGCGGACGTCGTCCGTGAAGCCGCGCAGGGTCAGCTCATAGATGCCGGTGGCGGATGATTTGTTAGTCTTCTTGATGTAGTCGGCCGGATTCTTTTTTCTGGTGAATACCATCAGCCAGCTGGGAATCAGAGCCTTGCGTGTTTCTCCGACTTTCATTCCCTGCAGGACATCCTCTATGCCCACCGCAAGGTTATCGTTTCCGGTATACCATGTGCGCTCCCCGTAGTAGTTTCCGTCCTCATAGCTTCCGACCTGTTTCGCGACATCCGCTTCGGTAGTGGACGAAATGGTCCCGCTCATGGACGATATCGTGTAGGAGACATAGACATAGGCCTCTCCGTTGTAATCGGCGCCGTCTCCGGGAGTGTCCTCCAGGATATAGACTCCCAGGGACGTCTGGCTGGCGTCCGGATATTTCATGGAGACCCATGCGTCTATGTATTCCTTCGACTGCTCGTTTGTGGTCGCCGTAGTGCTCTTTGCGCAGGAGGCTGTCAGCGCGACGGCCGCGCCCCCGAGTAGAATAAGTGTATTGCTTAATTTCATAGTCATTCGTTTGATATGCTCTCCACCCAGATGTGATAGGCCAGTGCCGAGTTAGCAGGAATCGTGCCTACCTGCTTTTTTCCGAAGCCATATTTGCCGGAAAAAAGGATATAGCATTCTTCTCCGGCCATGACTCCCTCAAGTCCGCGAGTAAGGCCGCTTACGAAGCCGGCGTCCTTAAGGGTGGCTGTCACCGGCTGGAACGCGCTGTCGTCGGAGGCTGTCCATCCGGCCGCATTTGCCGTCTCCTCATGGTTTGTCGCGAAAAGTCCGGAAGCGGAGATGCTGCTTCCGGACATCACGTAGCCCGCGTAATAGAAGGAGACCGTGCCACCGGCGCTGAGCGGATCGCCGCTTCCGGGGACGGTCACGACCCTGCGGACGCCCTTGTTAGACACGGCATATGCCGACTCGCTTTCGGCCAGACGCGCTTCCACGAAGCTGTCTATGTTGCTTTCCTGAGTCGCATAGGTGCTTTTTTCGCTTTCGGCCGTGCAGGAAAGGGCGAGAGCGGCCAGAGCCGCCGTGAGATATGATGTCAGTCTTTTCATCCCATGAATTCGTCAGTCGCCCTTTCTATGTACCCGGACACGTCCTCACGGCTGCATGAGGGAATGTCCCTGCCGGGAAAGAGCTTTCCGCCGGAAGCGCACTCGTGGCCTCCGCCGTTGAAATATTTTTTGGAGCATCCGTTGGCCGATGTCCCTTTTTTCGAACGTATCGAAATCCTGTAATGATCGTTGTCCATCTTGGCCAGTATGCTCATCTTGACTTTCCCTATTGCGAGCGGCAGGTTCACGAAGCCTTCGGTCTCGCCGTCTTCCAGTCCGAACCGGGCCCTGTCGGCGTCGGTGATGATCATATACGCCACTCCTTTCTCTGTTATGGTCATGGCTTCGGACAGCATCCATCCCATGGCTCTCAGCCGATTTTCCCGATAGGAGCTGTAGAGCCGCGTCAGGAGGGCGTCCCTGTCCACTCCGGCCGAAATCAGCATGGAGGCCATCTCGAAGGTGGAGGGGTAGACGGAATTGGCGAAATTGTTCGTGTCCGTGGTCATGCCTGTCATCAGTGCCGTGGCTGTCTCCGGGGGCAGTCTGCGCGCATCGTAAGCAATCTCCGGCAATTCGGCCAGAAGCCAGAACAGCAGCTCCGACGCCGATGAGATCGCACATTCGGAAATAACGAGGTCAAATTCCTGTTCCTGCGGGCCTATGTGATGGTCTATCAGTACTTTGACCGCCTTGGATTCTCTCAGCAGCGGCTCCGGGTCTCCGGTGCGGTCGAAGCCGTTGCAGTCCAGACACACTATCATGTCGGCTCCGCGGATTGCGGCGGCTCCCTTTTCGGGCTCGTCCGAAAAAATTATGGCGCCGGCCGGCTCCGTGAGAAAAAGCATGTTGCCGTCGGCCCTTCCGGGGAGGATGATGTCCGCTTTTTTGCCCGACTTTCTCAGAAAGGAAGCCAAGGCCACGCAACTGCCCACCGCGTCTCCGTCGGGCCGCACATGGGCTGTCACGGCTATCGAGGAGCTTTTGTCGACAAGGCGGCGGAACCTTTCCGCAGGTATTTTCAGCGCTGATTTCATGAATCCAAAACAGAGTCCTGAAAAATGGAATTTGTGTTTTGCAAATTTAGTGAAATTATTGCTTTTTAGAATTCAATTCCATAACTTTGTCGGCATATGTCATAAATTGATAATATAAAAACACACATAATAATGAACAAAGCACTTAAAGCCCTGATCAGTGTCGTGCTCCTGGCCGTGATAGCCGTACTTGTCTATGCTATCGTTGAGAGCATAATGGAGCCCGTCAAATTCAACAAGCAGGTTGACGCCCGCAAAGAGGTCGGTATCCAGAGGTTGAAGGACCTCAGAACTCTCGAGACGGCCTACAAGACCGTGAACGGCAAGTTCACCGACGATTTCGACTCTCTCAAGCTCTTCTACGACAATGGCAAGATGCAGGTTGTCATGCAGATCGGTTCCAACGACGACTCTCTTGCAGTGGCCAACACCGAGAAGGTCAAGAAGGCTAACCGCAAGATTACTCCCGAGCAGATGTATGAGCTTTACAAGCAGGGACAGCATCTCGTGTTCTCGATCGTGAACGAGATTCCCGTGAAGGATACTTTGTTCCACAGCCGCAACGACTTCAGCGTCGATTCACTCCGCTACATTCCTTTCTCAGGCAAGCAGGAAATCGAGCTGGCCGCCATCACGAAGACCGTGTCCGGAGTGCAGGTTCCCCTGTTTGAGGCAAAGATTCCCTACAAGAAGCTTCTCAAGGGCCTTGACAATCAGCTGAGAATCAACCTCGACGCGGAGTGCCGCGCAAGCAACCGCTACGAGGGACTTCAGGTGGGCAGCATCTCCGCTCCTAACAACAATGCCGGTAACTGGGAGTAATATCCTTTTTGCCTGTGGAAAGAACTTTTGCAGAATATAAGAACAGAATATCCATTCAAGTGTCCTTGAGTGGATATTCTTTTATTTCCCGCACCGACGGGGGTGTGGTGCGTTCGCCGTGGCTTGCTCCCGACCGTCTTTTTACCACGGTGGAGTTTCAGAAGCGTTATGACCGCGTGGAGATCTCTCTGATGACTCCCAAGACGGCTCTGGTTCCCGCTCCTTTCTTCGACCCGTCAGATATGCGGGCCGCCCTTGCGGAAGTGGCGCCGCTCAGGGACGGGGATGTGGTCGAATATGTGGAGGTCCCGTCGTACGGGGCCGTGATGCTCTATTCCAATTCCATTGACGAGTCGCTTTCTTCCGTGATATCCGGGACAGTGCTTGATTCCGGAGGCAACGCCGCAAAGGTCTATCCCGAGCTGTACTGGATGATCCGCAGTCTGGACGACTGCGGCGAGTACAACAAGATCATCGCCTCCTATATGGACGGATGGCTGTATCTTGTCGTGGCGCAGGGCAGAACTCTGCTCCTGGCCAATGTCTATGAGGCGGCGGACTTCACGACCGCGGAATATTTCATATTTCTGGCTCTGAAAAATCTGCAGCTGAATCCGGAAATATCTTCGATCTGCTTCCGCACGCCGCTGGCTCCGGAACGGGAGATGTCCCTTTACCGCTATTTCAAATCGGTGGAGAGAATCTGATGCGCATCATCGGTGGCGGCCTCAAGGGCAAGGAAATAGACCCGCCCAAGAACTACAGGGCGCGTCCCACTACGGATTTTGCCCGGGAGGGGCTTTTCAATATTCTCGACAACGAATATGAGATGGAGGGGCTTCGGGTTCTGGATTTGTTCGCCGGTACAGGAGCCGTGTCCTTTGAATTCATCTCACGCGGGGCCGCGCATGTGTGGTGTGTTGAGATGAATCCCCAGAATGCCGCGTTCATATCCGCGCAGGCCAAAAAGCTCGGGATCGGCGATCTTACGGTGGTGCGTCACAATGTGTTTGATTTCCTGCCCCTGTGCAGAGAAAAGTTCGACATAGTTTTCGCGGATCCGCCCTATGCGCTGGAGAATCTGCAGTCGATTCCGGACAAGGTCTATGAAGCCGGAATCGTCCATCCCGGCGGCTATTTCATTCTTGAGCACGGGGACGAACATTCATTCGACTCCCATCCTTTATTTGTCAAGGAAAAACACTACGGGAGGGTTCATTTCTCCTTCTTTGAAAAGGATTGACCCGGGCCTCTCCGGGCAGGCGGACTGCCTTACTTTTTGCGTTCTCTGCGTGACTTGCGCAGATGGTAGGCGCTTTCCACCAGAAGCTCGTCGGCCATTATCCCTCTTGCCGCGAGCATGTCCAGAATCACCGCCACAAACGGGAATATGGCCGTCAGCCTGAATATCACCATGTTGTGGGTGGTGAAGAAGTCCACGGCCAGCCAGATCTGGAGAGCCACGCAGAGGATCGCCGCGAGAGTTGCGGTCCTCATCTGGAAGATCCTGAACCGGTAGGTGGTCAGGGCCAGAATGTGCAGGAGGGTGAGAATGATTATGAGTATGAGATAGGGAATGTAGGATATGAATTTTATCTTATCCCCGACTTCTCCGTCTCCGGCTACGGTCACCGCCTTTGTTGAAAACAGCATTATCCCGACAAGAATCGTGGATATCGCAAGATATAGGGTCTGTACTCTCTGCCACATGGTTTTCTCTGTTTTTGCTTGGAATGCAAAAGTAGGAAATATCGCTCAAAAACGCTATTTTTGTCCTATGATGAAACGGTTGAGGGCCGTTCGAAAACATGCTGAAAAAACATCAAATATGCGGATAGCAGAATCAGAACTCATAATCAATGATGATGGATCGGTGTTCCATCTTCATCTCAAACCGTCCGATCTGGCCGATCTGGTCATACTTGTTGGAGATCCCGGCAGGGTGGACATGATTTCGGAGTTTCTCAGTGACATCGAGTTCCGTCATCAGTCCCGCGAATTTGTCTCCACTGCCGGACGCTATAACGGCAGGCGTATCACAGTGCTTTCCACCGGAATAGGCACCGACAACATAGACATAGTGATGAACGAGCTGGACGCGCTGGCCAACATCGACTTCAACACCCGCGAAGTCAGGCCCGACCACCGGACGCTCACGATTCTCCGCATCGGAACCACCGGTGCCATACATCCGGACATTCCGCTGGGATCGTTCATATTCTCCCATTATTCGGTGGGCTGCGACGGGCTTCTGAACTGGTATGCCGACAGGGATTCCTATTCTGACCTCGATATGGAGAAAGCCTTCACCGGTCATGTCCACTGGGACAGGCATCTTCCCGCCCCATATTTCATCAAGGCCAGCCAGAAGCTGATAGACCGTTTCTCCGACTGCACAGTCAAGGGCGTCACCGTCTCGGCTTCCGGATTCTATGGCCCGCAGGGGAGAGTCCTGCGCATCCCGCTGGCGATGAAGAACATGGTGGAAGATTTCGAGTCCTTCCGCTATGGCGAATACCGGATAACCAATTTCGAGATGGAGAGCTCGGCTCTGGCCGGACTTTCCGCTCATCTGGGCCATGACGCCGGCACGGTCTGCTGCGTGATCGCCAACCGCTATGCCAAGAGCAGCAATCCCGACTATAAGCCTCAGGTTCGGAGGCTAGTGGAGCTTGCGCTTGAAAGGCTCACGAAATAAATTTGTCTGCATTTTTTCACATTGTGCAGTGCTTTGGCACAAGCCAGCGGTATCTTTGCATCAGTTAAGACAAAGATGCCATGAGAAACACTGAATACAATGTCGATGCGATCTGCTCTGCAATATCATCCGACGCTTTCTCCGCCCTTGAGGGCCTGATCGAAGATCTCGGACTGGAGGTCACCGATGTCAGCCTGGGATAACCTCTCCCAACGGTTCCTCTTTGTGGCGTTTCAAGCTGACGAGGGTGTTGTCCCTGTCCTTCCCGACGCCTACGCTGATCTGCCGGAGCTCCCCGGGAGCCGGCTTCACCCCGGCCACCCTGTCGGATATTATGAACTCTGAGACGGGATCCTCCACATATCTCATGATCGCGCGCTTGAGCGGTCTCGCTCCATATGACGGGTCATAGCCGGCGTCCGCAATGAGCTTCTTCGCCGCAGGCGTGACCATGATCCTGTAGCCGGCGTCCTCCGCCCTCTTTCTGAGGCTTCTGAGCTCGACATCGATGATCTTTCCGATGTCCTCCCTGTCAAGCGAATTGAAATAGATCTTTTCGTCCACCCTGTTCAGGAACTCCGGCGGGAAGGTCTTCTTCACCGCCTTTTCCAGCACGCTCTGTCTGTCGCGACGAATGTCCCTTCCGGAAGTCGCGAACCCCAGCCCCTTGCCGAAATCCTCGATTTCCCGGCTTCCGATGTTGGAAGTCATTATCACTATGGTGTTCTTGAAACTGACCGTCCGGCCCTCGCTGTCGGTCAGCCTTCCGTCGTCGAGAATTTGCAGCAGAAGATTGAATATGTCCGGGTGTGCCTTCTCGATTTCGTCAAGCAGCACCACGCTGTAGGGTTTGCGGCGCACTCTCTCGCTGAGCTGGCCGCCTTCCTCATAGCCCACATACCCGGGAGGGGCTCCGATAAGCCTTGAAACCGAAAACTTCTCCATGTATTCGCTCATGTCTAGCCTGATCATGTTCTCTTCCGAATCGAACAGATACTCCGCCAGACATTTGGCCAGCTGGGTCTTGCCCACTCCGGTGGGGCCGAAAAACAGGAACGAGCCGATAGGGCGGTTCGGATCCTTGAGCCCGGCGCGGTTTCTCCGGATGGCCCCCGCTATGGTGTCTATGGCCTCGTCCTGGCCTATGATTCTGCTCCTGAGCCGGTCCTGCATCTTCAGGATCCGGTTGCCTTCGGATTCCGCCACCTTGTTCACCGGTATGCCGGTCATCTTCGAGACCACATCGGCTATGTCGTCGGCCGTGACTGTCTTGCCGGCAGTCCTGCTCTTGAGCCTGACCATTGATCCGGCCTCGTCCATGGCGTCTATCGCCTTGTCGGGCAGCGAGCGCTCGGGGATATATCTGTCGGTGAGTCTCACGCATGCCTCCAGCGCGTCGCCGGTGTAGCTGACTTTATGGAAGTCTTCGTAATTAGGCTTGATTTTTTTCAGTATGGCTATGGACTGGTCCACATCCGTGGCTTCCACGGCCACCTTCTGGAACCGTCTGTCAAGAGCGCCGTCCTTTTCCACTATCTTGGTGAACTCGTTCACCGTGGTCGCGCCTATGCACTGGATCTCGCCGCGGGCCAGTGCCGGCTTCAGCATGTTGGCGGCGTCAAGGCTGCCCTGTGCTCCGCCGGCGCCCACTATGGTGTGGAACTCGTCTATGAAGAGAATTATGTCGGGATTCTTGCTGACTGTTTTTATTATGGTCTTGACCCTTTTCTCAAAGTCGCCGCGGAATTTGGTGCCGGCGACCACCGAGGCTATGTCCAGGGAGATGATTTTCTTCTTCGCCAGGGCGGGCGAAATCTCTCCTGCGGCGATTTTTATGGCTATGCCCTCCACTATGGCCGATTTCCCCACTCCGGGCTCGCCGATCAGCATTGGGTTGTTCTTCTTGCGTCTGCCGAGAATCTCTATGACACGGGCCATCTCGCCGTCTCTTCCCACGACCGGGTCCAGCTTGCCCTCGGCGGCGGCTCTGGTGAGGTCAAAGCCGAATTCCGCCAGTTCGTCCTTGGATTCTTCCTCCTGCTTCTTTCCGCCGTCATATTCGATGTCGTCGCCGTCGTCTCCCTTAGCCGGGCCGGAATCTGTCATTCTGGCACCGAGCAGGTCGTTTTTCTCCATGTATGTCATGACTCTGCCATAGTCGATGCCCATGCTTCTGAGGTAGGCCTGGCCATAGCTTCCGGTGGTTCTGCACAACGCCATCAGCAGATGCTGGGACCCGGCCTCGCGGCACCTGAGCCTGGTGGACTCCATTATGGTGAGACTCAGGACGTTCTGGGCGCCTCTCGAAAAGCTTATGTGCTCAAGTTCGGAATAGGGGATGCGCTCGTTGGTGAAGATTTTGGAGTCGATGAACGACTTGAGGCGTCCGGTGTCCACCTCCAGACCGCCCAGGGTCGCCATGGCGGCGTTGTCCCCGTGCCGTATCATGCCGAGAAACAGGTGGTCCGGGCCGATGCCGTAGCTGCCGGTCCTTAGGGCCTCTTCTCTGGAATAGGTGATTATGCTGTTGAGCTCGTCAGATACTTTTATGTCCATGGGTGTCTCCTTACTTTTTCCCCGTTAAGGTACGACCATTTTTTCAATTGTCATACCAAATCCCCGGGCCCCTTGACCGTGCATTGTTTTTTGCTGTCCGCCGGCTTTTCTTCTTCCCGAATTTTACTTAAATTTGCATACTTATGCAGATATTTCAAAATAGATTCTTAGAAGGAAAAAATGGCTGAAACAGAAGAAGAGAAGACCGGCATAATTGAGCCGGTGGAGATAGATCAGGAGATGAAGACGGCCTATATCGACTACTCGATGTCCGTCATTGTCTCCCGTGCGCTTCCCGATGCCCGCGATGGCCTGAAGCCGGTGCAGAGACGTATTCTGTTCGGCATGGACGGCCTTGGAATCGGATATTCCGGCCAGACCAAGAAGTCCGCCAGAATAGTGGGAGAGGTGCTCGGTAAGTTCCATCCCCACGGTGACTCAAGCGTATATGATGCAATGGTCAGGCTGGCTCAGGGATGGAACCAGAGATATCCCCTAGTATTCGGACAGGGAAACTTCGGTTCCATGGACGGAGACTCGCAGGCCGCCATGCGATACACCGAGGCGAAGCTTGAGAAGATCACGGAGGAGGTCCTCTGCGATCTCGACAAGGACACCGTCGATTTCCAGCTTAACTTCGACGACACCATTCCCGAACCCACAGTGCTTCCCACCAAGGTTCCGCTCCTGCTGCTGAACGGATCGGCCGGCATAGCCGTGGGAATGGCCACCAACATGGCTCCCCACAATCTCGGCGAATGCTGTGACGCGATATGCGCCTATATAGACAATCCCGACATAGCCGTCGGAGACCTGATGCAGCATCTCAAGGGCCCCGATTTCCCGACTGGCGGCATCATTCAGGGCGTACAGGGCATCAGAGACGCCTACGAAACAGGAAGGGGCAAGGTGACGGTGCGCGCCCGCACCGAGATCGAAGTTGACGACAAGGGCCGCGAGACCATAGTCATCACCGAGATACCCTATATGGTCAACAAGCGGGAGATGATCGAGAAAATCGCCCAGCTTGTGGAGGACAAGAAGCTTGAAGGCATCACATACGTCAACGACGAGAGCTCCCGCGAGGGAATTAGGGTGATCGTCCGCGTCAAGCAGGGCGCCAACTCCAACGTGGTGCTCAACAATCTCTTCAAATACACGTCTCTCCAGTCGAGCTTCGCGATAAACAATGTCGCGCTGGTCAAGGGAAGGCCCATGACCATGAATCTCAGGGACATGATAAGGGAGTTCGTGGACTTTAGGCACGAGGTCGTGGTCCGCAGGACCAGATTCGAGCTTGACAAGGCCCAGAAGAGAGCCCATATTCTCGAAGGTCTGCTCAAAGCCATAGACGTCATTGACGAGGTTGTGAGGATCATCCGCGAGTCAAAGAACATAGACGAGGCGAAGTCGACTCTCATGACCACGTTCGGATTCACCGACGCCCAGGCTCAGGCCATCGTGGACATGCGCCTCAGGCAGCTCGTGGGGTTGGAAAGGGCCAAGCTTCAGGCCGAATATGACGATCTCGAGAAGTTTATCGCCCGCTGTCAGGCCATTCTCGCCGACGAGAAGCTCCAGCTGGACATAATCAAGGACGAAACCATGGAACTGAAAGAGAAGTACGGCGATCCCCGCCGTACCGAGATCGTTCGCAGTTCCGATGAGTTCAATCCCGAAGACTTCTATGCCGACGACGACGTGGTGATCACCATATCCCATCTCGGATACATCAAGAGGACTCCTCTCACCGAGTTCAGGACTCAGAACAGAGGCGGAGTGGGAATGAAGGCCAGCGCTGTGCGCGACGAGGACTTTATCGAGCACATCTACATAGCCAACATGCACAGCACCATGCTGTTCTTCACCGAAAAGGGCATGCGCTACAACCTCAAGGTCTATGAAATTCCCGAGGGCGCCAGAGCTTCGAAGGGCAGGGCTATCCAGAATATCATTCCTATCGAGCAGGGTGACAGCATCCGCACCTATCTCAATGCCCAGAACATAGAGAGTGAAGAATATAAGAACAGTCACTTCGTGGTGCTTGTCACCAGAAAGGGCGTGGTCAAGAGGACAAGTCTGGCCGAGTACGGCAATGTCCGCAGCCGCAACAAGGGCATCAAGGCCATCACCTTCAAGGAGGGAGACTCCCTACTGGACGCTCTTCTGACGGGCGGCGACGAGGAGATCATGATAGCCGCCAGAAACGGCCGCTGCGTGCGTTTCAACGAGAATGCCGCCAGAGAGGTGGGAAGAACCTCCATGGGCGTGAGGGGCATCAGCATAGATGAGGGCGATGAGGTGATAGGAGCCATCTCCTGCGATCCTGCCGCGGCCGATTCCGCCGAGCACACGATTCTCGTCGTGAGCGAGCACGGATATGGCAAACGTTCCGATCTGGACGAGTACAGAATCACCAACAGGGGAGCCAAAGGCGTGCGTACGATCAACATTACCGACAAGACTGGCTCACTTATTGCAATAAAATCAGTTAAGGATGCCGATGACCTTATGATCATCACCCATTCCGGTCTGACCATCAGAATGGCAGTCTCGGACATCAAGGTGGCCGGACGCGCGACACAGGGCGTCAGGCTCATAAATGTTCGGGAAGGTGATTCGATAGCGGCGGTGTCTGTGGTGGACGGCGAGAGAGAAGACGGTTCGGATCCGCAGTCCGCCGCGGAGGGGGGCGAAACGGCAGCCGATGAGAAGAATAATTAGTAATTAAAACAATAGCTTATGAAAAAAATTCTATTTGCTCTGGCAATACTTGCCTCAGTACAGGTAGCACAGGCTCAGGTTAAGTCTGTGGCTGACGCTCAGAAGGCTCTGGAGGCTGCCAAGGCTGCCGCGGAGAATCCCAAAAAAGCTGTCAAGGCTCTCACATGGACGAAGCTCGGTGATTCATATGTTTCAGCCTATGACGCTCCTGCCGGATCTCTTTGGGTGAACGCTTCCAAGCAGGAACTTTCTCTTCTCATGAAAGAGCAGCCCGTTTCCGTGGAAAATGTCGTCATCGGCGGAAACCAGTACTCCAAGGAAGTCTATGAGAACAAGAATCTGTATTTTACTCCCGAGGGAACCCTGGCCATCATCGAGGTGACCAAGCCTGTTGAGGACAATGCCCTCTCAAAGGCCGCCGAGGCCTATCAGAAGGCCTATTCCATCGATCCCAAGGCCAAGGGCGTTTCCGAGGGCCTGGAGTCCATCGCCCAGAAGTATATGAGCGAGGGTTACACCAAGTATCAGCTTGGAAAGTATGCCGACGGCAGCGTTCTCTTCGAGGATGCCGCCGAAACAGCCGCGATGAAGCCTCTCGAGAAGGTGGATACCAACGCCATCTATAACGCCGGTTTCCTTGCTCAGGCGGCAGGCGACAATTCCAGAGCCAAAAAGTTCTATCAGCAGTGCTATGATCTCGGATATTTCGCCAAGGACGGTGACGTCTATTCAAGACTCGCCACGGTCGATGCCGACAACGCCAAGAATTATCTGGAAGAGGGCTTTGCGAAATATCCCAACAGCCAGAGCATTCTTATCGGTCTGATCAACTATTACACTCAGGCCGGAGAGGGCACCGAGAGGCTGTTTGAGCTGCTCAATGCCGCCAAGGTCAACGAGCCCAACAATGCCTCTCTTTACTATGTAGAGGGAAATATCCACGCTCAGCTCGGAGACTACGACGCCGCTGTCAAGGCTTACGAGCAGTGCGCTCAGGTGAATCCCAAATATGAATTCGGTTATGTCGGTGAGGGCATAATGTACTATAACAGGGCGATCGAGCTCCAGGAAAAGGCTCAGGCAGAGCTTGACGACGCGAAATATGCCGCTCTCGCCGAGGAGTTCGTAACCAGCCTCAAGAACTGCATCGCGCCTTTCGAGAAGGCATACGAGCTTTCCAAGGACAACGCCACCAAGGTGGGTATCGCGGAGTATCTCAAGAACGCCAACTATCGTTTCCGCGATGAGGATCCCAAGTATCAGGCCGCATACGACAAGTATAACAAAGTCGTGAGCAGCGGACAGGCCGAGTAATCGCCCCTATAATGTGACAAAAAAGGAGAACGGTTTTTCAACCGCTCTCCTTTTTTTCTTCATGATGCCGGAGCTCTCAATTTTCTCCGGAGTTTCTGGATTTTTCGTCTTCGTCGAACACCTTCACTATTTTGGACACCAGAGGGTGCCGCACTATGTTTTCATTGCTGAAAAAGACCGCGGCTACGCCTTTGAGACCCTTCAGCATGGCCACGCAGTTCAGAAGTCCGGAGTCCTCTTTTCTGGGAAGGTCCACCTGAGTCGCGTCACCGGTGACAATGAACTTCGCGCTGGTCCCCATTCGGGTCAGAAACATCTTGAGCTGCCCCATGTTGGTGTTCTGCGCTTCGTCGAGTATCACGCATGCCCTGTCGAGGGTGCGGCCTCTCATATAGGCCAGCGGAGCTATCTGGATGGTGCCGTCCGCGATGAAATCCTGCAGTTTTTTGGCCGGGACCATATCTCCCAGAGCATCGTAGAGGGGCTGAAGATAGGGGTCCAGCTTGTCCTTCAGGTCTCCCGGAAGAAATCCGAGCCTTTCCCCGGCCTCCACGGCGGGGCGCGTGAGTATGATTCTCTTCACTTCCCGGTTTTTCAGAGCTCTCACCGCCAGTGCTATGGCGACATAGGTCTTTCCCGTTCCGGCCGGGCCGACGGCGAACACCAGGTCGTTGTCGAAATAGGCTTTGACCATTTCCTGCTGGGTCTTGTTCCGGGCCCTTACCGGCTTTCCGTCCGTGGTGTGCACTATGACCGCGTCTCCGTTGAGCTTGAACTTGTCTGCGGAGGTTTCCCCGTCGAAGATGTCCTCCACGTCATAGCTCGTCAGGTTCAGTTTATGGTGCCTGCGCTCGATCAGTTCCGCCAGCCGTATGTTGAACTCTTCTATCTGTGACGGTTTCCCGTCCAGAATCAGTTCATTGCCTCTGGCCACCACTCGGAGACCGGGAAAATAGCTACAGAACTCCTCAAGTATTCTGTTGCCGGCGCCATAAATCTCTATCGGCGAAACCGTGTCCAATATTATGGTTTTCTTCATCCTGTCGAAATGGGCCGCTTGAAGGGCGGCCGATGCAAAATTACTCAATTAATTACTAAATTTGTATCCTCAACAGAAAGTCGTCAATATGAAAGCACATCTTCTTCCGGCTCTCATGGCCGCGCTCATCATCTTCACGGGGTGCGATGCTCTGAGGAAGCTTGCGGGCAGGCCCACATCAAAGGAAATAGAGGCGAAAAAAGAGGCCATCGCCGAGGCGGAGCTTCTTGCTCACCGGGCGAAGATGGATTCGCTGCGCAGTGTTGAGAAGGCTCTTTCCGACTCGCTGGCCGCTCTTGATTCGACTGTCCGCGAAGCCGTGTCCATGGGCAAATCGGGCTTGCAGGAAAGAGGCACTTTCCTCAATCCGTCCAGGCTGGGGGGGCTTTTTGGAACGAAACTTGACTACCGCTACTATATAGTCGTCGGTGCCTTTGCCGCCAGATCGAACGCCGAAAAACTGCTTGCGACCGTTCAGGAGGCCGGCTATACGGGCACTCTGATCAGCTTCAGAAACGGGCTCATCGCGATAGGTACATGCCAGACGGACAACCTGAACTATGCCTACAAGTGTCTGGACAAGATCAAAGAGGAGGCTTTCTGCCCTCCCGACGTGTGGATTCTGGTAAATGAGTAGCCGATGTTGAGTCTGATTAAAAAAAATGCGGCGGCATTCGCGCTGTCGCTGTGCTTTCTACCGCTGAACGCCCAGTACATGAGCGCCGTCGCCGATTATTCCGACAGCGGAGAGGTGACAAAAACCCTTAAGGAACATGTGTCCTATCTGGCTTCCGCGGCGCTCGAAGGCCGAAAGGCCGGATCTGAAGGAGAAAAAGAGGCCGCCGGATATCTGAGGGATGTGCTTGAAAGCTATGGGGTGGATATGTTGTCTCCGGCCGCAGGTGACGTGTTCGGCATGCAGTGGCAGCCGGGCGACACGGTGGCCTCCCGCAACGTCGTGGGCGTGGTTCAGGGCTATGACCCTGCCCTTCGGGACAGATACATAGTCGTAGGTGCCAGACTCGACAATCTTGGAATCAACGAGCTGACTGTGGACGGAAGTCCGGTGAAGCAGATCTATTATGGCGCCAACGGAAACGCCTCCGGTCTTGCGCTCATGGCCGAGCTTGCCAGAATGGTGAGCACCAATAGCATACTTTTCCGCAGGTCGGTGATTTTCATTGGTTTCGGAGCGTCCAGAGACGCGTTTGCCGGATCTTGGTATTTTCTCAACAGATCCTTCGGAGAAAGCGGCAAGATTGATGCGATGATCAACCTGGACATGCTCGGGACCGGTCCCGACATGCTTGCCTATACGTCCTCCAACAGTGACATGAACATGCTGCTCGCATCCATGTCCAGTGAGCTTCTGCCCCTTATGCCCACGGTTACGGCCGCCGAGCCTTATCCGTCCGACCACAGAAGTTTTTATGCCGCGTCGATACCTTCGGTATTCTTCACCGGAGGTATCTACTCCGAGCATGATTCTCCCCGGGACACCCCCGACATTCTGGACTATGGCCTGATGGAGAGGGAGCTGGAGTATCTGTACGCTTTCACCAGAAAGCTGGCCGATGTCGATACGCCCCCTTCCTTCAGGGGCGGTTATGGTGAAAAGAAGACCGACAACAAAGCGTATTCCTACCATGACTGCGACGTGAAGCCCACCTTCATGGGCCATTCCGACCCGTCCTGGTTCATGACCAGATGGGTTTACCAGTATCTGCGCTATCCTGAAGAAGCTGTGCGTGACGGCATCCAGGGCAGGGTGAATGTCACTTTCACCATCGAAAAGGACGGGAAAGTGTCGGACGTGACGGTGGCCAAGAGCCTGGATCCGCTTCTGGACGCCGAGGCCGTCAGGGTCATCAAGGCGTCTCCGAAATGGAAGGCCGCGAAAGTGGACGGGAAGGCCGTCAGGTCGTATATGACAATACCGGTGGATTTCATTCTTGAAAAGAAGGGCGGAAAGGCGCGCATAGGAATAAAAAAATAGACAATACATAACATGGATTACAATTTCAGAGAGATTGAGAAGAAATGGCAGGCCTGGTGGGCCGAAAATCATACCTATCAGACAAAGGAGGACCCTTCGAAGCCGAAATACTATGTGCTTGACATGTTTCCCTATCCTTCGGGAGCCGGGCTGCATGTGGGCCATCCGCTCGGCTACATCGCCAGCGACATATATTCGAGATACAAGAGACTGAAGGGCTTCAATGTGCTGCATCCCATGGGTTATGACGCATTCGGACTTCCGGCCGAGCAGTATGCGATCCAGACCGGGCAGCATCCTGAGAAGACTACCACGGACAATGTCAACAGATACCGCAGCCAGTTGGACAGAATCGGTTTTTCATACGATTGGAACCGAGAGGTGAGGACTTGCGATCCGAGTTATTACAAGTGGACGCAGTGGGCTTTTCTCAAGATGTTCGATTCCTACTATGACAATGGCGAGGACAAGGCCCTTCCCCTTGAGAAACTTGTCGCCCGCTTTGAAAAATCCGGCACTGAGGGCGTGAACGCGGCCTGTTCCGAAGAAATGTCGTTTACCGCCGACGAGTGGAACTCCTGGTCTGAAAAGGAGAAGTCCAGAGTTCTGATGAACTACCGTATAGCCTATCAGGGCGAGACTTCGGTCAACTGGTGCCCCAAGCTCGGAACCGTGCTTGCCAACGACGAGGTGAAAGACGGCCTTTCCGTGCGCGGAGGCTATCCGGTGGAGCAGAAGAAGATGACCCAATGGCAGCTGCGCGTTTCGGCCTATGCCGAAAGGCTTCTTTCCGGTCTTGACAAGATAGACTGGACGGATTCCCTGAAGGAGATGCAGCGCAACTGGATCGGCCGTTCCTATGGCACTGAAGTGGATTTCCATGTCGTCGGGGGCGCCAAAGAAAGGGATATCACCATATTCACCACCAGGGTCGACACCATATTCGGCGTCACGTTCATGGTGCTGGCTCCGGAGAGCGAGCTTGTGGACGACCTGACCGCTGAAGGACAGAAGGATGCCGTCGCTGAGTATATCGCCTATGTGAAGAAAAAGACGGAGAGGGAGAGGATTTCCGACACGAAGACCGTGACGGGAGTGTTCTCCGGATCCTACGCCGTCAATCCGCTCACCGGGGCCAAGGTTCCCGTGTGGATTTCGGAATATGTGCTTGCCGGCTACGGAACCGGCGCCATAATGGCCGTTCCCGCCCATGACAGCAGGGACTATGCCTTCGCGAAGAAGTTCGATCTTCCGATAGTCCCCATCATCGAGGGCTGTGACGTGTCGGAAAACAGCTTCGACGCCAAGGAGGGTAGGATGTGCAACTCCGGTTTCCTGAACGGAATGGACGTAAAGGAGGCCATAGAGGCTGCCAAAGACTATGTGGAGGCCAAGGGCATAGGCCACAGAAAGACCAACTACCGTCTGAGGGACGCTATCTTCAGCCGCCAGAGATATTGGGGTGAACCTTTCCCCATATATTACAGGGACGGGATCCCCACGGCTCTGCCCATGGACAGGCTTCCTCTCACCCTTCCCGAGATTACCGAGTTCAAGCCCACCGAAAAGGGGGAACCGCCGCTTGCCCGCGCCAAGGACTGGACCTATGAGGGCTGGCCTCTCGAAACCAGCACCATGCCGGGATTCGCAGGATCCAGCGCCTATTATCTCAGGTATATGGACCCCCACGACGACACGGCCCTGGTGAGCCGCGCGGCTGATGAATATTGGCGCAACGTGGACCTCTATGTGGGAGGAACCGAGCACGCCACCGGCCACCTCATATATTCGAGATTCTGGAACAAATTCCTCTATGACCTCGGGTATGTGTGTGAGGACGAACCGTTCCGCAAGCTGGTCAACCAGGGAATGATCCAGGGCCGCTCCAACTTCGTGTACAGGGTGGTGGGTACCAACAAGTTCGTCTCGCTCGGCCTTAAGGACGGCTACGAGACCCAGGAGATCCATGTGGACATAAACATCGTGCGCAATGACCGGCTGGACCTGGAGGCCTTCAGAAACTGGAGGCCGGAGTTCAAGGACGCCGAGTTCATCCTCGAAAACGGAGAATATGTCTGCGGCTATGCCGTGGAGAAGATGAGCAAGTCCATGTTCAATGTCGTGAACCCCGATGTCATCTGCGACACCTACGGAGCCGACACCCTGCGGCTCTATGAGATGTTCCTTGGCCCGGTGGAGCAGTCCAAGCCATGGGACACCAACGGAATAGACGGAGTGCACCGTTTCCTCAAGAAGTTCTGGAGGCTCTACTACGATGGGGACAGACTCATCGTCAGCGACGGTGAGCCGACTTCCGCCGAGTTCAAGACCCTTCACAGGCTGATCGGCAAGGAGCAGGAGGACATCGAGGCGTTCTCCTACAATACTACCATAAGCGCGTTCATGATAGCGGTCAATGACCTGACCGAGAAGAAATGCTCCAAGAGGGCCGTGCTTGAACCCCTCGTGGTGCTGCTTTCTCCTTTCGCCCCGCATGTGGCCGAGGAGCTGTGGCATGCGCTAGGCCATAAGGACAGTGTCACCACCGCGTCTTTTCCCGAGTATGTGGAGAGCTACACCGTGGAGGACAATGCGGTGTATGCGGTTTCGTTCAACGGCAAGACAAGATTCACCGTCGAGCTTCCCAAGTCCATGGACAAGGAGGCGGTCGAGGCTCAGGTGAGGGCTATGCCTCAGACGGCCAAATATGTGGCTGATAAGAGCATAGTCAAAATTATCGTGGTTCCCGGGAAAATTGTAAATATAGTTCTGAAGTAAGAAATGGAAGGAAAGAAAATAATGAAGACAATCGGCGACTATCTGATGCTGTCGCTGGGGACTCTGCTGTACTGCATGGCGTGGGATTTTTTCCTGATTCCCAATGATTTCACCAGCGGAGGTCTCACGGGACTGTGCACCATCCTGCAGTTCGCCACCCTTGGGAAGATCCCGGTCGCATATTCGTTCATCATCGCCAACACTTTTCTGGTGATAGCGGGCACTCTGATATTGGGCAAGGGCTTCGGATTCAGGACAATCTACTGCATCGCCCTTTCGACCCTTTTCTTCAAATTCCTTCCGGAGCTTGAGTTTCTGCACTCTGTCCCTGGAAATATACTGTACATAGACAGCCGTCTGCTTATCGCGGTCATCGCCGGAGCCCTTGAGGCGATCGGGCTCTGCACGGTGTTCCTGTATGGCGGCAGCACCGGAGGGTCCGATATCATAGCCCTGGTGCTCAACAAATATTGGCCGGTTTCTGTCGGCAAGGTGTTTCTTGTCACCGACACCTTCATCATCGCGTCGGTCCTGCTGACTCCCGGGCACACGGTCAATGATATGGTCTACGGATATGTGGTCATGGTTATGTCGGCATATATTCTTGACTATCTGATGCTTGGACGTCAGTCCTCCGTGCAGGTCATGATCTTTTCGGAGAAGCAGGACACGATCGCCGGCTACATAATGCATGAGATGGAAAGGGGAGTGACCGCCATCAAGGCCCGCGGGTGCTACACCGGCAAGGACCGCGACGTGCTTCTCGTCGTGGTGCGCAAGAGCGAGCTGCGGAGTGTGACCAAGGCTATCAAGTCTCTCGACAGGAACGCTTTCGTGAGTGTCGTCTCGGCAGCCAATGTCTATGGCGAGGGCTTTGAGGAGATAAAGACCGGAATGCCTAAGAAAAACGGTGCGGCCATGAATGAAAATCAGGAATAAGTGATATGGAAAATCAGAACAGAATCTGGAAAGCGGTCAAGGACTATTTCCTCGTGACCCTGGGAATAACTCTGTATGTGACGGGATGGGCCGTGTTCCTAGTGCCGAACAATCTGGTCGGCGGGGGAGTGTCCGGTATAGCATCCATGATCCAGTACGCCACCGGAATCAAGATGGGTTACTCCTATTTTGTAATCAATGCCATACTGCTCATAATCGGTTTCTGCGTGCTGGGCCCCGATTTCGGAGTGAAGACGGTCTATGCGATAATCGTCGCTTCCATAGGCCTTAACCTGCTGCAGGCGGTCATACCCATGAGCATAATCAAGCCGCTGGCCATTGACAACGGAAAGATGATCTGCACCACGATCGGAGGTCTGATGACGGGTACCGGAATCGGAATAGCCATGCAGGGCGGCGGAAGCTCAGGAGGAACGGACATCATAGCCCTGATAGTCTCAAAATACCGGAACATATCCACCGGGACGCTTATCCTCTGGATGGATGTCGCCATAATCCTCATGTCGCTGCTCATTCCCTCCTATACTGCCGACGGAACGCTTCTGCCTTTTTCCGAAAAGGTTTCCACCGTCGTGTTCGGTCTTGTGCTGGTGACGGTGAACGGATTCGTGATAGACCTGTATCTGAACGGTACGCGTCAGTCCGTGCAGGTGTTCGTGATGTCACACAAGTATGAGGAGATCGCCGACAAGGTGTCCGGATCCATGCATAGGGGAGTGACCCTTCTGCAGGCCAAGGGATGGTACACCAAAGAGGCCAGTCAGGTGCTGATGATCATAACCCGCAAGACCGACCTCAAAATCTTGTTGCGCTACATAAAATCCATAGATCCGGATGCGTTCCTGTCGGTGGGTTCTGTGAGCGAAGTTTATGGAAACGGCTTTGACAACATCAAGATAAACGCGGAAAAAAGTAAGAAATCCTGAAAATAAGTAAGGATTTATAAAATTCGTCCTTGATCTCCGCATGCGGTTTTCCGTGTGCGGAGATTATTTTTTAATTTCAGTGTACCATGCCGGAGATCTCCGGCAACTGTTACAAATACTGATCTTTTAAATTTTTGAAATGGCACTATCGAATGAAAAGTCGGGCCACATCGTGCGGGCCCTGTCCGCGGCAACCCTGTTTATTCCCCTTCTTCTTACGCGTGTTCTGTCCGGCGCAGTTGAGGCACCCGAGGCTGTGTGCCTTTTCGGGCTCTCTTCCCAGATGCTTCTGCTCGTGCCGCGCAAGGGAGGGCCCCGCGGGTTGTCTGCGATTCTGTGCGCCATGGTGTCAGCCGGATGCCTCGCGGTTGTCTTTCTGTCTGCCCTGCCCGCCGGGGCGAAGCTGCCTGCTGCGTAATTTACGGGGCCATGATCTCCGCACCCACCGCAGTCTGGCTGGTGGCGAACGCATGGAGCATGACAAAAGACATGGACTTTCTGTGCGGCAGGCTTCCCGGATGGGAGGCGGCTGTTTCATATGTCTCGGTGCTGTGGCCGTCCGTTGCGGTCTCGGTCTTTCTGGTGCTGCTTGTGGCGGTGTCGGAGGCCGGGAGTGTCACCGGACCATGGAAAATCGTCATATATTCCTTTATGGCCCTGCTTTATGGAGTTTTCTGTGTCAGACATTTGGCGGGAGCCGGCTCCGCGCTGGCCGGAGGGCTGAGGGAAAGGACCCGCGAAAGGATGAGGCTCACACTGAGACCGGAGGTGGACGGAGACATAAGTCTCAATTACAGGATGCTCTATACCAGGATGAAAGAGTATATGGAGACCAAGAAGCCTTTTACATCCCAGCTTTTCTGCCTTGATGACATGGCCAGAGCGATGTATACCAACAGCGCTTATGTCTCCCGCATCATAAACACCTGCACCGGCGCGAATTTCAGCAAGTATGTGAACAATTACCGTGTGCGCTATGCGATGGACCTCTACAAGAGCGACCCGAACTTGAAAGCCTCGGAGCTGTGTCAGCTTTCCGGCTTCAACACCAAGGTGACGTTCAATATGTCGTTCAAGCTTTTCACCGGTTCGACTCCCGGGGAGTGGTGCCGGCACTATCGGGAGAGTATGCTTGAGAAGAGAGCCCCTTCCAGCTATCGGGAACAGGGGCGGTGACGCTTATCTCCTCCTTCCTGACAGGGTGGATGAAATTTATGCTTCGGGAGTGGAGGCAGATTCCTCCGTCAGGGTTGGACCTGCGGGCTCCGTATTTGAGATCGCCCTTTATGTGGCAGCCGATGCCGGCCAGCTGGCAGCGTATCTGGTGGTGCCGTCCTGTCAGAAGCTCCACTTCCAGCAGAAAATAAGTTTTGGTCCGCCCGATGAGCCGATAGCGCAGTCTGGCAAGTTTCGCTCCGGGACGGGAGCCGTCTTTCACTATATAAGACTTGTTCAGTTTCTCGTTTCTGGCCAGCCAGTTCTCAAGAGTTGCTTCCGGCACCGGCGGCTCCCCGCATGTCAGTGCCCAATAGGTTTTGTGGACATTGCCGTCACGGAACATCCCGGCCATTCTCTCAAGGGCTTTTGAAGTCTTCGCGAACACCGTGATGCCGCTTACGGGCCTGTCCAGCCGGTGGGGCACTCCCATAAACACGCGTCCGGGCTTGCCGTCGCGCTCCGCGATCATGGCCTGACATTTCTCGCCGAGGGTCTCGTCGCCGGTTTTGTCGCCCTGAACGATCTCTCCGGCCCTTTTGTTGACTATCAGCAGGTGGTTGTCCTCGTAGAGGATTCTGGATGAAAGATCGGAATACTCTGCGGACGTCAGTTTGCGGTATATCGGTTCTTCGGTCATCTGGAAACGGCTTTGACCTGCAAATATAAGTTAAAAACGGCTTCCCGAGGACCGTCGCGGCCGGATTATGGGAAGGCGGCGCCGATATGCGCCGGTCTTCTGACAAAATGGCATGAAAACTCCGTGGCACAGGGATTGGATTATGGGGTGTGTCCGGGTCGGACAGAAAAGATCCGGAGAACATTAAGTGAGAAATAAAAATAGGAGAAAATAGATATGGGAAAAATTATTGGAATCGACTTGGGTACGACCAACAGCTGCGTTGCTGTCATGGAAGGCAATCAGCCCACTGTCATAATAAACAACGAGGGCATGAGGACCACCCCTTCGGTGGTCGCCTTCAAGGACGGCGAGAGAATCGTCGGAGCGCCTGCAAAGAGACAGGCCATCACCAATCCTAAGAACACCGTGTTCTCGATAAAGAGGTTCATGGGTGAGACTTACGACCAGACTGCCGCCGAGGCACAGAGGGTTCCTTACTCTGTGGTCAGGGGTGACAACAACACTCCCCGTGTGGATATCAACGGCCGCCAGTATACTCCTCAGGAGATTTCGGCAATCATCCTTCAGAAGATGAAGAAGACGGCCGAAGACTATCTCCGTCAGGAAGTCACCGAGGCTGTGATCACAGTCCCCGCCTACTTCAGCGACTCTCAGCGTCAGGCCACCAAAGAGGCCGGCAAGATCGCCGGTCTGGATGTGAAGAGAATCATCAACGAGCCTACGGCCGCCGCTCTCGCATATGGCCTTGACAAGAGGAACAAGAACATGAAGGTCGCCGTCTATGATCTTGGCGGCGGTACTTTCGATATCTCCATCATGGAGCTCGGAGACGGTGTGTTCGAGGTGAAGTCCACCAACGGTGACACCCATCTGGGCGGTGACGATTTCGACCAGAAGATCGTCGACTGGCTTGCACAGGAGTTTGCTGCCGAGAACGGCGGGGCTGACCTGAAGAAAGATCCGCTCGCTCTCCAGAGACTTAAGGAGGCTGCCGAGAAGGCTAAGATCGAGCTTTCCAACCAGACTTCCACGGAGATCAACCTCCCTTACATAATGCCTGTCGACGGTGTGCCGAAACATCTCGTGAAGACTCTCACCAGGGCAAAGTTCGAGCAGCTCTGCGATGATCTGTTCCAGAGAAGCATGGAGCCCTGCCGCAAGGCTCTGGCCGACGCCCATCTGAGCACATCCCAGATTGACGAGGTCCTGCTCGTGGGCGGTTCCACCCGTATCCCCAAGGTGCAGGAACTGGTGAAGAACTTTTTCGGCAAAGAGCCCAACAAGAGCCTGAATCCGGACGAGGTCGTCGCTATCGGCGCTTCGATTCAGGGCGGTGTGCTTGCAGGCGACGTGAAGGATGTCCTTCTGCTTGATGTCACCCCTCTGTCATTGGGTATCGAGACCCTCGGCGGTGTCATGACCAAGCTCATTGACTCCAACACCACCATCCCTACCCGCAAGTCTCAGGTGTTCTCCACCGCGGCCGACAACCAGCCTTCGGTTGAGATCAGGGTCCTGCAGGGAGAGCGTCCGATGGCCAAGGATAACAAGCAGATCGGTGTCTTCCATCTGGACGGCATCGCTCCCGCTCCCAGAGGAATTCCTCAGATCGAGGTCACATTCGACATTGACGCCAACGGCATATTGAACGTGTCCGCAAAGGACAAGGCTACCGGCAAGGAGCAGAACATCCGCATCGAGGCTTCTTCCGGACTTACCGAGGAGGAGATCAAGAAGATGCGTGACGAGGCCAAGGCCAACGAGGCCGCCGACAAGGCCGAGAAGGAAAGGGTTGACAAGATCAACAACGCTGATTCGCTCTGCTTCCAGTCGGACAAGAACCTGAAGGATTACGGTGACAAGATTCCCGCCGAGAAGAAGTCGGCCATCGAAAGCGCCCTTGCAAGCCTGAAGGAGGCTGTCAAGTCTCAGAACCTTTCTGACATTGACAACTATTCCAAGCAGCTTGAGGAGGCATGGCATGCCGCTTCGGAGGATATGGCTCATGCCGCTCAGGGTGGACAGGCAGGTCCTCAGGGACCTCAGAATCCTCAGGGCGGTCCCGACAATCAGGGCCCCGATGAGCAGTAAATGAAATCACAGTTTTTAAAAAAGGAGTGGTCCTGACGGGCCGCTCCTTTTTTGTAAAAGGCCGGAGTTGCTATTTTTAAAGAATTTTGTAACTTTGCGTGCTTTTGTTTAAAATGACGGGAGTTTCCGAACAAAGTGAGTAGTAATACATTTTGGGATAATGAGTTAACCCCTGCCTTCAAGGCCTTGAGGGGATATGTAGGGTTCCTTGCGCACAAGTTTTATTACAACCGCGTGTGGTATGTGAATCCTGACCATGTCCCTGCCGGCGGTACACCGCTGGTCGTGGTCGGAGACCACCAGAACAGTCTCAACGACTCTCTGGGATATGTCTTCTCGATCAAGGACCGGAAGGTGCATTTTCTGACCCGTTCGGATATTTTCACGCTTGGCGGAGCTGTGTCAAAGTTCCTGTATTGGCTCGGGCTCCTGCCGTCTTTCAGGCTGAAATGGGATGGTGCGGAGGCGCTTGCCAACAACAAGGCCACATTCTCCGCCGCCGAGGACGTCCTTCTCAAAGGAGGGACGGTCACTCTCTTCCCGGAGGCCGGCCATCAGGACAAGCACTGGCTTGGCCCCTTCACTTCGGGTTATCTTCAGATCGCATTCAATGCCGCCGAGAGGTCCGGCTACTCCAAAGAGATATTCATCCTGCCCACCTGCAACCATTACTCCGAATATTTCGGACTGCGGACGGATATGATGGTGCGCTACGGGACTCCGGTCTCGATAGCTCCGTATTATGAGCTGTACAAGACCAGGCCTAGGACGGCCAAGCGCCAGGTGGACGCTATCGTACGCGCGCAGATCAAGGACATGATGCTCGATATCGAGGATCTGGACAATTACACGGCCATAGACTACATCCGCACCAGCGCTTTCGGCGAAGAATTTTCCCGTGTGCGGGGCATGGATCCGGACAAGCTTCCGGAAAAGCTCGAGTCTGACAAGATGCTTGTCGCCGGACTGGCCGGATGCGGAGAGGAAGAGAACAGCAGGCTGTACGGCGATGTCCGCACGCTTCTGAATCTCTGCCATGAGGGCGGGTTCGGAGAAGGACAGATGTCCAGAAAGGTGACTCCCCTCGGAGTCGGCATCAACTTCCTTATTCTTCTGCTCACTGCTCCGCTCGCGCTGTTCTGCCTGTGGCCTTCGGTCATCAGCTGGGGAATTCCCAGGCTGCTTGCATTCAAAATGAAGGACAAGATGCTGCTCGGTTCGTTCGTGCTTGGACTCAACGCCCTGTTCATCCTGCCTGTGTGCGGGCTGATCACGCTGGTCTGCACATGGATCGGACACGGATTTCTGCGCGGCGTCATCTATGCGGCCCTGTTGCCGGTTTTCTGTGTGCTGGAGTGGTTTTGGTACACGTTTTTGAGAGATACGGTCAAAGACTTCAATTTCCTCAGGAACAGGGGCGGCAAAGCCTCCTCTGCGGCTGCCCTGAGAGAGAACATATTCGCCGGGCTGCGTTCCCGGTTCGGAGTGGACGGGCCGAAAACCAACATGTTGAAAAATGAAAACTAGAGTAGTCATAACAGGCATGGGAATCTATTCATGCCTCGGAAAAACGCTGGACGAGGTCCGCGACTCCCTCTACAACGGGGTCTCAGGCATCGTGTATGACCCGGAAAGGAAGGAGATGGGTTTCCGCTCGGCTCTGACAGCAAAGCTGGACGAACCCGATCTCAAGAAAGAGCTTTCCCGCTCCCAGCGGGTCTATATGCCCCAGCAGGCGAAGTTCGCCTATTGCGCCACCAGAGACGCGCTTAAGGACGCCGGTCTGGACGAGAGCTATCTCACCTCCCACGAAGTGGGGCTCATCTACGGCAACGATTCCTCCGCCGTTCCGGTCGTGAAGGCCGTGGACGTGATGCGTGAAAAGAAGGACACGACTCTTTGCGGCTCCGGCGCCATTTTCCAGTCCATGAACTCCACCGTGACCATGAACCTTGACTGCATATTCAAGCTCAAGGGTATGAATCTCACGATTTCGGCCGCATGCGCCAGCGGCTCCCATGCCATAGGCCTCGGCGCCCTGCTCATACAGGACGGACTGCAGGAAATGGTGGTCTGCGGAGGCGCCCAGGAGGTCAACGCATGGTCGGTCGGCTCGTTTGACGGAATCGCCGCCTTCTCCACAAGGGAAAGCGAGCCCACCAAGGCAAGCCGTCCTTTCGACCGTGACCGCGACGGGCTCGTGCCCGGAGGCGGCGCCGCCACCGTGATACTCGAAAGCTATGAGTCGGCCGTGAGAAGAGGTGCCAGAATCTACGGTGAAGTGCTCGGGTATGGATTTTCCGGCAACGGTGACAATATCGCCTCACCCAATGTCGACGGCCCGGCCAGAGCCCTTGAGATGTCGATCAGGCGCTCGGGAATAGGCATAGGCGAAATCGGATATATCAACGCTCATGCGACTTCGACTCATGTGGGAGACACCAACGAAGCCAAGGCCATATATAAAGTGATCGGTGACAGAAGAATAGAGGTGACCAGCACCAAATCCCAGACGGGTCATGAGATGTGGATGGCCGGTGCCAGCGAGATCATCTATTCGATGCTCATGATGAAGAACGACTTCATCGCCCCCAACCTCAATTTCGAGAATCCCGATGAGGACTCGGCCAGGCTGCTGATCCCTTCGGCGAGGGTGGAAAAGCATTTCGACACCTTCCTTTCAAACTCCTTCGGTTTCGGAGGCACGAACTCTTCATTGATAATTAAAAATATAAAGTAGAAAGAATATTATGAACAGAGAAGAACTTGTTTCAAAGATCAATTCGGCCCTTGCCGAAGAATTCGAGGTGGAAGAGTCGGAAATCACTCCGGACGCCGACGTCAAGGACACCCTGCAGATCGACAGCCTCGGCCTGGTGGACCTCGTCGCCCTTCTTGAGTCCGATTTCGGATTCAAGGTGCAGGGAAGCGAGCTTGCGCAGGTGAAAACTTTCGGAGCTCTGTACGATTTCGTGGCCGCCAAAGCCGCATAGTGTCATCTCATTTTCCATGGACATCAAGGACCTCATCCCGCAGCGGGAGCCGATGATCATGGTGGATTCCTTTGAAGAGATTTCTTCCGGGGAATGTGTTTCCTCCCTGACAGTCAGGGAGGACAACGTTTTCTGCCGTGACGGAAGGCTTGCGGTCCCGGGCGTGATAGAACACGTCGCCCAGACTGCCGCGGCCAGAGAGGGGATGTCCGCATGGAAAAACGGGGAGCCGCCAAGGATAGGCGTGATAGGCGAGATCAAAAAGTTCTCTTTTTCCGGTCGGCTTCCTGCCTGCGGCGAGACCATTTCCACAAAACTCAAAGTTCTCGGAAGCGCCGCGGATGTCACTCTAGTGGCCGCCGAATCGCGCGTGTGCGGGGAGCTAGTGGCTGAAGGCAGGCTGAAACTTGCCATGCGCGGATAATTTTTGCCGCAGATGAAGGAAATTTCAGAGACCATAGAAGTCAGGGTGAGGTTCTCGGAGGTGGATCCCATCCGGGTGGTTTGGCACGGCAACTATATCAAATATATGGAAGATGCCCGTGAGGCCTTCGGCCGCAGATATGGTCTCGGCTATATGGAAATCTTCGCCTCCGGCTATTATGCTCCGGTCTACGACATGCACCTCCGTTTCGAGCGCAGCGCCGGAGTGGACGATGTGCTGCTGGTCAAGATAACATGGCGTCCGGCAAGCGGGGCCAAACTCTGCTTCGATTACGTCATAAGCCGTAAGAGCGACGGCGCGCTTCTGCTGGAGGCGTCCAGCATCCAGCTCTTCACTACAGCTGAAGGCGAATTCGAACCCTCCGCTCCGCAGTTTTTCAAGGACTGGCAAGAGAGGATGAAATCTTTGGAGTGATATGCTGATCCCTGATCTATATTCCGTCGAATCCTCGTGGAAGGAGGACGGATTGTCATGTTTCGGGCTGGTTCTGTGTCCAGGCTGCAGTGTCTATAAGGGGCATTTCCCCGGAGAACCCGTCACCCCGGGCGTGTGCTCTCTTGAGATTATGGTTGAATGTGCGTCCCTTTCGGCCGGGAAAGATCTTTCCATTGCCAAAGTCGCTGACTGCAGATTTCTGAAAATAGTCTCCCCCGACGCGCTTCCGCGTCCGGTCGTAAAGCTTTCAGTGGCTCCGAAAGATGACGGGTCATGGACCTT
Organism: bacterium; assembly: GCA_963627885.1. Lineage (GTDB taxonomy): Bacteria > Bacteroidota > Bacteroidia > Bacteroidales > UBA932 > Cryptobacteroides. The sequence continues at coordinate 121,555 of CAVGCT010000015.1, forward strand.
AAGCGCCTCTTTGGGTGACGGCAGGGAAGACTATGTCACCCTGAAGGCCGAATTGAAAGGATAGTTTATGGATAGGATTTTTGTTCCGATATACCGCTTTTTCGCCCGCCGCCGTGGACTCATGTATGCAGTCCTTATTCTGAGCGCGGCGATTTTCGTTTTTTTCGGTCTGAAGCTCAAATATGAGGAGGACATTTCCAAGCTGGTGCCCAATTCCGGAAGCGGAGAGAGCGCGCTGGCGTTCGGCAATCTCCGGGTCAAGGACAAGATATTCATACAGATAACCGAGGACGGGGCCGGCCCTGACATGCTCGGCGGTTATGTGGACGAGTTTATGGACTCGCTTCTGCTTGCGGACTCTTCATCGCGCTACATATCCGACGCGCTGTACAGGATAGATGAGGACGACATCATGAATGTTCTGGACTTCGCCCTGACCCATGTCCCTTCGTTTGTGGACACGTCGTGCTATGCGGCCTTCGACGGGGCCCTTGCGGATCTGGACACCCGGATGGCGGAGAATTTTGACCTTGTGATGGAAGACATGACCGGGTCGGCCACCCAGATGGTGGCCACTGACCCGCTCGGTCTCAGAAGTCTCATTCTGGAGCGCCCCGACATGGGCTATTCCTTTGTGGACGGACATATATTCTGTGCCGACAGTTCCGTGGTGCTCGCGTTCATTTCGCCGGACTTCTCGTCTATGGACTCCGGCTCCGGAACCCGCCTTTCTGACAGGATAGACGAGCGCGTGTCAGCCTTTTCCCAGGCCCATCCTGATGCGAAGGTCTATGTCCATGGCGCCCCGATACGCGCAGTCTGGAATTCCCGCACCATCAAGCATGACCTGCTCTGGACGGTCGGACTTTCTCTGCTGGTCATCCTGTTCTTCATATGCCTGAGTTTCAAGAGCGGCGACGTGCTCTGGCAGCTTGTGCTTCCGGTGCTGTACGGTACTTTCTTCGCCCTGGCCTGTATGTATTGGCTAAAGGGCGGAATGTCCCTGATGGCTTTGGGAATAGGCGCCATAGTGCTCGGAGTGGCATTGAGTTACTGTCTGCATGTGATTGTGCATCATCGCTTTGTGGGCGATGCTGAAAAGATGCTCCGCGATGAGTCCACCCCTGTGTGTCTGGGATGCATCACCACCATAGGCGCGTTTCTGGGCCTTTTGTTCACCAGCAGCGACCTTCTTCGCGACTTCGGCCTGTTCGCCTCTTTCGCTCTTGCCGGAGCCACCGTATTTGCTCTGGTGTTTCTGCCGCATTTCCTCAAAGAAGGCGATGTGAGACGCAACCGTGCGGTGTTCTCGTTCATAGACAAGGCCAACGGTTTCCCTTATGACCGGAATGTTCCCCTGCTCATAGCCGTGTGTGCGGTTATCGCAGTGGGACTCGCGTTCACTCCCAAAGTCAAGTTTGACACCGACCTCCGCAATCTGGGCTATATCCCCGGGCAGCTTGCCGATGCCGAAGCCCTTTATGCCGAGAAAAACACCCACGGGGAACTGCAGCGCTATTATGCCGCCGCCGCGCCCACGCTGGACGAGGCTCTTAAGGCCGACGCCGCAGTGAGCGCAGTGCTGGATTCCCTGAAAAACGCCGGAGCTGTGGACCGTGTGTCCGCGCCGGTGTCCGCGCTTTTCATTCCGCTTGACGCGCAGCAGGAGAGGATAGACGCGTGGAATGCCTACTGGAATCCTGAAAAGAAGGCCCGGGTTCTTGCCGCCGTACGCCGCTCAGCCGCCGCCCATGGTCTGGATCCGGACATGTTCGGACCTTTCGAAGCCATGATCAGCGCTTCCTATGAGCCTGAGTCGCTTTATGATGCCGGTGTGCTTCCGGCAGGGCTTGTCTCCAATTTCATAGAAGAGTCCGGAGACCGGTTCCTGGTGTTCAATTCCGCGCTTCTTCCCGCCTCCGCGAGAGAGACTGCGGACAGGGCCGTGGCCTCCAGGCCCCATGCTCTGGTTGTGGATCCTTTCTTCTATACCAACGACATGGTCCGCATAATCCACGACGATTTCAACGTGATACTCGGCATTTCCTCGCTTTTCGTGTTTCTGGTGATGCTGATTTCGTTCAGGAGCCTGCTGATATCGGTCATATCCTTCCTGCCGATGTTCTTCAGCTGGTATATCGTCCAGGGACTCATGGCGATATTCGGAATAGAGTTCAATCTGATCAACATAGTCGTGTCTTCGTTCATTTTCGGAGTCGGGGTCGACTACAGCATATTCGTCATGGAGGGGCTCCTTTCCGGGGCCAGAACCGGGCGTGACGACATTCTGGAATGGCATAAGTCCGCGATATTCTTCTCGGCGGCCGTGCTGATAGTGGTTGTCGTCTCGCTGCTTTTCGCCAGGCATCCGGCGATAAGCTCCATAGGAGTGAGCACTCTTATAGGAATGGTCTCCACCATACTGATAACCTACACCCTGCAGCCTTTCCTTTTCCGTCAGGCACTGAAAGTCAGGTTTTTCCGTAATAGAATAACCGGGACCAGGTGATGGCCGGAAGCGTAGTGATAATAGGCGCCGGACTCGGCGGCCTTGAATGCGGGTACATTCTGGCCAGGCACGGCTTCAAGGTTACGGTGCTGGAACAGAACTCCCGGATCGGAGGCTGTCTTCAGACCTATTCCAGAGGCGGACTGACCTTCGATACCGGTTTCCACTATGTGGGAGGCCTGGACGAGGGTCAGTCGCTGCGTCCCCTTTTCGACTATTTCGGACTTATGGATCTGCCGTGGACGAGGATGGATCCCGGCTGTTTCGATGAGGTGGTCATAGGCGGCGCTTCATATCCTTTCGCATGCGGTCATGAGCGTTTCGCCGACACTCTTGCGGAATATTTTCCCTCGCAGAGGCGGAATCTGCACCGTTATGCGGAGTTTCTCAAGAGCGTGGGAGACAACATACTGGCTCCGTTCCGTCCCGGCACCCAAGGCATCAATATCCTCTTTTCACGCAATGCGAAGGAATTCCTCGACGAGACCATAGACGACCCTCTGCTGCGCAAGGTGCTGTCGGGGACATCGCTCAAAATGGAGCTGAGAGCCGAAAGCCTGCCGCTCTATGTTTTCGCGCAGAGCAACAATTCCTATATCCAGAGCGCATGGAGACTCCCCGGCGGAGGCGGGCTGATCGCGGACGCTCTGGCAGCCGGCATAAGATCCATGGGGGGAGAGGTGCGTGCCGGTGTCCGCGTGTCCGCCGTTCACTGTGCGTCGGAAGACGGTCCTGACACGGCCGCGTGTGGGGACAGCGTCTCGTCTGTGGAGACGTCGGGCGGAGAGCGGATTGCCGCCGACTGGGTGATATCCGACATCCATCCCGCCCTGACCCTGAACCTTGTGGGGCCCACGCGTGCATTGCGGCGCATATACCGCAGCCGCATCGGAGCCCTTCCCAATACCGGCGGCATGTTCACCGCCTCGCTGGCTCTGAAAAAAGACGCCATTGGATATCTTGACCGGAATGTCTATGTGCACAGCACCGACGCGGATCTGTGGCATCCTTCCGGCGACCGCACTGAAAGCGTCCTGGTGCATTTCTATCCGGGCGAAGGCCGGTTCGCGTCCCGCATGGATCTGCTGAGCCCCATGTCTTTCGCTCCGCTTGAGCGTTGGAAAGATCTTCCGGTCGGAAGAAGAGGGGACGATTACAGGGAAGCCAAGCGCAGGAAATTCGAGGCGTGCATGGACCTTGTGTCCGGCAGATTTCCGCAGCTGAGGAACGCCGTGGATAAGGTCTATACCAGCACTCCGCTGACATGGCTCAACTATGTCTCGTCGCCGGAAGGCAGCGCATACGGGCTGCGCAAGGACTGCGGCAATGCGCTCGGGACAGTGCTTTCACCGCGGAGCCCGCTGCCCAACTTGTTTTTCACAGGGCAGAGCGTGAACCTGCACGGAGTGCTCGGGGTGTCGATGACATCGGTGATGACCTGCTCGCAGATTCCGGGCATGGAAGACCTGCCGCGGGAGATATTCGGCAAAATTCCTATCTTTGCGTGATGTGTTATTTAAGACGCATTTAACGCCGTTCGTATGAAAAAAACAGCACTTGTGACAGGCGGAAGCCGCGGAATCGGAAGAGCGGTCTGTGTCCGTCTCGCCAAAGAGGGATATCATGTCATCGTGAACTATGTCTCGGCTGACGAAGCCGCTGAAGAGACTCTGCGGGAGATCGTCTCCGCCGGGGGGGAGGGCGAGCTTCTGAAATTCGACGTGGGGGATGCCGATGCCGTCGCCGAAAAGATGGGCGCATGGCGCGAGTCCAATCCCGACAGTTATATCGAAGTTCTTGTCAATAACGCCGGCATCCGCCGCGACAACCTCATGCTCTGGATGGAGCGTGAGGACTGGACAAAAGTCATAAGCACCAATCTTGACAGCTTCTACAATGTCACCAAGCAGGTGTTGGAACCTATGGCCGTCCATAAGCATGGACGCATTATCAACATGACTTCGGTGTCCGGTCTCAAGGGCCTTCCCGGCCAGACCAATTATTCCGCCGCCAAGGGCGGACTCATAGCCGCCACCAAGGCGCTGGCTCAGGAAATGGCGGCCAGAAAGGTGACGGTCAACGCCGTGGCTCCAGGCTTCATCAAGACCGACATGGTGGCAGGCCTGGATGAGGCTGCGATAAAGGCCACGATTCCCGCCAAGAGGTTCGGAACCCCCGAGGAGGTCGCTTCCGCGGTGGCGTTCCTTGTCTCCGATGAGGCCGCATATATAACCGGTCAGGTTCTCACCATAGACGGCGGGATGTGCATGTAAGGAGTCAGTCTTATGAAATTCAACAAGCTGTTTGCGGTTTTGGCCGCCTTTGCGCTTTCTGTCTGCGCTGTTTTCGCCCAGGATTCAAGGCTCGACAAGATACAGAAGGCCGGGAACTCGGTGTCCCGGATAACCGCCGACTTCGTCCAGACCAGAATCATAGCCGCCTCCGGCAAGGTCGTGAAATCTTCCGGGAAGCTTTATTATACCGACCAAAGTCAGCTGTCCATGCAGTATGTCAAGCCGTCCGGCGATGTCCTTGTCATAGACGGCGGACTGATGTATCTGAACAGGGGCGGCAAGGCGAACAATTTCGATCTCACCAAGAACAAGCTCATGTCCAGCCTCAGTTCCATGCTTCTGGGCTGCATAGCCGGCAATGCCGGGCAGGTGGCCGACGCCAATAACGCCGACATATCCGTCTCCGAGAGCGGAAACGATTATGTGGTGACGATCAAGGCCAGAAATCAGGCCGTGCGCGGTTATTCGGACATAGTCCTGAACTACCGCAAAAGCGACTGCCTGCTGGTGAAGATGGATATCACCGAGTTCTCCGGCATCCGCAATGTCTATGAGATGTCGTCCATCGACGCCCGTGCCGCTGTGGATTCGTCCGTGTTCTCCATTCCCCGTTAGCATATTTTTTGCACCCGTAGCACCGGCCGCCATAAGGTGGCGGTCATGTTTTAAAGCTATGCGTACATGTTTTTTGTTCCGGGCTCCGGTTCGGATCGCTTTGTTCTGTCTGTTCCTTTCGTGTTGCGCCGCCGGTGCATCCGCTCAGGACCGGATTTATAAGCTGGACGGCACCGTTGTGGAAGCCAAAGTGCTGGAAATCGGCGAGGAAGACATGATCTATAAATCGTGGGACAATCAGGAGGGCCCCGACTATAGAATCGCCCTCCGCAATGTGGCCCGGGTGGTGTTTGAAAACGGAACTCGGCAGGACTTCGCGCCTCAGGCGTTTGCGGGCGACTGGTACCCGGGTTTCGGCGCCCGTCCCGGCTTCGACATCCGTTTCGGCGATCCGCTGGACTATCACGGGGGACATTATTATGACCGTTACGGCCGGATCTATGACGACAGGCTTCGGGAGATGCTCGGGGTCTCGATGTATGGAAGCCGGTATCTCAAGGCCAGGAGGCTGTATGAAAGCGGCGTGTATGTCACGATGTTTTCGGGAACGATGTTTCTGCCCTCCCTCATAGGCTACATGGCCGGAGAGGATTTTGGCGCCCTTGGCGCGATGGTGGCCATGGGGGCCGCCGGCCTCTGTGTGGGAATACCTCTGTGGGTGAGCGGCAACAGGAAGCTTGATGCGATTGCGGACGACTATAACAGCCGCGTTTCCGCTTCCGGCAAGTCCGGTGACGTGTCGCTGCGGATAGGCCCGAATCCTCATGGCTTCGGCCTCGCCCTTGAATTCTGAGCCGGCCCTGAACCCCTCCATAACAACCTCGAATATAAAGAATCATTATGGCAAAAATCGTAAGAAAGAATTTCCCCGTACAGGGAATGGGATGTGCCGCCTGTGTGGCAAGAGTGCAGGGTGCGATAGGCTCCGTGAAGGGAGTTGACAGATGTTCGGTGAGCCTGGCTTCCAAATCGGCTCAGGTGGACTATGATCCCGGTTCCGTGACCCCGGCCGACATAAAGAAAGCCGTGCAGGATGCCGGCTATGACCTCATCGTCGCTGATGACGATGATGAGGGCGACGAGTCCGACGAAGAAGCCGACCGGCTGAGGGAGGACTTTTATGTCTCGCTCAGGCGGGACGCCGTATTTGCCGTGATCCTGGCCCTCCTGATAATGCTACTGGGAATGGGATTCGGCGATTTTCCCGGAAAGGGGTTCGTTCTGTGGGCTTTGGCCACGCCGGCGGTTTTCTGGTGCGGCCGCCGTTTCATCGCGGCCGCATGGAGACAGGCCGGGCACGGGACTGCAAGCATGGACACCCTTGTGGCCCTGTCCATACTTATCTCATACTTCTTCAGTCTCTTCAATCTGCTGTTTCCTTCAGTGTGGACTGCAAGAGGACTGACGCCGCATCTCTATTTCGAATCCGCCTCCATGATCGGGGCCTTCATATTGATTGGCCGGGTTCTGCGGGAAAAGGCCGAGCTCGGCACTACGGCGTCGATCCGTGAACTGGCCGGGCTTCAGCCCAAGTCGGTGGCGATAAAAGAGGGCGAAGTGTTCACTGTCCGCCCCGGGGACAGGATTCCGGCCGACGGTGAAGTCGTGGAAGGGGAGTCCTATGTGGACGAGAGCATGCTCACCGGGGAGCCCGTGGCCGTGCTCAAGAAGGCAGGAGACAAGGTCTACGCAGGTACCATAAATCAGAAGGGAGCCTTCGGCGTGAGGGCGGAGAAGGTCGGAAAGGACACCATGCTTTCGGCCATTGTCCGCATGGTCAGAGACGCTCAGGGAAGCAAGGCGAAGATTCAGGACACCGTGGACAAAGTGGCCGCGGTGTTTGTCCCCTTCATAATCGGAATCTCCGTGCTGACTCTTCTCTGCTGGGTGTTGCTCTCACCGGAAGACGGCCTCACCAGGGGTCTTCTGGCCATGGTTTCGGTGCTTGTCATAGCCTGTCCGTGTTCTCTTGGACTGGCCACCCCGACCGCGCTTATAGCCGGTATCGGGAGCGGGGCGAAAAAGGGTATCCTGATCAAGGATGCAGATTCCCTGCAGATCGCCGGCAAGGTGGATGTCATGGTGCTCGACAAGACCGGCACAGTGACCGAGGGACAGCCGGATGTGGTGGAATCCAGGTGGTTTCCCGCATCAGAAGAAGAATTGTCAAAAGCACGCCGGGTGTTGCTGTCTATGGAATTGAAGTCCGGGCATCCTTTGGCTATGGCCATTGTGGCGGCCGTGCATGCCGCTGATATGAATGTCTCGACGGTGGAGATTTCCGACTTTGTGAGCGAAAGCGGGAAAGGCCTTGAAGCTTCGTATGAGGGTGTGGAGTATTTCGTCGGCAACAGTTCCCAGGAGACCTTCGCCGAGGCGGAAGAATGGGAAGAGGATGGCATGACTGTCGTGCAGTTTTCGGCCGGGGGCAGGCTTGTGGCGGTTTTCGGAATCACTGACCGCATAAAGGAAACCGCCTCCGAAGCCGTGTCAGGGCTGAAAAAACTGGGAGTCGAGACATATATGCTCACCGGAGACAATGCGTCATCGGCCGCCATAGTGGCCGGAAAGGTGGGAATTTCGCATGTCAGGGCGGGAATGTTGCCGCAGGACAAGGCAGAATTCATAAAGGCTCTCCGGAGAGACGGACACAATGTGGCCATGACAGGAGACGGGATCAATGACAGTGCCGCCCTGGCTCTGGCGGATCTGAGCATAGCCATGGGAAAAGGGAGCGACGTAGCGATCAACGCCGCCATGGTGACGGTCGTTTCGGGGGATCTTAAGAAAATTCCCCAGATGGTGGAACTTTCCCGCAGGACCGTCCGCATAATCCGGCAGAACCTGTTCTGGGCTTTTTTCTATAATGTGCTGGCCGTGCCCGTCGCCGCAGGAGCCCTTTACCCGGTCTGCGGATTTATGCTCAATCCCATGCTGGCCGCCGCCTGCATGGCCATGAGTTCCGTCTGCGTGGTCGCCAACAGTCTGCGTCTTGTGTCTTCTTCCCGCCGATGACAGTCCGGGGGGGGAAGAAGCCAAAGGGGGCTGGCCAAAGATTTGGCCAGCCCCCTTTTATTGTGCGGACGCAGTCTAATATTCCGCAAAATGCGCGGGGTTGATGCCGACGGTCTCCTTGGAAACCAGAGTTCCGGAGAGCTTGTAGCGGTAGAGAGTGCCGCGGCTCACATAGTCGCCGGCGTCGGTCACGAAGAGGCTTCCGCGTGAAGTGATGTAGATGCCGTAGGGTGACGTCATCGAATCGAGATCGGGAATGGTCCAGTCGGTGACTACGGGGGAGCCCTCGTTCATGTCGATCTTCTTGGTGGTGTATTCGCTTTTGTAGGTGGAATAGTTGAAGCTGGAGCCCAGTACATACCATGCGCCGTCATATTGGGCGGCATAGGTGGCCGGGAAATCATACTCTGCAATTACTTTCTGCTGCTCGCAGTCGAAGATGAATGACGAGGCCGGATTGGAATTATAGTCGCCTGCGGCGTTCACGAGAACATATCTGGGATACTTTGCGTTCTGTATGAACGCTCCATAGAGATTGTAGTGGCCGGTCTTGATCATGCCGGTGGTGGACATTGTCTTCTCGTCAACGACGGTGATGGTCTGCTCGTAATTGTGGGCGCCGCTGTAGGCATATCCGCCGGTATTCGCCACAAAGAGCTTTCCCTTGTAATAGACCACGCCTTCGGGCTCATAACCGGTCTTGGCGATACCGCTCACCGTGAAGTCGCTCATGTTGACCCTGTAGAGATTGCCGTCTTCGGCATAGGAGGTCACATAGAGATACTTGCCGGTGGTGTCGGCGGCCATCCTTCTGCAGGCGGGAACGGCTTCGGTGCTGCCTTTGATCTTGCCGTCATGGTCGCAGAACTGGATCAAGTTGGAGCCGTTTATGGCCATGATGATATAATTGTCAGTGACGATTATGTCATTTCCGGTGTCACCCAGCGGGGTGCTGTTCACCGAAGAAAACCATCCGTTTTCGACCGTGTTGTCATTGAGATCATAACGGGAAAGGGAAGCGTTGTTCTCGCCCATCTTGCCTTCATTGAGGATATAGACATATTCCGATACATGGGGCGTCGGACCGGGATCCGGATCGCCGTTTTCCTTGGAACACGAAACGGCTGATGCAAAGGCCAGGGCCGCGAGGAGATAGATTGATAACTTTTTCATAAACATGATGTTATTTTAATGTATTTATATTGTCAGTGTCACTTTTGCCATGAAATTCGTTCCGGGCATGGGATAGCGCGTCACGACTTCATATCTCCGGTTGAGCAGATTGTTCACGTCGAGACCCAGCTCCAGACCGCAGGCCCTGCGGAGCCTGATCTTTCTGGAAAGGGACAGGTCCACCGTCGCCCATGGGTCGAGTCTCTCGGATGCGATGTTGTCGGAACTGCGGTATCTCGCACCGGTGTAGAGAAAAGACAGGCTTCCGGTCCAGGGACCCTTGCCGGCGTCCAGCACCGCCGAACCGCTGTGCCATGGCGTATATGGAATCTGTCCGTTCCACGTGATCCTGTCCGGGGAGGTTCTGTCCCTTGCGGATTCAAAAGTGTAGGTGAGCAGCAGCCCGGCATTGAAATTCCCGTGGGAATAACGGCCCGAAGCGGAGGCGGAGACGCCCGCGCCCCTCACCTTGCCGTAGTTCATCATGGTCCAGCGGAACTGGCAGGCTGCCGGCATGGCCACTATCTTGTCGGTGATCCTGTTATAGTACACATCGGCGGACAGCCTGACCGCAAGCGGCGAAGAAGACGGAAGCAGCGAGGCGTCCGCCCCGAAATCATACTGGGACGCTTTCTCCGGTTTCAGTTGTGACCAGCCTACAAGCGTGTAATACAGGTCGTTGAACGTGGGCGCCCGGAAAGACGACTTGTAAAAGGATCTGAGAGTCAGCTTGCCGGACGGTTCGGTCCATGACAGAGTCAGCGTAGGCGTGAAACGCATCAGAGGGTCGGGCGCATTTTTCTTCCAGTCGCGAATCAGCGTAAAGAGCCCCGACCCGGACGCCGAGAAGCCGCCGAACAGGATCGTGGCGGCCGCCACCGCCTTGGTGTCCAGCCTCTGAACATAGGAAAATCCGGTGACGTTGCACCTGAGGTCTGAAAAGCGCCCGTCGGCGGCGAAATTCATTGAAAGCCACTCCAGGGGATACCATGCCACCGCGGCGGAAAGGAAAGCGCTCCTCTGCCTGTAGATGTTATGGGCATATGCGGCGGCCTTGTTTTTGGCCGGGTCGGAGAGATATTCCACCCGGTCATATGCAAGCTTGCCGCTCAGGAGCATGGCCGCCGATCCGCCGGTCTTCCGGAACGAAGCTTGGGCGAAGGCCGTTCTGTCCCACTGGCGGTCCTTTGAGGAATACTGGTCGGAAAGTCTCCTGATCACGGGGCCGGGAAGGCCCCTTTCGGAGTCATAGAAATAGGCATGGGCCTGAAATTCTCCGCCCCACGGCGACGCCCACAGACCGGCTTCCGCGCGTACGGCCCTGATGTCTCCGTTTGTGCGTCGGGCGCTGGTGTCTTCAAGGGCGTTTTTGATCCGGAAGCGGTAGTCGCCTCTCGAATTGAGGAACATGCCCTCAAGGCTCAGGGCGGAGCGGCCCAGGCGTCTTTCATAGCGCAGCATCGGGCTTATGCTCCCGAAAGAACCGCCCTTGACTCTGGCCTTCAGGTTATATGGTCTGCCGGAGAATACCGGGACGCGGGTCCGCATGTAGACGGAGGCGCCTGAGGCGTATTCGCCGGCACCCTGTAGCGTTTCGGACTTATGGGCGCTGTAAAGGGATACCGATTCCATGTTGTCCAGAGAATGGCGGCCGAGATCCACCTGTCCGTTCTGGCTGTTGAGAATCTGCACACCGTCCAGAAAGACTCCCACGTGCTGGGATCCCAGCGACCTCACGTTCACCGTCTTGAGTCCGCCCAGACCGCCATAGTCCTTGATCTGGACTCCGGAGAAGTATTTGAGCGCGTCTGCGACGGTGCTTGATGAGAGCCTTTCCAGAGACTGGCCGTCGATACGGGACACGGGAACTGCCTGACGGGAAGAAAATGCTGTGACGGAAGCCGTCTGCAAAGTGTCTGAGATTTCCTGTGCAGACAAGCCGGCGCCCAACAGAAAAAAGAGCGGCAGCGTTATGACAAGCCTTGATTTCACGATGCTTCACCTCGCGCCTCCGGCGCGGTCTCTTAGGGACTTTTCAGTCAGCCCCATAAAGTGGAGGCAAAATTAGCAATTTGCTCAATAAACCAAGGCTATTGCCGGAACAAATGCTTAAATTAGCGTTTTATAATTTTAAAACAGCCATCTTATTTAATATGGACAAAGCATCCTACGCAATGGGCATGAGCATTGCCCGCAACCTGATCCAGTCCGGAGTCAGGGACATTGACATAAACGACTTTGCCGCCGGACTGAAGGACAGCATGGGCGGAGGCGAGCCGGCCATCTCCTATGAAGAGGCAGGAAAGATCCTGGACGAGTATTTCAAGAAACTCGAAGCCGAAAAGGCGGCGGAAGACGCCGAGATAGCCAAGGTCATGAAGAAAGACGGGGAGGAGTTTCTCGCCGCCAACGCCGGGAAAGAAGGAGTCGTCACGCTTCCCGACGGGCTGCAATATAAAGTGATAAAAGCCGGGACCGGCAAGAAGGCCGGCCGAAAGGACACCGTGAGATGCCACTACGAAGGCCGCTTCATCAATGGACAGGTGTTTGACAGTTCCTACAAGAGGGGAGAGCCCGCCGAGTTCGGAGTGAGCCAGGTGATAGCCGGATGGACCGAAGCTCTCCAGTTTATGCCGGAGGGCTCCGTATGGGAACTCTATATCCCCTATAATCTGGCATACGGCGAGGCCGGTGCCCATGGAGCTATCCCTCCGTGCGCGGCGCTCATCTTCAAGGTGGAGGTCATTAAGGTTCTGTAAACCGGCATGGATCAGCTGATACAGGCCATAGAGATTTTCGCCTTCGTGACCGGGATAGCCTATATTGTCCTGGAAATCGGGCAGAAGCGGCTCATGTGGACGCTCGGCATACTTACGGGTGTGGCCTGCGCTTTCTCATTTGCGGTGCAGCATCTGTATGCCTCCATGGGGCTTAATGTCTACTATGTGATCATGTCGTTTGTGGGACTGAATCAGTGGAAAAAGGACGAGGCGAAGCTTTCCGGAAAATCTTCCATCCATCTTTGCCGGCTCGGAATGAGAACCGCGATCGCAAGCGCGGTCATATTTGTGGCCGGCTCCTTTCTGTTGTGCAAGACGCTCCAGCTGCTGGGCGGCGCGGAAACCTGGATGGATGCTGTGACCACGGTGATGAGCGCGGTGGCGGCATGGTGGCTGGTCAAATCCTATCCGCAGCAATGGCTGGTATGGATAGTCGCGGACCTGTTCTCGACCACATTGTGTATCGTGTCGGGAATGTACTGGATGGCGGTGCTTTATTTCGTCTATGCCGCTTCGGCGGTGTATGGCTATATACATTGGAAACGTAACGGAGAGACGGTGGGCTGATGCTTAGACAGAAATACCCTTCGAAACTGCTTGAGGATGCGGTGGACGCCATCGGTTCCCTGCCGGGAATCGGGAACAGGAGCGCGCTGCGTCTGGCTCTGTTTCTCCTTCGCCAGCCGAAAGAGAATGTCCACCATTTTACCGAGGCGGTGAACCGCTTGAGAGACGAGGTGAAATACTGCGGCACCTGCATGATGATCTCGGACGGGGACAGCTGTTCCATATGCTCCGACCGCAGCAGAGACCACGGCATCATCTGCGTGGTCGAGAATGTGCGGGATGTGATGAGCGTGGAAAATACCGGCCAGTACCGGGGCGTATATCATGTTCTGGGAGGCATCATATCTCCGATCAACGGCATCGGCCCTTCGGATCTGACCATAGGCCGTCTGGTGGAGAGGGTCAAGGCCCTTTCGGAGAGCGGCGCGGCGGCCGAGGTCATATTGGCCCTGAGCGGGGATGTGGAGGGCGAGACCACCTCGTTCTACATCTACAGGCAGCTTGCTCCTTTCGGGGTGAAGATCTCAACTCTGGCCAGAGGCCTCGGGTTCGGGGATGATATCGAATATGCCGACGAGCTCACTCTCGGGCGTTCGATAGTGAACAGGCAGATTTTTAAACCTTGACGGAATGGCATTCCTGCTCACCATACTGTTCGCGCTTTCCCTCTGCGCCGACTGCTTTGCGGTGACTCTCTGCTCCAGCGTCAGCGTGAAGTGTATTTCCGGAGGCCGCATTCTGCGCATCGCACTGGTATTCGGTGTCGTGCAGGCCGCCCTGTTGACATTGGGCTGGGCCTTCGGTGACATTTTCGTAAGCTATATAGAAAAGGTGTCGCATATAGTCGGATTCCTTCTGTTGCTGTATGTGGGCGGTGGCATGGTGAAGGAAGCCTTCTCCAAAGACTGCAGGAGCCTGGATTTGGCGGGGCTTAAAAACGTCCTGCTGGGGGCGGTGGCCACGAGCATAGACGCTTTCGCCGCGGGAATTTCGCTGTCTATGGACGGCGGCTCCGGAAATGAGATCGCCGGCAAGGCCTCGGCGGTCTTCTTCTGCACCGTGGCGGCGGCGGTCGCCGGTATGAAAGGAGGTCAGACGCTGGGCAGAAAGTTCGGCAACGCGGCTGAACTGGCCGGCGGCATAGTCCTGATAATACTTGGATCGCTTATACTGTTCGGCATCGTGTAACATAAAAAAGTTTCTGAAATGGGTAATAAAGTCGTGATTTTCTCCGCCCCGTCGGGCTCAGGCAAGAGCACAATAGTGAGGCACATCCTCGAGCGTCATCCCGAGATGGAGTTTTCGGTGTCGGCGACTTCCCGTCCGCCCCGCGGAACGGAAATCGACGGCGTGGAATATCTTTTCTACAGCGCCGGCACATTCCGCAGGCTGGTGACCGAAGACAAGTTCGTGGAACACGAAGAAGTCTATCCGGACAGGTTCTATGGCACTCTTAAATCGGAGGTGAACAGAATCTGGGGCAGGGGCCATGTGATCATCTTCGATGTGGACGTGAAGGGCGGCGTGAATCTCAAGAAATATTTCGGGGACAGGGCTCTTTCGGTCTTTATACAGGCCCCGTCGGTGGAAGTGCTAAGGGAAAGGCTGGAAAAGAGGGGCACGGATTCTCCGGCCGACATAGAGAAGAGAGTCGCGAAGGCCGCGGAGGAGATGACATTCGCCGGAAAATTTGACCGGGTGCTTGTCAACGACGATCTCGAAGAGGCCTATAAGGCCGCCGACGGGATGGTTGACACCTTTCTTGCCGGATAGTCCATGGACGTAGCTGTCTATTCGGGGACTTTCCACCCCATGCACACAGGGCATCTCGCCATCCTGGATTTTCTGGTCAGAGAGGGCTTTTTCGGAGAGATCCGTCTCATCGTGTCTCCCCGCAATCCGTTTAAAGACAGCTCATATGCGATGTCGGCGGAAGACAGGTTCATGGCCGCAAAGGAGGCTGTGGCACGCCATCCGGAACTGCTTGGCAAGGTGATCGTGGACGACATGGAGATGAAGATGCCGCCGCCGAGCTATTCGATAAGGACTCTTGACGCATTGAAGAGCTCCCGTCCCGGTGACAGCTTCACTCTTATAATCGGCGGAGACAATCTGGCCGGAATACTGAATTGGAAGGAGGGCTCCAGACTGCTCGCCGACTATGGCGTGGCGGTGTATCCGCGCCGGAGTTTTGACTCCGAGGCGTTAAGGAAAGCTCTGCTGAACATCAATCCCGCCTTCAGGATAAGGCTTCTGGACGCCACGACGGTGGACATCTCCGCCACTGAAATAAGGGAAGGCATCGCCTGCGGGAAAAACATGTCCGGGTTCCTGATGTGATCCGCCGCGAGTCCGCGGCTGAGGATAAAAAAAGAGCGGCTGAACTTCGGCCGCTCTTTTTATCGTATGTTTTCGGAATTATTCGGCTTTGCCGTCGGATCCGAGCACATCCACGATCTTGTGGATATAGAGTTTCTTCATCTCGTCACGGGCGGGTCCGAGGTACTTTCTGGGATCAAACTCGCCGGGCTTCTGGTTGAGGACCTGACGGACGATGGCGGTCAGGGCAAGGCGGGAGTCGGAGTCGATGTTGATCTTGCAGACTGCGCTCTTGGAAGCCTCGCGGAGCTGCTCCTCGGGGATGCCGACTGCATCCGGAAGCTTTCCGCCGTTGGCGTTGATGATGTCAACATATTCCTGAGGAACTGAAGACGAACCGTGAAGCACGATCGGGAATCCGGGGAGCTTCTTTTCGATCTCGTGAAGAATGTCGAAGCGGAGCGGCGGAGGTACGAGACGGCCGGTCTTGGGGTCACGGGTGCACTGCTCGGGTTTGAACTTGTAGGCACCATGGGATGTTCCGATCGAGATGGCGAGGGAGTCGCAACCTGTGCGGCTGGAGAAGTCGATGACCTCTTCAGGGCTTGTGTAGTGGGACTCGGCGGAGGAGACATGCTCCTCGACACCTGCCAGCACACCGAGCTCGGCCTCGACGGTCACATCATATTTGTGGGCATATTCGACCACCTTCTTGGTGAGGGCGATGTTCTCCTCATAGGGGAGGGAGGACCCGTCGATCATCACAGAGGAGAAGCCGAAGTCAACGCAGCTCTTGCAGAGCTCGAAGGAATCGCCGTGGTCCAGGTGAAGGACGATTTCGGGATGCTCCCATCCGAGTTCCTTGGCGTACTCGACAGCGCCCTGGGCCATATATCTGAGAAGTGTCTGATTGGCATAGTTGCGTGCGCCCTTGGAGACCTGAAGGATGACAGGTGACTTCTTTTCGGCGGCGGCCTGAATTATGGCCTGAAGCTGTTCCATGTTGTTGAAGTTGAATGCGGGAATCGCATAACCTCCCTTGACGGCCTTTGCAAACATCTCTCTGGTGTTCACAAGACCCAGTTCTTTGTAAGAAACCATGATTATAAAGCTTTAATTAAAAATTCCCTATTTTGAGATGCAAATTTAACTTTTTTTTAGGAAAATACGGAAACCGTGATGCGTTTTCCGTGCCGAAGCGCGCTCTTATAGGAGATATTTTTATATTTTTGCGCTGATAAAGGTATGGTTCCGTAAATCCAAAGGCATGGTTGACATCTTCTACAGAAAAGACGGGAAGTCGATAGAGTCTCTTTCGGGGACGGATTTCGGAAATCTTCGGCTGGAGGATGTCGTGTGGATCGACATGTTCTCTCCGACCGGAGATGAAAAGCGTTCGGTGGAGGCTTTCCTCGGTGTGGAGATCCAGAGCAGGGCGCAGGCTGAAGAGATCGAGAGTTCATCCCGCTTCAAGGAGACCGATTCTGCCATATATGCCAACACCAACTTCCTCATGCCCGGCCCGGAGGGCTATGGAATGGAGGCCGTGACCTTTACTCTGACCGGCGGCTGTCTTGCCACCACGAGGGATTTCCCCCTGCGAAGCTTTACCGAGCTGCACCGCAAGATGCAGGCGATTCCGCGGCTCTTCCCCAACGGCTACTGGGTGTTCGTGAGCATACTGGACCAGCGCGTCGACCTTGACGCCGACATGGTGGAGCTCATGACCAAGGAGACGGCCCAGTACAGCAAGCGCATAAATCAGGAAGAGGACATCAACAAGGAATTTCTCCTGGACATCAATCAGTTGCAGGAAAACACGATGGTGTTCAGGGAGAACATAGTGGATAAGCAGCGCCTGATCAACAACCTGATGAAGAGCGACAAATATCCTCCGGAACTTGAGCTCAGGCTGAACGTGCTCCAGCAGGATATCCTCTCGCTCATCAACCATGCCAACTTCAACTTCGAGAGGCTGGAATATCTTCAGGACACCGCGGTGGGTCTTATCAATCTGGACCAGAACCGGATCATGAAGATATTCACGCTCATTTCCCTGCTGCTGATGCCTCCGACACTGGTGGCCAGTTTCTATGGAATGAATGTGAATCTTCCCATTGAGGGCTTGAGTTATGCCTGGATCATTATCGTGGGAATAATGGTGCTGTCCTTCGCGGTCATCCTTTTTGTATTCAACAAGAGGAAGTTGTTGTAGATTTATTTTGCCGATAGCGTAATTTGACGTATATTTGCGGGCTTTCAGGAAGTTACGCGAGTTTCCGCATGCTTCCGGGCACAAGGAATATAATGTTTAACAGCTAGTTTTTTATTCAGCAACATGGAAGAAGAAAACAAGAAGCCGGCGCTCTGCGCATCGATCGCTCCCGACAAATTCGATTGGGACGCATTTGAAAGCGAGGCCGATGTCTATGGAAACGTAGACAAGAAAGAAATTGCGGATGCCTATGACAAGACCCTCTCGAAAGTGGTCGAGAACGAGGTCGTTGAAGGCACAGTCACCGCCGTCAACAAGAGGGAAGTCGTGGTCAATATCGGTTACAAGAGCGAGGGCGTCATTGCCGCCACCGAGTTCCGCTACAACCCTGAGCTGAAAGCCGGCGACAAAGTGGAAGTCTATATCGAATCGGCCGAGGACCGCAAGGGCCAGCTGGTTCTTTCCCATAAGAAAGCCCGTCAGCTTCGTTCCTGGGATCAGGTCAACGCCGCCTACGAGAACGGAGACATTGTCAAGGGCTATATCAAATCCCGCACGAAAGGCGGCATGATCGTGGATGTCTTCGGAATCGAGGCCTTCCTGCCCGGCTCCCAGATCGACATCAAGCCTATCCGCGACTATGACGCATATGTGGACCAGACCATGGACTTCAAGATCGTCAAGATCAATCAGGAGTTCCGCAATGTGGTCGTCTCCCACAAGGCTCTGCTTGAGGCTGAGCTCGAGAAACAGAAAGCCGAGCTCATCGGCAAGCTTGAGAAGGGCCAGGTGCTTGAGGGAACTGTCAAGAACATCACCAACTACGGCGTGTTCGTGGATCTTGGCGGTGTGGACGGTCTCATTCACATCACCGACCTTTCATGGGGCCGCATCAACAACCCCGAGGAAGTCGTCAAGCTCGACCAGAAGATCAAGGTCGTCGTTCTCGACTTCAATGAGCAGAAGAAAATCGCCCTCGGACTCAAGCAGCTCACACCTCATCCCTGGGACAGCCTCGATCCTGACCTCAAGGTCGGCGACAAGGTCAAGGGCAAGGTCGTGCTCATCGCCGACTACGGCGCTTTCGTCGAGATCAAACCCGGCGTCGAGGGACTTATCCATGTCTCCGAGATGTCATGGTCTCCCAGACTCCGCATCGCCCAGGATTTCCTCAAGGTCGGTGACGAGGTCGAGGCCCAGATCCTTTCCCTCGACAGGGAGAACAGGAAGATGTCCCTCGGACTCAAGCAGCTCCAGACCAATCCTTGGGAGAACATCCGCGAGAAATATCCCGTCGGCTCCAGGCATTCCGCAACTGTGCGCAACATCACCAACTTCGGCGTGTTCGCAGAGCTTGAGGACGGCATAGAGGGCCTCATCCACATCAGCGACCTCTCCTGGAACAAGATCAAGCATCCTTCCGAGATGGTCCAGACCGGCGACAAGATCGATGTCGTGATTCTCGACTTCGACGAGGCCAACCACAAGCTCAGCCTTGGTCACAAGCAGCTTCTTCCCAATCCTTGGGACGAGCTTGAGGCCAAGTATCCTGTCGGATCCGTCGTGGACGCCACCGTGGCTTCCACCACCGACAAGGGCGCCAACATCACCATCGCTGACGGAGTGGAGGGATTCTGCTTCGCAAGGGATCTTGTCAAGGAAGACGGCAAGACCGCAGTCGTGGGCGAAACCCTTCCTTTCAAGGTTGTCGAGCTCAGAAGGAGCACCCGCAGGATTCTCCTTTCTCACACCAGGACTTATTCCGAGGCCAAGGAGGCCAAGGTCGCAGCTGAGGCCGATTCCACCAAGAAGGCCGTGAAGAAGCTCAACTCCAACCTTGAGAAGACCACCCTCGGTGACATTTCCGAACTCGCAGCACTTAAGGACAAACTGGAGAAGGGTGAGTAGTTTTACCTTGACAATATTGGGCACGGGTTCCGCCGTGCCCGTCGAGGATAGATTCCAGAGCGCCCATGTACTTGACGTACATGGGCGTTTGTTTCTGATTGACGGAGGGGAAGGGCTTCAGCACCAGCTGACAAGGCTCCGCATTTCCCCGATGAAGATAGATTCGGTATTTATCTCCCATGTTCATGGCGACCATGTTTTCGGGCTTTTCGGCCTGTTTTCGACAATGGCCATGAAGGGGAGGAGCGTGCCGCTGAACATCTATGGTCCGTCCAATCTGGCCCCGGTGCTGAAATTCTTCATGTCCTTCTTCGGAGCGGGATTGCCTTTCGAACTGAGATTCAATCAGGTGCATGCCAGGGAACCGCAGGTGATCTACGAAGCCAAGACCTTTGAGATCCTTGCTTTTCCCCTTAACCACAAGATTGAGACCTACGGGTATCTGTTCAGAGAAAAGACGCCGCCCCTCAACGTCAGAAAGGAGGCCCTGGAAAAATATGGGTTCACTCTGGCCGAGATAGGCATGCTGAAAAGGGGCGGAGACGTCGTCCGTCCCGCAGGAGAAGACATCGGGGCCGGTTTCATGAACGGATATGTCCGCAATTCGGGGACCTCCGAACCTATGGTCATATCCAACTCTGAGGCGGCATATGTCCCGTTCGTCCCCAGAAGCTATGCCTATGCCAGCGACACCGCTCCGTTCCCGGAGCTGCCCCTGTGGGTGAAGGGTGTGGACCTGCTGTATCATGAGGCTACCTATCTCACGGCTCTGAAAGATCAGGCCGTCCAGCGTTTCCATTCCACCGCCGCGGATGCCGCCAGATGCGCTGCGGAGGCCGGGGCGGGAAAGCTCGTCATCGCCCATTATTCGTCACGTTGCCGCAATTCCGCCCTGTATGAGGCCGAAGCCAGAAAGATCTTTCCCATGAGCTTTGCGGCCGATGACGGCGATGTTTTTGACATACCGGACAAAAAAACTCTATAGTCATGAAAGCCTTTCTCCGTGCGGCCGCCGTTCTTATGGCCGTCCTTTTCGCTGTCCGAGCCTCGGCCCAAAGCGCCCAGGTGCGGTATATAGAAAAATATGCGGCAACCGCCGTGAGCGAAATGTACAGAACCGGAGTCCCGGCCAGCATAACTCTGGCCCAGGGCCTGCTGGAATCCAGGTATGGCCAGTCCGCGCTTGCCTCGGAGGGCAATAACCACTTCGGCATAAAATGTCACGACTGGAAGGGCAAAAAGCAGTACGCCGACGATGATGCCAAGGGGGAATGCTTTAGGAAATATGACAGCGCAGACGAGTCGTTCCGCGACCATTCCGACTTTCTCCGCTACCGTGACCGCTACAAGTTTCTCTTTGACTATGAGACGACCGACTACAAGTCATGGGCTTATGGCCTCAAGAAGGCCGGCTATGCCACCGACGGCGCCTATCCCGCAAAGCTCATAAAACTCATAGAAGACTATGACCTTGCCCGTTTTGACAGGGTCACCGCGGCTCAGGCCGCAAAGCTTGCCGAGGCTTCTTCAGACAGGCGCACCGCCGAGGCCGTGCCTGCCGGATCAGGAGGACGAGATTCTTCAGGCGCCGAAAAGAGGGAGGAAAAGGCCAAAGAGAAAAAGACGGAGAAATCCTCCGCAAGGAAGTCGTCAAAAAAGACCGCCGCTTACAGAAAATCTTCCGCCGGACGGAAAGCCGTCGAGACGACTTTTACGGCGATTCCGGAGTCTCCGCTTTCTCTGGAGGAGCCGGTAAAGCTAGACGGGTCGGAGTCTTTCACCTTCTCGCTCAGCCGAAAAATGTATTCGCTGAACGGGGTGCCTTTCATCTATGCCGCCGATGGGGAAACCATTGAGTCCATAGCCAAGTCCAATAATCTTTTCCCCAAAGAGCTGCGCCGCTTCAACGACATGCGTCCGGGCCAGCAGCCCAGACCTGGCGACATAGTCTATCTCCAGAAAAAGAAAAAGCAGGCCGCGCGCGGACTGGACAAATACATATCCGACGAGGGAGGGGAGAGTCTCCGGGACCTTTCCCAGAGATTCGCCGTCAGGCTTTCCGACCTTGCGGAACGCAATTCGCTGCCTTCGAACCATGTGCTCGGCCAGGATGACGAAATACTTCTCAGATAGAAATCGATGAGACACTGGAAACCGATAGCCGCGGCGGTGGTTCTGGCCGCGCTCTCCGCCGGAGGATTGACTCTGTACAATGCATGGTTCGACCGCCGGGGTGCGAACTTTGTCAGAACTGCCGAGTTCTATGTACGCCCCGGCACCTCTCCGGCCGAAGTGCTTGCGGAGATCACTGAAAAATGCGGGGTGAAGCACCCGCGCAGCCTGGCCAGATGTTTCTCGGACGTGAAGGCCATAGTTCCGGGCCATTATACGGTAACCGTATCCAACAGCGGCAAGTATGTCTCGCGGATGTTCGCCGCCGGGTGGCAGTCGCCTGTCAAGCTGGT
Organism: bacterium; assembly: GCA_963627885.1. GTDB lineage: Bacteria > Bacteroidota > Bacteroidia > Bacteroidales > UBA932 > Cryptobacteroides. The sequence goes on from CAVGCT010000015.1 coordinate 143,415, forward strand.
TCTCTCCGGAACCATGCGCACCCGCGGGGCGATAGCGCGCAAGATAGGCGGTCAGATGATGCTGGATTCGGCCGCGGCCGCGTCAGCCCTGGCCGACTCGGCTCTGCTGGCGTCTTTCGGCTTCCGTCCCGCGGACGTGTTCGCCCTAATAATGCCGGATACCTATGAGGTCTATTGGACTGATTCCATGGAGAAGATACTTTCCCGTCAGAAGAAAGCCTATGACTCGTTCTGGAACGTGGACAACAGGGAAAAGGCCGCGGCTTTGGGCTTGACGCCAATGGAAGTGTCCGTGCTTGCGTCAATAGTCAACGGGGAGACCAATTATGAGAAGGAGATGCCCTCAGTCGCGGGGGTGTACCTGAACCGTCTCCGCCGCGGAATGAAACTGCAGGCGGATCCCACCGTGGCTTTCTGCTTCGGCTATGAACCGCGCCGCATACTGAAAAAGCATCTAGAGGTGGATTCGCCCTATAACACTTACAGATATGCCGGACTTCCGCCCGGCCCGATCTGCGTCCCGTCCAGAGCGGCCCTGCAGGCGGTTCTCAATCCGGATGCGCATAGCTATCTGTATTTCTGTGCGAGCCCGGCCATGGACGGGACGCATCTGTTCGCCGCAAGCTATTCCGAGCATTTGCGCAACGCCGGGGCCTACCGCAGGGCCCTCGCGGCCCGGGCTTCGAAATGAATGCTATAATCTGCTGACTTTCAGCACTCCCTTGATTATCTTCAGCTGAGAGACGACTTTGTCCAGCTCCATGTTCGAGGCTACATAGACCTTTATTGAGATCTCATAGGTCCCGTTTCTCTGGTTCTCGTTGAAGGTGAACGAGCGGAGCGAGGCTCTGAAGTTGCTCACCACTTCCATGATCCTGTTTATCACCGGAGACTCCATCTCCGATATTATTCTCAGCGACACCTGGAAGGTACCCGTGGAGGGATTGCTGGTCCATCTGACCTTTTGGATGCGGTAGGGGTATCTGTCCATCAGTCTGGCGGCGTTGGGACACGAGATCCTGTGGATCTTGATGCCGCTGTCTCTGGTGACGAAACCGAACACGTCATCTCCGAATACCGGATTGCAGCACTTGGACATCTTGTAGTCCAGACCTTTCAGGTCTTTCGCATTGATGACCAGGATGTCATCGCCGGAATCGGACCTTATGCCGGTCTTTTCCTTGGCGGCCTCCTTTTCCTTGGCCGCTTCCGCGGCTTCGGCCACCATGGCGTCATGCTCCAGGATGTAGTTCTTCACCGTGTTCACGTCCACCTCTTCCTCGGCCACTGCGGCGAAGAAGGCGTGCATGGTGGTGTAGCGGAGCTTTTTCATCAGCTCCACCAGCATCCAGTCCGGGAATTCCAGTTTCCAGTTCTTGAGCCTTCTCTCAAGAATCTCCCGGCCTTCGGCGGCTTTCTTGTACTGTTCGTCCTGCAGAGCCTGACGGATCTTGCTTCTGGCCTTGGAAGTGACCACATAGTTCAGCCAGTCCGGCGAGGGCTTCTGATTCTTGCCGCTCATTATCTCCACCACGTCGCCGGTCTTGAGCTTTTCCTTGATGGGGACCGCCTTGCCGTTCACGCGGCCGCCGGTGCACCTTATCCCAAGTCCGGAGTGTATGTTGAAGGCGAAGTCCAGAATCGACGCGCCCTTGGGAAGTATCCTCAGTTCGCTGCTCGGCGTGAAGACGAAGATCTCCCTGTCCGGCGGCTGCGGCACATCATCGGGGCCTATGGACATGGGATGCTCCAGCTCATATCTGACCGAAGTGAGCCATCTGTCCATGGTCGCCTCGTGCTTTATTCCCTTGTAGGACCAGTGCGCGGCGTTGCCGTGTTCCGCCTCCGCGTCCATTCTGGCGGTTCTTATCTGGACTTCCACATAGGCGTTCTCCTTGTTCTTGACGGTGATGTGCAGGGACTCGTAGCCGTTGGGCTTCGGATTGGTTATCCAGTCGCGCAGCCTTGAGGTGTCGGGCTCATATTCCTTTGTCACATGGGAATATACCTTCCAGCAGAGGTCTTTCTCCAGCTCGTGGTCATCTCCGTCGCAGTCTATTATGAAGCGGATGGCAAAGACGTCGTAGACCCCCTCGAAAGGCACTTTCTGGGCCTTCATCTTCTTGTAGATGGAATATGCCGACTTTGTCCTGATCTTCAGTTTGTAGCGGATCCCCGCCTCGTCCAGATCCTTCTTCAGGGGCTCGATGAACTCGGCCGTGAGATTTTCCCTGTCTTTCTGGGTGGCCTTCAGTTTGTTCGTTATGGCCCTGTACTGCTGCGGTTCGGCGAAGGCGAGATAGATGTTCTCCATTTCCGCCTTGATGTTGTACAGCCCCAGCTGATGGGCCAGCGGAATGTAGAGCATCAGGGTCTCCAGCACTTTCCTTTCCCTGGACTGGCCGGGGAACATGTCCAGGTGGCGCATGACTTCCAGCCTGTCCGCGATTTTCAGGACTATCACCCTGGGGTCGCGGGAATACTGGACTATCAGTTTTTTGTAGTTTTCGGCCTCCAGCTTGGTGTCTTTCGGCTTTATGGTGGCTATCTTGTTCAGACCGTCCACCATGGCCATGATCTCGGCGGAGAATTTCCAGCCGGAGGTGTCTATGTCGGGGTGCTTGCGCATGGCTTCGTGGAGAAAGACGGCGGCGACGCACTCCGCCTGAAGGCCTATCTCGTCCGATACTATCCGCGCCACCCCTTCCGGATGGCTTAGGAATGGCGATCCGTCATATCTTGTGTCATCTTTCAGGGCTGCTGAAGCGATGTCGTATGCGTCCTTTATGAGGCGGTTCCCTTCTTCACCATAGTGCGGGAAGCTCTTTTCGACAGTGTCCATAACCATAGAAAATCTTCATCTAAATATATGGAAATTTTCCGATGCTGTCTATATTTGCGGCCATGAAACTTGTGATTTTTGATTTGGACGGCACACTCATCAATACGATAGAGGACCTCGGCGCCGCCACCAACGCGGCTCTTTCATCGTTCGGCTATCCCACGCATGCGATGGATGAATATTACGGAATGGTGGGGCACGGAATACGCAAGCTCGTGATAAACGCTCTTCCGGAAGCGGACAGGGCCGATGACGCTCTCGTGGACAGGCTGCTAAAGGTTTTTGTGGAGTATTACACGGACCACATCGACGTCCACACCCGTCCCTATGACGGCGTTCCTGAGCTGCTTTCTTCGCTGTACTCGCGCGGATATGCCATAGGTGTGGCTTCCAACAAGTTCCAGGCCGGTGCGGAGACCCTGGTGAAAGAGTTTTTCCCCGACATAAAGTTCGCCGGAATTCTCGGCGACAGGCCGGGCGCGCCTCTGAAGCCGTCGCCGGAAATAGTGTTCACGCTTATGGACAATGCAGGAATGGGCAGGAACAGCGTGAGCGGCAATGTGGTCATGGCCGGAGATTCCGCCACCGACATAAAGACTGCTGCCGCGGCCGGAATCCCTTCCATCGCCGTTACCTGGGGCTTCAGGCCCGAGTCCGATCTCAAAGCCGCGGACCATATCGCCCATACGGCCGGTGAGCTGGGTGAACTGATTGTAAAATTGCTGGGCTGAGACTTCAGTCTTTCCAGACTTTGAGATATTCCTGCAGGGCCCACATCTCGTCCCTGAACTTTGCGGCCGCGGCGAAATCCAGATTCGCCGCGGCTTTCTGCATTTTCCGCCTGGCCTCGGCGACGCTTTTCTCCACCTGATTCCTTGACATGGACCGGATGACTGGGTCCTGCAGCACGGCCGCCAGATCCGCCTTCAAATAGCCGTCCACAAAGGCGGAATTGGATGTCCTCTTAGAGTCCATGCCCAGCCCGACGCTTATCTTGCCCTTGCCGAGTTCTTCGGGGCTCGGGATATAGACGGGATCCTCGTAGGAGTTGGGGGCGGCGACGGTTCCTTTTCCGGCGGTGAACAGTTCTCCTGCGAGGGGGTTCTCCTTGACTCCCACCTGAGTGGGGGTGATGTGGTGCAATTTGTTGTATTCCATCTGCTTGGCCCTGCGGCGGTCGGTCTCGTAGATGGTGTCCCGCATGGAACCGGTGATGGTGTCGGCATACATGATCACCAGTCCGTGGACGTTTCTGGCCGCTCTTCCCGCAGTCTGCGTGAGCGCTCTGGCCGAGCGCAGGAAGCCCTCCTTGTCGGCGTCCATTATCGCGACCAGCGAGACCGACGGGATGTCCAGACCTTCGCGGAGAAGGTTGACTCCCACCAGCACGTCGAACAGGCCCTTCTTGAAGTCCTCGATGATCTCGATTCTCTCGGTGGTGTCTATGTCGGAGTGTATATATCTGGCTCTCACTCCCATACGCTCGAAATAGCTGTTCAGTTCCTCGGCCATCCGCTTTGTCAGCGTGGTGACCAGTATGCGCTCGTCGGCGGCGGACCGTCTGCGGATCTCCTCCATGAGATCGTCCACCTGATTCTTTATCGGCCTCACCTCTATGGGCGGATCGAGCAGTCCGGTGGGCCTGACGACCTGCTCCACCACGAGTCCGCCGGATTTTTCCAGTTCATATTCGGCCGGGGTGGCGCTGACGAAGACCTTCTGCCTGGTCACCGATTCGAATTCCTCGAAGGTGAGCGGCCTGTTGTCGGCCGCCGCCGGCAGACGGAAGCCATATTCTATGAGCACCGATTTGCGGGAATGGTCGCCGCCGTACATTGCCCTGATCTGAGGGACGGTCACATGGCTCTCGTCTATGAAGGTCACGAAATCGTCGGGGAAGTAGTCGATTAGGCAGAACGGCCTCTGTCCGGGCGAGCGCCCGTCCAGATAGCGCGAATAGTTCTCGATTCCGGGACAATAGCCCATTTCCTTGATCATTTCCAGATCATATTCCACCCTCTGTTTCAGCCTTTTGGCCTCCAGCGGCCTTTCGGTGCCCTCGAAATAGGCCATTTGCTTCACGAGGTCGTCCTGTATCCGGCTGACTGCCTTGACGGCCCTCTCCTTTGTGGTCACGAAGTTGTTTGCCGGATATATCGGCACTTCCGTCAGGCCCTCCAGCCTCGCTCCGGTCATTGGGTCTATCAGCGACAGGTCTTCCACCTCGTCTCCGAAAAACTCTATCCTCACGGCTTCGTCGGCCCCTCCGAGGAATACGTCCACGGTGTCGCCCCTGACTCTGAACGTGCCCCTCTTGAAGTCGGTTTCCGTTCTGCTGTACAGCGCGTCCACAAGGTGGTAGAGCAGTTTGGTGAGGCTTCTGCGCTCGCCTTTGCGGACAATCACCGTCTGGTTGTGGAAGTCTTCCGGGTTGCCGATGCCGTACAGGCAGGACACGCTGGACACCACTATCACGTCGCGTCTTCCTGACATCAGGGCCGACGCCGCGCTTAGCCTCAGCTTTTCCACCTGCTCGTTTATGCTCAGGTCCTTTTCTATATAGGTGTCGGTCGAGGGGATATAGGCCTCGGGCTGGTAGTAGTCATAGTATGATACGAAATACTCCACGGCGTTTTCGGGGAAAAAAGCCTTGAACTCACCGTACAGCTGGGCCGCGAGGGTCTTGTTGTGGCTCAGGACCAGGGCCGGCCTCTGCAGCCGCTCTATCACGTTGGCCATGGTGAAGGTCTTCCCCGATCCGGTGACTCCCAGCAGAGTCACTGCGTCCATCCCCTGGTTCAGAGCCCCTGTCAGCTGTCTTATCGCCTCCGGCTGGTCTCCCGACGGGGAATATGGTGCCGCAAGTTTGAATTTCATGAGTAAATGCCGTTTTTCCGCTCACAAATATACTCTTATGGCCGTATATTTCCGAGAAATTTTGAAAAGTCGGATAAGTTGCGTACTTTTGCTCTATCTATGCGTATAAGGCATGGACAATTGGTTAGAAGTTATTATTAATTAATTCATTTCAATACAATGAAAGCATTCAAAACATTGGCAGGCGTGCTTGCTGTCGCAGGCATCCTGGGTTTCTCTTTCAGCGCAAGCGCTCAGGAGAACAACAATCGTGACGAGAACGGCAAGGTCGTTCGTGGTGCTTACGAGACCAACCGTTTCGGTGACAACTGGTTCATCGGTGTCGGTGCCGGTGCCAACTCTTTCGTCAACAGCCACTCTGACTTCGGTTTCGGCGGTCTTGCAGTGGACGGTTTTGTCGGCAAGTGGTTCACTCCTTCCGTTGGAGCAAGAGTAGGATACAAGGGCCTTCAGAACAATCTTAACCTCGAGGACGGTTACACTTCCGGAGCAGGTTTCGATGCAAAGGACAACTTCAATCAGCACTATTTCCATGCTGACGCCATGTGGAACTTCTCCAACGCCGTGAGCGGATACAAGGAGACACGTTTCTGGGATCTTGTCCCTTATGTGAGCGCAGGTCTCGTATATTCCGTGAAGGATGACTTCAAGGATTACACCTGGGGTCTCGGCGCAGGTCTCCTCAATGACTTCCGTCTCGGCGGTCATGTGGACCTCTACCTCGACCTCTCCGGTGTCATCGTTCCTGACGCAGGCTATGCAGTTCCCGACGACGGCAATAAGGCTATCCTTCCTTCCGTTACCGCAGGTATCGTGTTCAATCTTGGCAGAAGCAACTGGGACCGTCATTCTTCTATCACTCCCGTGGTCGTTCCCGTGCCCTTCACCGTTGATCAGTACAACGCCCTCAAGGATCGCGTAGCCGCTCTCGAGAAAGAGAACGCCGCCCTCAAGGACGAAATCGAGCGCCTCAAGAATCAGACTCCCGACACTGTGTATGTGCAGAACGACGCTGTCGAGTCTGACTCCTACACCTTCTTCGATCTCGGATCCACTGTTCTTTCCGACCGTGAGAAGATGCATCTCGACTTCTATGCAAATGCAGTCAAGGACAACCTCGACGACAAGACTCTCACAGTTACCGGTTCCGCCGACAAGGCCACAGGCTCTGCCGCCACCAACCAGAAGATCGCTGAGAAGCGCGCCAACGTCGTCAAGGATTACCTCGTGAAGAAGGGTGTTCCCGCCGACAAGATCGAGACCGTCGCCCTCGGTGGTATCGATGGCAAGAAGGACGCTCGCCGCGTTGTGGTTTCCATCAAGTAAGTTAGATACTTAACATAATGAAAGAGTCCGTCGGGTTTCCGACGGACTCTTTTTTTCAACTGGTATGTGAGCGGAACTACTGTTTTTTCAGATAGGCGTCGGAGACCACCTTTTCGCTGCGGGCGATGAAGTCGCTGAGGTCTTTGCCCTTCAGCATGCCGTTGGCAAGCAGGGCCAGATCCACGATCTGACGCAGGATTCCGTTGCCCTTGGCGAAAGTCTCCACATCGGCCTTGTGCGCCGTTCTTACGGCCTCTCTGGCCTCCCTTGCGGCCTTTTTCTCATCGTCCGACGCTGTCTCCGGAGCCTCTGCGGGAAGCTCGCCCTGCGGCTTCACGTCATTCTTTTCGCTGTCCATAATCATCTTGACCAGAGGATTTTCCATGTTCACGATGATGTTGTAGGACTCGGGCATCTCGCCATAGAAATTCATCCCTCCGCTCAGGGTGCTCATTTCGCGGTATCTGCGCATGAACTCGCTCTGGGTGATCAGCACGGGCTCGCCGTTTTCTCCCAGATTGTCCCCGTTGACGAAATAGTCCTTGCCTGCGGGCAAAACAGCCTTGAACATGTTCTCGAGATCATATCGTTCATCCTCTTTCATCTCGGGCCTGTCCTTTTTATCGTCCTTGGGGATGAGGTTGTCCACGCTGTCAGAATCCACTCTGGCGAAGCGTACGTCGCTCAGTTTCTGCTCCAGCAGATTCACATAGTGCGAATCCAGCTCGCAGTCCATGAGCAGAACATCATAGCCCCTGTTTTTGGCGGCCTCTATGAAAGAGTACTGGGCCTCGACGTCGGTCGCATAGAGATACACCGTCTTCTTGTCCTTGTCGGTCTGGGCGGGAGCCACAGCCTTGTTGTATTCGTCAAAGCTGAAATATTTGCCGTCGGTGTTCTTGAGCAGCGCGAATTTCAGGGCGCTTTCGCAGAACTTCTCGTCGGTGAGCATTCCGTACTCGATGAAGAGCTTGAGATTGTCCCACTTCTCCTCGAAAGTCTTCCTTTCACCGTCGAAAATCTCCTGCAGCCTGTCGGCGACCTTCCTTGTTATGTAGGAAGAAATCTTGCGCACGTTGGAGTCGTTCTGCAGGTAGCTTCTGGATACATTCAGCGGGATGTCCGGCGAATCGATAACGCCGTGAAGCAGAGTCAGGAATTCGGGGACGATGTTCTCCACATGGTCGGTGACGAACATCTGGTTGCAGTAGAGCTGGATCTTGTTCTTCTCAATGGCCATCCTCTCCTTGATCTTGGGGAAGTAGAGGATACCGGTCAGATGGAACGGATAGTCCACATTCAGATGGATATGGAACAGCGGGGCCTCGTGCATGGGATACAGGGTCTTGTAGAACTCCATGTAGTCCTCTTCCTTGAGGCTGGAGGGAGCCTTGGTCCACAGCGGCTCCACGCTGTTCACGACGTTGTCCTCGTCCGTGTCCACATATTTGCCGTCCTTCCATTCCTGCTTCTTGCCGAAGATGATCGGCACCGGCATGAACTTGCAGTATTTTTCCAGCAGTCCGCGGATCCTGTCCTTCTTGGCATATTCTTCAGCCTCGTCATCAAGATAGAGGGTGATTTCAGTGCCTCTTTCAGTCCTGTCCGACCCCTCCATCGTGAACTCCGGATTGCCCTCGCAGGTCCATTTCACCGCGGCGGCCCCCTCTTTCCAGCTGAGAGTGTCTATGGTGACTTTCTTCGAGACCATGAACGCGGAGTAGAAGCCGAGTCCGAAATGTCCTATGATGCCGCTCACCTGGTCTTTGTATTTGGCGAGAAACTCTCCGGCCGAGGAGAAGGCGATCTGGTTGATGTACTTGTCAACCTCATCCTCGGTCATGCCTATGCCGCGGTCTATGATCTTGAGGGTCTTGTCCTTCTCGTCAAGCTCGATTCGGACATTGATGTCTCCGAGCTCTCCCTTGAAATCTCCGGACTGGGCCAGCGCCTTCATTTTCTGCGAGGCGTCAACGGCGTTGGCGACGATCTCGCGGAGGAAAATCTCGTGGTCTGAATAAAGAAACTGCTTGATCACGGGGAATATGTTCTCCGTGGTCACACCTATTTTCCCGTTTGTTTTTGTCATGTCTATACAAAATTTGAGTTATCGGTTTTTACATCGATAACTCAAATAACATTCCTAATGGGCGGGCATGACAAAATGTCACCGGAGCCGGGCGTCTGTCCCGGACTATTTGTAAAGGAACCGCCTTATGCTCATCTTCGGGGTCTTTTCGAACGGCGCGTCCACGAATTCCACTTTGGATATCTGGCTATATGATGGGAGCCTCCTGTTCGCGCCTTTTTTCACTGAATCGGCCACCGTCTCGGCCGAAACCCCATCCTCCTCCATCTTCTTGCCGTCGGCATAGACAAGGGCGGTGAGCTTTCCGTCCCTTTCCACCACTACGGACTCGGACACATAGGGGAGATTGCTGACCACGGACTCGATTTCTTCGGGATAGATGTTCTGTCCGGAAGGTCCCAGTATCATGTTCTTGATCCTGCCTCTGATGAAGATGTTGCCGTCCCTGTCCATGACTCCGAGATCTCCCGTCTTCAGATAGCCGTCTTCGGTGAATGCCGCGGCGGTGGCCTCGGGGTTCTTGTAGTAGCCGATGCAGATATTCGCCCCCTTGGCCTGAATTTCGCCGGGGATGTTCTGCGGGTCCGGGGAGTCTATCCTCACCACGGCCGTGTCCACCGCTTTGCCGCAAGAGCCGGGCACATATTTCGAGTAATGCTCATAGGCCAGCAGCGGCGTGGCCTCCGTCATGCCGTAGCCGACGAGATAGGGGAGTCTTATCTTCCTGAACCATTTCTCGATGTCCGGGTTCACTGCGGCGCCACCCATTATGAACTCCTGCACGTTCCCGCCGAAGGCATCGGTCAGACCCTTGCGTATCCTGTTGAATATCAGCGTGTTTATTCCGGGGATGCGGGTGAGTACCTTCATCGCGGGCCTGTCCAGCACGGGCTTGATCTTGGATTTGAAAATCTTCTCCATGACCAGGGGAACCGTGATGAGAAGATAGGGCTTCACCTGCCTGAAGGCGTTCATGAGAGCCGTCGGGGTCGGCGTCTTGCCCAGCCAGTAGATTCCGGTGCCGTTGCAGAGAGGGTAGATGAATTCTATCACCAGCCCGTACATATGGGCCATCGGGAGCATGGAAACCATGCTGTAGTTTTCGTTGGCCGGCACATTTCTCTGGGCGAAGTCAATCATGGAGGAGAAGTTGCCATAGGTCAGCATCACTCCCTTGGGGTCTCCCGTGGAGCCCGACGTGTAGTTTATGGTACTGAGCCTGTCGAGGTTGTCGGTGGGGTAATTCACGTCGGCGGGACCGAATCCGCCCGGATGTCTTTCTGCGAAAAGGTTGTCCAGATCCGCATACGTGTCCCTGTATGATTCGTCTGCGCAGTAAAGGATCCCGAAGGTCTCGGCATCGATCACTAGCCTTATTCCGGGCATTTTCGTCCTGTCCAGCCTGGCCCATTTGTCCGCGGTCGTGAACAGCGCCACGCTGTCGGAATGGTCGGCGAGGAAACAGGTGCTTTCAGGCGTGAAATCGGCGAGGATGGGTACGGCGACGGCTTCATAGGTCGTGATCGCCAGATAGGCCATGCCCCAGCGCGCTCCGTTTCTGGCCGCGATTGCGATCTTGTCGCCCTTTGCTATTCCGGCCTTTTCAAAGGCTATGTGGAATTTATCTATGGACACAGCCATGTCCCCGTAGGTGAAGCTTTCTCCGCCGATATTGTTGAGCGCCGGCTTGCTCCAGAATTTTCTGGCGGCATCCTGCAATCTTTCGAGATAATGTTTCATGCTGGAATCTGTTTTGTCTCAGGTCACGCTACTAAAGTTACTGAAAAAATTCGCATCTTTGGGAAGATATGAAGAAGAAACCCATAGTAGCGCTCATATACGATTTTGACGGGACACTTTCGCCCGGCAACATGCAGGAATTCGGGTTTATCCAGGCGATAGGGAAAACCCCGCAGGAATTCTGGGACATGAGCAACGATATCGCAAAAGGACAGGACGCAAGCAACATCCTCGCCTACATGAAGCTGATGTTTGACGAAGCCCGCAAAGCCGGAATAAAGCTCAAGAGGGGAGAGTTCCGCAAGTTTGGCCAGCATATCCAGCTTTTCGAGGGTGTGCGCGGCTGGTTCAGGCTGGTCAATGAATACGGGGAGGCGCACGGGGTCCGTGTAGAGCATTACATCAATTCTTCCGGTCTCAAGGAAATAATCGAGGGCAGTCCGATCGCAGGAGAGTTCAAGCACATTTTCGCATGCACTTTTCTCTATGACGTTAACGGGGAGGCCGAATGGCCCGGAATCGCGGTGGACTATACCGCCAAGACACAGTTCATGTTCAAGATAAACAAGGGAATCTTCAGCGCCAGGGATTCCCAGAAGGTCAATGAGAGCACCGCCGAAGACAAGAAGCGGATACCGTTTCCCAATATGATCTATTTCGGTGACGGCCAGACCGATGTCCCGTGCATGAAGATAGTGTCCATGTTCGGGGGAAATTCCATAGCCGTGTTCAACCCTCAGGATGACGAGAATCGGGCGGTAGCGGAAAAACTACGCCGCCAGGGAAGAGTCAATTTCATTTCCCCGGCGGTGTATACCAAAGACAGCCGAGCCTACCGGCTGGTATGTTCCATCATCGACAAGATCAAGGCCGAATCAGACCTTCAGAGCCTTTCGAAGTACTAGTAAGTCAACCTTACGGAATAGGGGTAACCGACGTAGCTGGAGGCGTTCTCCTCGGACACGAATCTGTGTACGGAAGGCGCCGCTGTGACCACGAGCCATAGATAGCTGTAGTCGGCGTCGGCGGTGAAGCTGTCTGTGACCGTGCCGTCCGCCTCCGTGACTGAGTTTATGTTTCCATAGACAACGGTCCCGTCCTTCTTTGTCCCCACAAAGCCGAATCTCCACCCTGCCTCTTCTCTGGAGCTGTCTCCGCGGAATTCCACGGTCACGCTCTCTCCGGCGGCGGGAGCTTTCAGCTTTATGCCGTTGTAGCCATACTGCTGAGGAATCCTGCCGTCCGCTATGCTCTGCCATCCGTCATTGTCGGCCGCCGCGAGGGTGGAGCTGTGGCGGTTGGCATACTTCGCGCAGGCCTCCTTTATGCGGGGGATGTCATAGTTGATCTGACGTGCGGCCATGTCATAGTTCTCGTCGTTGAACTTCTTCTGGTCTATGTCCGTGAGAGTCTTGTACACTCCCACCACGTCGTTGGAATATTTCGCGGCTCTCCAGAGGTCGGCGATGAAATCCTGACCGTGGAGATATGACCAGTATTCCAGCACATTCGCGGTGTGGTACATGTTGGCTGGATTCATGAAGGCGTAATGGGTCTGTTTCATGAAATCGTCCCAATGATAGGTCTCGTCGTCAAACCACCGCGGGTTGGCCTGCCAGAGCATCCACTGCGAGGTCATCTCATAGATGCCGCCGCTTCCGAATCCCGAATTAGAATCAAGCATCAGCTGGAACTGGAAAGAGTGTCCCAGCTCATGCGCCACGGCGTTGAGCCGGTCGTCCTGGATTCTGCCGGGTTCCACCCACAGGGCTCCGATCACATTGTCATAGGAGCCTCCGTACACGGTGCCTTCGGTGGTGTAGGTCACCATGACCATCATCTTGTACTTGTCGGCTCCGGAATTTTCTTTGATGAACTTCAGCTCGTCCTTATAGAGACTGTAGAACTCCTCGCCCTTCTTGGCCAGCTTCTCGGGGTCGAAGGCCATGCTTCCGGCCTTTGTCGGGTCGCTGCCGAAGGCTTTAGCCCACATTATGATGAGATTGTCCGTCTCCAGAGATCTGGCATAGCAGTAGTTGTTCTGCGTATTGCGGAAGCCGTTGTTACTGCGGAATTCCAGGGGAACATAGATGTCTTTTCCTTCCCCGGTCCTCTCGCAAATCGTGGATTCTCCTTTTCCGGGATCCGGATCAGGGTCGGATTTTCCTCCCTCTTTTCCGCAGGAGAGCAGAAGCATCGGCAGCAGGGCCGACAACAAAATAAGTTTTTTCATGGTTTTTTCTGATTGGATGCGCTATTTGAGTTTGAATTTATATACTGAGAAACTTCTTCCTTCAAGCAGTTCCTCCAGCATGTTCTGTCCCTTGTCCATATGGACCGGAGCGGTCACCGGAACGACTTTTTCCTCGCCGCCAAGATTGTCGGCCATGGGGTCGGACGAATGCAGGACTGTCACGGAAGCTTCGGTGATCTCCTCGCCGGCCGGAAGGTTCAGCAGGTTGAGGCGCACCGTCTGGGCATAGTTGGAGAGGTTGGCGATCTTGAGGATATATTCGCCCTTTTCAGTGTCTTTGACCCCGGAGGCATAGAGCATCTTCTGCCCGTCTTTGCCGGCCAGGGGCTTTCCGTCCATGGTCACGTCGATCACGTCGGTGCCCCTGTTGACCGAATAGAGCTGCTGCACATAGTAGCTGCAGGTCTTCATGACGCCCAGATTGTCGAACCAGATGAGGTCGGGTCTCCACTGCCATCCTTCCTTATGCGCAAGCAGGGGAGCGTAGGTGGCCATATACACGACGTCGGCGTTCCTTTCCAGTCCGGTCATGAACGCGGCCTCGACCAAAGACGCGTTGAAATGATTGAACTTGTGTCCGTTCATGCCGTGGCAGGCGTATTCGCCGGCAAACACCTTGCTCTTGGACTTGCGGTCATAGCTGTCATAGCGGTCGGCGTTTTTCTCGAAGAAATTCTCGTTGGCATAGAAGTGTTCGTCCACAAGGTCGGCTCCCAGCTTCTTCATTTCGGGCCAGAGCTCGTCGAACATTTCGCCGCCGTAGTAGGGGCCGGACGAGCCGATGATCCTGATGTCCGGATACTTGGCTCTGATGGCCTTCACGAAGGGCTTGAGCCTTTCCACATAGGCCTTGCCCCACTGCTCGTTGCCCACGGCGAGATAGTGCATGTTGAAAGGCTCCGGATGCCCCAGCGAGGCTCTCACGGCACCCCATTTCGAGGTCACCGGACCGTTGGCGAACTCTATGAGGTCAAGCGCGTCGTCAACATAGGGCTTGAGGTCCTTGAGCGGAGCATGCGGGTTGTCCTCGTCGTCATTCTCGAACTGGCAGGCCATTCCGCAGCTGATCACCGGAAGCGGCTCCGCGCCGATCTCCTCCGCGAAGCGGAAATACTCATAGAAGCCGAGTCCATAGGACTGGTAATAGTCGGCGTAGAAGCGGTAATTCAGGTCATACATCCAGCGGTTTACGTTTATGGGGCGATTCTCCACCGGATATACTGTGTTCTTCCACTGGTATCTGTTTTCCAGCGTGGTCCCCTCGACTATGCAGCCTCCGGGGAATCTGAGCACGGCGGGATGCAGGTCGGCAATGGCCTGGGCGACATCGGAGCGCAATCCGTTGGAGTCTCCGCGGAACGTCTCGGCGGGGAAAAGCGACACATGTTCGATATCCACCGACGCGTTCTCATTCTCCGGTTCAAGGTCAATCCTCAGAGTGGCCTTTTCGGAAGTTCTGGGCGATACGAATCTGACCGTATATTTCACCCATTCGCCGGAAGTGACCTTCACCATGTCGGAGTAGAATCTCTGATCTTCTTCCATGGAGCTGTCTTCGCACAGATGGAAGACCACGGCCTCGGAAGCTGACTTTCCGGATGTCCTGGCCCAGAAGGAGAGTACATACTCGCTGCCCTCCTTGAGGCCTATGCCGAAGAAGCCTTCGTTCTCGATTCCTGAAATCATGCGTCCATGTCCCGGCCAGGCCAGTCGCACATAGTGCGGGCAGTTTTCGAACGGACCGTCGTCCAGGACGGTCACGTTGCCATAGGCCTTCCAGCCCTGCAGGGCCTGCGGAAATTCGAATGAACGGTTTTTGACCATTTCGGCGTAAAGCCCGCCATCGGCCCCGAAGTTTATATCCTCGAAAAAGACCCCGTACATCGTCTTCTGCACCGGATATTTCAACTTTCCGAGATTTATGTCCAATGTGGCCGGCTGGGCGCCTGCCATCAGGCAGGCCAAAAGCGGCAGAGCCGCCGCCAATAGCTTCTTGTTCATGGAGTTGACGTTCTATTCGTAATTGTAAAGATTCACTTTGGGATGGAGGGAGAAATGTTCGTCCGGAACCTCGAAGAATTCGGCGATGAAATCATGGAGTCCCTTGTCATAGCGTTCCAGTTCCTCGCGGGTGTTGACCTGATTGTGTACGCCGTTGGGGGAGGCGACTTCGATGTTTACGTCGTACCAGTCCTGAATCCCTTCCGCGAAATATTCCTCGATATTTTCACTTGCATAGGTGTTTTTCCACTTTCCGGCGGCCTTCGCGGCGTTGTAGAGCTTGGTGAGCCTGTCGTTGAAGTCGGAATAGGCCTTAGCCAGCCCGAGATTGTGTATGGTGTGCGAGAATTCGTGGATGGTGATGTCCTCGTTGTAGTAGCGGTCATTCTCCAGATGCAGCACGTTTTCCTCGGCGCAGCAGGTGTAGGGGTACCATTCGTTGCCGCCCAGGCCTCTGGCTCTCTGGTCCCAGTCCGTGTCGGGGTCGTTCTTGAGGTAGGCATATTCGGGGATGTCGGTAGTGACCTCGTCCTTGGACATCACTATCATATAGGTCTTGCTTTCCTTCAGTTTGAGCCGCACCAGAGGGGAGACGTCCTGCAGCATCTCCATCACCAGGCGCCTGGCTTCGATCACGGCCTTGTCCGATGTTTTCGGCGAGGAAACGACCGGGATTCCGTTGGCATCCACATATTTGGTGTAGAAGGAGTCGAGGCCGAGATCGGCGGGGACGTTCAGGATCTCCACGGTCTCTTCCTGCTTGTCATTTTTCCCTTTTTTCGCGGGGTCTTCCACTCCGCTGCCGCCGCACGCGATGGCGCAGCAGAGGGCTATGGCTGTGGGAATGAGCTTTTTGGTCATATTCGTGTGGTTTTTAGAATCAGTGCATTACATGAAAAGGGCTGACTCAAAAGTCCGTCAGACTTTTCGGGTCAACCCTGAGTCAAGTGTAAATATAGCTATTTTTTACAATCGACAGCCGCTTTTTCCACGGGAAGGCAGGCCATGTAGTTCGAGATGTACCTGTTGAATCCTTCCACTTCGGCCGGCGAGGGAGTGACCTCTTCGCCTTTTTCGCCGTTGAACACCTTCTTGTCCAGATATTCATCGAGCGGAAGCCTTTCGGAATTGTTCACAAGATAAGCGGCCAGCAGAGCTATTCCCCATGCGCCTCCCTCTCCTGCGGTCTTCATGACCGAGATGGGGGAGTTGAGCGCCGCGGCCAGAACTCTCTGACCGACGCCTCTGGTGCGGAAAAGTCCTCCGTGGGCCGTGATCTTGTCCACCTTTACGCCTTCGTCCTTGAGCAGGATGTCGTTTCCGGCCTTCAGGGCGGCTACGGACGCATACAGGTTGGCCCTCATGAAGTTGGCCAGGTTGAACTTGTCTGTCGCGGAGCGGACGAAGAGCGGACGCCCGTCGGCAAAGCCGGTGACGGGTTCTCCGGAGATGTAGTTGTAGGAAAGCAGTCCTCCGCAGTCGGCGTCACCCTTGAGGGCGTGGTTGTAGAGCTTGCCATAGATTTCGTCCATGTCGGCCTTGCCGCCCATGAGTTCGGTGTACTCGCGGAAGAGTCCCACCCAGTCGTTCAGGTCTGAAGTGCAGTTGTTGCAGTGGACCATGGCCACGAGATTGCCGTCAGGCGTGGTGACCATGTCAAGCATCTCATAAGGCTTGGAGAGAGGCTTCTCGAGTACTATCATCGAGAAGGATGAAGTGCCGGCGGATACGTTTCCGGTGCGTTTGCGCACGGAATTGGTCGCCGCCATTCCGGTGCCGGCATCTCCTTCGGGAGGGCAGAGCGGAATGCCCGGCTTCAGCTGTCCGGTAGGGTCCATCAGCTTTGCTCCCTCGGCCGTGAGCTCTCCGGCGGACGCACCGGCGGGCAGAGACTCCGGGAGAATGTCCAACAGCTTCCACGGGAAACCTTTCGGGGCGATGAGCTCGTCAAATTTACGGACCATTCCGGCGTCATAGGTCTTAGTGGCGGGGTCCACGGGAATCATTCCCGATGCGTCGCCCACTCCCAGCACCTTTTTCCCGGTGAGCTTGTAGTGGACATAGCCTGCAAGAGTGGTGAGGCTGTCGATGTCCTTGACATGCTGTTCGCCGTTCAATATGGCCTGATAGAGATGGGATATGCTCCAGCGCAGGGGAATGTTGTAGACGAAAAGATTTGAGAGTTTTTCGGCGGCTTCACCGGTGTTGGTGTTCCTCCATGTGCGGAAGGGGGCCAGAATGTTTCCGTCCTTTCCGAGGGGGAGGTAGCCGTGCATCATGGCGCTCACTCCTATGGAAGCGAGCGAGTCTATGCCGATTCCGTACTTCTCCTTCACATCCTTGAGAAGGGAGGAGTAGCAGTCCTGCAGTCCGCTCCATACCTCATCCATCCCATATGTCCACAGGCCGTCCACAAGGCTGTTTTCCCAGCTGTGGCTGCCCTGCGCAATAGGGAGGCAGTCCCCGTCGACGAGGACTGCCTTGATTCTGGTGGAGCCGAACTCTATGCCGAGGACGGCTTTTCCGGATTCGATGGTTTTCTTTGCGTCTGCCATATTACATCAGCGCCTTGTTGAGGAGGTAATAGACCTCGTTCATGCGGAGTTCCTTCTTGAATCCGGGCAGGGTGGTGTCCTTGTCGATGTGCAGCATCTCGATGCCGGCGATTTCGGCGTAGTCCTCCCAGTATTCAGGGGTGATGTCATAGGACATGATGGAGTGATGTGTGCCTCCGGCAAGAATCCATGCGGCGGCTCCCACTTCGAACGAAGGCTGGGGAATCCAGAGGGCGTTGGCCACTGGAAGCTTGGGCAACGGTTTCGGTTTGATGCACTCCACGTCGTTGACGATCAGGCGGAATCTGTTGCCCATGTCCACTACGGTGGCGGTCACTCCGTTGCCGGTCTTGGAATTGAATACCAGACGCGCGGTCTGAGACTTGCGGATGCCGATTCCGAGGTGATGCACCTCAAGCCTTACAGGCTCGTCCTCCACTGCGATGAGAGGGCAGACCTCGAGCATGTGGCTCTGGAGGATGGCGGACCTGTCTCCGTCGAAGTTGAGGGTGTAGTCCTCAAGGAAGGACATGCCCTTTGAAAGACCCTGGGTCATGTACCATACGGTTCTGTACAGTGCGGCAGATTTCCAGTCGCCCTCGGCTCCGAATCCGTAGCCCTCCTGCATCAGACGCTGGCTGGCGAGACCGGGGATCTGGTCGAAGCCCACGAATTTGGGATCGTTGATGTCGTCGGTTCCCAGATCGTCAAAGTTGGTGGTGAATCCCTTGGCGCCCTTTGCCTTGAGGATGGCCCTGATGGCGAGCTCGGCCTTGGCGGCGTTGCGGATCTTCTCCTTGCCCACAGCCTCTCCTGCCTCGCAGGGGACGATCTTGTACAGCTTGTTGTATTCGGCCACAAGAGCGTCCACGTCCTTGTCATCCACCTTCTTATAGTATTCCATCAGCTCGGACACGGGGCAGTAGTCCACGTGATAGCCAAGAACCTGCTCGGCTGCGACCTTGTCTCCGTCGGTGACGGCGACATTGTTCATCTGGTCTCCGAAGCGGATGATCAGCATGTCTTTGGCGTCGGCCCATGCGGCAGCGACCCTTGCCCACACTGCTATGTGCTCCTGCACCTTATGGTCTTTCCAGTAGCCGCAGACGACCTTGTGGGGCTTGCGCATACGAGCCAAAATGTGGCCGAACTCCCTGTCACCATGGGCGGACTGGTTCAGATTCATGAAGTCCATGTCCATCGTGTCCCACGGAATCTTCTCGTTGTATTGTGTGTGGAAGTGGAGAAGAGGCTTTTCCAAAGCCTGCAGCCCGTGAATCCACATCTTGGCGGGCGAGAAGGTGTGCATCCATGTGATGACGCCCACGCACTTGGAGTCGTTGTTGGCGGCTTTCATGACGGCCTCGACCTCCTTGCTGCTGTTGGCGGTGCCCTTGTAGACCACCTTTATCGGAATGACGCCCGACTCGTTCAGACCGGCTACCATTTCCTGAGAATGACCGTCCACAATCTTGACGGTCTCTCCTCCGTAGAGGAGCTGTGCTCCGGTAACCCACCAGAGTTCGATGTTTTCAAATGCCTTTATCATTGTTCTTTCTGTTTAGAGAGTTATACTATTTCTTTTTCTGCCCGTAATAGGCGTTGGGGCCGTGTTTGCGGGAAAAATGCTTCTCGATAAGCAGCGGATTCATGGTGAGGTCCGGATTCACGGAGTAGGCCACGAAGGCCATCTTCGCCACCTGTTCCATCACCACGGCGTTGTAGACCGCCTGGTCGGCGTCCTTGCCCCATGAGAAGGGGCCGTGGTTCTTGACCAGCACTCCGGGAGTGTGGACGGGATTCAGCCCCTCGAATCTGCGGACGATCACGTTGCCGGTCTCCAGTTCGTACTGTCCCATGACCTCCTCCCTTGTCATGTCGGGGGTGCAGGGAATCGCGTCATGGAAATAGTCGGCGTGGGTGGTCCCGATGTTGGGGATGTCCCTGCCGGCCTGGGCCCATGCCGTAGCGTAGGTGGAATGGGTGTGGACTATGCCGCCGATTTCCTTGAACGCCTTGTAGAGGACCAGATGGGTGGGAGTGTCGGAGGAGGGCCTGAGCTCTCCTTCGACCACATTTCCGTCCAGATCCACCACGACCATGTCCGACGGCTTCATCCCGTCATAGGAGACGCCGCTGGGCTTGATGACCACCAGTCCGCTCTTGCGGTCTATGGCCGAAACGTTTCCCCAGGTGAAAATCACCAGTCCGTGCTTTACCAGATCAAGGTTGGCGCGGCAGACTTTTTCTTTGAGTTCTTCAAGCATGGCTTACCAGAGTACTAC
Organism: bacterium; assembly: GCA_963627885.1. Lineage (GTDB taxonomy): Bacteria > Bacteroidota > Bacteroidia > Bacteroidales > UBA932 > Cryptobacteroides. The sequence continues at coordinate 163,384 of CAVGCT010000015.1, forward strand.
ATAAATCAGGGCGACCAGGGCGCAGATTACCACGCACCACCAGCCATAACCCTTTCCTGTGTCGAAATAGGAGAGATCCACGGGCAGGGCCTTGGGATCCTGCTTCCTGTCGCTTACATCGCTGTAGAGCCAGATTGCCTGACCTCCGACGAGGACTCCGAAGAAGAAGAATGCCTGGAATCCGATATCGTTCAGATATGCGATCAAGTTGGTGTCCGGATTGGTTCCCTCCGGGAGGCATGCACCCCATATGGCGACCACTGCGGCGGCCAGAATCATGAATGCTCCTATGCCTCCGAGAATCTTCGCCCATTTGAGCATGGTGGCGCGGGTCTGTCCGTCGGGCAGGTCGCACTCCTGTGACTTGTTGTCAATCAGGGACATGATCACATGGAAGCAAAGCAGTATGATGAAGATGTAGCCGGCTCTGAGCTGGAAAGGCACATCGCCGAGGAACAGCTTGAACAGCACGCCAAGAGGAATCACTATGATGGCTGTCCACACGGAAGCCCTCGCGGAGGAACGCTTCCAGAGCAGACCGAGGCCGAACACTATTATGATGCCGGGATAGATGAATCCGGAATACTCCTGTATATACTGGAAAGCCTGATCCAGACCTCCGAGAAGGGGCTTGACCGCGATGGCGGCGATGATGAGGGCCGCGAGCGAGGTGAGTCTTCCCACGTTGACCAGGGTCTTGTCTCCGGCTGTCTTGTTGATGTACTTCTTATAGATGTCCATCGTGAACAGGGTGGAGGTGCTGTTGAACATGGAGGCCAGCGAAGAGATCACAGCGGCGGCAAGGGCGGCGAAAGTGAGGCCCTTGATTCCTACCGGGGTGAAGTTGCGTACCAGCCACGGGTAAGCATCATCGGGACGGGAGATGGCCCCCTCCAGATTGGTGAAGGTCTCGGGATGCAGCGAGATGTAGTAGGCGCATATTCCGGGGATGACCACTATGAAGGGGATGAGGATCTTCAGGAATCCGGCGAACACCAGACCCTTCTGGGCCTCGTCTATGCTCTTGGCGGCGAGTCCCTTCTGGATGATGTACTGGTTGAAGCCCCAGTAGCCGAGATTGGTGAGCCATACGCCTCCCACGACGGCCGCGATGCCCGGCACGTTGGCGAAGGCCGAAGCGTTGTGGCTTTCCTGGATGACAAGATGCAGGTGGCTGTCATTGAGATGCTCTCCGGTGGTGAGATCGGTGTAGAGGTTGCCGAGTCCGGCAATCCATCCGGCGTCACCGCCCACCGACTTGAGGGCGAAGAACGCTGTCACAAGGCCGCCGCCCACGAGGAAGGTGACCTGCAGTACGTCAGTCCATGCGACCGATGCCAGACCTCCGTAGATGGAGTACACGCCGGCTATGATGAACAGGCCGAAGATTATGACCATTCTCATGGAGATCGTGAATCCTCCGATCGCGAGGCTCACGCCCTGAAGGCCGAGAATCTGCTCGATGGCCAGGGCTCCGAGCCATGCCACGGAAGTCAGGTTCACGAACACATAGAGGAACAGCCAGAGGATGGAGAAGGCGAGGCCGACTCCGTCGTTGTACCTCTCGCGCAGGAACTGCGGAATGGTGAAGATTTTTCTCTTGAGCATGATCGGAAGCAGGAATTTTCCGATCACTATCAGGGTCACGGCCGCCATCAGCTCATAGGCCGCGGTGGCGATGCCGTCGGCATAGCTGGTTCCGGACATTCCGATGAACTGCTCTGCCGAGATGTTGGCTGCGATAAGGGATGCTCCGACAGCCCACCATGTGAGGGTGTTGCCGGCGAGGAAGTAGTCGCTGGCGCTCTTCTGTTCACCCTTCTTGTCCCTTCCGAGGAACAGGCCCAGAGCGATCAGGATCGCCAGATAGATCAGGACTATGATCATGTCGATCATCTGGAATCCTGACTGCTGTAATGCTTGTGATATTGAATTCATGACGAAACTCTATTTGGTGGAGAAGGCGAATACGCAGTGGCTGGTGTAGGTCTCTCCGGGGTTGAGATAGGGAGAGGGCCAGTCGGGCTTGTTGGGGGAGTCGGGATATTTCTGCGACTCGAGGGCAAGACCGGAGCGGTAGCCATAAACCACGCCGCCCTTTCCGGTGAGAGTGCCGTCAAGGTAGTTTCCGGTGTAAGCCTGAATTCCGGGCTCGTCGGTGTATTCTTTCATCACGATTCCGCTCAGAGGGCTGTAGAGCTCGAGAGCCAGGACTGTATCATCGCGGTTGGTGTCGAGCACCCAGTTGTGGTCATAGCCCTTGCCGTTGACGATCTGGACATCGGTGGTGTCGTTGATGTCCCTGCCGATCTCCTTGGCTGTCCTGAAGTCAAACGCAGTGCCTTCCACGGGGCGGAACTCGCCGCTGGTCATGCTGGTCTCGTCGATGGGGGTGATGTTGCTCGAGTTGATGTACATGATCTGCTCCGTGACAGGATGGTTTCCGGGGTCGCCGGAAAGGTTGAAATAGGAGTGGTTGGTCATGTTGATTATGGTGGGGGCGTCTGTCGTGGCCTCATAGCGGATGTCGATGGCGTTGTCATCCGTCAGAGTGTAGGTCACATAGGCGGTCACGTTGCCGGGGAAGTTCATGTCTCCGTCGGGTGAGTCCATCTCGAGCTTGAGATGGTTCCCGTCGGCTTCCACTGTCTTGTACACCTTGTACTGCCAGCCCTGAGGTCCGCCATGGAGGCAGTGGCCGAAGTTATTCTGAGGGAGCTGGTACTCCTTGCCGTCCACGGTGATCTGTCCCTTGTTGATGCGGTTGGCATAGCGTCCGATGGCGGCGCCGAAGTCCGTCTGGTGGTTCTCCGGGAAATAGTCGGAGACCTTGTCGAATCCCAGGACCACGTCCTTGAACTCGCCGTTCCTGTCGGGAACCATTATGGAGACGATTCTGCCTCCGTAGTTGGTGATGCACACTTCCATCCCGTTTTTGTTGGTCATGGTGTAGAGGGCTGTAGGCTGGCCTTCATATTCCGACTTGAAGTTCTCGGGATCGAGGCCCGACTTTGTCAGAACGGCTTTTTCCCCGCATGACGAAACAAGCAGGGAAAAAGCTGAAGCAAAAGCCGCGAATAAAAGCTTATTGTTCATAGTCGATAGTATTTGTCTGTTAATATTCATGGCTCCTCCAGAAAGGCTTCTCGTCAGTTTCGGGAGAAACTGACGAAAGCTCTGTGGGCATCCACACCGTCATCTCTCCGGAACCTCTCTGGCACCACGCATAGTAGGGGATGAGAGTGAGTTCCACGTTCTTGACGTCAAGCTTGCCGGCTTTGTCGCTGTGGAAAGCCTGTGCGGAGGTCTTGATCTGGTCAACGCCGTAGAGCAGGTCCGGACGGCTGACGACCTTCAGGTCGGGATGCTTGGGAAGAAGCAGGCTTCTCACGGAGAATCCCTCGTTGTCAGGCCATTCGGCGCAGTACACGATAGGGCCTTTCTCAATGGCCACGCGGCCCTTGTCGGCAGCCACGTTCTCATTTGCCTTGACGACTCTGGGCTCCATGTCGAGATGAAGTTCGATCACATCTCCCTTCTTCCATGCGCGGGTCACGGTGAAATAACCGTTCTCGAGCATCGAGGACACTTCCTGTCCGTTGACCTTCACCTTATAGGAAAGGTTCTTGTTGTCGGTGTAGTTGTACAGGTCGCCGGGAGTGACGTCGCCTCTGACCCATCCGGGTATGCGGAGCTTCACGGAGAAGCTCTTGGCGTTGTTCTTGTCAATGGTGATCTTCACGTCCCCGTTCCAGGGATATCCGGTCTCCTGCCTCAGCACCACATCCTTGCCGTTAACCTTCTGGGTGAGAGTGTTGGACATGTAGAGGTTCACATAGAGATCGCTGTTTTTCACCGCATAGACGTAACCGGGCACCGAAGGGATGAAGCGGCATATGTTCGAAGGGCAGCATGCGCATCCGAACCAGGGCCTGCGGCTGTGCTGTCCGGCGGACTCGAGCGGGTTGGGGTAGAAGAATCCGTCACCTTCGAGCGAAACGCCCGAGATGAGTCCGTTGTAGAGAGTCCTTTCGAGCACGTCATAGTACTTTGCGTCTCCGTGGAGGAGGAACATCCTGTGGTTCACATAGACGTTTCCGATGGCGGCACATGTCTCGCAGTAGGCGGTCATGTTGGGGAGCTCATAGTTCTTTCCGAAAGCCTCGCCGTTGTTGGTGGCTCCGATGCCTCCGGTGATGTAGAGCTTCTTGGACACTATGTTGTCCCATATGCGGTCAATGGCGGCGATGTAGTCCTTGTCACCGGTGAGGGCGGCTACATCGGCCATGCCGGAATACATATAGGTGGCGCGTACAGCATGGCCCACGGCCTCGTCCTGCTCAAGCACGGGGAGGTGGGACTGGCTATATTCCTGACGGATGGAGGTGTAGCCTCTCTTGTCAAGGAAGAACTTGGCCTGGTCGAGATACTTCTTCTCGCCGGTGGCAAGATAAAGCCTGCAGAGCGCCATTTCAGCGATCTGATGGCCGGGGACCCTGACAACCTGGTCGGGACCGTCGCCGATGGCCTTCACGACGCAGTCGGCATATTTCTTGGCGATGTCAAGGAAATTGGTCTTGCCGGTAGCGGTGTAGTGGGCCACGGCGCCTTCGACCATATGTCCTAGGTTATAGAACTCATGGCTGAGGTCCTCGACCTTTTCCCATCTGTGCGCTCCGGCCCACTCGTGAGGGTGCTCGGGGTTTCTGGTCCTGGCCGTATAGAGATATCCGTCAGGCTCCTGAGCCGCGGCCACTATGGTGAGCACACTGTCAATGTAGCTGTCCAATTTAGCGTCAGGATGGAGCTGGAGGACATAGCTTGCGCCCTCAATGGTCTTGTAGACGTCGGTGTCATCGAAAGAAAGACCCTTGATCACGAATCCGAGATTGTGGTCCGCATGCATCTGCTCGGCCGCCTCGACGAAGTTTTCATATCGTCCGGTTTCCTCGCATTTGCTGAATGCAAGAGGAATGGTCACCTCTCTGGAAGCCTTGAGCCTCTGGCCCCAGAACGCGTCGGTAACTTTCACCGAGGTGAATTTCACGGGGTCTATGGGGTATCCTGCAGGCCGGTTGTTCTTGTCTGCCGCGGTGAGCAGAGCCAGGGCGGGAACGGCCGCCGCTATCATAAGAAGTCGTTTCATGATGACGGTGTTTTATTTGCTGAGTTTCATGGAGAATCCGCCTCCGGACGCGAGCTTCACGTTCACGGCGCCGCCGTTCCACGAGAATTTCTCGATCTTATAGTCCTCCGCGTTTCTTTCGGCGTTCACGCCGTCACGGAAGAGGGTGGCGTTCCATGCTCCGGAGAGACCGAGCTTGCCGAGATCGAGGTTCAGGTCCCTTTCCTTCCAGGAAGTGAGACCTGCGACATACCAGTCGCTGCCGGCGCGCCTTGCCACGACGATATATTCACCCATTTCGCCGCAGAGAACCTTCTCCTCGTCATAGATTCTGGGGAGGGACTTGAGATAGTCAAGGGTTTCCTGTTCGGCTTCATACATGGTGGGAGCGTCGCAGAGCATGGTGAGGGGGGAGTCATAGACAGTGTAGAGAGCCACCTGATGGGCTCTCGTGCCCATGGACATGGAGTTGTTGTAAACGGGACGGAAGTCGGGACGGGCGGCGTTGCGCATCGCGCCGGGGGTGTAGTCCGTATAGCCTGCCATCATGCGGATGAAGGGGGCGGTCACATTGTAGAGAGGCATGTCCACTTCAGGAGTGCTCCAGCGGACTTCCTCCTGTCCGAAGACGGACTCGTAGTTGAGAACGTTGGGATAGGTCCTGCAGATTCCCGTGGGCTTGGAGATGCCGTGGAGGTCGAGCACGAGATGGTGCTTTGCGGTGGCCTCGGCGATTCTGTAGGTGAGCTCAAGAGCCTCCTGGTCGTCCCTGTCGAGGAAGTCGACCTTGAAGCCGGCTATGCCCATGTCGGAATAGTGTTCGCAGATTTTTTCAAGATTGTCGTCCAGAACGTTGAACACGCACCAGAGGATGAGCTTCACGTTTCTGTCGGCCGCATACTTCACGAGGGCGGGGAGATCTATCTCCTTGATGGTCGTTAGCATGTCTCCGGAGGAAGGCACATACCAGCCTTCGTCGAGGATCAGATATTCCAGACCGTTGCGGGAAGCGAAGTCGATATAATATTTATAGGTGTCCATGTTGATTCCCGCGGGGAAGTCAACGCCGGTGAGCTGCCAGTCGTTCCACCACTCCCATGCGGAGAAACCGGGACGGATCCATGAGATGTCATCCACCTTGCAGGGCTCGGCCAGAGCATAGACCATGTTGTTCACGGGCATTTGGGTGTCGTCGGACGTGATGGCCAGAACTCTCCAGGGGAAGGTTCTGGGACCGTCGGCCTTGGCGATGAAATCTTCTTTCTCCTTGACGAATTTCTGGACCCTTCCGCGGTAATAGTCAAAAGTCTTGGGATATTTCGCGAAGACTCCCTTGAGGGAAGTGCCTCCGTTCTCGGTCTCCACGAACATGCCGGGATAGGCCCTGAGGTCGGACTCGGTCACGGTGACCTTTACCTTGCCGGAAGCCACTGTGGCAGGCAGAAACGCCAGGTTGCCGTTGGAACCGTCGGAAAGGTTCTGCACGGTGTACCAGTTCTGGAATGCCATAGCCGTGGGCTTGCGGGGGTTGGTGGAATAGGGGAGCCATGCCTTCTCGTCTGAAGGGAAGTTGATCACGGCGGTCTCGTCCTTGATTATGGTCTCGCCTTTTCTGGCGGATACGAACCTGTAGGCCACTCCCTCGTCGGACACCCTCCACTCGATGGAGAACCCGGACGTATAGTCAAGCTTCAGCGAAGCATATGAGAAGTCGAATTCGCTCTGTCTGTAGAAAGGTGCGTTGATGTGTTCCGTGACGGGCTTTCCGGCCTTCGCTTTCTTTACTTTGTCTCCGAGAGAGACAGTCGTCCCGTCGGCGAGGGTGAGAGCGGCTTTCGCGTCGCTGATGACGGCTTCACCGTCATAGTAGACGGAATAGCTGTCGCCGTTCACCGAGAGACGGATGTGTCCGTCAGGTGAGGTTACACTCTGCTCCTTTGCCTGACACACGGAGGCGCCGAGCAGGCAGAGCGCTATAATCAGAAATTTTTTCATATGGAGATAATTATAATTATGTCGTTCTACAAATATAATAAGAAGTTGGGTTCGATTGTCCGCAAAAACGCCTATTCCATCAGCTTTTTGTACTTGAATCTCTTCGGTTCGGCGTTGCCGAGCCGCATTTTCCTGTTGGCTTCATATTCCTGATAGTTGCCTTCGAAGAACACCGCCTTGGAATCGCCCTCGAAAGCCAGAATGTGGGTGGCTATGCGGTCCAGAAACCATCTGTCGTGGCTGACCACCACCGCGCAGCCGCCGAAGTTCTCAAGACCGTCCTCCAGGGCGCGTATGGTGTTCACGTCCACATCGTTGGTGGGCTCGTCAAGAAGCAGGACGTTTCCCTCGTCCTTCAGGGTCAGGGCAAGATGCAGGCGGTTGCGCTCGCCGCCTGAGAGCACTCCGCAGAGTTTTTCCTGATCGGCGCCGCTGAAATTGAAGCGGGAGACCCATGAACGGGCGTTGATGTCCCTGTTGCCGAGCCTTATCCACTCGGAATTCCCGGCTATGGTCTCATAGACGGTCTTGTCAGGATCTATGCTCTTGTGCTGCTGGTCCACATATGCCAGCTTTACCGTCTCTCCGATTGATATCTCTCCGCCGTCCGGCTTCTCGACGCCCATGATCAGGCGGAAAAGGGTTGTCTTTCCGGCACCGTTGGGGCCGATCACTCCCACTATTCCGGCGGGCGGCAGCACGAAGCTCAAGTGCTCGAACAGCAGCTTGTCACCATAGCCCTTGCTCACGTCGCGGAACTCAATCACCTTGTTGCCGAGATGCGGGCCGTTGGGGATGTAGATCTCGAGGTTCGCCTCCCTCTCCTTGGCGTCTCCGGCGGCAAGTTTCTCATATGCTCCGAGCCTGGCCTTCTGCTTGGCCTGACGGGCCTTGGGGGCCATCCTCACCCATTCGAGCTCTCTTTCCAGGGTCTTGCGTCTCTTGCTTTCCACTTTCTCTTCCATGGCCAGCCGCTTTGTCTTCTGGTCCAGCCATGAGCTGTAGTTGCCCTTCCACGGGATGCCTTCGCCCCTGTCCAGTTCCAGAATCCATCCTGCCACGCTGTCAAGGAAATACCGGTCGTGGGTCACAGCTATGACGGTCCCGCTGTACTGGCGCAGGTGCGCTTCCAGCCACTGGATGCTTTCGGTGTCAAGGTGGTTGGTGGGCTCGTCCAGCAGCAGCACGTCCGGCTGACGGAGCAGGAGCCGGCAGAGTGCCACCCTTCTGCGCTCGCCTCCCGAGAGGACTGAAATCTTTGCGTCGGGCGGCGGGCATTGGAGAGCGTCCATGGCCCTTTCCAGCTTTGCGTCTATTTCCCAGCCTCCGAGATGTTCGATCTTTTCGGCCAGTTCGCCCTGCCTCTCCATGAGAGCGTTCATCTTGTCGTCGTCCATGGGTTCCATGAACTTTTCGGATATCTCGTTATATTCCTTGAGAGTGTCCATCACCTCCTGAACGCCCTCCTGCACGACCTCAAGCACCGTCTTGTCCGGATCCATGCGGGGGTCCTGCTCAAGGTAGCCCACAGAATAGCCCGGCGCCCACACGACTTCGCCCTTGTAGGAGGTTTCCACTCCGGCGATGATTTTCAGGAGGGTGGATTTTCCGGAGCCGTTGAGTCCGATTATCCCTATTTTCGCTCCATAGAAGAATGAAAGGTATATGTCTTTGAGGATTACCTTGTTGCTGTTCGGGAGGACTTTGCCCACCCCGTTCATCGAGAAGATGATCTTTTCGTCCGCCATAGAAATATGTTTGGTATGGTGATTACTGATCAGCTATTCTCCTTTGATGTTCCTGTAGAAGAACTCGAAGATGCGCTTGCTGATGTAGTCGCTTCCGAGGTTGTGAGTGTGTCCCGGCAGATACAGCTGCTCGAAATACTTGTTGTTTTTCACCAGTTCATGGACGACCTGAAGCGTGGAGGCGGGATCTACATTGTCATCCATCTCGCCGTTCACGATAAGGAGCTTTCCCTGAAGATTGGCGGCGTTGTCCACGTTGGAGTTCTCTCCATACTCGGGACCGACGGGCCAGCCCATCCATTGCTCGTTCCACCACATCTTATCCATCCTGTTGTCATGACAGCCGCAGAGGGCGACTCCGACCTTGTAGAAATCGGGGAAGAACAGAAGTGCGGACAAGGTGTTCTGACCGCCTGCGGAATAGCCGTAGATTCCCACATTGCTTATGTCCAGCCAACCATATTTTTTGGCGGCGGCCTTCATCCACAGAATCCTGTCGGGGAATCCGGCGTCCTTGAGGTTCTTATAGCAGACATCCTGGAAACTCTTGGACCGGTTGTCGGTACCCATTCCGTCTATGGTCACCACCACGAAGCCCAGTTCCTGAAGCATGGAGTTTCTGGTGTAGACTCCGAAATTCTTCACCACGTGCGAATCGTGCGGTCCGGCATAGATGTATTCGACCACGGGATATTTCTTGCTCTTGTCGAAGTTGTAGGGCAGATACAGGGTTCCCCAGATATCGGTCTTGCCGTCGCGGCCCTTGGCGCTGAAAACTATGGGCATGGTGAATCCCTTGTCAAGGAGGGCCTTGATGTCGGCGGTGTGGATGTCCATCACCTTGGATCCGTCGGCGCTTCTGCGTGCCACGGTGGCGCCGGCATAATCGGGCCTGGAATAGCTGTCCACAAAGTATTTGTAATCAGAGCTGAAGCTTACGCTGTGGTTGGCGTTCTCCGGAGTAAGGTCGGTGATTTTGCCCGAATTGAGATCAAGCCTGAGAAGATGCTTGTCGTATGGATCCTCGCCCTTGTTGGTGCCGTAGCCGTTGGCGTTCATCAGGACATATCCGCCTTCCTCGTCCACGAAATGGATTTCTCTCACGTTCCACTGGCCCCTGGTGAGCTGTGTGGCCTTTCCGGTTCCGGTGTCGATCATGTAGAGGTGTCTCCAGTCATCTCTCTCGGAGGTCCAGAGCAGTCTCTTGCCGTCGGCGAAATAGTGCCGGTAGATCTCGTTATAATAGACGAAGGTGTCGGTCTTTTCTTCGGCGATGACCTTGTTCTCTCCGGTGGCGGCGTCCACCTTCACCAGCTGATACAGCTGATGGCCCCTCTTGTTGTATTCGAAGGTGAACCATGAGGAGTCGGGGGCCCACTGGCCGAAGGAAAGGGAATACTGGTTTCCGTAGGCCGATGTGTCAAAGCAGATTCTGGACATGCTCTCCACGTTGTAGAGCTCCGGGGTGACCTGTGCGAGCTTGTCGCCGGGCTTGGCGTAGTTGATCCAGCGGTAGATGGGCTGGACCTGGCTCTCGGGACGGGACTCGCGCAGCATTATCTGCCTTTCGCTTATAACTTCCCGTCTGAATGCGGCAAGTTTTTTAGAGTCGGGAGACCACACCACATAGGCATATGCGTCGGCGTCGGTGCCGTCGAAGGTGAGCTGTTTCTCCCCGTTCTTGTCTCCGGCCTTGCGGATCCAGACATTGCTGTCCCTGATCACCGCTTCAAGGGCGCCGTCCGGCGATGCGGAGGCCTCTCTTTCCCTGTCCCTGAATTCTCCGAACGGCGGACGCCTCCGGTCTTTGTCGCCGGCAAGGGCGTCATATTCGGAGGAGGAAATCTCCTTTTTGGACGCATCGGCAAGGTTGACCAGATAGTACTTGTCTCCGGCGGCCTCGAGGTTCTTGTAAACGAAGGACGAGGCGTCCTTCCATATGGGAGAAACCGGTCCGTTGTAGAGGAGGGAGGCGTTTTCCTTCACCATCTTGGCCCCCGGGTCATACAGCTTATCGAACCCGCTGTTGAATGTCTGGGCGGAAAGGTTCCCCGCGCAGACGGCCGCGGCGACCGCGGCAAGCAGACTTGTGGAAATTTTCATGGTATGATGCTATTTTGTTGTGGCAGGAATTTGTGCGGCCATAAAGTTAATTTTTCCCGTCAAAAAAGTCAAGCGCTGCTCCGATAACGGCCCTGATGTCGTCCTCGTCTTTGAATACTTCCAGAGGCACTCCGATACAGACGGTCCGGTAGCCTTCGCGCCGGCTCCATATTCCGGCCGGCAGACCGGTGTCCGCATATTTCAGGAATATGCCGCCTTTGGAATCCGAGGGGCGTATTGCGTCCGGAGTCTCCACGCAATAGACCTTTTCATCGGGCGTGTTGCGGTAGGAGAATGAAGGCCGCACGGCCTTGAAATCCCGGGACTTGCCCGCAGTGCGCAGTTCTCCGCTGCGGCCGGCGTAATTGGACACGAAGCGGTAGCCCAGAACCTTCGCCGCGAAGGCGGCCGCATCCGCGCTGTCCGCGCTGTCTTTGACCACGGGATAGACCCTGTCCCAGATATCGGTGGCTATGTCGGCCCCTGAGACGAGAATGTTTCCTCCGCCGGAGGTGAATGCCGCGAGGGCGTCCCTCAGGCCCTTGGGGAAGACCTGGTATCGCCGTGTCTTCAGAGACTTGCCGGTCACCGTGGTCACCTGCTTTCCGCATATCAGATCCATTGAGCCGAAGCCTTCGGCCAGCTCGGGGCAAAGGACCAGGGCTTCGGCGCCCGCCGAGCTGAACCCTCTTCCGGAGGCCATGACGGCCTTGCCGTGGACATAGGGATAGTCAAATGTGTTGCCGGCTCTGCGAAATCCGGCCATGTCTTCGTATGACGCTCCGAAGCCGGGGTTGTCATCGCTTTCCCACTGCAGTCCGCGCCTGAACTGGTACATGGGGCCGATATAGCTGAGGTCATCCATATAGGGAACGCCTCCGTCCAGATTCTCATCGAACCCGGCGTAGTCAGGAGTGTCGAACCATGCCGGCCCGGACACTCTGGTGAAGTTGTTGACTATCAGCACACCTCTGCCGGCGACGCTGCCTCTGGGGATGCCTGCGCTGAGCGTTTCGGAAGGGAAGCTCAGCCCGCCGTCGTTCCATGCCCGGATCCGGAAGCTGTAGATGTGGCCGGGCTTCACCTCCACATCGGTGAAGAACCGTCCGTCCTTCTCCTCCGCGTCGATCTCCCGTCCGCCGTCGAATGCTCCGCCGTCTATGCGCGTGTAGAGAATGAAACCTCTCGGAACTGCCGTGGCCTCAAGGCTGTCAGTTCTTGCCGTCCATCCGAGCCTCACCATGCCGGGGCCGTTCACCACGGCGGAAAATGCTGCGACCGGCAGCGGCTGCACATTGTAGGGCCGCCCGTAGCGGTTGCTCAGAAACTTGAGTATGCCCTTATAGACCGCCCTGCTCACGTCAAACCTGAACTCCGGGTCCAGACCATATCTCATGTCGGAAAAATTCTGATGGGAGAGCAGCTCCAGGATCATTCCCGGGACTCTGCTCGTACGCGCCTCGCTGTAGGAACGGTCCCATGTCCCGCGCCTTGTCCAGGACGTGTCGTATCTGGCCCTGATGTCGTTCACGACCTGTGTCTGCACATAGTCACAATATTCCCTTCCGGCCATCCGGTCTCCTCCGCCGGGGTAGGTGCGGCTTCCGTCGCATTTGAGGGTGTAGATGGAAAGCGTGCCGACAATGGAGTCGTTGGGATAGACGCCGGCGTCGGAATGCATCGCGAACGAAAGGTCAATCGGGATGCCCAGCCCCTCTTCCTTGGGATTGACGGCGGATCCTCCGGCCAGGCGCGCAGTCCAGGGACCGCGGCCGGCGAAGTCGTTGGTGTAGTCACCCTGGTGCTTCCGGGTTATGGTGGAGTCCGCTCCGCTCCACTGCATTGAGTATAATGCGCCTTCCATATAGGCAGGCATGCCGGAAGTGCTCCATCCGTTGACCGGAGTGCCGGCCTTGCCCCTGGCTATTTTACCCATTCCTCCGCCGAAGCGCACCGCATCGGCCGTCACGATCTCGCTCTGGCCGTGACGCCTTCCTTCCGGTGCCCTGTTGTCCAGTATCACCTGTCCGCCCTGTCCGGGGGCGAATTCGAAGGTGCCCAGATAGATCCAGGTTCCTCCGCCCATTTTCTGATTTACCGAGAATTCGGTTCTGCCTCCCATGTGCACAACCGTGTAGTGGGCGTGGGAAGTGCTGTTGGGCAGGGATTTATAAGAAATATAAACGGCATATCTCCCTCGGGACGGGATGTCCGGAGTCCACACCGCCTGCGCCTCGCGGCCTTCGCCGGCCTTCACCGCGGCCTTGCGGACGGTCCCCATGGTGAAGGGGTTGTCGTTGCCGGCATAGATTTCTTTCGCATCGGCAAAGCCCGCTCCTCCGTCGCTCCAGTGTCCGGTCTCGGAATATTCTCCTGAGCGTCTGATTAGCCCGGTCCTGGGCGAATTGAAGGCCGGGTCGTTGTCCACGACGGACTCATATTTCTGCGGGTCCCTCTCCCGGGGAGTGAGAACATAGGCTCCAGCGTTTTCCAGCATGGGGATGAGAAAGGGAATGACATAGCTCTGGGTGTACATGTCCTCGACCGTCATGAACCCTCTGGACCTCTGCCATTTCCATCGGTCCTCGTTTTCCTCGTAGTATCGCCCATGGCTCTGCCATAGGGCTATATGTCTGTCGGTCAGTCCCTTATCATATTTCCTCGCTCCGATTTCCTCCACTATCGCTTCTGTTCCCGGGGCGTCTGCCCTGTATTTCGTGTCATGCGGAAGCCCGTCACTGTGCAGTTCGGGGGTGACAAGCTCTTCCAGTGGGATGTTGTTGGAGAAAATCCTCCTTGCCGGGCGGCCTTTTTCCGAAGACGGAGCCAGAGAATCCAGCGCGTCTTTGAACCAGCTGATGTCGCCCGCGCGCCATGGCAGGTCACCGAGCGTCTGTGAAAAATAGAAGTCGTTGCCGCCGTTTCCCCTTCTGACAACTTTCTTGAGCTGAAGCTCCACCTCCACTCCTGTCCTTTCCCGGGCGAGGACGGACAGCGAGTCGCAGGCCTCCGAATACAGACGCGCGAGACCGCTCTGGGCGCCTGAATACGCGAAGCAGCTCATAAAAAGCGACAGGGCGAGCAGAATCCGTCTCATTTTCCGGCCTCCCCGTGTTTCCGCAGGTTCATGGACAGTACGATCAGGGTTCCGACCGTAAGCGCGGTCACGTCCGCGAGAAAATCGGCCGGGTCTCCGGACCTGTAGGAAAGCCTGCTTTGGATTATTTCCGTGAGAGCGGCCACTGCGGTTCCGCAGACCAGCGCCACGACCGACGACGCTATGATCCTGCGCCGCCTGATGAAGCCCGGCAACGCAAGGTGCACGATTATGGGAAAGGGAAGAAACATCATGAAATGCACGATCTTGTCCGCCTTTATGCCCAGAATGGTCATCTCCGTTCCCGGCATGTCATGGAAGTCGGCGAAGCACAGATAGGCCACGGCCGCCAGATATGCGGCCAGGAGTATCCTGAAGATTATGATGCTCCGTTTTGCCATGGCCCTACAGACTTTGCATGTCTTCAAGCTTCTTATAGTACCCGCCCAACTGAACCAGCTCGGCGTGCCTGCCCCTTTCTACAATCTTTCCCTCCTGCATGACCAGGATCTCGTCGCAGTTCTTGATGGTGGAAAGCCTGTGGGCTATGGCTATGGTGGTGCGGCTGGACATCAGCCTGTCCAAAGCCTCCTGCACAAGGCGCTCCGACTCCGTGTCGAGCGATGCCGTGGCCTCGTCCAGAATCAGGATCGGAGGGTTCTTGAGTATGGCCCTGGCTATGGAAATCCTCTGTCTCTGACCTCCGGAAAGCTTCATTCCGCGGTCGCCGATGTTGGTGTCATAGCCCTGCTCCTTCTCCATTATGAAGTCGTGGGCGTTGGCTATTCTGGCCGCCGCGATCACCATGTCACGGGTGACATTTTTCGCTCCGAAGGCTATGTTGTTGAAAATGGTGTCGTTGAACAGGATAGGCTCCTGGTTGACATAGCCTATGAGCGAGCGCAGGTCGCTGACGGACACGTTTCTGATATCGGTCCCGTCTATGGTTATGGCTCCCGACGTGACATCATAGAAACGCGGAATGAGGTCCACGAGAGTGGATTTTCCGGCGCCTGATTCTCCCACTATGGCTACGCTGCATCCCTTGCGTATGGTCAGATTCACGTCTTTGAGCACCTGCGGGCCGTCTCCGTATCTGAAAGAGACATGATCGAACACGATGCCCTCCCTGACCTCTTCAAGACACTCGGGGACGGCGGGATCCTTGATGGGATTGTCGGCGCGCAGTATCTTGTCTATCCTTTCCATTGAAGCCATGCCCTTGGGCACGCTGTAGCTTGCCTTAGAGAAATCCTTGATAGGGTTGAGTATGCTGTAGAGAATGACCATGTAGTAGATGAACACCGGGGCGGACAGGGGGGCGTTGTCGCCTATTATCAGCGTGCCGCCGAACCACAGGACTATGGCTATCAATATGGTGCCGAGAAATTCGCTCATCGGATGGGCGAGCGCCTGGCGGGTGGAGACGCGGCCGGTCCTGGTCCGCAGCGCGCCGGTCACCTTGTCGAACCTCTCCGACATGGCACCCTCGGCCAGGAAGGCCTTGATCACCCTCAGTCCGCCCAGAGTCTCTTCCACTTGCGACATGGTGTCGCTCCAGAGTTCCTGGGCGAGGAGGGATTTCTTTTTCAGGGTCTTGCCGACAGCTCCCATAAGCCATCCGAGCACCGGCACCACCAGGAGCGTGAATAACGTCAGCTGCCAGCTTATGGCTACAAGGACCGCGAAATAGCAGATTATGAGTATGGGGTTCTTGATGAGCATCTCCAGCACGCTGATGATGGACGTCTCCACCTCGTTTACGTCTCCGCTCATTCTGGCGATGATGTCGCCTTTTCTCTCCTGTGAGAAATATCCCAGCGGCAGACCGAGAATCTTGTTGTAGAGCTGCATGCGCAGATCCTTCACCACTCCGGTCCTGATCGGGACCATCACCGCGGCGGCCCCAAAATAGCAGGCCGTCTTGATCAGGGTCATGACAGAGAGGAATGCGCAGAGCAGAAGCAGGGTGCTGGACGCCCCATGCATCTCTATGAACCGGTTGAGCCACCAGTTGGCATTGTTTCCCAATGCCCGTCCCGTTTCCATCACTCCGCTCACGCTGTCAAGAGGAATGTAGCTATAGACCTTGTCATTGATCTTGAACAGGATGTTCAGCATGGGGACGATGAGGGAGAATGAGAAGATGTTGAAGACGGCCGAAAGCACGTTCATCAGCACCGAGTCCCAGAGGTACCTTTTGTAGGGTCCCACATATCTCTTGAGTATCTGCCAGAATTCTTTCATTTTTCTTTGTTTGGGGCGGGTCCGTCCGCCGTTTTACATAGCTTTTTCCAGCCAGTGGAAAATGAGCCAGACTCTTTTCTTGAGCACGGGCAGGTCCAGCGTTCCGGACGTGTCCCATGTCTTGTTGTTGTTCATGGTTATGCCGGAAGTGAACAGCACAGCCGGCACCTTGTTCTCCAGAAAAACCTTCTGTTCTCCGACCTGGGTGAAGAACATCCGTGTGAACGCCGCGCTGCCGTAATAGTCATAGCCCAGATCCATCTCAAGGCCGTATTTCATGTCCGACAGGCTCAGCACGCCTCTTAGCGAGGTCTCTTCAGGGGGAGAAAGCATTATCAGGTAGTCCTTCTTTCCGGATGTCAGAGGGCTGAGGCTGGAGCCGGCCTGATCTATGTTCACGGCCAGAGAGATATCTTTCGGGCCGATCTGCGCCCCGGTGAGGGGATCGTGCAGTTCCCCGCTCTCTATCAGCCTCCACAGCTCCCGGACTCCTCTCATGCTGAGGTTCTTGGCGTCGGTGGCCACGAAGATGAGGTCTTTGCGGTAGGTTCTTCCATAGCCTGTCATCTTTCTGAACATCAGGGCCACGTCCACCATTGCGGCCACCCCCGACGCGTTGTCGTCGGCTCCCGGATACATTTTTCCGTCAAGCATGCCCAGCCCGTCATAATGGGCCATTACAATCACATAGCCCCGCCCGCGCCTGTCTCCGGCGGCGGGCAGCATTCCGATTATGTTTCTTCCGGCCAGTCCGTCACCGGCGTCAAAGCTCTTGGCATAGCTTTTTTCGAACGGAAGCATCCCGCAGCGTCTGAAATTCCTTTCCACCCACATCGCGGCCTCGACGGCTCCGGCGGTGCCGGTGCCTCTTCCCCCGCACAGGGGATCGGAAAGGAATTCCGTCTGCATCCCGAGAAGTTTTTCGTTCACTGCGCTGTGTGCGGTTTCGCTCAGGACACGCACCCCAGGCCTCTCGCCGGCCGCCGGAAACGCGGCACAGGAAAGGACGGCCGCAAGTGCGGCGCTGACGATTTTCAATGTGAATCGCTGATTCAAGGAATATCCCGTTTAAATCTTCCAAAGATAATGATATTTCATGTTTTTCCTTCTATGGCATTTGTTTTGGAATTTGCCTACATTTGTACATTTGACCTGGCCTTTGAAATGAACCGTCTGCTGAAAATATTTTCCGTTCTGGCCCTGTTTTTCGCGTTTGCTCCCGGAAAGCTTGCGGCTCAGTACGACAAGGACGTCTTCTACCTGCGGGGCCGGCAGAGCCTGTCGGACGGGAAATATACCCGGGCCATAGAGAACTTCAATATTCTCGCCAGGTTGGACACCACCGACTATTGGACCTTCTTTTTCCGCGGCATAGCGAAATATAATCTGGGTGACGTGCGCGGCGCTCAGGCCGATTTCGACACTTCCGTGCGCCTGAATCCGGTATTCACCAACGGATACCACTACCGTGCCATAACCGAGAGCCGTTCGGGGGAGTATGAGAAGGCCTTCAGGGACTTTGACTCGGCGCTGGCCCTCAGGCCCGGCTACGAAGGAATCTATTTCAGCCGCGGAGTGACATACTTCCTGACTCGGCAGTTCGACAGCGCGGTCTCCGATTTCGACCGCTACATCAGGCGCCAGCCGAAGGACCCGTCGGCCTATCTTAACCGAGGGGCGAGCTATCTCTTTCTCGGGGATACGCTCAAGGCTGTCGCGGACTATGACAAGGCCATAAGCCTGGACCGCTTCGATCCTGAGGGCTATATGCGCCGTGGAAGTCTCTATGCGTCCGGTGGCGATTATGAAAAGGGAATAGCTGACATGAACAAGGCAATAGAACTTGATTCCACCGTCACTCTGGCCTATTTCAACAGGGCTCTCATGTATTACGAGACCAAAGACTTCAATTCCGCCATGGCCGATCTCGACAGGGTACTCGCTGCAGAGCCGGGCAATGCCCTGACCCTTTACAACAGGAGCCTCATCAACGCCCAGATCGGCAATTTCGAAGCCGCCCTCTCGGACATGGACCGTGTCATAAACATAAATCCGAACAATGTCCTGGCCTATTTCAACCGTGCCTCGTTCTTTGTGCAGATGGACCGGATGCACGACGCCCTCGAGGACTATGACAAGGCCATAGACCTGTATCCGGACTTTGCCAAGGCCTATCAGAACCGCTCCTATGTCGAGAGCAGGCTCGGTATGGCCGAGGCTTCGAAGAGGGACTATGACACCGCGCTGAGCAAGATCCGGGAATATGAGGAGGCCAACAGGGCGGCCGTGGGCTCTTTTGCCGACACGACCAGGAAATACAGTTCCCTGATAGCCTTGGACGCCGACTTCGCGAAAAAGGACTTTGACGATGAACTGCTGCAGCACAGGGATATAGACATCCGCCTGAAGCCGCTCTACAGATTTGTCATAACCCGTGGCGGAGACGATGTGAAATATGCTCTGCGGACCGGGTATGAGAATGCCCTGATCGACAGGTTCCGCTCCGCTCTGCCGGTGCCGGTGGCCGTGACCAACGTGGACTCGCTCGCCGCCGCTCCGGATGACGCGACAGAAGCTCTGATCTATGGCAGGGAGGCAGGACAGGGAATCTCGGAGGCGAGGCTCGACTTCCTTAAGGCTCTTTATGAGGTCTCGGGCAAGCAGTACAATTCGGCTCTCAACTATTATGGCAAGGCGGCCGACGCTCCGCAGGAGGAAGGCTATGAGCAGTACTACCGTGCCTTCTATCTGAACAACAGGGCGGTGCTGCGCGCCGACATGATTGATTTCATCGCGTCCATGGAATCCAATGTCCAGACTCTCAGCATGGATGACAAGGGGACGACAAGGGCGCGGGTCAAGGACCGCGTCACCAGAACCTATGACTATTCGGAGGCGATAGGCGACTTGCAGGCCGCGGCGGCGATTGTGGGCGATCTGCCCTATGTCTATTACAATCTGGGCAATCTTTACTGTCTGTCCTCACAGCTGGTGGAATCCATCGGGAACTACACCAGGGCCATAGAGCTTTATCCCTATATGGGGGATGCCTATTACAATCGCGGTTTAGTGCTCATATATCTGAAGGATAAGGAAAAAGGCTGCATTGACCTGTCCCGTGCCGGAGAACTCGGCGTGGCCGAGGCCTACAGCGTGATAAACAAATATTGCGAGGAGAAAAATTAGAAGATGGTGCGATTCATGAGTCTTTCGAGCGGGAGTGCGGGCAACTGCTATTATCTCGAGTCGGACGGGAAGGGGATAGTGATAGATGCGGGAGTGAGCCTGCGTTACATGAAGAAGACGTTCGAGGCCGTTGGGCTCGGGTATGATTCCTTTTCATCGATTCTCGTGACCCATGACCATATGGACCATATCCGGAATCTGGGTTCATGGTGCAAGCGACTGATGAAGCCCGTCTATACGACATCTGTCCTTCTGGGATCGAGGTGCATGGGCTGGGAGCAGGTCAAATCTTGCGGACGCGCGCTTGAGGAGGAAAAGTGGAACGATGTGGGCGGATTCCGCGTACGGTATTTCACGGTTCCCCACGACGCCACCCAGACTGTCGGGTACGCCATTCTTGCCGGAGAACATAAGTTTGTGATAATGACCGATATGGGGCGCATGACCGATGAGGCGGTGAATTTTGCGTCGCAGGCCGACACCGTGGTCGTGGAGTCCAATTACGACATGGACATGCTTATGGGCGGTCCATATACCCACGAGCTCAAGATGAGGATCTGTCAGGGACATGGGCATCTGAGCAACGACGAGTGCGCGGCGGCCATAAAGCGATTCTGGCATCCGGGGCTGAGGAACATCTTCCTCTGCCATCTCAGTGAGAACAACAACACTCCGGAACTGGCATATGAAAGCGCGGCCCGCGCGCTTTCGGAACTGGGCATAAAAAAGGGGAGCGTCAATCTGAGAACGCTCCCCAGAAGAACACCGTCTCCGATGATTATGCTCTAAAGGCTTTTCTCAAGCCTTTTATATCCGCGGATCACTCTCTCCAGGCCTTCTTTGACCAGAGAGCGGGGGGCGGCCAGATTGATCCTCATGAATCCGTCCTTGCCGTACATGGTGCCGGAATTGATCCAGACCTTTTCTTCGATCAGCAGGCTCTTTTCCACATCCTCGGTCTTCATGCCCTTGAGGGCCGAGCAATCGACCCATGCCAGATAGGTCCCCTCCATCTCGCTGACGGGGAATTCGGGAATCTCTCCGGCGAACATTTCCCGGAGCATGGTGTAGTTGTCCCAGATATATTCATTGAGCTGGCGGAGCCATTCGGCGCCTTCTGGAGTGTAGGCCGCACGGAGCGCCACATGTCCGAAAGGGTTTATGTCGCATATTTCGTTGACATTGATGGCTCTGTTGATTTTTTCTCTCCAGAGGGGATTGTTGGTGACAATGTTGCCTATCTGCAGTCCCGCCGTGTTGAAGGCCTTGCTGGCGGCCACCAGCGAGATGCAGTTGTCCTGATACTCCTTTCCCAGCGAGGCGAAGGGTATGTATCTGTGTCCGGGCATCACGAATTCGCAGTGGATTTCATCGCTGATCACCGTTACATGGTGCTTCAGGCATATGTCTCCCACTTTACGGAGCTCTTCTTCGGTCCATACTCTTCCGCTCGGATTATGGGGGTTGCAGAACATCAGAGTTCCGCAATCGGGATCGCTGCAGATTTTCTCGAAAAGATCGAAATCGATATGATGCGTACCGTTACTGTAGACCAGCGGGCAGTCGGCTATGACATCCCCGTTGTTCGTGACGGCGCTGAAGAAGCAGTTGTAGGCGGGTGTGAGGAAAACCACCTTGCTTCCGGGAGCGGCGATGGCTTTGATGACGGCCGACATTGCGGGAACGAGCCCCGTGGTGTAGAGAATCCAGGACGGGTCGATTTTCCACCCGTGCTTTTCTTCAAACCACCGGACCACTGATGTGAAATATTCCTTTGGAACGGTGTTGTAGCCGTATACCGGGTGGGCCGCCCTTTCCCGGACGGCCTTGCTGATGCATGGCGCCACTTCAAAGTCCATGTCGGCCACCCACATCGGGATGACGTCGGAAGTGTCGATGTCCTCCTTGTACGGGGGGCGGGCATCCCATTTTACGCAGTTTGTCCCTCTGCGGGTTATGATTTTGTCGAAATCGAATTTCATTGCGGTGTGATTATTTACCGGTCAGAAGCTTATAGATTTTCTGGGAGACTTCCTCGTTGCCCTGAATGCCCATGAAGTCGTGGGAAGAAGGACCGTAGGCGAAGAGCGGAACGGGGACGGCGGTGTGGGACTTGGTGCAGAAGCGGCCCTCGGTCATGCCATTGTCGGGATCGCCGGAGAGGAGGGTGAGGCCGCCGGTCTCATGGTCTGCGGAAATGACGACCAGCGTGTTGCCGTCCTTCTCGGCGAACTTGATGGCCGCAGTGACGGCTTTGTCGAAGTCGAGCTCCTCTTTCACCATCGCGGCATATTCGTTTATGTGTGAATTCTTGTCGATTCTGGCGCCTTCCACCATGAGGAAGAAGCCCTTTCCGTCATGAGATTTCCTGGAAAGGAAGTCGATTGCATATTCTGTGGTTTCGGGGAGGAAGTCTCCTCTGCCATACTGCATGGACTGGGTCTCCTTTGCCGGCGGCAGATAGCCGAGCCTGTCGGCAGTGGCGGCCTTGGGGTCGTTGAGGTCATCCACGACGGTGAACACTTTCTTTATGGCTTTCTGGGTCTTTTCGGGTCTCTCGGCCATGACTTCCTTGCTGCCGGCGGCAAAGAAAGAGAGTTTGCTGTCGGGCAGGTCTCCCCAAATCTCGTCGGTCATGTAGCGCTGATCCTGGTGGGCGAAGAAGCTGGCGGGGGTGGCTCCGTTGAGGTCGTCGGTGGAGACGACTCCGCTCACTATGCCTTCCTTGGCAAGAAGCTCGGTGATGTTCTCAAGCGGTTTGTGGTCCATGTCCATGCCGATGGATCCGTTGTAGGTCTTGTATCCTGTGGAATAGGCGGTTGCGGAAGCCGCTGAATCGGTGGTGTAGTTATCGCCGGACTGTGTGGTCACCAGGCCGAACACTTTCAGGTTGGTGAGGGTCATTTCACCGCCGTTGGTGTACATTCCGGAAGCTATGTGCGCAAGTCCGTTGCCGTCGCCGATCATGAGAATCACGTTGAGGGGAGCCTTCTCCACCCCGTCAACTGCGAACGAGGGAGTGTAGGAGCCCTGAGGGGGTACGTCCTTGATATATCCGATGACAAGCGACTGTGCGCTTGCTCCCAGAGAGAGGGCCGCCATGGCGACAATGGTTAAAATAGTTTTTTTCATAAACCGATGGGTTGTTAAATAATATGGTGTTTATTTTCTTATGTCAATCTTGCAGTCTCCCGGAGCCTTTCTGTTTTCGTCCATGATCAGCTCTCCGACCGAATCAACCGTGACATGGCCGGAGGTCGGGTTCTTGATGGAGGGTATGCGCCCCTTTATGGTTCCGTTCACTGTCGAGTATTCCAGAGCTAGATCGGCGTCGTCCCCGAAAGTGCAGTCCTCCAGGACCAGACCCTCGCAATAGCACAGCGGCTGGGTCTCTGAGATGTGGCAGCGGACCAGCCTGAGGTTCTTTGAGTACCACCCCAGATATTCCCCGGTGATGACCGAGTCATAGACGGTGACGTTCTCGGCCTCCCAGAAGGAATCCTTGGAGGTGAGGACCGAATTGCGGATTACAGCGTTCCGGGCATACTGGAAGCCGTAGTTGCCCTGCAGCTTGAGGTTGTCGATCCTGATGTTCTCGCAGTGCATGAACACATAGTCGGCCCTCTCGATGACGCAGTTCTTCATGTCTATGTCCGAGCAGTCCCAAAGGGTTTCGGAGGCGGCCGGCATCCACACGTTCTCGAGCTTCAGGCCTATGGCCCTGCGGAAGGTCTTGGGCGCGTCGATGGTGGTGTCATAGATTTCGCCGTTGCGGGTGTACCATATGCCGGAACGGGCTCCGACTCCCAGAACACAGTGTCTGAGCACATAGTGATCACATTCCCAAAGCGGATATTTCCCTTCGAAGCGGCAGTCGTCGCAGAATATCTCCGAAGTTTCCTTGAGGCCGGATTCGCCGGCCCTTATCACGACATTCCTGAGGTGGAGGTCATGCTCTTTATACAGAGGCCTTTCGCCTCCGAATTCCTGATTAGATATCTCTTTCATTTCAAATTTCCTTTAATTCCACTTCGGGCGTCTCCGTCCTGTCCGCGTCTTTGACGAAACGTTTGTTGAGCCATTTTCCCCCTCTTATCCTGATGAGGAAGAGAATGCCCCTCACATTGAGCTCGGCGCACATGGCTATCCAGTAGCCCGCGAGCCCCAGTCTCGGGGTGAGCATCAGCGCAAGTCCGATCCTTACCACCCACATGCTGGTGAAGTTCAGCGCAGTGGGGACAAGCGTGTCGCCTGCGCCGATGCAGGACCCGTAGGAGACCATGGCCACGGCATAGAACGTCTCGGCGAAGGCCTCTATCCGGAGCACCTTGACTCCGAGTTCAATGACCCTCGGGTCGCTTGTCATTATGCCGATCAGCTCCGGGGCGAAGACATACATCAACGCTCCGAGCGCTGTCATCAGCACGGCCGCCACCGATATGTTTATGTGCGCGAACCGCCGCGCCAGCTGTTTTCTTCCTGCGCCCAGACTCTGCCCTACCAGCGTGGTGGCGGATTCCTGCAGGCCATACCCGGGCATATAGCAGAAGCTTTCAGCCGTGATGGCAAACGAATTGGCCGCAATCGCAACAGGCCCGAGCGGGGCGACGATTATGGTGGCGACCACATAGGCGCCCCTCATGATTATGTTCTGCAGCCAGAGCGGTCCGGTGATGCCGAAGGCGTCCTGGACGGTTTCTCTCCGCGGCGCGAACGACCCCGCTTCTCCGGTGATCTTCAGCTCCGGCGAACGTGTGCAGGTATAGCAGAGCGAAATCGCGGCCATTGTCATCTCCGCAAGGCCTGTGCCCATGGCGGCGCCGGGGACGCCCCAGCCCAGAAGGTAGATGAACAGGTAGTTGAATATCACGTCCATCACGGCCATGGACATGAACAGCATGCTCGGCACCTTGGTGTTTCCGCTGGCCTGAAGCATGGCGTTTGACGAAAAGCCCAGAGCCATGAATGGCAGGAACATGGAGTATATGCGGAAGTAGGCCGACGCGTCATCGCGGATGACGGGGTCTCCTCCGAGCCAGGACGGCAGCGGGCCGGATATCGCGACTCCGATGAAGGAAAGCAGTATCCCGAAGCAGAAGGCCGCCGTGAATCCCTGCCGCATTATTTCCCTCGCGCCGCGGAAGTCCTTCGCTCCGCAGCGGTGCGCCACCTGAACCGAGAAGCCGGTGCATACGGCCATCGCGAATCCGTTCAGAATCCATGTGCTGGTGGACACGAGACCTATGGAAGCCGCCTGGTTCGCGCCCAGATGGCCGACCATGGCCGCATCTATGTACTGCAGCAGAACGGAGGTGAACTGCGCCAGAATCGACGGTACAGCCAGGCAGGCGGTCAGCCGCAACTGCTGTCCTCCCGTCATGGCCTTCCGGTCGCGTATGAGTGCGAGAAGCTGTTCTCTCGATTCTTTCACAACCTGCGAATATACGATTTTGTTTCCGAAGTGCGAGCGTTTCAGCTCCGTTGATGGCGCCGATTACAGCCTGCGGGGGTTAAGAAGCCCAAAGGGGGGGGCTGACCAAAATCTCTTTTTGGTCAGCCCCCCTTCTATACTTATGTCAAATCCGATTAAAGCTGAGGACCGGCTTTTACAAGAGCCTTGCCGGCCTTGTTGGACTCATACTTTTTGAAGTTCTTGATGAACCTTGCGGCGAGATCCTTTGCCTTTTCCTCCCACTGGGAAGCCTTGGCGTAGGTGTCGCGGGGATCAAGGATCTTGGTGTCAACGCCTTCGAGCTTTGTGGGCACGACGAAGTTGAAGTAAGGGATGGTCTTGGTGGGAGCCTCGTCGATGCTGTGGTTAAGGATGGCGTCGATGATGCCGCGGGTGTCACGGATGGAGATTCTCTTTCCGGTTCCGTTCCAGCCGGTGTTCACGAGATAGGCCTTGGCGCCGCTCTTCTTCATCTTCTTCACGAGCTCCTCAGCATACTTTGTGGGGTGCAGCTCGAGGAATGCCTGTCCGAAGCAGGCGGAGAAGGTGGGAGTGGGCTCAGTGATGCCGCGCTCGGTGCCTGCCAGCTTTGCGGTGAATCCCGAGAGGAAGTAGTACTTGGTCTGGTCGGGGTTCAGAATGGACACGGGAGGAAGAACACCGAATGCGTCAGCCGAGAGGAAGATGACCTGCTTTGCGGCGGGACCCTGGGACTCGGGACGGACGATGTTGTTGATGTGATAGATAGGATAGGAAACGCGGGTGTTCTCGGTCACGCTCTTGTCGTTGAAGTCGATCTTGCCCTTGGCGTCAACGGTGACGTTCTCGAGAAGGGCGTCGCGGCGGATGGCGTTGTAGATGTCAGGCTCGGACTCCTTGTCGAGCTTGATGACCTTGGCATAGCAGCCGCCCTCGAAGTTGAACACGCCCTTGTTGTCCCAGCCGTGCTCGTCGTCACCGATGAGCTTGCGCTTAGGGTCGGTGGAAAGGGTGGTCTTGCCGGTTCCGGAGAGACCGAAGAAGATGGCGGTGTTCTCGCCGTTCATGTCAGTGTTGGCGGAGCAGTGCATTGCGGCGATGCCCTTGAGGGGGAGGTAGTAGTTCATCATGGAGAACATTCCCTTCTTCATTTCGCCGCCATACCATGTGTTGAGGATGACCTGCTCCTTGCTGCTGACGTTGAAGGCGATGCAGGTGTCGCTGCGGAGACCGAGCTCCTCATAATTGCCGACCTTGGCCTTGGAAGCGCAGTAGACCACGAAGTCGGGCTCCTGGTCGAACTCTTCCTGATTCTTCGGGCGGATGAACATGTTGGTCACGAAGTGGGCCTGCCATGCGACCTCCATCACAAAGCGGACCTTCATGCGGGTGTCCTTGTGGGTGCCGCAGAATCCGTCCACAACGAAAAGCCTCTTGCCGGAGAGTTCCTGCTGAGCAATCTTCTTGACGACCTTCCAGACCTTCTCGGACATCGGGTGGTTGTCGTTGGGATACTCGGGGGTGTTCCACCATACGGTGTCCTTCGAGTTCTTGTCCATCACGATGTATTTGTCCTTGGGAGAACGTCCGGTGTAGATGCCGGTCATCACGTTGATGGCACCGAGTTCGGTGACCTGACCTTTTTCGTAGCCTTCAAGCTCCGGTTTTGTCTCTTCGTTGTAGAGAACTTCATAGGTCGGATTGTAAAGGACTTCCTTCACACTCTTGATCCCGTACTTGCTTAAATCCATTTTGGGCATAATGCTTAGTTTTTATTTGATTATAACTTATTTTCAATTATTTTGCGGCTGCGAAGTTACGCAATAAATCATAATTTTGTTTTCGAAACCCCGCGCTTTGCCTGCAAATTTTTTGCCATGTCGGCGCGGTGTCAGGGATAAAATCGTTGCATGGAGGAAGAAGTGGCGGACGCGGTCGGAACATTGAAAAAATATTGGGGCTACGGGTCTTTCAGGCCGGCGCAGGAGGAGATCATAAACGAAGCTCTCGGAGGGCGCGACGTGCTTGCGATTCTGCCCACGGGAGGCGGAAAATCGGTATGTTTTCAGGTGCCCGCCATGATGCGGGAGGGATTGGCTCTGGTGGTGACGCCGCTGATCGCGCTGATGAAGGATCAGGTCCGGAATCTTGAAGCCCGCGGCATAAAGGCGCTTGCGGTTCATGCCGGAATGTCACGCCGCGAGGCGGAGCTGGCGCTGAACAATGCGGCCTATGGTGACTTTAAATTCCTGTATGTCTCTCCCGAACGTCTCGGGACGCCTCTTTTCCGCTCATGGCTTCCGCTCATGAACGTGAGCTTCCTGGTTGTGGACGAAGCCCACTGCATATCCCAGTGGGGGTATGATTTCCGGCCGGACTATCTGAAAATCGGGGAGCTGCGCAAGGATCTGGACGCTCCTGTCATAGCCCTGACAGCCACCGCCACCCCGGCCGTGGCCGAGGACATCATGGACAGTCTGGGCTTCAGGGAGCGCAATCTCATAAAAAGCGGATTCGAGAGGCCCAACCTTTCCTATGTGGTGAGGAGAGTCGAGGACAAGAAAGGCCAGCTTCTGGCTATATGCCGCGGAGTGCAGGGAAGCGGAATCGTCTATGTGAGGAACCGCAGGAAAACGGAAGAGGTTGCGGCCTTCCTTTCCGCCGCCGGAGTCTCCGCATCGTTCTACCACGCCGGACTCGGCGGCGACACCCGTTCGGAACGTCAGGAAAAATGGCGGCGGGGGGAGACAAGGGTGATGGTCTGCACCAATGCCTTCGGCATGGGCATAGACAAGCCAGACGTCAGGTTCATCGTCCATCTGGATTTGCCCGAGTCGCCGGAAGCCTATTTTCAGGAGGCCGGCCGCGGCGGAAGGGACGGCAGACGCTCCTTTGCGGTCCTGCTCTGGAACGGCGATGACGTCACCCGCATGAAGATGCTGGAGAGGGTCTCTTTCCCCGAAATAGAATATATAGAGGACATCTATCACAAGGTCCATGCGTTTTTCGGCATTCCATACGGGGCCGGCGAGGGACGAAGCCTCAAGCTTGACTTTGACGCTTTCTGCTCGGCCTTTTCGCTGGACCGCTCCAAGGCCTACTATGCCGTGAAATATATAGAGCGGGAGGGGCACTGGACTCTCACCGAGGACATGGAGACCAAGACGAGGGTCAGAATCCGGGTGGACCGCACCTCGCTTTATGACACGGCGCTTCCTGACAGGCTTATGGTTCCGCTACTGGAGGCGCTGATGCGCAGGTGTGAGGGGATTTTCTCGACTGCGGTGCCCATAGACGAGGACTGTTTTGCCGGGGCTCTCGGCATAGGCGTTCCCGCCTACAGGGAGCTGCTCTACAGGCTGTCGCTCGAACATGTCATAATTTATATCCCCAAAGCCCGGACCGATGTGCTCTATCTGCACCATGCGCGCTATGTCAGGGGCGACGTGGCCCTGCATCCGGAACGCCGGGATATGCTTGAGAGGTCTTGGAAGGAGCGTTCCGGGGCCATGCTGGAATATGCCTCCGAGGAAGATACCTGCCGTTCCGGCTACCTGCTGGCATATTTCGGCCAGAAAGATTCGGCTCCATGCGGCACCTGCGACGTATGCCGCCGCAAGGCCGCTTCCGGGAGGGAGACGGAGCGCAGGCTGATCCGCTTCATCAATGAGGAAAAGGGAGGCGACTACACTATGGAGGATATAAGGATGGCTTTCGGAGTCCCGTCCGAAGATGATGATCCGGACTTTCTGGAAATTCTGCGCCGGCTTGTCGACAGCCGGACCGTGCCTGCGGCCAGGCTTGACTGACCAAAAAGACTGATTTTCCCCCTTATTCTATCGCAAGTCCGTCATAGGCGGGGCGGACTATGGAGCGGATGCGGCGCTCCGCGCACAGCTTCTCAAGGTCGTGGCAGAATTCCCGGTGGACCGGAAACGTGTGGCTGAGGTGGGTGAGCCATGTGTGGCGCGCTCCTATCCTGTCGGCGATTTCCAGAGCCTCGTCCAGCGAGAAATGCGAATGGTGCCGGGCATATCCCACGGTGTTCAGGGTCACGTGATCCAGCCCCTCCAGCTTGCGGAACTCACCTTCCGGAATGCTGCTCATGTCGGTGATATAGGCTATGTTGCCGAAGCGGTAGCCGAGAACCGGCATTTTGTCATGGAAGCCCCTTATTGGGATGATCTCCACTCCGTTGCCGGCCTTGCCGAGGCATTCGCCGGAAAATGACGGGTCATCGGCCCTTTCGGCCACGTCAAGGGGATTGCCCGTGGGAATCAGCGTCCCGTCCGCTGTCCTGTAGCGGTAGCCCACATCCCTGATCCATGTAAGCTCCTTGTCGAGCGTGTCCGGCCGGACTATGAATGGCCGCTCGTCAATCAGATGCACATGCCATTCCGGGGCTCCCGGATATTTGTTATCGGAGAAGGCATAGTCATACTCTTCCTTAAGCGTGTCCAGCACCATCTTCTCGCAGTAGATCTCCACCACGCGGCGGTCAATATAGTTGAGGGCGCGCACGTCATCCAGGCCTCCCGTGTGGTCTTTGTGGTTGTGGGTCAGCAGGATGGCGTCAAGATGCCCGACCCCGGCGCGCAACATCTGCGACCTGAAGTCCGGGCCCGCGTCGATCAGTATGGTGAGACCCATGTATTCCACCAGAACCGAAGAGCGGAAGCGCTTGTCCTTCCGGTCCGTGCTCATGCACTTTTCGCATCTGCAGCCTATTATGGGAACGCCCTGCGAGGTGCCTGTCCCCAGAAATATCAATTTCGCCTTGTCCATGCAACTGTAGGCCAACCGCCTTTATATCACAATCTCCTCTATGCAGCCGGTCAGCCCGGCCTTGAAGGGTCTGCTGACCCTGATGTAGTTCTCCGTGTATCCGGCCATCATCCCGTCCTTTTCCCTGCCTTCCCACAGGACCTTCGACTTCAGCCCGCGGTTCTCCTCTGTGAAGGCCGCGTTCAGTTTCGAGCACAGCTCCTCCAGCACGGCGACCCTTCCGGTCTTTATGTTGTCGCGGACCTGCCCCGGCATGGAAAAAGCCCTGGTGCCGGGTCGGGGAGAGTAGGGGAATATGTGGATGAAAGCGGGCCTTATCCTCTCTTCAAGGAAAACGCGCGTCTGTTCGAACAGTTCGTCGCTCTCGCCCGGGAGCCCGACGATCACGTCTATGCCGAAGAACACCTTCTGTCTTCCCGGAGCTTCCATCGCCGAACGTATGCGGTCTACCCTTTCGGCGAAAAGGGCCGTGTCATAGCGCCTGCCCATGCTTTTCAGCAGGGCGTCGCTTCCGGTCTGCAGCGGAATGTGAAAATGGGGAAGGAACTTGGTGCCCGAGGCGATCCAGTCTATGATGCCGTCGCTCAGAAGGTTCGGCTCTATGGACGAGATTCTGTAGCGCTCTATGTCTTCTACTTCATTCAGGGCTTTCAGCAGGTCCTGAAAGCTCTCGCCGGTGGTCTTGCCGAAATCTCCGGTGTTCACTCCGGTCAGCACGATCTCCCTGATACCTTCAGCGGCGATTTTCCGGGCCTGGTCCACCGCTTCGGCTATGGATATGTTGCGGCTTTCACCTCTGGCGAAAGGCACCGTGCAATAGGCGCAGAAATTGTTGCATCCGTCCTGCACCTTCAGGAACGAACGGGTCCTTTCTCCTGAAGAATATGCCGGCATGATCGTGGAGGATATGTCCCTGTATTCCTGAACGGCGCTGAGCTCCTTGTAGGAAGTGTCGGTATGCACCTCGGCGCCCGCGAGCATCCGCAGAGTTTCGGGCACTACCCGGGCCTTTTCCTTGGCTCCGAACACCAGGGCGACGCCATCGATGGCGGCGATCTCGTCCCTCTTGAGCTCCGCATAGCACCCTGTCACGACTATGGCCGCATCGGGGGACACCCTGTGGCATTTTCGGATGATGTTCCTGCATTTGTTGTCGGAATGGGCCGTGACGCTGCAGGTGTTTACCAGATATACATCGGCCCTGTCGTTCCATGGAACTGTCTCCAGACCGGCAGCGGCGAAGCCCCTTTCATATGTGGAAGTCTCGGCATAGTTCAACTTGCAACCGAGGGTGAGGTAGGCTATTTTTTTCATCTTTTCTTTCCGCCTCCCGCCGATGCGGCCTTTTTCCCGCGGGCCAGAATAAGGAACACGCACGGCCTTTTTCCCAGCACCGGGACGGATTTTTTCCATCCGGCCACGGAATCGGTCTTTATGAAGGCATCATCCATGGTGATGTCCGCGGCCATGCAGAGCATTGTGGACGGCATGCAGACCGAAAGCAGGTCAGCCAGAAGGGAATCGTTGCGGTAGGGGGTCTCTATAAAAAGTTGGGTCTGGTTCAGCTTTTCCGATCTGGACTCCAGCTCCCTCAAGGCTTTTTTCCTCTCTTCGCTTTCTCTGGGAAGATAGCCGTTGAAAGCGAAGGACTGTCCGTTGAGCCCGGACGACATCAGCGCCATCATCAGCGAGGACGGTCCGGTGAGAGGAACAACTTCGATCCCTTTTTTGTGACACAGGGCCACCAGCAGGGCTCCGGGGTCGGCCACGGCGGGCAGACCTGCTTCGGAAAGCAGACCCACGTCGGCGCCGTCTTCGAAAAGGGCCGCGAAGCCCTCAATCTCCTTCGCGTCGGTGTGTTCGTTCAGTTCCCTGAACTCCAGCGAGTCTATACGTCCTTTCAGGCCGGCCGCGGAGAGAAATCTGCGCGCAGTCCTTGTCTCCTCCACCACGAAGCGGTTCAGAGTCCTGATCCTGTCGAGGACGGGGGCGGGGAGCACCACCTCCGGGGCATATTCTCCCAGCGGCGTGGGGATGAGGTATAATTTTCCGTAACTCATTTGATTTCGATCACTTTCTTGTCGGGGGCCATCAGGGATTTGAGCCGTTCGGCCTCCCGTTCCTTTCTCTGCTTTTTAGTTCTGAAGATATCCCGGAAGAACTCCCGCACCGAGTCGAACTCCTTCTGGTAGGCGAGACCCATTCCGTTGCGCTGGCTGTTGTCCAGGAAATTGGAATACTGGTCGGCCGAATGGGAGAACAGTGTCACCCTCAGAGAACCCGACTGGTCCATCTTCACCTCTATGTCCAGATCTCCCACTATATCTTCTTCTCCTACGGTCGCGCTGTACATGTTGTTGCCGAGGGTTCCGTTCACCAGGACACGGTTGTTGAAAAGCTGGGTGCTTATGGCGACGTCATATACGCTTTGTCCGCCTGTTGTGGACTGGAAGTCCAGGCCAAGGTCCACCGGAATGTCCAGACGCTGGAGAATGTTGTTCAGCTGCGAGGCCATGATTTCGGCGACGGTGGAGTTCAGGTTGTTGGAGCTGCTCACTATGCCGGAGTTGTCGCTCGGAATGAAACTTCCCGAGATCAGCAGGCTGATGAACTGCTTCTGCACCTTATCCTCGGTGTTCAGGGCGTTCTGCACGCTGACCTGGCTTTCGGGGTCGAGATTCGGGATGTTGACGCCCAGTTCTATGCGCGGCGATCTGAGCTTGTCCGAGATGTTGATCTCACACTCGACCGTACGTCTGGCGGTGGAGAACTCATCGTTGACCAGAGTGCCTATGAAGGTCTTGGTGCTGTAGACAGCCTTGAGGTCCAGATCGCTGTCCATTATGTCTCCGCTGAACCGGACTGAACTGCCTTCGCTGATCTTGAAATCTCTTTTTGCGATGCCCATCACGTCCATGTGGTAATTTCCGTCGGTCAGGGTGTAGTTGCCTTTCAGGGTGAAGTCCCCGCTCTGCGGACTCATCTCAAGCTCTATGTCACCGTTTCCCCTGCCGGACAGCACGTTGCCGGAGGCCTTGTCGATTTCGACGAAAGCCTCAGTAGAGGGGTTCGCCTCCACCTTGAGGCGGATTCCGAGACTCGCGGGATGTTCGGGCGCCGAGTATCGTCCCATGAGGATCTCATAGCTGTCCATTTTCTTTTCCGCATCCGGTTTCGTGAAGACCAGCAGGTCGGAGGCCTTTCCGGACGAGGCGGAGGTCATCGGCAGGTGGAGCTCGCCCCGTTTTTCGGTCACTGCCGTCACATCCAGCATGAGTGACGACAGGGAGCCTGTGACCGACAGCTCTCCGCTGGCGAACACCTTTCCGTAGAATGCCGCTCCGGGAGTGTCCTGAATGTCCAGCACCCTCATGCGGGAGAATTTTATGTCGGTGTCCAGGGCCATGTCCCTGAATCTGTCCCACAGCAGACTTCCGTTGACTGAGCCGCTTTCCCCGTCACTGTCGCGGACGTCGAGATTGTCGAACCGGATGCCTCCGTTGTCCACGCGCAGCGGGCCGGAGACGCTGTAGGACACGCCGGTGAATTCCACTTTGACCGCAGCGTCGTCGATCCGGAGTCCGTCGCTCTCTATGTCCGGAGCGTCCAGGCTTCCGGAAATGCCGATCCTTCCGCGCAGTTTCCCGCTGAATTCGCTGAAGAGGCCTTCAAACAGTCCTTTCGCATAGCCCAGCTCGAAATCGGACAATCCCACCGCTCCCTCGATCTTTTTGCCGGCAGGCGCGAGAAATCCCCTTGCGGCAATGTTGCTCTTCCCGTCCATGACATTCTTCA
This sequence comes from bacterium, assembly GCA_963627885.1. Lineage (GTDB taxonomy): Bacteria > Bacteroidota > Bacteroidia > Bacteroidales > UBA932 > Cryptobacteroides. Next base: position 196,896 of record CAVGCT010000015.1, read on the forward strand.
TCGAAATGTCAAAGCCCTTCCGCTCCAGGTCCCAGTTGCTTCTGAGCAGGAATGTTCCGGCCTCATGGCCCGAAATTACGGTGGAGTCCACCTTCATGTCCAGCAACATGCCGATCCCGTCACGGGCCGGTGAACTGAGCACCGCGGTTCCCGAGGCCAGCCCTCCCAGTGTCAGCCTGCCTTCCAGATGGGGATTGGCCGCAGAGATGTCAAAGTCGTTAAGCCTCAGAACAAGGGAGTCTTTCAGAAGAGGGGAGTATCCTCCGTCGATATTCATGGAGTGTTCCCCGCTCCGGATCTCGAATCCGTCCACTTTTATCCTGCCTCCGGCGAATTTTACCGAGGCGGGGGACAGTTTCCAAGGAACCGAATCCAGGCACAGCTCCGAGGGCTTGATTTCAGTGGCCATTTCGAGCGAATCCCCGGCGTTCCGTGAGAAGCCGCAGCTCAGCAGAATATCTCCGCGGTTGTCCAGAGCGGACTTGTTGTCGAAGGAAAAATGAAGCCCGGCGACATTGTCACTTGCAGTGAGTCTGAAGCTGTTGTTCTTGGTGAGGATGGGGGAGAAGGAGAGGGACCCCGCTTCCACGGTGGCGGACAGCAGGCTGTCCCGGTTGTCTATTGTTATCCGGACGTCCTTCAGATATCTGTTTTTGTAGGCCAGTCTTCCGGAGAGAAGCTCCGCGTCGACCGTCCCGTCCCGCGACATCGAGAGATCCAGAGTCGTGCTGTCCGCCGCATAGAGCCCGGGCACGATGAAGGAAAGCACGTCCATGGAGTCGAATATCTTGAGCCTCAGGTCATAGGTGTTCCGCAAGCTGTCGCTGTCCGCCGGTCCGAATATGGCGGGAAGCGCCCGTTTCAGGCTTACCGCGGTCAGGTCGCGGGCAAAGTCGGCCGGGGTGCCGGTCCCGTAGAAGAGGCCTTCGAGGAAGGAGGAGTTGAGACTTACGGAATTGCTGCCGGGCTCCAGTTTCGCTACGGCCAGAAGGTCTCCGGCCTTGTGGATGCCATGATCGTCCTGAAGGAGTATGTTCCCTATCTGCAGCTCGCCGCCCAAGCCTCCGTCTCTGCGCTCCTTGACGAAGCCCTCCGCATCCATGCTGACCGATGCCCGGCTTTCCTTGTGCAGATTGAAATTCGTCTTTTCGAGATCGGCCTTGGCGAGGTTGAGTCTGAACTGCATGACCCCGTCTCCGGTTTCGGACTGCTTTGACCGCCTTGCCTCCGCGCGGAAGTTGAGACTGGGGTCATTGCTGACAGCCCTTCCCTCAAAATTACCGTTTTCATAGCGCCCGGAGCCGGAAATGCCCCGGTAGGTATAGCCGTGGGCGGTGATCCGGTCTATTACCAGCGTGTCCACCGTCAGGGACGGCCCGCCGTCCATGAGCGTCGCCGACAGATTCGTCATCATGGAGCACGGGCCCAGGTCGCCGATGCCCGTCACGGCTTCCAAATCGAGATTTTCCGTGGTCAGGCTGCCCGATATCGTTATCGGCCGGCCTCTGTCTATCGTGTTGCCGATCTCCATGTCGGCCTTGAATCCCCCCACCTCGGAATTTCCGGCGGCCCTTATGGCCAGCAGGTTCAGCGGGCCTTTTGCCGTGGCATCCAGCCGGAACCTTTTTCCGGTAGCGGGTCCTGTCAGATTCAGCTCCGCCGCGGGAGCGAATCCCCTGATCAGCCCCGCCAGATCGTCAAGGGTGAAGTCGGCGTCGGAAATCTTCGCGTCCAGAAACATTCCCCGAGAGGAAGGGAGTCCGGCGAGTCTGCCGTTCACGGTGGCGGACACCCCGTCCGGGCTCTCCCTGAAGAACATGTCCCGCAGCTTGAAATCACACACATATCCGCTGAATCCCCCGTCCACAACGGCCGCGAAATCCATTTTCCTGACGGCATCGGCAAAGTAGCCTATGGTTCTGGAATCCACAAGGCAGCCGTCCAGCTCCGCGTCCATCTTCACTTCTTTCGGGAAATTGCCGAAAGAATCGATACCGTCTTCATAGGACAGTCTCAGTTTTTTGAGCCGGGCGTCTGAATAGCTGTCCCTTATCTCCAGGTTTTCCACCTCCGTGAACCCCTCTCCTATCTTTGCGGAGCCCGAAATGTCAGCCATCTCCAGACCGCTTTTTTCCGAGAAGGAGAGGCTGCGGACCGTTCCTGAAATCTCATTGCCCTTCATCTTGAGCTTGCGCCCCTCAAGGGCTATATTGCTGATGTCAAGATCGTCCCATGCGATCGCCCCTTCGACGTCGGGCCGGAGCGGGTCGGTGAGACTGGCGCAATTTTTCATGCGGAAGGAGAAGTCTGCGATTTCCAGCGAGCCTATCTGCACATCGGGAAACACGATGCCTCTTTGCTCCTTCGTCTTCGGCTCCATGGGTGAGAATACTCTGGCAATGTTGCAAGTCCCTTTGCCGCCGTCTTCCGCGGACGGCTCCGATGTGAGCACAAAGAATCCGTCTGAGATTTTCAGCTCCCTTATCCTTATGCCCTTCCCGCTCAGGAGGCTTTTCGTGGAAAAGAGCGCGGTGACGTGTCCGGCTTTCAGCACCGTGTCTTCCGGCGCCATTCCGTCGGAACTCCATGCCGAGGGGTCCAAAATGGCCACTCCGTTTATCGACACTCCTTCGAAGGGGCTGACATGCACCGATCCCATGCGTATCTCGCCTCTGATCTTTCCGTTGATCAGACTTGTCACCTTGCGTGCCAGCGTGGTCTGGACAACGGGCAACTGGGCCGCGATGGCGGAGCCGAAGAGCAGCAGGAAGGCGGATCCCAGAATGAGGACGGTTATTTTCAGAATCTTGCGGAAATTCACAATGTGTGCTCCGATTTATCCGAAGTCTACAAAAATACGAAAAAATGAGGGTTGACCAAAAACACTTTTTGGCCAACCCTGTCGGATTTCTTAACCCTCGCGGATTGTCGTCCGCGGCTTATTTATTCATCCTTACGTCCGTTATTCAAAAGCGGTCTCTTAGAACACGAAGCGGACGTATATGACGGAGGTGCCGAACTTCACCTTCCTGTCGCTGACATTGTCAATGGTGATGGTTGGATCTTCATCTATATCTACGTCGGTGACGGTCAGCCTGTCGAAGTTGGCTCCGCCCCAACGGTATTCATAGCCGACGGATATCCACTTGTAGGCCACGTTGGCTCCGACATTGAAGAAAGTGGCGTAGCCGTGGTCAAGCTCGGATTCGTCTTCGCCCGCGAGAATGGCGGAATAGGACGGAGTCACATGGAAATATGTCTGTCCTACCAGGTTGCGCGCGGCGTTTTTGGCACCATAGAACGGCGCCATCGTGAGGGACGGGCCTACGCTCATTCCGATGTCCACAGAGTAAACTCCGGGGTCGTCATCGTCGTCATGGTCCGAAGGGACGCCTTCGACCGGGAGGCCGATGTGGATGCCGTTGCCGGTCTTGTACATGGCCGAAGAAAGGCTGAGATAGGTCCAGTCAAGTCCGACTTTCATGAAATTGCAGATAGGCTCCTTGTGGAGATAGAAGGTGTGTCCGAAATTAAAGGAAATGCCTGCCTCGCTGTCGTATTCCAGACGTTTTTCCCCATCGAGACGCATGTGCTGTGAGGCAAGGCCGACCATGATGTAATTCTTGCGCCTCAGCGGGTCCTGGTTCTTCCCCTCATTGGTTCTGGCCTGAGCCGTGAATGCGGGGAGTGCGAGAAGCAGAACCGCAAACAAAAGATGAAATTTCCTCATTTTAAAAAATGTTGCTATGGTTAGTGATTGATCTTGCGGGCGTTTCGGCGGATATGGCAAAAACGCCGCGCGTTTATATTTTTCAATGGTTTCCGAACGAGTAGAGATCCCAGACTATGTCCCTCTGCTTAAGCTTCTGGCCGTCCATAAGCGTCAGTCTTTGATCAGGTTGCCTGAATCCAGTTCCGGCTGGATGAAGTGTTTTCTTGCATAGTCCCACAGGGCCTCCGAGCCGTCGGCGCTTTTTTCGTTTCGCCTGAGCACTTCGGAAAGACGGCGTCCGCCTTCTTTCCATGCCTTGCCACGGGTGGCGCTCTGGAGCATCATGGGCTGGAAGTTGTCCATGGTGTGGGCAAATTTGGATTCCGGGGTCTCGGCTGCCTCAAACTCGTCCCACAGGTCTCTGAACTTTCCCCCCAGATCTTCCGGCAACTGGGCGAACAGCCGGTCGGCCGCCGCCAGTTCACGGGCCCTCTGGCTCTTCTTCCCTTCCTCGTCATAGGCGAAGGTGTCTCCGGCATAAATTTCCACGAGGTCGTGGATGAGGAGTATGCTCACGACCCTCAGCACATCGATCTTCCTGTTGGAGTATTCCGACAAGAGGAGGGTCATCACGGCCATATGCCATGCGTGTTCGGCGTCATTCTCGAAGCGGACCCCGTCCGTGAGGTAAGTGTGCCGCCGGACAAACTTCTCCCTGTCTATCACCTTGCAGAATTCCACGATCCGTGAAAGTCTTGCTTCATCCGTTTCCATGTTGGCGTTTTCCTAAAGCGTCGGTAAAGTTACGATTTTTTATATGTCCCGTCAAGCGGCCCGCATGAAGTCAGATGATCCGGTTCTGCCGTTCGTTGTAGGCATAGCCCATGGAAGCGAGCAGGCGGTCAATTTCTGCGCGCGGCGTCCCGTAGCAGTCGCAGATCTCGTCAAGATTGTCGAATTCTCCGTTGCGGAGAAGAAAATTGATTGAAGACACGAGCATGGGTATGTCTCCGAGCGGAAGATGGTCCATAGAGCTATAAGAGTTTCTTAATTCGTCATTACTTCAAGAAGGTCGACGGCCTCCCGAAGGTCGGCGGCGAAAGACGCGTGCTCCATCAGGAACCCCTCCCGCCCTCCGGACAGCTTTACATAGACCTGTCTGTCCATGCCGGAGCCATAGGCCCCGACGGCATATTCGATGTCATCCCGCTGTCTCTCGTCGGTGCTGCCACGATAGACATTCCATTTCTGGTGGAAGAAACTGTAGGCCTCCTCCATGCTGTCCCTGCCGTCCTTCATCATGGGACAAAGTTAAGAAGTTGTTCCGAACTGAAAAACAGCTCATGATAACAGCATCTTAACATTCGGGAAATATCCGTGTAACAACGGAGGTCTACATTTGCGGCCGAATAAAGATTTTAGTAATGGACAGTATCAGAATCTTGTCGAGTTCCGGGCTGAAATGGACTTTGTCTCTCGTCCTCATGTCCGGATTCGCATGGACCGCAGACGCCGGAGTGGTGAAAGGCGTAATCATGGACAGACAGAGCGGCGAGCCTCTTGCGGGCGCGTTTGTCATTGTGCCGGGAACGGACAGGGGCGCCGCAGCCGATGTGGACGGAAACTACAGCCTGGAGCTGCCGGCCGGAACATATGCGCTGGCCGCACAGTATATAGGATATAAGGACCTTGTCATGGAATCGGTGGCGGTGCCTGCGAAAGGGGAGGTTGAACTTGACTTTGCGATGGATGCCGATTCCCAGACTCTGGAAAGCGGAACGGTGACGGCCGTCTCGCGGAAGGACACCGAAATCGCTCAGGTACAGGAGCAGAAACGGAGTTTCGTGGTGCAGACGGGGGTGTCGGCCCAGCAGATAACCCGGACGCAGGACAAAGACGCTTCGGAAGTCATACGCCGGGTGCCGGGAGTGTCCATAATCGATGAAAAGTTCGTCATGGTCCGCGGACTGTCGCAGAGATATAACAACGTGTGGCTTAACGGAAGCGCCGCGCCGAGCTCCGAGGCCGACTCGCGGGCTTTTTCGTTCGACATACTGCCCAGTTCCCAGCTTGACAACATAGTGATAGTCAAGAGTCCGGCTCCGGAGTATCCTGCCGATTTCACCGGAGGATTCATCCTGGTGAATACCAAGCAGCTGCCCGATACCGACGGACTGAACGTATCGGTGGGCATGGGCGTCAACGATCAGACCCACTTCCGCGGATTCAAGGCCTCCCGCGGCGGAAGTCTGGACTGGCTTGGCTTCGGCGGCGGACAGCGCTCGCTGGATGCCGGCATGAAAGGCGCTCTGAAGACATATGCCGGATATGATTCCCGTATCGACGTGCTCGGCAATGGCCTGGACAACGACTGGAGCCTTCGCACGAAACATCCGATGAGCGATCTGAAGCTGAACCTGAGCTACAATCACACATGGAGGAAAGACAACGGCCGTAAGCTGGGCATGCTGGCATCGGTGAACTATTCGGACACCTACAAGACTCAGCTCAACATGGAAAACTCGCTATATGGCCCCTACGACATATCCAACGACAAGCCTGTGGCGCTGCGAAAGGCGGTTGACGACCAGTACAGCAACGACGTTAGGCTCGGAGGCTTGCTCAATCTCTCTCTCTATCCGAAAGACAGCCGCCGTTACTTCGAGTGGAAGAACATCTTCAACCAGATTTCCAAGGCCCGTTATGCCGACCGCATCGGTTTCAACGCGCAGCCGGACAATATCAACGACATGGAGTATTACTACTCGTCCCGCACGACCTACAACACCCAGCTGGCCGGACATCACACTTTCACGCATGACCGGATCGACTGGAGCGTCGGATATGCCTATGCGGGCCGGAACATGCCGGACAGGCGTCTGATAGAGCGCACCGACCGCACGGACAACACCATGGGCATATACAGAATCAAGCGTGAGTTTACCAGGCTTGACGAGCACATAGTCTCGGCTGGCGGCAACTACCGCAGGGACTTCAGCTTCGGCGGCTTCGAACCCTCGCTCAAGGCCGGAGCATATGGCGAATATCGCACCAGAACCTACCGGGCGAGGGAATTCCAGTACGGCTGGCAGCCGGAAAACAATCTGCCGTCCGGTTTCATGTTCTTCGGTGACGTGCAGAATGATGTGCTGACCGATTCCAATTACGGTGCCGACAAGCTCTATCTCTATGAAGAGGTGAACTGGTTGAACAACTATGGCGGCGACCAGACTCAGCTCGCAGGCTATGTGGGAGTGAACCTGCCGGCAGGCTCCTTCAATGTCTATGCGGGAGTGCGTTACGAATACAACCGGCAGGTGCTGAAGATGAACACCCGGCAGTTCGAGGAAAGCTTGCATGAGACGGCCTACGACACGGACGACCTGTTCCCTTCGGCCAACGTGACCTATAAGCTGAACGACAGACACCAGCTGCGCGCGGCCTATGGCAAGTCGATCAACCGTCCGGAGTTCCGCGAACTTTCCACCTCGGTCTATTACGACTTCGATCTGGGCAGCAACGTCATGGGCAACTACGACCTGAAGCCGGCCTACATCGACAACTTCGACCTGAGATATGAGTGGTACCCGTCCGCCGGAGAGCAGGTGTCGGTGGCCCTTTTCTACAAGCACTTCAAGAATCCGATCGAATGGACCTACACCGTGTCCGGAGGCACCGACCTGGTCTATTCCTATATGAACGCGAAAGGCGCCGACAATTACGGAGCGGAGCTCGACATCCGCAAGAATCTTGACTTCATCGGACTCGACGGTTTCTCCTTCTCCTTCAACGGAGCCTGGATCAGGAGCAAGGTGGAGTTCGAGCCCGGGACCAACAACATAGACCGTCCGATGCAGGGGCAGTCTCCCTACCTCATCAACACCGGAATCTTCTACAGCAATCCTGACAGAGGCTGGAGCGCCGCGGTGCTGTATAACCGCGTGGGAAAGCGTATCATAGGCGTGGGCAACCGCTACGGCACAGACTCGGAAGGTTCGGCCCGCAACATTCCCAACTCATATGAAATGCCCCGCAACAGCATAGACCTTTCGCTGGGGAAGAAATTCGGAAAGGTGGAGGTGAAAGCCGCAGTGCGCGACCTGCTGGCGGAGCGCTGTGTCTTCAAGCAGTTCGAGAAGATTACCGTGGACGGGCAGCGACGCACCGTTGACGAGGTGACACGGAGCTACCGCCCGGGACGCAACTTCATTCTGACGATAAGCTATGAATTTTAGATATATCACCCTTTAATAAACAAAAGACGTATGAAAATTGGTTTGAAAAGCTTGGAACAGGCCCTTATGATAGGCGCCGTCCTGACAATGTCCGCCGCAATGAGCTCCTGCTCGAAAGACGATCCGAAGCACGAAGAAGAGGAGTGGCGGAATCCAGAGGTGACTTACAAGGGCAATGTGGCATATAGCGACGGCATCCTGTTCGACAAGACCGATCTGGGCAACGGCACCCAGAACTTCCACTTTACAGGCGACGTCACCCTTGAGAAGGGCGTCTATTCGCTGAAAGGCTGGGTCTATGTCGATAACGGCGCGAAACTGACAATCCCTGCCGGGACCGTCATCAAGGGAGAGAAGAAGACGATGGCGGCCCTTATCGTGGAGCCCGGCGGATATGTGGAAATGAAGGGGACCAAGGACGCCCCCGTCGTGATGACATCCGGACAGGCGGCCGGACAGCGCCGTCCCGGTGACTGGGGAGGCCTCATCATATGCGGAAAAGCCCGCAACAATCAGGGTACGCAGCAGATCGAAGGCGGTCCCACGACAATCCACGGAGGTGACGATGACAGCGACAATTCAGGTGTCTATCAGTATGTCCGCGTGGAGTTCGCCGGCTATCCTTTCGACACCGACAAGGAGATCAACGGCATCACTTTCGGATCTGTCGGCAGCGGCACCACCGTGGACCATCTGCAGGTTTCCTATTCCAACGACGATTCCTATGAATGGTTCGGCGGCGCGGTGAACTGCAAATATCTGGTGGCCTACAAGGGTTGGGACGACGAATTCGACACCGACAACGGCTTCAGCGGCACGGTGCAGTACTGCCTGTCCGTCAGGGACCCCCGCATCGCCGACACTTCGCAAAGCAACGGTTTCGAGAGCGACAACAACGCCAGCGGAGCCGAGACCACTCCCTTCACCTCGGCGACTTTCAAGAACGTCACCTTCATCGGCCCCAAAACCGCCAAGAACAGCGACTTCGTCAACTCTGCCGAGTACATCACCGCAGGTGACATGTTCCCCGACAACGGCTCCAAACTCGGCCGTTTCCAGGCCGCAATGCAAATCCGCCGCAGCAGCAAGCTGAATGTCGAGAACACTCTGGCTGTCGGCTATCCCGTCGGCCTTATCGTGGACGGTGAAAAGGGAAATACCGTGCAATATGCCAAAAACGGAGAGTTTAAGCTCAAAAACATCATCTTCGCCGGCATGGACGCCATCGGCACCGACAAGAACAAGGAGTATTCCGATTATCTCTATGACTATGCCACGGGCACCAAGGACGAGTCGCAGGTGTCCTATTCCCACACCTTCTTCTTCAGCGGAGCGGGCAACAGGGAAATGGCCGAGGCCGATCTGAATCTCACCGACCCCGCGGGAGTCGGCCAGAACTACTGCCCTTCGGTTTCTCTTTCCGACGGCGACGGCGGATATGTCGGCGCATTCCGCGACTCGGGCGACAACTGGCTTGAAGGTTGGACCAACTTCGATCCTCAGAACACGCAGTATTAGAATCTGCGCAGAGGTACAATAAAAAGTTCCCGCCGAAAACCGGCGGGAACTTTTTGATTATAAGAGATTTCGATTATTTCTCTCTGACCATGGTGATGATTTTCACGTCCTCGATGGGGCGGTCGGCTTCGTCTGTGGCGACACCCGCAATGGCGTCCACCACATCCTGTCCATCGATGACTTCTCCGAACACGGTGTATTCTCCGTCAAGGTGAGGCGATCCGCCGATGGTGGTGTAGAGCTCCCTCTGCTCATCGTTGAGGGTCAGGGGGCAGTCCTTTCTCCATGTGCTGTTTACCCTCTGCACGAGAGAGTCGAGTCCTTCCGGAGTGAACACGGTGCCCATGAACAGGCAGAACTGCGAGCCGCTGGACCTGCGCTCGGGGTTGGTGGCGTTGTCTTCCCTGGCGGCGTTGAGCGCTCCTTTCTTGTGATAGGCGTTGGGCAGGATCTCGGCGGGAAGGGTGTAGCCCGCATCGTTGCCTCCGAGGAACTGGCCGGGCTCGGCGGTCTTGGAGTCGGGGTCTCCGAACTGATCCATGAAGTTGTTGATCACCCTGTGGAAGAGAATGCCGTCATAGAAATGCTCATCCACCAGCTTGAGGAAGTTGTCCCTGTGGATGGGAGTTTCGTTGTAGAGCTTGACTTTCACGTCGCCCATTGAGGTCTCGATCCTGACCACGGGCTCTGTTTTGGGCTTGCACGCCGTCATCAGGACAAGAGCGGCGGCCATGGCCATGAAGATTGACTTTTTCATGATGATTTGGTATTAATTGGTGTTTGTAGTGACTTGTTTCTGGCAGGAGAACAAGATACTGCTTTTTCTTTGTAATTTTGCCGTCTCGATACATTTATTGGACAATGACAGACGCAAAACTTTCGCTCGACCATATCTACAGGGCTTCACACGTGCTTAAAAGCGTGATCCGCCCCACCGCTCTCATCAAGACCAATTCTCTTGGCATGCCCATATATCTCAAGCCTGAGAATCTGCAGGTGACAGGGTCCTTCAAGGTCCGCGGCGCCGCCTACATGATCTCCCAGCTCTCCGCGGAGGAGAAGGCCAAGGGAGTCATCGCATGTTCCGCCGGAAATCATGCCCAGGGCGTGGCCCTCGCCGCCAAAAAATCCGGTATCAAAGCCACCATCTGTCTGCCAGCGGGCGCTCCCATCTCCAAGGTGGAGGCCACCCGCAGCTATGGAGCGGAGATCTGTCTTGTGCCCGGTGTCTATGACGACGCCTATGAATATGCCTTGAAGCTGAGGGACGAGAAGGGAATGACTTTCGTGCATCCTTTCGACAATCCGCTCGTGATAGCCGGTCAAGGCACCATCGGGCTGGAGATTCTGAACGAGCTCCCCGATGTGGAGCAGGTGATAGTCCCCGTCGGCGGCGGCGGTCTGGCAAGCGGTGTGGCTTATGCCATCAAGCAGCTCTGCCCTAACGTGAGGGTGATCGGCGTGCAGGCGGAAGGAGCCCCCAGCATGGTCAGGAGTGTCCATGACCACAAGATAGAATGTCTGAGCGAGGTGCATACCATCGCTGACGGCATCGCCGTGAAGGAGCCCGGGGTGAACACGTTCAATCTCTGCAACGATCTTCTCGACGACATGGTCACCGTGAGCGAGGATGAAATCTGCGCGGCCATCCTGTGGCTGGTGGAGAGGCGAAAGCTGATAGCCGAGGGCGCCGGCGCGGTTTCCGTGGCCGCCGCCATGTACGGAAAGGTTCCCTGCCAGGACAAGAAGACGGTCTGCGTGTTAAGCGGCGGAAACATAGACGTGACATTTCTCAACCGCATCATCAGCCGAGGCCTGGAGAAGAGCGGCAGGATGTGCAAGCTGACCATAGAGATTCCCGACAAGCCGGGCGAGCTGGAGCAGATCGCGAAGATAATCGCCGGCCTTGGCGCCAATGTAATAGCTCTGCAGCATGAGAGAACGGCCGATACGGCCGATGTGACGGCATGTCTGCTGAGGGTCTCGATGGAAACCAGAAATCACGAGCATTGCGAAGAGATCCGCAAAGCCCTGTCCTCCGCGGGATTCATCCTCAAGAACACTCTTTAAACAGCGCGTTCTCTATCGGGGTGCCGTTTGTGGCGAAAGCGGTCCATGAGGCGAGCATCGCGGCGCTGTTCGCCGCAAACTCCTCCTTGGTCATGCCGCGGAGCATTCCGGCGTCTTTCCAGTCGTCGTATTCCCCCAACAGAAAAGGCATTTCGATGCAGTGGCAGCAACCGAGCGGGTTCCCTTCCGGATGCCAGTCCATTCTGTAGAGGCGGATATCGGCTCCTTGCGCCTTCATTCCGTTGACATATTCTTTTATCCGGTCCAGAAAGAGCCTGCGGGTCACGGTCCGGATCAGCCACCTGCCGGCGGCGGTCTTCAGCAGGGGACCTAGGATGTGTCTCAGATAGGGGGCGGTCTCGTCGGCGTTATAGCATACGGCCATCTTGATGCCTTTTAGGAATTTGCCACCGTCCTTCGGGATCAGGCCTTCCGTTACCGGCATGAACGGAAGTTTCATCTTGTTTTTCGTGAACCGGTTCTGGACCCCGATCAGTTTGCTGGCGGGTGCGGCCCCGATGTCCTGCCCGCTTTCTTCGCGCACGAGCCTTTCAAATTTCCGCGCGGTCTTTTCCGCCCGGTCCGCATTCAGGCTTATGCCCAGCGGGGGGCTTTCCAAAATTACTTTCCTGAAGGGTGGTGCCTCCCTGTAAGTTGCCATCAGACAGGCGATTGACTGAGCCCCGGCGGACTGGCCGAACACGGTGATGTTGTCCGGGTCGCCCCCGAAATCCGCTATGTTGTTCCGGACCCACGAGAGAGCGGTCCTTTGGTCCTCCAGCCCCATGTTTCCTATGCCGCGCTCAGGCATCCACAGATAGCCCAGCGCCCCCAGCCTGTAGGAAATCTTCACAAGCACCACGTCGCCGGCCGTCACCAGCCTTTTGCCTCCGTATCTCGATTCCTCGCTGCCGCCCACAAGGTAAGACCCGCCGTGGATCCATACCATGACAGGCCGTTTCCCGGCGTTTTCGGGAGTGTGTATCGTGAGGCGGAGACTGTTCTCGTCCCAATTTTGCGCATGATCGGAGGAAGGTCCGGTCCCGTGGATCTTTCTCGCCGGCTGCGGACATATGGTCCCTGGAAGAGTCGCGTCGAACACACCGTCCCAGCCGACGGTTTCCCTTGCGGGACCGAAACGGCGGCAGCGGGCGTATTCTATGCCTCTGAAAGTCCGCACTTTACCGTCGGAGAGGCCTTTGACCTCGCCGCAGCGTGTGAGGATGAAGACAGGCGTCATTTCGTATATCCGCCGAGTGGATTGGCTATTTCAGCGGCCGAATCGTAATCCTCCACGGAAGAAATCTTGTCCACAACATATGTGGTCTTGCCGCGCCAGGGAAGCACTCCCTTGTAGTGCTTGTAGTGCAGGGTGACGATTTTCCCGCCGCTTTTGAGCAGAGCGTCGGCGATGTCCGGGTTCTTTACGGAGAAGTACAGGCTGTTGGACTCCACAAGGGCTCCGGAGCTCTGACCTCCGCGGATTCCGGCCTGAATGAGGGTGCCCTCATAGGTCTTGAACACAAAGCCCTTAAGGGCGAAGTTGTTGAGCTCTCCGGTCTTGTTGCCTTCGGAATAGACGAAGAAAAATTTAAAATAGACCAGTCCGGCGAGGACCAGAACCGTGATGAGAGTCAGAAGTGACAGGATCTTTTTGCCGCGTTTCACGAGTTTGTCGGTTTTATGACGTAAAAATACAAAAAAGAGGCGCCCCGTCGTTTCGGAAAAAGGCCGCCTCATCATCATCAGGCAGTGTTTCCACCACCTTTGTACTGGGTAGGAGAATCGAACTCCTATTGCGAGATTGAGAATCTCGAGTACTAACCGTTATACGAACCCAGCGTCTCTCGAATGGATTGCAAAGATATGTAAATCCTCCCGAGTCTGCAAATATTTTGCTAATTTTGTTGAAAAATAAACAGCTTCTTAGTATGACACTGATCAAATCCATATCCGGAATTCGCGGAACCGTCGGCGGGAGACCCGGAGAGGCTCTCACCCCTGTGGACATCGTAAAATTCACATACGCCTACTGCGACTGTCTCAGACGCCGTCTGCCGAAAAAGGCGGGGGAGAGATATAAGGTGACCGTGGGCAAGGACGCCCGCATCTCGGGGGAGATGGTCGAGGATCTGGTGGTCGGAACTCTCGTTTCCTGCGGAGTGGATGTCGTAAAGGCCGGGTTCGCGTCGACTCCGACCACCGAGATCGCCGTGACCGCCAGCGGATCGGACGGAGGCATAATACTGACGGCCTCACACAATCCCCGCCAGTGGAACGCCCTCAAGCTGCTCAATGAGCGTGGCGAGTTCCTGAATGCCGCGGAGGGGGCCGAGGTGCTTGAAAAGGCCGAATCCGGCGATTTCGATTTCGCGGATGTGGATTCGCTGGGAGTGGTCGAGGAAAGAGATTTCACCGATGAGCACATAGACAGGGTGCTCGCGCTGGAGGCCGTGGATGTGGAAGGAGTCAGAAATAGGCACTTCAAAGTCGTGCTGGACGCGGTCAATTCGGTGGGCGGCATAATAATGCCCCGTCTTCTGGACCGTCTCGGAGTGGAATGCGTGAGGCTTAACTGCGAACCCACCGGGGAGTTTGCCCATAATCCCGAACCTTTGCCGGAAAATCTCAGGCAGCTGTGTGCGACAGTCGTGTCCGAGCACGCCGATTTCGGCATTTCGGTAGATCCTGACGTGGATCGTCTCGCCTTCGTATGCGAGAACGGCGAACCGTTCGTGGAAGAGTACACTCTGGTCAGCGTGGCTGACTACATCTTCTCTCTTGCCGAAAAGAAGGCCCGCGCCGAAGGCGTGACCGTGGATCAGGCCGTGAGTCCCTACAAGGCCGTCTCCTGTTCCAACCTGTCATCGTCGAGAGCGTTGCGCGACGTGACCGAGAGCCATGGAGGACATTATGAGGCTTCCGCCGTCGGGGAGGTCAATGTCACCACAAAAATGAGGGAAACCGGTGCTGTCATAGGCGGAGAGGGCAACGGAGGAGTCATCTATCCCGCATGCCACTATGGCAGGGATGCGATGGTCGGGGTCGCGCTCTTCCTGAGCAATCTGGCCGCGAAGAACATCAGCGTCTCGCGGCTCAAGGCTTCCTACCCCCAGTACCATATAGCCAAGAACAAGATAGCCCTGTCGGACAAGAGGCTGATAGACAAGATATTGTCCGAAATGAAAAAGATCTATTCGACCGAAGACATCAATGACATCGACGGAGTGAAGATCAGCTTCGAGAAGGACCGCAGCTGGGTGCATCTGCGCAGGTCCAACACCGAACCCATAATCCGCATCTATTCCGAGGCTCCCACTCAGGAAAGGGCCGAGGCCCTCGGCAGGGAGATCGTAGACCTTGCGGAAAACATAGCCGGAAAATAGCGGGCCATGTTCTCTTTCAGGACCACACCTCTTGAGGACCAGCTTGACAGGGCTCTTCTCGAAGGAAGAGTGGGCTGCTTCTGCACCCAGAACTGTTGGGACGTCTCCGGTCGGAGATATATGTATGAAATATTCCGCAAAAGGGGAAACCTCGCGGCTCTGATGGCTCCTGAGGGGGCCGAACCTGGGCTCGGCGGGGCATGGACGGCTCCGACTGCGCAGGTGCTGGAGAAGCTGTCGGCCGTGGTGGTGGAGATTCAGGACAACGGATCCAGGTATTGCGCCCAGAGCGCGGAAGTGTTCGCGCTTATGGACACGCTTGCGGGGATGGGCCCTGACGCTCCGGCTCTGTATGTGGTGGATCATGTGAATCCTGTCGGGAGATTCGTGGAAGGCTCCATGCCCGCGGGACCCTGCGGCGGTTCCGTCCTCAAGGTGGCCCACAGGCATGGACTCACTCTCGGAGAACTCTGCAACCTGTATGCGTCCGAGGCGTCATTCCCGTTTTCCCTGCATGTGATTTCCTGCATGGCCACGCCTTCCAACCGCGTGCTGCTGCCCTGGACCATAGCTCCGTCTCCTGAATTTTCCGGAATGTTCACCTGCGCCATGTATGTGGGCGGCGCCCTCTGGGAAGATACCTCGGTGACCCCCGGGCTGGGCACCCCGAGACCCTATGAGTATATAGGGGCTCCATTTATGGAACCTGACATGGATTCTGTCCCGTATCCCGACGGCGTGATCATGCGGCCATGTTCCTTCGTCCCCACCACGGGAAAATATGCCGGAGAGGTGTGCCGCGGCTATCAGATGATCCTGCTTCCCGGCGCCGAGTATCATTCGCTGCTGCACACGCTGCATCTTGTGAGGTATTTCAGGGAAAGATATGACAAGTTCACGCTGGGGGACGGCTTCTTCAGGCGGCTTGCCGATCCGGTGCTGGAAGATTATGTAAACGGGAAGATCTCCTTCCAGGATGCCAGAGAACATGTGAAGTCGGAGGAGCAGAAGTGGATAAGGAAAGCCAGACGCTTCGCGCTTTATGACGATCCTCCCGTCAGGATGAAAAAATCCTAATCCGCGGTTTGTTTTTCGATAAAATAGACTAACTTTGCGAATCTTTCGACTATATATAGTTAACGTAAATATTTAAGAAATGAAAAAAGGAATTCATCCCGAAACCTACCGTCTTGTAGCTTTCAAGGATATGTCTAACGACACGGTGTTCATCACCCGCTCCTGCGCCTCCACCAAGGAGACCATCGAAGTTGACGGTGTTGAGTATCCTGTCGTGAAGGTCGAGATTTCCAACACTTCTCACCCCTTCTACACCGGCAAAGTCAAGCTTGTCGACACCGCCGGCCGCGTGGACAAATTCTATCAGAGATACAAGAGCCGCCAGAAGTAATTCTCGGACATGGCAAAAAAAACAGACGGCCGGAAGGCCGTCTGTTTTTTTGTTGCCCGACAAGAGGGTTAGACCATAAGGGCTCCGACGAGGCCGAGGATGGCGTAGAACTCGGGGAGAGCGCAGTAGATGAGGGTGTTGGTGAAGACATCGTGTCCCTGGCTGATGCTGACGATACCGTTGGCGGCCACCTGGCCCTGGCGTATGGCTGAGATGAGGCAGACGATACCCACCGTGACACCGATTGCGAATACGATGAGATTGTTCTCGCCGCCGGCCTGCACCTTGCTGAGCATCATGAAGAAGGCCACGAAGCCATAGATGCCCTGGGTTGCGGGAAGTGCGGAAAGCACCATGTAGTTACCTGATCCTTCAGGCTTTACCTTGAGGGCACCCTCAGCGGCGTTGCCCGCCATGGTGGTGCCGATGACACTTCCGATACCGGACAGGATCAAAACGAGTCCGAGACCGAAATAACCGAGAAATGTGTTTAACATGACTGAATGTGTTTTTATTATTGTTTGTTATTATTCTTTGACGAGAGGGTTATAGTTTCTCCCGCTTGACTGGTAACCGGAGTTCTTGAAGAACTCGAGGAAGTTGAGTCGCAGAGGATGGACGAAGGCTCCCAACGCCGCCATGGCCATGTTCAGCACATGTCCGAGCAGGACGACCAGGAGGAACGAGCCCCATCCGATGATGCTTCCGTCGCCCTTCGCCATTACGCCAAGGCCGTTGAAAGCCTGTCCGAGCATGGCTCCTGCCAGTCCGAGAGCATAGAGACGCAGATAGCTGAGCACGTCGCCGAGCAGTCCGGTGGCGGTGTTGTAGGTCTCCCACAGGCCGCTGCCTATGTTGGTGAGCGGGTTGCGGTGCACATTGTTGAAGATGTAGATTCCCAGACCGGAAACCACTCCCAGCACGATTATCACCCACTTGGTGACAGTCTTGTCCAGAATGCCGGTGAGGGACACTCCTCCCACTGTCACTCCTCCCACTATCAGCAGGGTCCAGCCCCATGTGCCGAGGCTGTTGACGAAGCCGTTCTGTTTGGAGGCATAGATCGCTTTGACCACGAAGGCTACGCACAGGTGGAAAATACCCACCATTATGGCTAATACCATGGAGCCGTCATAGCCCATTATCTTCGAGGGCAGCATGAATTTTTTGACGCCTTCCGGAATGCAGTTCCATGTGAGCAGGTCTATGGAGAAGAACGTGTGAAAGAACAGGCCGATGACGAACGTGCCTATGCCGAGGGTCGTGACCAGCGGCGCATAACGCTTTGCGGAGGTTCTGCCCAGGGCCAGGCCTATCAGAGCAAGCGCAATTCCGTAACCGGCGTCGCCCATGCAGAAGGCGAAGAACAGCAGGAAGAAGACCGAAATGTAGGGGGTGGGGTCGAAGCCGTTGTACTCCGGGCGGCCATACATGTCGGTGAGCAGCGCGAACATTCTGGTGAACGCGTTGTTTTTCAGCTTGATGGGCGGATTGTCCTGAAGCGTGGCCGCCGACTTGTACCAGAGCACGTCCATGGAGTCGAATTCCTTTTCCAGTCTTGCGTCCTCCTCCACGGGGGCGAAGCCCTCCAGTATGCAGATACGGTCCTCCACGCTCTTGACCGAGCCCTCGTCGGCGAGGTAGCGGTCCAGATTCTCAAGAGTCTCCGCGTATTCCCTGGAAATGTCGTCCTTGCGGGATTTGAGCCCCATGAGCTCGGCGCGGGTCTTCTCTGTCTCCGAGTTCAAGTCGGCCAAGCGGTCCTGAGCTTCGGCCAGGCTGCCTTTCGGAGCTTCGATTTCCTTTGCGGGGAGCTTGTAGTCCCTGTCGTCCGAGACGGTCACGAACCACACTTTGTCGCCGTCTTCCTTCACGACCTGAAGCGGAACCTCCTTCTCCCATTTGTCCGAGAAAGATTTACGGGGCTCACAGTACCAGCGGACCTTGTAGCCTCTGGACTCCAGGTCGCGCAACTTCTCCATGTCATAGATTCCCCACGGCTCTCTGGCCAGGACCTCGCGCTGCGCTTCACCGGTCTGTCCGGCAAGCGTGTCAAGCCTGTTCTTCAGTACAAAGACCTCCGAAGCGGGGTCCTCTGCCGTGGAGGGGACAGGGTTCACGCCCTCGAAATCGACGGAAGCGATTTCATCCTCCGCCTTTTTCAGGTTTTCGGCTCTCTTGAGCATGTCCGCCGACTTGACGTCCACCGGCTTCACGGATCTCGTGATGTCCACGACGCCAAGTTCCTGAAGCCTGCGGAGGAAAACTTCCTGCTCTCCGTTCAGGAGGATGAAGTTGTATCGGGTCATTCTGTCTATCATGCCTCTTCCTCCGTTTCTTCCTGTTCATGGCGGCTCTTCACGATCTTGGATGAAGCCTTGCTCAGGTTCTCCTCGTCCTCCATGTAGCGTTTGATTTTTCTGATGGCCTCCTTGTATCCCGGGATCTGGACTTTCTCATAGAGATTCACCTTTTGGGTGGTCTTTTTCCTCTGGAATTCAAGGATACGGCTTTTCTCGACATAGACCTCCGACTCTATCCCCAGCCTGGAGAGATCCTTCAGTATGCGGACACCGTCGGCGAACCATGCGGGCTTCACGAAGGCGTTGAAGGGCTTGATCTCGTAATGGATTTCGCCCAGCGCCGGGGTCTTCACTCCGGCCACCTTCGCAGTGTACAGCTCCACATCCGTTATGGCCACGAGTCCGGGCTCGAATTCGTTCCACAACGCGGCGAGATAGTCGTATTTTTTCATTTCGGCCTCCAGTTCTCGTACAACACGCTCCGAATCTTCCTTAGCCTTGCGGACTTCCAGTCTGAGGGCCGACTCCTTGTTCTGCAGGGTGGGAAGAGCCTTCTGACGGACCTTCAGCTGCTTGCCCAGGTTGGTCAGAGAAGTTTTGTTATATTGGAACTTAATAGCCATTATTCGTCACCTTTCCAGTATTTGTCGATAAGCGCCTGCTTGATTCCGGTTTCGGACTTCGTGAAATACTTTCCGAACAGCTCCCATGCGGTGTCGAGCATTTCGTCTATCGAGATGTTCACTTCGATGGACAGAAGTCTGGTGGCGTATTCCTTCGCATAGTCCAGGCACCTGTGGTCATAGTCGCTCAGGTCGAATCCGTTTTCGAGCTTGGTCTTCGCGTTCTGGGCGTCGGCATAGAGGCGCACTCCGGCGTTCATCACCTGGCTGTGGTCCTCGCGGGTCTTCTTGCCCTGAACGTGCTGCTTGAGTCGCGACAGGGAGCGGAACGGGTCGATGATGACCTTGCCCGAATCGGAGTCGGCCCTCAGGAAGAGCTGTCCTTCGGTGATGTATCCGGTGTTGTCCGGGATGGCGTGCGTGATGTCTCCATCGTTCAGGGTCGTCACCGCTATGATGGTGATCGAGCCTCCTGTGGGGAGCTGTACGGCCTTCTCATAGATTTTTGCGAGATCGGAGTACAGGGAGCCCGGCATGGAGTCCTTGGACGGGATCTGGTCCATACGGTTTGACACGATGGAGAGGGCGTCCGCATAGAGAGTCATGTCGGTGAGCAGGACGAGAACCTTCTCGTTCAGATCGGCGGCGAAGTATTCGGCGGCGGTCAAGGCCATGTCCGGGATGAGCAGGCGCTCCACCGGGGGCTCCTCGGTCGTGTTCACGAAACTTATGATCTTGTCCAGGGCTCCTGCCGCTTCGAACGAATGTCTGAAGAACAGGTAGTCGTCGTTGGTCAGGCCCATTCCGCCCAGAATGATCTTGTCCACATCTGCGCGGAGAGCGACATCCGCCATGACCTGGTTGTAGGGCTGGTCGGGGTCGGCGAAGAACGGGATCTTCTGTCCCGAGACGATGGTGTTGTTCAGGTCTATGCCGGCGATTCCGGTGGGAATCAGCTCCGAGGGCTGGCGCCTCTTGTAGGGGTTCACCGAGGGGCCTCCTATCTGGCGGACTTCGCCCTCGATCTCGGGGCCTCCGTCAATGGGGTGTCCGTAGGCGTCGAAGAACCGGCCCGAAAGCTGTTCGCTGACCTTGATTGTGGGAGGCTCGCCCAGGAAGGACACCTCGGCGTCGGTGGGGATGCCTTCTGTTCCGGAAAACACCTGCAGGGTGACCTTGTCCCCCTTGGTCCTCACCACCTGGGCGAGCCTGCCGTCCACGACGGCGAGTTCGTCGTTGGCCACATTCTTCGCATTGAGCGTGACGGTGGCCTTGGTGATGGCATCCAACTGCGTGTAAACTCTCTGATATGCCTTAGTTGCCATATTTCTCTTCCAGTTTATTGAGTTCTCCGAGGTAGGCGTTGAACTTCTCGCTGTGGAACTCGGTATAGTTCATCTGCCGTATCGTGTTGATTATCTCCTTGTAGGCGCTCCGGCACTGCTCGTAGTTCTCGAAATTGAACTTCTTGCCGCAAACGTCAAGCACAAGGTTCAGCATATATTTCTGACGCTCGATCGGGCAGAGGCTGTCCACCGCGTCGAAAGCGTCCTGCTGGAGGAAGCAATAGTCCACAAGCTCGGATTTCCAATAGGTCTCGTGGTAGCTGATGGGCACTCCGTCATCTCCCAGAATGTTGATCTGGTCATAGGCCTCACGCCCCCTCAGGACAATGTTTTTGGCCTTGCGGATCTTTTCCACCCAACCGTCTTCCACCGTTTCATTCAGATATTTTACGATCTCCGGATATTCGAGGTATTTGGAATATGACTCGATGGGGTTCACTGCCGGATATCTCTTCTGGTCGGCTCTGCTCTGCTCGAGGGCATAGAAGCAGCGCGCCGCCTTCTTGGTGGACTCGGTCACGGGCTCCTTGAGGTTACCTCCGGCAGGCGACACCGTTCCGATAAAGGTCACGGCTCCGCGCTGTCCGTTGTTGAGCACGACCATTCCGGCACGTGCATAGAAATTGGATATGATGGCCGACAGGTCCACGGGGAAGGCGTCCGCACCCGGAAGCTCCTCAAGCCTGTTGGACATCTCCCTTAGGGCCTGAGCCCAGCGTGAAGTGGAATCGGCGAGCAGCAGGCACCTCAGTCCCATGGCCCTGTAGTATTCGCATATGGTCATGGCCGTGTACACCGAAGCCTCGCGGGCGGCGACAGGCATGTTGGAGGTGTTGCAGATTATGGTCGTCCTCTCCATCAGGTGGCGTCCGGTGTGAGGATCCACAAGCTCGGGGAATTCGGTGAAGATCTCCACCACCTCGTTGGCACGCTCTCCGCAAGCCGCCATCACTATGACGTCAGCCTCGCCCTGCTTGGCTATGGCATGCTGGAGCACGGTCTTGCCGCAGCCGAAGGGACCCGGGATGAATCCGGTTCCGCCCTCGGCGATGGGGTCGAAGGAGTCGATCACACGCACGCCAGTCTCCATTATCCTGTCCGGCCTGGGTTTTTCCCTATATGCCTTTATGGCCACCTTCACCGGCCATTTCTGAGTCATGGTGACATTCACGTCGTTGCCTTCGGAGTCGGTCAGCACCGCGACAACGGTGTCGACGTTGTAGCTGCCGGCTTCCTTCACGGACTTGACGGTGTATTCGCCCTTGAAGGAGAACGGCACCATTATCTTGTGGGGCAGCCATCCTTCCTTGACCTCTCCGAGCCAGTCGGCGGCGATGACCTTGTCACCGGGCTTGGCCAGGGGAGTGAAGTCCCAAAGTTTGGTCCTGTCCAGAGGGTCGGTGTATTCCCCTCTCTTGAGGAACACTCCCTCCATGGTGGTGAGGTTGTTCTGAAGACCGTCATAGATGCTTGACAGAAGGCCGGGGCCGAGAGTCACCTCCAGCATCCTGCCTTCAAACTCCACCCTGTTGCCGTTCTTGAGGCCTCGCGTGCTCTCGAACACCTGCACCTGGGCATATTTCCCGCTCACCTTGATGACCTCCGCCATGAGGGGCGTCCCGCCGAGGTCTATGTAGCAGAGCTCGTTCTCCGCTACAGGTCCTTCGGTCAGAACGGTGACAAGGTTGGAGACGATGCCCGTTACAATTCCTGTGGATTTAGAGTTCATATTTTTTAGTGTTGTTATTCGTTGTATTTGACTCCGGAGTAGGTGCCGCGGACTTCATCCACCAGCTTGCGGAACATTTCGCGTCCGGCTTCCTCGTCAAGGGACAGCCATCTCTCCACGATATGCAGCCTGGCGATGAATCCGAGGATCACGTCGATGCTGAAGAGGTCGAAGAAGATTATGGATCCGATCTTCTCCCACATCAGGTCATCGATGTTCCTTTCCCGCGTCAGGAGATCCTTGGCGGCGAAAGCGGAGTCAAGGACCGCTTTCTCTTCCGGTGAACATTCGGGGTCCATGAAGATATCCTGATCCGCGTCTCTTCCGAGAGCGGAGTTGAGATACCGCACCTTGGCATCGCGCAGCTTGAGGTCAAAGATGAAATATTCCCTGATGAATCGGTTGCGGGACGCAAGGACCCTTGCGTAGAAGTCCCTGTCCAGCTTCGCGTCATCGAACCCGTCGGCCAGCAGGTCTATGAGGGCGTTGTCCCTCTTGGTGCACTGCGACCGGATTTGGGCGAGAATATCCTGACAGTCAAGGTCCTTGGACGCTTTCCAGTCCTTCGAGACCACCGGCAGGGACGCTATAATGTATTCATAGTTGTTCATGACGGGACATTACTCTCCGAAAAGAATCTTCCTGGTCGCGGGTCTGAGATATTCCGAAATGAGCTCCTTGACGGTTTCGTCGGTCATGCTGATGAAATATCCTCCATCCTTGGGACCTATCCTGAATCCTCCGGAAATCTTTTTCGAGAAAGAAGCCTCCACTCCTTTTCCGACAATGGAGGACAGTTCGTTCCTGACGAACGGCTCGAGACTGCTCTTGAGGGACTCCGGCAGCACGACGCTGAGTTCCGAGGCGTCCTCGCTGTTGAAATTCTTGGCGACAGCCGTCAGGATGTCCTTGACATAGTCTCCGGACGCGAGAGCGCCGTCCACCTTGGAATCCACGGCCTTGCTGATAATCAGATTCTCGATGTCGTTCTTTGTGGCCTGAATGGACTGGTCGGCGGCCTTTTTGATATCGTTGCTGACTTTGACGGTCATCTCTCCGGCGTCCTTCCTGGCTTTGGCCACAATGGCTTCGGCCTCTTTTTGGGCTTCGTCGATTATGGATGCGGCCTTCTCCTTCGCCTTGGCGAGGAGGGCTTCCCCTTCGGCTTTACCTTTGGACAGACCTTCATTGTAGAGTTTGTCTGTCAATTCCTGCAATTTGTTGTCCATATTAGAATGTTATTAGTTTCAGAAACGTATCTCGCGAAGGTAATCAATTAAAAACAGCTTTTCAATATGTCAAGCACGTTTCCCGTTTTCCCCATGGTGTAGAAATGAATGGCCGGAACTCCGTGCGCAAGCAAGTCTCTGCATTGGGCTATGGCCCAGTCGCGGCCGATCTCATAGACCTCGTCCTTTCCGCCCGCATGGGCCACGGCTTCGGTCAATTCCAGCGGGATGTCCAGCGCGAAGGTTTTGGGAAGCATCTCGACCTGTCTGACTGTGGACAGCGGCTTGATGCCCGGAATTATGGGGACGGTGATTCCGGCTTCGCGGCATTTTTTCACGAAGTTGTAGAATAAGCCGTTGTCGAAGAACATCTGGGTGATGATATAGTCTGCACCTGCCTCCACCTTCCGCTTGAGATTTTCGATGTCGGTTTCCAGATTCGGCGCCTCGAAATGTTTTTCGGGATATGCGCCCACTCCGATGCACAGGTTCGGACCGCCTTCGGCTTCATGCCGTCTGACCGCGGCCACGAGCTCTCCGGCATGATTGAAGCCTCCCGGGGCGGGCGTGAACCTTTTTTCGCCCTGAAGAGAGTCTCCCCTTAGAGCCAGAATATTGTGTATGCCCATGAAAGCCAGATTGTCCAGCTCGTTCATGATGTCGAACTCCGACGCGCCCCCGCAGATGATGTGCGGGACCATTTCGAGACTGAATTCCGACATGACTGCTCCGCAGACGGCGACTTCGCTTATGCGGTTGCGGACTATCCTCCTCATGAATGAGCCATCCTCCCGCCGCACATATTCCACCTCGTCCCTGTGGCATGTGATGTTCATGAATTTGGGACAGAATTCCATGAACGGGCGGATGGTCTCCACAAGTTCCTCCTTACTCATCCCTTTAAGCGGCGGCACGATCTCCAGCGAGGGGAACGGCCTGGGCGATGAGTTCAGTATGTCTATTACTTTCATAAAGTTCGTTTTACGTTTGTGACTGCTTTTACAGAAGATGTCCTATGAATTTTTTCGCCTCCTCCGCGCTGAAACCGCGGGCTCGGGCATAGTCGTCGTACTGCTTTTGGCTTATATGCCTGATTTCGGGATATCCGGCCGAGGGGTGGATGATTATGAAGCCGCAGATGGAGGAGTCAGGGATCATCGCAAAGCTTTCCGTTAGCTTTATCCTCAGCCTGACTGAGCCGGGAAGCATGGCGAACAGCTCCTTCTTGAGGCTGTGGTCCGGGCAGCTGGCATAGCCTATCGCCGGCTTGACTATGCGTCTGTTTCCGCCGTGCACCATTTTCTTCACCTGCAGGTCGATCCAGCACGATGCCGCCTCGGCCACGCACACTCTGACGCTTCGGAGCATCATGCCGTCATAGTCGTTTGAACATTCCTGACATGTGCAGCCCTCGCCATGGGCGGTGTGCACGCTTAGCGCGAATATTCCTATCGGCCCGGTGACCCCGAAGGAAATGTCAGGGGCATAGTCGCATAGGGACATGCAGACATTGTTGCCGTCCGCGTTGGGCGCGGGCTCCTCCTGGCGGAGCATGGGAAGCAGTATCTTGCCGTCGGGAGCATCGGCGTCATGGAAAATGAAATTGTTGCCCACCGAGTTGGCCTCGAAGAACTTCATGGACCAGCGCGCCTCGATTTCGCCTTTCTTTACGAGCGAGCGCAGCAGGGCCTTGCCCTTGTTCCGCAACTCCCTCACTTCCTGTTTAGCCAGGTTTTCCTTTGTGGGCCTGATGCCCCAGACGGCCAGAAACATGTTCCAGTCCATCATCCCCATCAGGGCCCGCATCGGGATTTCGCGGGCCTCGATGTCCACGAAATCGCAGTCGTCATTTTTAAGGAAGGTTTTTTTGCCGAAGACGCATTTGCGCTGCTCGCCCTGCCTCACCTGCCGGTTGTTGCGTATTTCGAGCAGCATCCTCTGTTTCAGGTGCTCCTCGTTCTCGAACTTCCTGCGGTCCATCACGCATCTCTTGGCCATCACTGCGCTTGTGGACGCATCCTGGCTGTAGAACACATGGTCATAGAGCGGAGCGAGCTTCAGGGCGGTGTGCAGGGCGGATGTCGTGGCTCCGCCGATGAAAAGCGGAGTGTCCATATGCCTTGCGCTCATTTCCCGGCACAGCTCCTCCATCTGGAAGAGGGAAGGGGTGATGAGCCCGCTGACCCCGATTATGGCGGCATGACGCTTCCCGGCCTCCTTCAGTATTATCTCCTTGTCCACCATCACTCCCAGGTCCACCACTTCGAATCCGTTGCAGGACAGCACGATGCCCGTAATGTTCTTGCCTATGTCGTGGACATCGCCCTTCACGGTCGCGTTTATGATCACCGGTTTGACGGCGCCCTTTTCCCCGTCGCCGGCCATGTAGGGCTCCAGAACGGCCACGGCGTCCTTCATCAGCTTGGCCGACTTCACCACCTGCGGCAGGAACATCTTGCCGCTGCCGAACAGTTCTCCCACCTTTTCCATTCCGGCCATCAGAGGTCCCTCGATGACCTTCACCGGAGCGCCTTCCTGTTCCAGACATTCCAGCACGTCCTCTCTGAGAGTCTGGTTCTTGCCCTTGACCAGGGCGTCGCAAATCCTTTCGGCGGCGGTCTTCGAGACTGTCTCCGCCTCTCCGGCGGCCTTGGCCTCGGGCGCCTGCCCTTCCTCCATTATCTTCTGAGCCTTGGCTATAAGCCTTTCGGTGGCGCCGGGGTCGCTGTCCAGAATCACGTCCTCCACGCATTTGAGCAGCTCGGGCTCTATCTCGTCATAGACCTGAAGCATTCCGGGGTTCACTATTCCCATGTCCAGACCGGCCTTGACGGCATGGTAGAGGAACACCGAGTGCATGGCCTCTCGGACCCTGTTGTTGCCCCTGAAGGCGAAGGACAGGTTGGAGACACCTCCGGATGTGTAGGCTCCGGGCAGATTGCGCTTTATCCAGCGGACCGCTTCGATGAAGTCCACCCCGTAGCGCGCGTGCTCCTCTATGCCAGTGCCCACCGAGAGCACGTTCATGTCCAGTATTATGTCCTCGGGGCGGATTCCGTGCGAGGTCAGCAGCCTGTAGGCCCTTTCCGCGATCTCTATCTTTCTGTCGTAGGTCGTGGCCTGACCCTTCTCGTCGAAAGCCATCACCACCATGGCGGCGCCCAGATCCCTTATTTCCAGAGCTTTGGAGATGAATGCATCTTCGCCTTCCTTGAGGCTTATGGAGTTCACTATGCACTTGCCCTGAGCATTCTTCAGGCCAGCCAGAATGGTCTCCCAGTGGGACGAGTCAATCATCAGGGCCGCGCGCGCCACTGCCGGATCGTTTTCCACGCAGCGCACGAAGGCCTCCATCTCGCGGGCGCTGTCCAGCATGGCGTCGTCCATGTTGATGTCTATGATGTTGGCGCCGTTCTCGATTTGGTCGGCGGCCACCTGCAGGGCCTCGTCATATTTCTTTTCCGCGATCAGCCTGGCGAATTTTCTGGAGCCGGCGACATTGGTCCTTTCCCCGATATTGGTGAAATTGTTGGTCTTGGTGTCTATGCTCACGGTCTCCAGACCGCTCACCCTGAGCACTCCGTCGCCCGCTTTCGGCTCCCTTGGCTTATGGTCGAGCACGGAGGTGGCCGTAGCGCAGATGTGCGCCGGTGTGGTGCCGCAGCATCCTCCCACTATGTTCAGATATCCTTTGTCGGCCATCTTGTAGACGTAGTGGGCCATCTGCTCCGGCTTCTCGTCATACTGGCCGAGCTCGTTGGGCAGGCCGGCATTCGGATAGCAGATGACCGGCACTTCGCTGAACGAAGCGATTTCCCTGACTATGGGCACAAGGTCCTGGGCGCCCAAAGAACAGTTCACTCCGAATGCGGTGAGAGGGTAGTGTTTCACCGAGGTGTAGAACGCCTCCGTGGTCTGCCCGGTAAGAGTCCTGCCGCTGAGGTCGCCGGAAGTGAGCGAGACTATCAGGGGAAACCCTCTGTGGCGCTTTTCCAGCGCATAGATTGCGGCCTTGGTGTTGAGCGCGTCGAAGTTGGTCTCCATGAGGATGAGGTCCGCTCCGCCCTCGATCAGCGCGTCTATCTGCTCGCCGAACGTTTCGGCCATCTCGTCAAAGGAATAGTCCCTTCTGGTCTGGTCGCTGACATCGGGGGCGAGAGTGAGCGATTTTGATGTCGGGCCTATACTCCCCGCCACCAGAATCTGTCTGCCGTTTTTTTTCCCCCCTTCTTCTGCAGCTTCCTTCGCAATCCTGGCGGCCTTGAGGGCCATCTCCCGGGCATAGGCCTGAAGCCCATATTCCTTTTGTGATATTCTGTTGGCGCTGAATGAGTTGGCTTCTATGATATCAGCTCCGGCGTCTATGAAGTCGAGATGGATTTCCCTGATTATCTCCGGGTGCGTGAAGTTCAGGCACTCGTTGTCGCCTTTCAGCTCCTTGGTCACATTTCCGAACTCCGGCGCTCTGAAATCCTTCTCTTCCAGACCGTAGGTCTGTATCATGGTCCCCATCGCGCCGTCGAGAATCAGTATGCGGTCTTGCGATAATCGTAGCTTGTTCATCCGTGTCGTTTACAGCTTGTATGCTAAAGTGTTTTAATAAAGAAAGGCGGCCGTTCATTTGCGATTTGACGGTCACCTTCTCGTAAGTCGTTATGAAAATCCTATCCGAGGAAGCTCAGGAGGATACCTGCCGCAACCGCGGAACCGATCACTCCGGCCACGTTCGGGCCCATGGCGTGCATCAGCAGATGGTTGCTGGGGTCGCTCTCGCGTCCCACAATCTCGGACACGCGCGCCGAGTCGGGAACTGCGGACACGCCGGCGTTACCGATGAGCGGGTTGATTTTCTTCTTGGGGTTGTGGATGAACAGGTTCATGAGCTTGACGAAAAGCACTCCGCCGGCGGTCGCGATCACGAAGGAAAGCAGACCGAGTATGAAGATGAGGAGTGATTTTCCGGTCAGGAACTTGTCTGCCTGAGTGGATGCTCCCACAGTGAGTCCGATGAGGGTGGTCACTACATCGACCAGCGGACCGCGGGCTGTTTCGGCAAGACGCCGGGTGACGCCGCTTTCCTTAAGAAGGTTTCCGAAGA
This sequence comes from bacterium, assembly GCA_963627885.1. Lineage (GTDB taxonomy): Bacteria > Bacteroidota > Bacteroidia > Bacteroidales > UBA932 > Cryptobacteroides. Next base: position 225,553 of record CAVGCT010000015.1, read on the forward strand.
ATAGCATTCCAAGGAGAGGAAGTCCGGAGGGAACGATGAATGCGGTTGTGAGAAATCCCACGACTGGGAATATGATCTTTTCCTTCTGGCTGACGGCACGGGGGGAGGGCATCCTGATGAGACGCTCTTTCTTCGTGGTGAGCGCCAGCATGATGGGCCTCTGGATCACAGGCACGAGGGCCATGTAGGAATAGGCCGACACGGCGATAGCTCCCATGAGGTCCGGTGCGAGCTTGGAGGAAAGGAATATGGCGGTGGGGCCGTCAGCTCCTCCGATGATTCCGATGGCTCCGGCCTCATTGGGCATGAAGCCCATCTGAAGGGCAAGCAGATAGGCTCCGAAGATGCCCAGCTGTGCGGCGGCTCCGATCAATATCAGTCGCGGCTGGGAAATCAGGGCCGAGAAGTCGGTCATTGCACCGATTCCGAGGAAGATCAGGGGCGGATACCATCCCTGACGCACGCCCTGATACAGGATGTTCATCACGGAACCGTCCTCATAAATGCCTATGCTGAGTCCGGGAAACATCGGAATGTTTCCGACAATCATGCCGAATCCGATAGGGACAAGCAGCAGAGGCTCCCATTCCTTTACGATCGCTATGGTGATGAAGATGATACCGATCGCGATCATGGCCAGGTTCTGCCACGCGAAGTTGGCAAAACCCGTGTACTGCCAGAACTGTTGAAGACTACTGATTATCTGGTCCATGTGCCTTATGCGATAGTGACGATATCAGCGCCTTCAAGAACCGAGTCTCCCTTGTTCACATGGATAGCCGTGATTGTCCCGTCCTTGGGGGCGGCGATCTCGTTTTCCATCTTCATTGCCTCGATGACGGCGACTTTCTGGCCGGCCTTCACGCTCTGGCCCTCCTTGACGGACACCTCTATGATCACGCCCGGAAGCGGGGAAGTGACTTTCTCGCCTGCGCCTGCGGGTTTGGCAGCGGGCGCCGCGGGGGCGGCTGCGGCGGGGGCGGCAGTTGCGGCCACGGGAGCGGCTGCAACGGGTGCTGCGGGAGCGTTTTCCAGTTCAACTTTGTAGGAAGCGCCGTTTACGGTCACATCGGCGATTTTTCCTTCCACGGAATTGATGGCGACTTCGTAGTCGTTGCCGTTGATTTTGAGCTTATATGTTTTCATGGGTTTATGTTTTTTCGTGTTTTGGGTTTAACTAGCGGGGTAATTTTCTGAAAGTCTGAGTCTTGTCCGACCACATGGAACCGTTGGAAGGCTTGATCGTGATCACGAAGCTCTCGGCGTCATGGGCGTTGTCATTGTAGTAGAGGTGCAGGGCCGTGGCGATGGCGGCATAGATGTCACCGCCGTTTTCCATATCGAGAGCCATGGCGACAGCGGCCGCGATTTCATCGGCGCCGCCGGTCTTGACGTGTTTGGCCTTTGCCCCTTTCTTGGGCTGCGCGGCGGCCTCGGCCTTCTTGTTGGCCGGTCTCTCAAAGAGAATCCAGAACAGGAACCAGAGGATTGCCAGAGCGATGAATACCACTGAGACCGAAACCAAAGTGAGCACGAAGCCGTTCCGGTCGGTGCGCGCCATTATCTGGCTCTTGGACTCCTCGTTCTGGTCGCCGTTCTTCATTCCGGGAGAGATGACGGCAGGCTCGTCCTGCTGCACATACTCCAGACCCTTGTTGTCAACAGGCAGTTTTATGACGCTCACGCCCTGAGGAAGATCCTCCGGGATATAGATGGAGTCCACTATCGTTCGGCCGTCGTTGCTCACGAGATAGAGGGAGTCGCCTCTCTCCACTGTGAAGTCCGTGTAGAAGAGTCCGTCCTCGCCGCGTCCGCTGGCATAGAACACCACCGTCTGCGTGGGACCGAGGGAAGTCTGCTTGTAGCCTTTCTGGATGAGGCTCTTGGTAAGATTGTTTTTGTCGTTGGTCAGATAGCATCCGCCGTAATTGACGGTGCCCTGAGATGTGTTGTAGATCTCAATCCAGCCTGTCTTCCTCCCGTAGTCGTCCATCAGGGTGGAGTCGGGGCAGGCCTCGACTATCGCAAGGTCGACTACGTTCTGGGCCGAAGCCAGAGCGGAGGTGACTGCAAGCGCGGCGATTGAGAGAATTAATTTTCTGTTCATCTAAGCGCGCTTTTTAAAGGGGAAGATTGTCATGTTTCTTGGCGGGCATCTCCTGCTTCTTGCCGGCGAGCTGCTCAAGGGCGCGGATCACTCTGAACCTGGTGTTGCGGGGTTCAATGACGTCATCTATGTAGCCTTTCTGTGCGGCCTGGTAGGGGTTGCTGAAGAGATCGTCGTATTCTTTCTTCTTCTCGTCAAACAGTTTGTCCTTCTCGTTGGGATCGGCGGCTTTCAGATCCTTCGCATAGAGGATGTTGACTGCGCCGTCCGCTCCCATCACGGCGATATTGGCCGAAGGCCATGCATAGTTGATGTCGCCGCGGAGCTGTTTGCAGCTCATGACTATGTGCGCTCCGCCATAGGATTTCCTGAGGGTCACGGTGACCTTCGGGACGGAAGCCTCACCATAGGCGTAAAGGAGTTTCGCGCCGTTGGTTATGATGGCTCCGTATTCCTGCTGGGTTCCGCAGAGGAATCCGGGCACGTCCACCAGGGTGACGAGAGGGATGTTGAACGCGTCGCAGAACCTGACGAAGCGGGACGCCTTGCGGGAGGCGTTGATGTCGAGCACTCCGGCGAGCACTGCGGGCTGGTTCGCAACCACGCCCACGCTGCGGCCGTTCATGTGCGCGAATCCCACGATGATGTTCTTTGCATAGCTCTTGTGAACTTCGAAGAACTTGCCGTCATCCACGATCGCGCTTATGACATGATACATGTCGTAGGGTTTGTTCGGGTTGTCGGGGATTATGTCGTTGAGGGAGTCGTCCACCCTGCCGACGGGGTCGGTCGTGGGCGCCGCGGGAGCGGTCTCCATATTGTTCTGGGGCAGATAGCTCAACAGTTCCTTGATCGTCTGGATGCCTTCCTGTTCGGATTCCGCGGCAAAATGTGCGACACCGCTCTTGGTCGCGTGCACGCTTGCGCCGCCGAGCTCTTCCTGCGAGACTTCCTCTCCGGTGACGCTTTTGACCACTGCGGGGCCGGTGAGAAACATATAGGAAGTGTTCTTGACCATGACGGTGAAGTCAGTGAGGGCGGGGGAATACACCGCACCTCCGGCGCATGGGCCGAATATGCCCGAAATCTGGGGAACGACTCCGGAGGAGAGGATGTTTCTCTCGAAGATGTCGCCGAAGCCGGCCAGCGCGTCGATTCCCTCCTGGATTCTGGCTCCGCCGGAGTCATTGAGTCCGATGCACGGGGCGCCGTTCCTCACGGCCATGTCCATCACTTTGCAGATCTTTTCCGACATGGTCTTGGAGAGAGAACCGCCCGATACGGTGAAGTCCTGGGCATAGACATAGACAAGTCTTCCGCCGATGGTGCCGCAGCCGGTAACCACGCCGTCCCCGTCATAATGGGTCTTGTCCATGTCGAAGTTCACGCATCTGTGCTGGACAAACATGTCGTATTCCTCGAAGGACCCTTCGTCCAGAAGCAGGGCTATTCTTTCCCTCGCGGTGAGTTTGCCTTTCTGGTGCTGGGCCGTGATTCTTTTTTCACCGCCGCCGAGTTTCGCTTTGGCTCTGCGCTCGACAAGTTTGGCGATATTGTCCTGTTGAATGCTCATAGTGTTATTACTTTTTTCTTTTGTAAGCAAATTTTACCAATCCTCAAATATAGGGAACTATCCAAAATAATCCAAGGTGAAAAAATGTTTTTTTGAACACCGAAATTCACAAAAAGAGGGTGGCCGGGACACGTCCCGGCCACCCTCTTTTTGTGAATTTCATGAAGTCCGTCTATTCTTCCTCGGAATCCTCGGAGGGTTTCATGGTGGAATAGACGTTTGTCACGTCCTCGTCGTCCTCCAGAAGGCCGGTGAGTTTGTCGAGAGTGGCCCTCTGTTCGGCGGTCACTTCCTTCAGCTCGGTGTTGGGTATGCGCTCGAAGCCTCCGGAGACGAGTTCGTAGCCGTTCTCCTCAATATATTTCTGCAGAGCGCCGTAGGCGGTGTAGTCGCCATAGATCGTGACTTCGTTGGAAACATTGCCGTCCTTGTCCTCGACTTCCTGCTTGAACACCTCGTCGGCTCCGAGATCTATCAGCTCAAGCTCGAGCTCATCGGTGTCTATGGGCTTGGCGGGATCTTCCTTGATGCGGAACACGCACTTGTGGTCAAACATGAAGCTCACGCTTCCGCTGGTGCCGAGAGTGCCGCCGCACTTGGTGAAATAGCTGCGCACGTTGGCCACTGTGCGGGTATTGTTGTCGGTGGCGGTCTCCACGAGGTAGGCGATGCCGTAGGGACCGTAGCCCTCGAACACCACTTCCTTGAAATCTCCCACGGACTTGTCCGTAGCCTTCTTGATGGCCCTTTCAATATTCTCCTTGGGCATCTGCTCCGAGCGGGCTTCCGCCAGCAGGGCGCGCAGACGCGGGTTTCCCGTCACTTCGGGACCGCCGTTCTTCACGGCTATGGTTATCTCTTTTCCGAGCTTGGTGAAGATGCGGGCCATGTGGCCCCATCTTTTGAGTTTTCTTTCCTTTCTGAATTCAAATGCTCTTCCCATGATTCTGTAACTGGCTGATTTGAGACCTATTCGGCGTATTCGATCCTGGCGATGTATTTGTCGATTTCAAAGCCCTCCGTCGAATTGGGGTAGTTCTCCTTGATCTTCTTGTAGTAGGTAAGAGCTTTTTCCTTGTCTCCGAGCTTTTCGCAGACCTGACCGGCCTTGAAAAGGTAGGCTGCGGAGAACACGTTGTCTATCTGGGTGGCCGCCTTGTCATAGCAGGAAAGGGCCTCCTTGTATTTCTCGAGTCCGACATAGGCGTCTCCCTCGCAGGAAAGAGCCTTGGCGGCGAGAATCTCGTCTCCGCCGTTGTATTTCTTAAGATAGGAGACGGCGTCTTCATAGTTTCCGAGCTGCAGCGAGCAGATACCGGCATAAAGATAGACGTCCTTTCCGGCCTTGGCGCCGTATTCCTTGGCGATTTCGGCGAATCCGAGGTTGTTGCCGTCGCCGTTGAGCGCGATCTCATATTCGCCGGCGCGGAAGGATGCCTCTGCGGGGAACATCTGCTCCTGAGCCTCGGCCTTGCGGGGCTGGACATAGAATTTATGATAGGCCAGCACGACGAGTCCGATGACCACGATCGCGCCGAGGACGCTCCATATCAGCTTCTTGTTCTCGTTGAAAAATTTCTCTACCGCGGAGACTCTCTGCTCCACCTTCTCTTCACGGAGTTTCTCCTCCTTCTGGAGGTCACCCGGCTTAAGGTCTGATTTTGCCATATCTGTGTATTGCTTTGTTATCACAAAAAGTCCACAAAATTAAGAAGCCGATTTGATATTGTCAAATTTTTCGAAAACCCCTGCCGTTTTTTTCGATGCGTTATTTTATATTTGTGGTGCTGATAAACAGGGGAACTCCGGTCGGGGGTAAGATAATATATGCCGGTCTTAAAGAGAATACTCGTACAGGATTTCAGGAACATCGCTTTGGCGGAACTGACGTTTTCGCCGAAGATAAACTGCGTGTCCGGGAACAACGGGGCCGGGAAAACCAATCTTCTGGACGCCATATGGTATCTGTCCATGACCAAGAGCGCCTTCTCCGCAACGGACAGGTATAACTTCCGCCACGGCGCGAAATCTTTCTCCATATCAGGGACTTACGAGATGGAAAACGGGACCTGTTCGGTGTTTTCCATAAGCGTCGCCGACGGCGGCGAGAAGAAGCTCCGCAGGGATGACAGCCCGGTTCGGAAGGTTTCCGAACACATAGGGGCCATACCCATAGTCATGGTGTCCCCGTCCGACACCGCTCTGGTCAGCGAATCCGGCGACGAGAGGCGCCGTTTCACCAACACCGTCCTTTCCCAAATGAGCGCCTCCTATCTTTCTGACGCCCAGCAGTATAACAGGATTCTCCGTCAGAGGAACAAAGTCCTCAAGGACCCTGTCCCCGACATCGGTCTGCTGGATGTGTTCGATGCGCGGATGGCATCCTGCGCCGCGCGGATATATTCCGCCAGGAAGGACTTTGTGCGCAGGCTCAGCCCGGCTGTGGCCCGGTTCTATGCCATGATTTCCGGAGGGGGCGAAAGCGTGTCCGCCGGATATGTGTCCGATTTCGACGGCGCCGCGCCCGAAGATGTGTTCGCTTCCCGCAGGGAGAGGGATCTTGCTTTCCGTTTCACCACCGCCGGAATTCAGCGCGACGATCTGGTCTTTCTGATAGATGGCCATCCGATCCGCAGATTCGGCTCCCAGGGACAGCAGAAGTCGTTTCTGGTCGCTTTGAAGTTTGCCCAGTACGAACTTATGCGCGAAGAGAACGGATACCCTCCGATGCTCCTGCTCGACGACGTGTTCGACAAGCTGGACATGGGGCGCATCTCCAACCTGCTCTCGATGGTGGCCGGCAGGGATTTCGGCCAGATCTTCATCACAGACAGCAACAAGGTGCGCATGGCCGGGATTGTGGAGAAGGTTTCAAGCGGGAGCTCATATTTCGAGGCGTCGGACGGCGCCTTCGCAAAGGTTGAAGACAATGTTCAAGGCATATAAGATAGGAAAGAAGGACTCCATGCCAATGGGGGAGATAATGAAGCTGTTCGTGAAGAGGAACGGACTTGCTCCGGGTCTCAACACGAGCCTGGTGTTCTCGGCCTGGGACAAAGTCTCCGGCGCGGGCCCGTACACCATACGGAAATTCTACCGTAACGGGATTCTGTACTGCACACTTTCGTCTTCGGTTGTGCGCAGCCGTCTCTATCCGGCGCGCGAGGGTCTGAAAGAGGGCATGAACAAAGAACTTTCGGCCAATCCTCTTTTCGACGCCTCAAGGGGGCTGGTCAAATCAATAATTCTGAAATGAAGATAGTCGCAGACACGTCAATCCCTTTTCTCAAGGGCCTTTTCGAGCCGTATGCCGAGACGGTGTATCTTGACGGTTCGTCCATAGGCCCGGATGATGTCCGGGACGCCGACGCCATCATAGTCAGATCCCGCACACGCTGCGGCCGGGAGCTGCTGGAAGGATCCCGGGTGAAGCTGATAAGTTCCGCGACCATAGACATCAACCACATTGACACGGAGTGGTGCGACGCCCATGGGGTCGCCTATTCCAACGCTCCCGGATCCAATGCCAGCGGAGTGGCCCAATATGTCTTTTCCGCGCTTTACGGGACGGCTTCCCGCAGCGCCATAAATCTGGAAAAGGCGACGCTGGGAGTGATCGGAGTGGGGAATGTGGGGCGCAGGGTGGCCGCTACCGGGCGGACTCTGGGCTTCAGGGTGCTGATGTGCGATCCTCCTCGGGCAAGCAGGGAGGGCGGCTATGAATTCACCGCTCTGGATGAACTCCTGAAGGAGTCGGACATAGTGACTCTGCATGTTCCGCTGTGCGATTCCACCAGGAGAATGGCTGACGGGGACTTTTTCAGAAAGATGAAAGAGGGGGCGTTCTTCATCAACACCTCCCGCGGCGAGATCGAAGATGACGAGGCCCTCAAAAAGGCGATCGGCCGTCTCGGGCCTGTCATAATAGACACGTGGAACAATGAGCCGGATGTGGACAGGGAACTTTTGGACATGGTGGACATTGCCACTCCTCACATAGCCGGATACACCTATCAGGGCAAGCAGAACAGCACCGCCGTGGCGGTCAGGAGCGTGGCGCGTTTCTTCGGAATAAAGGGACTGTACACCTTTTTCCCAAAGACCGGGCATCCTTCCAATGAGTCCGTCAAGCTGGATGTCGCGGGGAAGAACCAGGGGGAGATAGCTTCGCTGATGCAGTACAATTACCCCATTTTCACAGATGACTTCATGTTCAGGCTGCAGCCTGACGGGTTTGTGGAGCTCAGGAAGCAGTATAATTACCGAAGAGAATTTTATATAGAATAAACAACTCATATTTCGTATCATGATGTTCACACAGGACGATATCAGACAGATCGAGCAGAGAGGCTCCGATGTCAAGACGGTGACCGCTCAGGTGGAGAGGTTCCGCAAAGGGTTCCCATGGATGCAGATAGTCGGCCCGGCCACTCCGGAACGCGGAATATGCGTGCTGGATGGCGGCGGCACTGACGAGGCCGTCGCATATTATGAGAAGGCTTCCGTGTATGGACGGTGCAAGTTCGTGCCGGCTTCGGGCGCCGCTTCGAGAATGTTCAAGGATATTTTCGCGGGGCTTTCGCAGCTGGAGGAGGGGAAAGATGTCCCTGAAGGAAGTCCTGTCGCCGTGCTCGCCTCTGAGATAGCCAAGTTCGCGTTCTATGATGCGGACATGTTCGGCCGTCCCGAGGATTCGGCGGCTTACAGGCGTTCCGTGGCCGAGAAGGTGCTGAAAGACTGCGGCCTTGGCTACGGCTCCAAGCCCAAGGGAGTGATACTATTTCACAGATATGCGGACGAGACCCGCACCGCGTTTGCCGAGCATCTCGTGGAGGCCGGCGAGTATATGCGCGATGCCGACGGTCAGGCTTCGGTCGTGGTCACCATATCTCCCGAGCACAGGGCTCTTTTCGAGGAGGCCCTTGAAGCCGTGAAGGCGAAGTTCGAGGCACGGTACGGCGTCAAATACAATGTGTTCTTCACCTATCAGGACAAGGCTACCGACACCATAGCCGTGGATTCACGCAACAAGCCTTTCCGCAAGGACGATGGATCGCTGCTTTTCCGCCCGGCCGGGCACGGAGCCCTCATCTATAATCTGAATGACCTGCAGGAGGAACTGGTGTCAATCAAGAACATAGACAATGTGGCATGCGAGAGGCTTCTGCCTGTGACCGCAAAGTACAAGAAAGTGCTTATGGGCAAGGCCCTGATGCTGCGCGACCGCATTTTTGACTATCTCCGGGCGCTTGACGCCGAATCCGATCCCGCTTCGGAGACCTGCAGGAGGCTCTGCGACAGCGCCGAATCCTTCCTGGACAGGGAGCTCTGCATCCAGCTGCCTCTCACGACCTCTCCGGCCGAGAGGACGGCTCTGATCCGATCCAAGCTGGACCGTCCCGTGAGGGTCTGCGGCATGGTGCGCAACGAGGGCGAGCCGGGCGGCGGTCCTTTCATCGTCACCGGCAAGGACGGCTCCTCCAACCTGCAGATTCTGGAGAGCGTGCAGATAGACAAGGCCAATGCCGGTGCCGTGGAGGCTATGTCCAGAGCTACGCATTTCAATCCCGTTGACATTGTCTGCTGCCTGCACAACTATAAGGGCGAGAAGTTCGACCTTCTTAAGTATGTGGACGAGGAAGCCGGCTTCATCAGCTCCAAGAGCTATCAGGGCAGGGAGCTGAAGGCGCTGGAACTTCCGGGCCTGTGGAACGGCGCGATGAGCAACTGGAACACGGTTTTCGTGGAAGTGCCGCTGGAAACCTTCAATCCTGTCAAGACCGTTCTGGATCTCTTGAGACCTGCGCACCAGGGATAAACCCTGTGTTGTATGTGTATAAACGACAGATGGTTGGTCAAAAATTTTTGGCCAACCATCTGTCTATATAGTATGAACCGTTAAGCTTCGTCGCCGTATTTGAGGACTGGACGTCTGGCGGCCGCAGTCTCGTCGGGGCGGGAGATGGGCGTGCCATGCGGGGCTGTCTTCAGGATCGAAGGATCCTGCGCGGCCTCGCGTGCCACATTCTTCATTGCCTCGATGAATGCGTCCAGCGTCTCCTTGGACTCCGTTTCCGTGGGCTCGATCATCAGCGACTGATGGAACAGAAGCGGGAAGTAGATGGTCGGGGCATGGAACCCATAGTCCAGCAGCCTCTTGGCTACATCCAGAGTGGTCGCGCCCTTGCCGTCTTCGGTCTTGGCGGATCCGTCGTCAATGAGGCCGTCGAACACGAATTCGTGTTTGCATACGGACGCGATGGGCAGCTTGTAATATTCCTTGAGCGACTCCTTGATGTAGTTGGCGGAGAGGGTGGCCAGTTTGCCGGCCATCTTGATGTTCTGCCTGCCGAGCGCCAGAATATAGGCATATGCGCGGAGAATCACTCCGAAGTTGCCCATGAAGCCCGAAACCTGTCCGGCCGATGTTTCATTGTCCCTGACGATTTCATAGAGGCCGGTGTCTCCGTTCAGCACGACTTTGGGAAGCGGCAGACAGTCCTTCAGGTATTCCGCCACTCCGACAGGACCCGATCCGGGGCCTCCGCCTCCGTGGGGAGTGCTGAATGTCTTGTGCAGGTTGAGATGCATGATGTCGAATCCCATGTCTCCGGGGCGTACCATGCCGAGCAGCGGGTTCATGTTGGCTCCGTCATAATAGAGGAGTCCTCCGCATCCGTGGACGAGCGAGGCGATCTCTTCGATCTCCTTCTCGAACAGACCGAGAGTGTTGGGGTTGGTCATCATGATTCCGGCTATGTCGTCTCCAAGCAGGGGCTTGAGAGCCTCCACGTCGATCAGGCCGTCGGGATTGGACTTCACGACCACGACATCAAGTCCGCAGACGGCGGCGCTGGCGGGATTGGTGCCGTGTGCGCTGTCGGGGACTATTATCTTGGTCCTTCCCATATCTCCGCGGGAAATGTGCCACTGGCGCATGATCATCAGGCCGGTGAGCTCACCGTGGGCGCCCGCGCAGGGAGCGAAGGTGAAACGGGACATTCCGGTGACGGCGGCCAGGGCCTTCTCCATCTCGGCATAGACCCGTAGCGTGCCCTGCACCGTCTCCGCCCTCTGCAGAGGATGGACGGCGCCTGTGAATGCCGGCATCGCGGCGGCTTCCTCGTTGATTTTCGGATTGTACTTCATCGTGCAGCTCCCCAGCGGGTAGAAGCCGGTGTCGACTCCGAAATTCATCTGCGAAAGATTGGTGTAATGTCTCACGACATCGGGCTCGCTGGCCTGAGGCAGGGCCGGACGGCCGTTTCTGGCGAGTTTGGCGGGAATGTCGAGAACGATTCCGTAGTTGTTTTCGGGAAGAGTGTATCCGCACCTGCCCTCTCTGGAAATCTCGAAAACCAGTTTATCGTAGTATCTCATGTCTCAGATCTCCTTTATAAGTTCAACAAGCGCGTCTATTTCTTCTCCGGTCCTTTTTTCGGTGACGCAGAAGCTGACCAGCCCGTCGCCCACCTGCACGGCGGCGAAATATCCGGCGTCGGAAAGCTTCTTCTGCAGCTCGTCGGCGGGAATCCTCGTCCTGAGGGTGAACTCCTTGAGGAAAGGCCTGTCGAAAGCCTTCTCGAACTTGCCGGTGCCGAGTAGCTTGTCGTGGAGACAGTGCGCTCCGGCATAGGAAAGCTCGTTGACCTTTCTCATGCCTTCGGGCCCCATCAGGGCCATATAGATGGTGACATACAGGGCCATCAGGCTCTCGTTGGAGCAGATGTTGCTGGTGGCCTTCTCCCTGCGGATGTGCTGTTCGCGGGCCTGGAGAGTGAGGACATAGCAACGCTTTCCGTCCTTGTCGAGGGTCTGGCCGACTATGCGGCCGGGAAGCTTGTGGACATATTCCCTGCGGCAGGCCATGAAACCGACCGACGGCCCGCCATAGGCCATGGGAATGCCAAGAGACTGCCCGTCGCCCACGGCGATGTCAAACCCGTATTCTCCGGGGGTCTTGACCACGGCCAGGGCCGAAGGATCGCAATATGCTATCATAAGGGCCTTTACGGCATGGGCCGCATCGGCGAAGCCGTCGAGATCCTCGATTATTCCATATCTGTTTATGGACGGGACTATGACGCCGGCCACATCGCCGGCCTCAAGCTCCGAACGGAGGCTCTCCAGAGAGGTTTGCCCCTCCACGGCCTTCACGGTGCCGAGCCGGACGCCATGGAACTTGGCATATGTGCCGACCACTTTCAGCACATGGGGAAGCAGCGTCTCCGAAACGAGGACGCGGCTCTTCTTTCTGGTGCAGGCCATGGCCATCATCATCGCCTCAGCCGCGGCCGTGGGGCCGTCATACATCGAGGCGTTGCTTATGTCCATTCCCGTCAGGGTGCAGATCATGCTCTGATATTCAAAGATATATCTGAGGGTGCCCTGCGAAATCTCAGCCTGATATGGTGTGTATGCGGTGAGGAACTCGGACCTTGATGCGAGGTAGGAGACGGCGGCGGGGGAGTAATGGTCATAGGATCCCGCGCCGGCGAACACCTTCATCTTCCGGTTCATGCTTCCGAGCTTTTCCAGCCAGTCGCGTATCTCCTGTTCGGACTTGGCGTCCGGAAGGTCATACTCTCCCTTGTATATGAATTTTTCGGGGACGTCGGCATAAAGGTCGTCGAGCGATGCGGCTCCGGCCTTTCCGAGCATCTCATTTATATCCTCCGGAGTGTGGGGGAAATATGAAAAAGTGCCCATCGCGCTATTTCTCGGTAAGTTTGGCGTAGGCCGAAGCGTCAAGAAGCCCGTCCGCTTCCGAGGGGTCGCTCATCTTGATCCTGATGATCCAGTTTTTGTAGGCGTCCTCGTTGATGAGTTCGGGGCTGTCTTCAACCTCAGTGTTGGTCTCCACAATTGTGCCGCTGACGGGGGAATAGAGGTCGCTGGAGGACTTTACGCTCTCAAGGGCGCCGAACTCCTCACCTGCGGAAATCTCATCGCCGGTGTCGGGCATGTCCACATAGGTGATGTCGCCCATCTCGGACTGGGCATAGTCGCTCACTCCGATTGTGGCGATGTCGCCGTCGATTTTCACCCATTCGTGGGATTCGCTGTAACGCAGACTTTCAAGTACTTTAGCCATGGTGTCGTTTATTTTTTATAGTTTGTCTTATAGAATCTTTTCTTTACTACGGTTCCGGGGAAGGTCTTCTTGCGGATTCTGATGAGGAGGGGAGTGCCGAGTGCCGCATGCTGAGAGTCCACCAGAGCGAAGCATATGCTCTTGTCGAGCGATATGGAATGATAGCCGGTGGTCACTGTGCCGACCTGGGTCCCGTCTTCTGTCTCAACCGGATAGCCGGCTCTGGGGATGGCCTTGTCGGCAAGCTCTATGCCCACGATCTTTTTCTCCGGGCCGTTTGTCTTCTGGCTCACGAGAGCGTCTTTTCCGATGAACTCGGGCTTGTCTAGCTTGCAGAACATGCTCAGGCCGGCCATCACCGGGGAAATCTTCTCGGAGAGCTCGTCGCCATAGAGCGGAAGTCCGGCCTCGAAGCGGAGGGTGTCGCGGCAGCCAAGCCCGCAGGGGGCGACTCCCGCCTTGAGGAAAGCGTCCCAGTATTCGCCCGTCCTTGCAGGGCTGGCGAAGATTTCGAATCCGTCTTCTCCGGTGTACCCGGTGCGGCTGATGATGACCCTCTGCCCGTCAAGCGTCAGATCTTTGAAGCAATAGAACGGGAGATCGGAAAGGTCCGTGCCGAGCACTTCGAGAAGTTTGGCCTCGGCCTCGGGCCCCTGAACGGCGAGCTGGCCCCATTTCTCCGACTGGTTGTCGATGGTCACGTCATAGCCCTCGGCATGGCCCTTTATCCAGCCGTGGTCCTTGTCAGTGTTGGCGGCATTGACCACAAGCAGGTAGCTTTCGGGCTTATATTCCTTATATACGAGAATGTCGTCCACGGTCCCGCCGTCGGGATAGAGAAGCATTCCATAGACGGCCTGGCCTTCGGCCAGAGGGGAGATGTCATTGGTGAAGATGTGGTTTATGAATTTTTCCGCATCGGGGCCGCTGATGAAAATCTCACCCATGTGGGATACGTCGAACATTCCGGCATGGTGGCGCACCGCGTTGTGCTCCTCTATTATGGAGGAGTACTGGATAGGCATCATGAAGCCGCCGAAGGGGCTCATCTTGGCTCCGAGCCGCACATGGCGGTCGTAGAGACAGGTGTGTTTGAGATTTTCTTCCATCTGTTTATGTCAAGGGTTGTTAAATTTTAATAAATTTGCAGCCGAAAAGACGGAAGCGTCCGTCTGACGGTAGCGGATTTAAAAATCATATCAAAGGCAAATATATAGTAAATATCTGTAAATAAAATTATCCGCAGACCGATATTTATTAACATTTTTGAGGTTAAAACAATGAAATCTCTCAGAGAGCTCTATAGGGTCGGAAAAGGACCTTCTTCCAGCCATACGATGGGGCCGCAGAGGGCGGCCGAAATGTTCGCCGGGAAACACCGCGACGCCAAAGCGTTCGAGGTGACCCTTTACGGCAGCCTTGCCGCCACGGGCAAGGGCCACATGACGGACGTGGCCATCAAGGAAGTCCTCGCCAAAGTGGCCCCTCTGAAGATAATATGGAAACCGACGGTGTTTCTGCCTTTCCATCCCAATGGCATGGATTTCAAGGCTTTGGACGAGGCCGGCAAAGTGACTGACAGCTGGACTGTCTTCAGCATCGGCGGCGGCGCCCTCTCCACGGGGGTGAACAACACCGTGGATCTCGGAGATGAGGTGTATAACCTTCACAATCTCAGTCAGATAATGAAATGGTGCCAGAACAACGGGCGCAGCTATTGGGAATATGTGGAGATGTGCGAGGGCAAGGACATATGGGACTATCTGCAATATGTCTGGGAATCCATGCAGCAGGCCGTGAAGAACGGACTTGAGGCCGAAGGCGCCCTGCCTGGTCCTCTCAAGATCTCCCGCAAGGCTTCGGTCTACCATGTCAGGGCCTGCGGCTACAAGACAAGCATGCAGTCCCGCGGACTGGTCTTCGCATATGCTCTGGCCGTGAGCGAGGAAAACGCCTGTGGCGGGACCATAGTAACGGCCCCCACCTGCGGATCATGCGGAGTCATCCCGGCCGTGCTTTATCATCTGGCCTCCGGACACGGATTTTCCGACAAGAAAATCCAGCACGCACTTGCCACCGCCGGCCTTTTCGGGAACGTGGTGAAGACCAACGCATCCATCTCCGGCGCCGAAGTGGGTTGCCAGGGCGAAGTGGGTGTGGCGTGCGCCATGGCCGCGGCCGCCGCGACCCAGCTATTCGGCGGAAGTCCCACACAGATCGAATATGCCGCGGAAATGGGCCTCGAACACCATCTCGGAATGACCTGCGACCCCGTCTGCGGGCTCGTGCAGATTCCATGCATAGAGCGGAACGCGTTCGCCGCCGCCAGGGCGCTCGACTCCAATGTCTATGCGTCCTTCTCGGACGGATTTCACCGCATCTCGTTCGACCACGTGGTGGAAGTCATGAAGCAGACCGGAAAGGATCTGCCGTCGCTATATAAAGAAACCTCCGCCGGCGGACTGGCGAAGGGTTTCAAGAATATTATCTGACGATCAATTTCTTACGCGTGCCTGAACGACGCGCAGACATTCACCAGAATGTAGATCACGAATGCGGCCAGCACCACAAGGGACCAGTGGCCGCGGAAGATCAGCACGCAGAGCGCGGCCGCGGCGGAAAGCGCGAAGAACGCGGTCCTCAGCACGATTGTGCGGCGCGGAGTCCCGTTTTTTGAAATCTTCATCGCGAACATCGGTATCTCGCTGACCAGCAGAGCTGAAAGGACTGTGGCCACCAGCGGGAGAAACCATGGGCTTGAGCACAGTTCCATGACGTCCGAGCCTGCCCCACAACTTTCCGCATAGCAGGTCAGGGAGCCGCATATCATTGCCGACGCCGGAGTCGCGAGCCCGATGAAGCTGTCGTGCTGACGCTCGTCAAGGTTGAACTTGGCCAGCCTCAGGGCCGAAAAGGCCGCGAGCACGAGAGGAATATACATCGTCCATCCGCTGCATTCCCCGCGCATCAGCGAAAAGAGCATGAGCGAGGGGAGAACTCCGAAGCTGACCACATCGGCCAGCGAGTCCAGCTCCTTGCCTATGTCGGACGCCACCCCAAGCGCCTTGGCGCTCATCCCGTCGAAGAAGTCGAACGCAGCAGAGGCCAGCATGAAGAGGAACGCCGTCTGAAAGTGTCCCCCAAGGCAGGAAATCACCCCGAGTGAACCCGAAATGAGGTTCATCGAGGTGATCGTGTTGGGAATGATTCTTAAAACGGAACGCATTACTTTATGCCGAGCTTTGCCTTGAGCTCCTTGGGAAGCGCGTCCTTGTGGACCATGAAGTCAATCATCTTGGCTCTGGTGAAGGCTTCGGAAATGTACCAGACGCCCTTGTATTTTCCTGTCTCTCCCCATGAGTTCTTGATCATGAGATAGCGTGTGCCGTTCTGGTCCTTGGCGATTCCGAAGGCCTGCATTCCATGGTCGTCGGTGGTGGTCTTCTCGTCGAAGCCCTTCTGGCGGTATTCCTGGCTTATGGCCTTCTCGCGGGGAACGCTGTTTTCGCTCTTGGCCTCAGCCTCGGGCTTGCCGCTGTCCTTGCCCACCCATCTTTCCTGGTCGGAACCGGAGGTGCTGGCGGGAGCATCGGTGTCGGGGATGACGGCGATGCCGTTCCTGGTGAACCCGGGCTCGCTGACATCTCCGCCCCATGTGGTCGTGTATCCCTTTTCAATGGCTCCGAACAGCACGTCCATCAGCTCGTCGAGCGGGATGTTGTAGGCCTGGTCATAGCGCCAGTTGTCGGCGATCTCCAGGGCGAACTTGGTATAGAACGGATGATGCGTGAACGATGTCAGGGTCACGTAGTCGTCGGCGTTGAGCTTGTAGCTGTCGGCATAGGAGCGGGGAGTGTAGTTCTTGCCGTTGTACTCGAACTCCACGGGGCACTCTCCGAAATATGCGTCCAGTATGCCGGTGAAGCCTCTGAGCCACGCGGTGGAGAGGGTTGAGTTGGGAAGGGTCTTGACAGCCTCCACATAGGCCTTGAGCACTGCGTCCAGCTCACCGTGCACGGGAAGTTCGGTGCCGTAGTTGAGTCCGGGCATCACGCTCTGCGGGACCAGTCCGTAGTCCTTCATGATGTGGAGCACGTCCTCGCACTCGCTGCCGGGACCGAAGGTCAGATTGCCGTCGAGCCTGACATATTTGTCGGCGCGGTTCTGATAGGAGTGGCTGACTATGAACATCTCGGCGAAGTCGGGATAGGCGTCTTTGTCTTTGATCTTGTTTATCCTTATGGCCTCGGACTCAAGAAATGAAAGACCGGAGAAGCACCAGCAGGTGCCGGAACGGTTCTGGTTCTTGATGGAGGTGATCGGGTTTTCCTTTATGACGGTGAATTCATATTCGCCGTTCTGGGCTGCGGCCGCGATGCAGAGTGTGGATGCAAGCGCCGCGAGAATGGTGTGTAATGCTTTCATCAGATCGGTTGATTTGAGTTAGTGTCCACAAACATAATCAATATGGACCGAATAATCAACCTCGCATAGCCGCCATGTTGGCGTTTTTTACTACTTTTGTGAATCAATCTTTTCCGCGCGATACAGATGAAACTTCTCCGGTATATTTTTCTCGCGGCAGTTTCCGCCTGCCTTTTTTCCTGTGTGGGGAAGAAGGAGGCCGACAGCCAGATGATACCCCTCACGCTCAAGATTCTGAGGGACACGGCGTCCTATGACTACAGGAGCATAAGCGCCTGCAGAGCCGGAGACAACCGCGGCACCATAGCGGTGATCGGGGCTCCCGAGGATGTGCTGCTGCTTTCCGAAGAACTGATATCGTGCGATCTGTACGACAACATATCCGGCGTGTCCCGCAGCGACGGGCTTCCGGACTTTGCCGGAGAGACTTTCGCCGAGATTCTCGATTTCGCGAACTATCCCTATGACGGGTATCTTTCTCTGGGTAATTCCGATTTTCTGAAGGAAGTCAATGTCAGGAATTTCCTGTCGGCCGTGGACACCGTATGTCTGCAGAGTCCGTTCGACAGCACCGGCACCATCTTTCGCCAGAGGTCCAAGGTCGTGATTTTTGCGTCTTCCTCCTCTTCGGCCTACGGGCGGCGCGACATAGATTCGCTGCTGTCCGCCGCCGGCTCTCCGGTCGCCGTGATCACTCCGGTCAGTTCCATGGCCGCATACGTAATGGCCCGCCGCAAAGGTTCCGTGAACATGCTGGTCTGGGGCGGCGCCGACAATGTGGCGTCCAACGTGTATTCTCCAGTGCTGTCGCCCATGCTTGACGGACGCGGGGACGGTTCCCGCTTCTCGGTATTCGCTTCGCGTAGAGATTCTCTGGACGCGCACCGGCAGGTCCGCCGGGAGCTTCTTGACATCCTTAACCGCTACGCCGAGAGCGGCAGTGGCGGAAAGATCGACGCTATTCTGCTTGACGAACGCCGTGTCTCATATGCCGAATTCATCTCCGCGGTTAAGGAACTGCAGTCTACGGATGAAGACAATCTGCTGCAATACAGGAACATGCTCTCGGAAAATCTGGTCTGCGTCTCGGCTGCGCGGGCCATCGCCGAGCAGTGCAACGTCTATCTCAGAAAACACAATGCATTCACTCACAGGGTCGCCTATCCCGACCTCAGATTCTATATCACATATCCTTCCGTGAACCTTCCGGAAGAGGTCTATGATGTTGACGGCGGATTTTCCTTCGCCTACAAGTACAGCAGAAAGACCTCCGCGGGCCGGCCGGATTTCTCGCTGGTCGAGTTGAGGGACAGGTATTTCCCGGAGTCGATGGCGGAATTCATGAAATCCCGCGCCCCCAAGTCATATTCGATTTATGTTCGCTAGCTCAATAGACCCCGAAGAGATAGAAAAACTGCCCAAGGCGAGTTTTGCCGGAGAAATCCATGTCATAGACAAGCCGGGAAAAGAACTGGACGATGCCGTCCGGTATCTCAAGTCCAAGAAGATGATAGGTTTTGACACTGAGTCCCGCCCGTGTTTCAGCCCGGGCCAGCCTCAGTACGGCACGTCTCTTCTCCAGCTGTCAGGAGCGGAGAAGGCCTTCCTTTTCCGCATAAAGATCGGCGGTCTGGACCGGAGGGTGGCGGCGATTCTCGCCAATCCGGGGATAATCAAGGTCGGTGCGGCGGTCCTTGACGACATTCGCGGGCTCAAGAAATATGCGCGTTTCAAAGAGGCCGGCTTCGTGGATCTTCAGAAGATCGTGGGCGAATATGGCATACGTGACAAGAGCGTGAAGAAGATGGCGGCCATCATTCTCGGGGTCAAAATATCCAAGACCCAGCAGCTTTCCAACTGGGAGGCCGAAACTCTTTCCGAGTCGCAGCGGAAGTATGCGGCGACCGACGCGTGGGTGTGCCGTGCCATGTATCAGAAACTTCTTGAAACAGAAAAGCCAGATGGTAAAGATAATATTGAAGAAAGGCAGGGATGAGTCCTTGCGCAGATTTCATCCGTGGGTCTTCTCAGGCGCCATAGCCCAGATTGTCGGCAATCCGGCCGAGGGCGACATAGTGGGGGTCTATTCCGCCGGGGGCGAGTTTCTTGCCTGCGGCCATTATCAGATAGGCTCCATTGCGGTCCGGGTGCTGAGTTTCGATTCTCCGGCCCTGTCTCCCGATTTCTGGGAGGTTATGCTCAGCCGCGCGCTTGCGGTGAGGGTGGCCTGCGGGCTGGCCGTTCCCGGCGGCGACACCGACTGCTACCGGCTGGTTCACGGCGAAGGTGACAATCTTCCTGGTCTGGTTATAGACTATTATGCCGGAGTCTGCGTCCTTCAGGCCCATTCCGTGGGTATGTTCCGGTCCAAGGGCAGGATAGCCGACGCCCTGCGCAAGGTCTATGGCGACAGCCTCCGTGCCGTGTATGACAAGAGTTCCGGCACCGCCCCGTTCAAGGCCGGGCTGAACGCAGTTGACGGTTATCTGTGGCGGCGTGACGACTTCACTGCTGACGAGCTTACGGTTCTGGAGAACGGCAACAGGTTCACGGTCAACTGGACAGAGGGCCAGAAGACGGGCTTCTTTCTGGATCAGAGAGAGAACAGGGCTCTTGTGGGCAGATATGCCTGCGGCCGCAAAGTGCTGAACCTGTTCTGCTACACCGGCGGATTTTCGGTCTATGCGCTTGCCGCCGGCGCCGGGCATGTGACCTCCGTGGACAGTTCCGCCAAGGCTGTGGAGATGCTGGACAGGAATGTGGCCCTCAACGGCTTTGACCCTTCGCGCCACACTTCCGTATGCGCCGACGCCATTGACTATCTCAAGAATCTGCCTGAAGACGAATTCGATCTCATGATTGTGGACCCTCCGGCTTTCGCCAAGCATCGCGGGGCTCTTCACAACGCTCTCAGGGCTTATCAGAGGCTGAATGCCGCGGCCATAGAGAAGGTGGCCGCCGGCGGGCTTGTGTTCACCTTCAGCTGCTCGCAGGTGGTGGACAAGGAGTCCTTCGCCCTCGCCGTCTTTTCTGCCGCGGCCCAGGCCGGGCGCAGCGTGCGCATTCTTGACAGGCTCTGTCAGCCCGCCGACCATGCCGTCAATATCTATCATCCGGAAGGGGAGTACCTCAAGGGGCTGCTTCTTTATGTCGAATAGATCTCCGCTCCCGGAGCGTGGCCGTTCCTGACGCGCAGGGCGGCCGGTTTTTCCGGCGGACAACACAGTTATGATATGGAAACAGGATCCAATGGAAAAAAGGCCGTGATTGTCGGGGCATCCTCCGGCATAGGACTGGCGCTTGCAAGACTTATGGCATCCGAAGGCTGGACTCTCGGGCTGGCCGCGCGAAGAACTGCCCCTCTTGAAGAGCTGGCCGCCGAATATCCGGGCCGCGTGGGGACGGCGGCCATCGACATTACTTCGGATGACGCGGATGTCCTTATGCTTCAGTTGATTGAGAAGCTCGGCGGAATTGATGTCTATATACATGTGGCGGGAGTCGGCTGGCAGAACCACAGTCTGGAGGCCGGTAAGGAGATGAAGACGGTGGATACCAACGTCGCCGGTTTCGCCCGTATGACAGGCGCCGCATACCGCCATTTCGCTTCATGCGGCGGCGGACACATAGTCGCAGTGACCTCCATCGCCGGTACCAAAGGCCTGGGGGCGGCGCCGGCCTACAGCGCCACCAAGGCATTCGGCAGCGCATATATCGAAGCCCTGCGCCAGCAGGCTTTCATGAGGGGGCTTCGCATAGACCTCACCGACATCAGACCGGGATTCGTGCGCACGGCGCTGCTTGCCGACGGCCGGCGTTATCCCATGCAGATGGATGCGGACAAGGTGGCCCGCTCCATTCTCCGTGCCATTCTGCGCCGCAGACGCGTCCGCGTTATCGACTGGCGCTACAGCATTCTCACCTCCCTCTGGCGTCTCATTCCGTCCGTCATCTGGACACGGCTCAAGATCGGTCATGAAAAGATTTGAACTCAAGTCGTCTGCGGACGACCTCAAACTCGCCGCCCTCGTGTGTGAGCCGGCCGGCGAAGCGCGCGGCGTGGTGCAGCTGGTCCACGGCATGTGCGAGCACAAGGAGAGATACGCTCCGTTTATGGAATTCCTTTCCTCCAAAGGATATGTCTGCGTGATTCACGATCACCGCGGGCATGGGGAGTCCGTCAAGTCGCCGGATGACCTCGGCTTCATGTATAAGGGCGGATGGCGGGCCATGGTGGAGGATGTCAGGCTGGTGGCGGAATGGGCGGAAGCGCATTATCCGGGACTGGGTCATGTCCTTTTCGGCCACAGTATGGGATCCATGGTCGTCCGTTCGTTCGCCAAGCGCTATGACCGGATGATCGACGCCCTTTTCGTCTGTGGTTGTCCGAGCGACAATCCGGCCAAGGGCGCGGGGAAGTTTTTGGCCGACTGCGCGGCGCTGTTCGGCGGCGGACATTGCCGTCCGAAACTGCTCCAGACCCTTTCCTTCGGCCATTACAACACTCCGTTCGCCGATGAGGGCTATTCCTCGGCATGGGTGTGTTCCGACAGGGACACGCTCGAAGCCTATCACAGCGATCCCCTCTGCATGTTCCGTTTCACCGCCAATGGTTTCTCCAACCTGATGGCGCTGATGGCGGACTGCTATTCCTCAAAGGGCTGGACGGTATCCAAGCCGGAACTTCCCGTGCATTTCTTCTCCGGCGCCGACGATCCGTGCATGATCAGCGAAGACGCCCTCGGGAAGGCCGTGGCGCTGATTAAGAAAGTAGGTTACAGGAATGTCGACCTCAAACTCTATAGCGGCATGCGCCACGAGATTCTCAACGAAACCGGCCGCATGCAGGTCTGGAACGATGTCCTGAAGGCCATTGAGGACCTGCATTGAAGCTATGGCAGGGGCGAAAAATCAAGCATTGATTCACAGGCTGAGAGAATGTCCTGGAATGTCCGTTCGAAGTCGCCGGTGTACCACGGGTCGGCGACATCCCGGCTCCTGCCGGTGTATGACATCATCAGGTGTACCTTTCTCTCCGGGTCGGATGGAATGATGTTGCGCAGAAGATGCAGGTTGCTGGAATCCATGCATATGAGCCTGTCGAATCGGGAGTAGTCGGCGGCCGTGACTTTGCGCGCCGTCTTGCCGGCGTCGAATCGCACGCCGTGTTGGGTGAGGCAGCGTTTTGCAGGCGGGTAGATGGGATTGCCCGTCTCCTCGTCGGAGACGGCGGCGGATTCGATATGGTAACGGTCCGCCACGCCCCGCGCCTCCACCAGAGCCTTCAGAATAAATTCCGCCATCGGGCTGCGGCATATGTTCCCGTGGCAGATGAATAGGATTTTCCTTATCTTGTCGTCATGCATATCGGGAACAAAAATAGCCATTTCCATTGACTTCCCGTGCCGTGTGGCCCTGAAGCCACTATAAATTATTTAATATCATGAAAATACAGGACATATGACTGGCTTCTGGACGTCGATGTCTGTCTTTGCATCATCAAAAAGAGAGATGCATATGGCAAAAGAATTACAACATCGTCATTTTCTGAACTTTGACATCGCCGGTTTCACCTATTGGGACGGAGCGATAACCCTGGGCGAACTCAAGCCGGGTCTTCAAGTTCAGCTCGAAAGGGAGGAGGACAACAAGTTCGACCCTTATGCCGTGGCCATCTGGTATGGCGACTACAAGCTCGGATTCATTCCGCGCACCGAGAATCACGAAATCTCCAAGTTTCTGGAGATGGGACACGGAGACATCTTCGATGCCCGCATCCAGAGAGTGTCTCCCGATGACCATCCGGAGCATCAGGTGAGCGTGATCATCTACATCAGACGAAGATAACGCCCGGGCAGAATTTGAGGCGTGTAACCATTGCCGTCCGTTTTTTATTAAATTTACAAAACATTGTAGAGGGACGGACATTATGGGAGAAAAGGACAAAGCTATCTATCAATACAACGGCACCTGTCTTGCTGTTGAAGATTGGGATTTCAGACAAGACGTGTCGTTTGATGACCTTGTGGATGTTGTCAAGCTGACGCACTCGGCCACTCAGGCAGGGGCTGTCAGGGAATTGCGCCGTCAGGTTACAAGCAACCTGCATATCAGAGTCGGGCTGAGCAAGAATCCGGAAAAATGCCTTGCTCTTGCCGCGGGCGAAGAAAACTCCGCTCAACTTATGGTCAGAGATCCTTACTCGCTTGAGTTTCTCGGCCTTAGGACAAAAGATGTCGTGACGGAAACCGACAAATATTACACTATATGGACAAACTGAAAATGCATACCGCCGACATCGCGGATGAGAATATAAGGAAGATAGGGGAGTTGTTCCCTGGCTGCCTGACGGAGCGCAAGGGGGAAGACGGAAGAACGGAGGCTGCCATCGATTTCGATAAGCTGCGTCAGGAGCTATCACGGGAAGTCGTAGAAGGGAGCCAAGAGCGCTATCAGTTCACCTGGCCGGGAAAGCGCGAGGCGATGCGGCTCGCGAACACCGCGAGCAATCTTACTCTCCGCCCTGACCGGGAAAGTAGCGTGAATTTTGACGAAACCGAAAATCTTTATATCGAGGGCGACAATCTGGAAATCCTCAAGCTCCTGCGCGAGGATTACCTCGGCAAGGTGAAGATGATCTACATCGACCCCCCCGTATAACACGGGAAACGACTTCGTCTATGCGGATGACTTCTCGCAGACTTCCGGCGAGTTCCGCGACCGCAGCGGAATGTTCGATGCCGACGGGAATATGGTTCTCGACCGCTACAGTGTCAATTCCGAGAGCAACGGCCGCTTCCATACCGACTGGCTGAATATGATTTATCCCCGCCTCAAGGTCGCCCGAGATTTGTTGACTGACGACGGGGTGATATTCATCAGCATCGATGACCACGAGCAGGATGATTTGAAAAAGG
>CAVGCT010000016.1:0-247168 GCA_963627885.1 bacterium
ACCCACGACCCCGAGATTACAAATCACGTGCTCTGGCCAACTGAGCTATATCGGCGGTTGGTTTCTTATTCGGAAACGGATTGCAAATATAGGGATTTAATTCAAACATCCAAAATTTTTCAGCCTATTTTAACCATCTTTTTTCTCCGATCCTATTTTGCGCAGGACGGAGAGGATCCCTTCGGTGTCGAGGCCGCATTTCCTCCGCTGCCCGCTCTGCGTGTCCTGCACCACGAACCGGTCCGGAATCCCTATGGGCCGGATTTTTACCTCCGATCCGCGGACGGCGGCGGCTTCGGCCACCGCTCCGAACAGGCCTCCTTCCAGAGTCCCGTCCTCCACCGTCACTATGTCTCCGCATGCGGATAACGCCTCGTCCACTAGATCCATGTCCATGGGTTTGAGAAAGATCATGTCATAGACGGCGGCTTCCAGTCCGGTCTCCTCCTTCAGCCTGTCGGCGGCCTCCACGGCTCTGTGCGCAAAGGGGCCGAGAGCCAGAACGGCGATGTCCCGGCCGTCGCGGAGCTTCTTCCCCCGCCCCTTTTCCAGAAGTTCATAAGTCGAGTTTTTCCAGTCGGAGCCCTCTCCGCATCCGCGTGGATACCTTATTATATAGGGACCTTCGTCGCTGTGGAGCGCCGAGTACATGAGATTCTTGAGCATGACCTCGTCGGAGGGTGCGGTCACCGTGCATCCGGGGATGCTCCTGTAGGCCGCGAGATCGAACGCGCCGTTGTGGGTCGCCCCGTCCTCTCCCACCAGTCCGCCTCTGTCGAAGCACAGGGTCACCGGAAGCTTCTGCAGGGCTACGTCGTGGATGATCTGGTCATAGGCCCGCTGGGCGAATGAAGAATAGATGTTGCAGAACGGTCTCATGCCTCCGGCCGCGAGCCCGGCGGAGAATGTCACCGCATGCTCTTCCTCGATCCCCACATCGAAAAACCTTTCGGGCCTGGCCTGGGCGAGCATGTCCATCCCGCAGCCTTTCGCCATTGCGGGGGTCACTCCCACCACCCTGTCGTCGCGCTCCGCAAGCTCCGTCAGCACCGCTCCGAAGACATCCTGATATCTGTTGGCCTTGACTGCCGAGCGGCGCCTTTCGCCGGTTTCGGGGTCGAAGCGGCCGGGCGCATGCCAGATGGCCGGGTCTTCCTCGGCCGGAACATAGCCCTTGCCCTTCACCGTGTGCACGTGCAGGATTCTCGGTCCGCCGAGCCGCCTCAGTCTGGAAAGCACGTCCACCACGGCTTCGATGTCGTTTCCGTCCACCGGTCCGAAATATCTGAAGCCAAGGGCCTCGAACAGTGCGCCGCCGGTCTTTCTGACAAGATTGGACTTGGTGTCCTTGGTCATCTTCTGGACTTTCCGTCTGAACCATCCTTCGCCGATCCTGTTCCATATTCCGGTCTTGATCCGGTTGTAGTTGGGGTCGGTCGTGAGTTTGAGGAGATAGTTGTGGAAGGCTCCGAGATTCTTTTCTATGGACTGGTTGTTGTCGTTGAGTATGATCAGCAGGTCGTCGTTGCTTGCGCCGGCGTTGTTCAGCCCCTCAAAGGCCAGCCCGCCGGTTATGGCGCCGTCGCCTATGAGGGCCACTACCTTCTCCTTTCTTCCGAGCATCCTCGCCGCTTCGCACAGTCCGAGGGCCGCCGAAATGGAAGTGGAGGAATGGCCGGTGCCGAAGGCGTCGTATTCGCTCTCGAATATGTTGGGGAAGCCGCTTATGCCGTCTTTCGTGCGGTTCTTACGGAAGATTTCGCGTCTTCCCGTGAGAATTTTGTGCGCATAGGCCTGATGACCCACGTCGAAGACCAGCTTGTCGTTGGGGGTGTCATAGACATAATGCATTCCGACTATCAGCTCGACGGCGCCCAGGCTCGACCCCAGATGGCCGGGGTTTTCAGCGCAGCACCTCACTATATAGTCCCTCAGTTCGGCGCACAGGGTTTTCAGTTCGCCTATGCTCAGCGAGCGGATGTCCGCGGGGGACTCTATTTTATCCAGAATTTCGTACATGGGGTCAAAAGGACCTCCCGCACGCGCCGTGCAGGAGTGTCGGAGAGCGAAGATAAGCTTTTTTTTCAACGGGACAAAATCGGTTTTCCCATGGGCCCGTCCCGGACTGGGCCGCCCTATTTCCCGCGGAAACCGGCCCGAAATCGGCGCTAAGACGGCTTCCGGGGCAGAAAAATTTGGCCATATCAATACGGATTCCTAAATTAGCGGGGTTTAAAAACGCTGAAAACTATGACCGAAAAAATTGGAAAGCTGTTGAACGACAGCCCTGCGGCAAGATGGACCGCTCTGATACTCATCGCTTTGATGATGTTCTTCGCATACATGTTCGTGGATGTGATTTCCCCCGTGCAGGCTCTTGTAGAGAAAGAATTCGGCTGGAATCCTTCCGTGTTCGGCACTTATGCAATGTCCGAGTATCTCCTCAATGTCTGCGGATTTCTCATCATCGCCGGTATCCTCATCGACAAGCTCGGTATCCGCTGTTCCGGAACTATGGCCGCCTCGATGATGTTCATCGGAGCCCTCATCAAATATATCGGTGTCAGCGACTGGTTCAGCCAGACCGGCATGTATCAGTGGCTCGGCAGCTGGTGGGTGTCTCTTCCCGCCAACGCCAAGATGGCCTGCCTGGGATTCATGATCTTCGGCTGCGGCTGCGAGATGTGCGGAACGACCGTTTCCAAGGCCATAGCCAAGTGGTTCAAGGGCAAGGAGCTCGCGCTGGCCATGGGCATTGAGATGGCAGTCGCCCGTGTGGGCGTGTTCGCCGTGTTCTCGATCAGTCCCTTCCTTGCAGGAAAGCTCGGAACCGTCTGCGCCCCCATCGCATTCTGCGTGGTCCTTCTCCTTATAGGCCTCATCAATTTCATAGTCTTCAGCGTGATGGACAGGAAGCTTGACAAACAGATGGTCGCCGCCGGAATGAAGAACGAGGAAGACGGAGGGGACGAATTCAAGTTCTCCGACCTCGGCAAGATCTTCGGCTCCCTCAGCTTCTGGGTCGTCGCCCTTCTCTGCGTGCTTTACTATTCCGCCATCTTCCCGTTCCAGAGATATGGCGCCAACATGCTCCAGTGCAACCTTGACGGAATCTCCGCCGCTTCGGCATCCAACATTTTTCGCTGGTTCCCCATCGGCGCGGCCGTCATCACTCCGTTCCTTGGCTCCTATCTTGACAGAAAGGGCAAGGGCGCCACGATGCTCATCCTCGGCGCAGTCCTTCTCATAGTCTGCCATCTCGTGTTCGCTTTCGCGCTGCCCGCAACCAACAGCAGATTCGTCGCCTATGCGACCATCGTCGTGCTCGGAATCAGCTTCTCGCTGGTGCCCGCCGCACTCTGGCCCTCCGTCCCGAAGATCATTGACGAAAAGATCCTCGGTTCCGCATATTCGCTCATCTACTGGGTGCAGAACATCGGGCTGTGCTTTGTCCCCAAGCTCATCGGCAACGTGCTGAATTCATCCAACGCCGACAACGCCGCGGTCATCGCCGCAAAGGAGGCAGGAGCTTCGTTCATTCCCTATGACTATACCGTTCCGCTCATCATTTTCGCAGGCTTCGGCGTGGCCGCCCTTCTTGTGGCCGTCTATCTCAAGGCCCTCGACAAGAAGCGCGGTCTCGGACTTGAACTTCCGAACATCAGATAAGTCCCGCACCGGACCGTTCATTTTTCGATATGAGTAGATTTTTAACAGGCAAGGGTGTCCGCTGGACCGCCCTTGCCTGTCTTGTGGTTCCCATGTTCGCGTCGTACTATTTCGACGACATGTTCTCCACTTTGTCCCATCTCTTTGAAAATCCGGCTCTCGTCGAGCTCGGATGGGATTCGGCGGGCTATGGCCTGTACACCGGAGGCTATTCCGTGCTGTGTGTGTTCGGCGGGCTGGTCATATGCGGAATGCTGCTCGACAAATGGGGTGTCCGGGTGACCGGATCCATATTCGTGGGCATGATGGTTCTCGGAGCCGGTCTGGTTACATGGGCCATAAGGGCGGGCCTGCCGCCGAAAACGTCCCTTGCCTGGGCCTATGCCGGATGCATGATTTTCGGCCTCGGCAGCGAGATCGCCGGAGTGTCGGTCACGCGCAGCATCGCCAAGTGGTTCAAAGGCGGGCATATGGCCCTTGCCATGGGGCTTCAGCTGGCCATAGCGAGGCTCGGAACCGCATTCGCGCTGGTGATTTCCCCCAGACTCGTAGCGGCAAAGGCCGCCGGCGAGGTTTATACGCTTGCGGAGACTTCCCGCCCAGCACTTCTCGGCATGGGGCTTATGGCCGCCGGGCTGGCCGTATGGACCGTGTTCGTTTTTCTGGACGCCGCCTTTGACCGCAGAGTGAAAAATTCCGGACCAGAGTCCGGGGGAGAGGAGCCGTTCCGCTTTTCCGACGTATGGAAACTGCTGTCCAACAAGGAGTTCATCGCGCTTGCCCTGCTCTGTGTATTCTTCTATAGCAGCATAGTCTCGTTCAAGAAATTTGCCAGCGCCATCCTCATTCCGCGTTTCGGCATAGCTCCCGAAACTGCCAGCTGGATGGTGTCCATGCTGCCGTTCACCACCGTGATCTTCGCGCCGCTTTTCGGGGCGATGGTGGACCGGACCGGAAAGGGGACCGTGTGGATGCTCAGGGGCGCCGTGCTGGCTCTGGCCGCGCATCTGGCCATGGCTTTCCTGCCGTCCGGAATCCCCGCCGCAGGCTATGCGAGCATGGCCTGTCTGGGCTTCGCCTATTCGCTGGTCCCGGCCGCGATGTGGCCTGCCGTGCCCCGGATTGTGCCCCGGAAAGTGCTGGGGACCGCGTTTTCGCTGATCTACTGGGTCCAGAACATAGGCCTCATGCTGTTCAAGATGCTGGCGGGGGAGATTTTTTACGCCAATTCCGGCGATTCCATGCGCGGATCCCATGTCACTGAACTGATGTTTGTCGGAGTCTGCGTCGTGGCCCTCGCGCTGACTCTGTTCCTCCGCCGGGCCTCCCGCCTGAAGCCCGGGCTTGGGCTGGATTCCCCGGCCGCCCGGACATAGGGTCGCGAAATGTGCCTTTTCTTCGTAGCGGTTTAATTTTAAGACGTTTCCGTTCTGTTTACGATGCGGAGACGGCCAGTGTGCACCGTTAATTTTCAGCGATGAAAAAAAGCGACTCTATTTTACATTAGTTATAAATTAACTATATTTGAGGGCTGAAATCCAGGTTGGAGGCAATCTGAGCAAAGACATAGACTAAAACCATTTAATATCTATACAATGAGAAACGCTGTTGTTAAATTTCCTCTTCCGGCCAATGAGCCTGTGAAGACCTACCTTAAAGGTTCCCCCGAGCGCATTGCCCTGGAGGCCGAACTTGAGCGTCAGTACAATACTGTGGTTGAGATTCCTGTCATCATCGGCGGCAAGGCCGTCTACACAGGCAATGTCGCCGATGTTGTCTGCCCTCACGATCACAAGCATGTCCTCGCGCATTACCACAAGGTGGGCGAGAAGGAGGTCAAGATGGCCATTGACGCAGCCATGAAGGCCCGCGAGCAGTGGGCTGACACCGACTGGACAGTCCGCGCCGCCATCATGATGAAGTGCGCCGAGCTTCTTTCCACGAAGTATCGCGCCATTATGAACGCAGCCTGCATGCTCGGACAGAGCAAGAACATCTATCAGGCCGAGATTGACTCCGCAGCCGAGACCTGCGACTTCTTCCGTTACAATGTCGCCAACGCTTCCGCTCTCTATTCCGAGCAGCCCAAGCTCACTCAGGGCGTGATCAACAGCACCGAGTGGCGTCCTCTCGAGGGATTCATCCTCGCAGTCACCCCCTTCAACTTCACTTCCATCGCATCCAACCTTGAGATGGCTCCCGTGATGATGGGTAACGTGGCTCTTTGGAAACCTTCCTCGACCGCATATCTCACAGCCTACTACCTCATGCAGATGTACAAGGAGGCAGGTGTTCCCGACGGTGTCGTGAACCTTCTCCCCGGCAGCGGCTCCCTCATCGGAAACGTCTGCACATCTTCCCATTATTTCGCAGGCATCCACTTCACAGGCTCCACCGGCACATTCAACAGCCTCTGGCAGGAGACCGGAAAGAACCTCACCAAGTATGTTTCCTATCCCCGTCTCGTGGGTGAGACCGGCGGTAAGGACTACATCTTCGTGCTGCCCGGCTCGCCCGTCAAGGCAGTAGCCACGGCCGCTTACTGCGGTTCCTTCGAGTACCAGGGCCAGAAGTGCTCCGCTGCATCCCGCATGTACATCCCCAAGAGCATGTGGCCTGCAGTCCTTGAGGAAATGAAGAGCATCGACGCTGAGGTGAAGATGGGTGACGTCCGCGACACCGAGAACTTCATCAACGCCGTCATCGACGAGAAGTCCTTCGACAACATCGTTTCCTATATCGACTATGCAAATGCCGCAGAGGATGCCAAGGTGGTTCTCGGCGGTCAGCATGACAAGACGGTCGGATATTTTGTCCGCCCTACGGTCATCGAGACTTCCAACCCTCACTTCAAGTCCATGGAAGAGGAGATTTTCGGACCTGTCCTCACCGTCTATCCCTACGATGACGACAAAGTGGACGAGGCTGCCGATCTTTGCGACACCACCTCTCCTTACGGACTCACCGGAGCAATCTTCGGACAGGACCGTCTCGAGCTTCAGAGAGTCGCCGACAAGCTTCGCGCAACTTCCGGAAACTTCTACATCAATGACAAGCCTACCGGAGCAGTTGTGGGTTGCCAGCCTTTCGGCGGATCCCGCGCTTCCGGCACCAACGACAAGGCAGGCAGCATACTGAACCTCATCCGTTGGGTCACCCCTCGCGTCATCAAGGAGACTCTCGTTTCCCCGACTGACTACCGCTATTCTTATCTCAAGGAGAATAAGTAAGCTTACGCATATCCAGACGCAACCCGGCAAAAATGGGCCGGGTGCGTCTCTTTTTGCATAAAACGACCATTAATAACACAAACCGCATGAAAAAATTTTTCACACTGATCGCAGTTGCAGCCGTTGCGGCCTGCTGCATGGTCTCCTGCAAGTCGGAGAAAAAGTACACGCTGAACATCCCCGAATGCACCATAACCACTCCTCCCGATTCACTCGGACTTTCTGATTTCTACAAGAAGTATATCCATGTGAACGGCATCCATCTCATCTCTTCCGAAAAAGTTCCGGATTCTGCAATGGTGCAGGCCTATAAGGTTCTCTACGCCATGACCAGCTATCTCAAACCCGAAGTCGTGAAGGCGATGGGTGACGTCAACACCAAGGTGGCCATCATGGCGCGCTACGAGGGAACCGAAGACATCCCCGAGCACAGCGACATGGGTAACCGCGACCAGAAGAGCATCGTTCTCAACTGGAATCTCCGTGCGAGAGGTCTCGGCGGCTCCATCGAATTCCCCTTCACCTCCGGCGCCGAGGAGAATGTGATGGCCTATCAGATAGACAAGTATCATGCTGAGGACATCCTCATCCATGAATTTTCACACTCGATCCACCTTGTGGGCATCTACCAGGTCGATCCTACCATCAACGACAAGCTTGAGGCCCTTCTTGAGAAGGCGAAGGCCGAGCACAGATATGACAACACCTATGCACAGACCGACATCGCCGAGTATTGGGCCGAGGGCGTGCAGGACTGGTTCAATGTGAACGCCGAGATGCCTTACGCCGACGGCAAGCACAACTGGGTCAACACCCGTGAGGAGCTCAAGGCCTATGATCCCGGCCTCTATGACCTCATCGCCCAGTATTTCCCTCCCGTGGACGAGCAGATCGGCCGTCATCCCTATGTCAATCTCTACGGACCCGACTCCAAGCCGGAGCCCGCTCCCGCCGAGGTTGAGGAGTTCAAGACTCCCGAGTACACCATCACCGCTCCTCCCAAGTCTCTCAAACTCCCCGAGTTCTACAGCAAGTATGTGAATGTGAACGGTATTCCGCTCATCTCCTCCTGGAGAGTTCCGGATTCATGCTTCGTGCAGGCCGAGAAGGAGCTTTATGCCATGACCAGCATGCTTGACGCCAAAATTCTCAAGGCTATGGTTGACAACGGCACCAAGGTCGCGATCATGGCCCGCTATGAGGGAACCACCGACATCCCCGAGCACGCTCATCTCAGAGGTGACAAGGAAATCAACTGGGACGTCCGCGCAAGAGGTCTCGAGGGAACTCCCGAGCTTCCTCTCACGACCTGCGCCGAGGAGAACATCCTCGCCTATCAGATCGACCAGTACTGGTCTGAGGACATCCTCATCCACGAGTTCGCCCATTCCATCCAGCTCCTCGGCATCGAGATGGTCGATCCGACCTTCCATGACAAGCTCCAGAAGCTTCTTGACGACAACCTCGCAGCTGGCAAGTACCAGAATGTCTATGCCGCCACCAACGCGACCGAATATTGGGCCGAGGGCGTGCAGAACTGGTTCAATGTCAACGCCGAGATGCCTTACGCCGACGGAAAGCACTTCTGGGTCAACACCCGCGAGGACATGAAGGCCTATGATCCCGGTCTCTATGATCTGATCGCCCAGTACTTCCCCGCATTTGAAGGCCAGATCAGCAAGCACAAGAAAGTCAACCTCTACACGGCTGACCAGTACATGAAGTAAATCACCATGTTCGCAAAAGAAACTTACATAGGCAGACGCGCCAGGCTCAAAAAAGAGCTTGGCGGCGGCCTGCTGTTATTCCTCGCCAATGACGAGGCTCCGGAAAACTATCTTGACAACACCTATCCCTATCGTCAGGACAGCACTTTCCTCTACTACTTCGGCCTGAGCTATCCTTCGATGGCAGCCGTGATCGATGTGGACGAGGACAAGGAGATAGTTTTCGGCAACGATCTCACCATAGACGACATCGTATGGGGCGGCGCGCAGCCTTCTCTCGCCGAGAAGTGCGCTCCCGCCGGCATCACCGAAACCATGCCTCTGACCTCTCTCAAGGGCTATCTTGACAAGGCCCGGGCAAAGGGTCAGAAGATCCACTTCGTCGATCCCTACAGGGGAGAGACAAAGATCTGGCTTCACGAACTGCTGGGCATTGACGTGAAGGCCGTGGAAGAGCATGTTTCTCTTCCTCTGAAGAAAGCCGTCATCGAAATGAGGCTTCACAAGGACGAGGAGGAGCTCAAATCCATCGATCACGCCGTGGACATCAGTACCCGCATGCATCTGGAGGCCTACAAAATGGTCAAGCCGGGCATGCACGAGGCCGAAGTCGCCGCCGCGATTCTGAAAGTCGCAAACGAGGAGCAAGGCACGATGCTTGCATTCCCCACCATCGCCACAGTTCAGGGTCAGGTCCTTCACAACCATGGATTTATCCACAGGGCGAAGGCCGGGGACATTTTCCTGGTGGACGCCGGAGCCGAGAGCCCCGAGCATTACGCCGGAGATCTGTCATCCGCATTCCCTGTCAGTGACAAGTTTACAGAGCGCCAGGCTCTGATCTACAACATTCACCTCGCCAGCTTCAAGGCTGCGGTGGACACGCTCAAGATAGGTGTTCCTTTCCGCAACGCGCACATCGCCGCAGCGAAGGCCATAGTCGAGGGAATGAAGGAGATCGGACTCATGAAGGGCAATGCGCAGGACGCCGCCGAAAGCGGAGCATACGCGCTCTTCTTCCCTTGCGGACTGGGTCACAGCATGGGTCTTGACGTTCACGACATGGAGAATCTCGGCGAACAGTATGTGGGCTACACCGGAGACATGAAGAAAAGCACGCAGTTCGGATTCAAGTCGCTCAGGCTCGCAAGACCGCTGGAAGCCGGATATGTCTTCACGATCGAACCCGGAATCTATTTCATGCCGGAGCTTATCGACCAGTGGCGCGCCGAGCATAAGTTCACCGAGTTCATCAACTATGACAAGGTCGAGGAGTGGAAGGGATTTACCGGTCTCCGCAACGAGCTCGACTATGTCATTACCGAGAACGGTCCCCGCCTCATGGGCACGATAAAGAAGCCTATGACCATCGAGGAGGTTTATGAGGCAAAAAACAGACTTTAACACCACTTGTTATATAGTTAAAAGTTAGTTTTATTTTTTATTCAGAAGTTATATGAATAGCAACAATGGTTTTCCTATTAAGTACCCCCAGAACGACGGAGGTATGAACGATAGGATCAAGAGACTGCATCAGCAGAGTCTGGACACCCCGACTACTCTTACTATCGAAAGAGCTCTCATCGAGACTGCGTTCTACAAGGAGAATTACGGCAAATATTCTGTCCCCGTGATGAGGGCGAAGAACTTCTATGAGATCTGCAAGAAGAAGACGATCTACATCGGGAAGGACGAGCTTATCGTGGGAGAGAGAGGACCGGTTCCCAAGGCCGTCCCTACATTCCCGGAGCTCACTTGCCATTCCGTTGAAGACCTCCACGTGCTCGACACGCGCGAACTTCAGCCCTACCACATCAGCCAGGCTGACATCGACACCTACGAGAAAGAGGTGATTCCTTACTGGCATGGCAGGACACAGAGGGAGAGAATCTTCAATCATGTTTCCGACGCATGGAAGAATGCCTATGAGGCCGGTGTTTTCACCGAATTCATGGAGCAGAGGGCCGCAGGCCATACCGCCATGGACGGAAAGATGTATCACGAGGGTCTGCTCGACGTGAAGAAGCAGATCGCCGACGAAATCGCAAATCTCGATTACATCAACGATCCCGAGGCCACCGACAAGAGCCAGGAGCTTGAGGCGATGAGCATCTCCTGCGATGCAGCCATCCTTTTCGCCGAGCGCCATGCTCAGCTTGCCGAGGAAATGGCCGCCAAGGAGACCGACCCCAAGAGAAAGGCCGAGCTTGAGAAGATAGCCGAGGTCTGCCACTGGGTTCCCGCCCATGCCCCCAGAAACCTCTGGGAGGCCATCCAGACCTATTGGTTCACTCATCTCGGAACAGTCACCGAGCTTAACGGATGGGACAGCATGAACCCCGGTCACATCGACCAGCATCTCGATCCTTTCTATACGAAGGACATCAAGGACGGCGTTCTTACCCGTGACGGAGCCAAGGAACTGCTTTCCTGCCTGTGGATCAAGTTCAACAACCAGCCCGCGCCGCCCAAGGTGGGCATCACCGCCAAGGAGTCCGGCACCTACAATGACTTCACCAACATCAACATCGGCGGAGTCACTAAGGACGGAAAGGCCTTTGCGAACGATATCTCCTACATGTGCCTTGAGATTCAGGAGGAACTCCACGAGCTCCAGCCCGGTCTGAGCGTGCATGTGACCAAGGACACCCCCAACGACCTTCTGGTGGCCGCAGTCAAGGTGATCCGTCAGGGTCACGGTTATCCTTCCCTCTTCAACTCCGACACCTATGTCAAGGAGCTTACCAATCAGGGCAAGAGCCTTGAGGATGCCCGTGAGGGCGGTTGCTCGGGTTGCGTCGAGGTCGGCGCCTTCGGAAAGGAGGCATATCTTCTGACCGGTTATCTCAACAATCCCAAGATTCTCGAGATCACTCTCCACAACGGTATTGACCCCGAGACCGGAAAGAAGATCGGCATCGAGACGGGAGATCCCAGGACATTCACCAGCTATGAGCAGCTCTACGATGCATGGCACAAGCAGATGGTTTACTTCGTGAACATGAAGCTCGGGGTCAACAACTACATCGAGAGGATGTTCTCCCTGTATGCTCCCGCCACCTATCTCAGCCTCTATATCGACGACTGCATCAAGAAAGGTAAGGATTACTATGACGGAGGTGCCAGATATAACACCCAGTATATCCAGTGCACCGGTCTCGGTACCATCACCGACAGCTTTGCAGTAATCAAGAAGCAGGTGTTCGAGGACAAGAAGTATACAATGGACGAGATTATCAACGCCTGTGACACCGACTTCGAGGGCAATGAGGTGATGCGCCAGTACATCCGCAACCACACTCCTTTCTTCGGAAATGACGAGAAGTACGCCGATGACATCGCCGTGAAAGTGTACAACGATCTTCACGACGCCATCGCCGGCAGGCCCAACACCCGCGGAGGAAAGACTCAGATGAACATGCTGAGCACGACCTGCCACAACTACTTCGGATCTGTCTGCCGCGCAACTCCTAACGGACGTCATGCCCATACTGCCATCAGTGACGGTACTTCGCCCGCACACGGAGCCGACACCAACGGTCCGACCGGTGTCATCAAGTCTCTCGGCAAGCTTGACCAGACAAAGAGCGGCGGTACGCTTCTCAATGTCCGCTTCATCCCTAACCTTCTCAAGAGGGACAAGGACGTGCAGAAGTTCGCCGATCTGATCAGGGAGTACTTCAAGCTCGGAGGTCATCATGTCCAGTTCAACATCGTCGACACGGCCACCCTGCATGACGCTCAGGCTCATCCTGAGAACTACAGAGGCCTGCTCGTGAGGGTTGCAGGATACAGTGACTATTTCAACGACATGAACGCCACCCTGCAGAACGATATTATCAACCGAACTGAGAATGTCGAGATCTGATCTGATTTTTGATATCAAAAGATACGCTGTGAATGATGGTCCGGGAATCCGGACCACCATTTTTCTTAAGGGATGCCCCCTTCGGTGTGTCTGGTGTCATAACCCTGAGAGCTGGAGCCCTTACAGGGAGAAAACCTATAAGAAGAGCAAGTGCATAGGCTGTCAGAGCTGTGTGCAGGCTTGCCCTGTGGGTGCAATCCATCTCACTCCGGACGGCATCATGCCTACGGACGTGAAGTGTCTTTCGTGCGGCAAGTGTGCCGACGCCTGTCCGACCATGGCCATGGAGATGAGCGGCAAGCAGTGGAAGATGGAGGATCTGATGGCCGAGATCGAGAAGGAGAGGGACATAATGACCGACAGCGGAGGGGGAGTGACCCTCTGCGGCGGCGAACCTCTGTTTCAACCTGAATACAGTCTGGAGATTCTGAAGGAGCTCGGAAGGAGAGGATTCCACCGAGCCGTAGATACGACTCTCTTCGCCGCCCCCGAGGTCGTAAGGGAGTTCGCGGCCAACTGCGAGCTTTTCCTGGTGGACCTTAAGTCCATGGATTCAGAGAAGCAT
Source organism: bacterium (assembly GCA_963627885.1). Taxonomy (GTDB): domain Bacteria; phylum Bacteroidota; class Bacteroidia; order Bacteroidales; family UBA932; genus Cryptobacteroides. The sequence goes on from CAVGCT010000016.1 coordinate 13,060, forward strand.
AAGTTCTGGACGGGCGTTCCGAATGAGCAGATTCTCGCCAATATCCGGATGATCGCCGAACTCGGTGCCAACTATTGGATCAGGATTCCGGTCATCAACGAGGTGAACGGCGACGTGGAGAACATCGAGAAGTCCGCCGAGTTTCTGGCTTCCCTGCCGAAGCAGCCGGAGATCCTGAATATTCTGCCTTATCATGACATCGGCAAGGGCAAGGACGAAAGACGGTGGATGGAGTATAACCCCAACCACTACCAGATGTCCGCCCCTTCCGCCGAGGAGCAGACCCGCATCATCGGACAGTTTGCGGACCATGGCATCAAAGCTATCGTCGGCGGCTGACGCCTCCTGCCTTCAAATGAAAAGGGGAGGCGCCTGATAAGTCCATGAGGGACCGCGCCGGAGGTGCGAAATGTCCCTGATAGGGGCCGCAGGCGACAGTCTGGGGATAAGAAGCCCAAAGGGATTGGCCAAAAAGAGTTTCTGGCCAATCCCTTGTTTTTTGTGATTTATGTACTGAGACTAGAGATATTGTGCGGTGATGGCGTCTGATGCGGCCATTTCTGCGGGGGTGCCGCGGAAGGTGACGGTGCCGCCGTTCTCACCGGCGCCGGGCCCCATTTCGATCACATAATCCGCGCTGCGGATGACATCTGTGTTGTGCTCGATCAGCCATACGCTGTTGCCGCCGCTCACCATCTTGTCGAATACGCCCAGGATGTGCAGGATATCCTTGATATGCAGGCCGTCTGTGGGTTCGTCGATGATGAACAGCTTTCCCTTGTCGCCCAGATAGGAGGCCAGTTTAAGTCTCTGCAGCTCGCCGCCCGATAGAGTCGAGAGCGACTGGTTCAGGTGCAGATAGCCCAGCCCTACATCCATCATGGGCCTCAGTTTCTCCTCAATGGGCGTGCCCTTGAAAAACAGCGAAGCCAACCGCACCGTAAGGTCCATGACCTGAGCGATGTTGAGCTTCTCGCGGGTGGACGGGCTTTCCACCATATATTTCAGCGCCTCCGGAGAATAGCGCAGACCTCCGCAGGCCTCGCAGGTGGTCTCTATGGAATCCATGAAAGCCATCTCCGAGACTATTACGCCTTTGCCTCCGCATACTGGACAGGCACCCTTGCCGTTGAACGAAAAATAGTCCTCCTTCATCCGGTTTGCCTTGGCGAAAATTTTCCTTATGTCAGGCGCCACGTCCATATAGGTTGCGGGCGTGGATCTGAGGCTCACGCCTATGCTCTTCTGGCTTATGTACACGACTTCCTCCGGCCTTGGCCATCCGTTGCGGAGGCATTCCATCAGCGAGCTTTTCCCCGAACCGGCTACTCCGGCCACCACACCGAACACTCCCAGGGGAATGTCCACGCTGACGTTCTTCAGATTGTGCAGCGAAGCGTCCCCGATATGGAACCAGTCCTTCGGAACCCGTGGAGAAGCCTTGAACTGGCATTTCTCCTCAATCATCTTTCCGGTGCTCGTGCCGCTCTTCAGCAGCTCTTCATAGGTGCCCTGAAACATGATTTCGCCTCCGAGCATTCCGGCTCCCGGACCCATGTCCACTATGTGGTCGGCGATCTTGATCATCTCCTTGTGGTGCTCCACCAGCAGCACGGTGTTCCCGTGGTCGCGAAGCTGGGCGACCGATTTCTTCATGAGCTCTATGTCGTGGTTGTGAAGGCCCACGCTCGGCTCGTCGAGAATGTAGAGCACGTCAGAGAGCGAAGAATTGATGTATTTGGCGATCTTGCAGCGCTGGGCCTCACCTCCCGAAAGCGTACCCACCGGGCGGCTCAGACTGAGATAGCCCAGGCCGATCTCCTCCAGCGCGTCGAGCCTCTCGCCTATGGCCTTCTTCAGATCGACGGCAAGCGGGTCCGAGAGGCTATGGATCCATGCGTTCAGTTTGGTGATGGAAAGGTCGCAGACCTCGGCTATGTTCTTTCCCTCGATCTTGCAGGCCAGCACCTTGCCGCTGAGTCTCGTGCCTCCGCAGTCCGGGCATGTCCCCATCGTGAGCATCGGATTGAGCACGGCGCTGTGCAGCAGGCCCTCTTCGGAATTGATTATGCTCCTGTACATTCTGGGAATCAGGCCCTCATATTTGGCCGTTTTCGGCCAGTTGGAAGGCGGATTCTTCAGCTTGATCTGGGGACTGTTCAGAAAAAGGTCCAGTTCTTCCGGACTGTAGTCCTTGATCTTCTTGTCCAGATCGAACAGGCCGCTGTGGGCATAGCGGATCCATCTCCATCCGCCCTTATGGAAGGCTATGTAGTGTATTGTGTCCTCGTCGTTGAGGCTCTTGTCGAAATCCACCAGCTTGTGAATGTCCAGTTCGCGGATCTCTCCGAGACCCGAACATCTCGGGCAGCAGCCCTGCGGGTTGTTGAAACTGAAGGAGTCCGAATAGCCGACAAACGGCTTTCCCACTCTGGAAAAGAGCAGACGCACAAGCGAGTAGATGTCGGTGTAGGTCCCGACCGTGGAGCGGGAATTCTGGGCCGGCTTCTTCTGGTCTATCACTATGGCTATGGGCAACCCGTCGATCCTGTCCACATGCGGTCTTCCATATTTCGGAAGATACTGCTGGACAAAGGTGGGGAAGGTGTCATTGAGCTCACGCCGCGACTTTGCGGCGATCGTGTCCATCACCAGAGAACTTTTTCCGGATCCGGACACGCCGGTGAAAACCGTTATCTTGTATTTGGGAATCTCAAGCGAGAGATTTTTCAGGTTGTTCTCCCGCGCCCCCTTAACTGTGATCCTGTCTGTCGTCATCTTTCAATGGTTGCCTCCCTGTCCGGTCCGACCGAAATTATGCGGATGGGGACTCCGACATGCTGCTCCATGAAAGCGATATACTCCTTGAACTCGGCGGGGAATTCACTCTCGCTTCTCACGCCGCTGAGATCTTTCTTCCAGCCCTTGAACTCGGTGTAGACGGGCTCCACCTTGGCGGCGGTGTCGAAAGGCACGTGGTCGGTCACTTTGCCGTCCACCTTGTAGGCCGTGCAGACCTTCACCGTGTCGAATCCGTCCAGACAGTCGGACTTCATCATTATGAGGTCGGTGACTCCGTCGATCATCACGGCATATTTGAGAGCCACCAAATCCAGCCAGCCGCAGCGGCGCGGCCTTCCGGTCACTGCGCCGAACTCATGGCCCACCTCCCTGATCCTGTCGCCTGTCTCGTCAAACAGCTCGGTGGGGAAGGGGCCGCTTCCGACCCTTGTGCAATAGGCCTTGAATATGCCCCACACGCGGCCCACCTTGGACGGGGCGACTCCGAGTCCGGTGCAGACTCCGCCCACGGAAGTGGAGGAGGAAGTCACGAAGGGGTAGGAACCGTAGTCGACGTCCAGCAGAGTTCCCTGGGCACCTTCGGCGAGCATGGACTTTTCGGCCAGCCAGTCATTCACGAAATATTCGCAGTCGATGAGCCTGAAGCTCTTGAGCCACTCGGCGGCCTCCATCCATTCGGCCTCGTTCTGCGAGGGGTCGCACTCATAGCCGAGGTCTTTCAGCTGGCGCACGTGGCGCTCCTTCAAGCGTGCGAACCTGTCGGCGAAGTCGGGGGCGAGGATGTCGCCCACCCTGAGGCCGTGTCGGGCCGTTTTGTCGGTGTAGGTGGGTCCTATGCCCTTGAGTGTGGAACCGATCTTTCCCTTGCCGGCCGCGGCCTCCTGGGCGGCATCGAGCAGGCGGTGGGTGGGAAGGATCAGATGGGCTTTCTTGGAGATGAGGAGCTTTTGGACCGGATCTATGCCCATAGCCTCCACTTTGGCGCATTCTTCGCGGAAAGTGACGGGGTCGAGCACGACGCCGTTGCCTATGATATTGGTGGAACCGTCGCGGAAAATTCCGGAAGGGATGCTCCGCGCCACGAAATTCTTGCCCTCGAAATAGAGAGAGTGTCCGGCGTTGGGACCGCCCTGGAATCTTGCTACTGCCGGATATCTTCCGGCCAGCACATCCACCATCTTGCCTTTGCCCTCGTCTCCCCACTGGAGTCCGAGAACCACATCTATTTTAGCCATTTTCAGGAATATGTTTTCGTTAAATGTCCGCCGGATTCCCGGCTCTTGGATAATACTCTAGAAGGGGAGATCGTCGTCCGGCCCCTCGGGGATGTCCGCCTTCGGCTGCACGGGGACTGCCGCGGGCTGTGCCTGTGCGGCCGGACGTGCTCCGCCCTGCCACTGGGATCCGTCATCGCGGTCGGACTTCTTGCCCAGAAGCTGCAGGTTCTCCACCACGATCTCGGTGGTGTACCTCTTGTTGCCGCTCTGGTCCGTCCACTGGTTGGTGCGTATGCGCCCCTCGACGAAAAGCTGCGTGCCTTTCCTTATGTATTTTTCAGCGACCTCGGCATTGTTACGCCATGCCACTATGTTATGCCACTCGGTGGTCTCTTTCAACTCGCCGCTGGTGCGGTCTCTGTATCTGTCCGTCGTGGCCAGAGGAAATCTGGCGACCTTTGAGTTGTTCCCGTCCTGGGGATTGCCGTTGAGATAGCGGACTTCCGGATCTTTGCCCACATTGCCGATGAGCATGACTTTGTTTAGCGACATCGTGTAAGGTTGTTTTATGTGTGCAATTTACGGAAAATAGGCGAAAAATCCCTATTTCCCCACAACTCTTTCCATGGCGGCGACGTCCGGAGTCTCTCCGCACATCAGCGAGTAGCCGGTCAGCGCCTGATATAGAATCCACCTTTTGCCGGAGACATAGGTGCAGTCCTTCCGCGCCTTGAAACAGGGCGTCTTGTAGTTGGCCTCCAGAATGACCTTGGCTCTTGTGCCGGTGCCGCGGAAGTCTTCGTCTTCAAGCAGAGCGGTCTCCTCCACGGTCAGGGGCAGAGTGTAGATCACCAGGTCGCACTCCCGGAAAGCGTTTCTGAAATCGCTCATTCCGTCCACCATGAACTGATATTCCGGGACGCTCAGCGCAAATTCGCCGGCCTTGGCCTGGGTCCTGTTCATGATTACGGTGCTGTAGCCCATTTCGGCAGCGGCCACTGCGGCGGCCTTTCCGGCTCCTCCGCAGCCCACGACAAGGGCCTGGGGCTTCACTGAATAGTATTCCTCTATATTTTCGCGGACAAACTGATGGGCTTTGATGTAGCCCCGCTCGCCATAAACCTCATAGCACTGGCGCACCAGCCCCGGGAAGAGGGCCTCCGCCACGCTGAGTATGATGCCGGTGAAGTCGCTGTTGTGGGCTTCGATCTTGCCGTCCCTTTTCACCATGAGATTGACCGCGCCGGTCTTCATGACCGGGCCGGATACGCTTCCGCGTCCGTCGGCGGCGAGGGCCACGGCCTGCGCGAAGGCGTTTTCCTTGAAGGGGGCGGTCACGTTTATCGCCCTGTATTCTTCAAGAAACTTTTTCCACGAGCGTTCGAAGTCCCCGTCTTCGATGAGGTCATAGTCATATTTGCCTCCATAGCCGGCTTTGAAGAGGGCCGGGCTCAGGGAGCCGGCGATCGGGTAGCCTATAAGTCCGAATTTATCCATTTGCTTGTCTTTGTCTTACGGCCTCATACAGCAGAATGGCTGCGGAAACCGATACGTTCAGCGAGTCCAGTTTCCCGAGCATGGGAATCCTGACATGTCTGTCGGCGGCCTTCCGCCATTCGTCCGAAAGGCCGGTGGCCTCGGTGCCCAGGGCTATGGCCACGCCTCCCGTCATGGGGGCGTCGTAGTAGGGCAGCGAGTCCTGCAGCTGTGCCGTGTAGATCGTGATTTTCCTTTTCTTCAGCCACGCTATGGCTTCCGGCGAGGAGGCCGTCGCCACCGGAACGGAAAATATCGCCCCCAGGCTGGCTCTGATGAGATTGGGGTTATAGATGTCCGTGAGAGGGTCGCAGAAGATGACTGCGTCGGTGCCTGATGCGTCGGCGCTCCTGAGTATGGCCCCCAGGTTGCCGGGCTTCTCCACGGACTCCACCACGGCGATCAGCGGGTCGGGTCTGCCGAGGACGAGGTCGTCCAGACCGTGGCTTCTGGCCTTGAATATGGCTATCACCCCTTCGGTGCCGTCACGGTAGGCGGCCTTGGAATAGAGCCACCCCGGCAGTTCGAAGACGCGCATATCCCCGGCGGCTCCGGCTTCTCTGAGAAACTCTTCCCATCCGGCGATGTCCCCGTTCACATAGAACTCCTCCGGAACATATCCCGCCTCCAGGGCATGGAGAATCTCCCGCCGCCCCTCGACAACGAAAAGACCCTTCCCGCGGCGCAGTCTGGATTTCTCCTGCATGGCGAGAAGGTTCATGAATCCCGGATTACGGGCGGAGGTTATCCGGGAGACCATTATTTTTCTTTTCCGAAGGACTCCGGACGCATCTGCGGGAAGAACAGGACATCCTGGATGGTCGTCTGTCCCGTCATGAACATGGTCAGGCGGTCGATTCCCATGCCGAGTCCCGAAGTCGGAGGCATGCCGTATTCCAGCGCGCGGACGAAGTCGTAGTCGATGAACATGGCCTCGTCGTCTCCATTGCTCTTGAGCTTCGCCTGCTCTTCGAACCTCTCAAGCTGATCGATGGGATCGTTGAGCTCGGAATAGGCGTTGGCCAGCTCCTTGCCGCAGACGAACAGCTCGAACCTTTCGGTGAGCGCAGGATTTTCGCGGTGCCGCTTGGTCAGAGGAGACATCTCCACGGGATAGTCGGTCACGAAGGTGGGCTGGACGAAATTCTTTTCGCAATATTCGCCGAAGATGGCGTCTATCAGCTTGCCCACTCCCATGGAAGGCTCGAATTCTACGTTTAGCTTTTTGCAGGTGGCCCTGAGCTCGTCCACGCCCATACCGGCTACATCCACTCCTGCATATTCCTTGATGGCCTCAAGAATGGGGACTCTTCTGTAGGGAGGCTTGAAGTCCACCCTGTTGCCGGCGATCTCGACCACCGTGCCGCCGTTGACGGCTGTGGACACTTTCTCAAGCATGTTCTCCACGAAATGCATCATCCAGTTGTAGTCCTTGTAGGCCACATAGATCTCCATGCAGGTGAACTCCGGGTTATGGGTCTTGTCCATACCCTCGTTCCTGAAGTCCTTGGCGAACTCATACACCCCGTGAAATCCGCCCACTATCAGTCTCTTGAGATAGAGCTCGTTGGCTATTCTCAGATACAGGTCTATGTCCAGGGCGTTGTGATGGGTTATGAACGGACGGGCAGTCGCGCCTCCGGGTATGGATTGGAGAATGGGAGTCTCCACCTCCAGGCATCCGGCCTCGTCGAAATAGCGGCGCATGGTGGAGATGATCTTCGCCCTCTTCGCGAACACGTCCTTCACCTGGGGGTTCACGATGAGGTCCACATATCTCTGGCGATAGCGGAGCTCGGGGTCGGTGACGGCATCGTGGACCTTTCCGTCTGCCTCCTTCACTATCGGAAGCACCCTTAGGGACTTGCTGAGCACGGTGAGCTCCTTGGCATGGACCGAAAGCTGTCCGGTCTGCGTGATGAAGGCGAAGCCCTTTATGCCGACGATGTCGCCGATGTCGAGCAACTTCTTGAACACAGTGTTGTACATGGCCTTGTCCTCGCCGGGACAGATCTCGTCGCGCTTGACATAGACCTGGATCCTGCCGGTCTCGTCCTGCAGCTCTATGAATGAGGCCGCGCCCATTATCCTGCGGGACATCATCCTGCCGGCTATGCACACGTCCGTGAGATTTCCTTTTTCGGGGTCATATTCCGCGGCTATGCTCTTCGCCGTCGCGTTGACGGGATACAGCGGCGCCGGATAAGGGTTTATGCCGAGTTCTCTGAGGTTGGCGAGGGACTGTCTTCTCTGAATTTCCTGCTCGCTGAGTTGATTGGCTGCCATTTTCCTTGGTTTTATGCAAAAGGCAAAAATACTGATTAAACTTGAGTTTTGAAATATATTGGGTATCTTTGTAAGGATGCCTTCGGGCGAAAAATCAGCTTCCAGTGGTGCAGAAAGAGAGAAAATGGGTATTGAAACAGCCGGCCGATCCGGAGACGGCGTCGAGGCTTTCGGCGGAGCTCGGGATAGATCCCGTGCTCGCGTCCCTTCTTGCCCAGCGCGGAGTGGACACCTTCGAAAAGGCCCGGGCCTTCTTCCGTCCGTCTCTCGATTCCCTGCACGACCCGTTCCTGATGAAGGACATGGACAAGGCCGTGGAGAGGCTGGAACAGGCCGTCGCCGGCGAGCAGAAGATTCTGGTCTATGGCGACTATGACGTGGACGGCACCACCGCCGTGTCCCTGGTCTATTCTTTCCTGCTCAGATTCACCAAGAAGGTGGATTTCTACATCCCCGACCGCTATGACGAGGGCTACGGGGTCTCTTTCAAGGGCATAGACTGGGCGTCGGACAACGGTTTCTCACTCATAATCACCCTCGACTGCGGAATCAAGGCCATAGACAAGGTGAAATATGCGGCGGGCAAGGGCATAGACATGATCATCTGCGACCATCACCTTCCCGACGACACTTTGCCTCCGGCAGTGGCGGTTCTGGACCCGAAGCGGGATGACTGCCATTATCCCTTCGACGACCTGTCCGGATGCGGGGTGGGCTTCAAGCTGGTTCAGGCCTATGCCCGGAGAAACGGCGTTGATTTCATGGAAATAACTTCGCTGCTGGATCTGCTGGTGGTGAGCATAGCTTCGGACCTGGTGTCGGTCACCGGCGAAAACAGAGTGCTGGCCCATTTCGGACTGCGGCAGCTCAACGAGAATCCCCGTCAGGGTCTCAAGTCCATAATCGCGCTGTCCAATCTTGAGGCCTCCCATGTGACCATAGACGACATAGTGTTCAAGATCGGGCCGCGCATCAACGCCGCCGGGCGGATGGAGACCGGCAGGCTGGCGGTGCAACTGCTGACAGCGACCGATGAAAAGACCGCCAACGCCATCGCCGCGGAAATCAATGACAACAACAACGAGCGCAAGAGCATAGACAGGGAGGTTACCCGTCAGGCGTTGGAGATGGTCCAGTCCGGAAAGAGCCTTTCGGGCGAGAACGCGACCATAGTGTATAACCCTCAGTGGAACAAGGGCGTGGTGGGAATCGTCGCCTCACGTCTTGTGGAGGCGTTCTACAAGCCCACTTTCGTGCTCACCAAGTCCAACGGCTTCGTGACCGGCTCGGCCAGAAGCGTCAGGGGCTTTGACCTCTATGACTCGATCGAAAGCTGCGCGGACCTGCTGGAGAATTTCGGCGGGCACATGTATGCGGCCGGGCTCACCCTAAGGGAGGAAAATCTTCCGGAGTTTACCGTACGGATCAACGAATATGTCCGGACCCACATGAACCTGGAGATGTCGGTGCCGGTAGTGGACGTGGACGCCCGGCTGGACTTCAACCAGATCACTCCCAAATTCTTCCGCATACTCAAGCAGTTCCAGCCTTTCGGCCCCGGCAACGGCTCTCCGGTGTTCGAGACCGACAGCGTCTATGACAACGGCTCCGCCCGCAAGGTGGGCCCCGCCGGCCAGCATCTCAAGCTGGAGCTCATCCAGGAGAATCAGCCCTACCATCCGGTGCCGGCCATCGGTTTCAACATGGCAGAAAGCTTCGACCACATCAAGGACGGCAATCCGATCGACGTCTGCTACTATATCGTGGAAAACTACTACCGCGGCACATCCACCCTCCAGCTTCGCCTGAAAGACATCAAGGAAAAGGAAGACGGGGTGATTTAACGGGCGGTGGACTATTCCTGACTTACGATGGCGGCGATTTCGCGGGCGACGTCGGAGCAGTCGCGGCCGTCGGTGTCGATGATGTGGGAGGCGGTGGCCTCATAGACGGCTGAACGCTTGGCCATCAGCTCTTTGACCCGGTCCTCAAGGCTGCCCCCGTCCAGCATGGGCCTGCCCTCGGAGGCGCCCTGCAGATTCTCCACGAGAGTCTCCACGGTGGCCCTGAGATAGAAATTCTCCGTGCGGCCCTTTATTTCCTTCGCCACATCCGGATTGGTCAGGGTCCCGCCGCCGAGCGAAAGTATGAGATCCCGCCCCGTGGTTCCATAGACATCGAGCAGACATTCCACAGCATCCGCCTCCATGTCCCTGAAGGCGGCCTCGCCGTCCTGCCTGAAGATTTCGGCAATCGGGCGTCCGTCACCGTTCTCTATGAACTCGTCCAGGTCGATAAGCTCAAACTCGGGAAGCAGCGCGAGCAGATCCCTGCCCACGGTGCTCTTCCCGCATCCCATGAATCCGGATAACGAAATTATCATAAGCTACAGGTCAAAAAGCGTGGGTTCTTCGGGCCCTTCATTTTCCATAGATCCGGCGTCTTCCTCTCCGTCGCCGACCTCGGCCCCTTCATATTCGCCGTCGGACTCTTCCTTCTGCAGGGGCTCGGTGAACTCCACCTTTTCCAGTTCTGAAGTGCTGCACCGCTTGCCTTTGGCCGCATAGCCCTTCTTTGCTATGAACTGTTCCGCGTCGAGCGTGTCTCCGGCCTTCTTTCCGGCATATGTCAGCGCGACGCAGGGGTACCTGTCGTCAGAAAGGGCCACAAGAGCGGAACCCTTGGCGGCTGAAATGAACGGAAGGGGAGTGTTGTCGCTTTCCGGGAAAGAAAATCTCTTGATGTAGAAAGATTTGGACTCTCCGTCCAGATAGAGGGCGGTGAAAGTCTTCTCCGGGTGATACTTTTCGATCCGTAGCACGTCTCCCTGATAGCGGTTGCTGAGGTCGTAGGAAGTAGTGTAGAAAGTGCCGTCCCTAAACACCACCAGAATTTTGTCGTCACCGGAGAACTGGCCGAGCGATGTGCCGCGGCCGTCTTCATTAAGCCTCTGCACGTCAGGATCATACCAAATCTCCTTTCCGCCTATGGTGGAAATGCCCTTGGACTTCAGCTGAATCTTCTGTATCGCGAACTTGGACACCAGATTGCCCCTGGACGACTTGCCCTTGACGGCGAGCGAAGAGAAGTCATATTCCGTAAAAGTCTTCTTGAGTTTCGGCCGGGGCCTGAAATAGATCTTCACGCTCTCGGCCTCGCCGTTGTGGTTGGCCGAGAACCACACTATCGTCGAACCGGGCTTGCCGGCGGTGATGTCATAGTCCTTGTCGCGGGTGACCGAAGTTATGGCGAAACGCTTGGCGTAATAGACGCTCTCGCGCCCGTCGCGGTAGATCACGTTGTAGATGGTCCTCTCGTCGCCCCTGTTGAACACGCCCGCATAGAGGAGCTTCTCTCCGAAAAAGGCCTTGTCGGTCACCTTGGACACCCGGTATCTGCCATCCTTGCCGATGACTATGATCTCCGAGAGGTCGGAGCACTCGCATACGAACTCTCCGCCGTCGTCCTTTTTCAGGCCTATGCCCACGAAGCCGGCCTCGTAATTGGCGTAGAGCTTGGCGTTGTTGTTCACCACCTTGGTCGCAGTGATGCTCTCGAAGCTGGTGATCTCGGTGAGTCTGGGGAAGTCCTTGCCGTATTTCTTCTTCAGCGAGGAGAACCAGTCTATGGTGTAGTCCACTATGTGGTCCAGATTGGACCGTACTTTGGCCAGCTGAGCCTCGATGTCCCGGATCTTATCGTCGATGGCCTTGGTGTCGAACTTGGAGATCTTCCTGACCGGCTTCTCCACCAGTTTCAGAATGTCCTCCATGGTTATGTCCCTGTGGAGCATGTTCCGGTATTCCTTCATCCTTTCGAAGACCTCCTCCAGCTGGATCTCCCAGCTCTTCTGGTCCTGCTCGAGAATCTTGTAGACCCTGTTCTCAAAGAATATCCTCTCCAGCGAGTCATAGTGCCATTCGTCCTCAAGCTCTCCGGCCCTTATCTCCAACTGCCTGCGCAGCAGGTTCTTGGTATGCTCGGTGTCATATTCCAGTATGTCGTTGACCGACAGGAACTGAGGCTTGTTGTCCTTGATGACGCAGGCATTGGGCGCGATGTTGCATTCGCAGTCGGTGAAGGCATAGAGCGCGTCTATGGTCTTGTCCGGGGACACGTCGTTGGGCAGATGTATGGTTATGTCCACCTTGTCCGAGGTCATGTCCTCGATCTTCCTGATCTTGATCTTGCCCTTGTCCTTGGCCTTCAGAATGGAATCGATGAGGATGTGCGAGGTCTTTCCATAGGGGATCTCCGTGATGGCCACGGTGTTTTTGTCGATCTTCTCGATCTTGGCGCGGACCTTCACGCTGCCTCCGCGGGCTCCAGCCTTATAGTTGCTGCAGTCGGCGCTGCCGCCGGTGGGAAAGTCCGGATAGATTTCGTAGGGCTTGCCCTTCAATATGCAGATGGACGCGTCTATCAACTCGTTGAAGTTGTGCGGAAGAATCTTCGAAGCCATTCCCACGGCTATGCCCTCGGTTCCCTGAGCAAGCAGGAGAGGGAAGCGGACAGGGAGCTCGGTGGGCTCCATGTTGCGCCCGTCATAGGAGGTCATCCATGAGGTGATCTTGGGGTCGAATATCACCTCTTTTGCGAACTTGCTCAGCCTTGCCTCGATATATCGCGGCGCGGCGTTGGCGTCGCCGGTGAGGATGTTTCCCCAGTTTCCCTGGCAGTCCACTGCATAGCCCTTCTGTCCCAGCTGGACCAGGGCTCCCAAAATGGACTGGTCACCATGCGGATGGTACTGCATCGCCTGACCCACTATGTTGGCCACTTTGGTGTAGCTTCCGTCGTCCATCCTGTACATGGCGTGGAGCACGCGGCGCTGCACCGGCTTCAGACCGTCCACTATATGGGGGACGGCCCTCTGCAGGATGACATACGACGAATAGTCAAGGAACCAGTCCTTGAACATGCCCGAGAGCTTGTACTTGTGGCTGTCTTCACCCAGCAGTTTGGTGAATTTTCCGGAGGGTCTGACGTTTTCGTCAAGGGGGGCCTCACCCTCCAGCTCTTCCTCTCCGGTCTGCTTCTTCATGTCGTCGTATTCTTCGTCCATGCTGTCTTCTTATTCTTCGTATCCGAATTTCCTAAGTTCTCCGCGGCTGTCCCTCCAGCCCGGATCCACTTTCACGAACAGTTTGAGGAACACCTTCTTCTGGAAGAAGTCCTCCATCTCCAGCCGTGCCCTGGTGCCCAGCTTTTTCAGAGCCAGTCCGCCCTTGCCTATGAGGATGCCCTTCTGGGAGTCTCTCATGACATAGATCACGGCGCTGATTTCATAGCGCTCCTCTCCCTCCTTGAAGGCTTCCACCTCCACTTCGCAAGAGTAGGGGATTTCCTGCCCATATTCCAGCAGGATGCCCTCGCGGATTATCTCCGAGGCGAAAAACCTCAGGTTTTTATCCGTGAAAGTGTCCTTGTCATACCATGCGGGGGCGAAGGGGATCCGCTCCAGCACCGCATCCCTGACGCTGTCGAGATTGAAATTCTCGCGCGCGGAAACGGGAATGACCACCGCCTCCGGGAGGGTTTCCTGCCATTTCTTCATCAGCGCCTCCACTTTGGGCTGCGTGCTGATGTCGATCTTGTTGATCACGACTATGACCGGGCATTCTACCTTCTTGAGTCTTTCCACATAGGCGGCGTTCCTGTCGCCCTTCTCCACGGTGTCGGTGACATACAGGATCACGTCGGCGTCACCCATGGCCGTGTCCACATAGCCCAGCATGTTCTTCTGCAGCCTGTATTCCGGTTTGAGTATGCCCGGGGTGTCGGAATAGACGATCTGCCAGACCTCCCCGTTCACTATGCCCATGATCCTGCGCCTCGTCGTCTGGGCCTTGGCCGTCACTATGCTCAGCTTCTCCCCGACGAGGGCGTTCATAAGGGTGGATTTGCCCATATTCGGATTCCCGATTATGTTGACAAATCCAGCCCTGTGTCTTTTTTCGGAAAGCTCCGCCATTACAGATACGCTCCCATCTTGAGGATGTTGGCCTCGCCGTCGGTGAGGTATCTCCATTCTCCCTTCTTGAGCCCCTTCTTGGTGAGCCCGGCGAAATAGACCCTGTCCAGAGCCTTCACGTCATAGCCGAGCGACTCGAATATGCGTCTGACTATGCGGTTCTTGCCCGAGTGGATCTCTATGCCCATCTTTCTATGGTCCTCGGCGTCGATATATTCAAGGCTGTCGGCCTTGACCTCGCCATCGTTCAGAGTGACACCGGAGAGGATCTTGTCCCTGTCCTCTTCGGAAACGGGGTGGTCGAGAATCACCTGATAGATCTTCTTCTTGTCATAGGAGGGATGGGTCAGCTTTTCGGCGATGTCGCCGTCATTTGTGAGCATGAGCACTCCGGTGGTGTTCTTGTCCAGCCTTCCGACAGGGAATACCCTGTACTCGCAACCCTTGAGCAGATCCATCACGAGTTTGTCGGCGTGCGCGTCGCTGGCTGAAGTGACATAGCCCTTGGGCTTGTTCATCACTATATAGACCTTGGTCTCTCCCTTGAGGGTTTCTCCGTTGAACTTGATTTCGTCCTTGAGTACATTGACCTTGGTGCCGAGCTCCGTCACCACCTCTCCGTTCACGGTCACGACTCCGGCCTGGATCATCTGGTCGGCCTCGCGGCGCGAGCATACGCCGGAATTGGCGATATATTTATTGAGGCGCATCTCCTCCTTGAACACCGGCTGCACGGCCTCTCCTTCGGGAATCTGCGCATCGCTCACCTGAGGGCGGCTGTTGACCATGTTCATGATTCCGGAGTGCTCGTCATCGAAGCGGTAGCTGGGCTTGCCGAATCCGCCGCTCCTGCGATCGGGGCGTCCTGCTCCTCTGCCATAGCTTCCGAAGCTCTTTCCGCCCTGACGGAATCCTCCTCTCCTGTCTCCGTCGGAAGAGAATCTTCTGCCTCCGTCGGAGGAGAACCTTCTGGTCTGATCTCCGTCAGAGTCTCTGCGGAACGGTCTCCTGCTGTCGTCGGAGTGTCCGCGGAAGTCTCTTCTTTCTCCGAATCCTCCGTTGCTTCTGCCATAGGACGGTCTTCCGCCCTCGCCGAAGCTTCTTCTTTCATCTCTCTTCTCGAATCCGCCTTCTCTTCTTTCTCCGTCGGAAGAGAATCTTCTGGTCTGCTCTCCGTCGGAGTCTCTGCGGAACGGTCTCCTGTTGTCGTCGGAGTGTCCGCGGAAGTCTCTTCTTCCCCCGAATCCTCCGCTGCTTCTGCCATAGGACGGTCTTCCGCCTTCGCCGAAGCTTCTTCTTTCGCCGCCTTCCCTTCTTCCTCCGAAACCTCCGCTGCTTCTGCCATAGGACGGTCTTCCGCCCTCGCCGAAGCTTCTTCTTTCACCGCCTTCTCTTCTCGGGCCGCCGTAACTTCTTCTTTCTCCGAATGATTTTCTTTCGCCTTCACCGGAATTGAAATTGTCCGATGAGCTGTAGGCTCTTTCTGAACTCCTGGGCCTTCTCGGTCTGAGTTTCCTTCCCTCGGCGGTGTAACCGCTCTTTTCGTTGTCTTCCATAATTGTCGCCCTTCTTGCGGGCCTTGTTAATGATGATAATGTTGCGTGGCTCACGCCACTGAAATAAAAAATAATGTCTTCTATCGCACCTTGAACACATAGGTTATAGAGCCTTCCTGAAGTGCCGGAGCGTCTCCGCTCGGGCTGAAGTGGGACTCCATCGCGGCATTTCTCGCCGCTGTCCATATCTTCTTGTCGCTGAGAGTGGTGCCTTCCGCTCCGGCTTCGGCTTTCTGCACGGAGCCATACTGGTCCACCCATATCTTCACGACCACTATTCCTGTCTCCTGACCGGTGTATGCCGGTTTGGGAAGAACGCCCACGGTGGAGCGCCCCTTGAGCATGGCATTGGGGCTTCCGGCCAGCTTCCCCCTGTCGGTGTTGCCGGAGGCATGTCCCGCGCGCAGCTTGTCGCTGATCTCCGACGCGGTCTGCGGGGCGAGTGTGTCTTTGTCGGACTTGTTGTCCGGGGCATGGAACAGAGCCCTCCTGTTTATGGGCTTCTCCTTCGGCGGTTCATATTTCTCAACGTCTCCGAAGTCGTCGCCGGACGCTTCCACGGCCTCGTTCTGTTTTGTCCCCTTCTCCTGGGCCTGCGATTTCTGGACCAGTTCCAGACCCTTTGTCACATCCGTTTCTTCGGCTCTCGGCTGGGAGCCTTTCCGGATTTCCATGGGCATGGGAGTCTCCTCACGGCTGAAGTCAATCAGAAAAGACTGCTCCTGCGGAGGGGGATAGAGATATTTCACCCCGTTGAACACGCCGAACGCAAGAATGCAAAGATGTGCGCCGGCGGCGAGGGCTATGCCTATGATCCTGCCTCTGGCGTCCTGTCTTTTTCTTTTGTCTCTGTAGTCCGGCATTTCGGGTCGGTTTTATTCCGGCTGCGTGGCCAGAATCACCTTGTAATGGTTTCTTTTGGCTATGTTCATCACCGCCACGACCTCGCCCACGGGGACGGTTTCGTCGGCATAGATGGAAAAGGTCGGGTCATCCTCGCTCTGCAGCAGCCCCACGAGGTCGTCTTCCACATCGGCGAAAGGCACCGCTGTCTCCGATCCGTTGATGTGGTAGGAGTAAGTGCCGTTGTGCCAGTCCTTTATGGATACGCTCACGGTGGCCTTGGCGGAAACCTGGCCGGTGCTCTTCGGGAGGAGGAGCTTCAGGGCGTTCGGGTTCACCAGAGTGGAGGTGATGAGGAAGAAAATCAACAGCAGGAAGACGAGGTCTGTCATCGATGACATCCCCATCTCCGAGAGGACTTTCGTGTGTCGTTTAAGTGCCATGGCTACTCGGCTTTGTCGGCCGGTTCATGCAGGAGATCCATGAAGTCTATGGTCACGCTCTCCATCTTGAACACCAGGTCCGAAATGTTGGATGTCAGATAGTTGTATCCGAAATATGCGAGGATACCCACGATAAGACCGCCCACGGTCGTGATCATGGCCGTGTAGATTCCGCCCGAAAGCAGGGTGATGTCGATGTTGTTGCCGGCCTGCGACATGTTGAAGAAGGCCTGGACCATTCCGAGCACGGTGCCCAGAAATCCGATCATCGGAGCGCCTCCGGCGATGGTCGCCAGAATCGGCAGGCCCTTCTCAAGGCGGGCGACTTCGGCGTTGCCCACATTCTCCACTGCCGTCTGGATGTCGCTCAAGGGCCTTCCTATGCGTTCAATTCCCTTCTGGACCAGTCTGGCCACCGGAGAGTCATATTTTTCGCAAAGGGTGACGGCGGATTTGAGCTTGCCGTCATGGATATAGTCCCTGATGTCATTCATGAAGTTCTTGTCGATGTTCCCGGCCTGGTGAATCATCCACCACTTCTTGCCGAAGATGTATACGGCGATGATCGACAGCGCCAGAAGCACCAGCATCAGCCATCCGCCCTTGGCGGCCATGCTGATCAGCGAGTAGGACATTTCCTGCTGTTGCGGGGCCGTTGCGGCGAGGGCTTCGCCGACGGTTTCCATGGAGGATCCCATGGCATCGATGAGACTGTCTGTCTGTAGGAGATTGAATAACATATGGTCTGTCGTTTTTCTGATTTTCTAAAGATTCAAACCGCAAAGATACTTTAAAACGGCGGAAAAACAATTGTTGAGAGCGTTTTGGGGCCTTAGATTTCGGGATATCTCACCTCCGTGAGAAACAGTGCGTGTCCCGGCACGGATTCTCCCGCTATCGAGCGGTCTCCGGCTTCGAGCACCTCCTTCATCCAGCCGGCGTCCCGCCGTCCCCGGCCGATCTCGAGCAGGGTGCCCACGATGGCCCTTACCATGTTTCTGAGGAAGCGGTCGGCCGTGACGGTGAACACCAGATAGTCGTTTTTTCCGGTGGTGATCCCGGCCAGGGCCAGCCTTTCCGGCACGTAGGAAGTCCAGCAGGCCCGTGAGACCGTGCATATGGAAGTCCTGTTGTCCCCGCCTTTCTTCTCGAAGCAACTGAAGTCTCTGGTCCCGAGAAGCATCTGCGCCGCGCGGTTCATTTCATCCACGTCCAGCGCATAGCCCAGGCGGTAGGACCGGCCGTCCATGAAAGGGTCCTTTTTCTTGTGTATGAAATACATGTAAGTCCTTGATACTGCGGAGAATCTGGCATGGAATCCCTCGGGTGCCGGAGCCACTGAATGCACGCACACCGAAGGGGGTAGAATGGCATTTAATTTGTAGCATAGGCTCTCCGCGTCAAGCCCGTCCCGGCTGTCGAAATGGGCGCAGTAGAACAGCGCGCTCACCCCCGTGTCCGTACGGCCGGCTCCGGTGACGTCCACATCTTCCCCCAGAAGAGTCTTCAGGGCTTTTTGAAGGCAACCTTGGACAGAAGGGTCTTTTGTCTGTATCTGCCAGCCGCAAAAGGGCGAGCCATCATAGCTCAGGAGGAGCTTGTAGCGCATGGAAACTGATTTTTTGCAAATTTAGTACTTTTATGGACAGCGTAAATATCAAGGAACTCAATGACCGGATCCAGCAGGAAAGCGCTTTCGTGGATCTTCTGACCATGGAGATGGGCAAGGTCATAATCGGACAGAAGCAGCTTGTGGAGAATCTGCTGATCGGCCTTCTGGCCAACGGACACATTCTTCTCGAAGGTGTTCCCGGACTGGCCAAAACTCTGGCGATAAACACTCTCGCCCGTGCGGTCAGCGCCAAGTTCAGCAGAATCCAGTTCACTCCGGATCTGCTTCCGGCCGACCTCACCGGCACTTTGATATACTCCCAGAAGGAGGGAGGTTTCGAAGTCCACAAAGGTCCCGTATTCGCCAATTTCGTGCTTGCGGATGAAATCAACCGAAGCCCCGCCAAGGTCCAGTCGGCCCTGCTTGAGGCCATGCAGGAGCGTCAGGTGACCATAGGAGACGAGACCTACCGCCTTCCGGATCCTTTTCTGGTCATGGCTACCCAGAACCCCATCGAGCAGGAGGGGACTTATCCGCTTCCCGAGGCTCAGGTGGACAGGTTCATGCTCAAGGTCGTGGTGACCTATCCCAAGAAAGAGGAGGAAAGGCAGATAATCCGGATGAACAACGCCGGGGAGTTCCCCACGGTGAATCCGGTCGTGAGCCCCGAGGACATAGTCGGGGCGCGCGAGGTGGTGAAGGACGTGTATATGGACGAAAAGATCGAGCGCTACATAGTGGACATCGTAAGCGCCACCAGGACGCCTGAGGAATATGGCCTCAAGAACATGGTCAACATAATATCCTACGGCGCCTCGCCCCGTGCCAGCATATCGCTCGCGGCCGCTTCCAAGGCCTATGCCTTCATAAAGAGGAGGGGGTATGTGATCCCAGAGGACGTCAGGGCGGTGTGCAACGAGGTGCTTCGCCACAGGATAGGGCTTACCTATGAAGCCGAGGCTGAGAATGTCACCACCGGGAACATCATATCGGAGGTGCTTAACGCCGTAATGGTTCCGTAATGGAAAACGTCCCTGAAGTCACGGACCTTCTCAAGAAGGTCAGAAAGATCGAGATAAAGACGAAGGCTCTGACCGCCGGGGTCTTCGCGGGAGAGTACCACTCCGCCTTCAAAGGAAGGGGAATGGCTTTCAGCGAAGTCCGCAGCTACCAGTGGGGGGACGATGTCCGCAACATGGACTGGAACGTAACCGCAAGGCTTGACGCCCCCTATGTGAAGGTATTCGAGGAGGAGAGGGAGCTCACCGTGGTGCTGCTGATCGACGTGAGCCGTTCCGGGCTCTTCGGCACCATGGGCTCCGGCAAGCGCGACCTCATAGCCGAGATCGCCGCCGTCCTGTCCTTTTCCGCGATATTCAACAACGACAAAGTGGGCGCGCTCTTCTTCAGCGACAGGATAGAGGAGTTTATCCCTCCGAAAAAAGGCAGGCGCCACCTGCTCCACATAATAAGGAAGATATTGGGCTATGTCCCCAAGGGAAACGGGACGGACATCTCCGGAGCGCTGCGCTATCTCACCGACGCGCTCAAGAAGAAATGCACCGCGTTTCTGCTCTCGGACATGCTGGATGTCCGGCCTGACGGGACTCCCGCCTATGAGGACGCGCTCAAGGTGGCCGCCTCCCGTCATGACCTGTCCGTGATAAGGGTCCATGACCGCCGCGAGAGGGAGATCCCCGACGTGGGGCTGGTCCATGTGAAGGACGCCGAGAGCGGGAAGTCCGCGTGGGTGGACACGTCCTCGCGCAGGGTGCGGAACGGATATGCCGAATGGTTTTCCAAAGTGAATGGAGCCGCTGATGCCCTGATGGGCCGATACGGCATTGACAGCGTGGACATAGCGACCGACGGTGACTATGCCAAGGCGTTGCTGGGATTTTTTGCAAGAAGATGAAGAAGGTCGATATATTGTCTCTGACGGCCGCTGTCGCGGTGCTGTTCTCCCTTGCCGCCAAAACTCCGCGGGACAGGGCGGACGGTGTCTTTCTGCGCCATATGCAGGACAGGGACACCGTGTTGGTGGGAGACCGTCTGCAGTATGGCGTGCGCATGAACTCCGTTCCGGACGGGACGGCCCTGCTGATGCCCGAGATAGTCCCGGGATCAGGGGTCGGAGACAGTCTGGAGGTAACCGGAGGCTGGGTCTATGACACCCTAAAGATCACCGGCCGCGGTGAAAAGGCGTCCCGCGACATGGAAGTCTTCATGGAGATCGTGCCTTTCGAGGCCGGGAGCTATCTGCTTCCTCCGCTCTCGCTCGTGAGGGTGGACCCCGAAAACAGGCCGGATACTCTCAGTTTTGATCCGGTGATGCTGGAAGTGAAGGAGATACAGATTGACACTGCCGCGTATGTCCCGCATGACATAAGGCCGCAGGTGAAATATCCCCTGACGGCCGGCGAATTGTTCCCGTGGATATGCGTGATCTGGGCGGCCGCTCTGCTGGCCATACTCTGCTGGGCGATACCGGCCATGCTGAAGGGGCGCAGGGGCGAAATCGCCGCCAAGTCTTCGGATCCGCCGCATATAGTCGCCCTGCGCAGGCTTGACACCTTGAGGGGCAACAGATACTGGGTTCCGGATAAGCAGAAGCTCCTGTATGCCGGAGCCACCGACGCCCTGCGCGAATATATTTCCGAGCGCTACGGCTTCGGGGCCAAGGAGATGACGACCGCGGAAATTTTCCCCGAGCTGAAGCGGGCCGGCGTTCCGGCCGACCTCTATGACGGGGTCAAGACTCTTTTCGAGAATTCCGACATGGTCAAGTTCGCCAAGGCCGTGATGCCGGACGAATACAACGCCAAGGTCGTGCCTGTCGCAGTGCGTTTTGTCACCGAGACCTACAGGGCCGATGTCGAGGAGGAAGAGAACGTGAAAAAGGAATAAGCGAATATGTTTTTTGAATATCCGGGACTGTTGTGGCTGCTGGCCGTGCCGGCGCTCATGCTGCTGCTCTATCTCTACAGGGAGCTGCGTGAGAGAAGGCCGCACCTGCGTGTTTCCTCCGTCATGCCGTGGAAATCGGGCGGAAACGGAGTCATGGCCGCATTCAGGCATCTGCCTTTCGCGCTCAGGATGGCCGCCGTGACGCTCCTGGTGATCGCGCTCTGCCGCCCCAGGTCTTCCTCGCAGGTGGAGAAGGTGGACACCGAAGGAATTGACATAGTGTTAGCCATGGACGTGTCCACCAGCATGTTGGCCAGGGACTTCTCTCCCGACAGGATTAGCGCCGCCAAGGACATAGCCGTGGAATTCATCGCCCAGAGGCCCACTGACCGTATGGGAATAGTGGTGTTTGCCGGAGAAAGTTACACCCAGTGTCCGCTCACCACGGACAGGGCGACGCTCATAAACCTGATGAAGGACATCGAGACCGGACTGCTGGACGACGGCACCGCCATAGGAAACGGACTTGCAACCGCGGTGGCGAGAATGGCCGATTCGGATGCCAAGAGCCGTGTGGTGATACTGCTCACCGACGGAGTGAACAACTCCGGAGAGATCTCCCCCGCGAGCGCCGCGGAGATAGCCAAGACCTATGGGGTGAGGGTCTATACCATAGGCGTGGGGGCCAACGGAACCGCGCCCTATCCGGTCATGACGCCATGGGGCGTGCAGCTGCAGGACGTGCAGGTGGAGATCGATGAGGGACTGCTCAAAAAAATCGCCGACGAGACCGGAGGCAGATATTTCAGGGCCACGGACAACACCAAACTCGCCGAGATATATTCCGAAATAAACAAAATGGAGAAATCCAGGACCACGGTGGACAGTTTTCCGGTCTATAAGGAACTGTTCCAGGCCTTCGCCCTTGCGGCTCTGGTCTGCCTGTTGCTTGAGATTCTCCTGAGACTGCTGACAAGGAGGCTTCCATGATCATATTCGCATCATACAGATATCTGGCGCTGCTCCTGCTGATACCGCTGTTCTTCATCGGCTATGCCATTGCCCGCGCCGCCAGAAAGAGAAGGATCGGAAAGTTCGGCGACCCGGCTCTGGTGGGCGCCCTGATGTCTTCATGGTCGGGTGCCAAGGGGTGGCTCAGGGTGAGCTTGTTCTCGCTGGCATTCTTTTTCTTTGTCCTGGGCCTGGCCCGCCCTCAGCTCGGTGCTAAGCTTGAGGAGCGCAAGACCAGGGGTGCCGAGGTGATGATAGCTCTCGACGTTTCCAATTCCATGCTTTCGGAGGATTATTCCCCCAATCGTCTGGAAAGGGCCAAGCTTGCCATATCCCGTCTGGTGGACAAGCTGCGTGACGACAGGATAGGCCTTGTGGTGTTTGCCGGACGCTCATTCGTGCAGCTGCCAATCACCAATGACTATATTTCCGCCAAGACCTTTCTCAGGTCGGTCTCCACTGAATCGGTCCCGGTTCAGGGCACAGCCATCGGTGAGGCCATAAACACCTGCATCAGGAGCTTCAGCGCGCAGAGCGAGAAAAGCCGTGCGATAATAGTCATAACCGACGGCGAGAACCATGAGGACGACCCCATAGCCGCCGCCCGCGACGCCGCGAAGATGGGGATCAAGGTCTATGCGATCGGAGTCGGTTCGGCGGAGGGAAAACCCATTCCCATGGACGGCGGGTATCTGAAGGACAGCGGCGGCAACATTGTGGTCACCCGTCTTGACGAGGACACGCTTAAGGAGATAGCCAGGGCCGGCAACGGCGCCTATATCCATGCCGGCGAGGAGGAGTTCGGACTCAATCCCATAATCGATGACATCGGCAAGATGGACGAGGAGGAGCATCGCTCGCAGGTGTTTGAGGCATACAAGGAGCAGTATATGTACTTTTTCGCCATCGCGCTGGGCCTGCTCGCGCTTGAGTATCTGGTCGGCGAGAGAAAGGCCAGGAGGCAATTGTTTGACTGATATATGTTTAAAAAAATAATCATATTGGTATTCGTGGGCGTGTGCCTCTTCGGGACCGGGATGAGGGCCCAGTCCGGGCGCGGAGACGCGCGCCGCGGCAACCGTCAGTTCTCAAGGGAGAAATGGACGGAGTCGGACATCAGTTACCGCAAGGCTCTGGCACGCGACTCCATGTCCTTCGCACATAATTACAACATCGCCGACAACCTCTACAGGCAGGGCTCCATGGAAGAGGCCGGGAAGCATATGGACAAGGCCATCGAGCTTTCCGGGGCCCAGAAGAGGGCCGGAGACGCCTTCTACAACCGCGGCGACATCGCCATAGCCTCGAAAGACTGGCAGACTGCGGTGGATGTCCTGAAGAAGGCCATGCTGGCCGATCCGGACGACATGGAGGCGAAGGAGAACTATACCTATGCCAAGAAGATGCTGGAAAACGGCGGCAACGGCGGCGGTGGCGGCCAGAATCAGGACAATCAGGATCAGAACCGGAACGATCAGGATCAGAACGGCGGTCAGGGCGATCAGAACAAGGATCAGAATAAAGACCAGAACAACGATCAGAACGACCAGGATAAGGATCAGAATCAGAATGACCGGAACCGGAATCAGGATCAGAACCAGGATTCCGGCGAGGGTGACGCTCCACAGATATCTTCCCGTCAGGCCCGTCAGATGCTTGACGCGATAGAGGCAAGGGAGAAGGAGACCAGGGACAAGGTGGAGAAGGAAAAGGCAGCCCTGCTGAAGTCCCGCAAGCTTGACAAGAACTGGTGACGCGGCCGCGGTGCTGACATTGACATTGTATCGTAGAGAATTATGAAAAAGATAGTGGTGATATTGCTGTTGCTGGCAGCTTCGGTGGCGTCTTATGCCCAGAAATCCATCAGGGTCGAAGCCCCTGAGGTGGTGGGGCTGGACGAGCAGTTCAATGTGACTTTCATAATAGAGGGAGAGGGGAAGCCTTCGTCATTTTCCTGGAGCCAGGGCCCGGACTTCCGTCTTATATGGGGGCCCCAGCAGGGCTCTTCCACCAGCATCCAGATAATCAACGGCAAGAGATCCAAGTCTTCGCAATACACCTACACCTATGTGCTTTCTCCTCTGAAGGCCGGCAAGTTCCGTCTCCCGTCCGCTTCGGCCACGGTCGGCGGCAACTCTCTGACTTCCAATGCGGAGGAGATTGAAGTGGTGGCCGATGCCGCATCCTCGTCTTCTTCCGCCGGGCAGTCATCCGGCAGCCGAGATTCAGGACAGTCCGTCCTTGCTGGCGACGTGCCTTCCAGTGACCTTTTTCTCAGGCTCAGCCTCAGTAAAACCGATGTGGTGGTGGGCGAGCCCGTCACGGCCACGCTGAAACTGTATCAGAGAGTGGACATAGCCGGTTTCGAAGACGCGAGGTTCCCGAGTTTTGACGGTTTCTGGAGCCAGGAGACGGTCTCTCCGTCCAATATCCAGTTCAAGAGGGAGACCCTCGGCGACAAGATCTATGAAGCCGCCGTCATCCGCGGCTATGTGCTTATTCCGCAGAAAGCCGGCGATCTGCAGATTGATCCGGCCGAGCTTGTCTGCCTTGTCAATCTCCGCACGCAGCGGCAGTCCACCAGCATATTCGACGACTTTTTTGACATGGGCTACAAGACTGTCCGCAAGAGGATTTCCACGCCTGCCGTGAAAGTCCATGTGCGCAGCCTTCCTGCCGGAGCTCCCGCCTCTTTCGGCGGCGGAGTCGGCTCCTTCAGCATCGACGCCCGTCTTAGCGCCGACACTCTTTCCGCCCACGACGCGGCTTCGCTGACTGTCACCGTTTCCGGAAGGGGCAATGTCTCTCTGCTCGAAGCCCCCAAGGTGAAGTTCCATCCCGACATGGAGGTCTATGACGTGAAGTCCGCGGGCGGAAGCGACAAGTCCAGAGGCGGCATCTCCGGAAGCAAGGTCTTCGAGTTTCCGTTCATTCCGCGCAGCGCCGGCGACTTTACCATAGATCCGATAGAATATTCCTACTACGATGTCGACGGCGGCAGGTATGTGACTCTCAGAACTCCTCCGATTTCCTATCACGTGAAGAAGGGCAAGCCCGTTTCCGGAAGTTCTTCCTCATCCGGAACGCTTCAGGGCGTGGAGCGCAAGAGCGTCCGCAATCTGGGCGAAGATATCAGATATATAGACACCAAGGCTCCGGATTTCGGCCGCAGGACATCGTTCTTCGTTGGCGGGCCCGCATATGCCGCCGTGGCGGCCATGTTGTTGGCTCTCGCCGCCGGAGTCTGGTTCTGGCTCAGGAAATCGGCCGCGATGAGATCCGACGTAGCCGCGATGAAGAACAGAAAGGCCACCAGAATGGCCATGAACCGGCTGAAACTTGCGGGCGAGTATCGTGACGGAAATCTCTCCGCCGCATTCTATGAAGAACTTCACCGGGCTCTGCTGGGCTTCGCCTCCGACAAGCTCAACATCGGGGCCGAGGATCTCAGCAAGGAAAACATAGCGGAGAAGTTCAAGGCCGCCGGAGTGAGTTCCGGTCTTATGGACAGGTTCACTTCGTTGCTGGACGCCTGCGAATATGCCCGATATTCTCCGGAAGGGGAGGGCGGGTCGCTGTCGTCCCGCTATTCCGATGCCGTGGATGTGATTTCTTCGATAGATTCCGCCATGAAGACAAAAAATTCATCTTCCGGGCCGGCCATTTTGGCCCTGATACTTCTTCTATGTGTTCCCGGTGTGTCGCACGCCGCTCAGGACTATCCCGATTCCCTCTGGAACGCCGGAGTCGAGGCTTATGGCCAGGGCCGGTGGGACGAGGCCGCCGCGGCGTGGGAGTCTCTGACTGAAACCGGATTCACCGATGCGAAGATCTTTTACAATGCGGGCAACGCCCGTTTCAAGGCCGGAGATTATCCGGATGCCATATTGAACTATGAGCGGGCCCTGAAAGCCGATCCCTCCTGTTACGACGCCCGCTTCAATCTCGAATATGCCCAGAGCATGATTCAGGACAGGATCGATGCCGTCCCCGAATTTATATTCAAGTCATGGCTGCGGAAACTGAGTTATGCCCTTTCTTCAAATGCATGGGCTTGGCTCTCGCTGTTGCTTTTTGCCGCTGCGCTGGCTCTGGTCATGCTGTTCCTGTTTTCCGCCCGTACGGGCCGCAGGAGGGCCGGATTCTATGGCGGCATAGTCCTGTTGCTGGCCGCCCTGATGAGTTTCGGCTTCGCGAGGTGGCAGTATTCCGACTTTGGCAAAGCCGACGGAGCCATAGTCATGCGTGAGGTGACTTCGGTCAAGAGCTCTCCCGCCGAGGCGTCTTCCACCGATCTTTTCGTGCTTCACGGAGGCACCAGAGTCCGCATTCTGGACACGGTGGGCGAGTGGAACAACATAGCTCTCGCCGACGGACGTCAGGGATGGATCCGAAGTTCAGATATCGAGGTTATCTGACGGATTTTTTCTAACTTGGTGGAGTTTGCGGGGGAAACCGCATGGAAACCAATACCAAACTGTTGACATGAAACGCATAATCACTTTCCTCCTGACGGCATTTGCCGCCCAGGCGGCTTTCGCCCAGTCCGTTCCCGACTGGCAGGATCCTGAAGTGGTCGGAAAGAACAGGCTGCCGATGGCCGCCACCTTTGTGACCGACCAGAGCGCCACAATCAATCTTAACGGGACATGGAAATTCAATTTCCTTGACAATCCCAACCTCGCCGGCAACGGTTTCGAGGCTCCCGGCTATGACGATTCTTCATGGGGGACGATTCCCGTGCCCGGCCTTTGGGAGATGAACGGCTATGACGATCCGATGTATGTCAACAACGGTTTCGGATGGCGCGGCCATTTTCAGGACGATCCGCCCAAGGTGCCCTATCTGGACAACCATGTCGGACAGTACAGGAAGGAGGTCAACATAGACAAGTCATGGATCGGCAAGCAGATCTGCATCTGCGTTGGCTCCGCCACGTCCAATTTGCGCGTCTGGGTGAACGGGCGCGAGGTGGGCTACAGCGAAGACTCCAAGCTCGAGGCCCGCTTCGACATCACCAGGTATGTCCGTCCGGGAAAGAACCTGATCGCCCTAGAGGTCTACCGCTGGTGTGACGGCTCCTATCTCGAGGACCAGGACTTCTTCCGTCTCGGAGGCATTGCCAGAGGTGCATATATCTATACCAGGGAGAAATACCGCATCGAGGACGTGAACATTCTTGCCGACATGTACGGCAACCTTTCAGTACGCGGACAGTTCACTCCCGGAATCACCGCCGTTGAGTATGAAGTGTCGGACCGCGACGGAAAACCGGTCGCGTCCTTCAATGACGCGGTGCCCAGGAAGTATGAGTCGGAGAACGGAAATGTTCTGCTGACGACGACCTGCAAGGTGGATTCTCCTCTGCTCTGGTCGGCCGAGACCCCCAATCTCTACACTCTCAAAGTAAAGGCCCGCACCGGAAAGGGAGTGGTCGAGAGCACTTCCATAGATTTCGGCTTCCGGACCGTGGAGATAAAGGATGCGCAGCTGCTGGTGAACGGCCGGCCTGTGCTGATCAAGGGCGTCAACCGTCACGAGATGAATCCCTACAAGGGCTATCAGGTCTCCGAGGCTGACATGATAAAGGATATCCTCATAATGAAGCAGCTTAATATCAACGCCGTGCGCACCTGCCACTATCCCGATGACCCGCGCTGGTATTCGCTCTGCGACAAATATGGCCTTTATGTCACCGACGAGGCCAATATCGAGTCCCATGGAATGGGCTACGGCCCCGAGACTCTCGCCAAGCGGCTTGACTATCAGAAAGCCCATCTCGCCAGAAATCAGAGATATGTCCACCGCGATTTCAACCATCCCAGCGTGATCGTGTGGAGTCTGGGCAACGAAGCCGGCAACGGTATCAATTTCGAGGAGTGCTACAAGTGGGTGAAGAACTTTGACAGCTCCCGCCCCGTGCATTACGAGCAGGCCAGGAACACATGGAACACCGACATCTTCTGTCCCATGTACATGTCGCCCTCCCGCTGCGAGGAGTATCTCAACAGCAATCCCACCAGGCCTCTCATTCAGTGCGAGTATGCCCATGCGATGGGAAATTCAATGGGCGGCTTCAAGGAGTATTGGGATCTTGTCCGCAAGTACCCTGTCTATCAGGGAGGATATATTTGGGATTTCGTGGATCAGGCCCTGTGGACTCCCTCGGACGTTTCCAAGACCGGTTCCGACCATTTCTTCGCCTTCGGCGGTGACTGGAATGAATATGACGGCAGTGACGCCTCTTTCAACTGCAACGGAATAATAGCGGCCGACAGGACTCTCCATCCGCACGCTCTTGAAGTGGCATATCAGTACAGGTCCATTTTGACTTCTCTGTCCGAACTTGGCGCTGACCGTACGGTCCTGAACGTGTACAATGAATATTTCTTCATAAATCTTGACCGCTACCGTATGGACTGGACCGTGGAGACCGACGGAGAGGCCGTGCTCAGCGGTTCCGTGGAAAATCTTTCAGTGGCGCCCGGTGCGACCGGGAAGGTGGTTCTGCCCTTCGGTTCTTCCTCTTTTGCGGCCGGGAGCGACACCTATCTCACCGTGAGATATTCGCTCAAGCATCGGGACGGTCTGCTTCAGGCCGGCTCCGAGGTGGCCTATGACCAGATGGCTCTTTCCGAGGCTCCGGTGCATGCATGGAAACCTTCGGATTCTGTGCTGAGCATGACCTCTGACGGAAATTCCGTGGTGTTCTCCGGCTCGTTCACGCATTCCGGCAATCTGGTTTCCGACTGGACTGCCTCGTTCGACAAATCATCCGGATTCCTTTCTTCCTACACCGTGGCCGGCAAGGCTGTGCTCTCCGAGCCTGTGCGTCCGAACTTCAACAGGGCCGTGACGGAAAATGACCTCGGCGCCGCTCTTCAGGAAAAGTACTCCATGTGGAGGCGTCCCGAGTTCAGCCTTGAGTCCATGAATGTCACCGCCGCCGGCGAGGCCTATAAGCTGACCGCGGTCTATAAGCCGATAGATGGTCTCGCTCAGATCGTCATGACCTATGTCGTCCACGGTGACGGTTCCATAGAGGGGACGGAATCCATGCGCGGTGACGATCTCTCCAAGTGTCCCGACATGTTCCGCTACGGCATGCGTTTCGCCATGCCCGGCCGGTTCAGCACGCTTGATTTCTATGGGAAGGGCCCTTGGGAGAATTATTCCGACCGGCAGAGCTCCGCTCTTGTGGGCCATTATGTCCAGAATGTTACCGACCAGTATCACTACGGCTATGCCCGCACTCAGGAATCCGGAACAAAAACCGGTCTGAGGTGGATGCGGGTTCTCGACGGCAACGGCACCGGACTTGAGGTGACTTCCGATGTCAAGTTCTCCGGTTCGGCGCTTCCTTTCAGCATCGAGGATCTTGACGTGGCCTTCCTTGGCCCCAAGGTCTATAAGGAGAATGACACCAACTACCAGGCCGCCGCTTCGCAGCATTCTCTGGACATCAGGAACAGGGCCCATGACTTCGACCGCTCCAACGGCGCGACCCATGTGACCTTTGACCTCGTGCAGATGGGCCTCGGCTGCGTCAACTCATGGGGCGCCATGCCTTTTGACCCCTATCTCGTCAAGGCCGGGCCACGCGACTTCAACTTCGTGATCAGACCTGTCGATAATTAGCGGACCGCAGCAGGCGGAAATGCCATAATACGACTCCGGCGGAAACGGAGACGTTAAGGGAATGCTTGGTGCCGAACTGGGGGATTTCCAGCGACATGTCGGAGGCGTCGACCACCGTCTGGTCAACCCCGTCCACCTCGTTGCCGAAAATCAGGGCATACTTCTTTCCCTGCTCCGGCTTGAAGCTGTCCAGCTTGCGGGCATGGACCGTCTGCTCCACGCTCACCACGGTGTAACCCTCCGCGCGGAGTCTCTCCACCAGCGGGAGGGTTTCGTCGCAATGTTCCCAGCCGACGCTCGATTCGGCGCCGAGAGCCGTCTTGTGGATCTCGGCCGAGGGCGGGCATGCGCATATGCCGCATAGGTAGAGCCGGTCCACTTTGAATGCGTCGCAGGTCCGGAATACGGAGCCAACGTTATAGGCGCTGCGCACGTTGTCCAGCACGACGGCCACCCCCCAGTCCGGCAGGGTGCCGTAACGCTCCGCCGAGATCCGGCCGAGCTCTATGTTAAGCAGTTTTCTGTCCATGGTAATAATCTTTGGGAGCCCCGTCGGCGGGACATTTTTTCCTCTGCAAAGATAATGTTTCCCCCGATGCCGAAGCCGTCCGCGCTTGGTAAATACAGAATTTAATCTGTATATTTGTAGAGTTATAAACCTTGAGCTTTATATGAAACAAGACCTGCAGATTTTTGATCTGATAAAGAAAGAGAAGGAGAGGCAGTCGTCTGGACTCGAACTGATAGCCTCGGAGAACTATGTGAGCGATCAGGTGATGGAGGCGATGGGATCCATCTGCACAAACAAATACGCCGAGGGCTATCCCGGAAAGAGATACTACGGCGGATGCGAAGTGGTGGACCAGATTGAGCAGCTCGCCATAGACCGCCTCCGTGAACTTTTTGATGCCGAATATGCCAATGTCCAGCCGCATTCCGGCGCGCAGGCCAATATGGCCGTGATCATGGCGTGCCTGAAGCCCGGCGACACATTCATGGGGCTAGACCTCTCGCAGGGAGGCCATCTGACCCACGGTTCCCCTGTCAACGCTTCCGGCATCCTTTATAAGGCCGTTGCCTACGGGCTCGACCCGGAGACCGGCAGGATCGACTATGACGCCATGGAAGCCAAGGCTCTCGAGTGCAAGCCTAAGCTCATCATCGGCGGCGCCTCGGCCTATTCGAGAGAGTGGGACTATGAGCGTATGCGTTCGATAGCCGACAAGGTGGGAGCTCTGCTGTGGATTGACATGGCCCACACCGCCGGCCTCATCGCCGCAGGGCTTCTCAAGAACCCTGTCAAATATGCTCACATCGTGACTTCCACGACCCACAAGACTCTCCGCGGACCCCGCGGCGGCGTGATTCTCATGGGCAAGGATTTCGACAACCCCTGGGGCCTGACGACTCCCAAGGGCGAGATAAAGAAGATGAGCGCCGTGCTGAACGCCAGCGTGTTCCCCGGCATTCAGGGAGGCCCGCTTGAGCATGTCATCGCCGCGAAGGCCGTTTCTTTCTATGAGGCCATGCAGCCCGAATACAAGGAATATCAGAAACAGGTCCTTGCGAATGCCCAGGCCATGTGCAAGGAATTCATCGCCAAGGGCTATAAGGTCATTTCCGGCGGCACTGACAACCACCTGATGCTGATCGATCTGCGGACAAAGTTCCCCGAGGTCAACGGCAGAGTGGCCGAGAAGGAGCTGGTGAAGGCAGACATCACCGTGAACAAGAACATGGTTCCTTTCGACAGCCGTTCCGCTTTCCAGACTTCCGGTTTGCGCATCGGCACCCCGGCCATCACTTCGAGAGGTTTCGTGGAGAAGGACATGGTGGACATTGTGGCCCTGATTGACGCGGCGCTCCAGTCCGCTTCCGACCACATCGCCGCCATCACTGCCAAGGAGCCCACTGACGCCCAGAAGGCCGAGCTCGCCGAGCATGCCGCAGTCCTTGAAGATGTCCGCAAGAAGGTCCACATGATGACCTCCGGACGTCCGCTCAACAGATATTAGTCAACAATCCTATATAAAGCGGGGCTGACCAAAAGCACTTTTTGGTCAGCCCCCTTTTTTGTGCACGCGCGGCTTCGCCCCTGGAGGTTCGCCGGCTCTCCTCTTATCGTCCTGCGGATTCGGACAGGGTGCGGAGACGGGCTGTGAAGGCTGTGTCGGCAAGGAGGGTCTCAAGGGTCAGGTGCATGCGGTATTTCCAGTTGAAGTGGCGGACAGCCGGGACATTGATCCTCTCATCGTCGGGATTTCCCTGATAGCGCAGAGTTTCGTCCATTGAGAGCCAGTCCTGCAACGGCAGGATGCAGAGCATTGTCGGAGACTCCAGATGGGAGGCGATTATCCTTTCGCATATGTCAGGCGTGCACTCGCCGGGAGCGACACCGTCCATGCGCAGCACGTCGGAGAAATAGCGCTGCGTCGCCTCTCTGTTCTCATTCCACCACGATCGCAGCGTGCTGGTGTCATGGGTGCCGGTGGCGCAGACGGAAAGGTAGGGGTAGGACGCCGTATCGGCGAATTCCTCCCCGAAAGCTTTCGGCATGCGCTGGATTTCCAACGAAAGGATTCTGAGCGCGGACATCACCTCCGGAACGCAGGCGGGAATCATCCCCAGGTCCTCTCCGCAAGCCAGCATGCCGCTGAAAGAAAGCAGGGCGGGCAGTTTGGACATGGCGCCGTTCCTCCAGAATTCATTGTGACGGCGGTAGAAAAAGTCCTCATACAGGCGGTCATACCGTTCCCGCAGTTCTCCGGACAGGGCGGCGTGGGCCGTTCCGTCCTTCCCGTCGATTCTCGGGTGGAACATCCCCTTCCGGTAGGAATCCTCAATGAAGAGCCCGCCTTCTCCGGGTTTCACGAATCCCATGGCGGCCAATTCCTCTGCGGAATAGGGCAGGGCCGGACTGAAATGTCCCATAAGCCCGCCGCTGTATTTCAAGGGGATTTCCCAGATCCTGAAGAATCCCAGTATATGGTCGATTCTGAAGCAGTCGAAATATTCGCTCATCCTCCGCATCCGCCTTCTCCACCAGGCGAAGCCGTCCCGGGCCATCGCCTCCCAGTCATAAGTCGGGAACCCCCAGTTCTGCCCGTCTCTTGCGAATGCGTCCGGCGGAGCTCCGGCCTGCGCGTCGAGATGGAAGAGGCCGGGAGAGGTCCATGCCTCCACGCTGTCGCGGCTTATGCCTATGGGCAGATCTCCCTTCAGGCCGACCCCGAGCGAACGCGCATAGTCATGCGCCTCCCGCAGCTGAGAGTCCAGAAGATACTGTTCGAAGAAAAAGAATCCCGTCTCGGCGGGATGGGCCGAGGCATAGGCTTCCGCCTTTTCGGCGGAATATTCCGCATATTCGCCCCAACGGGAAAAGCAGGCCGTGCCGAAACTGTCCCTCAGGCAGCAGAATACGGCATATGGCAGGAGCCAGTCCATATTCCTGACCAGAAAGCCGTCATAGTCGGCGCTTCCTTTGAAGGACGCGTGGAGCTTCTTCAGCCGGACGGTCTTTTCGTGGTTGACCCTCTCATAGTCCAGAGACGGAAGGTCGTCAAGCTCGGCCGCGGTCTTTCTGAAACCCTTGTCGGCCTTCACTCCGGCCGCCTGCAGATTTATGTACATAGGGTGCAGCGCGAAGGCCGAGACCGCGTTGTAGGGATAGGAGTCGCTCCATGTGTGCGAAATGGTCGTGTCGTTGACGGGAAGCAGCTGGAGCATGCTCTGCCCGGCGTCAGCCGCCCAGCGGGCCATCTTTTTTATGTCCATGAAATCTCCAGTGCCGAAACTGTCCTCGCTCCTGAGCGAGAACACCGGAACCGCCGTGCCGCTTCCGCGCCACCTGGGGGCGTCAAAAACCGGAGCCGCATCGGCATGGACCGCCGCCGATTCCGCGTCCGGCAGAGATCCCGTCCTTCTGTTGCCGCCCTTCTCCCAGAACAGAATCCGGCGAGTGCCTCTGTCGGCTATGACGAATTTATACTCAAAGGGCCCGGCCGTGTTCAAGGCCAGCGTCCACAGCGGAAATCCGCTTCCGTCCATCGGCAGGACTTTCTTCCAGTCATCAAACAGGGGACCGCTTCCGCATAGGCCAAGAACCTGATCGGGGCGGATATCCGGGAAGTTGATCCTGAATATGGTCTTTGGTCTCCGTGCGCTTTTTCCCCTGTCGGCATGCGCCGCGTCCTTTTCTCGGGCGAACACCACTTTCGTGAAGAAATCGGAGTAGAAGGGCGCATCGGGAGGGCAGTCGCGCCACATGTCATGGATGGTCATTCTGGCAGGCTTCTGCCGTTCCGGCAGGGAAAACACGTGCCCGCGCCATTCCCTGCGGACCGGTGCGCCGCCATTCCACAGCTCGAAGGAATATCTCTCACCGTCGGAGAACGGAGTCTCACCCTTTTCTTCGTATGTCCATAAGCCGGAGCCGGCATAATCCATGGGGAAAACTCCTCCGCGGCGGCGAATCATCAGGCTTTCTCCCCATACGGTGTTGAAAATCAAAGATATGAAAACGATCATATTGGCTTCTTCAATGTTTCTTTTCCTGATCCCGATAGTCGCTGGGGGTCATGCCCGTGTGGCTTTTGAAAAACTTATAGAACACCGACTGGCTGTTGAAATGCAGCCTGTACACAATCTCCTTTATGGGATAGGTCGAGCAGCGCAGCATGTTCTTGGCCTCAAGTATCACAAACGAGTCGATCCATTCCGGGGCCGACTTCCCGCTCACTTCGCGCACTATCTTCGAGAGGTACTTTGGCGAAAGGCAGAGCTCCTGGGCATAGAAGCTCACATTCCTCTCGGAAGCATGGTATTCCGTCACGAGCTTGAGGAAGTTTTCGAAGACAAGGTTGGTGCGGGCTGAGCGTTTCGGGACCTTTTCCACTTCCCTGGCCCTTTCATATTTTTTGAACCATGCCGAGCCCACCACGAACAGCAGGGACGAAATGAGCGGGGTGATGATGTCTTCCTTTTTGGAGACCGAGGAGCCGGCGACCTTGAGCGCCAAGGCGAAATAGTCCTTCAGTATCCCCAGCTCGTCTCCGCTGAAGCTCAGCACCGGATTGTCCAGAAGCCGCACGCTCTCGGCGAAGAGCATCTTGAAGTCGAAGTGGATGGACGATATGACGCTCTGAGCCAGAGCTATGATGATGACTTCGATGTCGTCGTCGTCCGAAAGGTCGGACATGCTGAGTATGAAGCCGGGAATGCAGAAGATCAGAGAGTCTTCCCGCACGCTGTAGTGTCTCAGGTTGAGGCTCATGGAGAACGAGCCCTTTATGCAGAATATGGCCATATAGCCGTTGAACCGGAACGGCTCCCTGAGGAATCTGGTGCTTTTGTCATATTTGATATGCGCTATCACCATCTCGTTTCCAAGCTGGGTGTCGGCATATTTCGGGAACAGTTTTTTCAGGAGGGGGATGTCAACCTCGTAGAATTTTTCGTCCATCACTTTGTCCTTTATTTCCGCAAGTTATTCAAAAAAGACATACCGTTTAGTTTTTTGTCGCTTTTTTAGACCATAAGGCTAATCATTTTCCTTAAATTCAACTGATTTTTTGTAAAAAAGGCAACTTTTTTGCATGTGGTGTCAGTCTTGTACACAACTGACACATTGACGTTATTAGTATGAAGAAACTCTCAATTCTTATTGTCCTTCTCGCGGCGGTCCCTTTCGGGATGTTCGCCCAGAGTCCGCTCACGCTTGACGAATGCAGGCGGATGGCCATAGAGAACAACAAGGATCTCGAACAGGCGAGGACAAAAGTGGAGATGGCAGGGTATGACAGAAAGATCGCCCTGGCCAACTATTTTCCAAACATTTCGGCCACAGGGGCGTATCTCTATAACACGGAGAATATCGCCTTTGTGGACGAAGGGACATCCGCGGCCCTCACCGGGTCCGGAGCGGCGCTGGCCGGGAAAGCAAGCGGCACCCTCACGTCCATAATGCAGGAAATCATGGCCGCCGACCCCGCCGTCGCACAGAAAATCATGGCAAGCTCGACTTTCCAGACCGTGCTGCAGAAACTCCAGAGCGGCGAGATCGCCACGGCCATAAACCAGATAGGCTCCCAGCTGGATCAGAAACTCCATGTGGACATAGAAAACATGTTCGTCGGGGCGGTTTCTCTTCAGCAGCCGGTGTTCATGGGCGGAAAGATCATCGCGGCCAACAGGATCGCGGCCCTTGCCGAGGAGCTGGCCAAGTCGCAGTATGACGGCCAGTACCAGCAGACGGTCGTGGACGTGGATCAGGCATATTGGCAGATCGTGTCAGTGGCCAACAAGAAAAAGCTGGCCGAGACCTATTCCGAACTTCTGCACAGCATGCAGAGAGATGTGGAGATCTCCATAGCCGAGGGGGTCGCCACCGAGTCCGACGGTCTGCAGATCAAGGTCAAGGCCAACGAGGCCGACATGCTGAAGACCAAGGCCGACAACGGACTGACTCTTGCCAAGATGCTGCTGTGCAAGCAGATCGGTCTTCCTTTGGATAGCGATATCACTCTTGCCGACGAAAATCTGGACGCCATTCCGGTTCCGGATATGCTGGCGGAGAAGGATATGGAGCAGATCTATGCCGACCGTCCCGAGACCAGGAGCCTTTCGCTGGCCAGTCAGATATATGACAAGAAAGTGGCTGTCGTCCGCGCGGACATGCTCCCGAAGGTGGCGCTCATGGCCAACTACATTGTAAGCAACCCCAACCCTTACAACGGATTCAGCAAAGAGTTCGGCGGAATGTTCAATGTCGGAGTGGCGGTGAACATCCCCATATTCCACGGCTTCGAGGCTCTGCAGAAGACACGCAAGGCCAAGGCCGAGGCGACGCTCTACAAGTCGCAGTATGAAAACGCCAAAAATCTCATAAACCTTCAGGTCAGCCAGCTCAGAAAACAGCAGACCGAGGCTCTGGAGAAGCTCCAGATGGCCGAGAACAATCTCGGCAGCGCCGAGGAAAATCTCAGAACGGCGACCGTCGGATTCGAGGAGGGCGTCATCAACACCAACACGGTTCTTGCCGCCCAGACGGCATGGCTCCAGGCCCATTCCGAATATATTGACGCGGGCATAGAGCTGCAGATGAACCACGCCAACCTCCTGAAGGCCGGCGGCGACAGCAGGCCCGGTGCCGAAGAGAACTGATCACAGACAGAAAATCATTGGAAAATCGCAAATTACGGAATTTGAATCATGACACACGAGAAGAAATCGTATAATCTGGTGATAGGAATAGTGGCGCTGATAGCCATAATCCTCGTAATCGCCGTTGTCGGCTATTTTGTTTCGAGACCCAAACCCCTGGTGATCCAGGGCGAAGTGGAGGCGAGTGAATACCGCGTCTCCGGAAAGGTCCCCGGCAGAGTGGAGGAACTCTATGTGAAGGAGGGCTCCATGGTCCACAAGGGTGACACCGTCGTCTATATAGACTCTCCCGAGGTGCGTGCCAAGCTTGCTCAGGCCCGCGCCGTGGAGACCGCCGCTTCCGCCCAGAGGGACAAGGCTGTGAACGGAGCCCGTCAGGAACAGATCACCGGCGCCTATGAGCTCTGGCAGCAGGCTTTGGTTCAGGAGGAGGTCCTCCGCAAGTCTTTCGACAGGGTTCAGAAACTCTATGACCAGAAAGTGGTCGCAGCCCAGAAATATGACGAGACCAAGGCGCGCTACGATGCCGCCGTGGCTCAGTCAAAGGCCGCCAAGGCCGTCTATGATACCGCTGTGAACGGTGCCAGAAAAGAAGACAGGGAGGCCGCCGAGGCGCTTGTCGATCAGGCCAGAGGTGCGATGATGGAGGTTGAGTCCTATCTCGGCGAGCTCTATCTCACATCTCCTTCCGACGGCATCGTGTCCGCCACCTTCCCCAAGGTGGGCGAACTGGTGGGCCAGGGTTCTCCGGTCATGACCATAACCGATCTCAGCGACGTGTGGTTTACATTCAACGTGCGTGAGGATTATCTCCATGGCATGAGCCAGGGCGACAAGATCGTCGTCAGCATTCCCGCCCTTGACGGACAGGAGTGCGAGGCCACCGTGAACTATATCGCCGTCAGGGAGTCTTATGCCACATGGAAGGCCACCAAGGAAACCGCCATGTATGACGCCAAGACCTTCGAGGTGAGGGCCGTGCCGGATGAGGTCGTGGAAGGCCTGCGTCCCGGAATGTCCGTGATCGTGAAGCAGGTTAAGAAATAGCTTGTCATGGGAAGATGGCATGACATAGTGGCCGTCGTGCGCCGCGAGCTCAGAATCATGAGGCAGAGACCTGTCTATCTTCTGGGCTCGGTGGCGGTGATAGCCTTCTGTTCGCTGTTCTGCCTCACCTTCTTCCGGGACGGACTGCCGCACGACCTGCCCATAGCGGTCGTGGACAACGACAATTCCTCACTTTCCCGCAATTTCAAGCGTCAGCTTGACGCCACGCAGTTGGGGAAGGTGGTTGAATATGACTCTTTCGCCGATGCCCGGGCCGCGATGCAGAGCGGCAAGGTGACCTCCATAATCGTGTTGCCCGAGGACCTGTTTTCCGGGGTCCAGTCGCAGAGGAGGCCTCAGATCGAATACTACCTCAACACCCTTTACTTCATCGGGGGAGCCCTTGCCTACAAGGACATACTGACGATGATAAATCTCGCCAACGGCGCTGTCCAGCGCGAGATCCTGCGGATGAAGGGCATGAACGAGGACGCGATCATGGGAATGATACAGCCCATAACCGTGGATACCCACCAGATAGGAAACCCTTATACGAGCTATGCCTATTACCTGCCCAACATTCTGTTGCCGGGATTTCTGGAAATGGTCGTCATACTGGTGCTTGTCTATTCTCTGGGCACCGAGCTGAAATATGGCACCTCCAGGCATCTGATGAAGACGGCGGGCAATTCCATAGTCTCGGCTCTGGCCGGAAAACTGATGGTGTTCACGGTCCTGTTCTCGGCCATAGGCCTGATTCTCATAATCATGCTCTATCATTGGAATCATTTCCCCATAGCCGGATCCATCTGGAACATGTTCCTGAACATAATTCTGCTGGTCCTGTCGAGCGAAGCTGTAGCCATATTCATAATAGGATGTCTGCCTGTGCCGAGGCTCGCCTTGAGCATAAGCTCGCTCTACAGCGTCATGGGATTCTCGCTTTCGGGATTTACGCTGCCCGTGGAGACCATGCCCTCTTATATCCGGGGGCTTGCGATGGCCTTCCCGCTCAGGCATTACTATATTTTCTACACCGATGAGGTCATTTTCGGCAGCGGCTTCGCCGGCTGGTGGCCGGAGGTCGTGCATATGCTGATCTTCCTCTTCCTACCGCTTGCCGTGCTCTATAGGCTCAAGGGAGCATATGTCAATCAGAATTTCCCCGTCAAATAACTTCTGAAGACCATGAAAAAAGATTCGTACGCAAGAATTTGGTTCAGGGATTTCTGGGAAATCGCTGTCCATGAGCTCCGGAAGATCTTCTCCGACGGCGGAGTGATGCTGATTTTCTTCGTCGCCGGACTGGCCTATCCGATCCTGTACAACATGATCTATCTCAACGGTCTGGTGGAGGATACTCCCGTGGCCGTCGTAGACATGGCGGACTGCGCCGAGTCCCGGCGCTTCATCCGGGAGATGGATGCCACCAGGGAGGTCAAGGTGACCTATCACTGCATGAACATGGCGGAAGCCGAGAGGCTCATGAAGGAACGCAAGGTGAACGGAATCATCTATTTCCCTTCCGATTTCGGTGACGAGCTGGCCGGAATGAGGACGGCTACCGTTTCGGTCTATTGCGACATGAGCTCGTTCCTTTATTACAAGAACTCTCTGATGGCCGCCAATCATGTGATGCTCGCCGAGCTCGGCAGAATTCAGGTGCAGAGATATTCCGCGGCCGGATACACCGGACAGGAGGCTCTCCAGCTTGTCCAGCCGCTGCCCTATGGCGAGAACAACCCCTATAACAGGACTTTTGCCTATAACATATTCCTGCTCTCGGCCATTCTGCTTGTCATAGTGCAGCAGACCATGTTCTATGGCATGTCTCTTCTCGCCGGAACCATGCGCGAGGAGAACAAGAGCTTCGCCACTCTGCCCGACAGGCTTGCGGGGCACGGTGTCGGGCGCGTGGTCTTGGGAAGGGGCGCCGCCTATTGGGCCGTGTATATGGGCATAACCATGTACATCACCATGATAGTCCCGGCGATGTTCGGCATGCCGCAGCGGGGCTCCTACTGGGACACCCTGCTGCTGGATGTGTTTTTTGTTGCCGACTGCGTGTTCTTCTCCATGACATGGAGCAGTCTGATCAGCAGGCGGGAAACGGTTTTCGTGCTCTTCCTGTTCATGTCCCCGATATGTCTCTTCCTGACAGGCACGTCATGGCCGGAGGCCGCTTTCCCGGGATTCTGGAAGGCGTTTTCCTATCTTTTCCCCACCATTTTCGGCGCCAGAATGTTTATGAACACGAGTGTTGCCGGAGGTGATCTGTCCGCCGGTGCTTCGCAGTTTGCATGCATCACGGTGCAAACGATAATCTATTTCGCGCTGGCGATGGTCTCGATCTATGTGGAAAATCTGGCCATCAAGCACAAGAGCAGTCTGCTGGAAGCCAGAGAACGTCTGCGCAACAGGGTTGGAATTGATACCGAGGCCGATGTGCGCATGATCCGCGGTGACGTCCATGAGGATGTGAACTCATAAGTTGCTGTGTTTTATATTTGCCGGCAAAAAAGTTTTAATTATTTTAAATTTGCAAATTAGAGATATGCCTGCTTTTAATTTGTAATTTTATTTGCAAATTGAATTAATATCTCTATCTTTGCTCTTGACATTGAAACATTTTTCATGTCTATTTGTTAAGTTCGTTTTACACACGAGTCGGAGGTTTTGGGGAAAACCTCCGACTCTTTTAGTTTGTCTTCGCCTTTCTGCCATGCCTTGGGGACTACCTGTCGTGCCTCGGGATCGCTTTACCTGTCATGCCCGACGCGGTCGGTTATATGTCGAGAGGGATCAAGATTGCCGGTCAGGACTGGCAATAACGAAAAAAAGCTGACCAAAATGCTTTTGGTCAGCCTTTTTTTTGATGTATGTCGCGGAATTATTTGCTCTGCTCGATTGCGGCCTGGGCTGCGGCAAGGCGGGCCACCGGCACGCGGAAAGGAGAACAGGACACGTAGTCCACTCCGACGCTGTTGAAGAACTTGATGGAAGCGGGATCTCCGCCATGCTCGCCGCAGACACCGCACATGAGGTCGGGTCTCTTGGAGCGGCCGGCGTTGATGCCGTATTCGACCAGTTTGCCGACACCCTTGGTGTCAATGCTCTGGAACGGGTCGTTGTCCAGCAGCTTGTTTCCGAGATAGTCACCCATGAAGGCGCCCACATCGTCGCGGGAGAAGCCGTATGTCATCTGAGTGAGGTCGTTGGTCCCGAACGAGAAGAACTCGGCGGCGCGGGCCATGCGGTCTCCGGTCAGAGCGGCGCGGGGGATCTCGATCATCGTTCCGAACTTGTAGGGGATGTTGATCGAGTGCTTGCCTTCGATTTCGGCCTTCACCCTGTCGCAGATGGCCTTCTGGAAACTGAGCTCCCTTGCGGACACCGTGACGGGGATCATGACCTCCGGCATCGGATGCATTCCGCTCTCAAGAAGCTCGGCGGTGGCCTCGAAGATGGCTCTGTACTGAGTCTCCGCGATGAGAGGGAAGGACACGTGCAGACGGACTCCGCGGTGACCCATCATGGGGTTGATCTCGTGGAGAGCCTCGCCCCTCTTTTCGATCTCCTCGACGCTGACGCCCAGTTCCTTGGCCAGCTCCTTCTTCTTGTCCTCGCTCTTGGGCACGAACTCGTGGAGAGGCGGGTCGAGAAGACGGAACACCACGGGCTTGCCGTCCATGATCGAGAGGGTGCCCTTGACGGCGGCCTTGATATAAGGCTCAAGCTCTGAAAGGG
Source organism: bacterium (assembly GCA_963627885.1). Lineage (GTDB taxonomy): Bacteria > Bacteroidota > Bacteroidia > Bacteroidales > UBA932 > Cryptobacteroides. Next base: position 54,840 of record CAVGCT010000016.1, read on the forward strand.
CCTCCCTTCTCTCTTCGTCGGTGTTGCAGAGGATCATCTTCCTCATTATGGAGAGAGGCTTCTCGGAATTCTTTCCGTAGAACATGTGCTCGATACGGAACAGTCCGATTCCTTCGGCTCCGAACTTGAGAGCCTTGGCGGCATCTTCCGGAGTGTCGGCGTTGGTCCTGACTCCGAGCTTGCGGTATTTGTCGACGATGGTCATGAACTCGGTGAACAGAGGGTTCTCCGTGGCGTCCATGGTGTCGATTCTCGCGTTATAGACAAGGCCCTTGGAGCCGTTGAGGCTGAGCCAGTCGCCTTCCTTGTAGACCTTGGGGTCGTTGCCGAAGGTGAGGGTCTTCTTCTCAAGGTTGATCTTCATCGAGTCGCAGCCCACGATGCAGCACTTGCCCCATCCGCGGGCGACAAGGGCGGCGTGCGAGGTCATACCTCCGCGGGTCGTGAGGATTCCGGCGGAAGCGCGCATTCCCTCAATATCCTCGGGGGAAGTCTCCTCACGGACGAGGATGGCGTTGCGGCCTTCCTTCTGGGCCTCCATTGCGGCCTCCGAAGTGAACACGATGGTTCCGACGGCACCGCCCGGAGATGCGGGAAGTCCCTGTGCGACAACCTTCGCCTTCTTTTCCGAAGCGGGATCGAGAATCGGGTGCAGAACCTCGTCAAGCTGGGAAGGGGCAAGTCTCATGACGGCGGTCTTTTCGCCGATCATGCCCTCTTTGAGCATGTCCATGGCCATTCTCAGGGCGGCGAGTCCGGTTCTCTTGCCTATGCGGCACTGAAGCATCCAGAGTTTGCCTTCCTGAATGGTGAACTCGATATCCTGCATGTCGCGGAAGTGGTCTTCAAGGGTCTTCCTGATCTCGTCAAGCTCCTTGTAGACCTCGGGCATCGCTGTCTCGAGGGAGGCGAGATCCTTGTTTTTCTCGCTCTTGGTGGCCTCGTTGAGAGGGTTGGGGGTGCGGATGCCGGCGACCACATCTTCGCCCTGGGCGTTGATGAGCCACTCTCCGTAGAATTTATTGTCCCCGTTGGCGGGGTTACGGGAGAAAGCCACTCCTGTGGCGGAGGTGTCTCCCATGTTGCCGAATACCATGGACTGCACGTTCACGGCTGTGCCCCAGTCATCGGGAATCTTTTCGATGCGCCTGTAGGCGATGGCCCTCTTTCCGTTCCATGACTTGAACACTCCGCCGATGGAACCCCAGAGCTGGTCGTTGGCACTGTCTGGGAAGTCCACTCCGAGAACCTCCTTGACCTTCTTCTTGAACTTGTCGCAGAGGGCCTTGAGCTCGTCGGCGGTGATGTCGGTGTCGGAAGCATAGCCCTTCTTCTCCTTCAGCTCGGCCATCATGCGGTCCAGCTGCTGGCGTATGCCCTGACCGTCAGCGGGCTCGATGCCCTCGGCCTTTTCCATCACGACGTCGGAATACATCATTATGAGGCGCCTGTAGGCGTCATATACGAAACGCGGATTGCCGGTTTTCTTTATGAGGCCGGGAATGGTGGCGGAGCAAAGTCCGATGTTGAGGATGGTGTCCATCATTCCGGGCATGGAGCTTCTCGCGCCCGAACGGCAGCTGACGAGAAGCGGATCTTCGGTGTCACCGAACTTCTTGCCCATGATGTCTTCTGTAGCCTTGAGCGCATGGGCGACCTCTTCCTTAAGGTCGTTGCTGTAGCCTCCGCCGAGAGCATAGTACTCTGCGCAGCATTCGGTCGTGATGGTGAATCCTGCGGGGACGGGCATGCCGAGAAGGCTCATCTCCGCGAGATTCGCTCCCTTTCCTCCGAGGAGCTCGCGCATTTTGCCGTTGCCTTCAGCGGTCTTGCCGCCGAAGCGGTAAACTCTTTTCTTGTTTTCGAACATGGTAAATACGTTTTGTAAATATAGTCTTCTATAAGAGGGTGCAAAGGTAATAAAAATCTTTTACAACAGCTTCGCCGCGAGCTCGGAAAGTTCACTGCGTTCACCCTTTCTCAAAAACACGTGCTCGAAAAGTTTCTGTCCGGCCATGTTCTCGCCCAGATGCGTGAGACCGTTGGACCACTGGTCCAGATAGGGCTGGTCAATCTGGAAGATGTCGCCCGTGAACACCATCTTGGTGCCTTCTCCGGCACGCGTGATTATAGTCTTGATTTCATGCGGAGTGAGGTTCTGCGCCTCGTCGATTATGAAGAACACCTTGCCGAGGCTGCGCCCCCTTATATAGGCCAGAGGGGTTATCAGGAGCTTTTCCTCCTTCTGCATGGCCTCCAGATGTAAAGCCTCCCTGCTGGACGGGCGGAACTGCGCCTTGATCACGTTCAGATTGTCCATCAGCGGTTGCAGGAATGGGCTCATCTTGGCTTTCTGGTCACCGGGCAGGAATCCGATGTCCTGATTGCCCAATGTGACGGTGGGTCTTGAGAGGATAATCTGGTCATAGTCCTTCTCCTGCTCCAGAGCCGAGGCAAGGGCTATGAGGGTCTTTCCGGTTCCGGCCCCTCCGGTCAGGGACACAAGCTGGATTTTCCTGTTGAGGCAGGCGTCCATGGCCAGTTTCTGCTCGATGTTTCTGGGCTTTATGCCATAGGCCTCGCGGTTGCGCACCAGAACGAGCTTGCGGTGGTCCGCGTCAAAGCGCGCGGCGATCCGGGTGTCTCCTTGTCCGAGAACGAAAAGGCTGTTGGGCGCAGGCTCCTTCTTGCACACAAGCTTCCAGTCGGCCGTGTTGTCTTTCCCATAGGTGAGCTCCTGAACGACGTCCCGTGCGGGTTCGTCGATATAAAGGACCTCCTTCCTGGAATTCTCCACTTTTTCTTCCTCCACCCTGTCGGACAGGTAATCCTGAGCTTCCATTCCGGCGGCCTTGGCCTTCATCCTCAGGTTGATGTCCTTGGTCACCAGAGCCACGAACCTGTCCGGGTTGTTGTCCCTCACCCATATTGCCGTGGCCAGAATCCGGTGGTCCTGAATGTCGTCGCGGAAGAGGTCCTTCTGCGAATCCGGGAAGGGGTGGTTGGGCTCTATCTTTATGTTGCCCAGGCCCTTGCCTATGGGGACTCCGTATTTTCCGAACATCTTCCCTTCAGTGAGCCGGTCGATGTCCCTCATGAATCCCCGGGCGTTATAGTTAAGGGCCTCGTTGCCCTTCTTGAACTTGTCAAGTTCCTCGATCACCGCGATCGGGATCACGATGTCGTTGTCCTGAAACTTGCGTATGGCCTTGTAGTCGTGCAGAACGATATTGGTGTCCAGGACGAAGATCTTAGGCTTTTTGGTCTTCGCGTTCGTGCCCGGAACATTTGCATATATCGGCATATGGAAGATATTTTATTCTGTCAGGCCTTTTCCGGCCCTTGCTGTCTATGGAATCAGTCTTCTCCCTCGGCCGCCTGATTTCCGATCAGGGCGTCGAGTATGTGGTTGAGGCTGGAGTTGTCGGACGTCTCCACCGAAATCCTGCCCGTCCCACGCACGGTTCTGCCGAGAGGGTAGTAGGCTACGTCCTGAAGCAGAAGCTCGGCGTCGAGATAGTCGAAATCGTCGTCGGAGATCTCCGCGACGACCCCGGGAGTCTCGGAAAAAAGAATCTGGACCGGGCTGCAGCCCCCGTAGGATTTGAGCAGGCCTCCCAGTTCGATCTTCAGGTCCATGCTTCCGGGAATCATCCTGGCCAGCGCGGCGATGAGACCTCCTTCTGCAATGCCGCTCCCCGCTCTGATTATCCCGTCTTCCGCAAGCTCGCGCACAACTTCATAGCAATCAAGGAAATAGTCGCAGTCGTAGATTTCCGGAGCGCTTCCGCACGAAACGTCGGTGACCTGCGAGAGGGCGGAGCCTCCCAGCGCGGGCTGGCAGGTGTCAAAAGGAATGTATATGACCCATCCGCCAGGCTCGTCGGCGATTTTTTCGGGGCATTTCCGGCTTCTGCCCATGCGCGGTTTCTCAGTCCTGAACGGCAGCTCCGGAAAAAAAGACTCCTCTCCCGAAGAATCGTCCTCCTCCCCGTCTTCCGGAACGGGCGCGTCTTCCGCCAGGGTCACCCTGAAGGTGACTTCGGATCGGGAAGATTCCTCGGCCGAATAGGTCTTCATGGGTATTCCAAGCCCGTCCAAGCAGTCACAGACGGCCTCTACCGAGGCGTAGAACCCCGCGGGCCCTCCCACCGGGGCCATATCCCATTTCCACTGCGCCGACACGGCCAGATCGCCCAGCCTGAAATGGCCCGAGCGCCAGAGCGATCCGGTGAGGGCCGAGGCCAGCCTGCTTCTGGTCCATGCGCCGCTGAAAGATGAAGGGACCCGGGTTTTGCCCATGGAAAGGACGGCCGTCAGATAATCTCCATATCTGGACAGTTCCGGGTCTGCTTTGCCCGGGGAAGGGTCCAGCGTCTCGTCCACGATCGCGGGTCCGGGCATGGAAGACCTGTCCGTCTGCGGTTCTCTTCCGCAGGCGGCTTCGAGCATCTCGAAAGGTGTCGCCTCTTCCGGGATTCCGTCAATGATGTATTGGGATTCCAGAATCCGGCTATGGGCCTTGTCAGTCATCATTATGTAAAAATAAGTAAATTTGATGAAAAGACATCAAATCTAAGGCGTATGGCAGAAAAGTTTTCCCGTCAGAGATATGAAGAAGAGGTCAATGCCCTGTTCCAGAGGTTCCCTTCGGTGCAGAACGTCCCGTTCAATGAGGCCTATAAGCCCGGCCTTGAGCGGATGATCCGTTTTTGCGGGATTCTTGGACATCCGGAAAGACGTTTCAGCTCCGTACATGTGGCCGGGACCAACGGCAAGGGGTCGGTTTCAAACATGCTGGCGGCGGCCGTCTCGGCCCATGGCCGTCTCACCGGACTTTTCACTTCACCGCACATTCTCGACTTCAGGGAGAGAATGAGAATGTCGGACGGGAAAGGCCCTGCGCGCCTGATCCCCGAGGAGTATGTCTATGATTTCATAGTGAAGTACAGGAGGGACTTTGAAGAGCTCTCCCTTTCTTTTTTTGAGATTACCACCGGCATGGCTTTCAAATGGTTTGCGGACATGGGCTGTACCGATGCCGTGATCGAGGTCGGGCTCGGCGGCAGGCTGGACAGCACCAACGTCCTGACGCCGGAGCTGTCGGTGATCACTTCCATAGGCCTGGACCACTGTGACATGCTCGGCCACACTCTGGCCGCCATAGCCGGGGAGAAGGCCGGGATAATCAAGAATGGCGTCCCGGTCGTGGTGGGGGAGAGCCTCCCCGAAACCCGTCCGGTGTTCGTCGCCGCCGCTGAAAAGTGCGGGAGCCGGATAGTCTTCGCCGAAGAGACCGAGCCTTCTCTGTGGAAGGACGCCGTTGTGATGGAGGAGAGCCTGGATCTGCGGGGCGTATACCAGAGGAAGAACCTGCGGACCGCAGTCGCCGCGCTGGATGTCCTCGGTCTGGCTGACAAGGTGTCGGAAGACGCCATGGAACACACTGCGGAGAGGATGGATTTCCACGGCAGATGGGAAAAGCTCGGCGACAGTCCTCTGGTCATATGCGACATAGGACATAACGCCCATGCCTTGAAAAACAATTTCGCGCAGCTGGAATCCATGATGGCCTCCGGACGGTATGACTCGCTGGCGATTGTCTATTCCGTGATGGCTGACAAGGACTTGGACTCCATAATGCCGCTGATGCCGAGGGGCGCGTCCTATCATTTCGCCGCTCCGTCCACCCGCCGGGCCATGCCAGCGGAGCAGATCAGGGACCGCTACGCCTCCTGGCTGGCGTCGCGGGGAGAAAGCGCCGCCGGGCTGCATGTTTACGGATCGGTCAGGGAGGCCGTAATTGACGCCCTGCGCAAGGTTTCGGACAGAGGGGTCATTTACATAGGAGGCAGTACCTTCGCCGTCGCGGAGGCCATGCCCGTTTTTAGCAACCGACATACATCAATTTGAATTTGTGAGCCGCGTCAGCGGATTGGATTATGAACGTAAAGATCAAGACTGCCATGATTGTCCTGGGAACTTCGGCCCTGCTTCTCGCAGGCAGCCTTTTCGCCCGAAAGAGCGACATCTCCGCCGGCGGCGGAATCACGGATGCTGATGACCATCAGCTGGTGGAGCTGTGGAAGCAGTACCGTGCGGCTTCGGCAAAGGACCTTCCGGCCAAACAGTCGGAAATCCTGAAAAACATCATTTCTGAGGCCTTGGCCGCCAGGCTGTCATGGGATTTCTATGACGCGTGGAATAACTATGCGGATGTCCGTGCGGGCGTGAACTGGAAAGAGCGGGACTCCGTGGAGACGGCTTTTGAAGACGCCGTGAAAAAATATGACGAGCCGGTGGTTTCCCTGGAATATGCCTATCGGAAGTATCATGGCGGATCCGACCGCTTCAAGTCTTTCGTGTCGGAGAACAGAAAAAGGCTGGAAGACGGAAAATCGCCCGCGTTCTATCGCCACAGTCCGGTGGCCGACCGGCTTGTCAAATGCCTTCCGAAGTATATAAGCAACGACTATGAATATGCTCTATGGCTGGAGTCGGCCTATGACAGTCTGGCTACATATCCCTATCCGTCAGGCGCATGGGCTGAGTATCTGCTGGCCTGGCAGTCTTTCGGGAAGGCCGGTGGGCGGGAAGAGAAGCTCCGGGCCGTCGCCGCGAAATACAACGGCACCGCGGTGGGAATGTATGCGGAGGGAGATCTGCTGTCGGCCAGGTTCAATGAAGCTGATGAGGGGAAGACTCCTGAAAGTTTCTATAAGGAGCTGTATTCGGAATGTCAGGATTTTGAGAAAAGGAGAAGCTCTCTCAAGGGCGAAGAAAGGGATATGGCCGTCGATTACGTGGAGGTGAAGGACCTCGTGAAGAGTCTGACCGCCGCGGGAAGCTGGATTTCCTGCTCCGGGGACACGGTTACGGTCGGACTCAGGAATCTTTCGGGCACCGGAGTGTCGCTGTTCGGGGATTCTGACCGGAAAAGACCGATATGGACGGCCCGGCTTGACAATCCGCGCAGGAGTTTTTATGTCTATGACACCCTTAAGGTCGCCATTCCGGGCATTGATGACGGAGACTACTCGCTGGAGACCCGCTGGGGCGGAAAGAATTCATATTCTTCCTGCCGGCTGTCAAAATACACCATTTCCCTGGCCCTCCGACAGACATCTGCGGGTTATGAGATCTATGCCGCCGACGCTGAAAGCGGACGCCCGCTCGACAAGGTGGACCTTGTGCTGAAAAAGAACGGTGCCGAGCTGGCGGCCGTGAAGGATCTGTCCCTCGGGGAGGGCTTCGATCCTCTGCCTGCGTCGTTGGCCGAAAAGATAGCCGGCGACAACCCTCGCCGCTACACTTTGGAGTGCGCGTTGAAGGGCGGGAACGGTCTGACCAGACGCAGCCGTCCCCTGACCATATGGAACAGGAGCTATGGAGAAGGGAGCGGCTCGGAAGCTTCCGGCGCATGTGCCCTCTATCTGGATCGTGCGGCGTTCAATCCGGGAGACACCGTGAGATTCAAGGGCATATTCTATATGGAGGATCCTCGAAACGGGCGCGCCGTATTCAAAAACGGCCTTGCCGATGCGGTGCTGAGAGATTCCGAAGGTAATGAGATAGGCGGCGAAAGGCTGAGCATAAATGAGTTCGGCTCCGTGGCCGGTGAATTCCGGATTCCGGAGGGGTTAAGGAACGGGATGTTCTCCATAAGGCTGACTTCGGGTCAGGCCGGCGCGTCGGAGAGCTTCAGGGTGGACGAGTTTGTGCTCCCGACCTTCGAGATCAGTTTTGACGAAAACGACAGGCTCTGGCTTCCCGGAGACACCGTGCGGGTGACAGGGAATATAAGCGCATATTCCGGACATAGCCTTTCCGGGGCTTCCGTAAGATATAAAGTATCTTCCGGCAGGGAGGTGGTCGCTGAAGGCGGTCTGAATGCCGGACCGGACGGAGGCTTCGCACTCGATTTCCCCACCGCGGATACCGTATATGGCTACAGCCTGTATTCTGTCGAAGTTTCCGTGACGGACGCCACGGGTGAGACACTTTCGGCGTCGGACTATGTCAGGGTCGTGAACAATATTTTCATTGAGGCCGATCTGACCAATTCCGTGGCCGGACAATATGCGATGCTGTCCGATGACGGATATATGGAAAACCGGAACATTCTTGAGGATGACATCGCGCGCGTGGTTCTTTCGGTGGAGAATGATTACGGAAAGAATGTCCCCATGAGGCTGAAATATGAACTGACCGGTCAGGACGGAACCATTGTCAGCAGCGGAGTTTCGGCATCCGGAGACACTCTCTGTCTGGATCTGTCCGGCAGGCCTCAGGGCCTCTTCAAGCTGAAAGTATCCGCTTCCGCCGGCAAGACGGACGGAAGCGAGGTGACGGCCGGGACGACCATGTCCATTCTCAGGCTGTCCGGCGATGCGGAGACTCTTGATGTGCCCCTGAAAAACTGTTTCAGGGTGATTTCGGACGAAGTCGCCTCCGGAGACGACATCCGGGCTTTCCTGGGCGTTTCAGACGGCAAGCCGGTCTGGGCCGTGGCCGGTCTGTTCGGGGAGAACCGGACTCTTCTGGAGAAGCGGACGGTCCTGTTGTCCGGAAAAGCCGGAGAGGAGGGCTCTCTGGAGCAGATGCGTTTCGCCTATAAGGACTCCTATCCCGATGACGTTTTCCTCAGTGTGTTCTATTTCAGGGATTACGGCGAGCAGGAGTTCACTTCGCATATCCGCCGCAAGAAGGATGTGAAGCCTATGCGGCTTGAGTGGGAGCGTTTCGAGGACATGACCATGCCCGGGCACGGATACGAACTCATTCTCAGAACCGAGCCCGGATCCGAGCTTCTGGCCGCCGTCTATGACAAGAGCGCCGATGCCATAAACCCGAACTCATGGAGCGTGGCCCGGCCCCGGACCTTCACCGTGTCCAATGTCCATGTGATGTCGGTGGCCGGAAGCGTCGGAAGTGACGGCTATATTCCCTCGACATATCTGCGTTCCGGGGCGGGCAGAAAACTGGGCGCGGTGCGCCTCGCCATGGTCGGAGAAGCGGCCAATGCGGCGCCGGCGGCCCTTTATGACGTCATGCCCGTGGCGGCTGAATCCGCTCCCGAAGAGGAAGGGGGCGACGTCAATGTGGCGGTGAGGGACGTGTTTGCCGGCACTCTTGCATTTGAACCTTTTCTGAGGCCAGACGGGTCCGGGAAGGCTGTGCTGAACTTCTCCACTTCCGGGAAACTTTCTACATACAGGGTTCTCGTGCTGGCTCATGACAAGACCATGCGCAATGCCCTGGTGTCCCGGGAAATGGTCGTGACCCTTCCCGTGAAAGTGTCCCTTGCCCAGCCTCAGTTCCTGAGGGTCGGCGACCGCTACAGGGCCGCAGTATCGCTGGCTTCGTCTTCCGCGGCGGCGGTGTCCGGAACCCTTTCGTTCTGTCAGTATGACGGTCAGGACTACAGGAACAGCTCGCCCGTGAAGTCGTCTTCCGTGAAGCTGTCGGTGCCCGCCGGCGGGACAGTCTCGCACCTGTTCGATGTGGATGTGCCTGCGGCCCCCGGTGACATGGGGCTTAAGGCCGTGTTCATTCCCGACGGCGATGACCTTTCCGTTTCCGATGCGGTGTTCGTGTCGGTGCCGGTGCTCGGCGACACGCAGGTTCTCACGGAGTCGCATTCCGCCGTGGTTCTTCCCGGCGCCGACATGGAAGAGGTCCTTGAGAAACTGCGCGGGGAGTTCGTGAACGTGAGTGCGGCCGGAGCCGAGTACAAGGAGATTTCCATCCTTGACATGCTGCGTGACGCGGTTCCTTCCTCCGCCGAGCCGGCCGGAGAGGACGTCCTGTCCCTTTCCGAGGCTCTGTATGTCAGGAAAATGGCGGAAAGCCTCGGAGTCTCACCGGAAAAGAAGCTTTCCGATGAGGAACTTATGCGCAAGCTTCTGGCCTGCCGCAATGCCGACGGAGGCTTCGGCTGGTTCGAGGGGATGAACTCATCGCCGGTCATCACCGCCGTGCTGCTGGAACGATTCGCCGCCATGCGGAATTCGGGACTTCTGTCCATGGACATGAGCTCGTCGGTCAAATATCTGGATGACAGCTTCTTCGATGTGGACAGGCCTTTGTGGTGCGGAGGAATTTCAACCGATCAGTATCTTCTTGTCCGCTCGCTTTACAGCGGGACAGGCTTTGCCCCGTCTCTTTCCGGACGGGAGGCCGAGAAGCGGATGAGGGAGTTCAAGAAGTATGTCAAGAACTATCTGGTCCCGTCGGGCGAGCGGGGGCTTAAGGGGGAGATTCTCCCCAAGGCCCGCAGGCTGAAGACTCTGTCCGCTCTGCTTGTCTCGGAGGACGGTGTCGCCCTGGCCGGAAAATGGGGCGTTTCCTTCGATTCGCGCGACAGGATTTTCCGTTCGCTTGAGGCTGATGTGGCTTCCCTTCTCGAATATGCGGTGGATCACAGGGACGGCGGGGTCTATTATCCCAATGCGGTGATGCCGTTCCGCGGCTTGCTTGAGAGTGAGACCTATGCCCACAGCCTTCTGTGCAATCTCCTTTCGGACTATTCCGGCGGATTCGGAGGCTCCGTTTCCGTCTCAAAGGCCGCCGAGGCCCGCCGGGTCGCCGACGGGATCAGAATCTGGCTTATGGTCCAGAAAGAGACTCAGAAGTGGGACACCGATCCGGCCTATGTGGACGCCATCGCCTCTGTGCTGGCCGGAGGGGATGATGTGCTTGGAACTCAGGTACTTGTCATGACGAAGAAATATGAGAAGCCCTATGCGGAGATCAAGGCCGCCGGAAACGGCTTCTCCGTGGAGAGGATTTTCCTGAGGGCGAAATCCGCTCCGGATCCCGATGACGCATCCCGCACCGTTACGGAATATGAGCGGCTGCGTACCGACGACAGGCTTTCGGTCGGAGACCGTATAAGGATTGAGTACAGGGTCAAGAGCGGAGAGAACCGCAGCTTTGTGGCCATAAGGGCTCCGCACGAGGCTTCCTTGAGGCCGGTGAATCAGCTTTCCGGGCTGTGTGGCCTTGGAATTAAACCTCTCAGGATCAGTTCGTTCTATACCTTTGTGCCGTGCGGCTACCGTAATATGAAAGCGTCGGCGACCGAGTTCTATTTCGACACATGGCCGGAAGAGACCGTGTCCGTGACCGAGGACTTCTTTGTGACTCAGGAGGGTGTATTCACCGCCCCCGTCGTGGAGATCGAGTCGCTCTATGCTCCTCACTACCGTGCCAACGCCTCCTTCACCGCCGCTCTCCGCAGCGGGCGGTGAAGTCGTGAAAAGTATTTTGTCATAATGTCAGTGCGTCCCGCGTGGCAGACATTTTGCCTCTATTTTGGGGTGAATTTGTTTAGAACATTGATATCATGGAAGATAACAAGAATATGAAGAATGCTTCTCAGCAGGAGAAGGCGAAAGCTTCTGACGAAAAGGCAGAAGAGGGAAACGTCCGCCCGGCTGAGGGGGATAAACACTCCGACAGGCGTGAAGATAAAAAGGACCGCCGCTCCGAGAAGGAGGACAGAAAATTCCAGGAAAAGATAGAGAAGCTTGAGAAGGAACTTTCCGAGTCCAGGGAGAAGATCGCCGCCGACAAGAACGACTATCTCCGCCTCATGGCCGATTTTGAAAACCTCCGCAGGCACAGTGCCGAGGACAGGCTCAATCTCATCAGCACTGCGGCTGAAGATACCATCAAGGGGCTTCTTCCCGTTCTGGACGATTGCGAGAGAGCTCTCGAATTGCTGTCAAAATCCGGAGACGAGGCCGCCAAGGAGGGTACAAACCTCATATATAGCAAGCTGATGGCCTATCTGAAGACCAAGGGTCTGCAGGTGATCGAGGCGAAGGGCAAAAAGTTCGACATCGATTTCCATGACGCGGTGGCCCAGCTTCCCGTCGAGGATGACAAGAAGGGTATGGTCTATGATGTCATATCCACGGGATATCTCCTGAACGGAAAAGTTCTGAGGCATGCTAAAGTAGTGGTAGGTATTTAATTATGGCAGACAAGAGAGATTACTACGAGGTGCTCGGGGTGGACAGGAGCGCTTCGGCGGACGATATAAAATCAGCCTACAGGAAGGCGGCGCTGAAATGGCATCCTGACCGTTGGGTCAGCGGTACCGATGAGGAAAAGAAGACCGCTGAGGAGAAGTTCAAGGAGGCCTCCGAGGCCTATTCCGTACTCAGCGATCCGGACAAGAAGGCGAAGTATGACAAGTTCGGATTCGCCGGTGTAGACGGAGGCGCCGGAGGTGCCGGAGGATTCGACTTCAGCGGCGGTTTCGGCAATCTGAACGACATCCTCAACGACCTGTTCGGAGGCGGTGGCGGCCATTTCAGCTTCGGAAGCGGATTCGGCGGCTTCGGATTCGGCGGCGGAAAGGCCCAGGAAAGGGTCTATCGCGGACGCGACATCAGGACCAGGGTGCGTCTGACATTGGAGGAAATCGCCTCGGGCGTGGCCAAAGATGTCACCATCACCCGTGACGAACCCTGCCCGGAGTGCGGTGGAAAAGGCGCCAAGAACGCATCCGACATACAGACCTGCCCGAAGTGCCATGGCACCGGACAGGAGCAGAGAGTGGTGAACAGCTTCCTTGGAAGGACAGTCACCTACACCACCTGCTCCAGTTGCAACGGCGAGGGCAGGATAATCAAGAACGCCTGCCGCAACTGCGGCGGCACCGGTCTGGTCAAGAAGAAGGCGACCGTGAATGTCAACATTCCGGCCGGAGTGGAGGATGGAATGCAGCTCACCGTGAGGGGAGCGGGTCATGCCGCCAAGAACAACGGAGTAAGCGGCGACCTGCTTGTGGTGATCGAGGAGATTCCGCACAAGGATCTCAAAAGAAATGGCAACAATCTGTTCTACAGTAAGATAATTTCCGTCACCGATGCGATCCTCGGAACCGAGATATCGGTTCCCTGCCTTGACGGCCCCACTGCAGTGAAGGTGGAGGCCGGCACGCAGTCCGGTACCGTTCTGCGGCTTAAGGGCAAGGGCCTGCCTTCCGTGAAGGGCTATGGCAGCGGCACCGGCGACCTGTATGTGAAAATTCTTGTCTGGATTCCCAAGAAGCTTTCCCGTTCGGAGAAAACCGCTCTTGAGGACATGAGGAACAGCTCGTCCTTTACCCCCGATCCCGGGCGCGACGACCGTGCTCTTTTTGAAAAAATGTCGGAAAATTTCTGAGATTCGGAATAAATCTTTGGAAACTCGGATTTTATTCCTACATTTGCAGTCCGAAAAACAAAAAAGCAACCTCTTACGATTCGTTTTTTTTAGGTAACGTTGCGACTAAAGAGACAAGAAAATGGATTTGATCAAACTTGTGCAGCAGTCTTTCGAAAACGAGAAAGCTGCGTCGATCCCGAGCTTCAAGGCCGGTGACACTGTGACAGTTACCTACAGGATTAAAGAGGGTGACAAGGAGAGACTCCAGAAATTCAGAGGAGTGGTGATACAGATCAGCGGAGGCGACGCCTTCACGAAGACTTTCACCGTCCGCAAGATTTCCGGCGGAGTGGGCGTCGAGAGGATTTTCCCCTTCCAGTCTCCTTTCATCGACTCTGTCGAACTCAACAAGGTCGGTAAGGTCCGCAGGGCTAGAATCTTCTACCTCAGGAACCTGTTCGGCAAGAAGGCAAGAATCAAAGAGAAGAGAATCAACCTCATAAAAGAGGAAGAGAACTAGCATATTGCGGGCTTTGTCCCGTGCACGGCTCCTTAGCTCAACTGAATAGAGCATCTGACTACGGATCAGAAGGTTATAGGTTTGAATCCTATAGGAGTCACGAAAAAGGATTGGTCAAATCGACCAATCCTTTTTTCGTGACTCCCCGCAGCCCGGCAGGGCTGCCGGACAGGGGAACGGACAGCCCGGCGCTTCGTTATGCGAGTTCTCCAAGCTCGTTATGCGAGTTCGCCGAGCTCCAGCCAGCGCATCTCCTTTTTATCGATCAGGGCAGTGAGGACTCCGAATCGCTCGGAGGCCTCGCGCAGCCTGTCGGGAGGCAGCGAACCGCCGGAAAGATCCTTTTCGAGCTCCGCCTTTTCGGCATTCAGGCTTTCCAGCTCGGCCTCAAGCGCTTCCATCTCCTTCTTTTCCTTGTAGCTCAGCTTGCGCTTCGGGGCGGTTTCGGTCCTTTGGCGCGGGGCGGCGGCTTTCGCCGCGCGTTCCTCGCTTCTGCGGGCGGCCTTCAGATCCAGCATATACTGCCGATACTGGCTGTAGTCGCCGATGAAGTCCTTCACCACGCCGTCGCCTGTGAAGACCAGCAGATGATCCACCAGTCTGTCCAGAAAATGGCGGTCGTGGGAGATTATTATGAGGGATCCCTTGTAGTCCTTCAGATATTCTTCCAGAATGTTGAGGGTCACGATGTCCAGATCGTTGGTGGGCTCGTCCATCACCAGCACGTTCGGTTGCGCCATGAGCACGGTGAGCAGATAGAGCCTGCGCTTCTCTCCTCCGGAGAGGGTAGAAACCCTGTTTGACAGCATCTCGTGGGGAAACATGAACTGCGAGAGCAGCCGAGTGTCATTGACCGTCTCCAGCACGGTCTGGTCTTCGTCGAAGTCTATGCCGTTCTGGCGGTAATAGCCGATACGCAGCGATTCGCCCCTTTCTATGCTTCCGGTCATGACTCCGGGATCGTCCGCGGGGAGATTTCCGGTCACGAGGTTGATGAACGTGGATTTGCCCACTCCGTTGGGCCCCACTATTCCCACCCGCTCGAAACGCTGGAAATTATAAGTGAAAGAATCCAGCATGCAGCGGTCTCCATATCTGAAACTCAGGTTCTTGCAGTTGATGATCTTGGTCCCGAGCCTTGATCCTCCGCCCATGCTTTCCATGTTGAGCCGCTTCTCCACATACACGTCGCCGGCCCTGTCCCGCAGGGAATAGAAGGCGTCCTTGCGGTATTTGGCCTTGCCGGTGCGGGCGCACGGCGAACTTCTCATCCATTCCAGTTCCCTTCTCAGAATGTTCCGCACCTTGTCGGTCTCCGCGTTGTAGTTGTCTATCCTCTCCTGACGTTTTTCCAGATAATTCTGATAGTCACCCCGGTAAACATAGACATGCCCCCTGTCCAGCTCCATCACCATGTTGCACACGTGGTCCAGAAAATATCTGTCGTGGGTGACCATCAGCAGAGTACGTCTGGAACGGCTCAGACAATCCTCCAGATATTCGATGGCGTCTATGTCCAGATGGTTGGTGGGCTCGTCCATGATATAGAAATCGGCCTCCGAAGACAGCATTCCGGCCAGCGCCACCCTCTTCACCTCCCCGCCGGAAAGGTTCTTCATGGGAGCGTCGAAGTCCGTCAGGCCGAAATCGGTCAGCAGTTTCTTTATCAGCACCTCGCGTTCAAGCCTGCGTTCCGGATCGTTTTCCGGAGGGAAGTCGGCCGAGGCCGAGACTATCTGGTCGAATATGCCCTTTTCGGGGTCGAAGTCATATTCCTGTTCCAGAAAGGCTATGCGTATGTCCTTGAGAAAAGTTATCTTCCCGCCGCTGTCCGACTTGTCCTTGCCGGCGAGAATGCGCATGAGCGAAGTCTTCCCGGTCCCGTTCGGGGCTATCAGGGCGATCTTGTCGCCTTCGTTCACATTGAACCCGATGTTCTCGAACAGGACCTTGGGACCATATGACTTGGATATGTTTTCTATCTGCAGGTAACTTGCCATTCCGCTCTATCTGAAAAATCTGTCCACATCCTTGACCGCGCCGGGCAGAGCGAACACCGCCACCCTGTCATAGGCCTCGATCATGGTGTCTCCCACCGCGATGAACGAATCGTTCCCGCGTATGACTCCGCCGATTATCGCGTCCTGCGGGAAATTGATCGACTTCAGCGGCCCTGCCGTTATTCTGCTGCCGGGCGCCACGATATATTCCATGACTTCGGCATTGGTGCCGCTGATGTATTTCACGAAACGGACCTTGTTGCTGAGGGTCATCTTGAAGATCTTTCCCGCCGTGATCATTTTCTTGTTTATCACGGAGTCCACTCCGAGCTCCTCGGCCAGTCCGATATATTCCAGATTCTCCACTTCGGCCACGGTTCTCGGCACTCCGAAGCGCTTGGCCACCACGCAGGCGAGGATGTTTTCCTCATCGTTGTCGGTCACCGCCACGAATGCGTCCATGTCCCTGATGCCCTCCTCAAGAAGAAAGTCGGAGTTGCGGGCGTCACCGTTGATTATGTCCACATTGGACGGGGTCTTTTCGCCCAGGTCTTCGCAGCGTTTGCGGTCTGGGTCTATGATCTTGATCTGGCTGATGTCCTTGGACAGAGTGCCGGCGACCATCTCCCCGATTCTACCTCCGCCCACGATCATCAGTTTGCTTACCTCTATGTTGCTCTTTCCCAGGAACTTCATTATGGTATCTATACCCTCGCGCTTGGCTATGATGAATACAAGGTCGTGATACTTGAATCTGGAGTCATATCTGGGCATGACTGTGCGGTCTCCCCGGGATATGGCCACCACCCTGAACTGGATTTCATCGGTCTGGACTGTCCTGGTGAATTCCTCGAGCTTCATGTCCAGAAGAGGGGAGTCGTCGTCCAGTTTGAAAACGGCCATCTGCAGTTTTCCGCGCGCGAAGTCAAGCGACTCTGTGGACGCGGTGCGCCGCAGCAGGTCGGTGATCTCGTCGGAGGCGATCTTCTCGGGATAGAACATCAGGTCTATGCCCATCTCGGTGAAAAGATACTTGTTCTCGTAGAAGAGATATTCCTCATTGTCGATTCTGGCGCACACCTTCTTGCATCCCAGTTTTTTTGCCAGCAGGGCGCTGACCACGTTCACGTCCTGTGAAGTGAAGGGATTGACGGAGACGAAAAGATCGGCCTTCTCCGCTCCGGCTTCCTTAAGCACGGATATGCAGGAGGATTCCCCGTTGATTGTGGAGATGTCGCTGACCGAAGCCAGTCGGGAGAGCTTCTGCTCGTCGGAGTCTATGACGGTGATGTCATTGGCCTCACCGCTCAGCATCTTCGCCAGATGGGAACCGACCTCTCCGGCGCCTTCAATGATGATTTTCATGTTTCCAGCTTATGTTTCCAATATTTTGCGGAATACCTTTCCCTTCAGCAGTATCGCCTGCAATATGATGCAGCCCCGGTACCTTCCCCGGATGTCGATCCGCCGGTCCGCTTTCTCCAACCAGGTGCGCAGGTGGGCGACGTCGGTTTCCGTCTTCATGGCGCGGAATCCGGAGTGGGCCTTCATCACCGCCATGAACGATCCGAATTTAAGGCTTACAAGATAGACTGCGGCGGCGGCTCCGTCTAGCACCATTCTGGCAGTGATCTTCCGCGCCGCTTTCCTCAGCCCGCGCTCCGCCGCCTCTTCCGCCCTTCCGCTCTTCCGATATTCTTCCCATGCGATGGTCCGGGCCAGATTGTTGTCCAGCATCAGCAGATTGTTCCTGTAGTTGAGCAACAGCTTCCTTGGAGATGACGAAGGCAGGGTGCCGCCGCCGATGTGGAGCACCTGCGAGCTTGGCACCACGCAGACGCTGTATCCTTCCAGCTGCATCCTCCAGCACAGGTCGATCTCCTCCATGTGGGCGAAAAACCTTCTGTCCAGTCCGCCCAAAGCGTGGAACAGCCCGGCTCTGACCATCAGGCACGCGCCGCTGGCCCAGAAAACCTCCGGGGCCTTGTCGTCATATTGTCCGAAATCCTGCTCGACCATGCTCATGACCCGGCCCCTGCAGAAGGGAAAGCCGAAACGGTCAATCAGTCCGCCCGCCGCTCCGGAATATTCGAAGACCTCGCTCTTGTACCACGAGTGCAGTTTAGGGGCGCATGCCCCACACCGGGGATGGCTGTCCATCCATCCCACAAGCGGTTCCAGCCAGCCCGGGGGTGTCTCCACATCCGTGTTCAGCAGTATATAATACTCAAAACGGCCTCTCAATTCATCCAGAGCCCTGTCATAGCCCTCCGCGAAACCATAGTTCCTGTCCATGACAATTCTTCCGACATTCGGAAAGCGCTCCGCCACAAGATCCATGGAGCCGTCGTCCGAGCCGTTGTCCGCCACGAACACTTCGGCTCCCGAATCGCCGGGAGTGCCGTCCGGGCCGCATCCGGAGGTGCTGAGCACTCCCGGAAGGAACCGTCCCAGAAAGTCTCTGGTGTTGTAATTCAAAATTACTATCGCCGTTCCGCCCATTACCGAATCAGTTCTTGTCGCCGTGACAGCATCCTTCGCCGTCTTTGTGGTGGCCTTCGCCATGGCAGCATCCTTCGCCGTCTTTGTGGTGGCCTTCGCCGTGGCAGCATCCTTCGCCGTCCTTGTGGTGACCTTCGCCATGGCAGCAACCCTTCCCGTGGCCGTGGCAGCAGCCTTCGCCCTTCGGGAGATATTCCCCATGCAGACCCTCCTTCAGCTCCTTTTCAGTGGCGTCCCTGACAGCAAGCACCTCGCCGGTGAAATGCATGATCTTGTCAGCCATGGGATGGTTGAAGTCCATGACCACCGCCTCATCCTTGATCTCGACCACTTTGCCGTGGACCACCTCTCCCATGCTGTTGAGCATGGGCAGGAACTTTCCTAGCACCAAGAGCTCCTCCTGCAGCTTGCCGTCGATCTCGAAGGCTTCTTTGGGTATCTCGACCTTCTTCTTCTCGTCATAGACGCCGTAGCCCTTCTCGGGGCTGACCGCGAAGTCGAAGCTGTAGCCGGGCTCCCTGTCCTGGATCTGCTCTTCGAAGACGGGGAGGAGCATATGGGCTCCGTGTATATATTCCAGAGGATTCTCCCGGGTCATCTTGTCCACAACCTGTCCGTCCGCCTCGACTTCGTAGCAGAGGGAAACGACCTTGTTTTTCTCTATCTTCATGATTCTTTAAAATTATATCTTTTCTATGCGCTGAAATCCACTCCCTCGAAAAGCAGGGAGGGGATTCCGCGACTCATGCATTTTCTCATGTCGGTCCCGGCCGCGCGCAGCGACTTCCACAGTTCCGGCATATTGCCGGTGATCAGCATCTCCCTGACAGGCCGGACCGGCTTTCCGTTCCGGAAGAGAAAGCCTTCGATGCCATAGGAAAAGTCACCGGTGGCCGAATTGCAGTTGCCGCCGTTCAGCCCTGTTACAAATATACCGTTTCCGGCCATACCCATAAGCTCCGCGGCGCCGATATTTTTCCCGTCCTCTATGCCGAAAGGCATGATGCAGGCCCTTGTGGAGTCCTCTATGGTCGGAGCCATTCCGGTTTTGCCGGCCATATAGGTGTTTATGAAAT
The DNA here is from genome assembly GCA_963627885.1 of bacterium. GTDB lineage: Bacteria > Bacteroidota > Bacteroidia > Bacteroidales > UBA932 > Cryptobacteroides. The sequence continues at coordinate 74,099 of CAVGCT010000016.1, forward strand.
ATTCCTTCACCTCGCCGTTCCCGATTATGGGGGTGTTGCGGGTGGCCACTCCTTCGCTGTCGAAGAATCTTGCCCCGAACGCGCCCCTGACTCTGGGCATGTCCATTATGGTCAGGCCTTCCGGAAACAGCCTTTTTCCGAGTGAATCGGCCATGAATGAATTGTTCTGCTGGAGGGAAAAGGCGTTGAGCGCGTTCAGCACGGGCGAGAGCAGCCTGGATGCGGTTTCGTTCTCCACCACCATGGTGTATTTGCCTCCCTCCGCCGGTTCCGCTCCGATCTGCGCTGCCGCCCTCTCCATGGCTTTTCTGCAACAGCCTTCCCTGTCCAGCGACCCGAATCTGGGGGAAGAGTCCCACCAGTAGCCGCTGGACTTGTTTCCGTCAGGAGCCTCCACCGTGGTCTCGCATCCGATTTCGAAAGATGTCTCCGTGTGGCGGCATTCCAGCCCTTCCGAGTCGATTAGATAGGTGTCATATACCGAATCGGAATATTCCATCTCCTCCGAGACGGGAGTGAAGCCTTCGCCCGGGAGTTTTCCCCATCCGGACGCGGCCATCGCCGTGTCAAGTCTTCCCGCCGAATCGGTTCCGGCATATCCGTCCCCGTCGAAGAGTCCGGCTTCAAGGCCTGTGACGGCGTCTTTCGCCTTGCGCTCCGCCGCGGGAAGCCTGCGGAATTCGTCCGGAGCCAACGTCTTCACGGTGTCCAGTGCCTTTCCTATGAAATCCTGAAGCGCCGCAGGCTCCAGCCTGTTGGTGGAAAAGGTCCCGTACCGTCCGCCGGCGAAAATGTTGAAGGCCATGGCGCGGTCGCCGGAGCGGGTCACCTTGTCGGTCTGTCCGTTCAGCACCGACACCAGGTCCATCATGCTCTTGCTCAGCGTTATTCTCGCCTGTGACGCCCCTTTGGCCAGTATCATGTCCATGCACCTGAGCGCCAGGTCCTGTTCCTCCCGGCTTATAGTCCAGATTCTCTTGTCCATTTCCATATCAATTTCCTCCGACCGTGAGACTGCTCACGAGCACTGTGGGCATTCCGCACATGACCGGGACGTTCTGCTCCTTTCCGCATGTCCATGCGGCGTTGTCCACTTTAGAGTCGTTTCCCACCGCGACTATGTCGGCGAGCGCCTGCGGGCCGTTGCCTATGATGTTGATGTCCTTTATGGGCCTGGTCAGCGCGCCGTTCTCGATGAGATAGCCGCTTTTCACATAGAAGGTGAAATCGCCCTCGCCGATCTTTACCTGGCCGTTGGAGAACTCGTCCACATAGACCCCCTTCTTCACGGAGGCTATTATGTCTTCGGGACGGGCGTCACCGCTTTCCATATAAGTCGCTCTCATGCGCGGGATCGGGTTGTACCTGAAGGACTCGCGTCTGCCGTTTCCGGTGGGGCGCACCCCATACCAGCCGGCGCTTATGCGGTCATGCAGATAGGAAGTCAGCACTCCGTCCGTCACCATATAGGTCTTCTGGCCCGGAACGCCCTCGTCGTCGAAGTTCAGGGACCCGCGGTTGCCTTTTATGGTGCCGTCATCCACTATGTTGATGTTTTCGGCGCATATTTTCCTGCCCATTCTGTCGGCGAACACCGACTGCCCCTTGCGGTTGAAATCCGCCTCGAACGCGTGTCCCATGGCTTCGTGGAGCAGTATCCCCGATGAGCCGGCGCCCATGACCACCGGCATTTTTCCGCCCTTGGGCCTGACCGCGGCGAACCTGTCGTCCAGATTTCTCACGGCCAGAGCGGCAAGCTCCTCCAGCAACTCGTCCGTCAGCATCTCCGCGCCCATGCGGAAGCTTCTGCTGCAGTGGGCGTTGCGCACCGTGTGCCCGTCGCTGAACACAACCGATACGGCCAGGGTCCCCATCGGGCGAGTGTCATATTTCAGCTCCGCGTGGGAGTTGTACATCATTATGTCGCTCACGGAGGTGGACAGCATTCCGATCACTTTGGAGACCCTGCGGTCCTTCTTTCTGATGATCTCCTCCAGGCGGTTGAGAACCGGAACGAACGCCTCGGCTCCGCAGCCTCTCCAGTCCGTGACCATGGGGTATCTGTCGGCGGCCGGGTTGGGCTTTCCGTGAAAAGGGACCGTAGGCCGGGTCTCGGACTCGACCCTGACTCCGCGGGAGATCGCCGCGGCGGCTTTGGCCGCCTCGTTCATGGCGGAGAACTCGGTGCTCTCGGAGTAGGCATATCCCGTCCTCTCTCCCTTCAGCGCCCTTATCCCCACGCCATAGTCCACATGGAATCCTCCGGAGGACACGCTTCCGTCACGGAGACGCAGGTCTTGATAGGAGGTGTGCTCGAAGTAGAGGTCGGCATAGTCACCTCCGTCCTCCATCGCCGTGGAGATGAGCTTTTCCATCTCCTCTTCGCCGACGGAGAACAGGCCGGTGTAGTATTCTTTGCTGTTTATCATCTGTTCTCATCTTCGGGAGCCTCGCTGTCTGCCCCCGTCGCGGACTCTTTCATGACGATGGAGTCCGCATAGTTCTTTATCTGTTCGTATTTCCGGTTGTCCCTGACGATCATGCTGTCTTTCCATCCCTGCGCGACTACCGTGTAGGGGTAGTTGGAATTGTCCGCAAGAATCCATCTGTCGGCGAACTGGCTGTAGTCGTCGAAGAAGTATTTCAGCCCCTTGTCGTAGCGGCGCAGTATCACGTCCGTGGGGATGTCGTGTCCGCCGGCCTGTACCCTGGCCCTGACCCGTTCGATAGCGAGCGCGGGGGAGTCCAGCCAGAAATACAGCACGGTGACAAAATAGCCCTTCTTCTGGGCCGCCAGCGCGATCTTCCTCAGGCTGCGTGTCGCCAGCGTTGTCTCCACTCCGAAGTCCATGTTCCTGTCGATCAGGTACTTGATCTTGATAAGCATGTATCTGCTGGCCCTCACCGACGCATCGTTGGGGTTGAACGGATTGAGACCTTTCGCGAACTCGTCGGAATTCACGAACTGGCTGCATTTGAGGATCTCCGGCAGCACCGTGTAGGACGCGGTGGTCTTGCCTGAGCCGTTGCACCCGGCTATTATATACATTTTCGGACGGTTGCCTCCGCCCTTTGTTTCGGATGGGTTATCCCGTAGCCGAACAGGGAAAAGTCTCCTTTGCATGGATCTCCTGGAAAAATCGTCTTGAAACAGTCTGTCACTTCGCGGACAGTCGTGATGTCCTTCTGCCTGCGGGAGGTGAGGCCCAGAGCTGTCGCGACATCATGGACATGGACGTCCAGAGGTATGAGAAGCTCCGCGGGGTCGGTGTCTTTCCACACCCCCAGGTCCACTTTCCCGTCATCCCTGACCATCCATCTCCGCATCATGTTTATCTTTTTGTCCGGCGCCTTCGGGTCAGTTTTCTGACCATAGACTTCGGTTCTGAGGCGTTCCTGCGAAAAATGTTCCAGCGAAGGGACTCTGTCATAGATTTCGCGGAGCCTCCCGCAGATGGCGGCGACATCGTCCCATCTCACCGTGCGGTGGACGCTGTCGCGCCCTTTTCTCCATTCGCCCTTCATGACATAGTCATACGGCTTCCAGTCCATCTGGTCGAAGAGCCTTCCGCAGTCGCGCACTATCATCGCCCTCCGTCCCCATGCGAAATGGGCCGCGAAGACTGCGGCTATTTCTATGTCCCTTCTGTCGGCTTTTCCCTCCCGGCTCAGCTGTGCGAACCGGGAGGGAAAAGCTATCGGGTCATCCCTGAAGTATTCGGGCGAATTGTATTTCTCCGCCCAATCTGTCAGGGACTTGCATATTTCTTCCGTCATTTCTGCGGCGTCCTATTTTGTGGCCGCCTCCAGCTTCTTCATCATGATGAACATGAATGCGGCCGATACGAGGCAGAGGGTGAGGAACGTGCCCCAGACCACCCAGAGAGGCAGGGAGCCCCAGAGGTGTCCGCCCACCTGCACCAGCAGGTTGCCCAGAGCGGTGGCAACGAACCATCCGCCCATCATCATGCCCTTGTATTTGGGAGGGGCCACCTTGGAGACGAAGCTGATGCCCATGGGGGAGAGCAGCAGTTCTCCGAAAGTGAGGATCAGGTAAGTGCCTATCAGCCAGTTGGGCGACACGAAGGTGCCGGCGTCACCGGCCGCTTTCTGGATGGCGGGGGTGTTGAGTCCGATGGAAGCCACGATCATCAGTCCATAGGCGATGGCGGCGACCAACATTCCGTAGGCTATCTTTCTGGGAGCCGAAGGCTCTTTCTTCTTCTTCGCGAGGCCTCCGAATATGGCAAGGCTGACGGGGGTCAGAGCCACCACGAACGAGGGATTGAACTGCTGGAAAATGGGAGCGCTGATGTCCATGCCGCCGTCGGAGAGGCGGCAGTATTTCCATACCAGTACGGCCACCGCGGCGGCTATCGCTCCAAGGGAGAGATATTTTCCCTTCGCGGTTTCGCTCTGGAAGACGGAGAACAGCGCATAGACGATGACTATCACCATCACGAGGTTTATCACGTCGAAGAACATGCACTCTGCTCCGGATATGTGCTTCTGCACGAACTGGTCGGCGAAATAGGTGAGAGACAGTCCGTTCTGGTGGAATGCCATCCAGAAGAAGATCACCACTGCGAACACCAGGCACAGGGCCGTGATGCGCGAGCGGGTCTCGGCAGGGCTGAGCTCCTGAACTGCGGCGGCCGGGCTTCCGTCCTGTTTCTTGTGTCCTCCCTCAACATGTCTGAACGTGCCGCGGAAGGCATAGTAGATGGCGATTGAAATGATGAGGGCCACGCAGGCCACTGCGAAGGAGAAATGATAGGCATCGTTGGAGCTGAACCCCAGCGACTCTCCCCATTCCTTGATCTTCACGGCCGCGGTCGGGGCGAAAAGGGCGCCGATGTTTATGGCCATGTAGAAGAGGGAGAATCCGGAGTCGCGCTGCGAGGCGTACTGCGGATCGTCATAGAGGTTTCCCACCATGACCTGCAGGTTTCCCTTGAACAGGCCGGTGCCCAGGCTTATCAGCAGCAGGGCCAGGGCCATGACGCTCAGAGCCGCTCCGCCTCCTCCCATGGGAATGGAGAGGACCAGATAGCCGGCGAACATGATCAGGATTCCGATGGTGACCATCTTCCCATATCCGAATTTGTCTGCCAGAATGCCGCCTATGAGCGGCAGGAAATAGACCAGAGCGAGGAATATGCTGTAGATTAATCCCGCCTGACCTTCCGTCAGACCGAAGTTGGCTCCGAGAAAGAGGGCGAACACGGCTATCATCGTGTAGTAGCCGAACCTTTCGCCAGTGTTGGCCAGAGCCAGGGCATAGAGCCCTTTAGGCTGTCCTTTGAACATAAGTTATCGATTTTTGAGGTGTTTTTTCGCTATTCTTCCGTTGCGGCCTCGATCTTCCTGAGCATGCCGAACATTATGACGGCCGCTATGAGGCAGAGCCCGGCGAGAATGGTCCAGTTGGCCCAGAGGGGCACCTTGTTCCAGAGCATGGCCGGGATGGAACTGAGGTAGTTGCCGATTGCCGTGGCGGCGAACCAGCATCCCATCATCAGACCCTTATATTTGGGCGGCGCGACCTTGGAGACGAAGCTGATTCCCATGGGGGAGAGCAGCAGCTCGGCGAGGGTCAGCACCAGATAGGTTCCGATAAGGTACTGGGGCACCACAGGGTCGGCGGAGACGTTTCCTCCGAGTTCAGAGGGAGACATCTGGCCATTGGAACCGAATATCATGATCATGTAGCCTATGGCCGCCACGAACATTCCGAGGCCGATCTTCATGGGAGCCGAAGGCTCTTTGCCCTTCTTTGCGAGGGCTCCGAAAATGGCCATGGACACCGGGGTCAGAGCCACCACGAAGAACGGGTTGAACTGCTGGAAGAGCTGGGGGAATATGGTGAGCGGGGAGGGCATTCCGTGATAGATGGCATATGCGCCGCCCCAGAGGGCGAGCGTCACGACTCCGCAGATTATCCGGCTTCTCGTTTTTTCAGACTGGAAGGCGGCGAAGAGAGTATAGACGGAAACGGCTATGAGCATGAGGGCCGGGAAGCTGAATCCTATTCTGGTGAAGCCGTCAACGCTGGACCGGGTGTAGTCTCTGGCGAACCATGTGAGCGAGGATCCGTTCTGGTTGAACGCCATCCAGAAGAAGATGACCACCGCGAACACGAGGAACAGGGCCGTCATCCTGTCTCTGGTCTGCTTGGGGCTGAGCTCAGCCACGGGAGCGGCATTTGCGGGAGCCTGCTTGGAATTGTAGTCTGCGTCCTTGAACCAAGCCCTGCATGCGAAGTAGATGGCTATCGAGACGATCAGCGAAACGCATGCGACAGCGAAGCCCATATTGTAGGAGGCGGAAAGTTTTTCAATGTAGTAACTGCTGAATGAGGCCAGATCCATGCCGCGCATTCCGGCGTCGGGCATCAATGCTGCCAGATCCTGAAGTTTCGACGTGTTCTCGGGAGTTATTGTGCCGTTCAGGAACTGGTGCGCGAGGGCGGGGATGTCGGCCTTGTAGATGAGGCCGGCTTTGCCCAGGAACAGGTTGGTGATGGCGGTCGCGGCGGAGGGGGCGGCCATGGATCCTATATTTATGAACACATAGAACAGGCTGAATCCCGCATCGCGTCTCGACGCATACCGGGGCGCGTCATAGAGATTGCCCACCAGAACCTGCAGATTGCCCTTGAAGAGGCCCGTTCCCACGGATATCAGCAGCAGGGCGGAGACCATGGCCGTGACTCCCAGGCTGTTGGCGGGGGTCGGGACGGCCAACAGGATGTAGCCCAGGAACATGACTATGATGCCATAGACCACGCACTTGCCGTAACCGATCTTGTCGGCGATCATTCCGCCAAGCACGGGGGTAAAGTATGCCACCGCCAGGAAAATGGAGTAGAACTGTCCTGTGAGAGCCGCGCTGAAGCCGAACTTCGCCTGAATGAACATGGTGAAGATGGCTATCATCGTGTAGTAGCCGAAGCGCTCTCCGGTGTTGGATAGCGCGAGGGCGAACAGTCCTTTAGGTTGACCTTTGAACATTGATTTTTAGTGTATGAATTTGGTTGTTTCTGAAAAATGCAGTCTTACAAAGATAAATAAAATCACCAATATGCTTCTTCTGGGAAGCTGTTTTGAAACAGGAAACGGAACAAAAGCAAATTTTGTATATTTGTGGATATGGTCTCGTTCGAGAAAATATTCCGCTTTCTTCTCATGCCGGTGCAGAAGCTTCCGCTCGGATTCCACTATGCCTTCGGCGGGGCCCTGTCGTGGTTTGCCGCTTCGGTGATGAGTTACCGGAAAGACGTCGTGACGATCAATATCGCGCGGAGCTTCCCGGAAATGAAGAGCAGGGAGATAAGGGAGCATGTAAGGGCCTTCTACAGGCATCTCGGAGAGCTTGTCGCCGAAGCCCTCTGGTTCGGCGGCTGCAAGGGCGCTCCCGGGCGTCTGGCCGCAAGCGGCATATGCCGGTATGACAACCCCGAGCTTATCGCCGGGCTCTACGAAAAGAGTTCAAGCGTGATGATTCTTAATTCCCATTTCGGCAACTGGGAGCTTATGGGGGGCTTTCTGGAATATGTCGGACAGGAAATGCCTTTCGGAAAGGACGATGTCGTCGTGGTTTACAAGCGGCTCGCCAGCAGGTTCTGGGATGAGTTTCTCGCGGACAACCGCTGCTCTCCCCTGGATGACTTCCATGGCTATGTGGAATCGCGCGATGTCCTCCGCCATGCGGTGAAAAACCGCGGAAAAAAGAAAATCTACGTTTTCTCCACCGACCAGTATCCCTACAGATATGCCACGAAGCACGAGATCCCCTCGTTCATGCACCAGAAGACCATGGTCATGACCGGCGGGGCGGCGCTTGCCTCCAAGATGGGCATGAGCGTCGTGTATATGGGCATGTACAGGGAATCGAAAGGCCATTACCGGGTGCGTCTGAGGACCGTCTGCGAAGACGCGTCCGCGATGAACCCGGAAGAAATCATGGAAAAATATTACGGTTTTCTGGAGGAGGACATAGTCAGGCAGCCTGACAACTACCTCTGGAGCCACAACAGATGGAAATGACGAAGACTATGATAAAATATCTCTATGCCGCCCTGGCCGCGGCCCTGATCGCTCCGGCCGCCGGTGCCCAGAGCCTTTATATGGGACCCGATCCCGTCGGGACCGTGTCCTATGCCCTGCCGCGCACGGTTGTCTCCCTTCAGGTGGAGGCCAGTATCGAAGAGTTTTATGCCGGGCCCTATGCCAAATATGCCCGCAAATATCTGGGAGTGGACGCGAAGTCGGAGGATAGCTCCGTATGCAGGGTGACCGCGGTGAAGATGACGCCATGTTCCGAGGCCGACCAGAGCCGCAGGTTCAGCTATACTCCCGGCAAGGACCAGAGCGTGTTTCTGGCCCTAACCTCCCAGGGGCTCGTCTCTTTCGGGGGAGCCGCCGAGGCCGAGACGCAGTGGCGTTTTCCCGCTCCCGCCGGGGGCGGCGTGTCCGAGGCCGGAATGAGCCGCAACCTCACTTCCGAGTCCGCTACTCTCTACAAGGATGTGAGCGGCGGTGCGGACGGCTACAGCACTGTGGCTGTCCAGCAGAAGATGGTGGTGGAGAAGTCTCCGGAGACCAAGGCCTCCGAGGCGGCCGACATGATCTTCAGACTGCGCGAGAAGAAGATAGACTTGATAACGGGTGACACCGACGCCACCTTCGCCGGCGAGGCTCTCTCCGCGGCGATCAGGGAGATAGACCGTCTGGAAGGGGAGTATATGGCCCTGTTTCTCGGCAGGACGGTGTCCTGTTCCCAGACAATGACATTTGAGGTGGAACCCGCCGCCAAGACCGGAACCCAGAGGCTTGTGGCCTTCAGGATCTCCGATGAGGACGGGCTGGTGTCCGCCGACAATGTTTCCGGCCGTCCCTGCGTGCTGGAGCTCGTTCCCGACGAGGTGCCGGCTGCATCGCAGACCGCCGACCGGGGCGCATCCGTGAAGTCGCTCTACTACAGGATTCCGGCCGTCTGCTCGGTCAGGCTTTCCGACGGGGCCGATGTGCTGCTTCAGGGCCGCATCCCCGTCTATCAGATGGGAATTGAAGGCTCTTTGCCTATAATTAATACCAAATAATATGACTATCAAAGATTTGAACCCGAAGATCGTGTGGAAGAATTTCTATGCGCTCACACAGATTCCTCGCCCCTCCAAGCATGAGGAACAGGTTATCGAGTATCTTTACAATTGGGGCAAGTCCCATAACATCGAGACCGTCAAGGACAAGACCGGCAACATAATCATGCGCAAACCGGCCACTCCCGGCTATGAGAACCGCCGCGGAGTGATTCTTCAGGCCCATGTGGACATGGTGCCCCAGAAGACGGCCGACACTGTGCATGACTTCCTCAAGGATCCCATACAGACGGAAATCTATGGCGATTGGGTCGGAGCCAGGGGCACCACTCTCGGGGCCGACGACGGTATGGGCGTGGCATTCGCCCTTTCCGTGCTGGAGGATGACAGTCTGAAGCATGGCCCTGTCGAGGCTCTCTTCACATATGACGAGGAGACCGGAATGACCGGCGCCGACATGCTCAAGCCCAAGATGCTCAATGGCGACATCCTCATCAATATCGACTCCGAGGAGGACGGCGAGCTCTGCATCGGCTGCGCCGGCGGACTGGACGCGCTTGCGGATTTCAAGTATGTGACCCACCGCGTTCCCGACGGATACACCGGATATAAGATCGTCGTGAAGGGCCTTCAGGGCGGCCATTCGGGTATGGACATAAGCCTTTACAGGGCCAACGCCAACAAGATCCTCGTCCGTGTCGTTGAGCCTCTCATGGAGAAATACGACGCCAAGCTCGGTGACATAAGGGGAGGCACGCTGCGCAACGCCATTCCTTTCGAGGGCGAAGCCACCGTATTTGTCCCGACCGCCAAGACCCGCGAGGTCAAGCATCTTGTCAACGTCATATTCGATGAGGTGAAGGCCGAGTTCCGGCATTCCGATCCCGGAATGGTCCTTTCCGTGGAGAAGCTCCGCCCCTATCCCGCCAGATATATCCATGAGTCTGTGGCCATGCGCGCCGTGCGCGCCATCAGGGCCTGCCCCAACGGGGTCATACGCATGAGCGACTCTATGCCGGGACTCACCGAGACTTCCACCAATCTGGCCATCGTCGGCTGCGCCGACGGACACCTCACCGTGCAGTCCCTGATGAGGAGCGCCGTGGATTCCGCCAAGGCCGACCTTGCGGGCCAGATGAGGGATCTCTTCGAGCTTGCAGGTGCCGAGTTCTCGACTTTCGGTGCATATAACGGCTGGACTCCCAAGCCCGAGACCCCCGTCTACAAGCTTGTCTGCGACACATGGAAGGAGATGACCGGCAAGGAGATGAAGATAACCGCCACCCATGGCGGACTTGAGTGCGCCCTGCTGGGAGCCAAGTACCCGGAGTGGGAGATGGTCTCCATCGGACCGGACATCGTGCATCCCCATTCTCCGGACGAGAGGGTGCGCATCGCTTCCGTGGAGAATGTCTGGAAGTTCCTCGTGAGGCTTCTTGAGGTGATCCCTGCAAAATAATTTTGCCGGAATCGGATTTTATCGGTATATTTGCAATCCTTTCGGGCGGCATACGGCCCGGGAGGATTGTAATTTTTTTAATAACAAACACTTACAAACAGAAATGCTGAAACAGTACGAAGCCGTTTTCATCGCAACTCCCGTTTTGTCTGATCTTCAGATGAAGGAAGCGGTTGAAAAGTACGTGAACTTCATCAAGGACAACGGTGGTGAAGTCGTGTACGAAGAGGACTGGGGTCTCAAGCAGCTTGCTTACCCCATCCAGCACAAGACATCGGGTTTCTATCACCTGATCCAGTTCCAGTCCGAGCCCACGCTCGTGGCTGCTCTTGAAACTCAGTTCCGCCGTGACGAGCGTGTCATCCGCTACCTGACCGTGGCTCTTGACAAGGACGCAGTCGCATATGCGGAGAAGAGAAGAATCAACAAGCAGGCTAAGGCCCAGGGTCAGACCGAGGTCAAGCCCGAAGAGAAGGAGGGTTAATCCATGGCACAGACAAACAATTCCCAGCGCGGAGACGAAATCCGTTATCTCAATCCTCCCACAGTAGAGGTCAGAAAGAAGAAGTATTGCCGTTTCAAAAAGGCCGGCATCAAGTATGTGGACTATAAGGATCCTGAGTTCCTCAAGAAGTTCCTCAACGAGCAGGGCAAGATTCTTCCCCGCCGCATCACCGGAACATCCCTGAAGTTCCAGAGAAGGGTGGCCACAGCTGTCAAGAGGGCTCGTTCCCTTGCTCTTCTCCCGTATGTAACAGACCTGCTTAAATAATTGGAGGACCGACACTATGGAAATCATTCTTAAGAAAGACGTGGCTCATCTCGGCCAGGAAGGCGAGGTTGTCAAGGTCAAGGCCGGATACGCGCTCAATTATCTTATTCCCTTCGGATACGCCATCGCAGCCACTCCCTCCGCCATCAAGCAGCATGAGGAGACTGTCCGTCAGCGCGCCCACAAGGAGGCAGCCCGCGTAGCCGCCGCCCAGGAGCTTGCAGCAAAGATTTCTTCCATGCTCGTGAAGGTCGCCGCAAAGGTGAGCGAGAACGGAAAGATCTATGGTTCCGTCACCACGGCCCAGCTTGCCGACGCTCTCGTCGCAGCAGGTGTGGAGGTTGACAAGAAGGACATCATCGTGGTCTCTGAAGATGTCAAGGAACTTGGCGTCTATGAGGCTGAGGTCAAGTGCTACAAGGATGTCAAGGGCACCTTTAAATTTGAGATTGTCGCCGAGTAATTGACCTGGCGTTCAAATGATAAAAGCGGAGAGGCGATAGCCTTCTCCGCTTTTATCATTTCATGGATACAGAAAAAGGAAGGCCTCACGGACCTTCCTTTTTCTGATTATGCCTGTCGGACTATTTGCCGGCGAGTTTCTTATAGTTGTCGTAGCGGACCTTGGCGAACTCCTCGGTCTTTCCGAGCAGCTCCTCGGCGCGGTCCGGGAAGAGCTTATACAGGGATGCGAAGCGGACCTCACCCTTGAGGAAGTCCTGGAACTTGGACCAGTCAGGCTCCTTGGAATCGAGCGAGAACGGATTCTTGTCTGTTCCTTCGAGAGTGGGATTATACCTGTAGAGGTGCCAGTAACCGCAGTCGACCGCAAGTTTCTCTTCCTTCTGGCTCAGACCCATGCCGGCCTTGAGGCCGTGGTTGATACAGGGGGCGTATGCGATGATGAGTGACGGTCCGTCATAGGCTTCGGCTTCCTTGATGGCGTTCATGTACTGCACCGGGCTTGCACCCATTGCCACCTGAGCCACATAGACATAGCCATAGCTCATTGCCATCATTCCCAGATCCTTCTTGCGGATCTTCTTTCCGGAAGCGGCGAATTTGGCGATTGCTCCGGCCGGGGTGGACTTGGAAGACTGTCCGCCGGTGTTGGAGTAAACCTCGGTGTCGAGCACGAGGACGTTCACATTCTCGCCGGATGCGAGGACATGGTCGAGTCCGCCGTAACCGATATCGTAGCTTGCGCCGTCACCTCCGATGATCCACTGGCTGCGGCTCGGAATGAAGTGCTTGTATTCGACGAGTTTGCGGCAGATGTCGCAGTCGCACTTCTCCATGAGGGGGACAAGCTTGTCGGCGACCTCGCGGGTCACGGCATAGTCCTTCTTGTTGTCAAGCCACTTCTGGAAGAGGGCCTTGATCTCGTCGGAGCAGCAACTGCACTCCAGACCTTCCTTCATGTATCTCTCGACAGTTTCTCTTGCGCGGTCGGATCCGAGTTTCATACCGTAACCGAACTCGCAGAAGTCCTCGAACAGGGAATTGGCCCATGCGGGACCATGTCCGTTCTTGTCGGTGCAGTAAGGGGAGGCGGGGAAGGAGGCGCCGTAGATCGAGGAACATCCTGTGGCGTTGGCGATCATCATGTGGTCACCGAAGAGCTGGGTGATGTTCTTGATATAAGGGGTCTCGCCGCAGCCTGCGCATGCGCCGGAGAACTCGAACAGAGGCTGTGCGAACTGGGCGTTCTTCACGCTGGCCATCTTGTTGGCCACGGTGTCCTTGTAGCCGACCTTGCTGTTGAGCCAGTTGAAGTTGTCCTGCTCGTTTTCCTGACTTTCGAGGGAAACCATTGTGAGAGCCTTCTCCTTGGAAGGGCACACGTCAACGCAGTTCCCGCAGCCCGTGCAGTCGTCAACGGACACTGCAAGGGCGAACTTGTACTCCTTGAGGGTGCCGTTGCCCTGCTTTGTCTTGAGTCCTGCGGGAGCCTTGGCGGCCTCTTCCTCCGTGAGGAGGAAAGGACGGATGGCGGCGTGGGGGCAGACGAATGCGCAGGTGTTGCACTGGATACAGTTGTCGGGATTCCATGTGGGAACCTTGACGGCCACTCCGCGCTTCTCATAGGCGGCTGTGCCTGCGGGCATGGTGCCGTCGGCATAGGGCAGGAACGAGCTCACGGGCAGCGAGTCTCCGTTCTGGGCGTTGACGATGTCGGCGACGTCCTTGACAAAGCCGGGAGCAAGCCTCTCCTTGTTCGGATTCTCGAACTTGGCGGTGATGTTCGCCCACTCGGCGGGAACGGGAACCTCGGTGTACTCGCCTCCGCGGTCAACGGCGGCGTTGTTCATGTCAACGACATTCTGGCCTTTCTTGCCGTAGCTCTTGACGATGGCGTCCTTCATGTACTTGACGGCGTCCTCGTAAGGGATGATGCCGGTGATCTTGAAGAATGCGGACTGGAGAATGGTGTTTGTCCTGTTGCCGAGTCCGATTTCAGCGGCGATCTTGGTGGCGTCGATGATATAGAGCTTGATATGCTTGCGGCCGATGGTGGCCTTCACATTGTCAGGAATCCTCTTGAGGGTCTCCTCCACGTTCCAGAGGCTGTTCAGCAGCAGGGTGCCGCCGTCCTTGATGCCCTTGAGCACGTCATACTTGGTGAGGTAGGAAGGCACGTGGCAGGCTACGAAGTCCGGAGTGGACACAAGGTAGGGAGCCTTGATGGGCTGCTTTCCGAAACGGAGATGGGAGCAGGTGTAACCGCCGGACTTCTTGGAGTCATAGTCGAAATAGGCCTGGCAATAGAGATCCGTGTGGTTTCCGATGATCTTGATGGTGTTCTTGTTGGCGCCGACGGTTCCGTCGGATCCGAGACCGTAGAACTTGCACTCGGTGGTGCCGGCCTTGACGATCGAAATCTCGCTCTTGATGGGGAGAGACTTGAAGGTCACGTCATCCACGATACCGATCGTGAATCCGTTCTTGGGCTCCTTCTGCTCAAGGTTGTCATAGACGGCGACGACCTGGGCGGGAGTGGTGTCCTTGGAGGACAGACCATAGCGGCCGCCGATGATGAGAGGAGAGTTATCCTTGCCCTGGAACAGAGCCTTGACATCGAGGTAGAGAGGTTCTCCGAGAGCTCCGGGCTCCTTTGTCCTGTCAAGCACGGCGATCTTCTTCACGCTCTTGGGGAGGACCTTCATGAAATATTTCTCTGAGAAGGGACGGTAGAGATGCACGGTGATGAGACCGTATTTGCGGCCCTTCTTCGCGAGGTAGTCGATGGTCTCCTTTGCGGTGTCGCAGATGGAACCCATGGCCACGATGATGTTCTCGGCGTTCTTGTCGCCATAGTAGGTGAAGGGACGGTACTCGCGTCCGGTGAGCTCGCTGATCTCGCCCATGTAGCGGGCCACGATGTCGGGAACTCCTTCATATACCTTGTTTCTGGACTCTACCGCCTGGAAATAAACGTCTCCGTTCTGGGCTGTGCCTCTTGTGACAGGGGCGTCGGGGTTGAGGGCGCGCTGTCTGAAAGCGTCAAGCGACTTGTCGCTGACCATTCCGCGGAGTGCCTCCTCGTCAAGGGCCTCGATCTTCTGGATTTCATGCGATGTGCGGAATCCGTCGAAGAAGTGAAGGAAAGGAATGGAAGACTTGATTGCGGAGAGATGGGCCACGGCCGCGAGGTCCTGAGCCTCCTGAACCGAGCTGGACGCGAGCATGGCGAAGCCGGTCTGGCGGCATGCCATGACATCCTGATGGTCTCCGAATATCGAAAGCGCGTGGGAAGCCAGAGCGCGGGCCGACACATGGAACACGGCGGGGAGCATTTCTCCGGCGATCTTGTACATGTTCGGGATCATGAGAAGCAGACCCTGTGACGCTGTATAGGTGGTGGTGAGGACACCGGCCTGAAGCGAACCGTGGACCGTTCCGGACGCACCGCCTTCGCTCTGAAGCTCGGTGACCTTCACGGTTTCTCCCCACAGGTTCTTTTTGCCGTGGGCGGCCCATTCATCAATGTTTTCTGCCATTGGAGATGACGGAGTGATGGGATATATCGCCGCATGCTCGCTGAACAGGTAAGCGATGTTAGCTACAGCGGTATTACCATCACAAGTGATGAATTTCTTTTCTTTAGCCATAATCGTTAACGTTTATGATTTTAATTATTGTATGTTTCCTATTGAAGGGAAAACTATGGGTTCAAACAATACAAATGTAATGTTTTTTATGGATTTCAGAGCTCTGATCTGCCCTCTATCGCCACCATTCCGCCGGAAATTCTCTTGACCAGACCCTGAAGCACATTGCCCGGACCGATCTCCATGAAATAGTCGGCCCCGTCCACGAGCATGTTCTTTACGGACTGGGTCCATTTGACGGGAGAAGTGAGCTGTGCAAGGAGGTTGGACTTGATGACGGCGGGGTCGGTCTCCGGCCTTGCGGTCACGTTCTGGTATATGGGGCAGAAAGGCTCGCGGATCTCTACTTCCTGAATGGCCTTTCCGAGCTCGGCTCTGGCGGGTTCCATGAGAGGGGAGTGGAACGCTCCGCTTACGGCGAGGGGAATCGCCCTCTTGGCGCCGGCTTCCTTGGCAGCCTCACAGGCCTTGGCTACGGCGTCGTTCTCTCCGGAGATCACCACCTGTCCGTCGCAGTTGTAATTGGCCGGCAGAACCAGACCTTCAACCGCATTGCAGATCTCCTCCACGTTTTCGTTGGACAGGCCTATTATCGCGGCCATCCCTCCGGGAACTTTTTCGCAGCACAGCTGCATCTGCCTTGCCCTTATGGCTACGAGCCTGAGGGCGTCCTCGGGCTTGATGGCGCCGCTGATGGCCAGCGCGGAGAATTCTCCGAGAGAATGGCCTGCGGTCATGTCCGGTCTGACACCAAGGCATGTGGCCAGTACCACCGAGTGCAGAAATATCGCGGGCTGGGTGACTTTCGTCGCCTTGAGGTCATCGGCTGTGCCGTTGAACATCACGTCCGTGATTCTGAAACCCAGGATTTCGTTTGCCTTCTCAAGCATTTTCTTTGCTCCCGGGTCTTTTTCGTAGAGGTCTTTCGCCATGCCCGGGTACTGTGATCCCTGCCCGGGGAAAATGTAAGCTTTCATCAAAATAGCTATTTTTTGCTGTTATAACAATCAGCAAATCTACAAAAAATAAAAATTGGATAAAATCAAAACAAGCCTTAAATTTGTGAACGTCATTTTGCCTCCGTAGTCTAATGGATAGGATTTCAGATTCCGGTTCTGACGGTTACGGTTCGAATCCGTACGGGGGTACAAAAAAAACGGGGGCCGAAGCCCCCGTTTTTTTGTACCGGTATTGAGGACTATTTGCACCAGCGGTCCACCCAGCCGAACAGCTCCTCGTGCCAGAGCACGGAATTCTGGGGCTGCAGGATCCAATGGTTCTCCTCGGGGAACACCACGAGCTTGGCGGGAACTCCCATCATTCTGGCGGAGTTGAACGCGGCCATGCCCTGATCATAGGGGATGCGGAAGTCGTTCATTCCGTGGATGCAGAGGATAGGTGTGTTCCACTTCGTGACATTCGCCGCGGGGGAGTTGGAATAGTGTCTGCGGGCCTTGGGGGCGTTGCTCCATGGCGAGCCGGCCTGCTGAATGCCGCCGAAGGTGACGCCGTCGCCGGCGGGGCCGGTCTGGCCGGGCGCATAGGCATACTCCGTGAGTCCGCCGTTGTCCCAGTTGGGGAACCACATCTCCTCGGTCGTGTAATACATGTACTGCTCGTCGAAGATGCCGGCATGGGCCACGAAGCAGTCGAAGGTGCCGTCATGGATTCCTGCCATGTAATATACCGAATATCCGCCATAGGAAGCACCTACACCGGCGATTTTTCCGGCATAGGGCTCAGCCTTTATCATGCGCGCGGCGGCGAGATAGTCCTGCATGTTCAGGCCTATGTAGTCGCCGGATATCTGCTCGGTCCAATCTTGTCCGAAGGCCGTCGTGCCCCTGCGGTTGGGCAGTACCACGATATAGCCCTGTGCGGCCATCAGGCGGTAGTTCCATCTTGTGGACCAGCTCTGGCTCAGAGTGCCCTGAGGGCCTCCGAGGAAGATTTCTATCACGGGATAGGTCTTGGTCTCGTCAAACTGCGGAGGAAACAGCACCCATGTGAGCATGTCCTTGCCGTCAACGGTCTTGACATATCTCTTTTCGGTCTTGTGTGCGGCAAGCTGTCCGAGCAGGCGCTCATTCTCTTTCGTTATCTGGCTGTGGGCGCCGTCGCGGACGCTGACAAGCTCGGTGGGAAAGTCCATGGAGCAGTAGCTTGCGAGCAGAGTCCCGTCGGAAAGCACGGCGAAAGGCGAGTTGTAGTCAAACCAGTCATCCTCGGGAGTGTGGCGGGTGACACCGTCGGCGGAAGCGCTGAAGATGCCCTGCACTCCTTCGGCAAGGGCGTTGAAATACACTTCGGAACCGTCGGGAGCCCACACGGGGCCGGCCGCGTTGTACTTGAAGCCGCCGGTGAGGTCGGTGATGCCGGAGAAGGCGGCTGAACCGTCGCCGGACACGGTGACATCGGCGCACATCAGGCGGGTCTTGTCGGCTTCATAGCCGTTTCTGGCCATGCTGAGCCATGCGATTCTGCTTCCGTCAGGGCTCCAGACCGGGTCGGTGTCATAACCTCCGCCCATGGAAATCATCGAGGTCTTGCCTGTCGCAAGGTCATAGACATAGATCTCCGTGTCTGTGGAGAATGCATATTCGCGGCCGGTGAGCTTCTTGCATGAATATGCGATCATCTTGCCGTCAGGCGACCAGCTCAGCTGCTCTATGCCGCTGTGCGGGGCGAGCGGAAGCTCGAACTTGACGTCGGCACCGCCCAGGATGTCCACCGAATTGGCCTCGTTGATTCCGGCCTTCCAGGGAGCCACATAGGAATGGTTGAGTTCGGTGACCCAATGGTCCCAGTGGCGGTAGTCCAGGTCCTCGGTGATATAGGCCGAGGCCTTGTCCAGCCTGGGATCCACATCGATGGCGGTCTTCACGTCGGAGGGCACCGTGCTCACATAGAGCACATGGCTTCCGTCGGGGGAAACCGAGAATTCGCTGATTCCGCGCGGCACGGATGACATTTTCACGGCCTTGCCGAGACTGTTGCCCGAGAAGGGGGCGACATGGATCTGGCCCTCCTTGAGGAAGGCGATCTTCTTTCCGCCGTCGATCCATCTGGCGTTGGAGACCCCGGACCCCTCTCTGGTGAGCTGGGTCTTACCGCTGCCGTCGGGTGCGCAGACAAAGATGTTCCCGCAGGTCCTGTTCTCGGCCACCGAGGTGTAGCCCACCCTGTAGAGAATCAGATTTCCGTCCGGAGAAAGCTGGGGGTCGGACACGCGGCCCAGGGAAAGCATGATCTCCGTGGTCATCTTCCCGTCATTAACTTCGATTTCGGCCGGCCCTATGTATGAAGGGCCCTGCACCGTTTCATTGCAGCTCATAACTGTGACACAGCCTGCGGCCGCCGCCGCGAGCATTTTCAGATGTTTCATAATTTTTATTGCATTTTGTCTCTGTCATATAGTTCACATGCCTTTCTGTGCTCCTCCGCCACCTGTTTCCTCAGCTCCAGGGGCTCCAGCACCTCTATTCTGTCGCCTCTCTTGCAGAGGTCCATCACGAGATTCAGGTCCGGGACCGCTCTCAGCTCGAACAGTCCGGGAGAGGTCTCGCGCTGGGAGGCGTGCATGGGAAGGTCACGCAAGTAGCGGGCCTCCCTTTCCCCGGCGCGCAGCACAATCCGCTCGGTTTTCCGGTCCATGGGCAGGTAGATTCCGTAGCTTCCGGCGAAAAGTTCCTCAATGTCAAAGTCTTTCGGCATGGAAAACTTTTTCCCGCTGTCCTCCAGCCCCATTATCCTGTCCAGACCATAGACCCTTATGGCGGCGCGTTCTTCGCACCAACCCGCAAGATACCATCTTTTTTCGTGTTCTCGCAGTCCATAGGGCCTGACATGGACATATTCTTCCGAAGAACCAGTGTATTTTCTGTAGCGCATGGCCAGTTCATGGTTCCGTTCCATGGAGCCCATTATCGCCGTCAGCCATTTGCGTCCGGAGGGGATTTCCTCCACAGAAACCCTGCCCGACAGCTTCCCCTTTCCGAGCGCGAGGAGGTTGTTCACCGTGAAAGAGTCTATCAGCCATGCCCTTTCGCCTCCGGGATCGGCGGCCGGATTGTCTCCGGCCAGATAGTAGCGGTTGGTCGAACGGTCGCAGGCGATTTCCACGCCGAACACATCCGCTATCGCCTCCCTGTGGTTGCAGAAGGTCCTGCGGCTGTATTCTCCGTCCCAGCGGTCTTCCCAGCCGCTCTGAATCTCATCCAGAGACAGTCCGGCGCGGCCGGAGCGTGAGAGAAGGTCGATCAGCCAGATGTATTTGTTCAGAAGTTCCTGTACCATGTCAGCTTATCTTGCTGTAATCCTTGCGCGCATATTTGTTTTTTGACAGCTCCCTGCGCAGGAGCGCGTTGTCCGCGGAGGAAAGGTCCGGATCCTTTTCCAGAACCTGTTCCGCATATTTCCTGGCGGCGGACAGGAGCGGCCCGTCCTTGACGAGCGACGCTATGTTCAAGGCTACGGGAAGCCCGCTCTGCTGCGTGCCTTCGAGGTCGCCCGGCCCCCGCATCTTCATGTCCTCTTCGGCGAGCGTGAACCCGTCTTCGGTGGAGCACAGCAGTTCCAGCCTCTTCAGGGAATCCTTTCCCACCTTGTTCCCTTTGACCAGGACACAGTAGGATCTGTCCTTTCCGCGGCCGACCCTGCCCCTGAGCTGATGCAGCTGGCTGAGACCGAAGCGTTCCGCGCTCTCGATGACCATCACCGTGGCGTTGGGGACGTCCACCCCTACCTCTATCACCGTGGTGGATACCAATATGTCGGCGCGGCCGGCGGCGAACGCCTTCATGTTGAAATTCTTGTCTTCGTTGGACTGCTTTCCGTGTACCATGGCCACTCTGTAGGGCGGGAACGGGAAGTCCGTACAGGTCCTTTCGTAGCCTTCCTCCAGATTCTTGAGGTCCAGCTTCTCGCTCTCGAAGATGAGCGGGTAAACGATGAACACCTGCCGTCCGGCGCCTATCTGCTCCTTCAGGAACTTGTTCAGCGCAGGCCTGCGGCCCTCTCCTATCAGAATCGTCTGCACGGGTTTTCTTCCCGGCGGCATTTCGTCTATCACCGACACGTCCAGGTCTCCATAGAGGGTCATTGCGAGCGTGCGCGGGATGGGGGTCGCGGTCATGACCAGAACGTGGGGCGGAATTCCGCCCGCTGTCTTTGCCCAGAGTCTCGCCCTCTGGTCCACTCCGAAGCGATGCTGTTCGTCCACCACCGCCAGCCCCAGGTTCCTGAATCTGACGCTGTCCTCTATCAGGGCATGGGTCCCGACGATTATTCCGATTTCTCCGCTTTCAAGGCCCCTGTGGATCTCGTTCCTTTCTGCCTGACGGGTGCTGCCGGTGAGGAGACGGACCTTGACTGATGTGGGCTTGAGATATTTGCTTATGTTGGCATAATGCTGATTGGCAAGCACTTCGGTCGGGGCCATGATGCAGGCCTGAAATCCGTTGCCGGTGGCTATCAGGCAGGTCAGCACCGCGACCATTGTCTTGCCGGAGCCCACGTCTCCCTGAAGCAGCCTGTTCATCTGGCTGCCGCTCACAAGGTCGGCCCGGATTTCCTTTATTACGCGTTTCTGCGCCCCGGTAAGGTCATAGGGCAGAGCTTCATAGCATTTGTTGAAGTCATCGCTCACCCGCGGCATCGGAAATCCCGCCGCGGAACGGCTTCTCACGAATTTCTGCTTCAGAAGCGAGAGCTGGAGCAGAAAAAGTTCCTCGAACTTGAGGCGGTTGCGGGCCGCGGACAGGGCATATGCGTCTTTGGGGAAGTGGATGTTTTTCAGGGCGTATGTGAGGGAGACCAGCCCGTTGTCTCTGATGACATAGTCCGGAAGGGTCTCCACGGTCTCCGGGAGCACAAGCTTCAGGGCCGATGTCATGAGCCTGTTCATGACTTTGCCGGTTATGCCGGAGCTTTTCATCTTTTCGGAGGACGGATAGATTCCGGTCATGACTCCGGAGCCGCCTATTGCGACGCCTTCAGTGGCGGGATCGTCGATTTCGGGGTGGACCATGTTGACTCTGCCGCCATAGGCCGAGGGCTTTCCGAAGAACAGGAAGGTCTTGCCGGGCTTCAGCTTTTCCGCGGTGTATTTCAGGCCCTTGAAGAAGACCAGTTCCATGCGGCCGCTGCCGTCTTCCACGATGACGCTCAATTTCTTGCCGGACAGGGAACTGCTCACGACGGCGGCCTGGATCTGAACATAGGCGGTGTCGGGAAGGATGTCGCCTATGGGGAAGATTTTGCTTCTGTCCATGTACCGGAACGGGTACACGCGGATGAGGTCGCCCACGGTCCGGATTCCGAATTCCTCCGTCAGCACCAAAGCCCGTCTGGGCCCTACGCCGGGCAGATATTGCACCGGAGAATCAGACTCTCTGCTCATTCTTTTTCTTGATGCCGGACTTTCTTCCGCGCACCTCCTGCAAAGATAGGCAAAAAAGCCGTAGCTCGGCTTTGACCCTCCGTAGCGTAGCGCAGCTTTGCCCATCCGTAGCGCAGCTACAAGCGGACTAAGGACTAATAAGCCCCGAAGGGGCCGCGCCGGGCAGGTGCGAAATGCCCCTAATAGGGGTCGCAGACGGTAGTCTGCGGGGGTTAAAGATGGCCTTAGCCTCAGATAGCGTAGCACCCAGCGGGCTTCTGCCCGCCGGGCGATAGGCCAGATGCGAGAATTTGTCGCATGAAAGTTTAAGCCAGTCCCGAAGGGACCGCACCGGAGGTGCGAAATGCCCCTAATAGGGGTCGCAGACGGTAGTCTGCGGGGGTTAAAGATGGCCTTAGCCTCAGATAGCGTAGCTCGCTACGCTATCTGAGGCTTCCCGGGCCGCGGAGGCCGCTCCGAGTTTTCGGGCTGGCGCTCTTTCATCCTGCCCTCCTGAAGATCGAGGTACTGCTCTCTGCGTCGGAAAATGTCGATGGCGGCGTAGATCGCGTTCTTCATGGACTGGGGATTGGCCTCGTCCCTGCCTGCGATGGCATAGTCCACGCCGTGGTCCGGAGAAGTTCTCACGATGGGCAGGCCTGCCGTGAAGTTGACGCCTTCATCGAAGGCGAGAGCCTTGAAGGGGGCCAGCCCCTGGTCATGATACATGGCAAGAGTCGCGTCGAACAGGCTGTAGCTTCCGGAGCCGAAATAGCCGTCGGCCGAATAGGGGCCATAGGCCATGATGCCCTCCTCCTGAGCCATCTGGACGGCGGGCAGAATGATGTTCTCCTCTTCCGCGCCCATGAGGTTCTTGTCGCCGCAGTGGGGATTGAGGCCTAGCACTCCTATTTTCGGATCCTCCATTCCGAAGTCTCTTCTCAGCGACTGGCGCATCATGCGGAGCTTGCCGAGAATCCTTTCCTTCGTTATGGCGGCGGGAACGTCGCGGACAGGAATGTGTCCGGTCACTATGCCGAGCTTCAGATTGTCGCTCACCATGATCATGGCGATGTCCTCGGCGCCGAACTTGTTCTTCAGATAGTCCGTGTGTCCCGTGTAGCCGAAACTCTCATGGGCCATGGCCTTCTTGTTGATCGGGGCCGTCACCAGCACGTCGGCATATCCCGCCTTGATGTCCGCGACGGCGGCGTCCAGAGCCTTTATGGCGGCTTTTGCGGAATCGGGAGTGGACTTTCCGGGCTCGATCTGGCTGTCCTCCGGCAGGCAGTTCACTATGTTTATGGCCTTGGGCTTCGCGTCTTTGGCCGAGGAGATCACATAGGTCTCGGGGCTTTCCAGATTGTGCAGCAGCTTCTTGTAGAAGCCGAAAGCCTTGGACGAGCCGTAGATCACCGGAGTGAAGGTGTCCAGAATCCTTATGTCCGAGAGGGTTTTTATGATTACCTCGTAGCCTGTCCCGTTGGTGTCTCCCTGAGAGATTGCTACTACTATCTTGTTGTTGCTCATATCGTTGTATTTTGTGTCAAGTGTTCTGTGAAGATTCGGCATAGCCCCTGTCCTCCTGTAGCGGACCCTCCCTGTAGGCCGTCACCGCGAGGGTGTCGCAGCGCTCGTTTTCGGGATGGCCGTTGTGCCCCTTGATCCAGTGGAAGGTGACCCTGTGCGAGCGGTACAGCGGAAGAAATCTTTGCCACAGGTCGGGATTCTTCACCTTTTTGAAGCCTTTCCTTTCCCAGTTCATGAGCCAGCCTTCGTTGATTGCTTTCACCACATAGGACGAGTCGCTCCATACCTGCACCTCTGCGTTCTTCCACTTTATGGCTTCGAGCCCCATTATCACGGCCAGCAACTCCATCCGGTTGTTGGTGGTGAGGGCGAACCCGCCGCTCATCTCCTTCTCCAGAGACCCGCACCGGAGCACCACGCCGTAACCTCCCGGGCCCGGGTTGCCGCTCGCCGCCCCGTCTGTGTACAGGAAGATCGTGGGTCTGCTGTCTTTTTCCAATGGAATCAAGTCTTTTTTTTAGGTGTAAAACACAAAGTTAGTCAAAAATCGGACAAATGGCCACCCGTTTGAGATAATGGAATTTTTGAGTTAAATTTGCTCCTTATGGTTCTTTCTCAGACAGAAACGGAACAGTATCGGGCGATTTTGCTCGAAACGCTCAAGGCCTTCAAAAAGGTCTGTGAGGACAATTCGCTGCGCTGGTGGATGGCCTTCGGCTCCGCCATCGGCGCAGTGCGTCACCGTGGATTCATCCCGTGGGACGACGATGTGGATGTGTTCATGCCGCGTTCCGATTATGAGAAGTTCATGAAAATCAAGGTGGAGGGCTATGACATAGTCGGAGTCAGGACGGCAGGGGACGGGGAGGATTATCCCTTTCCCTATCTCAAGTTCTGCGACGCTTCCTCCACGATATGGGAAAGGCAGACCTACCCGTGCGTGTTCGGCGTATTCCTGGATGTGTTCCCTCTGGATGAAGCCGGGGAGGACGGGGAGGCGGAGTCTTTCAGACTGCGTTATCGGAAGGCGGTCCGCAGATACAAGAGGGCGCAGCGGTTCTATCCGCGCGGAACCTTCCTGCGCAAGATATCCCGCGGAGACTTGAGGGGTGCCGTGAAGACCGCCATTGACGGTCTGTGGTACCGTCCCCGGATCGAAAGTCTCAGGACCGCCTTCATGAAATATGAAAGCCTGGCTGCGCAGAAGCGGGGAGGGGACCTGATCGTATATGGGACCAGCTCCGACTACCGCGGAATGACGATGGCCCGTGGCCTTTTCGGGGATACGGTCCGGATGGACTTCGAAGATATGAAAGTGAATATGGCCTCGGGCTATGACGCCATCCTCAGGGCCTTCTACGGAGACTACATGCAGCTACCTCCGGCGCCCGAACGGCTGTCCGGACATTATCATTATTTTGTCGATCTGGACAGGCGCCTGACTCTGGGCGAGATCGTGGACAAGATGCCTTTACAAGGAAAATTTGAGTGATGAGAGTTCTTTGGTTAGCGAATACCCCGTCGAATTATTCGGGACGTGGAAGCGCATACAACGGGACGGGCTGGGTGTCCGCCCTCGAATCCGAGATAAGCGGCTCCGTGGAGCTTGCCGTGGCCTTTGTGGAAAGGCTGTCGGCCAAAGCCTTCCGTAAGTCGGGAGAGTTCAGCCCGTTCCGCCGGACCGTCACCTGGCACCGCACCGACCAGCACGGAGTGGCCTACTATCCCATCCATGACGGCTTCAACCGCACCAAATCGGACCGGCTGACCGCCATGTTCAGAGGTGATTCGGCTCAGGAACAGGCTCTGGTCAAGGCCTATGCCGAGATTGTCGAAGACTGGCGGCCCGACGTGATTCAGGTTTTCGGCTCGGAACATTCCTATGGTCTGGTAGCCGACCGCACCGACGTTCCCGTGGTGCTGCACATTCAGGGGATAATGAATCCCTACTACAAGGCGTTCCTGCCTCCGGACGTGTCCATGCGGGAATATATAATGACCCCCCTCCGTCCGGGCTCCGTCATGCACAAGCTCTATGTCCGGAAAAAATGGGAACGGGCCTGCGTGAGGGAGGTGAAGATCTTCCATGCCGTGCACTATTATCTCGGAAGAACCGAGTGGGACCATGCCGAAGTGCTGAAATACAACCCTGACGCCAGGTTTTTCTATGGTGGCGAGATTCTGCGCCAGCCGTTCTATGACGCCGACATCGACGCCATAAGCGGCATTCCCCAGACTCTCAAGCTGGTGACAACGATCTCGGAACCCACCTACAAGGGCTTTGACCTCGTGTTGCGCGCGGGCCTGATACTCAAGGAAGAATATGGACTGGACTTCGAGTGGAATGTCTATGGCAATGTGGATCCCGCCTTTTTCGAGAAGGTCACCGGAATCACCGCCGCAAGGGCCGGGATCACCATGGCCGGAGTCGCGACGGCCGAGGAGCTTGTCCAGGCCATAGGCCGGGCCTCCATGTATGTCCATCCGTCCTATATAGACAACAGCCCCAACAGCGTCTGCGAGGCCCAGCTTCTCGGAGCCGCCGTGGTGGCGACCAATGTGGGCGGAGTTTCCAGCCTGATCGACGATGGCGAGACCGGCTTTCTGGTCCGCAGCGGAAATGCGGAGGAGATCGCCGAGAGGGTGGTGGCCATGTACCGCAACAGGACCCTGCTCCGAAAAGTGGGCCATCAGGCCCGCGCCGTGGCTCTCAAGCGGCATGACAGAAAGGCCATAACGTCTTCGCTTCTGGAGTGCTATGAGACCATGATCGCCGAAAGCGGGAAAAAATAAGCCCTGATGCCAGGTTTCCAAAAGGACAACGCCAGAATATTCAGGAACACTCTGGTCATCTATGTGAGGATGCTGTTCATAATAGTGATCGGCCTCCTGTGCACAAGGTATGTCCTTGCGGCGCTGGGCAAGTCGGACTATGGGCTCTACAGCGTTGTGGGCGGGCTTGTCGCCATGCTCGGCTTTCTCAGTACGGCCATGAGCACAACCACCCGCCGCTTCATCAATACGGAGCTCGGCAAGCCTGACGGTGATCCGAACAGGATGTTCAACATATGTCTGACGGTGCATTTCGCGCTGGCTGGGTTCATACTCCTGCTGGCCGAGACTTTGGGCCTGTATTACATATATCATTGGCTCAATGTGGACCCGGCGAGGCTCAAGGACGCCGTGTTCGTGTTCCAGGTGTCGGTGTTCGCTGCGTGCGTGAACATAATCAACCTTCCCTACATGAGCCTGATGGAGGCATTCGAGAAGTTTCTGCAGACCTCGGTCGTGGATATAGTCTCCAATCTGTTCCGGCTCGCCGCGGTGATCTGGCTGCTGAAATTCTTCACGGGTGACGGGCTTCGGCTCTATGCTCTGATTATGGCCGCAATGACTCTCATATCCATGGTTATGTACCGTGTGTATTGCCGTCGGCACTGGAGAGAAATCATAAGATGGCGGCCGGTAAGAAGCGGCTATCGCGAGGTTGTTTCGTTCAACAATTACACCGCCCTCAGCGCCGCGGCATATATCGCACGTACCCAGGGCAGCACGCTGATAGTCAACTTCTTCTTCGGAACGGTTGTGAATTCGGCCCTTTCGGTGGCATATCAGATAGAGAATTTTTCGGTCACATCGGTGAACAGGCTCACCAGCGCCGCCTCCCCGCAGATCACCAAAAACTACAGCGGCGGAGACACGGCCCGTTCCATGGACCTGGTCTATAAGATATCGCGTTACAGTGCCCTGCTGATGTCCGTGCTGGTGTTCTGCGCATGGGTGGAGCTGGACTTCGTTCTGGGCGTATGGCTGAAGGATGTGCCGGAGGGTGCCGTGCTGTTCACGCGCTGGACTCTCGTGAGCGCGCTAGTGAGATCCTTTGTCGGCGGGACCCAGGCTCTTGAGCAGGCCACCGGGCGGATCAAGTGGTTCCAGATATGGAACAGCGCCATGTCCCTGTTGTGCCTTCCGCTGGGCTTCGCGGCCTACAGCTTCGGGGCCCCGGTCGTGACCATAATCCAACTGTATATCTGCTATTCGATCCTCTACCGCTTCGTGGAGTTCGCCCTTTTGCGCAGGCTCATCGGTTTCGATGCGGCGGACTATTGCCGGAAGGCCTATCTAGGCCCGGCCGCGGTGGTGGTGGCGATGACTGCGTTCGTGTTTCTCTACAGGTCTGTCATGCCTGCTGAAATGTCAATTGCAGGCCATTTGGCAGGGATTTTGTGGACCTTCGCTGCTTCGGCGTGCGCCGTGTTCTTCATGGGGCTCGGGGCAGGCGAGAGAAAGAAATTGACAGGATATATTTTAAATACCAAAAAATAGCGAAAAAAGATGAAAAAAATTTTTGCAACAGTTATCGCGGCGTCCATGATGCTCATGGGCACCAGCGCATTCGCCCAGTTCAGCAGCGACAACCTCAGCGTCGGCGCCGGTTGGGTCAATTCGACTCTGTCCTACAAGTCGGGAAGCAGCTCGTCCTTCAACGGGCTCTATCTGGGAGCGTCCTATGCTCTTCCCGTGGCCTCGGTCAGCGGACTTTCCGTTGAGCCCGGTCTCTATTGGGAGCATTTTTCCACCGGCGGTGACGTCAGGAACAACGAGAGCTATCTCGAAGTGCCCGTGATGGCCAAATATGACTTCGACTTTGCTGACGACACCAGATTCTTCGCCTATGCCGGCCCGACTCTTTCCTTCGGACTGACGTCCAAGGTGAAGGAGAAGAACAGCGGCTCCACCACCGTCGTGAACTGCTATGGGGCGGATTCCAACTATGGCCGTTTCGATCTTCTCATCGGTCTGGGCGTGGGAGTTGACCTTCTGGATCACTACCGCGTCAAGGTGGGGTATAACTATGGCCTTGTGAACCGCTACACCGGATCCGCCGATCTGAAGCTGCA
This sequence comes from bacterium, assembly GCA_963627885.1. GTDB lineage: Bacteria > Bacteroidota > Bacteroidia > Bacteroidales > UBA932 > Cryptobacteroides. The sequence goes on from CAVGCT010000016.1 coordinate 102,355, forward strand.
TCGTTCCGAAGTTACCATAGGCGTCGCATATCTTTTCTAGAATCAAGGGTGCGATAAAATATGGAGGGGCTGACCAAAAAGTGCTTTTGGTCAGCCCCTTTTGCTTCTTGAGCCCGCAGGCTGTCGCTTGGTAGCATGGCCTTTTTTTTGATACATAGAGGAAGAATCAGTATATTTGTAGATTGACATTCAGATTCTAAAGAAAATGGGAGTAACCGGAATAATCAAGAAGATCTTCGGATCCAAGGCGGACAGGGACATGAAGGAAATCAGACCCATCCTTCAGAAGACTCTCGAAGCCTACGCCACCATAGACAAGCTGGGCAATGACGAGCTCAGGGCCCATACCGACGCCCTCAAGGAAAAGATCAGGGCGAAGATTCAGCCTTTCGAGGACCGCATGGCCCGGATCAGGGAGGAGCTCGAAAAGGATATCCCCGTATCGGAAAAGGAAAAGCTCGCCACCGAGTCCGACAAGCTGGTGAAAGATGAGGATGAGGCCATAGAGGAGGTGCTGAACGAAATCCTGCCCGAGGCCTTCGCCATAATGAAGTCCACTGCCAGAAGGTTTGCGCAGAACCCGACGGTGGAGGTGACGGCCACCGAATTCGACAGGACGCTCAGCACGGCCAAGGACTTTGTCCATATCGAAAACAGGGACGGCCGCGACGTGGCCGTGTGGCAGAACCACTGGAAGGCCGGCGGCAACGAGGTCACATGGGACATGGTCCATTATGACGTGCAGCTCATCGGCGGCGCCGTGCTGCATCAGGGAAAGATAGCCGAGATGGCCACCGGTGAGGGAAAGACCCTTGTGGCCACGCTCCCGGTGTTCCTGAACGCGCTGGCCGGAAAGGGAGTCCATGTAGTCACCGTCAACGACTACCTCTCCAAGCGTGACTCCGAGTGGATGGGCCCGCTCTATATGTTCCACGGGCTTTCTGTGGACTGCATAGACAAGCACGAACCCAACAGCGACGCCCGCCGTAAGGCCTACAACTGCGACATCACTTTCGGAACCAACAACGAGTTCGGATTCGACTATCTGCGTGACAACATGGCCGTGTCCAAGGATGACCTGGTGCAGAGAAAGCATCATTACGCCATAGTCGACGAGGTGGACTCCGTGCTCATCGATGACGCGCGCACGCCGCTCATCATCTCCGGCCCGGTGGCCAAGTCATCGGCCGATGACCAGTTCATGGAGTTCAGGCCCTATGTGGAGAAGCTCTACAATCTGCAGCGCTCTCTGGTCACCAGCACTCTCAACGAGGCCAAGGCCAAGCTGGCCGCCGGTGACGAGGCCGAAGGCGGAAAGCTCCTGTTCAGGTGCTACAAGGGACTGCCCAAGTATCAGCCTCTCATAAAGTATCTCAGCGAGCCCGGCATAAAAGTGATAATGCAGAAGACCGAGAACTATTACCTTCAGGACAACGAGAGGGAGATGCCTGCGGTCACCGACCCGCTGTATTTCGTCATAAACGAGCAGCAGCATTCCGTGGACATGACCGACAAGGGGCATGACCTGCTCGCCTCCAGCGTGAACGACGACAATTTCTTCGTCCTTCCCGACGTCGGCGGCAGGGTGGCCGAGATCGAGAAGTCCGAAATGACTCCGGCCGAGAAGCAGGAGAAGAAGGACGCCCTGATGGAGGAATTCGCCGTCAAGAGCGAGAGGGTGCACACGATGATCCAGCTGCTCAAGGCCTATGCCATGTTCCAGAAGGACGTGGACTACATCATAGTGGACGGCAAGGTGAAGATCGTGGACGAGCAGACCGGCCGAATCATGGAGGGCAGGCGCTGGAGCGACGGACTGCATCAGGCGGTGGAGGCCAAGGAGAACGTGAAGGTGGAGGATCCCACCCAGACTTTCGCCACCATCACCCTTCAGAACTATTTCAGAATGTATCATAAGCTGGCCGGAATGACCGGTACGGCGGAGACGGAGGCCGGAGAGTTCTGGTCCATATACAAGCTTGACGTGGTGGTCATACCCACCAATAAGCCCGTGATCAGGAATGATGAGCAGGATCTCATCTACAAGACCAAGAGGGCCAAGTATAACGCAGTGATCCAGAGGGTGCTGAAGCTCCGTGAGTCGGGAAGGCCGGTTCTGGTGGGCACCACCGACGTGGAGACTTCCGAACTGCTCCTGAGAATGATGGAAAGGGCGGGAATCAGAGACGCCCAGCTGCTGAACGCCAAGCAGTTCGCCAGAGAGGCCGAGATAGTGGCCCGCGCCGGACAGTCCAGCACGGTGACCATCGCCACCAATATGGCCGGACGAGGCACCGACATCAAGCTTTCGCCCGAGGTGAAGGCTGCAGGCGGACTTGCGATAATCGGCACCGAGAGGCACGATTCACGAAGGGTCGACCGCCAGCTCAGAGGCCGTGCCGGACGACAGGGCGACCCCGGTTCGTCCACGTTCTACATCTCCCTTGAGGACAAGCTCATGCGCCTGTTCGGCTCCGAGAAGATCGCTTCCGTGGTTGACCGCCTCGGCATGACTGATGACGACGCGCTTGAGAGCCCGATGCTTTCCCGCAGCATCGAGAAGGCCCAGCGCAAAGTCGAGGAGAACAACTTCGGCATACGAAAGAGGCTGCTCGAGTATGACGATGTGATGAACTATCAGAGAGAGGCCATCTATTCCCGCCGCCGCAACGCTATTTCCGGCGACAGAATCGAGATTGACATAATGAACATGATGGTGGACACCGCCAATATCTATGCGGAACGCTGTGAGGGCATGTCGTTCGCCGACTTCGAGTCCTATCTCATGTCCCAGCTTTCCATAGATTCGGGCATGGATGAGGAAACCTACAAAGGCCTCGGCACCGACGCCCTGGCCAAGAAGATCTGCGCTCAGATGGAGACTGTCTACAAGCGCCGCATGGAGGGCCTTGTGTCCAAGACCTATCCGGTCATCAAGGAGGTCTATGAGACCAAAGGAACCATGTTCGAAAACATCGCAGTGCCCATCACCGACGGACGTAAGGGACTGAACCTTCCGGTGAATCTTAAAAAGGCCTATGATTCCGAAGGCCGCGAGCTTTCCAAGATGCTCAGCAAGACCATAGTCCTCTGGCAGATCGACGAGCACTGGAAGCAGCATCTGCGCGACATGGACGACCTCAAGCAGTCGGTCCAGAACGCCGCCTATGAGCAGAAGGATCCGCTTGTCGTCTATAAGCTCGAGAGCTACAATCTGTTCTCGTCCATGCTTGAGGCTCTCAACAAGGATGTCCTTTCATTCCTCCTGCGGGCCGTGCTGAACATCAGGGAGGGCGCGCCGACAAGGCCGACTCCGCCTCCCGCTCCCGAGCGCACCGACATGAGCCGCATGCAGACCAGCCGCAGTGATCTGGCCGCCAGCCGCGAACAGAGATCCAAGACTCCTGTCAGGGCTGAGAATCATGTGGGCAGGAACGATCCCTGCCCCTGCGGTTCCGGACTCAAATACAAGAACTGCCACGGCAAGGGCAAAGTGTAACAGATAAAATCCGAATTTATGGCCAAGACAGTTGAACCTGTTGTTAATGTGAACGAGGTTAGCCGGATTTCATCCGGCACCGTGATAAAAGGTGAGATTTCCTCTCCCAACGACATCCGCATAGACGGCTCCTTTGAGGGCAAGATCAACTCCAAGGGCAGGGTTGTCGTGGGCGACAGGGCGATAATCAGCGGCGACATAATCGCCGACAACGTGGACTTCTGGGGCAAGATGACCGGAAGCATCTTCGTGAAGGATACCCTGGCCCTGAAAGAGGGTTGCAAGGTGAATGGGAATCTGCATGTGAAGAGGCTCTCCGTGGAGCTTGGCGCCTATTTCAACGGCAATTGCAAGATGCTGTCCGATGGCGATTTCGAAAAAATTTCGGACGGGGCCACCGGCCGCGAGGCGGTGAATCCGGTCAGGCCGGTGACTGTCGGGGTGCAGATTGAAGAAAAATAGGGAGTCATGGTCATAGCGGTGGATTTTGACGGAACGATCGTCGAACACAGATATCCTGAAATCGGAAAAGAGATCCCTTTTGCGGTCGTCACGCTGAAAACCCTCGCCAAGGAGGGACATACCCTGATTCTCTGGAGTTGCCGTGAGGGCAGGCTTCTGGACGATGCTGTCCAGTGGTGCAAGTCCAGAGGGCTGGAGTTCTATGCCTGCAACCGTGATACCCCGGAAAGTTCCTTCCCTCCCACCGACGGCGGACGCAAGCTCACGGCGGATCTTTTCATAGATGACCGGAACGTCGGCGGCTTGCCCGACTGGGGCGTCATCTATGACGTCATACACAACGGCATCACCTTCGCCGAATATTACCGCCGGCAGGCCGAGGCGGTTCCGAAGAAGAAAAATTTCTGGGAAAAGCTCAAAAATTCAAAATAACATGACTAATCAGGATTATAAAAATTCAGCGCTGAATGCGCTGAGAGGCCGTTGGCCAGCCGCCGTGGTGGCCACCCTCATTGTCCTTCTGATCGATGTGGCGGTTTGTGCCGTTACCGGAGACGACGAGTCCTCCAAGGGTCTGCAACTGGTGTCGCTGATCCTGTCCATTGGCCTTGTCCAGCCGCTGTCGGTCGGATATTATAACGCCTTCAGGCTACTCCACAGGGACGGTGACGACAAAGTCATCGGCAACATGTTCCGCATTCCCTTCGGTTCCAACTATGTGCATGTGGTTCTGGGAGTGGTGCTCACTGCCGTCGTGATCACCGTAGGTATCATTCTTTTCATCATACCCGGAATAATATGGGCTGTCGCCTATTCCATGGTCCCTTATGTTCTGGTGACCAGGCCGGAGCTTTCCGTGTCCGAGGCCATGAAGACCAGCCGTCTGATGATGAGGGGACACAAGTTTGATCTTTTCTATCTGTGGCTCAGCTTCATAGGCTGGGGGGTGCTGTGCGTTCTCACGCTGGGCATAGGCTATCTGTGGCTCTCTCCGTATATGGCTTCCGCCCAGGCCGCTTTCTGGGAGGACGTGAGCTCGCAGTATGACTCCGCCTCTTCCGCGGAACAGATCTGAGATGGAGGCTCTGATATCTCTGAAGGCCGGCGTCCCGATGCTCCCCGAGTGGAGACTTGCGGCGCCGGCCGATTTTGAAATGCTCCGCGGGGAGCAGATCGCCATATTCGGCGGGAACGGATCCGGCAAGACTAAGCTGGTGGACGTCATCCGTGCCGCGCATCCGCTGTGCTCCGGGTCCATAGACTATGCCTTTCCTTCCGCCACAAAACGCTATGTCAGCGAGAACGTCAAGTATCTTGCCTTTAAGGACTGCTATGGCGGCGAGACCGACCGGAACTATTATCTTCAGCAGCGGTGGAACCAGTGGGACGTGACCGACAGCCGGATCACCATGTCCAGCGGGGAGCTGCGCAAATACACTCTTTCCAAAGTTCTTTCGACCGAGCCCTGCGTGATGATCCTGGACAATCCCTATGTGGGGCTTGACGTGGATTCCAGAACTTACCTCAATGATGTCCTCGGACGGATAATATCGACGGGGAGGACCCAGCTTGTCCTTGTCCTTTCCCGCGAGGACGAGATCCCCCGGTTCGTGACTCATGTGGTGGAGGTTAGCGACGGCCGCGTGCTTCCCAAGGAAGAGGCTTCGCGGTGGCGGGAACGTCATGTGGCGTCACCATGCGGGGACGCATGTTTCCCCGAACTGCCCGAGGCTCCGGAGAACGTGGCTTTCCCCGGAAGCGGGACTCAGGTTATCCGGATGAACGGGGTGAGCATCAGATATGGGTCAAGAACCATATTGAAAGATCTCGACTGGTCCGTGCGCCGCGGCGAGCACTGGTCGCTCACCGGACCGAACGGCTCGGGAAAATCCACTCTTCTGAGCCTGGTGTGCGCCGACAATCCCCAGAGCTATGCCTGCGACATTTCGCTTTTCGGTTTCAGACGCGGCTCGGGCGAAAGTATATGGGACATCAAGCGGCATATCGGCTATGTGAGTCCCGAACTGCACAGAAGTTTCAGACGGAACATAGATTCGCTGCTGATTGTGGCCGGCGGACTGAAGGATTTCAAGGGCGTATTCACTTCTTTTGACGGGAAGGAGCTTGAGGCCGCCTCCGGCTGGATGAGGGCGTTCGGTATAGAAGGTCTTGCAGGAAGACCTTTCATGAGCCTTTCCAGCGGAGAGCAGCGTCTGGTGCTTCTTGCCAGGGCTTTCGTGCGGAATCCGGACCTGCTGATCCTGGACGAGCCCATGCACGGGCTGGACAGCCGCAACAGGGCGATGGTGCGCTCTGTCATTGACCGCTATTGCTCCGATCCGTCCAAGACACTGATCATGGTCACGCATTATCCCGAGGAGCTGCCATCCTGCATAGACAGGAATCTGACGCTGAAAACTATCGCTCGTTGCGGATGATGACCTCATTCATGATGTAGCGGTCGCCGGTGTCCTTGCCGATCTGCTCATAGTAGCTCCTGTTGTAGCCCGGGGCCGAGGAGCGGCCTCTGACCACCTCGCCGTTTTCCGACGGCATCATGATCAGGTCATTGTGCTTCACTATGATCAGGCGGGCGAGCTTATGCCAGCGCTGCATCATCATTTCGCAGAACTTCCGGCTCTCGCCGGTGAGATAGCTAATCCTCTCGCCGCGGGTCATTTCCGAAGCCTTTGCGGTGATCTCGTCCTGAGCCGACGCATAATAGTCCTCCAGCTCCTTCTGGGCTTCCTGCACATCGGGATAGATCAGCGACCAGCGCGGATAAGTCATGTTGGCCACGAAATTGTTCATCCAGAAGGCGCTCTTCTCGTCGAACTTCGTGTAGTCGGAGTATTTCTTGTCGAACGCGTCTGGAACTATGTTGGCTCCGCAATAGACCGGGACATAGGCCACACAGGCGGCGTCGTCCAGATTGAACCAGATGATTCCGCCCACCTCGTCGGGCAGCCATCCTCTCATCTGGCAGACCATTGTCATGCATGTCTTCTGGGTCGCTATGGGCCTCTCGGTGAAATAAGTCTTGCCGCCGCAGGCCTCATATGTCATTGGCATGGGCCTGACCGGCATTCCCCATGGCCCGGCGCTCATGTCGGCGGTCATGTCAAGGGGCGTCCCCTCATAATGATCCCTCATGTCGTTCTGGATGTCCCTCACTGAAACCTTTCCGTCGGGCTTCACCCAAAGCGGGAGGGCGTCGTGCTTGCCGAAATCTCCGTTTATGTAGGGGAGGTATTCTTCCATTCCCGACTTGTGGCGGTTGAAGAAGCTCCAGACGCGGGCGTCGCCATAGCGGACGTTTTCGAAGTCTATGGGGCAGTAGGCGTCACGGAAGCTGAATTCCTTGTCCTTGCCGCTGAAAAAGCCCATCTCCCTCGCGAAGGAGATGACGTCCTTGGAGTACATGCAGTTGTCGGGGTCGTTCAGCGGGAAAGTGCGGATGCGGCTGAGATTGGCATGTGCCGTTATGCAGTCGTCTGGGATCCTTACGGCCACCCATACGGCTCCCTTGCGGCCGGGGCCCTTGCCGATGATGTCCATTATCCATGCCTCTTCGGTGTCGCAGATCGTGATGGTCTCTCCGGAGGCGTTGTAGCCATATTCGGCCACGAGATCCGTCATTACCTTTATGGCCTCACGGGCAGTCCTGGCCCTCTGCAGACCGAGCTTCATCATGGAGAAGTAGTCCAGCAGGCCTTCGTCGTTGACAAGCTCAAGCCTGCCGTCGAAGGTGGTCTCCACTATGGAGAGCTGGTGCTCGTTGATGAAGCCCATCACGCTGTAGGTGTATTCCACCTGAGGGATATAGCCCTTCTGCCCCCATCCGTCGATGGCGACCATCTCTCCCTTGGCGTGTCTTCCGCCGGGGATATAGGAAAGGGAGCCTGTGGCGGCATAGGCGTCGCAGTTGTATGAGCATATGACCGAACCGTCGGCCGATGCGTTCTTTCCCACTATGAGGTTGGTGCAGGCCTGGGCGCGGGGGCCGGCCATCAGGGCGGCGGCAAACAGAACCGCCGAAATCAGAGATTTTTGCATGATATGTCGTTGTGATGTGGTTTTTTTTGGTTTTGCCGGCCCCGCAGGGCTCTACTGCTTCTTCACGGGGTCGCAGGTGAGGCCGATGCCCAGCTTGCTGAAAATCTTTCTGTCAACTTCGCTCAGCATGACGGTGGAATGGACCTGACAGCCGTTCAGTTCCGGAAGTTTTTCGAGAGCCTTACGGCAGTTCTCGTTTTCGGTGCTCCTCACCGCCACGGCGACCAGCACTTCGTCGGTGTGCAGTCTGGGGTTATGCCCGTGCAGATAGGAGACCTTCATGTTCTGGATGGGCTCGATCATCTCCTGCGGGATGAGTTTCACGTTGTGGCCGATCCCGGCCAGATGCTTCGTCGCGTTCAGCAGCAGAGCCGCGCTGGGTCCGAGCAGATCGCTGGTCTCGGCGGTTATGATCGTGCCGTCCTCAAGCTCTATGGCCGAAGAGGGCTTGTCGGAAGCGGCCTGTCTCTCTCTGGCGGCCACCGTGGTCTTGCGGTAGTCCGTAGTGATGCCGGCCTGCTTCATCGTCAGGGCGATCTTGTTGACCTCGCCTTCATTGTCTCCGCGCTCTGCAAGCCTGTTCAGGGCTGTGTAGTAGCGGCGGATTATCTCCTGCTTGGCGGCCTCGCGGCACACCTCGTCATCGCTTATGCAGAATCCCACCATGTTCACACCCATGTCCGTGGGCGACTTGTAGGGGTTGTTGCCGTAGATGCTCTCGAAGATGGCGTTCAGGACGGGGAATATTTCGATGTCCCTGTTGTAGTTGATGGCTGTCTTTCCATAGGCCTCAAGGTGGAACGGATCGATCATGTTGATGTCGTTCAGATCCGCGGTGGCGGCCTCATAGGCTATGTTCACGGGATGCTTAAGCGGCAGGCTCCATACGGGGAAGGTCTCGAACTTCGCGTATCCGGCCTCAATTCCCCTCTTGTGCTCCTGATAGAGCTGGCTCAGGCACACGGCCATCTTGCCGCTTCCGGGACCGGGGGCCGTGACTATGACCAGCGGACGCGTGGTCTTGACGTAGTCATTCTTTCCGAAACCCTCGTCGGAGTCGATGAGGGCTACATTGTTCGGGTATCCCTCGATCGTGTAGTGACAGTAGGTGTCGATGCCCATCCTCTGGAGCCGCTGGCGGTAACTGTCGGCACTCTTCTGACCGTTGTAGTGCGTGATGACAACGGCGCTCACATAGAACCCTCTTTTCTGGAACTCGCTCCTGAGACGCAGGACGTCCTCGTCATAGGTTATTCCCAGATCCCCCCTCACTTTGTTCTTCTCGATGTCGAGGGCGCTGATCACTATCACGATTTCAGCGCTGTCGGACAGCTGTCTGAACATGCGCAGCTTGCTGTCGGGCCGGAATCCCGGTAAAACGCGGCTGGCGTGGTAGTCGTCGAAGAGCTTTCCTCCCAGTTCGAGATAGAGTTTGTTGCCGAATTTGGCGATGCGTTCCCTGATGTGATCTGATTGGATTTTCAGATACTTGTCGTTGTCGAATCCGTATATCATGCGTTTTTCATCTGTATACGGGTTACAAAGCTAAATAAAAAAATCTTACCGCAGGTCGGGTTTTAAAAATTTCGGCCGTTTTTTGCTATCTTTAAGAGATGAATCAAAACTATATAGATATTTTATGAAAATTGCGATAATCGGAGCCGGAAGCATGGGCGGAACCGCCGCCCGCAGCTTCGCCTCATGCCCACTTTTTTCACCTGACGACATAATCGTGACTGCTATACATCAGTCGACACTGGACGCTTTCAAAGGCAGCGGAATACACACCACTCTGGACAACAAGGCGGCCGTGCGCGCCGCCGATGTGATCATACTCGCCGTGCGCCCCGAATGTGCCGAGGAAGTGTCACGCGAAGTGGCCGCGGTGCTGGACTTCTCCAATCAGGTGGTCATAAGCTTCATCGCCGGTATTCCGTCTTCCAAATATGTGGAGTGGTTTGACAATACGGATTTTGACCGGCTGTCGGTGGGAATGACAATTCCCAATCTCTTTCTCGCCATGCCCAACACCGCCATGGAGCTGAACGAGGGGCTGACATTCATAGCTCCAATCCATGCGACTCCGGTGCAGATATGTCTGGTGAAGGCGATATTCGACAGCGTGGGCAAGTCGGTGATAATCAGCGAGGACATGATGAATGCGGGAATGGCGCTCGCCTCCTGCGGAGTGGCATATGCGATGAAATATATCCTGGCCTCGGTCGAGGGAGGGAAAAAGCTTGGCTTCAGCACCGAAGAGGCCATCAAGGTCGTGGTGCAGACCGTCAAGGGCGCGGCCATGCTTGTCACCGCCCACGGGTCCGCTCCCGAGGTGGAGATTGCCAAGATCGCCACTCCGGGAGGATACACCGAGAAAGGTCTCAGAGAAATGGAAAACTCCGACTTCACCGCGATAGTCCATTCTGCGCTGGAAGTCTCTTCCAAATAATTTCTTCTCCAAAGACTTCCGTCAATGGTACCGTTTCTGAAGCAGACTGCATACAGCTATTACCGCGGCGTGTCTCTTGAGGACAAATGCTTCATCTTCCCGAACCGCAGGTCTTCGGTATTCTTCACCAAGTATCTCAAGGATGCCGTGTCAGACCCCTCGGCGGTTCCGCCCGGCGGGGAGAAGCGGCCTTTCCGCATGCCGGAAATGCTGACCATTAGCGATTTCTTCTTCAAGGCCCATTCCCTTGTGACCGAGGACAGAGTCTCGCTGCTATTGGAGCTGTATGACTGCTACAGGGAGCTGAACCCCAAGGCTGAGCCGCTGGATGAGTTTTTGGGTTGGGGAGAGGTGATTCTCGGAGATTTCTCGGATGTGGACAAGTATATGGCGGATCCGCGCATCGTGTTCGCCAATGTGTCTGATTACAAGGGGATGCAGGATGACCTGTCCTATCTCAGCGATGCCCAGCGTGAGGCCATAGAAAATTTCATGGGCCATTTCCGGGACGGCTCCGGATCCATGCTCGCGAATGCCGGGAGCGGGGTGAAGTCCGGATTTCTGAAGATATGGGACCTGCTTTATCCGCTCTACCTCAAATTCAACCGGCGTCTTTCTTCCGAAGGCCGGGCCTATGACGGAATGGCCTACAGGAGGCTTACCGAGGCCCTGAAAGAGCAGTCGGCGGCGGACTTTTTCGCCGGGAGCTTTCCCGGCGTGGGCACTTTCGTGTTCATCGGGCTCAACGCGCTGACCGAAAGCGAGAGATTCGTCCTCAGGAAAATGAAAAAGGCCGGGATGGCTGAGTTCTGCTGGGATTTTTCCTCTCCCATGCTGAAGAACCTGCGCAACAGGGCGTCCGCCTACATGACCCGGAATCTGGAAGAATTCGGACAGAGATGGGAGCTCGATCCGGAAGGGATCGGCACCCCGCAGATCAATGTGCTCGCGATTCCTTCCTCCACCGGTCAGGCCAAGCAGCTTCCGCAGATTCTGGAGAAGGCGGGAATAAGGGGGACTCCGGACTGCAACGACTGTGCAGTCGTCCTTCCGGACGAGAGCCTGCTTGTCCCCGTGCTCAATTCCATTCCTCCGGAAATCAGGGAGATAAACGTGACCATGGGCTATCCCATGCGCCTTTCAGGGGTGTGGCGGCTCATGTCCCTGCTGCCTGCCCTTCAGCTGCATATGCGCGAGAAGGACGGCGAATGGCTTTTCCATCACCGTCAGACCCGCGCTATACTTTCCGACGGGCTGGTGCGCAGGCTGCTGGATGAAAAGGGTTCGGAGTGCGCGGCCAGGATTCTTTCCGGAGCCAGATACTACATCCCTCAGTCGGAATTTGCGGGCAGTCCTCTGCTGGAGACGATATTTACTCCGGTGGTGAAGGCTCCCGACGCCGCCGACGCAGGGCAGACGGCCCGTCTGGCGGGGTATCTGAAAAAGGTTGTCACGACGCTCGCCGGCGCCATGGCCGATGATGACGAGGCCGCTCTTGAGATTGAGTTTGCTCGCCGCTTCCGCCAATGCGTCACCATTCTGGAAGACAAATGTCTGGCCATAAGGATAGCCACCTGGCAGCGCCTGCTGTCGTCCATAGCCGCCGGAGAGAGCGCGCCCTTCTCGGGAGAGCCTCTGCGGGGCCTGCAGATCATGGGCCCGCTTGAGACGAGGGCATTGGATTTCAAGAACATAGTCATACTTTCCTGCAACGAGGGCATATTCCCGAAAAAAACGGTCACCACATCGTTCATTCCCCCTGAACTCCGAAAGGGTTTCGGGCTTCCGACCAGCGAGTTCAAGGACGCCGTTCTGGCATATGTCTTCTACCGCATGATCCAGCGGGCCGAGACGGTGTGGCTGGTCTATGACTCCAGAATGGAGAAATCGAAGTCGGGAGAGGAGAGCCGCTACATAAAGCAGCTCGAATACCATTTTCGGCTCGCCCCGTCGCGACATGTCGCCAAGTCTTCCATGACCGTGAGGAAGGACTGTGACAGCGTCCCCAAGCCCGAGAATATAGAGGAGCGTCTCAAGGCCGCCCCGTTGTCGGTCAGCGCCCTGAAGGACTATCTCAACTGCCCGGCGAAGTTCTGGTATGCCGATGTGGAAAAGCTCCGCAACGACACCAGGGTTTCCGAATCCATGGACGGGGGGATGATCGGAAATGTCTATCATGCCGTAATGCAGGCCCTTTATCTGGGAGAGGCGGCGATGGCTCCGGATTTTTTCATGGAGCGGGAGAATGTCCGTGCGGCAAAGGCCTCCGGCCTGCTGGTTCCGCTCGAGGTTGTGGATGATTCCTATATTTCCTCGTGGATGGGCAGGAAGGATGACATCCGGGCCAAGGTCCGCGCCCTTATCCGCGAGCAGCTCGAGTCCTCTGAAATCAGGGGCAGGAACCTTGTCTATGAGGAGATTATCCAGCAGTATGCGCTCAAGACTCTGGAACGGGACCGGGAGCGCATCAGGCAGTGCGGCTGCGGCGGATTCCGTGTCCTGGGCCTTGAGGAGGAGGCGTTCTGGAAGTTCGGAGGCTACCGTTTCAAGGGCTTCATTGACAGGATTGACTCTTTCTCCGAAGACAGCGTGAGGATAGTCGACTACAAGACCGGGCGCGTCGAGGAATCCGATTTGAACGTGACCGACTCGAATGCCGAAAAGCTTGCTGACAAGCTTTTCGAGCCCGATGTTTCCGGCAAGCCGGAGATCGCCCTGCAGATGGTCATGTATGACAAGTTTACGGAAAACGCCCCATGGCGCGGGGACAGGCGGCTCGTGAGCGCGATATATCCGGCGGCGGCCCTGTTCACCACCCCCGTGGCGGATTTGGAGATGACCGTGCCCGAAAGCTTCGGCAACGCGGTGCTTTCCCGGCTTTCCGCCGCTCTTCAGGAGATTGCGGACCCCTCGAAGCCTTTCCGCAGGACCGCCCTGAGGGACATGTGTTCTGTCTGTGACTTCAAAAACATATGCGGGAGGTAGGAATATGGAGAGAAAAAGAGGATTGGACATAGTCAGGGCGTCGGCCGGATCCGGAAAGACTTTCCTGCTGGCTAAAACCTATATAGGTCTGCTGCTGGAATCGGATGACCGCTTTGCCTATCGGCACATTCTGGCCGTGACCTTTACCAACAAGGCTACCGACGAGATGAAGAGCAGGATCATCAGGGAACTGGACATTCTCGCCAGAGATCCTTCGGCGTCCGGCTATCATAAGGAATTTTCCGGAAGGTTCGGACCGGACTCCCGGATCAGGGAAAGGGCCGAGAACATACTCTTTGACATACTGCATGACTACGGCTCCTTTTCGGTCAGTACCATAGACCGGTTTTTTCAGACCACCCTCAAGGCTTTCGCCAGAGAGCTCGGGCAATTTTCGGCCTATCAGGTGGAGCTGGACAAGAATTCGCTCGTGAAAGAAAGTGTGGACAGGATGCTGGACAATCTCACGGAGAAGGATAAGGTTCTGCTTAAATGGCTGAAGGATAACGCTATGGAGCAGCTGGAGTCCGGCCGTAAGGCAAATGTGGACAAGACTCTCTATGAGATGGCCGCGGCTCTCAAGTCGGATGCCCACCGTGAGGCGGTGGAGCGGCTCGGCGGTGATACGCGGGTTTTCCTGTCTCGGGAGGATCTGGCTTCCCTGAGAAAGAAGTGCAGGGCCTGCAGGAACTCGTTCGAGAAGAAAGTCGGGGAATGCGCCCGCGCGGTGCTGGACGTGTTTAAAAAAGCGGAAGTGCCGCCATGCGAGACCAACGGGAGATTCGCCGAGGCGCTCTATAAATACATAGACATGGAGCCCGGAGCCGTGCCGCCCCTTACGCCTGCTTTCATCGCCAAGGCCGGCAACAGCGAAAAGTGGTTCGCGGCGGCGAAGGCCGGCAAGTATCTGCCCATGTTGGAGGGAATCCTTGAGGACAAGTTCGAGGAATTCCTGCAACTGTTCGGCAGACCTTATGAGATCTACAACACTGCCGGGATACTGGATTCCCAGATTTACAGCCTGGGAGTGGCCGCGGAGTTCGACCATGAGTTTGAGGCTCTGGTGAAGGAGAAGAACGTGCTTGCGATAGACGATTCCAACACTCTGCTGCGCAAGATAATAGACGGCAGCGACGCCCCGTTCGTCTATGAAAAGCTCGGAGTCCGCTATGACAGCTTCCTGCTTGACGAATTTCAGGACACCTCCGCCATCCAGTGGGAGAATTTCCGGCCTCTGCTCATGGAAAGCGGCTCCAGAGGTAACAGAAGCCTGATAGTCGGCGACGTGAAGCAGAGCATCTACCGGTGGAGGGGATCCGACTGGAATCTGCTCGGATCCGGGGTGAAGAAGGATTTCCCGCTGGCCGATGACGTCCCCCCGCTGCAGACCAATTGGCGCAGCTGTCCCGGGATAGTGGAGTTCAACAGTGAATTCTTCGCCTATGCGGCCTCCACTTTGGACGAGATTTACGCCTCGGCCTTCCCGGGGGCCGGAAAAGAGGATACCATTTCGGAAATCTACAGGGATGTCAGGCAGACGCCGATGGTGAAGGGCGAATCCCTGCTGGAATTCGTGTTCCGCGCGGAAGCGGACCCGGAGCTGGACGAGCTGGCGGAAACGGTGAAGAGCCTGTGTCCGGACGGGAAAGGCTATGGCGACGTGGCTGTCCTGGTGCGTGACCACAGTGCCGGCTCCGTCGCCGCCGAACGTCTTCTGGCAGAAGGCATATCCGTCATTTCGGACGATTCCCTGGAAGTCAAGTCATCGGTCACGGTCAGGAGGCTGGCGGCGCTGATGCATCTGGCCGCATCGCCGGAAGACAGGGTCAGCCGCTATATGGCCGGCAGTCTCGGAGTGGAAATCCCCGAAAGATACCTTTCCCTGACCGGGCTGGCGGAGGGTTTTCTGCGCGGACTTGAAAAAGCCGATCCTGAGGCTTTCGCGTCCGAGACCCTTTTCATCCAGTCTTTCATGGACACTCTGCAGGAGTGGGTTTCCACTGTCGGAGGCACTTTGGACGCGTTTCTGGAGTATTGGGACGGGCTTGGAGGGCAGTATGTGTGCTCTCCCGGCGATCCTGACGCGGTGAGGATAATAACCATCCACAAATCAAAGGGGCTCGAGTTTCCGCACGTCATCATTCCCTTTGCCGAAAAAGTGGGGCTTTTCAAGAGCGGACACGCCTGGTGCGCGGCTGATCTGAACGGCACCGCGCTGGAAGGTACGCCGCAGTCGGTATATGACGTCAGCCTGTCATCCAAGTCGATGTCCACTCTTTTCCGGGGGGACTATATGCGCGAGGTCCGGATGCAGTATGTGGACAATCTGAATGTCGCATATGTGGCTTTCACCAGAGCCTGCCGCAGCCTCCATGTGATAGCCGCCTATGGCGGGCTGGCATCTTCAGGCAAGAAATCCGGATCCAAAGGCGTACCGGGATGCATGAGCGACATTCTCTATGCTTTTCTGGATTCGCACAGGAATTCGTTCGTGACGGAGACGGGGGAGGACGGCGGCCGCGTGGTGTTCCGCAGGGGAGGTCTTTCCGCCGCGGAGCTCGGGGAGAAGAAAAAGAAGAATGTGCTGGAGTGGGATGCGGCCTACCCGTCTTACGCCCTCAATTCCGATGAGACTCCGGGCCGCGGACGGCTCAAGTTGAGTACGGATTCCAGGGAGTATTTCGGCGGCGAGGTGTCCGCCAGACTGAACGGCATAGTCCTGCACGGGATTCTCGCTTCTGTCAGGACTCCGTCCGACCTTCCGGGGGCTGTGTCCGCGGCTGTCAGGAACGGGACGGTGCCGGCTTCCGGCGCAGAGGAGTATATGAATCTTCTTTCAGACAGGATCGCCTCGGTTTCCGGGAAGGGGTGGTTCCCCGACGACCCTTCCCTCGTGGAGAACGAGGTCTCGCTGATGGACACGGACGGGGAGATATACAGGCCCGACCGGGTGGTCAGAGATGGAAAACGGACGGTCATAATCGATTATAAGTTCGGAGATGAAAACCCCCGCTATCTGGCCCAGATACGGAAATATGCCTCGCTCTGCAGCGCCATGGGCCGCGGGCCGGTGACGGCCTGCCTGTGGTATCTTTATGAAAATAAAATAGTATATTTGCCCGAATCAAACCAATGAAGGAGATGAATAGTTCCGATACCGAGATAAAGCTGGAATACAATACTGAAAGAGAGAAACTTAGAATGCCGGAATATGGCCGGAACGTGCTGAAGATGGTCGAGGATGTGATGGCTGTCGAGGACAGGGACGAACGTTCCCGTCAGGCCGCCGCCATCGTGAAGGTGATGGGAATTCTCAACCCGCAGGTGCATCAGGAGGAAAACTGGGAACACAAGATGTGGGACCATCTTTTCATCATCTCCGATTTCAAGCTGGACGTTGACTCGCCCTATCCCATGCCTTCGCCCGGCGACATGCACACGGAGCCGATGCCGATTCCCCTTCAGAAGAAGCCGGTCAAGGCTTCCCATTACGGACGCAATATCGAAAGCATCATAGATTTGACGGCTTCCCTTCCCGAAGGCGAGCAGAAGACGGCGGTGATCCGCGCGCTTGCCAATTATATGCGCACCCAGTATCTCATCTGGAACAAGGACAGCGTGGCCGACGAGACGATTTTCAACGACATCGAGAAGCTCTCGGACTATCGCCTCAAGGTCCCCGAGGGGGTGCGTCTCTCGCGTGTCTCATCCGAGGCCAACTTCTCCAAGCCCGGAATGAACATGGACTTCACCAGAGGCCGCAGGAACGGGAATATGCAGAAACACGGACGCAGAAAGAATTTTCAGAAAGGCAGATAATTGATGGACAGGAAGAAGATTGTGAAGATAACGGGGCTTGTGCTTGCCCTGGCCGCATTGTTCTCTCTGGTCTCCGCCGTCTCTTACCTTTTTACATGGAAGGCTGACCAGAGCCTTCTCGGCGACCCGTCACGGATGGATCCTGCCGTGGATGTGGCCAACGCCGGAGGAAAGACCGGGGCCGGATGGGGCTGGACTCTGGTGTGCCGCTGGTTCGGGCTGGGCTCTTTCGCTCTCATAATCGCGCTTGGGGCCCTTTCGTTGCGCATGCTGTTCGGCAGGCGGAAATATTCCGTGCTCAGAATCGTCACCCTTTCGGTGACGGCCGCCTTCGTCTCATCCTTCATTCTGGCGCTGATCTCTTCTCATACCGGTCTGGACTATGCTTTCGGCGGCGGGCTGGGAGGTGACTGCGGACATGTGGTCATCGAGTGGTCCGAGAATCTGTTCGGTGTCATAATCACCGGAGGCATCGCCGCGGTGTTCACCATTCTCTGGTTCATATCCGCCAGCAGGCGCTTCTCGGACTGGTTCATGAGTCTTGGCGCGCGCATTCAGGCCGGAGACGGGGAATCCGGGGACGCGGCCGTTTCTGAAAGCGAGGCTGAAGCTCCCGCCGAGAAGGGGAAAAAGACATTCACATGGTTGAAAAAGAGCGTGGAGGACGATGGCGTGAGTCTGTCCTCTGACGAGCCTGCCCCCGACCCGGAACCCGCTCCGGTCGAAATCGCCGCTCAGGATGCGGAGGAGCCCGAGTCCGAGACCTCCGTTGTGCCGGCCGTCACCGTTTCTGAAAATGACGCCGTGCCCATTGACGGAGCCGAAGGACTGGAAATAGAAGAAGGCGAAGGCCTCTCCACCGATGTTCAGGAAGAACTTCCCAGAATCGATGTCCGCGACGATCTCAAGGACTACCGCTTTCCTCCGCTGGAACTGCTGGACGACTATGAGAATCTGATTCATAAAGTCCCTCAGGAGGAACTCAAGAGAAACAACTACAAGATCAGGGCGACCCTGAAGACCTACAAGATAGATGTGGACAATGTGAAGGCCGTAGTCGGCCCCACCGTCACGCTCTACAAGGTCTATCCGGCTCCCGGAGTGAAGATCTCCGCCATCCGCAACCTTCAGGAGGACATAGCCATGGCCCTCCATGCCAAGGGCGTGAGGATGGAGACCCTCAACGACTCCGTGGGCATAGAGGTGGCCAATGACGAGCCCTCGATAGTGCCGCTCAAGGCCATGCTCAACGACCCCTCCTTCAGAGAAAGCAAGGCCGAGCTGCCTGTGGCGATAGGCTACACCATAACCCAGAAAGTCAAGGTCTTCGATCTGGCCGACGCGCCGCATCTGCTGGTGGCCGGCGCCACCAAGCAGGGCAAGTCGGTGGGTCTGAATGTTCTGATCTCCTCTCTGCTGTATTCCAAGCATCCTTCCGAACTCAAATTTGTGTTCGTGGATCCGAAGATGGTGGAGTTTTCCGCCTATGCGCGCCTGATCAAGCATTATCTGGCCCAGATCGAGGATTCTGTGAGCGAGGAGGACGAGTACAGCAACGCCATCTGCAAGAATTCCAAAAACGCCGAGCGCATACTCCGTTCGCTCTGCGTGGAGATGGACGCCCGCTATGAGCTTATGGGAAAGGCTCTTGTGAATAAGGTGACCCTCTATAACGAGAAGTATAAGGACCGTCATCTGCTGCCGACTGAGGGCCATCGCTATATGCCCTATATCGTGGTTGTGGTGGATGAGTATGCCGACCTCACGATGGCGGTAGGCGGAGCCGGAGATGCGAAGGCCCTGGCCCGCAGCATCTCGACTTCCATCATCCGTCTGGCCCAGAAGGGCCGTGCCGCAGGTATTCATGTGGTCCTTGCCACCCAGAGGCCTTCGGTTGATGTGGTGACCGGTCTGATCAAGTCGAACTTCCCGACCCGAATCGCATTCAGAGTGTTCTCATCAGTGGATTCCAAGACTATTCTGGATTCCACCGGGGCCGAGAAGCTGATCGGAAAGGGAGACATGATCTATTCGGCCGGAGCCGATATGGAGAGAATCCAATGCGCGTTCATAAGCAATTCCGAGATCAATGAGCTTACCGAATTCATCGGCGGGCAGCAGGGCTATAAGAAGAGCTATAACCATCCCTATTATCTTCCTGTGCCGGACGATCAGGAGGAAGGCGGCAGCACGCTTGTGGACATGAAGAACCTGGACGAGCGCTTTGAAGAGGCGGCGCGCCAGGTCGTGATGACCCAGAAGGGCTCGACTTCCGACCTTCAGCGCAGACTTGGCATGGGATATGCCAAGGCTGGCAGGGTGATGGACCAGCTCGAGGCCGCCGGCATAGTCGGGCCCCAGGAGGGCTCAAAGACCAGACAGGTTCTTGTCGCCGACTACAACGAACTGGACAGGATAATCGCCGCGTTCAAATCCCAGCAGTAACTCCGGGCCGGCAGGATTATGGAAATTTCAGTCATGAAAAGTATATTGACAGTCTCGGCCGTCTGTATTCTTTCGGCGTTCAACGCCGCTGCGGACGGAATATATGACAACTTCGCGGCCAGGGTCGCATCGTCATCAGTCACCGCCTCCTATGTCATGCGCGCTTCTTCGGGCATGACCGATTCAGGCACGGCCTATATTTGCGGAGACAGCTGGCACATAGACAGGGAGGGGTTTGACCTGTGGTGCGACGGAAAGTCGGTATGGACAGTGGATCCCGCATCGAAGGAAGTCGTCGTTGAGGACTGTTCCCCGACGAAAGGTCAGCAGACGGGCCCGGTGGCATGGATCGGGAATCTTTCCTCCTTTAATGTCTCGGGCGGCGGGGATGCCGTCTATGGCGGCAAAAAATGTCATCGCACCGTGCTCGTGCCCTCGCGCGGGGGGGAGGTTTCGGAGCTGAAGCTCTATTTTGACCGGGACGGATCTCTTTTCGCCGCGGAAGCGTCCCTGAAGAGCGGAGTGACGCTCACCTTCGGATTCTCCGAAATCAGCTATTCCGGGAAAAAGGAAACATGGTCGTTCGACACCTCTGGACTTGACTCCTCATGGGTGGTTACCGACATGAGGGGCTTCTGAGCTATCTTTTCACCAGATTGAATCCGGCCGAGGCCCATTCCTTCATGACTCCTCCGTCATCATAGATGAGATAGCCCTCGAGTTCGTCCAGTTCCGATATGAATTTCACGGCTTCGTCCAGCCCGAGCACCATGCAATAGGTCGCATAGGCGTCGGCGCTTGTCGCGTCCGGGGCTATTATGGTGGCGCTCAGGAGATTGTGTGTTACGGGCCATCCGTTCCGGGGGTCTATGGTATGGGAGTATTTCTTGCCGTCCCTGATATAGAATTTCCTGTAGTTGCCAGATGTCACCACTCCGTGGGCCCCGCCGTCGCTCTGCCAGACTCCGTCCAGATCCGCTCCGGGGGTGTTGTTGCCGTCCACCGGACGGTCGACTCCTATGGTCCACGGCTTGCCGGAGGGATTGAGGCCCTCGCAATAGATTTCACCTATGTCCACGAGCATGTCCCTGATCCCGATCGAGTGGAGATAGCCGGCGATCACGTCGCAGCTGTAGCCCTGGGCGATGGCGTTGAAGTTGAGAACCGGCTTGAGCTTCAGAGATGAGTCCAGATCGGATGAAAGCCGCCCCATGCCGCAGATCTTCAGCAGTGAATCCACGGTTTGCGCCGAGGGTAGCGAGTCGTTGGTGAAACCGAAGCCCCATGCGTTGAAAAGCGGCCCTGCTGCCACGTCCACGGCCCCTTCGGTCTCTTTCCACACTGCGTAGGAACGTGCATAGATGTCTCTGAACATGGCCCCCGGCTCCAGCGAGTCTCCGGCGTTCAGCCGGCTGAGCACTGAGCTCTTGTTGTAGCCTGAGAGAGTATTGTCTATCACGACCAGGAGCGAATCGACCTTGCGGCTTATGGTCTTGATGTCTTCGGAGGCTCCGTCTGTGTTGATTTTTACCGAATAGACTCCGCCCTGGGCATAACCCTGGATGACTTTGTATCCTCCTTTTCCGCAGGAGACCGCGCCCAATGCCAGCAACAGGATCGCCAGCAGCTGCATTTTCTTCATTTGGCTCTCTTTTTGTACAAAGGTACGGGAAAATTTGTGCATATTTGCATGATTTGACCTCTAATAAGAAAACGGATGAAGTTTGAAAGATTCGCAGCTGCCCTTTTGGTCGTGACTGTTTTGCTCGGGGCGGCTGTTTCGTGTAAGAAAGACAATAATGAAAACACGCTTCCGTCTCTCAGCGGCAGCCTTTATTTCGAGTCTCCCTCATATGCCGCTCCCGGAACGAAGCTGGACATGACTCCCAAGGGCGCGGTCCATCCTGCCGGCGGCTCTCTCGGATATTACTGGGTGGCTACGGGCGTTGTGACCGAGGCGGACACCACAAGGTATGAAAACGACCCGGAGTCCGTGACCGGCAGCATTTCCCTGGTCGTGCCCGACTCGCTCTATACCATGAGGATCACCTGCGTCGCCTTTGCCGACGGATATTCGAACACTTATGCCTACAGCAATCTCACCGTGGTGAAAGACGAGTCAATTACGGGAATTGAGCATCCCGACGGCGAGAAGAGTTTCACCGACGCGCGCGACGGAAACGTCTATACCTATGTGACTCACGACGGGCTGGACTGGATGAGCTCCAATCTGCGCTATGCCTCTGCGGGCAGGCCCTATACGGACTGCGACGCCATGACTCCGGTGTTCGGCAACCTGTACACATGGGACGAGGCCGATGTCTCATGCCCTGACGGCTGGAGACTTCCCACAGAAGATGAGGTCAAGACTCTTTGCGGCGGGTCCTTCAAGTCGGCGGCCGGTTCGCTGATGGTGGACGCGTATTTCAATTCCAACCGGATGTGGGAATATTGGCCCGACGTGAAGGTGACAAATTCCACCGGAATGAACATGATCCCCTGCGGATATGCCTATTATACCGGTTCGGAGTGGAAATACAAGGGAATTGACGACTATTCCATCATCTGGACTTCAACGCCCTATGACGAGGAGCAGATGAAGTATCTTGCCATCTATGAAAGCCTGGCGGATCTGACGGACGGCAATGCCCACAAGGACAGTTTCGCAGTGTCGGTGAGATGTGTCCGGGCGTCCGAATAGTCCGGCCCGAAGACGTCAGTGAATTGATTACATTTCAGATATGACGGTCAGAATCCAGATCAGGGTTCTGACCGCTTTTTCGTTCAGAGCCACGAGGATTTCCGGAGGCGTCCCGACGCAGGCCCAGGCGGCATCGGCCACTGAAAGAAACATGACGGCGGTGGTCACCGGCATGGCCAGCAGGTTGGTCATTATGAAATAGGGCGGAAACGACTTGAAATAGATCCATACGGCCGGGGCGGTCGTCAGCTGGCATGAAATGCCGAGCGCGGCCGCCTTTCAGATTTTCCTCGCGATGTCGGGTCCGCCGCTTTCCGGAAACCACCGTTCCATCTTCGGATAGATGAAGACTATTCCGCATATGGCCAGATAGGAAAGCTGGAAGCCCACCGACTTTATGACCGCGGGCGAAACGGCCAGCTGCAGAAACAAGGCAGAGAACAGCACGGTTCCGGGCTGCCGCCTGCGTCCGAGCAAGCGGAGCGTCTCGTTTATGGCTATGAAAAGAAAGGCCCGCATTATGGACGGAGCCGCTCCTGTGCCTATGCTGTAGAACCAGCAAAGGACCACTATGAATACGCCCCTGGCCTTTGAAAGCCTTGGAGAATTTCCTAACGGAGCCAGCGCCTTCATGAGAATCATATAGATTATCCCCAAATGGAGTCCGGAAAGGGCCAGAATGTGCGAGGCCCCGCTTTTTCTGAAGACTTCGGTTGTGGACCGTTCAAGCAGCGACCGGTCTCCGGTGAGCAGCGCCCGCACCAGAGCCTCCGTCCGGTCTTCCTCGAACGGGATTCCTGCTATCGCGTCCCTGAGCCCCTCGGTGAGCGACAGGGCCGTGCGCGTCAGAGGACCTTTTTCTTCCGCGGCGAAGACCTCGCCGACATCTGAGACTGCAAAACAGTAAAAACCGGCCGTGAACCACGCCAGCCACAGAGCGGTTCTGCAGTTCCTTTTCAGCAGCATGATGTATGCGGCGAGAAATGACAGCAGAAATCCGGCCGCGGAGTCGGGAATCCACATCGGGCACGGGCCGGAATGCAGGATGGCGCCCGCGGCGGCGCCCGCCGTGAACAGAACAGACAACGCCTCGATCCTGTCACCCTCCATATCCTCTGTCTTCCGGTTCATCGGTGTCCTCTCCTGTTTTCCGTGTCCGTACTTTCAGAAAAGGCTCCCGGGACTAAATTAGTAAAAAACTTTGTAACTTTGTGGCCCTTATCGGAACTACAATCATAAAACATAAAAATGATCATTCTTGTAATCAATTGCGGAAGTTCATCAATCAAGTACCAGCTGCTTGACATGAAAAACGACGATGTCTATGACCTTATCGCCAAGGGTATTGTCGAGAAAGTCGGACTTCCGAGCGGAATTTTCCAGTATGCTCCCGTCGGAAAGGAGAAAATCGTCAGGGAACTTCCCATCCCGGACCATAAAGTGGGAATGCGTCTGGTGCTCGATGCCCTCACGGACAAGGAGACCGGAGTGCTCAAGTCAATCGAAGACATAGAGGCCGTGGGGCACAGAATCGTGCACGGCGGCGAATATTTCTCCGGCAGCGTGCTGGTGGATGATGAGGTGCTTAAGAAGATCGAAATCTGCTGCGACTTCGCCCCGCTTCACAATCCGGCCCACCTTCTTGGAATCAGGGCGGTACAGGCCGTGCTTCCCACGGTCCCTCAGGTGGTGACTTTCGACACCGCTTTCCATCAGACCATGCAGCCCTATGCCTACATGTATGCCCTTCCGTATGAGTATTACGAGAAATACCGCATCCGCCGCTACGGCGCGCACGGCACCAGCCATCAGTTCGTCTCCCGTAAGGGCGCGAAACTCGCCGGAGTGGACATCGACAATTCCAAGATAATCACCTGCCATCTCGGAAACGGAAGCTCCGTGACCGCCATAGTGAACGGAAAGGTGGTTGATACATCGATGGGCTTCACCCCTCTTGAGGGCATGATCATGGGAACCCGCTGCGGCAACATCGACGCCAACATAGTCCCTTACATCATGAAAAAGGAGAACCTCACTCCCGACCAGATGACCGAGCTGATGAACAAGAAGAGCGGATTCCTCGGCCTTTCCGGTGTTTCCTCGGACGCCAGGGACCTCGATGCGCTGGCCAAGAGCGGAGACAAGAAAGCCAAGCTGGTGTTCAAGAAACTCACATTCGACGTCATAAAGAACATAGGAATGTATGTGGCCGAGATGAACGGTGTGGATCTAATCCTGTTTACCGGCGGCATAGGCGAAAACGACGCGCGTCTCCGCCGCAGGGTCTGCGAGAACTTCTCGTTCATGGGCCTGAAGTTCGACTATGACGCCAACGCCTCGGGCAATAAGGACATCATGATCTCTCAGCCCGACTCCATGGTGAAGGTGGCCGTCATCTGCACCGACGAGGAGCTCGTGATCGCCCGCGATACCATGCACATAGTCTCCAGCCTGGAGAACTAGAATAGTTTGCATAAAATAAGAAAGAGAGCGGATTCACGATTCGCTCTCTTTCTTTTCCGTAAACGGTGACCGCAGAAGGCGGACTACCTGACATGCAGGCCGCACTCGCGATGGTCGGGATCCTCCCACCACCAGCGGCCGGCGCGAATGTCTTCGCCATCCTTGACGGCCCGCGTGCACGGCTGGCAGCCTATGCTCGGGAAACCCTTGTCATGCAGTTTGTTATAGGGGACGCCATTGTCCTTGACATAGGCCTTGACCTCCTCTTTCGACCATAGGACCAGCGGGTTCAGCTTTATCACCGAGTCGGCTCCGTCAAACTCCACCATCCTCATGTCCTTCCTTGTCACCGACTGGCTCCGGCGGACTCCGGTGATCCAGACTTCCGTCCCTTCCAGAGCCCTCTTCAGTGGCTCGATCTTGCGGACATTGCAGCACAGGTGACGCAGCTCCACGCTGTCATAGAACAGGTTGATCCCGTGCTCCCTCACCATTTTCTGCACGTTCCTCCAATCGGGGAAAAAGACCTCTATGGCAATGCCGTAGGTCATGTTCGTGCGGTCTATCAGATCATAGCACTCCGGGAACTGGCGGCCGGTGTCCAGAGTGAAGACGCGTGCATTTGCCTTGTCGGCGGCCACCATCATGGCGGTGATGGCCTGATCCTCGAAGCTGAGACTGGAAGACAGGGCGGCTTTCCTGCCGAATTCCGACAACGCCCATTTCAGAGCTGCCATGGTTCCGGCCATGGTCCCGTCCCTGCCGGAGATTTCCATGAACTCCGCGTCCTTCAGGGCCGCGAGAGCGCGTTTCTCCTCGGGTGTCATATTATCATTCCGGCTCCCACCGTGTCGTTGGATTCGTCGATAAAAATCAGAGATCCCATAGTGCGGTTGTCACGGTAGCTGTCATACACAAGGGGGGAGGCGGTCTTGAGCCGCACCCTGGCGATGTCGTTCATCACCAGCTTTTCGGCTCCCGCAATTTTCTCCTGGGTGCTGATGTCCACCTTGTACTCGATCTCCTTCACTATTCCGACCGTCTCCTGCGTGGCGTGGCGGATGGTGTAGCGTTTTCCGGGCACGAGCGGAGAGTCGCGGAACCAGCACACGTCCAGTTCAAACTCCCTTTCCACTCCCGGCTGCACTCCGCTCTCGGAGACGATGACGTCTCCGCGGCTTATGTCGATGTCATCGGCAAGTGTCACGTTCACTGACTCCGGCGTAGAGGCGGAGTCCAGCGACTTTTCGCCCAGATATATCCCGGTCACCGTGGAGCTCATTTCCGAAGGATAGACCCTTACCCTGTCCCCGACCTTTACGGAGCCTTCCGCGAGCTGTCCGGCATAGCCTCTGAAATCGCGGTATTTCGCCGATATGGGGCGGATCACATACTGCACCGGGAGCCTCATCCTGTCCCCGGCCTGCTCTGGCAGAGGAACGGTTTCCAGAAACTCCAGCAGCGGTTTCCCGCTGTACCATGGCATGTTGGCGGACTTGTCCACCACATTGTCACCGGTGAGGGCCGACATGGGAATGAAAGTCACGTCTCCGAGATCAAGGGAGAAAGTCTCGGCCATTTTGCCATAGTCCCTGACGATCTTGTCAAAGACGTCCTTGGACCACTCCATAAGGTCCATTTTGTTGACGGCCACCACGATCCGTCCGATTCCCAGCAGGGAGGCGATATAGGAGTGGCGGATGGTCTGTTCCATGATTCCGTGCCTTGCGTCAACGAGGATCACCGCCAGATCGGCGGTGGAGGCACCGGTGACCATGTTTCTGGTGTATTGGATATGGCCGGGCGTGTCGGCTATGATGAATTTGCGCCTTGGAGTGGCGAAATAGCGGTATGCCACGTCGATGGTGATGCCCTGCTCCCTTTCGGCCCTCAGACCGTCGGTCAGAAGCGCAAGGTTCACCTCCTCGTTGCCGCGGCTGCGCGAAGCTTCCTCCACGGCTTCAAGCTGGTCCTCGAAGATGGACTTCGAGTCATACAGGAGCCTGCCTATGAGCGTGCTCTTGCCGTCGTCCACGCTGCCGGCCGTGGTGAAGCGCAGCAGCTGCATGTCCAGATATCCTTTTGTGCTGTTGTTTTCCATGAATTTTTCTTTAAAAGTATCCCTGCTTCTTCCTGTCTTCCATGGCCGTCTCCGAACGTTTGTCATCGGCTCTTCCGCCGCGCTCGGTGACTCTGGAGGCCGCGATCTCGTCAATGATGTCCTCCACTGAGTGGGCCTTTGATTCTGTGAGTCCGGTGCAGGTCACATCTCCGATGGTGCGGCAGCGCACGTCCATCTCGACCACCTCCTCCTCGGGCCTCCTGAGAATGAAGGCCGGGTCGGCGGCGAGCCACTGTCCGTCGCGGCGGAACACCTTGCGCTTATGCGTGTAGTACAGGCTGGGAAGTTCTATGCCTTCCTGATAGATATACTGCCATACGTCCATCTCGGTCCAGTTGCTGATGGGGAAAACCCTGAAATGCTCGCCCACGTCCTTCTTGGCGTTGTAGATGCCCCAGAGTTCGGGGCGCTGGTTCTTCGGATTCCACTGGCCGAACTCGTCCCTGTGGGAGAATATGCGCTCCTTGGCGCGGGCCTTCTCCTCGTCGCGGCGCGCACCGCCTATGGCGGCGTCGAAGCGGCCTTCGGCGATGGTGTCCAGCAGAGTCACGGTCTGCAGCTTGTTGCGGCTGGCGTTATAGCCGGTCTCCTCGCGGACCTTGCCCTCGTCTATCGACTTCTGGACGCTTCCCACAATCAGGTCGGCGCCCAGCTTCTTCACGAGCTCGTCCCTGTAGACTATAGTCTCCGGGAAATTGTGCCCTGTGTCTATATGCACCAGCGGAAAGGGGATCTTTGCCGGCCAGAATGCCTTGTATGCAAGATATGTGAGGACTATGGAATCCTTTCCTCCCGAAAATAGGATGCAGGGGCGCTCAAACTGTGCGGCCACCTCACGGAGGATGCTTATGGATTCCGCCTCCAGTTCCTTCAGATGAGTAATGTGTTCACCCATGATTTTATTTTATATGCTACTATGTTGATTTCAGCTGAATACTCCCGAAAGATATTTTTTCGTGAGCTCTTTCTCAGGATTGTTGAACAGAGTGCGGGCGTCGCCCTCCTCAATAACCTCGCCAAGGTATAAAAAAACGGCATGGTCTGCAATTCTCAGCGCCTGGCGCAGGGTGTGGGTGACCATGATTATGGAGTACTTCTCTTTCAGCTTCACGAAAAGATCCTCCACGGTCTTGCTTGACACGGGGTCCAGAGCGCTGGTGGCTTCGTCGGCGAGAATGAACTCCGGCTCCACCGCGAGACTTCTGGCCAGACAAAGCCTCTGCTGCTGTCCTATGGAAAGCCGGGTGGCCGGGCTGTGCAGCCTGTCCTTCACCTCGTCCCAGAGACCCACTTCCCTGAGGTGCTTCTCCACAGCCTCGGCCATGTATTTCTTTTTCGGATGCAGCCCGTGGATCCTGCATCCGTAGGCTACGTTTTCGAATATCGACATCGGAAGCGGGCAGGGCCTCTGCGGCACCAGCCCGATCTTTCTGCGGAGTTCCAGCAGGTCAATGTCCTTGGCCTGGATCAGGTCCCGGCCGCCGATGGTGACCTTCCCGCTGATGGAAACCCCCTCCACATTGTCTATAAGCCTGTTGAGAGTTTTCAGCAGGGTGCTCTTCCCGCAGCCCGACGGCCCCACTATGCAGGTGATCCGGTTGACCGGGAAAGTGGTCGTGACGTTGCGCAGGATGGGGCTTCCGTCTATGCTTACATTGAGGGACTCAACCCTCATCGATTCTTTCTGTTCCATTGTCTTACAGGTTCCGTTTCTTGAATCTGGCCGAGAACCATCTTCCTCCCAGACTGAGCGCCAGGACTATTATGGTGAGCACCAGAGCGGCCGTGTATGCTCTCTGAGGAAAGGGGGCAGGCATCGCGACCCAGTTGAATATGGCCAGCGGGAGGGTCGCAGTGGGGGAGGACAGGTCTCTGGCGATGTTGTCCGAGAATCCTGCCGTGAACATCACGGCGGCGGCGTCTCCGACGGCCTTTCCCACAGCCAGCAGGAAGGCGGTCATCATCCCGGGCAGGACGAATCTCAGCACTATCTTGAGGGTCTCCCACTTGGTCGCCCCCAGCGAATACGCGGCGTCCACCAGATCATCCGGGACATTGCGTGCGATTTCGTCTCCGGAGCGCACCATTATCGGGATTATGAGCATGGTGGTGACTATTATTCCGCCCAAAACCGAAGCCCTCATGCCCACGGCCACCATGACCATGAAGGCGAAGGCGCCGTAGACTATGGACGGGATGCCGTAGAGGATGTCATAGCAGAGCCGGCCGATATAGGAGAAGGTGCTGCTGCGGCGATGATACATGGTCATGTAGAAGACGGCCGGCACGCTGACGGCCGCCCCCAGAATCGCCGAAGGAATCACGATCCAGAGCGAGCCTGTTATCGCATTGAGAAATCCGCCGTCGTTGGCGGTGTTCCAGTCCTTCCCGGGCGCCGACGAGACCATCTCCCAGCTGAGCCCGGGCAGGCCCTTTATGACTATGGTCAGGATTATGCTCGCCACCGTGACGAGCACCAGAGCTACGGCGCCCGCCATGACGGCCTTCATGATCTTTTCCTGCCTATGTTTCCGTTTGGAGTTTCCGTTCATTCGCTTTTCCGGATCCTGTAGAGGATCACTCTTGACAAAATGTTGAACAGCAGCACTATCACCAGCAGTATCAGGGCGGCGAACATTATCGCCGACTCATACAGCGGAATCGAGGACATCTCCCCGTAATTGTTTCCTATGAGGGCGGGCACGGTGTAGAACGCGCTGAATATCGAATTAGGGATTTCGGCCAGGCTTCCGCACACCATCATGACTGCGATTGTCTCGCCCACGCATTTAGACAGGGCGAGCACCACCGAGGCGAAGATTCCGGACAGGGATTTCTTGAGCACCACTCTCCCTGTGGTCTGCCATCTCGTGGCGCCGAGAGCCATGGACGCGTCCCGCATCTCCTGAGGGACCGAGGCGAATATCTCCACGAAGAGGCTTATCATTATGGGCAGGGCCATCACGGCCAGCACCAGGGCTCCCGTGATGAGGGAATACCCGAACACCGGCACGAGCAGCAGAAGCCCCCACACGCCGTAGATGACCGACGGCAGCGAAGCCAGAATGTCCAGCGCCGGATAGACGATCCTGCGGGTCCGGACGGGGGCGTATTCGGTCAGATATGTGGCCGTCAGCAGCGACAGGGGGAACGATATCAGGATTGCCAGCAGGGTCACGTCTATGGTTCCGCATATGAACGGGAAGAACCCGAATTTTCCGGCCGACGGCTTCCACTGAGTGGAACTGAGCAGTTCCCACAGGCCGTGGTCCCTGAACAGAGGCGCCGATTTCATGGCCAGACCGGCCACCATGGCCACGACCAGCAGTATGGATCCGGTCGTCAGCAGAGCCATCAGGACCGAGGAAAGTTTCTGCCTGTAGATTCTGCGTCCGTTCAGCGTCTTCCTGAAGGATCCGGCTCCGGCGGCGCAGAGTATGAGCGCCAGACAGCCAAGCACGGCGATTCCGGCCTGGGTCGTGACGTCCATCTTTTTGCGGGTCCGGTCATGTTCGCCGTCGAGAATGGACATGGCGTCCGCCACTGCCTGCTCCGAGGCCCGGACATAGCCGTTGGGCTCGTTGAGCTTCTGACCTTCGCCGTAGACATACCTTATGAACGCCTGCGCCACCGAGTCGGCGGGGGCGCCCTTTGACACGAAATAGAGGTTTCTGGCCGGCGGGGAAGGGTAGTCTCCCGCCTCTATGGCCTTGACGAAAGAGTCTTTGGTCGCATAGAAGGACTCCTCCGGAGTGATCCTTCCGTCTGAATTTATGTCTATGGGAAACGGCTCCACTCCCTCCACCGGCTTGCCGGAAGTCACGTCATAGGCATATGCGAGATTGTTGAAGCCCATTGACCACACGTCCTTTGCGACGGCGCCCGCAATTCCCGGGTCGCCATAGACGGCGGTGCCCACGAGGTCATCCTGAGCCGCTCCGAACCATGCGGCGAAAGTCTGGGCCGCGCCGCAGGCGTCCGAGCGGGTATAGACCGCGATCTTATGGCTGTCCCCGTTGCCGAGCAGGTCGCCCCATGTTTTGTATTCTCCTGTGATCCAGATTTTTCTGGCGTCGGACGCCGAGACTCCATGGCGGCGTATCTGCGCAGCGAGGGGATTGCCCGGGTTGAAGGTGGGCACCACCGCGTCGCGTCCTATCACGAAAGACTCGGCGCCGGCTTCCCTTTCCTCCGCATGAAGATCCCTGGAGAGCATGGCGAAGTCGGTCATGCCGTTCAGCACATCGGTCATGCCCTTCCCGGCTCCTCCGGCCGAAACCGAAACATCGGTCCCGGGATGCAGGGCCACAAACTCGTTGGCCCATTGGACGGCCAGCGGATATAGGGCGAAAGCCCCTGACACCGAGATGCTTCCTTTAAGACTGCTGTCCGAGGCTTTTTCGTCATGCCCGCCGCATGCACAGGCGAGTGACATGCTGAGAGCGGCCACCGCTGCGCTGACGGCAATCCGGGTTATTTTTGAAGATTCGTGTAACACCGGCGCAAAGTTAGGCTCCGGCCTGATTTTGCGCATCATACTTTAAATACAGTCGGCCTACCGCTTCGGGTTAGACTTTCTAATCCTTTTGCGGTAGGCCGGCCTGTTGTCGGAAGCTTCGGAAATTACTCCTCAAGCCATGTTTTGATCGTGTTGATGATCTCGTCTCTGACAGGCTCGTCAAAGGAACTGATGTGAGTTCCGTGGCTGCCGCCTTCCTTCACATAGATCTTGAGGTTCTGCTTCTTGGAGGTGTCAAGCCAGGTGCATACTCCGGACGAGCCCCATGGATCGTAGCCTCCGTAGATGTAGATCATCTTGGGATCGTTCTCCTTGAGGAACTTGACGGTGTGCTTGTAGAGGGTGTTGTCGAATTTCAGCTGATTCTCGGGCGCGTCGAGCATGACGCGGCGCAGATAGTCCTTTGTGGTCTTGATGGACATGTACTTCTTGAACGGGCGGATGTCATAGCCGTAGTATCCGAGTTCCTTGGCAGCCATCACGTCGAAGGAATAGTACTGGCTCTGCTTCGAGAAGTAGTCGGGCTCGCAGAGGCCGAGGAAGTAGTCGAAGATCTCCTTGTCGGGGGCGTCCAGCGACGGGATGCTGGAAATCGGGGTGCCATACTGCCAGATGGCATAGCGGAACTCCATCACGCTCAGGTCATAGGCCTCCTCGAGGGGGACCCTGAAGGTATAGCCTTTCTCTTCGCAGTGCTTCTTGTACATGGGGAAGAACACATCTCTCTTCTTGAAGAGGTTCATCATGAAGTCGGCGATGACTTTTCTTTCAGCGGGGGTGCCGACCTTGTCGGAAAGGAAAGGCTCATGCCTTCCGTCCTCGACTGACTTGTTGAGAGGTCCGACATAGGGCACCGAGATGTCCACGTCGTCCGGATAGTAGGCGCGGTAGAACATGGTCGTCTGTCCTCCCTTGCTCACTCCGGTGGAAATCCATTTGCCGGGATAGACGGTCTTGAGCATTTCCACCACATGGTGGAGGTCGGCGAGCGAGTTGCCCACCGTGAGGTAGTTCCAGTCCTTGTCGGCGGGGGTGGAGTCGGCGAAATATCTGTATTCCACCACGACGAGGTTGGTGTTGAACAGTCTGGAAAGCTCTTCTTGATAGCCGGGGTTGAGGGCGTATCCTGCCCAGTATCCTTCTGTTACGAGCACCGTGGGCCTGTCATATCCGGCGTGGCACACCACGACCCTCTGTTCGAAGGTCCCCGCGTCTTTCTTTCTGACGTCGTCACTGACATATTTCACATAGGTCTGCATGTCGGGGGTCATCTCTCCGGCGGCTTCGGGGTTTTCGGGCCTGGTCACGTGCAGGAGGTATTTCTCGGAAAATGCCTTGGTCTCAAGCTTTTCCACTCCCGAAACGGTGTTGAGGGACTTCAGAGTGTTTTCCAGCTTTGTCTGAGCCGGAAGGGCGAGCGAGAACAGCGCCAGAGCGGCGCCCGCCGCCATGAATTTGACAAAATTTTTCATTTATGGTCAGAAATTATGGGTTATCCTACTGTCGGGACTCGTAATAGTTCATGAACGCGCGGTTCACGAGTTTCACTCCGCCGGGGGTGGGGTAGTCGCCGCTGAAATACCAGTCTCCATGGTTCTTGGGGCAGGCCTTGTGCAGACCTTCGATGGACTGGTAGACGATCTTTATGGGCGTGGTCACGCCGTCGGGGCGCAACATCTCCACCATCTTGCCTGAAATCTCCTCAGGGGTGAAGGGTTCGTAGATCTCCTTTACATAGTTCTTCATCTCGGAGGACGGCAGATCCTTCTGCGCGGCGCATTTGCCGTAGATGGAGGCGATCCTGTCCCATATGCCCCTCTCTATATGCAGCTCGATGGCGGCCCGGAAGGCTATGAACTCTTCCATCTTCGACATGTCGATTCCGTAATAGTCCGGATACCGCACCTGCGGGCAGGAGCTCACGAGAACTATCTTCTTGGGGTGCAGGCGGTCCAGAATCTTCAATATGCTCTCCTTGAGGGTCGTGCCTCTGACTATGGAGTCGTCGATGACCACGAGGTTGTCCTCATATGGCGTTATCGAGCCGTAGGTTATGTCATAGACATGGGCGGCGAGGTCGTTGCGGGAGTTGCTTTCCGTGATGAAAGTCCTGAGCTTGATGTCCTTGATGGCCACTTTCTCGCTTCTCACATAGTCGTGGAGAATGCCCCGGATTTCGTCCTTGCCGGGTATGTGGTCGTGGACCAGATTGTAGATCTCGTCCACCTTCTGCTCGTTCATCTTCTTCTTGAAGCCCTCCATCATGCCGTAGAACGCCACTTCGGCGGTGTTGGGGATGAAACTGAACACAGTGTGCTTCAGGTCCCCGTCTATGGCCTTGCTGATGGGCTCGGTGAGCTGCTCTCCGAGAGCCTTTCTCTCCAGGTAGATGTCCTTGTCGGAACCGCGGCTGAAATAGACTCTCTCGAACGAGCAGGCCTTGAAATCTTTCGGCTCTATGATCTGGGTGAGGCGCACCTCTCCGCCCTTGTTCATGGTCAGCGCCTGGCCGGGGGCGAGCTCGTTGATCTGTTCCGCCTCCAGCTCGAAGGCGGTCTGGATCACCGGCCTTTCGGAGGCCACCACCAGGACTTCGTCGTCCTGATACCAGAATCCCGGACGTATGCCCCAGGGATCGCGCATGGAGAACATTTCGCCGCTGCCTGTGAAGCCGCACAGGACATAGCCTCCGTCAAATGACGGGGTGGATGTCCGCAGAATGTTGCATATGTCGATGTTGTCCTCTATGTAGCGGGTGATGTCAAGATCTTCCAGCCCCCTTTCCTTCGCCTGCACGAACAGTCTCTCGCTTTCGCGGTCCAGCCTGTGGCCGAGCAGTTCGAGCATGATGTAGGTGTCGTTATAGATCCTGGGATGCTGTCCCTTGGCCACTATGTCCCTGAAGACATCGTCCACATTGGTGAGGTTGAAGTTTCCGCAGATGCAGAGGTTTTTGGCTCTCCAGTTGTCGCGCCTCATGAACGGATGGACATGGGCGATGCCGCTCTTGCCCGTGGTTGAGTAGCGGAGGTGTCCCATGTAGATCTCTCCGGCGTAGGGGAGGTGGACCTCCGCCCACTCGGGATCGTTCAGCTTCTCTGGAGGGACTCCCTCTAAGTTCTTGTGGACATTCGCGAAGATTTCTGCGATCGCCCCGCTGCCCAGCGCTCTCTCCCTGAATATATATTCCTCGCCGGGAAGGGCGTTCATCTTGTTGCAGGCGAGACCGGCGCCTTCCTGTCCTCTGTTGTGCTGTTTCTCCATGAGAAGATACAGCTTGTTCAGGCCGTACATCCATGTGCCGTATTTCTCCTGATAGTACTTCAGAGGTTTTTTCAGGCGGATCATCGCGACTCCGCATTCATGCTTTAGTGGTTCCATCGGGTTTTCGAGCTGTTTGAAAAATGAGGCCGCAAGTTAGAAATAAATAACGGAAGAAACTATTTCGGGGCGGCTTCTTTCCGGGCGGATTAATTAGTGTACAGGCCTTCCCTTGAGATGAGGTGGTCAAGATTGGCCACGCCATAGACCAGGATGGCGTTCACCACGGCCGAATGTTCCATGTATTCGGGGATGGCCTTGTTGTAAAGGTCATTCTCGCTGTGCCAGATTTCACCGTAGCTGAATCCGTATCCCTTGCTGTCCTCCAGATCTATGGATATGGTGGGCACTCCGTTCATGGCGAAATAGGCATGGTCGGAGCCTCCGGCCTTCTCGGGCCTGGGCCCTGCCGGAGTTTCGTCTTTCCTGACCTCGAAGGGGAAGTCGGGGTTGATCTTCGATACGGGCTCGCAAATTTTCACGAAGTCGTCATACATGGCGGGTCTCACCGTCACGGCCGCGGCCACCTCGGGGCCGCCGTCGCGGTTGAAATAGTTGGAAATCTTCTCAAGAGGGACGGTTTTGTTTTCCACAAAGTATTTCGATCCGTACAGGCCATATTCCTCGGCCGTCCATATGGCGAAGATCACGGTCCTTTCGGGCTTCGCCCCGCTTGTGGCGAGCAGCCTGGCCGACTCCATGTTCACTGCGGTCCCCTGTCCGTCGTCAATGGCGCCTGTGGCGGTGTCGAACGAGTCCAGATGGCTTCCGGAGATGACATACTCACCGGGATATCTGCTTCCGCGGATGATACCCAATATGTTGTGGTACTTGACCGGGCCCGGGTAGAAATGGTTCCTGATGTCGAATTCGAGCTCGAACCTGTCTTTTCTCAGGACCTTGGCGCGGATCTTCTCATACTGGTCGGCGTCCAGCTTGATGTCCGGAACCTTCGGCAGGTTGTCCATGGTCATGTCGTAGCAGTTGTTCCTGTCATAGAGGCCCTTGATCGGCACGTCGGCGGCCTGGATTATGCCGAGAATCCCGGCGTCCACCATTTCCTTATAGAACAGGGCCGGAGCGTCCTCTCCCTTTTCCAGAGCCTCGGCCCGTTTGGCGTCACCCTTTGCGCTCCAGTCGATGGGGAAGCCGGTGGACTTTCCGCTGACAAGCACCCATGCGCCCTTCAGCCGTCCCTTGATTCTGTCGAATTCCTTGCGGGTCTTGGGCTCGATGACCACATGGCCTTTCTGCGGTCCATGTGTCCCTCTGGTGTAGGACGGCGTGGAGAAATGCAGCTCCATCCCGTCTTCGCTGAGCATCCTGCCCTTCCACGGGCCGCGGTCGAACCCGACGTTGATCTGGCCGACTTCCTGCACCTGCACTTCAAGCCCCCACTCCTTGAACCGGCTGATCACCCAGCTTTCGGCGTCAACGAGCGCATGTGAGCCCACGAGGCGCCCTCCTATCATGTTGGTGAGATAGTCTTCGTGGTCCATCGTCCTGTTGTCCGTGGTCCCCGTGGAAATGATCTTTTCCACAACCTTGTCTCCTCCGCGGTTTGCGGCGACGGCTGTTCCGGCCGTGATGACGGCGAGCAGTGAAGCGATTGTCAGCAGTTTTTTCATTTTACGTATGGGTTTGGTTATTTGTCAGTCCGAGTCTGTTTTACTGTCTCCTGATATATGAACTTCCCGGCGCACATCACCGCGCTGATGCATCCCGCGTCCGCGGCGTACACCCAGTCTGAGACCAGATTGTGCCCGGGAGTGAGCCTCGGGTCTCCGAGGGTGACGAGCAGGCAGTCGGCCGCCTTGCCTTCAGCGACCGTTCCGCCGTCGATTCCGAAGGCTTCGGCACCGTTCACGGTCGCCCACTTCAGCACCTCCCCGGCGGGAAGCAGCGAAGGGTCTCCGACGTTTTCCAGCGAATCGCCCTTCCCGGCGGACACTGCCTTGGCCAGAAGGGCCGCGAACTTCATCTCCTCCCTCATGTCGAGATTGTTGTTGGACGAGCATCCGTCGGTGCCGAGGCTTACTTTCGCTCCGGAACGGACGGCCTCCTCATATGGGAATCTGCCGCTGCCGAGCTTCATGTTGGAGCAGGGGCAGTGGCTTATGGTCACGCCTCTTTCCGCCAGGATGTCCCATTCTTCCGAGTCCACATGGACGCAGTGGGCGGCGACCACGTCGCTTCCCAGAAAACCGATGGAGTCGAGATATCGCACCGGGGTGGTCCCGTGCTCTTTCAGGCAGTCCTGAACCTCCTGAAGCGTCTCGCTCAGGTGGATGTGGATCTTGAGGCCGTTCAGGCGAGCCCATTCGGCGCTGCTTCTGAGCTTTTCCTCGCCCACCGTGTAGATGGCGTGCGGAGCTATCGCGAGCTGTATCCGGCCTCCGGTCGGGTCCTTCCACTGTCGGACAAATTCGCGTTTTCCGTCTTCGAGGGCCTTGGAGTGGTTTTCCATCACGGTTATGCCTATGCAGGCTCTCATGCCGGATTCGGCCACCGCCTTCACCGTTCTTTCCACTTCAAAGTACATGTCGTTGAAAAAGACCGTCCCGGACGAGGCCATCTCCCGCACGGCCAGGCGGCTGCCTTTCTCTATGTCGTCCGCCGTGAGTTTGTCCTCATAGGGCCAGATGTGTTCCTGCAGCCATTCCCGGAGCGGCATGTCGTCCGCATAGCCGCGGAGGAGGCTCATGGCGGCATGTGTGTGGGTGTTGTAAAAGGCCGGCAATATGGCGAGGCCTTCCGCGTCAACCGTTTCTCCGGCCTGCGCTCCGTTGCAGACCCCTATGGCCTCGAAGCGGCCGTTGTCAATCAATATGTTGGTCTTTTCCCCGTTAAGGATTACTCCGCGCAGAAGTGTGCTCATTTTTTCAAAAATCCAGATGTATTCCGTGAAGGTACGAAAAAAACACATAAAAAGAGTTTCTGACACGCTTCCCATGCGTCTGATTTGCAGATTCGGCGAGGATATTGTAATTTAGTCGGTCGTGCGTGGCTGTGGCCATGGACTGTGGAAACAATGAAGAAAGCGGTTAAAATATCTGCCGGGATCATTCTTGGCATGCTGCTGGTGCTGACGGTCGCGGTTCAGGTCGTGCTGAACTCGACGTTCCTCACCAGAATGGCCGGAACGCTGGCGGACAAGTATGTGGACGGGAATCTCCGCTTCGAGAACATCCGGGCTTCGGCCGTCTCCAGCTTTCCGAACCTCAATCTCTCCGTGGAGAATTTTTCGCTCACCTATCCCCACGACCGTTTCGCCGCCACGGATTCTCTCTGGATAAGGAACGCTCTCAGGTCGGCCGGGCGCTCCGCGGAAGCGGACACGCTGGCTTCATTCAGGAAGATGACCCTGTCCCTGAACTATCTGTCCTTTATCCGCAGGGAGCTGAAGCTCTGTGAAGTCACGCTGGACGGGGCGAGAATCTTCGCCCACAGAAACGGCGGCGCGGCCAACTGGGAGCTGTTCAAGAACCTGTCATCGTCCGACGGACCGGACACGACTTCGTCCACGCTTCCGCGCATAGTGCTGAAGAGACTGCACTTTAAGGGGCGGCCGCTGATAGTGTTCACTTCGCCGGAGGACAGTCTGTTCGCCTCGGTATCCATGAAGGAGGCCCTGTTCGGCGGGCACATGGACACCGGCAATTTCCACGGCTCGCGCATAAGTCTCAAGGCCGACAGCCTTGACGTGAGGGGCCGCACCGCCAGCGACAGCGTCGCCTTCGGGCTGAACAGGCTGGACATAAAGGACCGCAAGAAGGCATTTGACGTCCATGCCGACGCATATGCCTTCCTCTCATCCCCTTCACTCGGCAACATAGACATTCCAATAGACCTGAAGGGAGAGGTCTCGTTCCCCGCGCGCGACGCCGGTGAATTCTCTCTCAGAAATCTTCGGCTCACGGCCGGTACCATAGACCTGAGCGGCGAGGCCGATGTGCGCTGCGGGACTGACAGCACTTATGTCAGGGCCGAGCTTCTCATCGCTTCATGCCCCGTTCAGGAGACTGTCCGCAAATTCCTCGGCGGGGCGTTCCCGGAAGTGAAGGACATCTCGACCGATGCCGTCGCCGATCTCACCGCGCTTTGTGACGGATGGTATGTTCCATCCAGGGGGGCGCTCCCGGAGCTCATTGCGCAGTTGACCGTCCCGGAATCGACCGTGGCGTACAGCGGATTCTCCCAGAAGGGCACCATAGCGGTGGATGTCAATGCGTCGACCGACAGATACGGGAAACTGGACGTCAGGCTGGACACTCTTTCCGCCGGAATCGCCGGACTGACCCTCAGGGGTTCCGGGGCGGCGGACGATGTGCTGTGCGGCGATCCGCTCATCATGCTGAGCGCGGCCGGAGGCGTGCGTCTGGACACTCTGGACTATCTCATGCCGGAGGGCATGCGGCTGGCCGGCGGAGTTGAAGGCGAACTTGAGGGCATGATTCTGCTTTCGGACATTAATCCGTACAGCTTCTCACGCGCCGACATCGAGGGCAGCATCAGGAGCGGAGGAATGCTGTTCGAGGATACCAGAGATACGATCACGGCGTTTATCGGCCCAACACGCATAGAGATAGGCAGAGACAACGGCGAATCGGCTCTCGGGACCGGCCTGCTGGGGCTCCGCAGCAGAGTGGACAGCGTGTTCGCCACCATAGGCAAAGGCACTTTCGTGCGCGGCAGGGACTTCTCTCTCTTCCTCCAGAATTCCGAGAGCACTTTCAGCGAAGAATTCGGCAATGAACGTCATCCCATAGTGGGGACCCTCAGTGCCGGAGGCCTCGCAATGTTCGGGACGGATTCCATGTTTGTGGGGGTCAGGAATTTCAGCAACCGCTTCAGGATATCTTCCACCGAGGCCATGACCGATGACGGGAATGGAGGCACGGTGAAAAAGGAAGTGCCCATTCTTTCGCTCGGCAGCAGGGCGGATGCAATGGCCATGAGGCAGGGCGTGAACAGGGTTACTGCCAATTCGCTGAGTTTTGACATCTCGGCCGTCATGAAGAAAAATGGGAAAAGCGACAGGCGCCGGCATTTTCTCGACTCCCTTCAGAAGGTCTATCCCGGAGTGCGGCGGGATTCGCTCATATCCATGCTAGTCCGCCGTAGCGGCGCGCCGGATTTCCTTTTGGACAAGTCATTCAACAAGAACGATATAGATATCCATCTTAGCGAGTCACTGGCAAAATACATCAGGGACTGGACGATAAGGGGCACGCTTGGGATGACAGGCGGAGCCGTCATCACCCCATATTTTCCGCTGAAGAACTCGTTGGAGAACGTGTCCGGAGAGTTTGACAACGACAGGTTCGAAATCAAGAATCTCACCTTGCGCAGCGGAAGCTCGGACGCAAGCCTCACGGGCACGGTGACAGGCCTTCAGAGGGCCCTTACCGACAGGGGCCTGATAAAGGCCAGGGTGAAGCTGACATCGGACAAGATCCGGGCCGACGAGCTGATATTCGCCTATAACAGCGGAATGGGATATGTCCCTCCGGAAAGCGGGAGCCTTGCCATGAACGAGGGCGTCTCCGATGAGCAGTACATGGCCGAGGTGATATCCGGACGGGACGGGGCGGACAGCACTCTGGCGGCGCTCGTGCTTCCCGCCAATCTCGATGCCGAAATATCGCTGGAAGGCAGTTCGATAGACTATGCGGCCCTGAATGTGGACTGGTTCGCGTCGGACATAAAGATAAAGAGGAAAACCCTGCAGATAATCAATACGGTCGCGACTTCCAACATGGGCGACATCTATCTCGAGGGCTTTTATTCCACCCGTGACGATATCACCGCAGGCTTTGACCTGAACCTGGCCGGGATCACGGCGGACAAGGTGATAACTCTGTTCCCCGCCGTGGATTCGCTCATGCCCATGCTCAAGTCATTCAAGGGAGTGCTCGATTGTGAGATGGCCGCGACATCCCGGCTGGACACGGCGATGAACCTGATCACCCCGTCCATCAGAGGGGTCATGAAAATCAGCGGAAGCGACCTTTCGGTCGCGGAGGAGGGCGAGTTCAAGAAGCTGGCCAGAATCCTGATGTTCAAAGACAGGAAGCTTGGAAGGATCCAGGACATGTCCGTGCAGGGACTGATATCGGACAACAAGCTGGAGGTCTTCCCCTTTGTCATGTCCGTTGACAGGTATCAGCTCGCCATGGACGGGACTCAAAATTTCGACCAGAGCTTCAGATACCACATTTCGGTGCTCAAGTCCCCGCTTCCGTTCCGCTTCGGGGTCAACCTCACCGGCAATTTCGATGACTGGAAATACAGGTTGTGCAAGGCTAAGTACAAGGACGCCAATGTTCCGGTGTTTACCACCGAACTTTCGGACATGCAGTACAATCTGGTGGAGTCCATCCACGACATCTTCTCCCGCGGAGCCGCGGCTGTGCTTAAGGAGACCGACGGCGCGGTCCGGTCGGTGGACGGTGTCCGCGGCGCTTCCGGATATGACGCGGCGACAGGCGATCTGGACGATGCCGAGCTGAAAGAATATGATGAGGCTCTTGGGGAACCGGGCGACTGAATGGTATGTACCGCCGGTTTTGATAACCGGAAAAACTCTTTATATTTGCAATTCTATCGGACTCAGATC
Organism: bacterium; assembly: GCA_963627885.1. Lineage (GTDB taxonomy): Bacteria > Bacteroidota > Bacteroidia > Bacteroidales > UBA932 > Cryptobacteroides. Next base: position 143,815 of record CAVGCT010000016.1, read on the forward strand.
CCGGCAGCTTCCCAAGGTCGGTTTCGGTGACGGGCCCATGTTACGGCCTTCCGATAGATTTTGCGGGTGTGTTGAAATGGTAGACAAGCCAGACTTAGGATCTGGTGCCTTAGTTGCGTATGGGTTCGAGTCCCTTCACCCGCACTCCGACGGTGGGGTTTCCCCCATGGCGCCTCCATCCCGGCAGTTCTGAATCCGGAAAACAATCAAAATCATACAGCATATGAAAAAACTGTCAGCTTTCGCGATAATGGCGGCATTGGTCCTAACCGGTACGCCTGTTCTTGCTCAGGAAAAGGAAGACCTTGATTCACAGTACGCTGCGACCCTTGTGCAGGCTGGAGCCGACGCCCCCGCCCTTTCGCTCAAGTCCATGGACGGAAAGAGCGTCGATCTTTTAGGCTACAGGGGAAAATGGGTGGTTCTGGACTTTTGGGCTTCATGGTGTCCGGACTGCCGCAAAGACATCCCGGATGTGGTCCGTCTGTATAAGAAATTTAGTCCGAAGGGAGTGGAGTTCATAGGCATAAGCTTCGACACCGATCGGGAGGCCTGGGAAAAGACCGTCAGGGACTCCGGACTTGACTGGACCCAGACTTGCGAGCTTGTCAGAATGAGCAAATCCGCCGTCGCGCAGAGCTATGGGGTGGACTGGATCCCGTCCATGGTGATAGTGGATCCCGACGGGAAGGTCGTCCTCTCCACGGTGATTCTCTCCAAGGCCGAAGCCGCGCTGGAGAAGCTGTTCCCCGAAAAGAGGTGACTCGGAAAGAATGACTATATTTGTGTCTATGATCCGTATTCTCAGGACAGCGGCTGCAGTTTTGGCCGTTCTTCTTCTCTGCTCGTGCGCAAACCGTCTGGAACGCATCGAGTTGGTGTCGTGCGAGGTGGGCTCCATGTCCGTGACCTCTCTGCACAGCGCCAGGGGGACGCTGAATCTTGAAATCCGCAATCCGTCGCTGAGGTTTACAGTTTCGGACATAGAGGGCACGCTGTATTTCGAAGGCAGGGAAATGGCCAGATACAGCGCCGAGCCGGTGACGGTGAAGGCCCACAGGACGGCAACCTATCCTGTGGAGTGCGAAATTACGCTTTCATCCTCCTTTTCGCTCGGAATGCTCATGTCCATCGCGGGCAACTTGGATCCGGACAAATTCTCCACGGACATAAGCGCCAGGGCGGGGATAAAGGGCGGGCCCTCAAAGAGGATTGAGCGCACCGGAGTTCCGCTGAAAAAACTGCTTGACAAGGCGGGATATGGGAAAAAGGCTGTCACGGCCGGCGAAATATAGGTTTTATGCGAAACATTAAGATATTGACAACGCTTGCGGCGGGTTTGGCAATGGTTTTGATATCAGCCTCCGGGCTGGACGCGCAGAACGTCCCCGAGGGAATGGCTGTGGCCGACTCCATTGTCTATAGACCGGCGGCGGCCGTGGATTCCTCGCTTGTGGGCACAGGCATCATGACCCTGCTCGATTCGGGAGGGAAAAATGGATCCGTGACGGTGCACCAGTCGGGCGCGATGGAGAAAGCGTTGGAGAAGCATATAGCCGACAACCGCACGAGGCACATCTCGGGCTATCGCGTGCGGATCTTCTTTGACAACAGCCAGAAGGCGAGAAAAGAATCGGAGGAGACTCTCAAGAAGTTCATGGCCGGACATCCTGGCGTTGCGGCTTACCGAAGCTACCAGAATCCCTATTTCAAGGTTACGGTGGGTGACTTCAGGACCAGAAGCGAGGCGCTGGAGTTGCTTGAAAAGCTGAGAGCGGAGTTTCCCGCCGCGTTCATACTTAAGGAAAATATCAATTACCCCGTCGTGGACAAGAACAACTCCTATGTCACGGACACGGTCAGGGTCGTGAGACAGATATGGCAGGAACGCTGAAACAGGAATTGGGACTGAAGCAGCAGCAGAAGCTTTCGCCTCTGCAGATTCAGACCATCAAGCTCATAGAGCTCCCCATTCAGGAGCTCGAGCAGCGTGTGCGTAAGGAGCTGGAGGAGAATCCGGTTCTGGAGGACTCGCCGGCGGAGAAAGAGGATGGGGATGATGCATCCGACATGGAAGAAGGGGACGTGTCTCTTTCTGACCTTGACGCGGACGATCCCATTCCTTCCTATAAGCTGAAAGTCAATAATTACGGCAAGGACGAGCGCCCTGAATACAACACTTTCTCGGTCAAGCAGAGTTTTACGCAGAGCCTTATGGAACAGCTCGGCTACCGCGAGCTGACCGAGCGGCAGCGGTCCATAGCGGCGTTCATAGTGGGTAGCCTGGATGATGACGGCTATCTGAGGAGAGATTTGGACAGCCTCGTGGATGACCTCGCCTTCAGGGCCGGGATCGAGACCGACAGGAAAGAGGTGGAACAGATGCTTTCAGTGGTGCAGGAATTCGATCCTGCCGGAGTCGGCGCAAGGGATCTGCGCGAATGTCTGCTCCTGCAGCTCAAGGCCATGCCGGAATCTCATGATGTGGTGAATGCCCGGAAGATTCTCAGGGACTATTTCCAGGACTTTTCAAACAGGCATTTCCAGAGAATCATGTCCAAGCTGGGCCTGTCCGAGGAGGAAATGAAGGCGGCCATGGGCAAGATCGTGAAGCTCAATCCCTCTCCGGGCGGCCAGATCGACGACTCCTACAATGACAAGGCTCAGCAGATCGTGCCCGACTTCAAGCTTGACCTGGTGGACGGCAATCTTGTGCTGACCATGCCCAGATTCTCTCTGCCGGAGCTCAGGGTGAACAAGAAATATGCGGACATACTGATGGACGCGGCCAATTCCTCGACCCGTCAGAAAAAGGAGGCGGCCACTTTCGTCAAGCAGAAGATCGATTCGGCGAAATGGTTCGTGGAGGCTCTGAAGCAGCGCCACAACACGCTCCTCACCACCATGCAGGCTATAATCGATTATCAGCACGACTACTTCATGGACGGGGACGAGTCTCATCTCCGCCCCATGGTGCTCAAGGATATAGCCGACAGGACCAAGTTCGACATTTCGACCATTTCCAGAGTGGTCAACAGCAAATATATAGAAACGCATTTCGGTATCTTTTCGCTCAAATACTTCTTCTCCGAGGGCCTTGAGAACAAGGAGGGGGAAGAGGTCTCCACCCGCAAGCTGAAGAAAGTCCTGCAGGAGTGCGTGGACGCCGAGGATAAGCACAAGCCGCTCACCGACGATCAGCTGGTGAAGGAGATGGGGGACCGCGGCTACAATGTGGCCAGAAGAACCATCGCCAAGTACCGCGGCCAGCTGGGCATCGCTACGGCGCGTCTCAGGAAGGAACTGTAGGGCTTCCGGATCGGTCCGGCCGCCGGTGCGAGATGCCCCTGATAAGGGTCGCAGATGACAGTCTGCGGGGATAAGAAGCCAAAGGGGGCTGACCAAAACGCGTTTTGGTCAGCCCCCTTTATGATTGGTCGGGAAATCCGACGGATTACTGCTCGTCCTGAAGCTGGAGATGCTGCACATAGATGGCCTTCTCCATTTTGACTCTCTTTTTCACCGAGGGCTTTTCGAAGCACTTCCTGGCGCGGAGCTCACGGATGGTTCCCGTCTTCTCGAATTTTCTCTTGAATCTCTTGAGAGCCCTCTCGATGTTTTCTCCTTCTTTGACAGGTACTATAATCATTTCTATATCACCCCCTTTTTATTAGCGGTCGCAAATATAATCCAAATCATCCGTTTTCCAAAATTTTTCTGAATTTCTCCATTCCCTTCGAAGCGATTTCCTTGATGTGGGTTATCCTCGGGTCCCGGACGGGAACCTCCTTCGGGTCTATTGCATAGATCGGGACGCACGGCCCGGCATATCTGTAGAGCCCGGCGGCCGGATATACCGAAAGCGAAGTTCCGATTATGAGCATGACGTCGGCGGCGGAGACCGCGTCGATCGCCCTTTCTATCTTGGGCACAGCCTCCCCGAACCACACGATGTGCGGGCGGAGCTGTTCTCCGTCTGGCGCCTTGTCCCCGAGGCCGATCTCCCCATATCCGATGTCGAACACCTCGGCTTCGGAGTAGTCCCGGTCATAGACCCCGTGCTCGGGGCGCACCTTTGTGAGCTCGCCGTGGAGGTGAATGACTCTGGTGCTGCCGGCCCTTTCGTGGAGATTGTCCACGTTCTGGGTGATCACCGTCACGTCATAGTCCTGTTCCAGAGCGGCGATCTGCCTGTGGGCTTCGTTGGGCTGCGCGTCCTTGAGCTTGACGCGCAGGGAGTTGTAGAAATCCAGCACCAGCTTTCTGTCCCTTTCCCATCCGTCGATGGAGGCCACGTCCTGCGGATCAAACCGGTCCCAGTAGCCGCCGTTGTCCCTGAACGTGCTGAATCCGCTTTCCGCGCTCACCCCCGCGCCGGAAAGCACCGCCAATTTTTTCTTTGACATAGATTTAGGTTTCTTGAAAAACGGGAATCGTCATCCCTTCATTTCGAAATAATATTTTCTCACCCAGTATTCGAACAGCGGGTCTTCCAGCATGGCCTCGTCGCCGGGGCCGAACACCACCAGCTCCTTCTTCGCGAGCGCGTCCTTGAGCCTTTTCACGTTGGCCGAAGAGTTCAGCGAGTAGGCGTCGATCGCTTCGGAGGAGGACAGGCGTGTGACTCCGTCCAGAACAGCCTTCAGCATGCTGACCTGAAAGGTGGTGAGATTGTTCATCGCCGCCATGAACCGCGGGCGGTTTATGGCCAGGATGGCGTCCAGCGCGTCCATCAGAGTGGCCTCCACTATATATCCCTTTGACATGGAGTCGCATATGGCGATGAAATGGTTGATATATCCCATATGGTTCCGGAACAGGCGGCATGTTCCAAGCAGCAGTTCGCGCTCGATTATCTTGCCGCCGACCAGAAAGCCCTTCACGATATGCTCGATGATGTCCTTTTCGTCGATCCGGCTCAAGGTGAAGCGCTCGGCCCTGCGGTAGAAGCGCCTTCTGACTTCAAATATCGCCTTCATGGCGTTGACCATGGACCCGCAGAAAATGAATATGCAGCCCGGCTCCGCGTCGGATGCGTGCTCTTCCGCAATCTTCTCGAGAGCGGCGCATACTCCGTCTCCGTCCTCGGTCAAGTCTATGTTCTGGAATTCGTCCAGTATCATCAGGAGCGGCTGTCCCTTTTCGGCGGCGATGGCCCACGGGAAGCGGAGCATCGCGTCCATGTCGCCGGCTTCGGGCTCTCTCATGAGCGAAACCACGCGGCCGTTTTCCGCATAGGCGTTCCTGTCGAAGAAAAAGCATGTCCCGTCCAGATGGCGGCTTATCAGGCCCTCGTATTCGTCCGGGGTGGACGCGGCGGTCCTTATGGCGGTCGCTCCGTAGCGCAGGAGGAATTCTTCCACGCTCCTGACGTTCAGCAGGGAGAGCTGCCCCGCCATGAACCGCTTTCCGGCCAGCTTCATGTTGAACAGGGTCTGCTGTATCAGAGAGGTCTTTCCGCTGCGGGGCACGTCATAGAGCGCCACATGTGAACCTGCTCCGATGAGGGCGGCCAGCTGGACGCAATCCGGCCTCCTGCCGATGAAGTCCTTGCCGGTTACATATTTGTCATAGATGAATGGAGAATTCATAGTGGCGAATATACTCATTTGCGGCCTGAAATAAAAGAAAGCGGCCGAGTTTGCGGAATGAAGAAATTTGTGTATATTTGCGCGCTAATTATAAATGGCCGTTGTGCGCACAAAGATCCGCCTCAGGGAGCGGACGCCTGCGGTCGGGACTTTAAGAGTTTTAAAAAACAAAGATGTACGCAATCGTAGACATCGCCGGCCATCAGTTCAAGGTCGAGGCCGGCTCGACGCTTTACTGCAACCGTCTCGCCGCAAAGAAGGACGAGCAGGTTGAGTTCAACAAGGTGCTCCTCATCGACAACGAGGGAGCCGTGAAGGTGGGCGCTCCCTATGTGGAAGGCGCAGTTGTGAAGGCTACCGTTCTCGCCGATGATGTGAAGGCAAAGAAGGTGCTGGTATTCAAGAAGATCCGTCGCAAGGGCTTCCAGAAGCTGAACGGTCATCGTCAGAAGCTGAGCCAGATCAGAATCGACGCTATCGCTTAATTAATCATCAGAGGAGGAAACAATTATGGCACATAAGAAAGGTCAATCCAGTTCAAAGAACGGTCGTGAATCGCATAGCAAACGACTCGGTCTCAAGAAATTCGGCGGCGAGACTGTAAAAGCCGGAAACATCATCGTCCGTCAGAGGGGCACCGTCCACAATCCTTCGACCAATGTCGGAATGGGCAGGGACCACACTCTCTACGCTCTCGTTGACGGTACGGTCAAGTTCACCCGCAAGAAGGAGGACAAATCCTACGTTTCCGTGATTCCCTTCGAGAATTAAGAGGAACGCCTGCTAGTGATAAAAGAGGACTTGCGCTTCGTTCCCCGATGTGCGGTCCTCTTTCATTTTATTATGGACATAGAAACATTTTCCTGATATGCTTACACTGAAATTGCTCCGTGACGACCCCGACTTCGTGGTGCGCCGTCTGGCCGTGAAAAACTTTGACGCCAGGGAGATCGTCGACCGCATTCTGGAGCTGGACGCCAACAGGCGCCGCCTTCAGGCCGAGAGCGATGCGCTGCTCGCCAGCCAGAAGACCTATGCCGCCAAGATAGGCAAGCTCATGAAGGAGGGCAAGAAGGAAGAGGCCGAGGCCGCTAAGGCCGAGACCGCCGCGCTCAAGACAAAATCCGGAGCCCTTCTGGCCGAAGCTGAAGAAAACAACAGGGAGCTTGAGGCGAAGCTTGTGCTTCTTCCCAATATCCCCTGCGATCTTGTCCCCGAAGGCAAAAGCTCGGCCGACAATCTTGTGGTCAAGATGGGCGGGCCCGAGCCGAATCTTCCCGCCGACGCTCTGCCCCACTGGGAGCTCTGCAAGAAATACGACATTATAGACTTCGACCTGGGAGTCAAGATAACGGGCGCCGGCTTCCCCGTTTACAAGGGAAAGGGCGCAAAGCTCCAGAGAGCTCTGATAAACTACTTTTTGGACAGGAACACCGCCGACGGCTACAGAGAGGTTGAACCCCCGGTGCTCGTGAACGCCGCTTCCGGGTTCGGTACCGGTCAGCTTCCCGACAAGGAGGGCCAGATGTATCATGCCAATCTTGACGATTTCTATCTTGTCCCCACCGCGGAGGTCCCCGTGACCAATATTTTCCGTGACGTGATTCTTTCCGAGGATGAGTTCCCGCAGAAACTCACCGCCTATACCCCCTGTTTCCGCAGGGAGGCCGGCTCCTATGGCAAGGATGTCCGCGGTCTCAACCGTCTGCATCAGTTCGACAAAGTCGAGATAGTCCGTGTGGAGAAGCCCGAGAATTCCTATGCGGCTCTGGACGAGATGATCGCCCACGTGGAAAGCCTAGTGAATGAGCTCGGTCTGCGTTACAGGATTCTTCGTCTGTGCGGAGGCGATCTCAGCTTCACTTCGGCCATAACCTATGATTTCGAACTCTGGTCCGCGGCTCAGGGAAGGTGGCTTGAGATATCTTCGGTGTCCAATTTCGAGACCTATCAGGCCAACCGTCTGCATCTGCGTTACCGCGGAGCCGATGGCAAGATGCACCTCTGCCACACTCTGAACGGCAGTTCGTTGGCTCTCCCGAGAGTGGTGGCCGCTTTGCTTGAAGATAACCAGAAAGAAGACAGGATAGTGATCCCGGAAGTGCTGAGGCCATACACCGGGTTCGATTGCATCGACTGATGAAGGACAACAGAACTATTATAGGAATCGACCCCGGAACCAACCTGCTTGGCTTCGGGGTCGTTGAGATTCAGCCGGGAGGGCCGGTTTTCGTGGACATGGGCGCCATAGACCTGAGAAAGGAGCGGGACGCCTATGCCAAGTTGCGCCGCATCTTCGACGAAATCGGACATTTGTGCGATTTCTACAGACCTGACGACATGGCGCTCGAGGCTCCCTTCCTCGGAAAGAACGCCCAGGTCATATTCAAGCTCGGGAGGGCTCAGGGCGCGGCGATTCTGGCCGCGGCCGAGCGCGGCATCAGCGTGTTTGAGTACTCTCCGAGAAAGGCCAAGGTCGCCGTCACCGGCAATGGGGCCGCCTCCAAGGAACAGGTTGCGGTGATGATGCGTAAGACTCTGGGCTTTGAGATGGAGGAAAGGCATCTGGACGCCACCGACGCCTTGGCCATAGCGATGTGCCACTATTATCAGCTGACAAGCCCCCTTTCCGGTGTCAAGGCCTCGACAAGCTGGGAGAAGTTCATTGAGGCCAATCCCGACAGGGTGTCAAAATAAAAAACTTGCCGAGGCGTTTAAACTTTCGCCCGTAGCCGTTGTCTAAAAGAGTGTTTGCGTCCGGTAGGAATCGGGCGCATGTTTTTTGAGAATGTTTCAAACTGCGAAAATGGAAATGAGAAGACTGAAGGGACTTGCCGCGATGGTGGTTGCCGTTGCCGTGACGCTCATCGTACCGCTCACCGCCTCGGCCGCGCGGACGGCCGGCGATGACAGGCAGAAGGATTCCCCGGGCAAACAGACGGAAGGTGACGTGAAACTCAAACTGAAGGATGTCACCACCGGCGAGCCCGTGACCTATGCGACCGTGTCGGTAACCAAGGTCGGCGAGAGCATCCCCTACCGCTACACCATGAGCGATGACAAGGGCGTTGCCAGGCTTGAGGACGTGAAGAGCGGATCCTACACCCTTAAGGCCGAACTTCTGGGCTATGTCGAGTACTCTACGACGGTCAGCGTGGCCGGCGATGTGGATCTCGGCGAGATTCAGATGAAACCCGACGCCAAGACCCTTGACGCCGCGAGCGTTTCCGCAGTGGGCAACCCCATAGTGATAAAGAAGGATACGGTGGAATATACGGCTTCTTCCTTCAAGACCACGGACAACGACATGCTTGAGAGCCTGCTCAAAAAGCTGCCGGGCGTGGAGGTCGGAGATGACGGTTCCATCACTTCCAACGGCGAGACGGTCAGCAAGATATACATAGACGGAAAAACCTTCTTCCTGGATGACCCGCAGCTTGCGTCCAAGAACATTCCCGCCAAGATCATCGACAAGGTGAAGGTGGTGAAGAAGAAATCCGAGCAGGCCCAGTTCACGGGAATCGATGACGGCAACGAGGAGACGGTGATCGACCTTTCCATCCACGCCGGCATGATGAACGGCCTTTTTGGCAATGTGGTTGCCGGCGCCGGTCATGACATCCCTTCTTCCGGCTCCTCCGACAGTGAGATTTCCAACAACGACGATTTCCGCTATCGCGGGACCGCTTTCATAGGCAATTTCACTGACAAGCACCAGTTGAGCGTGATCCTCAATGCCAACAACGCCAACAGCCGCGGCTTCAACGACATGGCGGGCAATGCGATGAGGGGGATGCGCAGCGGAGGATTCGGTTCCAACCAGGGCATCACGACCTCATGGATGGGCGGACTCAACGGCAGCACTTCCCTTTTCCATGACAAGATGGATCTTGAGGGCAACTATCTCTATAACGGCTCCAAGAATTTCACCGAGGAATACAGCAACAAGACATATATAGAGGACGGGGCGTCATCCGACTTCAACCGCAACTATATAACCAGGGGAACCAACAATTCCAACACGAGCGGTCACCGCATCGGAGCCCGCATCGAGCATGAGTTCTCCAAGAACACCTCCATTCTCTTCCAGCCGCAGTTCAACATCGGCACCGGCGACTTCAACGAGCAGAGCTCGTTCACTACCAACAGGTCCTATGCCGACGGCACCCTTACGCGTCAGAACGACGGTTTCAACAGCAATCTGGGCGACAGCAAGAACGCTTCCGCAAGCGGTTTCTTCCTCTTGAGGCAGAGGCTCGGCAAGGCCGGCAGAACCGTGTCGTTCAACGTGGACTACAGCTTCAGCAACAACAAGATGGACGGTTTCAACCAGTCGCAGACCGATACCTATGACGAGGACGGAATCACCTTCCTGGGTTCTGACAAGATCAACCAGAGATATGCGCAGGACAACAAGTCCGCATCCCTGGGCGGACGTCTCACCTACACCGAGCCCATAGCGAAGAACCTCTATCTGGAAGGAAACTACTCCCTGAACTGGAACCGCAACACCTCCGAGAAGAATACATGGGACAGCGGGTTCACGGCATCCGACTTCAACGCCGACAGGACTTATGACCGCAACGGCGAGACCTACAACGATGTCTATTCCAGCAAGATAGTCAACAGGTACATAAATCAGCGCATAGGTGCGGACCTTATGTTCCAGAATGACAAGCTCCATGCTCAGGTCGGTTTCGGCGCCAACCCCACCGACACCTACAACGAGACCAACGGCACCGTCTACAAGAGTCAGGTCGTGAACTGGTCTCCCCAGGCCATGGTGTTCTTTGACAAGGACGACAACACCAACATGAGGCTCTTCTATTTCGGAAATTCCTCCCAGCCGTCCACCAGTCAGCTGATGAGCGTTCCGGACAATTCCAACCCTCTGAGCGTCTCGTTCGGTAACATGTACCTGAAGCCTTATTTCTCGCATACCATGAGGGCGGAGTACCGCAAGTCCAACAAGCAGACTTTCTCCACGCTGAACCTCTCGCTCGATGCAGGTCTGGTTCAGAACCCCATAGTGAGCGCCGAGTGGACCGGAAGCACCGGAGTACGCTACTCGATGCCGGTGAACGGCCACAATTCGGGCAATGTCTCCGTCAGAATGATGCTCAACACTCCAATCGCCAAGTCCAACTTCTCGATATCGTCCTTCACCAACGCCCGTTATTCCGAAACCTCATCTTACTATAAGGGATCGGGCACGCTGGACATGGACAGGTATTACGACGCGTCGGCAGGCACTTTCGACTATGACGCATTCTTTGCCGACGTGCCCGATTTCGACAAGTCCGACGCCTTTGCTCTCAACAAGAACCAGAGCACCAGCGTTTCCGAGCGTCTGCGCTTCACCTACCGCAATGATCTGGTGGAATTCAGGCTCGGAGGAAGGACCAGCATGACCAAGGCATGGAACACCATCAAGTCCACCGCGGTTGATGTGAACAAGATGAAGTGGAACAATCAGCTCAGCGCTTCCATGGACTGGACCTTCAATTGCGGCCTGGGCTTCGATGCCGATGCGGACTACAACTGGTATAACGGATATACGACTCAGCCCAAGCCCGAGTTTATCCTCAATGCCCAGATTTCACAGCTGATTCTCAAGAAGACCGTCACTCTCGCGGTGAGCGCCTATGACATATTCAACCAGTCCAAGAACGTGTCCCCGAGCAGCGGATCCATGTATCTCGGTGAGACTGTCAACAACACGCTCGGACGCTATGTCATTTTCTCCATCACATTCCGTTTCGGAACCATGGGCGGCAAGAATATAGGCAGAGGTCCCGGTGGTCCCGGTGGTCCCGGCGGTCCCGGCGGCGGCCCTGGCGGCCCGCCCCCTATGAGGTAAAAATGAAAAAAGAGATGCAGACCTTCTGGCCGGCATCTCTTTTTTCATTTTCCTGTTTTTTCTCTTACTGTCTTCTGTTTACCGCGTCCTTGAGTATGAGTCCGGAGAGGGTGAAGCCGAATACGGCGGTGACAGGGGCGGTGGTGCCGTTGATCACGGCTTTGGACGTGCTCCAGTCATGATTGGAAAGAAGGGGGTCGCCTTCGGCGCTTTCTCCGGCGCGAAGGGGCATGGCCGATTCCGGGCGGTCTTCGCCCATGTTGGGCAGGACCTCGTCACTGTAAACGCATATGAATTTCTTTTCCGGGAAGCTGCCGGCCCTGCGCAGTTTTTTTCTGAGCGCCGCGCCCAGCGGGCAGCCCCTGACCTCCCAGAATTCTGCGGTCCTGACCCTAGTGGGGTCCACTTTCAGGGCCGCGCCCATGGACGAGAAAAACACGGGCCGCTTTTCCGCCGATGCCCTTAGAATCAGGTCCGCCTTGTCCTTAAGGCTGTCCACGGCGTCCACTATGTAGTCATAGCTCCCAAGTCGGAAGGAGTCGGCCGATTCGGCGGAATAGATCTTCTGAATCGGGACAATGTCGGCGTCAGGGTTTATCTCCAGCAGTTTCTCCTTCAGGGCTTCCACTTTCACCCTTCCCACGGTCTTCACCGTGGCCATGCACTGGCGGTTGATGTTGGAAGGCGCTACCCTGTCCGAGTCCACTATCGTGAGGTGGCCTATGCCGGAACGTATAAGTCCCTCGGCGCACCAGCTTCCGACGCCTCCGACTCCGAAGATTATGACCTTTGTCTCTGCCAGCCGCTTCATGGTTCCGGCGCCGAAAAGTCTCTCCGTCCTGTCGAATATCGCGATCTCAGTTTTCTCCATGTCTTGTCTTGAGTCTGACCAGCATTCCGAGTCCGAGCAGGCAGAACAGCATCACGCATATCCTGCCGGTGATGTCCCCCTCTCTGGCGAAGAATGTCATCTCGGAGTTCAGGTTCACCTTCCCCCTCATCTCCGTCCTCTCCATCCAACCGGTCTTTTCCAGAAGCCGGCCACGCTGGTCAATGAAGGCCGAAATCCCCGTATTGGCGCATCTGGCGATGTCGCGGCGCAACTCTATGGCCCTCAGGCAGGCATAGCTGAGATGTTGCCTGTATCCGGGAGTGTCGCCCCACCAGGCATCGTTGGTTATCACCGCGAGCAGCTCGGCGCCATTGCGGACATAGCCCGTGCAGTATTCGCCGTAGACCGATTCGTAGCATATCGGTGTGCCGACAGGAATGGTCCTGCAGCCTCCCTTCACGTCCAGCACCGATGGTTCGCTCTGGCCTATGCATCTTCCCATAAGTCCGCCCAGAAGGTCGTCCAGCGGGCGGAACACCGCCGGGTAGGGAGTCATTTCCACTCCCACCACGAGCTTGCTCTTGTGGAAGATCTGCGCCCTTCCGGTGCCGTCGGCTATCAGGGAGGAATTTCTGGATTCGCGCCACAGGCCGTCATCCATCCGTCTTGCCGTCTGCGACGGTCTTTCGTCGGAGAATATATATTCCCGTGCGGAGGCCCCGAAGATGAGGTTCACCCCTTTATATGCCGCAAGATCCCGGTCAAACCGCCTCCATGTCCTGCCGGATGTGATGTCGTTCACGATCACGTCCGCGGTGAAGGTCTCCGGGGCCAGCAGGAGCAGGGGAGACTCCTCCGACGGTTCTCTCTTCTTCAGCACTTCCATCATCTGCCCCTCAAGGAGGGCGTTCTGGCTGTCCTGCGACATGGCCTCGAACTTCTCATACGGATCTATGTCAGGCTGAATCACCGCCACTTCGAGCGGGTCGTAGCTCTCTTCGTAATTGTGCCAGATGACGGCCGATACGGCCATCGGCCCGAAGACCACGGCGGCCAGGAGGGCCGGCAGCACGGTCTTCGCCTTCATGTTCCATGCCTGGAATCTGCCGTCGGCGAGGGAGCACATCATGCCGAATATGCCCAGCGAGGACGCCCATATCCAGAGCGAGCCTCCGAGCGAGCCGCTGTATTCATACCACTGGACCAGCTGTGGAGTCCTTGCGAACGCGTTGCCCAGAACCAGCCAGGGCCAGGAAATCTGCGCCCATGTGAGATACCATCTTTCCCACGCTATCCAGGCGACCGCCAGAAAAATATATGGCAGAGAGCCGCGGAAGGCCTTTTTGCTGAGGCGGAAAAGCCCGAATATGACGGACATCTGAAAGGCATTGGCGAGAATTGCGAAGATTCCTCCGGCCACGGTGGCGTTGCACACCCAAAAGGTCGTGGCGGCGTTCCACAGGACGAAGGCGGAGTAGTGCCAGGGCCAGAGCCGCCTGATGCCGCACGAGTCGGCGATCCTGTCCATGCACAGCAGGGGGACAAAGCCCAGCAGGGCCAGAAATCCGCAGCCGGGAACCAGATATGGCACGGACATCAGAATCACGAATAAGGCGACCAGAACGGCCATGGTTCTTTTTTCTTTCCGCAGATTTTCCATGTGTGCAAAGCTAAGAAAATAAAGTTAACTTTGTGTTTCGTACCAATGCGAAACTTAGAGGCTTCTTAGATGTTGTTGAATATCCTGAAGGCGTTCCTGATAGGCATATGTGCGTCGGTTCCCCTGGGGCCTACGGCCATATTCATTCTTCAGGTGAGTCTGGGAAAGGGCAGGCGGGCCGGATTTTTCACCGGACTCGGCGCCACCACCATTGACACTCTCTATTCCGCGGTGGCGGTGTTCGCCCTCGCGGCCGTTTCGGAATTCATAGACAGCCATGAGACGCTGATTCTCATAGCCGGAGGTGCTGTGGTCGCGCTGGTGGGTGTTTCGGTCATTTTTAAGGACCCCTTCCGCAAGTTTGAGCCCGGGGGCGGCACGGCGGGACCGTCCGTCAGGAGCTATCTCCAGTCCGTAGCTCTGGCGTTGTCCAATCCGGCGGCAATATTCGTGATGCTCACGCTGTTCACGTTTTTCGGAGTGGACGTGTCCGAAAATGACATGAAGGTGGCACCGGTCATAATGGCCGTCGCTGCAGGGTCGGCGTCATACTGGTTCGTGTTTTCGTATCTGTTCGGCAAGATCAGGAAACACGTGAAGGTTGGACTTCTGGTGTGGCTGAACAGGATCATGGGAGTGGCCATAACAATCATAGGAATATCTCTCTTTGCGGAGGGCTTGGTCAAACATTTCTTTTAAGCGATGAACAAAAACAATACGCCTTCGGGCATGCCTTTCGGCCAGTGGCTGGTCCGTAATCTGGCCGGTGTGGCGGTCTTTGTGCTCTGTCTGTCTTTCGCGGCCGGAGCGCTGCTGAAAATCTCGACCAGACACGGAAAAGAGATCGCCGTGCCCGATTTCACCAATATGAAAGTGTCCGAGGCCGCCTACACCGCTGCCGGCGAGCATCTGCGTATAGAGGTGACGGATTCGGTGTATATAAGCCGCATGGGCCGCGGGCTCGTGTATTCGCAGAACCCCAAGGCCGGTTCCAAGGTGAAGAAAGGCCGCCGCATACTCTTGACCATCAACTCGGTGACGCCTAAGAAAGTCCAGATGCCCAATCTCGTGGGCTATTCAATGCGTCAGGCCAAGGCCGAGCTCCTGTCGAGGGGCCTTGCGCTCGGCAGGCTCATCTATGTCAGCGACATGGCCACCAATAACGTTCTGCGTCAGCTGCTCGGATCGCGTGAGATCAAGCCGGGCGTCATGGTGGAAAGCGGCGCCGCCGTGGATCTGGTGGTGGGCCTCAATGAGACCGACTCGCTCAGGGCCTATGTCCCCGATGTCTCCGGACTAAAATATATGAGGGCCGTGGATGCCGTCCACGATGCCAACCTCAATGTTTCGAGGGCGGTTTTCGACTCTTCCGTCAAGGATTATTCCGATTCTCTGGACGCTGTCGTGTATAAGCAGGCACCTTCCGCTTCCGCGGCAGGAGGGGCTGTGCAGATGGGTTCAGAGGTGACCCTCTATCTTTCCCTTGACCCTTCAAAAGGAATACGCTGATGACCGGACTGCGGAAAAGCGCTGAAGTCTCCGGCTTCGGGGATGTCTTTGAAGATGACGCTCCCGACATTGTTCCGGGGACGCCGGCCGCCGATGCCGAACCTTCCGATGACGAGCAGGGAATGTTTGAGCATTTCCGTCTCAATGTGGATCCCGGTCAGGCTCCGGTGAGGGTTGACAAGTTCATGTCCGGGCATTTGACGGACACCTCGCGCCACAGGGTCCAGTTGGCCATAAAGAGCGGCTATGTGAGGGTGAACGGCAAAACCGCCAAGGCCAATCTCATAGTGAGGCCTGCGGATGTCATACAGTTTGTGATGCCATATCAGCGTCACAATGTGGAGATACTGCCCGAGAACATTCCACTCGACATAGCCTATGAGGACGATGATCTGCTGATAGTGAACAAGCCCGCCGGGATGGTGGTGCATCCGGGTCACGGCCATTTCGACGGCACGCTCGTGAATGCTCTGGCCTGGCATCTCGGTCTCGGGCCCTCCGCGGACAGCGAGCGCATGGGAGTGCTGGTGCACAGGATCGACATGGACACTTCAGGCCTTCTTGTGGTGGCCAAGAACGACGAGGCGCAGATGGCGCTGGCCCGGCAGTTTTTCGTCCATTCGATCGAGAGAAAATATGTCGCGGTCGTGTGGGGCGACATCAGGGAAGATGAGGGGACAGTGGACGCCAACATAGGCCGGGACCCTTCCGACCGCCTGAAATTCAAGGTGTGCCCCGAAGATCAGGGGAAGCACGCCGTGACCCATTACCGGGTGCTCGAGCGCTTCGGCTTCGTGACTGTTGTGGAGTGCAGGCTGGAGACCGGCAGGACCCATCAGATAAGGGTCCATATGTCGCACATAGGCCATCCTCTGTTCGGGGACGCCAGATATGGCGGCACGGAAATCCGGCAGGGAACCATATATGCGAAATATCGCCAGTTCATCAAAAACTGTCTGGAGATATGTCCGCGTCAGGCCCTGCACGCCAAGACTCTCGGATTCGTCCATCCGCGCACCGGAGAGTTCATGCGCTTCGACTCGCCGCTTCCCTCCGACATGGCGGTGCTGGTGGACAAGTGGCGCAGATACGTTTCAGGAGACTTGCGGGCGGAATAGAAAAAAGAGACAGACTATTCAAGTCTGTCTCCTTTTGCATCATAAAATTCATTCTGCAGGACTGTAAAATCGGCGTCCTCCACGAGGTTGATCTTACACTTGTACTTTCTCTTCCATTTGCCCAGATAAGAATTGATGAGACCCTTTGAAAGGTACGCTCCCAGAATGGGACTCGTCTTCAGGGTGAATGTCTTCATGTTCTTTTCGTTGACATAGAAAGAAAGCTTTCTTTCTATCTGTTCGTCTATCAGGATGCTTGGAGCGATCTTTCCGGTTCCGTGGCACATGGGACAGGTCTCGGCGGTGTTGATCTCCGTCACGGGCCTTATTCTCTGCCGCGTTATCTGCATCAGGCCGAACTTGGTCAGGGGCAGGATGTTGTGCTTGGCCCTGTCGGAACTCATCAGCTCACACATGTATTTGTAGAGCTCGTTCCGGTGTTCGCCGGATTCCATGTCGATGAAATCCACTATCACGATTCCTCCCATGTCCCTGAGCCGCAGCTGCCTGGCGATTTCCTCGGCCGCATAGCGGTTTACTTCATAGGTGTTCTCCTCCTGCTCGGTGGTCTTCGCGCGCGTGCCGCTGTTGACGTCCACCACATTCAGGGCCTCGGTGGTCTCAATCACCAGATAGGCCCCCTGCTTGATGGGGACGACCTTCCCGAACGAGCTCTTTATCTGCCGCGATACCTCAAAGTGGTCATAGATGGATTCCTTACCTTCATATAGCTTCACGATCTTCTCCTTTTCGGGAGCGATCAGCGAGACATATTTCCGGATATCCTCATATTCGCGCACATTGTTGACATAGATGTTCGTGAACGAGTCGTTGAGCAGATCTCTGAGGATAGTGGTGGTTTTGCTGTACTCGGTAAACAGCTCCTGCACCCCTTTCGAGGCCTCGAGCTTTTTCCAGGAGTTTTCCCACTTGTTTATCAGTGCCTTGAGCTCCGCGACCAGCACGGCCGCGTTTTTTCCTTCAGCGGCGGTGCGGATGATTGCACCGTAGTTTTTCGGGAGAATGCTTTTGACCAGAGTCTCCAGTCTCCTTTTCTCCTCCTTTGAGGAGATTTTCTGGGAAATGCTCACCTTCTCGGCGAAGGGGAGCAGTACAATGTTTCTTCCTGCCAATGAAATTTCCGCAGTCAGTCTAGAACCTTTTGTGGAGATCGGCTCTTTCACGATCTGTACGATCACCATCTGGTCTTTCTTGAGCACATTCTCGATCTTGCCCTCCTTCTCGAGTATGGGACCGAGCTTGATGCCGGAAAAGAGATCCTTGGAACCGGTGTTGGCGTTGGTCTTCCGCACGAATTCGTCGAAAGCGTTGAAATACAGCCCGAGATCCAGGTAATGTACGAAGGCTTCCTTTTCATCTCCGATATCCACAAAGGCCGCATTCAGGGCCGGCATGACTCTTTTCACTCTGCCGAGGTACACGTCCCCGACCGAAAAGCCCCGTCCCGAAGTGGACTCGGTGTTGAATTCGATCAGCCTGTGGTTTTCCATCAGGGCTATCCGAACTTCAGTCGACTCTACATCGACGATCAGATCTTTTAAAAGTTCCTTCTCTGATTCCATCAGAAATTTCTGTTGTTGGCAAATGGGGCCGGAACGCCGGCTCCATGAAATGGAAAAAGGGCCTCCCGTGTTTCGGTCAGCCCTTTGTTTCAGCTTTTTAGCGGGACTTGGCCCACTGCTAAAATGGCAGACTCAGAAGAATTATTTCTTCTTATGTCTATTCTTGCGCAAACGTTTCTTACGCTTGTGAGTCGCCATCTTGTGACGTTTGTGCTTTTTACCGTTAGGCATATTGATTAAGTTTTAAGTTTATTTCTTTACGGCAGCCACGAAAACCTTTGCCGGTTTGAAAGCCGGGATGTCGTGGGCCGGAATTGTCATTGTAGTGTTCTTGGTGATGTTTCTTGCGGCCTTCTCAGCCCTATGCTTGATGATGAAGCTGCCGAAACCCCTGAGATATACGGGTTTGCCCTTGGACAGCGAATCCTTGATGACAGACATGCTGGCCTCTATCACATTCTGAACGGCCGTCTTCTCGATTCCGGTGACTTTCGCAACCTCGTTGACGATGTCCGCTTTGGTTGTCGAAGCCGCGTTATCAATATCTACCTTTGCCATGATTTAATGATGTTTATATATTATTAAGTTCTATCTATCGGTTTGAAGGCTAATTGGGTACAAAGTTAAGCGGTTTTTATGAATTACCAAAAATAAAAAGGTGTTTTGAATGCCGCGCCC
Organism: bacterium; assembly: GCA_963627885.1. Lineage (GTDB taxonomy): Bacteria > Bacteroidota > Bacteroidia > Bacteroidales > UBA932 > Cryptobacteroides. The sequence continues at coordinate 162,646 of CAVGCT010000016.1, forward strand.
TTGGCATGGTGCTTGACCATATCAGCCCTGCGGGTCGGGGATATTGTCTCCATGACACTTTGTCATGCCTATGGGGCACCGTACCCCGGCCTCATGAAAAAGAAACGCTATGAACAATACAGACAACATACTTTTCGTCCCCGGCGCGTCGGAAGTGAGCATAATCCCGGTCATGACGGGTGATGGCCCGCTCAGGGTCAACACCGACGACATGCCGGACATTCTTCCTATCCTCGCGCTCAGAAACGCGGTCCTGTTCCCCGGGACCATATTCCCCATCACCATCGGCAGGGAGAAGTCGCTCAAGCTGATCTCCGAGGCGCAGAAGTACAATTCCTATATCGGGGCGGTTCCTCAGGTCAATGTTTCCAACGAGGATCCTTCCGAGCTCTCCGATCTTTCGGAATACGGCACCGTGGCCAAGCTGGTCAAGACTTTCGAGCTTCCTGACGGGACCGTCTCGGCTGTCCTTCAGGGGATAGCTCGCGTCAGGCTGGAGCGCATTACGGAGACGGAGCCCTATCTCAGGGGCGTGGTGAGATATCTCGAAGAGATTCCGGCCGACATGTCCGTCACCGATGTCAAGGTGGTGGCGGATTCCCTCAAGGAAAAGGCTTCGGCTGTGCTGAAGTCCTCTCCTTTCGCGTCGAAGGAGGCCATCGCCGCGCTGAATTCGATCGAGGATTTCGGCTTCCTCGTCAATTTCATCGCGACCACCATCGAGACGGAGGATTTCAACGAAAAGGTGGGTCTTCTCAAATATGACTCTCTGAAGGAGAGGGGAATGAAGCTGCTTTCATGCCTTGACAGGCAGATCGAACTGCTCAAGATCAAGCAGGAGATCAACACCAAGGTCAAGTCCGAGATCGACCAGCAGCAGCGGGAGTATTACCTCAACAACCAGCTGAGAACCATACAGGAAGAGCTCGGAATGGACGGGGACGAGGATATCGACCGCCTGCGTGAGGCCGCCTCAAAGAAGGACTGGCCCGAAAGCGTGGCTAAGACCTTCGACAAGGAGCTCGCCAAGCTCGAGCGCTACAACCCTTCCGCACCGGAATACAGCATACAGTACAACTATCTCCAGTTCATGCTTGATCTGCCATGGAACTATTGCTCCAGGGACAGCCGCGATCTCGCCAAGGCCCAGAAGGTGCTGGACCGGGATCATTACGGTCTGGAGAAGGTCAAGGAGAGAATTATCGAGCATCTGGCGGTGCTCATGCTCCGGGGCGACATGAAGTCTCCCATATTGTGCCTCTACGGCCCTCCCGGAGTGGGCAAGACGAGCCTGGGCAAATCCATAGCCGCGGCGCTCGGCCGCAAATATGAGAGGATTTCCCTCGGCGGCATGCACGACGAGGCTGAGATCAGGGGACACAGGAAGACCTATGTCGGAGCGCTTCCCGGGCGCATACTTTCGGCGATAAGCAAGGCCGGCACGTCCAATCCGGTCATAGTCCTGGACGAGATCGACAAGCTCGCCAGCGATTTCAAGGGCGACCCTTCGTCCGCTCTGCTGGAGGCTCTGGACCCGGAACAGAATTCCACATTCCACGACAATTATCTGGACATAGACTATGATCTGTCCAAGGTGATGTTCATCACCACGGCCAATACGATTTCCACCATCCAGCCCGCCCTGCTCGACAGGATGGAGCTGATCAACGTGACCGGTTACCTGGCCGAGGAGAAGATGGAAATCGCAAAGAAGTTCCTGCTGCCCAAGCAGATAAAGGAACATGGGCTCGGAAGGGGCGAGTTGCGGATAGACCGTCAGGCCATGGAGGAGATCATCGACAAGTACACCCACGAATCCGGAGTCCGCGGACTTGAGAAGCAGATAGCCAAGATCGCCCGCGTGACCGCCAAGAAGACGGCTCTCGGAGAGGCCTGCCGGCCCGTCGTGAAGAAGGGAGACCTCAAGGAATATCTCGGCCTGCCAGTCGCCTTCCATGACAGGCAGGACGGCAACGAGGGTGTCGGGGTCGTCACCGGACTCGCGTGGACTTCGATGGGCGGCGAGATCCTCTTTATCGAGAGTTCGATCAGCGACGGCAAGGGCGTCCTGTCCATGACCGGAAATCTGGGCGACGTGATGAAAGAGTCCGCAACCATCGGGTATCAGTACATAAAGGCGCATCCTCAGGTGGCCGGGCTGACTTCCGAAGAGTTCGCCAAGAAGGACATACATGTCCATGTCCCCGAGGGGGCCACTCCCAAGGACGGACCGTCGGCCGGCATAACAATGGTCTGCTCCATGGTGTCCGCATTTCGCGGAAAGGCGCCCATGAGCGGAGTCGCCATGACCGGCGAGATGACCCTGCGCGGAAAAGTGCTTCCGGTGGGGGGCATCAAGGAGAAGATTCTGGCCGCGAAGAGGGCCGGGGTGCACACGATAGTTCTCAGCGAAGAAAACAGAAAAGATATCGAAGACATCAAGGAAATTTATGTCAAAGGACTTACCTTTGTATATGTCAAGACTATTGACGATGTCATTGGATATGTTTTCGCCTGATGGACGTTAAGATAGAAGAATCATGGAAGAAGGCGCTCGGCGCCGAGTTCGACAAGCCGTATTTTGCGGGGCTGGTGAGTTTTCTCCATGAGGAAAAGGCTGCCGGGAAGGCCATTTACCCTCCCGGCAACCGTATTTTCAAGGCCTTCGAGCTCACGCCGGTCGACCGGGTGAAGGCCGTGATTCTGGGCCAGGACCCCTACCACGGCTTCGGTCAGGCGATGGGCCTCTCCTTCTCCGTTCCGGACGGGGTGAGGATGCCGCCGTCGCTCAGAAACATATTCAAGGAAGTGGAGGCGGAGCTCGGCATAAGGATGAGCGGAAGCCCGAATCTGGAGAAATGGGCTCGGCAGGGCGTGCTGCTTCTCAATTCCATTCTCACCGTGGAGGATGGCAAGCCTGCTTCGCACAGCAAGATAGGCTGGCAGGAGTTTACCGATGCGGTCATCCGCTATCTTTCCGACAATATGGAAGGCATAGTGTTTCTGCTCTGGGGCGGATATGCCCGCGGCAAGAAGTCGCTCATAGACCCTTCGCGTCACCATATCCTTGAGGCGGCCCATCCCTCTCCGCTGGCGGGCGGCGCGTTTTTCGGATGCGGACATTTTTCCAAGACCAACGAAATCCTTGTCTCCGAGGGCAAGGACCCCATAGACTGGCAGTTATGAACAGGACAGCTTTGTTCCCGGGCTCTTTCGACCCTTTCACCGCGGGACATCTCAATATACTCAAAAGGGCTCTCACCATGTTTGACAGTGTGGTGGTCGCGGTCGGAATCAATCAGGACAAGCGCGGCTTCTTCTCCATGGACCAGAGGCTGGAGATCATCCGTCAGGCCACAGCCGGGATGGAGGGCGTCAGCGTCATCAAATATGACAACCTCACCATAGACACCTGTCGCGAGCTGGGTATCAAGCATATAGTCCGCGGTGTGAGAAACATGCTGGATTTTGAGGCCGAGCGCTCCGTCGCCGACATGAACCGCCGCATGGTCCCTGACATAGAGACCATCATCATACCGACTTCGCAGGAGTTCGCCCACATTTCCTCCTCGGCGGTGCGTGACATCCTGAAGCATCATGGAGACTATACCCAGTTCATGCCTCCGGGAGTCCATCTCCCGGAAATCCCCGTCGGAGGAAAATCATGAAAACGATTCTGGCCGCGCTGTTCCTTTTGCTGTCGCAGCCATGCACGGCCGTGACGGACTCTCTGGACTTTGCCGGGCTGGACAGGAAGCTGGAGGAATATCTCGCCTCCATGGAGACTCTCGACACCGGCGGGAAAATCAGGGAAGTTGACTTCATGCTCGGCAGCGGCCCGGAAGGCGACATCCGTAACCACGTGGCTGTCAAGCTCTATGCGCATTTTCTCAATTCGCCGGTGATGGGGGACGAGGCCGTCGCCGTCTATCTTACTGACAAATGGTTTTCCCCTGGCAGAGCGAAAATGCCCGACGACGTGGATCTGATGAACGCCCGGGTCTATGCCGAATTCACCCGCCGGTCGCTGGTGGGCCGGCAGGCTCCGTCTCTCAGGCTGGAGACCCCTTCGGGGGACTGGCGCGAGGCTCTCGGGGTGGAATCCGACAGCCTCGCCGGCGGTTGTTCCCGCCTGCGTGTGCTGTTCTTCTACGACACCTCGTGCTCCAAATGTCTGGTCGAGACCGCTCTTCTGCGCACCGCTCTGGGAGACCGCGACCGTCCGCTGGACCTGATTGCCGTCTATACGGGCGATGACCGGGCCGCGTGGGAAAAATACATGGCCGAAAGGCTTTCTTTTCAGGCCCCCGGGCTGAGGGTCAGCCATTACTGGGACCCTACGCTCAAATCCGATTTTCAGCTCAAATACGGTGTCTTGCAGACCCCGCGGATGTTTCTGATAGGCAGGGACGGGAGGATCCTGGGCCGCAATCTTGACGCGGCCGGGCTGATGAAGCTGCTTGAGATCCATGAGGCGGAGCCGGTCTATGGCAACGAAAAGGATATGGCCGTATTCTCGTCGATGTTCCCGCCCGGCGACACTTCGATGACCGCCGACAGCATATTGACGGTGGCCAAATATATTGAGACGAGGACATTGGAGGATCTGCGCGATACCACCGAGTACAAGCGTCTTTCGGGCAACATGCTCTATTATCTTTTCCGCGGGAGGGGAGAGGCGTTCTCCGAAGCGGCGGAATATGTGGCCGACTTCATGGTTCTGGACCGTCCCGACATATGGAACACGCCCTCCGACACGCTCAATGTGGTGGATCTGGCCCAGATAGTGAGCTCGCTTGCGGACAAGGCCCGGGTGGGTTCTGTCCTTCCGCGGATCCGTGTCGGCGGAACATTTCTGAAAGGCGGAAAGAAGACGGCCCGCATTCTGTCGCTGAACCGTCTCACCGCCGGGACCTATGTGGTGTTCTACACCCGCGGATGCTCCGGATGCGAGGCGGAGCTGGCCGGGGCTGACGCGCTCTCGGCCCGTGAACCGCGCACCGGAATTTTTCTTGTGGACATGGACAAGGCTCTCGAAGACGACGGCGATTCGGCTCAGGAAATCTTCGATTCGTTTGACCTGTCGGCCATGCCGTTCGTAATGCTCGTCGGAAAACGGCACGCCGTGGCGAGAAAATATTTCTCGCTTGCGGACCTGCCGGCGCAGGGCAGGAGGACGTCCGTTTCTGTTTCCGCCGAATAATTAGTATCTTTGCAGTTCGGAATTGAGGTATGGTGTAATGGCAGCACTAGGGATTTTGGTTCCCTCAGCAGTGGTTCGAGTCCACTTACCTCAACTTCTTTAATTTTTCCGATATGAAAGGCTCTTACATTTTTCTGGCCCGCGGTTTCGAAGAGACCGAGGCTCTCGCCACATTGGATGTCCTCCGCCGCGGCGGAATGAAGGTTTTGACGGTTTCCATAGACGGAAATCTGGAGGTTACCGGCTCCCATGGCATCAGCGTGCTGGCCGACATGACATGGAGCGAGTTTATGGATTCTGCCGAAAAGGCCGGCACGGCCAGAGAAGACGTGATGGTTTTCCCCGGCGGAATGCCCGGAACGAAAAACCTTGCCGCCGATGAGGAGCTTATGGATCTGATGAAAGCCCATTTCGCCGAAGGCGGGACGGTGGCCGCCATATGCGCGGCTCCGGGGCTTGTGGCTTCTCAGCTTGACGGCTTGAAAGGCAGGAAGTTTACCTGTTTCGACGGCTTTCAGGACAATCTTCTGGCCAAGGGCGCCGTCTATGAAAAGGCCCCGGCCGTGGCTGACGGAAATCTCATTACCGGAAGGGGAGCGGGCTGTGCGGTCGATTTCGGCCTGGCCATACTGACCTCCGTCAAAGACAAAAATGCCGCGGACGATGTCCGTCGCGGCATGATGCTCATATAGGAATTTTCCCGGAAGCCCCGACCTATCGCCTACTGGAGTTGGCGATGGCGATGTAGTAGAGGAGGGTGGCTATGGAACCTATGGCCGCTATGACATAGGTGTAGGCCGCCCATTTCAGGGCATCTATGGCCATCGGTCTTGTCTCATAGTTGGCTACGTTATTGAGCGTCAGCCATTTGACTGCCCTTGCGCTGGCGTTGATCTCCACGGGGAGAGTGACGACGGAAAACAGGGTGGACATCGCGAACAGTCCGATTCCGATCCAGATCAGCGAGGGGAACACATTGATGAAGACGATTCCCGCAAGCAACACCCACTGCACCAGCGAGTTGGAAAAGTTCACCACTGGAACGAGGGCCGAGCGCAGTTTGAGCGGCGCATAGCCGGACGCATGCTGCAGCACATGTCCGCATTCGTGGGCGGCCACTGCGGCCGATGCTATGGAGTCGCCGCGGAACACGCTCTCGCTCAGGTTGACTGTCTTTGTGAGCGGGTTGTAATGGTCTGTGAGGCGGCCGGATATGCAGGTGACCTTAACGTCGTCGATTCCGTTTTCGCGGAGCATCTTGAGCGCGACCTGCTCTCCTGTGAGGCCTCCGCTGTTGCGGATCTTCGAGTATTTTTCGAAACGTGAGTTGAGGGTCTGCTGGATGATGAAGCTCAACACCATCACAGCGATCATTATGATCCAGATTGACATGTTTTTCCGTTTTTTGTGTGAATACGGCCTTCTGTCAGGCCGTCTGGAATTTTACAACAGTTATGCCAATACACCTTTGGCAGGAAATGCGTACTTTTGCAAATCATGTCATGAAGTCGCGTAAGAAAAAAGACGAATCATTTCAAAGCAGCTTCTAAGAGGAAAGATGAAAGAAGACGACTTTTCAAGACTGGAACTGAACCTTCCCAACTGTCTTGTCAACTATAGATATTTCCGCTCCCTGCTGGAACGGGACACCAAGCTTCTCGTACTGGTCAAAGCCAATGCCTATGGCCATGGTGCTGTGGAGTTTGCGGCGATGATGCAGCGGGCCGGAGCGGACTATCTGGCGGTGGCCTATCCCGTAGAGGGCATGGAGCTGCGGAGTGCCGGCATAAGCCTTCCCATACTTGTGCTTACGGCCGGAACGGATTTCTTTCCCGAGATCGTGGAAAACGGCCTTGAACCCAGTATTCCCAATCTCTATGCCTTGCGCATTTTGTGTGATGTGCTGAAGGTCAGGGGTGTCCGCGATTTCCCCATACATATAAAGCTCGATACCGGCATGCATCGGCTCGGCTTCATGACAGACGAGATCCCCGAGCTGCTGGATTTTCTTCGGGACTGCCCTTTTGTCAGGGTGAAGTCGGTGTTTTCGCATCTTGCCGCCGCCGAAGACCCGGCCGAGGACGAATATACTCTCGGTCAGCTGCACACGTTTGGAAAAAATGCGGAGACGATCGCGGCCAGTCTCGGTTACCGGCCCATGTTCCACATTCTCAATTCGGCCGGGATAGAGAGATTTCCGAAGTACCAGTTCGACATGGTGCGTCTCGGAATAGGAATCTATGGCATAAGCGCCCTTCCGGGCGTGAAGCTCGCACCGGTGGCTTCCCTCAAGTGTAAGATTTTGCAGATCAAGCATCTAAAACCGGGCGACGGCACCATAGGCTATGGCCGTTACGGGCACATCGCCCCCGAGGGTACCACCATCGCCACCATTCCGGTGGGATATGCCGACGGCATAGACCGCCATCTGGGCCGGGGCCGGGCGTCCTTCTCCCTCAACGGCCGCAGGGTCCCCACCATCGGGAACATATGCATGGACATGTGTATGCTGGATGTCACCGGCGTGGACGCGAAAGTCGGGGATACCGTGACCATATTCGGAGAAGACCCGACAGTTTCTGAACTGGCGGGTCTTCTGGATACCATTCCTTATGAAATATTGACCTCCGTTCCCCGGAGAATCGAGAGAATAGTGATCAGGCGCTGACCGCTATTCCCATTCTATGGTTGCCGGCGGTTTGGAGGAGATGTCGTAGACTACGCGGTTGACCCCCCTCACCTTGTTTATGATCTCGTTGCTGATGTCGGCGAGGAAGTCGTAGGGGAAATGGAACCAGTCCGCGGTCATGGCGTCCGTCGACACCACGGCCCTCAGCGCCACGGGATTTTCATAGGTCCTCTCGTCGCCCATCACGCCCACGCTCTTGATCGGGAGCAGGATGACACCGGCCTGCCATATCGCGTCATACAGGTTTGCGGCCTCCACTCTGGGATCGGATGCCGAAGGCAGATGCAGCGATCTGCAGTCATAATTTCTGAGGCCTTTGATGAAGATGTCGTCGGCCTCTCTCAGCACGCGGAGCTTTTCCTCGGTGATGTCGCCGATGATCCTTATGGCGAGAGACGGTCCGGGGAAGGGATGCCTTCCGACCAGCTCGTCCTTGATTCCCAATGCTTTGCCCACTCTTCTGACCTCGTCCTTGAAGAGCATGCGCAGAGGTTCCACTATCTTGAGGTTCATCTTTTCGGGAAGTCCGCCCACATTGTGATGGGACTTGATCTTGCAGGCCACGCCGGGGATGCCGGCGGATTCGATCACGTCGGGATAGATGGTCCCCTGAGCCAACCATCTGGCGCCGTCGATGCTTCGGGCATATTTCTCGAAGGTCTCGACGAACAGCTTGCCGATTATCTTGCGCTTGGTCTCCGGGTCAGTGACGTCCTTGAGCTCCTTGAGGAATTCTTTTGAGGCGTCCGCGCCGATCACGTTCAGACCCATGTCCTTGTAGGATGCCATCACGTCCTCGAACTCGTTCTTTCTCAGAAGCCCGTTGTTGACGAAAATGCAGGTCAGGTTCTGGCCTATGGCCCTGTGCAGCAACACGGCGGCCACGCTGGAGTCCACTCCGCCGCTCAGACCGAGAATGACTTTGTCGTCGCCGACCTTTTCCCTAAGCTGGAGTATGCTGGTGTCAATGAAGGACTCGGATGTCCAGTCTCCCTTGCATCCGCATATGCCCAGGGCGAAGTTGGAGAGGATCTTCGAGCCTTCCACGGTGTGGAACACCTCCGGATGGAACTGCACCGCATAGGTGTCTTCGCCTGTGAAGCGGTAGGCGGCATAGGCCACTTCCGAGGTGGACGCGAGGGTTTCGGTGCCTTCGGGCATGCGCGAGATGGTGTCGCCGTGTGACATCCAGACCTGGGAATGATCTGTCACCCCCTTGAAGAGAGGCGATTCCTTGTCAAGAATGTCGAGATAGGCCCTGCCGTATTCGCGGGCGTAGGAGCTTTCCACCGTTCCGCCGTATTTCTGGGCCAGATACTGGGCGCCGTAGCATATGCCCAGAATGGGGAGCTTGCCTTTTATGCGGTCAAGATCCATCTGGGGCGCATTGGCGTCCCGCACGGAGCAGGGGCTGCCCGACAATATCACTCCCTTCACTTCGGGGGTTATTTCGGGAAGTTTGTTGAACGGCACGATCTCGCAGTAGACATTCAGCTCGCGGAGTCTTCTTCCGATGAGCTGGGTCAGCTGGGACCCGCTGTCCAGGATGATGATTTTTTCGGTCATTTCAAAATGGCTTGGTTGGTTTTCGCTTTGCAAAAATAATGGTTATCCGCATAAGAAGCGAAAAATTATCTGAAGATATTTTAGTAAATTTGCGGCTTCGTAAGCAAAAAGAAGAAATGGATATCAGAAACATCGCTATTATCGCCCATGTCGACCACGGCAAGACGACTCTGGTGGACAGGATGATTTATCAGGCGAACCTCGTCAGGAAGCCGGAGAATCTCGGTGAACTAATCCTTGACAACAACGATCTCGAGAGGGAAAGGGGCATCACCATTCTGGCAAAGAATGTGTCGGTGATGTATAAAGGAGTGAAAATCAATATAATAGACACTCCGGGCCATAGCGACTTCGGAGGTGAGGTGGAAAGGGTTCTGAACATGTCCGACGGCGTGCTGCTTCTTGTGGACGCCTTTGAGGGTTGCATGCCCCAGACCCGCTTTGTTCTGCAGAAGGCGTTGGAGCTCGGAAAGAAGCCCATAGTGGTCGTGAACAAGGTTGACAAGCCCAACTGCCGTCCGGACGAGGTCCAGGAAGAGGTTTTCGATCTCATGTTCAACCTCAACGCCAATGAGGACCAGCTCGATTTCAAGACGGTCTATGGCAGCGCAAAGCAGGGATGGATGTCCACCGACTGGCGCAAGCCCGCCAGCGACATAACCCCGCTTCTGGATACGATTCTGGAGGAGATTCCCGCCCCGAAAGCGGTGGAGGGCACGCCCCAGATGCTGATATCGTCTCTTGAGTTCTCGCCCTATGTGGGCAGGATCGCGGTGGGTAAGATTACCCGCGGCACGCTCAAGACCGGCATGAACATCAGCCTCTGCAAGAGGTATGACATAGTGGAGAAACAGAAGATCAAGCAGCTTATGGTCTTCGACGGTCTCGGAAAGAGGAATGTGGACGAAGTCCAGTGCGGTGACATCTGCGCCGTGGTGGGAATAGAGGGATTCGAGATAGGCGACACCATAGCCGATTATGAGAACCCAGAGGCGCTTCCGCCCATTACCGTGGACGAGCCCACCATGAGCATGGTCTTCACGATCAACAATTCGCCTTTTTTCGGACGTGACGGAAAGTTTGTCACATCCCGCCATATCAAGGACAGACTCGACAAGGAGCTTGAGAAGAACCTTGCGCTCAGGGTCAAACCTGGCGTGAATGCCGATTCTTTCGTGATCTACGGCCGTGGCGTCCTGCATCTTTCGGTGCTTATCGAGACCATGCGCCGGGAAGGGTTCGAGCTTCAGGTCGGTCAGCCCAAGGTGCTTGACAAGACCATAGGCGGCCAGCGCTGCGAGCCTGTGGAGGAACTTTCCATAGAGGTGCCCGAGGAGTTCGTGGGTGCCGCCATCGAGATTTCCACCCGCAGGAAGGGCGCCCTTCTGAGAATGGAGCCGAGGGGCGACAGGACTCTGCTCGAGTTCGAGATTCCCACCCGCGGTCTTATGGGGCTGAGAAGCAATCTTCTCACCGCCAGCCAGGGCGAGGCCGTGATCGCTCACCGCTTCAAGGAGTATCAGCCCTATAAGGGCGAGATCGAGAGGCGCACGAACGGCTCCCTGGTTTCGCTTGAGACCGGCGAGGCCGTGGCTTATTCCATGAACAAACTTCTGGACAGAGGCCGTTTCTTCGTGGATCCGGGTGAGGAGATCTATGCCGGGCAGGTCGTGGGCGAGCACACCAGGGATTTCGATCTGAACGTGAACATCTGCAAGACCAAGAAGCTCACCAATGTGCGCGCAGCCGGAAGCGACGAGAAGATCGTGCTTCCTCCGGCAGTGAAGTTCTCCCTTGAGGAGGCTCTGGAATATATTCAGGAGGACGAGCTTGTGGAGGTGACGCCGCATTATATGCGTCTCCGCAAGGTCCTGCTCGACCCGCTTGACCGCAAAAGAAAAAGCGACTCCGGGAATTGATTTTCCAAAAGTTTTGTTTAAATTTGCAACCCCTTAAAGGCTGCTTTGTATCTTTTGGGCTGTGAAAGAAGATTACATTATACCTCTTAACGGACTGAGTGAAGGCAGACACGTGTTCAACCGGCATGTGGGGAAGGAGTTCTTTGAAGATTTTGGCTGCTCAGATATCATTGATTCTGACCTGAATGCGGTGATTTCCGTGGAAAAGAACGGAAAGTATACCGGCATCGACTGCTCGCTGGACGGAGTTTTGACCGTTCCGTGCGACAGGTGCTCCGAGGCCTTGGACATACCGGTCTCGAAAAATATCAGGCTCAGTGTCAAGTTCGGGCCCGAACCTTCGTCGAAAGATCCGGCGGAGGCTTCTGACAGCGGAAGGGAGGTTGTGTATCTCCCGGAGGACGAGGCGTCCATGGACATGTCGCAGATAATCTATGACTATTCCATTCTTTCGCTGCCCATGAAGAAGGTCCATGCCGAGGGGAAGTGCAATCCCGAGGCTCTGAAGTATCTGGTGTCTGAGATGCCCGGCGCGGAAGGCGAGACTTCCGGCAAAGATCCTGAAAACAATCCTTTTGCCGCTCTCAAGGGTTTGTTTGACAATTGATTGCAGAGCGGATTTGATGAATATTAATTAAAAAGTATATAGGCAATGGCACATCCGAAACACAAACTTTCCAAGCAGAGAAGGGATAAGAGAAGAACCCACGATTTTGCTGCCGTTCCCACACTGGCTACCTGCCCTCATTGCGGCGCTACCGTGATTTATCACAGAGTATGCCCTGAGTGCGGATATTACAGAGGACGTCAGATCATCGAAAAGAGCGCTGAGTAACTTTCGCTTATACAGAGACTGTAGGGCCCTATAGTTCAACGGATAGAACGGAAGTTTCCTAAACTTTAAATCGTGGTTCGATTCCACGTGGGGCTACGGAGAGGCCGGCTGAAAGAGATTTCAGCCGGCCTCTCCGTGTCTGAGGCATCTGAACCCCCTGCGCCCCCTGCCAGGGGGATTTGCGGCCTTCCGGCCGTCGGGCAGAAGCCCTCTGGTCGCTTCGCTCCGGTAAGAGATTTCAGCCGGCCTCTACGTTTTTTGTAAAAAAATTAAGGTTGATGCAATATTCGTCAACCTTTTTTGTGTATATAATTGTAGAAGAAAGAAAACACTGCATGAATCGGGACGAGGATATTCTTAAAGGACTCCGGAAAAATCACGGGGATGCCCAGCGTCTGCTGCTGCAGCGGCATGGCGACATGGTGTTTTCCCAGATATTGCGGATCGTGTCCCGTCGGGAAGATGCCGAGGAGGTCTATCAGGATGTCTTCATGAAAGTGTTCCGCAGCATAGGCGGATATGATCCCGGCAAGGCGTCTCTGGCCACATGGCTGATGCGCATCGCATATCACGAGGCGCTCAACTTTGCGAGGGGCGGAAAATCGCGGTCGGTCGTGTTCGGTGAATGGACATCCGACGCGGAACTGATGTCCGAAGCCGAGGTGGACGCCTTCTTCGGAAGGACAGACGAGGAAACGGTTTCCCTGGTCGAACAGGCACTGGACCGGCTTTTCTTCGTGCATGGCGTGCCCGGTGACATTTTCGCCCTCGTGATGGAATTCGAGCCGTTGCCGCTTTCGACTGAATATGTGGACTTTTGTGAGCCTTCCGGAAAACCCTTCAAGGCGTGGGGCGCTTCCTGGAGCGGCATGCAGTTTCCCAATCTTTCCGTCAGGATGTTGCGGGCCAATCAGAAAATGTTCGGCTACTATGAGCGTGAGATAGTGGAATAGGAAGCGGGCCCGTCCGGAGAAAGATACCGGTCAACAATTGATAGAACGGCAAAGTTTGTGTATATTTGTGTATTTATCAATTGCTGAGAAAGGGCGATGAACAAGAAGGTTCTGATAACGTGTCTTTCGGCTTTGGCCGCGCTGGCCGCCGTAATAGCCGTGGCTGTCGTTTTTCTTTACTCCGGAAAAGGAGAAAAGAAGGGCGGCAGCGCCGCTTTGCCGCAAAAGACCGAGTACAGGCTGCTTTCCGCGGTCCCCTCGGATGCGGCCATGTTCATGACCTTCTCCGGATTCTCCTCGGCGGTGTCATGCGTCGGCGATTCCACCAAAATTTTCGGAGTTCTGCTGACCGACGCCAGAGAAAGCGGCCATCCTTTCATGGACATGATGGACTCGTTGGGAAGGATTTCACGCAAGTCGCTTCCGGACGGGCCTGCGGTCATCTCCATGCACTATATAAGAAACATGGCCCCGCTGCTGGCTCTGGAGATAGGAAGAGCCGGGGCTGACACCTCGGACGCCGTCCGTCTTCTGATTTCGGTGGCCCGGCAGAAAGGCCTTTTCACCCGGATCGCCGACGGCTCCGTGTTGACCGATGCGGGCAGTCCGCTCCATAAGTCTTCCGTGCTGCTGGTGTCTCCGTCCGAGACTCTTCTCACCGCTTCCGTGCGCCATCTGGAGAGCGGCGCTTCCGTGCTGGATCAGGGACCGCTGTCCGAAGCCGCCGCTTCGGCCGAGAACCGCAATTCCCTGTTCATATCCCACGAATACATCGGCAAACTCATGGTCTCGGATCTCCAGAGACCATATTCCTCATACGGAAACTTTCTCAAAAAGACGGCCGACTGGACTGTCCTTTCTTCGGATGTCCGCCCCGGCGGCAGCCTTCACATGACCGGCCGCATGGTCGCTTCCGACCGTGACCAGGCCGCGCTTATAAACATATTCCGTTCGGCCGGAACCGGAGAGTTGAAGTTCGCTTCCGCGGCACCGGCACGGACATGGTTCGCCCTGTCCCTGTCCACTCCGGACATCGCCGGATATGTACGATCCTACAAGAAATATCTGGACGCCAACGGCAGGCTTGACCGCTTCAACCAGCTTGCCGCGTCGTTCGGCTCCAAGGCGGGAATCGACCCTCTCCGCTGGGCGGAGTCTTTGGATATCAAAGAAATAGCCAGAGCCGACGTGCCTGTAGGCGACAGTCTTGTGTCGGTGTTGCTGCTGCGCCCAGGCAGGGAGGACAAGAACATCATAACCAAGGGCGGCCCCGGCAGCCTGAAGGACTGCGCGTCGCCTTATCCCAATCCCTATGCGGGATTCGTTCCGGCCCTGCTTGGCGATCTTTTTGAAATTGATGACAGCTATTCCCTCTACCGGGACGGATGGCTGGCCTTCGGGTCGGAAGCCTCGCTCGCCACTTTGGGCGAGGGTAGTCTTGAGTCCACCCTTTCAGCGGCCGGCGCGGCCCTTCCGGTGAAGGAAGTCGGCCTGGCCGCCTATTTCGGCGTGTCCGGAATCCCTTCCCGTCTCGGCGAAATTTTCCGCCCCGTGATGGCCTCGCATGTGAGATCCACCCTTGCCGGAGTGACCGACGAGCATGCGATGATGGCCCTTTCCGGCGACAGGCTGTCGCTGGATGTGGTCCGCGCCTCTGTGGCTCCGGACAAGAAGGCTCCGGCGGACGTTGTGAGGGATACGGTGGTCCGTGTGGATGCCGGTCCTTTCGAGGTCATCAATTCCGCCACCGGGAAGAAAAACACTCTCAGTCAGGCCGCCAACGGAACGCTCAGTCTCAGGGACGAATCGGGCAAGGGCCTCTGGGGCATCCCCTTCAGCGGAAAGCTCTGCGGCAGAGTGGAGAACATAGACTATTACAACAACGGAAAAATACAGTTCCTTTTCGCCAGCGGTTCAAAGCTGTATCTGCTTGACAGGCTCGGCAGGTTCGTGAAGCCTTTCCCGGTGGATCTGGGCAAGGACGTGGTCTTGGGCCCCGCGGCCTATGATTTCACCGGGGCGAAAGGCTACACGGTGATGGTCCTCTTCTCGGACAACACCATCGGAATGTATGATCTTCACGGCCGTGTCAGGGAGGGCTGGCTCGGCATAACTTCCGACGATACCATAAAGTCTCTTCCGGAGCTTGTGGAGGTCGGCGGTCAGAAATATTGGGCGGTCAGGACGTCCGCCAGAATGGAGTTCTACGGATTCATGGGAGGGCAGCCTCTCACGGATTATTCCGGGAACAGGACAATACGTCCGGACAGCGGGATAACGGTCGAAGACGGGTCGGTCAGCGTGACCTGTTTCGACGGAAAAGTCCGCAAAGTCAAGCTTAAAACTGAAAAGTAAGATGGAATTCACATCATTGAACAAGACTTTCGAGAAAAGTTTCAAAGACAACTGGGACAGCGCCGCGCTGTCCAATTATCAGGGTGTCACCCTGTTCTATAGGGATGTCGCAAGGCGCATAGCCAAGCTGCACATCGCCTTCGAGCAGTGCGGCCTCAAGAAGGGCGACAAAGTGGCCATATGCTCCAGGAATCAGGCCAACTGGGGCGTCAGCTTTCTCGCGGCCCTGACTTATGGCGCCGTGGCGGTCCCGATCCTGCATGAATTCAAGCCCGGCAACATACATTACCTGGTCAACCATTCCGAGGCCAAGGTCCTCTTTGTGGACGACGTCATCTATGAGGGCCTCAGCATCGAGGAGATGCCCAATCTCTATGTCATAGTGCAGATCAACACCTTCAAGTTCCTGTATGCCAAGACTCAGGAGCTCTGGAACGTCAGGGAGCACCTGAACGAAAGCTTCGGAAAGAAATATCCCAACAACTTCGAGAAGAAGGATCTGAACTACTATGAGGACAGCCCCGAGGAACTGGCTCTCATCAACTACACCTCCGGGACATCCGGCTTCTCCAAAGGCGTGATGATCCCTTATCGCGCCCTCGTGTCGAATGTCCAGTTTGCCAAGCAGGCGGAGCCTCAGATAAAGTCCGGCGCCAAAGTGGTGGCCATGTTGCCTTCCGCCCACATGTACGGAATGATGTTCGAGTTTCTGTTCGAGATGGCCGTGGGAGCGCATGTGCATTTCCTGACCAGAGTGCCCAGTCCGAAGGTCATCCTTCAGGCCTTCTCCGAAATCCATCCGAGCATAATAATCGCCGTGCCGCTGATCATAGAGAAGATCTACAAGTCGAAGCTTAAGCCGATCATAGACCACAACAGGATATTCTTCAAACTCCCCGTGCTGGACAAGGTGGTGCAGAAGAAATTCCGCACCGAGCTGATCAACACTTTCGGAGGCGAGTTCGAGGAGGTGATCCTGGGCGGCGCCGCCTTCAACCCGGAGGTGGAGTCGTTCTTCCACACGATCGGGTTCCCCTACACCGTCGGTTATGGCATGACCGAGTGCGCGCCCATCATCGCCTATGCCCATTGGAACGAGACCAGACTCAATTCCTGCGGATATGCGGCTCCCAACATGGAGATAAAGATTGACTCCGACGACCCCGAGCATGTGCCCGGCGAGGTCTATGTGCGCGGCGCCAATGTCTGCCTCGGCTACTACAAGAATGATGAGGCCACCAAAGCCTCTTTCACCGAGGACGGGTGGTTCAATACCGGCGACATGGGAGTGATGGACAAGGACGGTTACCTTTATCTGAAGGGAAGGTCCAAGTGCATGATTCTGGGCCCTTCGGGACAGAACATCTATCCCGAGGAGCTTGAGGCGGTGATCAACAACGTGTCATACGTGGTGGATTCCCTCGTGATCGAGGATCACGGCAACCTTGTGGCTCTTGTCTATCCCAACTATCATCAGGCCGAGCTTGACGGACTGACCAGGCAGGATCTCGAGAAGAGACTCAACGACAGCCTGCCCGAAATCAATACCCAGATTCCCAATTATGCCAAGATCAAGAAGATAGAGTTTATGCCCGAGGATTTCGAAAGGACTCCCAAGCGCAGCATCAAGCGCTATCTTTACCAGAGAAACTAACTGGACATAAAGAACCAATCGGCCATGAGCAAGTTCGACCGGAGCTATATAGAGATGGCTTCCATATGGGCGAAGAACTCTTATTGCAAGAGACGTCAGGTGGGAGCGTTGCTGGTCAAAGACAACATGATAATCTCGGACGGGTACAACGGCACTCCGTCCGGGTTCGAGAACGTGTGCGAGGATGAAACCGGGGCCACCAAGCCTTATGTCCTCCACGCCGAGGCCAATGCCATCTCCAAGGTGGCCAAATCGGGGAACAGCAGCGACGGCGCCACCTTGTACATAACCGCCTCGCCCTGCATGGAATGCGCCAAGCTGATTGTCCAGGCCGGCATCAGACGGGTCGTGTACCGTGACGAGTATCGGCTCACCGACGGGGTGGACCTGCTCCGCCGAGCCGGAATATCGGTGGAGAAAATTGACTGAAAATGGAATCCAGGGACAAAAGCGCATATATAGCCGCCCTTCTCGGCGTGATCCTCGGCGTGCTACTGACTCTCACCTTCGGACATGTCTCCGGAGGCGGAAAGAAGCGCGCCGGCTACGCGGACTGGCAAAAGCTCAACGTGATACTCAACCAGGTGGAGGCCAACTATGTGGACACGGTGGACGTCCGTAAGGTCACCGACGCCGCCGTCGTGGCTGCGCTCGGTCAGCTTGACCCCCATTCCGTCTATCTTCCTCCGCAGGTGCGCCAGGAGTCTGACGCTGAACTGGAAGGCAATTTCGACGGAATAGGCATACAGTTCAATGTGCCGAATGACACCGCCGTGGTTCTTGAGGTCATCGCCGGAGGCCCGTCCGAGAAGGTGGGCATCAAGCAGGGAGACAGGCTGCTGCGCATAGACGACCGTCCGATAGCCGGAGTCGGATTCCCTCAGGACAGCATGGTCAGGAACATGAAGGGCCCTTCCGGGACCAAGGTCACGGTCACCGTGAGCAGGGACGGGGAGGAAATCCCGTTCGAAATCACCCGGGGCAAGATTCCGGTCCACAGTGTGGACGCATGGTTCATGGCCGACGACACCACCGGCTATATCCGTCTGTCCAAGTTTTCCCGCAATACCTTCGCGGAGGTGTCTTCGGCGGCCGCAAAGCTGCTGGATCAGGGTATGAAAAGGCTTATCTTCGACCTCAGGGACAACACCGGAGGATATTTCGACCAGGCGCTGCTCCTTTCCGACATGTTTCTGGAAAAAGGGGCCGAGATCGTCTATCTGCAGGGACTTCACAGGAAAAGGGAGAATTATACGGCATCCGGAAAGGGACTTCTCAAGGATATGGATCTGTGCGTCCTGATCAACGAGTCTTCGGCTTCGTCGAGCGAGATATTCGCCGGCGCGATTCAGGACAATGACCGCGGCGTCATAGTGGGCCGCCGGTCGTTCGGCAAGGGTTTGGTGCAGGAGCCTGTCTATTTCACGGACGGCTCAGGGGTGAGAATCACCGTGGCCAGATTCTACACGCCTTCCGGGCGATGCATACAGAAGCCCTATTCTTCCGACTATAGCTACGATATCTATAAGCGTTACGCCGACGGCGAGATGTTCACCGCTGACAGTGTGAAGGTGGACAGCACCGCGGCCTACAGGACTGTGGGAGGACGTACCGTGTATGGTGGCGGGGGAATAATTCCGGACGTGTTCGTGCCGGTGGACACCACCAGAGCTACCGCCTATTATGTCGCCTGCAACAGGAAGGCCACGGCCATGCGATATGCCTCGTCGGTATTCGACAGATATGGGGACAAATTGAGCGGAATCGATGATTTCAAGACTCTTGACGCATTCCTCGATTCCATAGACATACCGGGAGGATTCCGCAGGTTCGCGGCCTCCGAAGACGGAATCAGGCTGTCTTCCGAAGCGGAGTGGAGCAGAACCGCCCCCTATCTGGTGCCTCAGCTCAGAGCGCTGGTGGGAAGATATTCCAAACTGGGAGACAACGCGTTCTATAAGCTTTATCTTCCGGTGGATGACGATGTGAAGGCTGCTATGCGTGTTGACTAGTCAACACGCATAGCAGCCTTCCAGGCTTCTTAACCCCTGTAGACCTCCAGGGCTTTTCTCAAGACGAGCAGGGCGCGGCCCAGGTCTTTCTCGTTGAGCACATATGCCAGCCTCACCTGATTCCTGCCCAGGCCCGGAGTCGAATAGAATCCTGCGGCCGGAGCCATCATGAGAGTCTCACCCACATATTTCTTTCCGTCTTCCGAGACTTCCGAACCGTCGCCGTATACGAAGTCTGAGAGGCACCATTTGCAGAAATCCTCCGCATCCTCCACCGGAAGCGCGGCCACCGTGTAGAAGGCGCCTCCCGGCATGGGGGAATAGACTCCAGGAATGGCGTTGAGCTCCTTCATGAAGAAGTCGCGTCTTCTGCGGTACTCTTCATAGATGTCTCTGGAGTACTGTTCTGTGCCTTCGATCGAGGCCTCCGCCACTATCTGTCCTATGAGAGGCGGACTGAGCCTTGCCTGACAGAATTTCATTATGACATCCCTCAGGGCGGAGTCGCGGGTGACTATGGCCCCGATCCTTATCCCGCATTCGGAATAGCGCTTGGACACGGAGTCGATCAGCACGACATTGTCTTCAATGCCCTTCAGGTGCATGGTAGAAACATATTCCACTCCGCTGAAGTCAAATTCCCGGTAAACCTCGTCCGCGAACAGGAAGAGATCGTGCTTCTTGACTATCCGTCGAAGTTGCTCCATCTCCTCGGCGGTGTAGATGTATCCGGTGGGATTGTTGGGGTTGCAGATCAGTATCGCCTTGGTTCTGGGACCGATCATGGACTCGATCTTTTCCACCGGAGGCAGCGCAAACCCGGTCTCGATGGTGGAGGTCACGGTCTTGATCACGGCGCTGGCCGAAATCGCGAAGGCCATGTAGTTGGCATAGGCCGGTTCCGGGACTATGATCTCGTCTCCCGGATTCAGACAGGCAAGGAATGCGAAAAGCACGGCTTCCGAGCCTCCGGTGGTGATGATTATGTCGTCCGGGCTGACATTGATGTTGTATTTTGCGTAGTAGCCGGCCATTTTCTTCCTCAGGCTGAGAAAGCCCTGGCTGGGGCTGTATTCCAGTGTGGTTCTGTCTATTGTCTTAAGTGCGTCCAGGCCCTGCTTGGGGGACGGCAGATCCGGCTGCCCGATGTTCAGGTGGTAGATTTTGACGCCTCTGTTTTCCGCGGCATAGGCCAGCGGAGCAAGTTTTCTGATCGGGGATGACGGCATCTGCAGGCCGCGTGCGGAAAATTTGACCATAGACCATTAATGTTTGTATGCTAAGTTAGCTATATTTTTTCGGGCGTGTTCAAAAAATGGGTGAATCATGGGGGCGTCTGTGCTATTATTTCTAAATTTGCCGACGGATGTCCGCACGTGCGGATATTTTTATAACGGTAAGAAAAATAGTTTACTATGAAAAATTTTGTCAAGGTCACGCTTGCGGTGATGTGCGGGATTTTCATCATGAACATCATCGGGGTGATTGTCCTTCTCATGTTCATGGGCTCCGCCATATCAGCGGTCGGGAGTTCGGCCCCCGTCCTTCCCCGAAACGGTGTGCTGAAGATGGACATGTCCAAAATCTCGATTGTGGAGCAGCCCGTCCCCTCGGTGGATATGAAGACCGCGCTTAAGGGCGGAAGCACCGTGACTCCGGTCGGCATCTGGAACGCGGTGCAGGCCATAGAATATGCGGCGGCCGATCCGGGCGTCAAATTCATCTATCTCAAGCCGGACGGAATTTCTGCCGACATCGCGGCGATAGAGGAGCTCAGGGCCGCGCTCGCCGAATTCAGAAAGAGCGGTAAGGCTGTCGTGTCCTACATGTCCGAGCCCACCACCGCTTCCTACTATCTGGCCAGCGTCTCGGACAAGGTGTTCATGTCCTCCGCTTCCGGAGCCACTCCAATGATAACCGGAATCGGTGGCCAGATGTTCTTTCTAAAGGACCTGCTCGGCAAATTCGGAGTCAATGTGCAGCTCATCCGTCACGGGAAATACAAGTCCGCCGGCGAGATGTACATAAAGAACGCTCCCAGTCCCGAGAACCTTGAGCAGAACCGAGAAATGATCGGGTCCATCTGGAACTCCATCGCGGGAGAGGTGGCCGAGAGCCGCGGAATAAGCGCCGATGATTTCAGCGCCATGATCGATGGCCTGAAACTGGAGGACGCCTCTGACATGCTGGAGAATTCGCTCGTGGACGAAGTCCTGTCGCGGAATGAAATGCGCGAAAGGATAGCCGCCCTCGCCGTCGAAGACGACTTTTCGGACGTCGCGATGATCTCCTTCCCCGATTATGTGAGCGTCAACGGCAACGGAAATCTCACTTCCAAGAGAAAGATAGCCGTTGTCTATGCCGACGGCAACATAGTGGACGGTGAGAGCTCGTCGAATGTGGCGGGAGACACGTTCTCCTCTATTCTGGCTTCGATCCGCAAGGATGACGACATCGAGGCTGTAGTGCTCAGGGTCGCATCTCCGGGCGGCAGTGTCATCGCCTCTGACAAAATCAAGAACGAGATAGATCTTCTCAGGGCCGAAAAGCCTGTCATCGCCTCCTACGGATCATATGCCGCTTCGGGCGGATACTGGATCTCCAACAGCTGCGACCGCATTTTCACCGACAAGACCACTCTCACCGGCTCCATCGGCTGTTTCAGCATGATCCCGGACCTGAGCAAGACGGCCAGCGACTTTCTCCATGTGGGCGTCACCACGGTAGGCTCAAGCCCCCATACCGACATGTATTCCCTCATGAGACCTCTCGACAAGGCCGAGACGGAGTATATGCAGAGTTCCATCGAGACGATCTATGGCAACTTCGTGTCCATTGTGGCTCAGGGCAGAGAGCTGACTCCCGAGTTCGTGGATTCCATAGCGCAGGGAAGAGTCTGGACCGGAGCTGACGCGCTCGATCTCGGTCTGGTCGATTCCATAGGCACTCTGAAAGACGCCGTGCAGTATGCCGCGGTGACAGTCGGCGAGCCCGACCTTTCTCAGTGGACCGTCGTGTCCTATCCTCGCCCCCAGTCTGTTCTGGACGCCATCATGACGGCGGTCGGGCAGAAACTTGACGGAGGAAAGGATGTGCTTGCGGGCACTCCGTTCGCTGGTGTGGAGAAGGCGTTCAAGGACTGGACATGGGAAGGTTCGAACCACATCTATGCCAGAATGCCGTACGACATCGTGATAAAATAGGGAAATCCGCGCGTTACTGCGCGATGAACTGATAGACGATATCCCCGCTCTGACGGGCGGGAGCCTTTGGGTCGCTGGAAAATCTCGAAAGTCTGGCGGCCCTTATTGCATAGTCCCTGAGGCATTTGTCATCCGATGATCCTGCATCCTGCACCTTCGCGTTTATCACCTCTCCGGCGTTGTTTACGGTGATCAGGACCACAACCATGCCGCCTCCGTAGCACCTGTATGCCGGGATGGACAGACGGCTGGCCTTTCTGCCATCCAGATTATAGGATACCACCGACGGGCCGCCATAGGCTTCATCGCTTCTGTCGCTCTTTTTGCTGTCGGAAGCGGCCGGAACGGCCACATAGTCATTGTCATCTTCCGGGAGGTCAACTCCGTTTTTGAGGTCTTTTGCGAGCCTCTCGGCGTCTTCATAAAGGGACTTGGCGTCTGTGCCCCTGTCATCCTTCAGAGCGGAGCGGTCGGTGGCCACGTTTCTGAAACTTTCCCCCGATGTGCCGGAAATCATCTCGGCCACCCTGCGGCTGATCTCCTCCCCGAAGGCCTCGTCTTCCATGGCCTTCCTTTCCTCGGCAAGTTGTCTTTCGACCGCGTCCTGCCGCGAAAAATCCATCAGAAAACCCTCTCCCTTCTTGAAAGTCGCTCCTATCCGGCAGGCAAGCAAAATGATAATCACCGTGAGATGAGCGATCACGGTGACATAAATTCCGGCCTTATCGTCTCCTGTGAGCTTTCTCATGGGGGCGTGTTATTTTTCTTTCTGGAGCGTCCGGTCTATGGTGGTGGCAATGACGTCGATGGCCACCTGATTGTAGCCGCCCAGCGGGATGATTATGTCAGCATATCGCTTGCTGTGTTCTATGAACTGGAGGTGCATGGGCTTGACGGTGTCGGTATAGTGCTCTATGGCCGACTCGATGTTGCGGCCGCGTTCCTTGATGTCACGCAGGATGATGCGCATCAGCCTGTCATCGGCATCGGCGTCCACGAAAATCTTTATGTCCATCTGATCCCTGAGCTGCTTGCAGGTGAAAATCAGTATGCCCTCCACGATTATCACATCGGCAGGCTCCACCCTCACCGTCTCCGTCTTTGATCTGGAGCAGGTGAGATAGGAATAGACCGGCTGTTCGATGGCTTTGCCCTGCTTGAGATCGTGGAGCTGGCTGCACAACAGGTCAAAGTCTATGGCATCGGGATGGTCGAAATTGATCTTGTGCCTTTCTTCCATGGGAAGGTGGCTGGAGTCCTTGTAATAAGAATCCTGCGGAATCACCACCACCTTGCCGTTGAGCTTGCGGGTGATGGCCTTTACGACCGTGGTTTTTCCCGAGCCTGAACCGCCCGCGATGCCTATGACCAACATGATGTGCGAGTTTTAAAATTCAGCGTTTTTAGGTGTTCTGGGGAAGGGAATGACGTCCCTGATGTTGCTCATTCCGGTGACGAAGAGCAGAAGCCTTTCAAAGCCCAGGCCGAAGCCGCTGTGGGGCACGGTTCCGAAACGTCTTGTGTCCACATACCATTCCAGGTTCTTCCTGCTCATGCCCAGTTCGTCGATTCTTCCCTCCAGCTTTTCGAGAGAGGCCTCCCTCTCCGATCCTCCGATGATCTCTCCGATCTTGGGGAAGAGCACGTCCATGGCCCTGACGGTCTTGCCGTTCTCGTCCTGCTTCATGTAGAAGGCCTTGATATCCTTGGGATATCCCGTGAGGATCACCGGCTTGCCGAAGTGCTTCTCCACAAGGTATCTCTCGTGTTCGCTCTGGAGGTCGACCCCCCAGTAGACCGGATACTCGAACTTGACGCCGTTCTTTACGGCCTCTTCGAGAATCCTGATTCCTTCGGTGTATTCGAGCCTGACGAAGTCGATGTCGGTGACGCCTTTCAGACGTTCTGTCAGTTCATGGTCGTATTTGTCGTTGAGGAAGGTGATGTCTTCCATGCAGTTGTCGAGAGCGTAGCGGACCAGATATTTGATGAATTCCTCCGCGAGGTTCATGTTGTCGGTGATGTCATAGAAGGCCATCTCCGGCTCCACCATCCAGAATTCTGCCAGATGGCGGGGCGTGTTTGAATTCTCGGCGCGGAATGTCGGCCCGAAGGTGTAGATCTCGCCCACGGCCGTGGCTCCGAGCTCTCCCTCAAGCTGTCCGCTCACCGTGAGGCTCGTCTGTTTTCCGAAAAAGTCTCCGCTGTAGTCCACCTTGCCTTTCTTGTCCCTTGCGAGAGGTTTCTCAAGGTCGAGAGTGGTGACCTGAAACATCTGACCGGCGCCTTCGGCGTCCGACTCGGTGATGAGGGGAGTGTTGAGATAGACAAAGCCCTTGTCGTTGAAAAACTTGTGGATTGCGAACGCCATGGCGTGCCTTATCCTGAGAATCGCGCCGAAGGTGTTGGTCCTCAGTCGCAAGTGGGCCACCGTGCGGAGATACTCAAGCGAGGTGTCCTTTTTCTGCAGCGGGTACCTGACCGGGTCGCAGTCTCCATACACTTCGATCTCTCCGGCCTGAATTTCCACGGCCTGACCGCTTCCTGCGGATTCGACCAGCTTTCCTTTCACGCAAAGGCTGGCGCCGGTGGTGATCCTTTTCAGCAGATCTTCCTCGAAGAGGGAAGTGTCCGTCACGATCTGGATGCTGTTGACGGTGGATCCGTCATTGAGCGCTATGAACTTTATCTGCTTGTTGCCGCGTTTGGTCCTGACCCAGCCTTTTGCAAGAACCTCCTGTCCGGGGGCCATCTTCAAAAGATCCTTGACTTTCGTTCTCCGAATATTTTCCATTGCTCTTAGATTTCAAATTTTACAAAATTACTCAAAATCTTCCAAAGGTTGTCGCTCAATCGGATAAAGAGACTTTATAAAAAAAGGAAGGGGCTGACCAAAACGCGTTTTGGTCAGCCCCTTTGGGCCTCTTAACCCCCGCAGACTGTCGTCTGCGACCCCTACCAGGGGTATCTCGCGCCTCCGGCGCGGTCCCTGCGGGACTTATTAGTCGGCCTTTCCTTCTATCGTTGTTTCCGGCCCGGGTTTATTCAACCTTTCTTGCCTGATACATTATCTTAAGAGCTGAGCATCTTCTCAGCTCCTGTTTCACATCAGTGATGATACCCATTCTGACATCCTGGTCAGCTCTGATGACGGTCGTCATGAACTGGCGGTCGCCCTCGGTCATCGCCTCACGCTCGGCTGCTATAAAGTCACGGATATCCGCAGTGGTCTTGAAAGAGTCGTTGAGCTGTATACGGGCATCGGTACCGAACTGGGACTGATACTGTCTCGTAGGGGCTCCGATGTTGATATACGAGGCGAGGTCTTTCCTTTCGAGCTTCACGACTTCGGAAGCTTCCGGGAGGCTGACCTGAACCTTGTTCTCGGTCTCTCTCATCTGGGTTGTCACCATGAAGAAGAACAGAAGCATGAACACGATATCGGAGAGGGAACCGGAACTGATTCCGGGAACCTCTTTATTGGATCTGCTACCTCCGAATTTTGACATTTTCTATTCCTCCTATTTTACTTTTTAGCAACGTCCTTAGGCTCGGCTTCGGAAATGTTCTGAGGTATGCACTTCTTCACGATTTCCTGCTGATCCTCGGTGAGGTTGTTGAAAGGTCTTCCGTAGTTTGCCCTTGAGAAGTCGTCTCTGAGCTCGTTGATGGCCTTCACAAGTTCGTTCTGCACGGCGATGTATGCCCTGTAGCTTGTGCCACGGTCGTTCTGGAGCGAGATGACTCCCTTTGAGACGGGATATTTTCCGTATCCCTCGATGTCCTTCACCTCTTTTTCAGGAAGGTTCGGGCTGTCCGTAGGGTTGGTAAGGAATTCCTTGATTTTGTCTTTGAGCTGGCTAACGTCGATAGGATCACTACCTGCGAGAAGTCTGTCCGCCGAGTTGATCTTCACGATGATGATGTTGCGGCGGTTGACCTTCTGGTCCTCAGTCTTCTGGTTCTTCTCAGGCATGGGGGGCAGACGGCGCTGCAGACCTGTCTGGGAACCCATGGTTGTAGTCATGAGGAAATAGCAGAGCAGGAGAAACGCGATATCGGCCGTTGAGCTTGAGTTTATCTCAGGTGTTTTCTTTTTACTAGCCATAGTCCGTTAAAATTATCTGTTGCGAATCACGGCCAGGATTTCACCAAAGACGATCGCAAGAACTGCGAGCGCGCCGGTGAGATAGGTCAGATTCAGCACGGTGTCAGTGAGTTTAAGCGTACCTGCGCTCGGCTGGTCCATCGAAAGGCCCACAGCCGGATCTCCGGCGGAGACAAGGTACACGACAAGCACCACGGCGGCGATGGCGACAAGTCCCACGCCGAGCTTGACGAGGCTCTTGGGATTGTTCATGGCCGCAATGATTATTCCGACGACAACCACGCAGAAAATCGTGATGCCGACCATTGCGTAAGCCCAGTAGAGCAGCGAGTCGACAGTGCCGTAGTCATTCTCAGCAGGACTCGAAGGATATCCCTTGATGAATCCGAACAAGAGGATGACGACGCTGACCGCGATCAGCACCCACATGAGCCACTTGAAAATCTTGTTCATATAAGTTTATTAGTTAGGGATTACCGTATCCGGGATTTACTTCTTGCTGTTGTACTTTGTGAGAATATCCACGAGAGTGATCGAAGAATCTTCCATATCGATGGTGATCGTGTCAATCTTTGCGAGGATATAGTTGTAGAACACCTGAAGAATCATGGCTACGATAAGACCTGCCACAGTGGTGATAAGGGCGACCTTCATACCTCCTGCGACGATGTTAGGGGAGATGTCACCCGCAGCCTGAATGGCATCGAATGCCTGAATCATACCGATCACAGTTCCAAGGAATCCGAGGGACGGTGCAAGGGCGATGAACAGGGAAATCCAGGAAAGACCCTTTTCCATTTCGCTCATCTGGACGGAGCCGTAGGAGACGATGTTCTTTTCGACCACGTCAACACCCTGGTCATAACGGAGCAGACCCTGGTAGAAGATGCTGGCGACAGGACCGCGCGTGTTGCGGCAGACATCCTTGGCAGCCTCGACGCCGCCGTTGCCCAGAGCCTCTTCGACGCTGGCAAGGAGCTTCTTGGTGTTAGTCTTTGCGAACGAGAGGTAAAGGATACGCTCGATGGCGAGGGCAAGACCGATGATAAGGCAGAGGACGATGAGGGCCATGAAGCCTGCACCACCTTCGATGAACTTTGTCTTGATGGACTGGTGGATGGGAACTTCCTCACCAGTGCCGCTGAGCAGGTCGGCAGCGGAGGCCGGCTTTGCGGCGGGGGCTGACTCTTCAGTAGCCGCAGGAGCAGCCTGCTCCTCTTCCTGTGCGTAAGCATAGCTTGCAGTTACGGCCATTACACCGATTACTGCCAAAAACATGAAAAACTTTTTCATAATTGTTTTTGTGTTGTGTTGAATAATATTTGAAAAATAATTGTTTGCAATCAGGTTCTATTTAGTCTTAGGGACTTATTCAAAAGTCGGTGCAAGTTAAGAAATATTTTTATAAAGCCAACACTTTATTTGGATATTTCTCCCTTCAGGTTTTTTCCCATCATCTCCTTGATCCAGTCATTGTCGGGACTTTTGCCGAGCAGATAAAACAGCTTCGCCAGCGCACTTTCGGTGGTGCTGTCGTATCCGCTTATCACTCCCGCCTTCTCCATTGCTTTGCCGTTGGCATACAGTTCCATGTTTACTTTCCCCGTAAGGCATTGAGTGACATTGACCAGGATTTTTCCTTTCGCGGCCGCTTCGGCCACCATGTCAGTGAACCATGGCGCTCCCGGAGCGTTGCCGGCGCCGTAGGTTTCCAGTATCACCGCCCTTGACGCAGTGTCGCAGAGAAAATACTTTACGGCATCCGGAGTGATGCCGGGGTGTATTTTCAATATCGAGACGCGGGTGTCGAGCTTTGTGTTTATGGCCACGTTCTGATACCAGTCCAGAGGCTTCCTGATCCGGTCGGGATGGTATTTCATGCTGATGCCGGCTTCGGCGAGCGGAGGAAAGTTGGGTGACACGAACGCCCCGAAAGCCTCGGCGTTGACCTTGACGCTCCTGTTGCCGCGTATCAGATTTGAACCGAAGAAGATGCAGACTTCCGGGACCATCGCGTGGCCTTCGGAGTCTTTGGCCGCGGCGATTTCCACCGAGGAGATGAGATTCTCCCGTCCGTCGGTCCGCGGAACGCCTATCGGCAACTGGCTTCCCGTGAATATGACGGGCTTGGTGAGACCGTCCAGCATAAAGCTGAGCGCCGATGCGGAGTAGGACATGGTGTCCGTCCCGTGCAGGATCACAAACCCGTCGTATTCCTCATACTTGTCCCGTATGAGTCCGGCCAGAGCCTGCCAGAGACCCGGCTCCACATCGGAGGAGTCTATCAGGGGATCGAAGGCCCATGAGTCTGTCCTTACTGAGAATTTCCGCAGTTCCGGGACCTCGTCCTGAATCTGGCTGAAGTCGAAAGGCTTGAGGGTCTGATCCGCGGGATCCTGCCTCATGCCTATCGTTCCTCCGGTGTATATTATGAGAATCGAAGCGTTTCCGGTCATTTCAGTGAAAAAAGTCTGATTGCGTTTTCTGTGGTGCGGGCGGCGACCTCTTCCGGATCGAGCCCCTTGATTTCTGCTATCTTGGCCGCCACCAGCGGCAGTCGTGAGCTGTCGTTTTTCTGTCCGCGGTACGGGGCCGGACTCAGATAGGGAGTGTCGGTTTCGAGCAGGATGAACTCCAGCGGAATCTTTTCCACCACCGACGGGAGCCGGGAGTTTTTGAAGGTGACCACGCCGCCTATGCCCACAGACCAGTCGCCATAGTCGCGCAGTCTGCAGAAAGTCTCCCAGCTTCCGCTGAAGGCATGCAGATTACCCCTCAGCGGAAGGCTCCGGCATTCGTCCAGAACCGAGAAGAAATCCTCCGTGGCGTCTCTGAGATGGATGTTGACCGGCAGGCCGTTGAGCGAGGCTATCCGCAGCTGTTCCTTGAGGGCCAGTTTCTGGAGCGGCGCCGTTTCGCAGCCGCAGTGATAGTCCAGACCGATTTCTCCGATGGCCACGGGGCTGCTGTCCTCAAGACGGGCGCAGATCTGCTCGATTTCCTTTTCCCAGCCTTCGCCGACCGAGCCCGGATAAAGGCCGAGCATATGGTAAAGGACACCCGGATATCTTGCGGTTTGCCGCAGCATCCGGTCCCTTTCGGCGCTGCCCACGTCCGCCTGGATCATCTTGATCACGCCGGCCTCGACGGACCGCCCTATCGCGGCGTCGGCCTCTTCTTCGGAAGTGAAGGCCTCGTCGTAGTAATGAACATGGGTGTCTATGTACTTTGCCATACCGGACCCAAAGGTACACAAATTTTTTACGCCGGAGAACAGTGCCCCAGCAGATCCATGTCCACCAGACCGTCGGCGAGAAACATTTCGAGTATTCCCGATACCGTCCCGTAGGGCAGCCCTGTGTCGCGCGCCACGGCCGCCGCGTCAGGCCGGTCTCCGCATTCCACCGCCTTTGCCACCGAGGCGACTCCGGCCGCCCCGAAGCCTCCGCCCGATTCTCCGTATTTCTGTCTGGCCAGAGCCGTCAGCTCTTTTTTCCTCCTGACGGTCCGGCCCGCGTTCCCGAGTCCCAGCTCCTTCACCAGATCTTCCGGACTGAATATGGTCTCGGCCGTCTTTTCCCGGATCAGGAAATTGCAGCCCTGCGAACGCGCGTCCTCCAGCCGGCCCGGAACGGCATAGACATCGCGGTTGTAGGAATAGGCCAGTCTTGCGGTCATCATCCCGCCGCCCTTCAGTCTGGACTCCACCAGTATCACGGCCGTGGAGAGTCCCGCTATTATCCGGTTCCGTCTGAGGAAATGCAGGGCCAGCGGGACAGTGCCGACAGGGTAGTCGGTTATCAGCGCGCTGCCTGGAGTTTCAGCTATCCTTTCGGCAATGCCGGCGTGGCGGTACGGATAGACGGTGTCGATACCGGTGGCCATAACGCCGGCCGTGGGCAGCCCGGCTTCAAGCGCGGTCTTGTGGGCCGTGATGTCTATGCCATAGGCCAGCCCGCTTATTATCAGCGGCTTCGTTCCGGCTCTGGCCATACATTCCACTATCTTTTTTGTCCATTCCTTGCCGTACATGGACATGTCCCTTGTCCCGACTATCGCCACGGCCGGTCTGGAGGCGAAGATCTCGTCCGCCGGCGAAACACCTTTTACATAAAGGCCCAAAGGGGGATCGCCGCAACATTCCCTGAGCATGGCGGGGTAGTCCCTGTCGGCGATGGAAATGAACTTCGCGCCGGCCTTTTCCGTCTGTTCGAGCTCCATTTCCGCCCGTTCGAGAGCGTGGGCGTTCAACTCATGCACATAAGGCGAGTACACACCGGCCGCCAGGCGAAGTGATTCCTTGTCGGTATCGAACAGGGCCGCCGCTCCTCCGGCGTATTTTATCATCTGGAGACCGAGGGCCGGTCTGAACCCGAAAATCCTGTTTGCCGCGCAATAGGCCGTTTTTTCTCTGTCCATGTGATTTTTTGGGGAAATTACCGACTGCGCACGAAAAAACGCGGGCGGCCATCCCAATCGGGACTGACCGCTCGCGTAGATTATGTGAATTCTGACTTTATCGCCGGAAATCTTACCCGGTGAAGTTTTATTCTTACCGCTTAAATTATAAGCATTGCGTCACCGTAGGGACCGAATTTGTATCCGTTCTCCAGCGCCGACTTATAGGCGTTCATGACATTCTCGTAGCCTCCGAAGGCGGCCACCGACATGAGCATGGTGGAATAGGGGAGATGGAAGTTGGACACTATGGCGTTCGGAACGCAGAACCTGTAGGGCGGGAAGATGAACTTGTTGGTCCATCCGTCATAGGCGTTCACCTCGTCGTTGGTGGTGACATAGGTTTCAAGCCCTCTCATGACGGTCACTCCCACCGCCAGAACCTTGTGTCCCTGCCTCTTGGTGGCGTTGATCGCGTCGGCGGCCTCCTGAGTGATGATCAGCCTCTCGGAATCCATCTTGTGCTTGGACAGGTCCTCGACATCCACCTTGCGGAAATGGCCTATTCCCATGTGGACGGTGATGAATACCTTGTTGATGTCCTTGAGTATCATTCTGTTGAACAGCTCCCTGCTGAAGTGCGTGCCGGCGGCCGGGCAGGCCACGGCGCCCTCGTGGGCCGCGAAGATGGTCTGGTAGTTTTCGGCGTCCTCCGGAGTGACCTCCTCCTTGACCCATTTCGGTACGGGGATCTTTCCGAGGCTGTAGAGGGTCTGCTTGAAGTCTTCGTATTCTCCGTCATAGAGAAAGCGCAGGGTGCGCCCGCGCGAAGTGGTGTTGTCTATCACCTCGGCCACAAGGCTTTCGTCCTCGCCGAAATAGAGCTTGTTGCCGATCCTTATCTTTCTGGCAGGGTCCACGATCACGTCCCAGAGCCTCTGCTCCCTGTTGAGCTCCCTGAGGAGGAAAACCTCGATCTCGGCGCCGGTCTTCTCCTTGTTGCCCTTGAGCATGGTGGGGAACACCTTCGTGTCGTTCAGGACGAATGTGTCGCCCTTGCCGAAATATTCGATTATGTCCTTGAAAATCTTGTGTTCGATTTCTCCGCTTTCGCGGTGAAGGACCATGAGCCTGCACTCGTCCCTCCATCTGGGAGGTTCCGACGCTATGTTGTCCTTTGTGATCGGGAACTGGAATTGAGAGAGTTTCATCGCTGCTTCTGTTCTTCTTGCATACAAGAACTATATACGGAAAAATCGGAAAATTGTTTCACCGCTCACACTTTGGCGCTGCGGAACACTTCGGCTATGGACGGATAGGTGTTCTTCAGATAGGGCGGAAGGCTGGATTTTGCGACCCATGCCGCCTTCACTATGTCCTCGTCAAGCTGCGGAGTCAGGTCCACGGGATCGGTATAGAGCATCGAATACCACCATGTGTGCTTGAGGTGCCATATCCCGCCGCGCAGATAGCAGTGGTCCGTAATGCAGATGAGGTCTCCAAGGGCGAGCTTCTTCACACCCGTTTCCTCCTCAACCTCCCTCATGGCCGTCACCTTGATGTCTTCGCCGTTTTCCTGATGGCCCTTGGGCAGGTCCCAAAGCCCGTTCCTTTTTATGAGAAGATAGTCGCCCCTCTTGTTGGACACGAGTCCCCCCGCGGCGTTGACCTCCCTGAACTCCGAGCAGACCTTCCTGTAGGTCTCGGGGTCGGAGGACGGAATGCAGACCAGAGGAAGCTCCGCTCCGTTTTCGAGCATTTCCACGAGGGAGCGGAACCCGGCGCCGTCTCCGGGGCGGAACTCTATTGAGTTGGGGTCCGCCAGGGCGGGGTCGTCTTCGCGGCAGATCATTATGCACCGCTTTTCAAAATATATCCTGTGCATTTTCGTTTCTTAATGTCTATATTTGAACAAATATAGATAATTATGACACATTACAGCAGTAAGAGAGGCCTTGTGAGCAGTCCCCCTTACCAATTATATATGGCGTTTGCCGACATGCGCAATTTCCTGCAGTATGTCCCGGAGGACAAGAAGCAGGACGTGACCGCCGATTATGACACCATAAGCGTCAAGGTACAGGGCTTCGACATAGGCGTCAAGGCTTTTGAAAGGGTCCCGTATTCCAGACTGACCTTCGTGGACAACGGGGCACCCTTCGCCTTCAAGATCGACCTCTGCTTCGATTCCGACAACGGCCGTCAGAATGTGACCGATTTTCACATCGAGGTGGACGCGGATCTGAATTTCATGATGAAGATGATGCTCGGCTCCAAGATCAAGGAGGGGCTGGACAAGATCGTGGATTCCATGGTGGATCTTTCCAACGGCGTCCCGCCCAAGGGCTTTGATCCCTCCCAGTTTGACGGCGGAGCGGATTTCTTCGGGAAAAAGTGATGGAGTCCTCCTCTTCCGGCGGCGCCTTTGCGCGCAGTCTTGAAGACGCGGTCGGGGCGGACAGGGCTCAGACGGTGCTGACCGCGTTGGACGGCGAGGCGTCAGTGTCGGTTCGGCTCAATCCGTTCAAAACCGGAGCCGGGACTCCGGACATTGCGGACGGGGCCGCCGAAGTTCCATGGAACCGGCATGGGCGCTTCCTCGACAGGCGTCCGTCGTTCACGCTGGACCCCGTATTCCACGCCGGAGCCTACTATGTCCAGGATTCTTCCGCCATGGCTCCCGGCCATTGCCTGCGGTCGGTCCTGCCCGACATGGACAGGACGATAAGAGTGTTGGATCTGTGTGCCGCACCCGGAGGCAAGACGACCGATCTGGCCGCTTCTCTGAGGGAACGCTACGGCTCCGCTTTCCTGCTTGTGGCCAATGAGGCGGTGCGTCAGCGTTCTTCTGTTCTGTGCGGCAACGTGGCCCTGTGGGGTGACCCCAATGTGGCTGTCACTTCCGCGGATCCTGCGGCTTTCGCCGCATATGAGGGCTTTTTTGACGTGATACTTGCGGATGTCCCCTGCTCGGGCGAGGGAATGTTCAGAAAGGACGTCGACGCCCGGCGGATGTGGTCCGGGGACAACGTCGCCTTGTGCGAGACCCGCCAGCGGCGCATAATCGGCGACGTGTGGCCCGCGCTCGCTCCGGGAGGCATACTTGTCTATTCCACCTGCACTTTCAACTCCAGGGAGAACGACGGGAATGCGGGATGGGTGGCCGGCACTCTCGGCGCGGAACCGCTCATGATCCGGATGCCGTTCGACGGAATTCTTGAGACTGAATATGGTGTCCTGCTTATGCCGGGACTGGTGAGGGGAGAGGGGCAGTACTGCGCAGTGCTGCGCAAGGACTGCGGACGGGTCCGGAATTTCCGTCCCGGAAAGCCGCGCGGAAAGAGACATCCGTCGATTCCGGGCCTTTTCTCCGGAAGCATGGTCTTCGAAGACAGGGGAGGGATGGTATTTGCGGTCCCCGAGGCTATAGTTCCGGAACTTGAGGCCGTTTCCGGGCTTGGCCCCCTGATGACCGGAACGGCCGTCGGCGAGCTCAAGGGCGGAAAGCTTGTGCCTCATCCGGATCTGGCGCTTTCCATGGACCTTTCTCCGGAGGCATTCCGACAGGCGGAGCTGGACAGGCCAGCGGCCCTTTCGTTCTTGCACGGCGATTCGATCAGGCTTGAGGCCGCTGAACGCGGAGTCCTGCTGCTCAGATATAAGGGATACGGTCTGGGATTTGTAAACAATCTCGGCAACAGATGCAACAATCTCCTGCCGCGCGGCAGGAGGATAAAAATGAGTATATGAGAAAAACAATATTCCTTGCGGCGGCGATGTCCGCCATATGCCTGAGCGCCTCCGCTCAGACCACGCGTGAAGAATATCTCGACCGCTATAACCTGCTTTCCTCCAAGCTCGGGCTGGACGGAGTGGGGATAGAAAGCCTTCTCATCAAGTGGGAAGGCGCATATCCAGACGACGTGAACATGCTATCGGCCGCCTTCCTATATTATTATACGAAGTGCCAGAGCTCCTCGACCGTTTCTTCCGACAATCCATCATATCTTGGAAAGGAACCTGTCCTGGAGCTCAAGGACAGTTTGGGAAGGCCGGTATATTACTATGAGGACATCGTCTATGACGACGAGATGTTCGGCACGGCCCGCAAATACATAGACAAGATGAACCGTCTTTATCCGGACCGCCTCGAAAACAGGTGCGCCGCTGCCACAGCCCTCGTCAATTACGAGAAAGGCAGCCCTGACATGGCCCTTTCGGAACTGAAGAAGCTGATTGACTATAATTACACCGCTCATCCGGCATGGACCTATTCGGGAAGCCCGGCCGACGACGAAACCTTCAAGGCCCTGATGCAGGAATACTGCTATTCCTTCTTCAAGACCGCGACGCCGTCCGGCTACGGGGCATTCCGCTCCCTTGCGGAGAAAATGCTGCAGTACAATCCCGACGATGTGGTGTTTCTGGATGACATGGGATCCTATTATCTTGTTCAGGGAGATGAAAAGAATGCCCTGAAATATTACAACAGGGTTCTCAAGCTGAAGGAGGATGACATCACGGCGATAAAGAACTGCATTATTCTGGCGCGCAATTCAAAGAATGTCAAGCTGGAGAAAAAATATCTCCCGATGATGATCCGCTACGGAGAGGACGAGACCTCCAGAAAGGCGGCCGAAGTGCGGCTCAACGCCCTTGGGGGCAGGAAATAGACCTTGCGGGCGTCAGAGTGTCCCGTGGCGTTTTTTGTACAGTTCCTCCGAATTCACCAGATTGTGCGCTATGGCGTAGAGGCCCCCGGCAATGGCCGTCACCGGAGTCAGGAAGTTATATCCCAGCCAGATTATGAATCCGGTATTCTTCTGGCCCAGCGACTGTCCGGCGGTTATTTCCCTCACCTTGCCGAATCGTCTTCCGATCCTGTGTCCTATAGCGAACTGGAGCAGGCAGCATATGACGGCCACCACGCCCACCAGAACAACGGTCACCCACGAGAGACCGCAGTGGACCAGGGCCCTGGTGGCCAGAACCATGGACAGGGTGAGGCTGACTCCCCAGATATAGAAGGCCATGCCGGTGAATCTTGCGAAAAATCTCTGTAGCTCCGGAACGGTGTACCGTATGATCCATGCGAGCAGGCAGGGCAGCAGGAGCATGGGGAAAATTCTCTTGGCTATGAGCGCCACGCTGTCCCAGAAGCCGAAGTCGGTGGGGTGGACCAGCGGAACTATCGCCGGGATCAGGAACGTGGCCATGGCGTTGGCCATTGCCACATAGGCCATGTTTTCGGCCAGACTTCCTCCGAGCTTGTCAATGATCACTCCGGCCGCCGCCGCGGTGGGGCAGATGAAACAGAGCATCGCCGCTTCCAGGAGTATGCGCAGGTCGGCGTCTTTCACGGCCATGGCCGCCATCCCGAGCGCAATGAAGGTCAGCGCCTGGAAAACGAGCAGATACACGTGCCATCTGTGGGTTTTCATATCGGAGGGCGAGACCTTTATGAACTGCAGGAACAGCATGATGAAGATGGATATCTGCTGACCTTTGTTCGCTATCATGTCACCGGCCGGGCCTATGGGCTTGAGCTCCGGAATGAAATGATAGATCAGATACAGGCTTATGCCGAGGGTTATCGCGATGGGCAGCATCCAATCTTTTATAAACTGAACAAATCCTTTCATATTCCGGTGAAAATTTCGGGTGCCAAAGTTCGTACAAAAACGCTAACTTTGCAAAGATGGAATGGACAATAATTCAATCACAATATGCAGATAAAAACATTAGCGATTATGGCAGCTGCTGTCATCATGAGCGGCTGTGGCGCGAAACAGGAAAAAGTTCCGGCCATAGACCTGGCCAATCTTGACGCTTCGGTGTCTCCCAAAGTTGATTTCTATCAGTATTCCACCGGCGGATGGCAGAAGTCCCATCCCCTCGGAGCCGAATATGCCAGATTCGGATCCTTTGACATGCTCAGGGAGAACAACGTCACCAGGCTCAACGACCTGTTCAAGGAGCTTACGACTCTCAAGACTGAACCCGGAAGCAGCGAACAGAAGATAGCGGACCTCTACAAGATGGGTCTGGATTCCGTGAAACTGAACGGAGAGGGCGCCGCCCCCATAAGGCAGTATCTGGACGAAATCTATGCCGTGTCCGACAAGAATGGCCTCGTGAAGATGATCGCGCGTCTCCATGACGCCGGAGAAGGCGCTTTCTTCGGTGCGTCCGTCTCGGCCGACCTTGAGAACAGCGACCTGCAGATCCTCTACATGGGACAGGGCGGACTCGGAATCGGCAACAGGGACTATTATGTCAAGGAAGAGAACGCCGCTCTGAAGGAAGGCTATCGCGCATTCCTTGAGAAGGTGTTCGGCCTGGCCGGTATCGGCGATCCCGCCAAGGCCGCCGCCAACGCCCTCAAGGTTGAGGATGTGCTGGCCGTCAATTCTTGGGACAATGTGATGGAGAGGGACATCGAGGCCCAGAACAATCCCAGGACAACCGCTGAAATCGAAAAGTCCTATCCCGGATTTGACTTCAAGACCTATTTTGCCGAAAGGAACATCCCGGATCAGGACAGAATCATCGTGGCCGAGCTTTCCTATTTCGACGCTTTCGCCAAGTATTTCGCATCGGCCGACCTTGATGTCCTCAAGGACTATGTGGCCGGTCAGTTCATTCAGGACGCGTGCGGAGCTCTCAGCGATGACTTCTACAATGCGTATTTCGACTTCTTCAGCCGCCAGATGTCCGGCGTGCAGCAGCAGAAGCCCCGTTGGAAGAGGGCCATGGCCGCTCCCAACAGCATCCTCGGCGAGGCTGTGGGCAAGATGTATGTGAAGCACTATTTCCCCGAGTCTTCCAAGAAGATGATGCTTGATCTCGTCAAGAACCTGCAGGTCGCTCTCGGTCAGCACATCGATTCCCTCGACTGGATGGGTGACGAGACCAAGGTCAAGGCCCGCGAGAAGCTGTCCAACTTCACCGTCAAGATCGGATATCCCGACGTGTGGAAGGACTACAGCTCTCTGACCATAGATCCTGAAAAGTCTTATTTCGACAACATGGTGGCGGCCAGCCGCTGGTATGTCGCCGACAACAAGGCGAAACTCGGCAAAGCCACTGACAGGACCGAGTGGGGAATGACCCCCCAGACCGTTAACGCCTACTATAACCCTTCGACCAACGAGATCTGCTTCCCTGCGGCCATACTCCAGCCGCCGTTCTTCAATCCTGACGCCGACGCCCCCGTCAACTACGGTGCGATCGGTGTGGTCATCGGACATGAAATGTCCCACGGATTCGATGATCAGGGACGTCTTTTCGACGCCAAGGGCAACATGGTCAACTGGTGGACTGACGAGGACGATGAGAAGTTCAGGGCCAAGGCCGAAGTGCTTGCAGCTCAGTATGACAGTGTCGAGGTGGTCCCCGGTCTCCATGCCGACGGCCACAACACTCTGGGCGAGAACATAGGTGACCACGGCGGACTGAGCATCGCGTTCACCGCCATGGAGAACGCCCTTAGGGACAGGCCTCAGGGACTTATAGACGGATTCACCCCCGCACAGAGGTTCTATCTGTCATATGGCATCATCTGGGCCCAGAACATCACCGATGAGGAGAAGAAGCGTCTGACCCTTCTCGACGTGCACTCGCTGGCCAGCAACAGGGTCAATGTGGGAGTGAAGAACTTCCAGACTTTCTTTGACGCGTTCGACATCAAGGAGGGTGATCCGATGTTCCTCCCCGAGAGCAAGCGCGTCCACATCTGGTAATGTGTTGAAGTCGGGAAAGTTCATAGCAGCACGGCTGCGTTTCAATGAGGGGATAGCTATGGTCGCCATAGCTATCTCTTTCTTTGTCATGATAGTGGCCGTGTCCATTTCTTCCGGGTTCCGCTCCGAATTCCGGAAGGGGGTGGAAACTCTTTCCGGCGATGTCACCGTCTCGGACCCCGAGGCTGATTTTTCGACCGCCGGGCATCCGCTCCGCGGTTGCGCGAGATATATCTCCGAACTGAAGAAAATCGACGGGGTGGTCTCCGCTTCCGAAGTAATTTCCAGAGCGGGGATAGTGAAGACCGGCGGCGGGATAGACGGCGCCGTGTTCAAAGGTGTTTCCGGCCTTGGCGACAGTCTCGGAATCGTGGTGCCGCGGTCCATGGCCGTGAAGCTCGGTCTCGTGACGGGAGACGCTCTGCCCGCATATTTCGTGGGAGAGAGGGTTCAGGCCCGAAAGTTCACCATAACCGGAGTCTATGACGACATTCTCGGCGACCGGCAGGGCTATGTCATTCTGGCCCGGCTGGCGGATATGAGAAGGCTGAACGGCTGGGGGGAGGACGAAGCTTCGGCCATAGAGGTAAACCTGTCGGCATCGTTCCACGGCAAGGTCGGCGAACAGGCCAAGGCGGAGGAAATCGGCGCCAGACTCTATGCCGTGTCTCCGGAGGAGGAAAACGCTCCGGCGGTGGTCTCGGCGTCAAGGCGGTATCCGCAGATTTTCTCGTGGCTGGACCTCATAGACAGGAATGTGCTGGTGATACTTCTGCTGATGACGGCGGTGGCCGGATTCAATATGGTTTCGGGCCTGCTCATCACTCTGTTCAGAAACACCTCCACCATAGGCATACTCAAGGCCATGGGCATGACCGACCGTTCCGTTGCCGGCATATTTCTGCGTGTGTCGTCCCGTGTCGTGCTGAAAGGCATGGCCATAGGCAATGTCTGCGCGATCCTTTTCTGCCTGCTGCAGGGAAATACCCGTCTGCTCAAGCTGGATCCGGAGAATTATTTTGTATCCTTTGTCCCCGTGAGCCTGTCGCCGTGGACCGTCGCGGTCGCCGATCTGGCCGCATATGCCGTGATAATGCTGGTGCTGCTTATTCCTTCGCTGTATGTCTCGCGGGTTGATCCTGCGCGGACCGTGAGGGCGAAATGACTGTGAAGGCCTCGTAGAGGGAATAGACGGCGTCGACATATTTCCTCGTTTCCATTCCGGTTATCCCCCCGTGCACCAGAAGGCTGTCTTTTCCAGGGCCCCTGTCTGCGCGCAGCGTGTCCATCACGTTCACCAGATCATTCCATGTGGCATGGGCCAGCCCTTTGCTCCTTGCATATCTGATGCAGTCCAGGACCCTGCCTTCGCCGGCCATGTATGCGCCCAGGGTGAATTTCACCAGCTCGTCTCTGTCGCAGTAGCCCGACAGAATGGACTCGATTCTGGCAAGGTAGGCCGTGCCGGTCTCTATGTTTCTTTCAGGATCGAGCATGTCATCGTTGCCGAATCTCTTGGCCGTGGACGGCAGCATCTGCAGCAGGCCTTCGGCTCCGGAGGGATTCACCGCGTCGATCCTGAATTTGGATTCTTGCCATATCAGGGCGTCCAGCATCCTCCAGTCCCATCCTATTTTCGCGGCGCAGCGCCTGACTATGTCGTCATATGGCCCCGCGGCGTCGAATTTTTTCCCGGAAGCGACTCTGGCATACGGCTCATATGAGGGAGTGAACCGGGCTTTTAGCCGGCGGTAGCTTTCCGTATCCGAAAAAGTCTTCATCCATCTGTCGAGCGACCTCACCAGAAGCTCATTGTCTGCGTCTGTGACCCATACGGTGCTGTCCGGCAGGAGTGCGGAGCATGCCAGTTTTTCAGATAAGACGAGGCTGTCGCAGTAAGGCATCACCGCAATTCTTATGCTGTCCTTGAGAATGTATTTGATGACCGAGTCCGGTGATGAGGAAGCGAACACCGAGGGCCGCGCTGACAGATGTTTTCCATAGAGCTGTATCAGCTCATAGTTGAACCCGGCGCTGAGGCTCATCCTGGCGGGGTGGTGGCCTCTCAGGCAGAGCACGCAGTTGAACTTGTCAAGTGATTCCGGCTTCTCGGGCTCTTTCCGGGTGATCGCGGGCGCGATGACGAGGAAAACAAGAGTCAAGACGAGAAAACGCGTCCGGGCTTTTTTCTTTCCCATGGCTTTACCGTCTTCCGCTTAAGCCGCTCAAGCCGCTTGATCCCGTTCTTCCGCTAGTACCAGCACCGCTTCCGCCCTGTCTTCCGGAAGATCCCGTGGCGCCGCCTAGAGAGCTTCCGGCGGAAACCGTTCCGTTCTTTTTGGTCTGCAGATAGAACGGCCACCACACTCCGAATTTCAGCGACCTCTGCGGCCTTATGTAGCCGTCGGCGCTGAAGTAGTCGGCCGAGTTGCATGGCCAGCCCATGTTGGCGTTCACGAGCTTCACGAAGATCGTGGCCCGTTTCCACTGCACATTCACGAACAGGTCAATGTAGGGGCAGTTCCCATATTTCTCGCTGTTCTGGTTGTGGAACATGCCAAGTTCGGGATTATACGCGGGGGCATACCAGGACGATGTGTACAGCCCGTTGGCTCCGAGCTGCATCTGCATCACGTTCTTGACTACATTGAACTGCAGATACCATCTGAGGTTCAGAGCCGCCGCCGGCAGGGGCAGGACATCCTTGTCGGAGCTGAACTGGAACACGGCCCTGTTGTCGAAATGGAAATTCCAGAGCCTGAAGTTCTTGTCTATGCCCAGCTTCAGCACGTTCATGACGTTGCCGTTCTGCGCGGCGACCGCAAGGGCGTCATAATAGATATAATTCGTCATCAGGGTGTAGGCGGCCGTCAGTCCCATGTTCCAATGGGGAATCTCAAGCGCTCCGGACACCATGGTGCGTGAGGTTTTCGAGAAATCGCTGTCCCATCTGAGATGGTTGGAGAAATAGTGGTTCTCGAAATAGTCCGGTGAGGTGAGTGAAGTCTCGAAGTGTCCGGAAACCGTGAGCGGGCTTTTCCTGTGGCGCCTGAACGGATAGACGCTGAATCTGGCGTCGGCCTCCACGTTGAAATCTCCGGCCTTGGCGCCTACGAGAGTATAGTCTCCGGCCGCGCCCCATTCGACATATTTCTTCACCTGTCCGGCCGCGCCGCCATAGAGATAGGTGGAATTTTCCACATGGTTCTTCGGGGAAGTCAGATAACCGTCCGGAGAAAACATGTAGTAGCTCATGATCCGGTTGCCGAGTCCGGCGTTCACGCTTGAGACCACGGCGTCCGACGCCCACGGCTGGAGCTTCAGGAACACCTTGTTCTCCAGTTTCATGACCCTTATGGAATCCCGCGACTGGACGGGATCGATGTAGAACCGCCCGGCGTAATAGTCTCTGGCCTCGGTGTCGGAACTGGATATTTTGTCAGTATAGATCTTTCTGTAGGTGGAATATTCGCTGTTGTGTCCGATGAACGCGGTCGTCACGTCCTTGTCGATCAGCCCTACGGCTGCGGCTGTCGAGTCCGCGGCAGTCTTCCTCTTCAGGAAACTGAAAGGGATACGGAGGGTCTGGTTAAGGTACACCGTGTTCTTTTTCAGCAGGTTGTCGGCGTCGGTGAGTCTGACGGGAACCTCTCTCGGGCCTATGGTGGTGTCCCTGATCAGAGAATTGTCGGCCACGCCTCCGTTCTCGGCTTTCTTGATGGAGTTGAATATGTATCCCAAGTGGGCGGTGTGCCTCTTGCCCAGCCAGTTGACTCCGGCGAAGACTGTCCTGTTGTCCACGCTCTCGTTCTCCAGCATGCCTCCGGATCCGTTGCGGTCATAGCTGAGAGTGAAGTTCAGCTGGGGATAAAAGTTCTGGGTGGTGAGGATGTGCAGATTGTCCTCCTCCTGCTCACTGTTTGCGAACAGGGTGCCCCAATATGCCAGCTCGGTGTAGGGGGTCTTGGTGTTGTACATCGGGGCGGTGCCGGGAGAGAAGCTGTAGGACTCGTACGGCGCATAGAAGTTTACGCCCTCTTCGGCCTTCCTCCTGGTGAAGTCATAGTATTGGACCGGCGATCCTGAGGTGCCCAGATATGTGGCTCCGACCTCTTTTCTCATGAACGGCAGATCGTTGAACCAATAGTTGTAGCTGGTGTCTATTTCCTGTGTCTTCAGAGCGTTGACCCTCCTATCCGTGTTCCATTTCACTATCCTGCGGTACTGCATGGAGTCGGGCAGGGCGAAGGTTTCGAGAATGCGCGGCCTGGCCTCGGCTATGCTGTCGCGCACTGCCCTGATGCTGTCTTTGGCGTCGAGTATGCTGTCGGCCAGATGCTGCTTGCGCTCCAGCTTTTTTTTGAGATCGTACTGCTTTCTGGCGGCTTTGTCAAGCGAAGAGTACCATGCGAGAAACGCTGCGTCAGCCCTTTTCGCGGAGTCGGCGAAATAGACGGAGTCAAGCCTTCCCACGGTGAGGGTGTCGCCGGCGGCCAGCAGTGAGTCGCGCGTCTGCCTGTGGGTCAGGGAGTCGTTGAGGGCTACATAGTATCTGAAGCGGAACGGGTCGGTGTATCTGAGGGAGTCCGGAGCCTTGAGCGTGTCTCTGGCCGAGATCATGTTCTCGGCGATGTCGGAGAAACCGTCGGACAGGGAGTCCCCGGATTCCGCTATCCTGTCTTTCCGGAATTTGGTGAAAATCCGGGAGTTGTCATAAATGACCGTGTCCGGCGCCGCCTTCATCTCCGTCCGCGGACAGGAATAGGCCGGCCCTTTCCCTGAAGCCATTGACTGCAGCGCCGCCGCCAGAATGACGACAGCGGGGAAAAGGTATCTTTTTATCCTGTAGTCCACAGTTTTTGCCCGGATTACGCGAATGTACGCAAAGCACAAATGTACAGACTTTTTCGCATAGCGCAAAGCGGGGGCGTCGCCGATCAGTTGGCCACTTCGCTGAGGAACTTGATGCGCACAAGCCGGATCTCCTCCTCCTCGCAGTTCGGAAGGGCCTTTTCGGCGTCGGCTATGGAATCCGAC
This sequence comes from bacterium, assembly GCA_963627885.1. GTDB lineage: Bacteria > Bacteroidota > Bacteroidia > Bacteroidales > UBA932 > Cryptobacteroides. The sequence continues at coordinate 206,320 of CAVGCT010000016.1, forward strand.
AGGGCCTCTTCCTTGAAATAGGTAAATATCTCGTCCACGGTGTCCTCGTCCACCTCCTGCTCGATGTAATAGTTGATGTCAAGCTTGGTGCCGGACTCCACTATGCTTTCCACCGCGGTCAGCAGGTCGTCCATTTCCAGGCCCTTCGCCTCCGCGATGTCCTCGAAATCCATCTTGCGGTCTATGCACTGGATTATGAACACCTTGTATTCGTATTTCGCGGGGGGCGTCTTGAGAACGAAGTCGTCCGGCCGCACTATGTCGTTCTCTTCCACATACTTCCTGATGAGTTCGAGAAACTCCGCACCGTATTTCGCGGCCTTTCCCTCGCCCACGCCCTGGCATTTCTTCTTCAGGTCGTCCGGCGTGAGGGGGTAGATTATGGACATGTCGTTGAGGGTGGGGTCTCCGAAAATCACCCACGGTTGCAGCTTCAGCCTCTTGGCCATGTCGGAACGCAGGCCTTTCAGCATGGCCAGAAGCCTCTCGTCTCCGCCTCCGTCGCCTCTCATTCCGGGCCCCGGATCCCTGATGTCGTCATCTTCGTCCGGATCTCCGTCGCGGAAGGTCCTGTCCTCGACCAGCAGAATTTCATGCGGTTTTCTTAAAAATTCGTGTCCTGATTCTGTCTCCGAGATCTTTCCATAGGATTCGATGTCTTTCCTGAGAAAGCCGAGGAGTATGCCCTGGTGGATCACGGCACCCCAGAACCGGCTGTCGTGTCCGGCGCCCTCCCCGAACATCTCCAGTGAGTCGTGCCGGTAGGAATTGACCAGCGCGGTGTGTCTTCCCGAAAGTATGTTGGCCAGATGTTCGATCTCGAACGACTCCGGAAGAGCCTCCACGAGCCGCAGGACCATGCACATTTCCTTCTGCCCGTCAAATCTCGTCCCGGGATGCAGGCAGTTGTCGCAATTGCCGCAGTTGCGTTCCGGGTAGTCCTCGCCGAAGTATTTGAGCAGCAGTTTTCTGCGGCATTCGCCCGATTCCGCGTAATCCATTGTCTCCTTCAGAAGCTGCCGTCCGATCTCCTGCTCGTTTCCCTTTTTGCCCATTATGAATTTCGCGAGCTTTTCGGCGTCCTTGCGGCTGTAGTAGGTTATGCATATCCCTTCCAGCCCGTCCCTTCCCGCACGGCCGGTCTCCTGATAATAGCCGTCCAGGCTTTTGGGAATGTCATAGTGGATGACGAAACGTACATCGGGCTTGTCTATGCCCATGCCGAAGGCTATGGTGGCGACTATCACGTCCGCCTCCTCTCCGAGGAACATGTCCTGATTGCGGCTTCTTTCCTCTGCGGCCAGTCCGGCGTGGTAGGGCACGGCCCTTATCCCGTTCAGGACCAGCAGCTCCGCGATCTCCTCCACTTTCTTGCGGCTGAGACAGTAGACGATGCCGGACTTTCCGCGCATGGAGGAGATGAACTTCACCATGTCGGCCTTTACGTTGCTTTTGTCCCGGACTTCATAGTAGAGATTGGGCCTGTTGAAGGACGCCTTGAACACTTTCGCTCCCTCTATGGCCAGATTCTTTATTATGTCGCTTTGAACTTTAGGGGTCGCCGTGGCTGTGAGGGCGATTATGGGCTTGCGGCCTATTTCGTCTATCAGCGGGCGGATTCTGCCGTATTCCGGACGGAAGTCATGGCCCCATTCCGATATGCAGTGAGCTTCGTCCACGGCATAGAAGGATATGTCTATGAGCCTGAAAAGATCTATGTTTTCCTGCTTCGTGAGGGATTCCGGGGCGACATAGAGAAGCTTGGTCACACCGCTCATCAGGTCCTCCCTGACGATGTCGGCCTGGGCCCTGGTCAGCGATGAGTTGAGAAAATGCGCGATCCCCGAGTTTCCGGACGCAAACCCCCTTATCGCGTCCACCTGGTTCTTCATCAGCGCTATGAGCGGGGATATCACTATCGCGGTGCCTTCCATGACCAGGGCCGGAAGCTGATAGCACAATGATTTTCCGCCTCCGGTCGGCATCACCACAAACGAGTCACCTCCGCCTATGAGATTCCGGATTACGGCCTCCTGGTCTCCCTTGAAGGAATCGAAGCCGAAGAACTCTTTCAGTTTTGTGTGCAGGTCGGAAGAACCGTTGGATGTCATTTAGTGGGATTTTCCTCTAATTTAGCCAAAAAATCCGTGAAACATCGGCTTTTTGGCTAAAAATTGCGATATTTGCAAACCTGAAAAATGGTCAAAACAAAAATAAGATGAAGAAGACATTCAGAATTTTGGCAGTGGCCGCAGTTCTCGTATCTGCCGCCGCCTGCGTCTCGGGCGGAAAGACCCCTGATTCACCTGAAGTTGCAGCCCTCAAGCCTTCCAAGGCTTTGCAGGACTCCGTGAGCTACATGCTCGGTCTCAACTATGGCGTGATGCTCAAGCAGTATGGCTTCGGTGATGTGGATTATAAGCTCATGGTCCAGGGTATGAAGGACTTCGTGAACGCCAAGGGTGACGAAAGCGATTCCAACTTCGTGAAGCAGTTCAAGATGAGCCCCGAGCATATCAACTCCGTGGTGAACAAGTATCTCAGCATGAAGAACAAGTACGAGAGCGCTATCGCCTCCGCCAAGGAAAAGGAATATTTCGAGAAGAACAAGGAGACCGAGGGCGTCGTGGAGACCGCCAGCGGACTTCAGTATATCATCTCCGAGCCCGGCAGCGCCGAGAAGCCCGGTCCCAGAGACACTGTCTATGTCCACTACAAGGGCACCCTTCTTGACGGAACCGTCTTCGATGAGGTCAAGCCCGAGGCTGAGTCTGCAGTGCTCACTCTCAACAGGGTCATCTCCGCGTGGACGGAGGGCATCCAGCTGATAGGCGAGGGCGGAAAGATCAAGCTCTTCGTGCCCGCATCCCTCGGATACGGCGAGCGCAACATGGGAGTCATCCCTGCCAACTCGACCCTTATCTTCGACGTTCAGCTTGATTCGCTCAAGCGCTATGTCGAGCCCTCTTCGGTGAAATAATCCTGGCGGTGCCGGGAGGAACGGATTTATTATACAAACGACCTGCCCGGACCCTCATGTGGGACCGGGCAGTTTTCGTTCCGCTCGGGCGGGACGTGAAAAAGCGATAAAGGAATATGGCAAATCTGGAGGTGGAAGGCCGCCTTGTCAGGAAGCTGCCGGTGGTGTCCGGCAACTCGGCGAGAGGCCCGTGGGAGAAGCAGGAGTTTCTGCTTGAAATTCAGGAGGGGAAGTTCCCTTCCACGGTCATTTTCTCCGTATGGGGAGAGGACAAGGTCCGCGAACTGGGATCTTTTTCCGAGGGGGACACGCTCAGGGTTTCCTTCAATATAAGCAGCCGCGAGTATAACGGCCGCTGGTACACTGACCTGAGGGCCTGGAGGGTTGAGAACGCCGCCGCTGCGGCCGCTCCCGCGGCATCGGGCGGATGGGACAGGAACAACGCCGCTCCCGCCGCTCCGCAGGATCTTTCCCCGGTAGGGGACGATTCCGGGGACGATCTTCCGTTCTGAACTGAAAGATGATTCCGGCGGACACTGTCGCGAGAATTCTTGACGCGGCGCAGGTGGTGGATGTGGTCGGGGACTTCGTCTCTCTCAGGAGACAGGGCTCCGACTATGTCGCGTGCTGCCCGTTCCACAACGAGAAGACCCCGTCGTTCCATGTGTCTCCGACCAAGGGAATCTATAAGTGCTTCGGTTGCGGCAAGTCCGGAACGGCGGTGGGCTTCGTAATGGAACATGAGGGCATGACCTATCCCGAGGCCCTCAAGTATCTTGCCCGCAAATATGGGATAGAGGTGGTCGAAAAGGAGGAGACTCCGGAGGACATAGCCGCCAGAAACCGCAGGGAAGGGCTTATGCTGGTCCTCGATTTCGCGGAGAAGTTCTTCGTCTCCGGACTGCATACGGACGAGGGCAGGACTATAGGCATGGCCTATTTCAGAAGCCGCGGACTGGAAGACGCCACCATAAGGAAATATGGTCTGGGCTGGGCTCCGAAGGACAGGCGCTCCCTGAGGGAAGCCGCGCTGGCCAAGGGGTTCAAGGAGGAATATCTGCTGGATCTGGGCCTGTGCGTCAGGTATGATGACGGCCGGGTCTTTGACAAGTTCTATGACAGGGTGGTGTTCCCGATCCAGAACAACGCCGGAGCCGTCATAGGCTTCGGGGCCAGAACGTTGCTGAGCGACAAGACCGTCGCGAAATATGTCAACTCTCCGCAGTCCGAGGTCTATGACAAGAGCCATACCCTCTATGGGATCAATTTTGCCAAAAGCGCCATTCATCTGAAGGACAGGTGCTATCTGGTGGAGGGCTATCTGGACGTCCTGTCCATGCACCAGCTTGGAATAACCAATGTCGTGGCCTCCAGCGGAACTTCGCTCACGGTCCAGCAGGTGCGCCTCATAAAGAAATATACCGACAATGTCACCATTATGTATGACGGTGACGGCGCCGGAATCAAGGCCGCCCTCAGGGGCGTGGGGCTTGTTCTCAAGGAGGGGCTCTCCGTCAAGGTGGTGCTCCTTCCCGACGGGGACGACCCTGACTCATTCTCCCGCAGGCACACTCTTGCGGAGGTGGAGGATTTTCTCCGCGCCAACGAGAGGGATTTCATCGAGTTCAAGACCGACCTGCTTCTGGGAGACTCCGGGAATGATCCCCTGAAGCGTGCCGGGCTCATTAACGACATGGCTGACACCATAGCTCTGATCCCCGACGCGGTCACCCGTTCGGTCTATTGCCAGACCATAGCTTCCCGCTTTGACATGGACGCGCAGATAATCTTCAGCCGCGTGCGCCAGACCAGGGACAGGATGCTGGCCGATGAAAGGAAGGAAGCCTACCGGAAGGGAGTCGGGGCTCCTGCCCGCGAGCCCGTGTCCGGAACTGAAGATTACATTCCGGAAGAGCGGACGGAAGAGGCCGCGCCCGGAACGACCGCCCCCGAAGAACCGGCGCGGTCGGGCATAGAGTATCCTCTCCTCAATCCGGAGGAGCGGGAGTTGCTGTCGTTCATATTGCGCTACGGCCTCTCGCCCATGCATTTCGAGACCGACTCGGTCTATTATCAGGAGGGGGAGGAGACAACGGTGGCGGCATTCATAAGCTACAATCTGGAATCGGACGGCATCTCATTCCATAATTCGCTGTACCGCAGGGCCTATGACATATATTTCGATTTCTATGACAACCATCCCGAAATGGATCAGGATTCGATTGTCAGGGCCATGATGGACGGGGCGGAAAGGGACGTGGCCGCTTTGGCCGCCGAACTCACCGGGGAAAAATATCAGCTCACCGTGCAAAAATTCGCCGATTCCATGACCGCAGTGTCAACTCAACTGGTTAAATTTGTACCCCGTTCCCTGCTTGTCTATCAGCTTGCGCTGATAAAGTTCCGCAGGAACGGACTGTTTGAGAAACTGAAGGCCGGGTCTGACGACGTGGAGGGGATCCTTGCGGACATGCAGGCGCTGGATGAAAAAAGAAAGGCCCTGGACGAGGCTCTAGGGCGGGTAAGATAGAATACAAGAACAATCATGGACAATAACTGCAAGAGAATCCTTGTGACCAGCGCGCTGCCGTATGCCAACGGCCCCGTGCATATAGGCCACCTCGCCGGAGTCTATGTGCCGGCGGATATTTATGTCAGATATCTCAGAATGAGGGGAAAGGACGTGCTCTATGTCTGCGGAAGCGACGAGCACGGAGTTCCCATCACCATAAAGGCCCGCCAGCAGGGATGCTCTCCGCAGGACATAGTGGACAGGTATCACAAGATAATCAAGGATTCCTTTTCGGGTCTGGGCATCAATTTCGACATCTATGGTCGGACCACGTCCGAAGTCCATGACAGGACGGCCTCCGACTTTTTCCGCAAGCTCTACGACGAGGGCAAGTTCATAACCAAGGAAACCGAGCAGTACTATGATCCGGTGGCCAAAACCTTTCTGGCCGACCGCTATATAGTGGGCACCTGCCCCAAGTGCGGATTCGAGGGGGCATACGGCGACCAGTGCGAAAGCTGCGGCAGCACCCTCAGCCCCGAGGAACTGATTTCCCCCAAGTCCAAGCTCAGCGGCGCCGAGCCCGTGAAGAAGAAGACCACTCACTGGTATCTGCCTCTGGATCAGTATGAGCCCTGGCTCAGAAAGTGGATTCTGGACGGTCACAGGGAGTGGAAGAGCAATGTCTATGGCCAGTGCAAAAGCTGGATTGACGGCGGCCTGCAGCCCAGGGCCGTCAGCCGTGACCTTGACTGGGGCATTCCGGTTCCCGTGGAGGGAGCCGGGGGCAAGGTGCTCTATGTCTGGTTTGACGCTCCGATAGGCTATATCTCGAACACCCGCGAGCTGCTTCCGGAGTCATGGGAGAAATGGTGGAAGAGCGAAGACACCAAGCTTGTCCATTTCATCGGGAAGGACAACATAGTGTTCCACTGCATAGTGTTTCCGTCCATGCTCAAGGCTCACGGCGGATATATCCTTCCGGACAATGTCCCCGCCAACGAGTTCCTGAATCTTGAGGGCAGGAAAATCTCCACTTCGCGCAACTGGGCCGTGTGGGCGCATGAGTATCTGCGTGACTTTCCGGGCAAGGAGGACGTGATGAGATATGTGCTGACGGCCAACGCTCCCGAGACCAAAGACAATGACTTCAGCTGGAAGGATTTCCAGGCGAGAAACAACAGCGAGCTGGTGGCCATCTTCGGAAACTTCGTGAACCGCGCCATGGTGCTCACGCATAAATATTTCGGAGGCAAGGTGCCCGCGGCCGGCGAACTTCAGCCGATTGACCGCGAGGCTCTCGGAGCCATTCCCGCCCTCAAGGCGTCGCTTGAGAAAAATATAGAGACCTATCATTTCCGCGAGGCCCTGAAGGACGCCATGTCCGTGGCCAGGACCGGCAACAAGTATATCTCCGACACGGAGCCCTGGAAGGTCGCGAAGACCGATATGGAGCGCTGCGCCACCATACTGAACGTGTGCGCGCAGATCTGCGCCGATCTGGCCGCGGTGTTCGAGCCGTTCACTCCCTTTGCAGTCGAGAAGCTCTGCAAGATGCTGAAGGTCAGACTCTACGTGGGGACTGACCACCGCAGGGGCGAGGCCGAGACCGCGAACACTTACAGGGAAGGCGAAGGCGCCGCCCTCCACACCGTGCACGAGGGCGAATCCGCCGCACAGGACGGCCTGACGCTGAACTGGGACATGGTCGGACGCGATGAGCTGATCCCCGCCGGCCATGAGCTGGGCGAGGCCGAACTGCTGTTCGCCAAGATCGAGGATGACGCGATCAATGCCCAGATCGAAAGGCTTGAGGTCATCAGAAAAGCGCAGGAGGCCGAGGAGGCTGCCAAGGCTGCAGAGGAGGCCGCCAAAAAGATTGAGCCCCAGAAGCCCGAGGTGAGCTGGGAGGACTTCGACCGCATGGACATAAGGACCGCCACGGTGCTTGAGGCCGAGCGTGTGCCCAAGACCGAGAAACTGCTGAAGCTTACCATAGACACCGGCATCGACAGGAGAGTCATCGTGTCGGGCATAGCCCAGTTCTATTCACCGGAGGAGATGGTCGGGAAGCAGATCTGCATTCTCGCCAATCTGGCCCCCCGGGCAATCCGCGGCATAGAGTCCAAGGGCATGATACTGATGGCCGCCCAGGGTGACGGCGCCATGAGGTTTATCACCCCTCAGGAGGTTCTTGTCAACGGCGCCCGGATTCATTAGCCCGCTTCCTGTTCGACTCAACAACAGAAACCAAAAAAGGAGGATAACCACACGGCGACGTCGGTTATCCTCCTTTTGATTGATTCCGGTCTAAAGCGTAATCTTCAGGCTGTGGGAGGAGCCGGTGACCGGCAGGCTGAAGACAAGCTCTCCATATTTGTTCTTCCTGGAGGATACTGTCTTTCCGTCCATGGTGACCCTGGCCTTCGGCGAGGACACTGTGAGAGTGGTGGTGTGGCTGGTGCCCACGGGGTTGTCAAGCCTGACCTCCATGGTCTTCAGATTGCGGCTGATGCGCACGGGCTCCGTCGCGGACCAGTTGTCCCTGTCCAGCTTGACGGTGTAGCGCCTGGCGTCGGACACCACCGATATCTTGGTCCTGGTTCCGTCATCGGGGATGAAGGAGAAGCCTGTCTTGTCATCGGAGAAGGATTTGCCGCCATAGATTGTCCATCCGAAAATGGGGTCGGAAGCCAGAATGCTCTCGGCCATCCTTGTCACCGCGCACATTCCGAGGTCTCCCTCTCCGCAGTAGCGCCAGGGGCCGCGTGGTTCCTGGGTTCCGATCCATGCGCCGCCGAACTTCAGTGCGGTGAACGCCTGACCCATGGCCCCGTCCTTGTCCTTTCCGGGATGCCAGTAGCCGTAGTCGGATTCAGCGTCGCCGGCATTTATCAGTCCGAAGGATGAAAGGTAGCTGTTGTAGCCCAGGCGGATGGCGTCATAGGGCTTTTCGGCATAGTTGAGACCATAGCCGAGTACGCCCCAGCCGCCCATTCTGGACATATAGCTCTGCACGCTCCAGTCGGAGGAGTGCAAGAAGTCGCCTCCGAGGATATACCATTGGTTTTCAAGAACCCCACGGCAGGAGAGATTGGCCAGGAACTGTCTGTCCATGAAGTTCAGGATGTCCTCCTTCTTTATCACCGGATGAGAATACCAGACTTTTCTGTTGTTGTCATACCAGAGGTTATGGTCCGGCTTGAGGCTGTTCTTCATTCCATAATCCGCCAGCGCATATGTGGACTCGAAGGCGGTTCTGTCGGTCGCGTATTCGGAACGGTAGGGGTATTCCGAGTCATAGACGAAATACTTCACCTTCTTCTCCCAGTCGACTCTGATGCTGTCGGCCTGAGCGTTCATGCCCTTGGAATCCAGCTCGTCAATCAGGTCGGGAATGACGTTCTCGTTGTAGGCGCCCCACTTGAAGGTCTCGTAATATTCGCCGAGCTGCTGGGTGGGATAACGGAAATATGCGAGGGTGGTCTTATAGGCTCTTTTCAGGTATTCGTCGGCGGATGCCAGAGTGCACATCTCGGGATAACGGGACGCGATCTTGTACATCTCCCACCAGAGCATGATCACATGGGGATAGTCATAGGTTCTCCAGACGCGCATCTTGTCAAGCTTATACTCGGAGTAGGTGGCCCTGAGATCCGGCTGGCGGTTGATGAACCAGTTGGGGGTGCCATAGACGCCATATTCGAACGGAGTTTCAGTGTCGGTGCGCTGAAGCCCGCCCCATACGAAGTGCTCAAGATGATATTCGAGCGACTCGATTTCCTTCTTGTCGGGGAAAACGGCGTTCTTGGAGGCCACAAACGGTGCCTTACCCAAAGCGGGATCGTCGCTGGCGAGGAAATAGGTCAGCTTTTCGTCGAAATAGTCGGGGTTGTCGGGTCCGCGGAGCTCTCCGGTGACCATGTCATAGACTCCGTACAGGCCGTCATACCATTTGCCCGTGTTTTTCCACTGCTGGTGATTCACCAGGAAAGAGCTCCTCTTCTTGAGCAGCTGCTCGGGAGAAAGTGATGAGAAGAATTCCAGATAGGTCTTCCTGCCGCCGTCAAACCACACGGTGAGCTTGTTCTCGCCAAGCTTGTCGAATTCGACATCCCAGATCCGGTACTCTCCGCGGGCCCTTTCTCCGGAAATTCTTGTCTGGAGAGGGAATTCGGCGGTTATCGAATCTATGGCGCACTTGGTTCTGAGGGCGAAAGACCCCTTCTGTCCGCGCGGAAGCGTCATTCCGGGGACGACCCTGGTGTCGATGGATCCGTTTTCATACAGGATGTCGCGGATGCCGGCATAGGAGTCGGCGGCGGTGAGGATAAAGCCATATTCAAGGGAATCCCCCTCCTGTCCGGCAGGGGAGAGATGGCCCCAGGTGTGTTCCTGCCTCCATGTGCCGTTCTTTTCTGCGGTGCCGTTCTTGCCGGAATGGATGTAGGCGACATAGTCCATCCGGTTCTGGGAGTAATACTCCAGCGGAGTTCCGGTCTGGGGAAGAAGCACCGGATATGGAGCCTCGCCGCCGAGACGTGTGAAATAGAAGAATGATGCGTCTCCGGACACGAAAGCGTGCTTGGTGAAAGTCTCGCGGAACACGTCTTCGCCGTCCTCATCTTCGGTGAAACTGTTCCACGGGACCGCCACGGCGAGATTTCCGATAAGGATAGGGAATCGGCTGTTGTTGCGGACGGATATGTTCCAGAGAATCCGGTCTCCGTCCAGTGTGAAACGGTGTTTCACTGAAAGGACGTCGCCTATGGTGCGGTCGGTGTAGGTTATCGCTCCGTCGGATTTTTCCATGGTCCGGCGGTCCTGCGGAAGGCTCAGCCAGACTCCGTCCTTCACCTTGTAGTCCAGGACTATCTTGCCGAGAGTGTTCATGGGACCGATGATGTCGGCGGAGAAGGCGTCCTTGGCGTCGACCGCGCCTCGGATGCCGGTGGAGTCATATTTGATTGTCCATCGTCCGCTTTCGACGGTTTCGCAGTTGAGCGGTCTGGGCCGCATCATGTCGGGCCCCTGCGCATAGAGCACGGTCGCTCCCATCAGCGACAGCGCGGCAAGCAGTGTTTTTCTCATTGCAGTCAGTGTTATGAATCGTGAATTTTTCTGGATAAACTCCGAAAGGAGTGAAGTTACTGAAAAATCACAATTTAAAAGCACCGACCGCGCTTTTTTATTTCCCTGCCGGGCGCCTTTCAAATTTTCGGACAAAGACGGTGTAGCAGACTATGCCCAGAATCACAAACACGCAACCGACCAGAGCAGGGTATCTGTATGACAGGCCGGCCTCGATCGGGAGACCTCCGCACCATGCGCCCAGGGCGTTGCCAAGGTTGAACGCCACCTGCACCATGGCGCCTCCCATGAGCATGCCTCCCTCCGAATAGCGGAGGATAAGCAGCTGCTGCGGGGAAGAAACTCCGAAGAGGCAGCCGCAGGTGATGATCATCAGCGGGATGGTCACAAGCTTATATTGTCCGAAGAGAAAAATCGCCGTCAGGCAGACAAGCATCAGATACTGCAGCGCGCGTCCGGTGTGGGCGGGTCCGAAACGGTCCGCGAGAGAGCCTCCGGACAGATTTCCGAAGACCATTCCGGCTCCGGCCAGAACCATCATCATGGACATGTGGGCAGGTGCTACTCCGGACACCTCTGTGAGCAGCGGGGAGATGTAGCTGTACCAGCAGAACACCCCGCCGTTGCCGAGCAGGGTGGCCATTATGAGAAGCCACGGGGCCGAAGTCTTGAGAAATCTGAACTCGCCTTTCATGCCATGGTCCGGAAGAGGCTCCACATAGGGAATCCATCTGCGGATGGCTCCGAGAGTCACAACGCCCCAGAGGGCCGCGAACGCGAACACATAGCGCCATGAAAGATTGGCCGTGATGAAAGCGCCGAAAGGGTTTCCGATGAGGTTCGCCACCGTCATCCCCGCACACATGATGGCCACCGCAAGAGTGCTGTCCTCACCTTTGGAAAGTTTGTCGGCCACTATGGACGACACTCCGAAATAGGCCCCATGGGGAAGCCCTCCGATGAATCTGAAAAATATCATCAGCCAGAACGTCCACTTGCCGCCCGCCGGGCACGCCGCCATCAGGGCGGCCGCCACGGTGTAGATGAGCATAAGCATATAGATCATGCGCTTGAGCGGCCATTTTCTGGCGACCAGCACCAGAAGCGGCGCGCCCACGCACACTCCGAGGGCATATGCGGTTATGAAATAGCCCGCCTTCGGGATGGATACGCCGAAATCGGCGGCCAGATAAGGTAGGATGCCCATCATCACATATTCGGCGATTCCCAGTCCGAATGTGCCGAATGCGAGGGCGAACAGACTTTTCTTTATTCCCGGTTGCATAGAACGAATTTTTCAATTGCTAGGCTCAGCCCGTCGCTGTCGACATCGGCCGTCACGAAATCGGCGGCCGCCTTCACCCTGTCCGACGCATTACCCATGGCCACGCCGATTCCGGCATGCCTTATCATCGGAATGTCATTCGCGCCGTCGCCCGCCGCCATGGCCTCTTCGGGGGTGAAACCGTAATGTCCGGCCATGATGTCGATTCCGTGTCCTTTGTCGACCCCGTCGGGGACTACGTCCACGAAATCGTCGATCCATCTCTCGCTGTGGCTGTGGGGCATGAGGCCCATCACATGACGCTCTTCGTCACCGGGCCTGAAAAAGGCGGTGAACTGGCTGATTCCCGTCTTCTCGGCCTCTTCTCCGCCGGCGAATCCGATGTGCGGTCCGGGAATCTCGGCGGTCTTGAGCCCGCCCAGCTCCAGGGCATGGGCCACGTCCGCGGAATCCTCCTTGAGAAAATAGATCGCGTCGTCGGCATAGCCTATGAGCGCCTGATCATTTTGAGCGGCATATTCCACGAGGGCCTTCACGTCGCCGGGATCCATCTTTTCGCTGGCGATGACCTTGCCGTCGCCGCCGATGCACGATGCACCGGTCAGGCACACTATGCCGTCATATTCGACTCCGCGGATGTTTGTAAGGAACTGCCTTGCACGGCTGGTGCAGAGAAAGACCAGCACCCCTGCTTCGCGGGCCTTGCGGACGGCCCGGAGCGCACTCTCGGGAATCCTGTGTGTCTTTATGGAGATCAGGGTCCCGTCTATGTCAAGAAATATCGCCTTTATCATATTTTCGGGCGGCAAAGATAGAAAAAATATGTTGTGATTTTTGGAATTTCGGGCTACTTTTGAGTACCTGCGGACGCAGAAAAAAGAGTAGACGGAAAAATGAAAAAACTGCTGACTGCAGCGCTTGCGCTGCTTGTTGTCCTGGCGGCCGCGGCCCAGCCGCCGTCTCCCCCGAAATCCATGAAATTCGCCGGCGCCACGGTGAATCTCGAGAGGTCCGATCTCTATGAGCGCATGGACCGGGAGCTGATAACCGTCACCTACATGCACACCACTTCCATCCTCATGATCAAGCGGTCTGAGAGGGTGTTCCGGGAAGTGGTTCCGATTCTGAAGAAACATGGCATTCCGGAGGATCTGAAATACCTGATGGCCATTGAAAGCAGTCTGGATCCTACGGCATATTCCCCGGCCGGAGCCGCGGGCCTGTGGCAGTTCATGACCTCCACGGGACGTCAGTACGGACTGGAGGTCAATGCCAATGTGGACGAGCGCTACAATATCGTGAAGTCCACGGAAGCGGCCTGCCGGTACCTGCTGGACGCCTATGCGAAATACGGAGACTGGATGACGGTCGCCGCGGCCTATAACTCGGGCATGAACGGGGTGAGCCGCAGGGTGGAAAGCCAGCACAAGTCCAGCGCGATGGATCTGTGGCTGCCGAAGGAGACAATGCGCTATATGTTCAGGATTCTCGCCGCCAAGATGCTGCTGGAAGATCCCAAGTCCTTCGGCTTCGATGTCACGGAGAAATATCCCGCCGTCGGAGTAAAAAAGACCGTTGTCGTGACGGATCCCATCGATGATCTCGTGAAATTCGCCGAAGACAACGGTGTAAGTTATATGCAGCTCAAAAGCGCCAACCTATGGCTGCGCGAGGCCAAGCTTAACAACGCCTCACACCGCCGCTACGAGATAGTGATCCCGAAGGGCGGGTGAGGACCTGTTTACTTTATCACGCCGAGGCTCTTGCCGACCTTGACGAAAGCGGCGATTGCCTTGTCCAGATGCTCCTTCCTGTGGGCGGCGGAAAGCTGGACCCTGATGCGGGCCTGTCCCTTCGGGACTACGGGATAGAAGAAGCCTGTCACGAAGATGCCCTCCTTGGCGATCTCCTCCGAGAATTTCTGGGCGAGGGGAGCGTCATAGAGCATCACGGCGCAGATGGCGCTCTGGGTGGGCTTGATGTCGAACCCGGCGGCGATCATCCTGTCGCGGAAATACGCCACATTCTCCTGCTGGCGGTCATGGAGTCCGTTGCCCTCCTTGAGGATCTTGAACATCTCCAGTCCGGCCGCGGCGATCATCGGAGGAATCGAGTTGGAGAACAGGTAGGGACGGGAGCGCTGGCGGAGAATGTCGATTATCTCCTTGCGGCCGGTGGTGAATCCGCCGACGGTGCCGCCGAAGGACTTGCCGAGGGTGCCGGTGAAGATGTCTATCCTTCCATAGCAGCCGAACTGCTCGGCGACTCCGTGTCCGGTCTTTCCGACGACTCCGGCCGAGTGGCTTTCATCCACCATCACCAGCGCGTCATACTTCTCGGCAAGGTCGCAGATCTTGTCCATGGGGGCGACGTTGCCGTCCATCGAGAACACTCCGTCCGTGCAGATAATCCTGTAGCGCTGGGCCTGGGCCTCCTTGAGGCATCTCTCCAGGTCGGCCATGTCGGCATTGGCATAGCGGTAGCGGACCGCCTTGCAGAGGCGCACACCGTCGATTATGGAGGCGTGGTTGAGCGAGTCGGAGATGATGGCGTCCTCGGCTGTGAGCAGGGGCTCGAAAAGGCCTCCGTTGGCGTCGAAGCAGGATGCGTAGAGGATGGTGTCCTCGGTGCGGAAGAAGTCGGATATGGCGGCTTCGAGCTGTTTGTGGAGGTCCTGGGTTCCGCAGATGAAACGGACGGACGACATTCCGAATCCCCTTTCTTCCATGGCCTTCTTCGCCGCGGCTATGAGTCTGGGTGAGTCGGCCAGGCCGAGATAGTTGTTGGCGCAGAAATTAAGCGCCTTGCTCCCGTCTTCCAGAGTGATCTCAGCGCCCTGCGGGGAAGCTATGTTTCTTTCGTTCTTGTAAAGACCGGCCTCTTTGATGCCGTTCAGCTCCTCGGTGAGATGCTGTTTGAATTTACCGTACATATTGCTTATTATTTTTAAGTTTTTTCGATATTTCGTTATACATTTGCAGTGCTAAAATATAAATAACCTATCAAATTCGCAATGAAAAACATTCTTATAGTAGGTTCGACGGGCCAGATCGGTTCCGAGCTCACAATGAAGCTTCGCGGAATGTTCCCGGAGGGCAATGTGGTTGCCGGCTATATCCCAGGAGCCGAGCCTCACGGGGTTCTTCTGGAAAGCGGCCCCAGTGCCAAAGTGGATGTTTGCAATGGCGAGGAGATCCTGCAGGTCGTGAAGAAGTATGACATTGACACCATATACAATATGGCGGCGCTCCTTTCCGCAGTTGCGGAGAAAAAACCCCAGCTTGCCTGGCATATTCAGATCGACGGCCTCATGAACATCCTCGAGGTGGCACGGCAGAACGGCGTGGCCGTGTTCACTCCTTCGTCCATCGGCTCCTTCGGGCCTGAGACTCCTCATGTGAACACCCCTCAGGACACAATCCAGAGGCCTCTGTCCATGTATGGATGCACCAAGGTGGCCACCGAGCTGCTGAGCAACTATTACAACCACAAGTATGGCGTTGACACCCGTTCAGTCCGTTTCCCCGGCCTGATCTCCTATGTGACACTGCCCGGAGGCGGCACCACCGACTATGCCGTCGAGATCTACTATGCCGCGGTCAAGGGCGAGGAATTCGTGTGTCCGATCGCCGCAGGCACCTACATGGACATGATGTATATGCCCGACGCTCTCAAGGCCGCCGTTGACCTGATGCAGGCCGACCCTTCCGCCCTCAGGCACCGCAACTCCTTCAATATCGCCTCCATGAGTTTCGACCCTGAAATTCTTCGCAAGAAGATCGGAGAGCACGTGCCCGGATTCAAGATGAGGTATGAGGTTGACCCTGTCCGTCAGGCCATAGCCGATTCGTGGCCCGACAAGCTGGACGACACTTGCGCAAGGGAGGAGTGGGGCTGGAAACCCTCCTATGACCTTGAAACCATGACGGTGGACATGCTGGAGAATCTCGGAAAGAAACTCGGCAAGTAAGGGGCCTATCCTTTTTCGACGGCCTTCTCCCTGTCATAATTCCTGTCCCATTCGCGGTAATATTCCATTCTGGGATCTTCGAAGAGGCGCCCCTGCTCGTAGGGTTCGTGGGTGAGTTTTGACACGCCCAGACCGACCTGCCGCACCGGCGATACGCCGTCCCACAATTCCGCCACCATCCTCCGCGCGCAGTTCAGTATGACGGCGGTGACATCGGTCGGCATCTCCGTGCCGCACTGCTTCTGAACGACCGAAAAGTCGGCATATTTCAGAAATACCGAGACTGTCGATGCCCTGAAGTCGTTTTTCCGGATGCGGTGGGCCACTATGCAGGCGACTTTGAACATAGCCCTGTCGATCCCTTCCGCATCGGTCAGGTCTTTGGCGAAGGTGCGCTCGGCGCTGTAGCTTTTCGCCTCGTCCCTTTCGGTCTCCACCGGAGAATCGTCACGGCCGTTGGCGTTCTCGTGGAGCTGGAGGGCGAATTTCTTCCCGACCAGACTGGTGAGCGAGCCCATTCCGACCGTCGCCAGGTCTCCTATGGTCCTGATTCCGTCGGCGGTCAGCCGCTCCTCCGTCTTTTTCCCGACCCACAGCAGGTCCCGCACTCCAAGCGGCCACATCTTTTCCTGAATCTCGCCACTCCAGAGAGTGTGCACCTTGTCCGGCTTTTCGAAATCCGAAGCCATCTTTGCTAGAAGTTTGTTGGACCCCACTCCCACGTTGACCGTGAAGCCGAGAGATTTATGGATCCTGTCTTTCAGTTCCGTCGCCACATCCACCGGATCGCGTCCATAGCAGCGGAAAGACATGTCCAGAAAACATTCATCTATCGAAAACTGCTGCAGTACGGGGCTGTAGCTCCGGCATATCCCGATAAAGGACTCCGAGCACTTCTTGTACCAGTCCCAGTCGCTTCTCACAATCACCAGCGACGGACAGACCCTCAGCGCCATGGACACCGGCTGCGCGGTCTTTATACCCATCTTCTTCGCCGGAATCGAAGCCGCTGCGATTATGCTCCGCCTGTCGGAAGGGTCTCCGGACACCACGGAGGGGACGAGACGGATGTCACCGCCGCCTTCGCCGAGCAGTTTGACCGCCGACCATGACAGGAAGGCGGAGTTGACGTCTATATGGAAAATGACTTTCCGCATGGGATGAAAGTTGTGTGAAGATATGAAAAATCGCTATATTCGCACCGACATTTCTTCGGGGCGGGGTGAAATTCCCCACCGGCGGTCAAAGCCCGCGACTCTCCGAAAGGAGACTGAACCGGTGAAATTCCGGTGCCGACGGTACAGTCCGGATGGTAGAAGACAATGAGTCAGGGATATCCGTGTCCCTGCGCGAGGCTGTATCATGCATGCCTCGGAGAGTGTCCATAGTATTCTGTATGGACATGAAAAAGGAAGAAGACATCAAATTCATGCGCATGGCCCGTGACCTTGCCGAGAGAGGCGTCGGCGGCGTGAATCCCAACCCTCTCGTGGGCGCCGTGATAGTCAGGGACGGACGGGTCATAGGCGAGGGCTGGCACGAACGCAGCGGCTGTCCGCACGCCGAGCGCAACGCATTGAAAAACTGCACCGAAGACCCTGCCGGGGCTACCATGTATGTAACCCTCGAGCCCTGCTGTCACCATGGCAAGACCCCGCCATGCACCGAAGCCATCTTGCAGAACGGAATCTCCAGAGTCGTCGCAGGAGTCGCCGATCCCAATCCGCTTGTGGCCGGGAAAGGCCTCCGGATTCTGGCGGAGGCCGGCGTGGAGGTGGAATGCGGGCTTATGGAAGAAGAGCTCCGCTGGCAGAACCGCGTGTTCTTCAAGTACATGGAAAAAAAGATGCCTTGGGTGGCGATGAAGACGGCCATGAGCGCGGACGGCAAGACGGCGTCGCGCACCGGCGAGTCGAAATGGATAAGCTGCCCCGAGTCCAGAGCCTATGTCCATGGCCTGAGAAACCGCTTCATGGCGGTCATGTGCGGCTCCGGAACCATAGCCAACGACGATCCCATGCTTAACTGCCGCCTTGACGGGGCGGTCCGGCAGCCGGTGAGAATAGCGGTGGACAGCCGGCTTTCCATAGACCCGGGCTGCCGTCTCGTGAAGACCGCCGGGCAGTACCGGACAATTGTAGCCTGCACGCCGGAACGGGACCGGAACGCCGAACGCGCCCTGCTGGACTGCGGAGCCGAAGTGCTGGTGTGCGGAAGCCGGAATGGCCGCGTGGATCCGGCCGATCTCTTCGTCCGGCTTGGAGCCATGGGCATAGACTCGGTGCTGGTCGAGGGCGGGGGGACCCTGAACTGGACCATATATGACTGCGGGCTGGCCGATGAGCTATATCTTTTCGTGGCTCCCGGAATCATCGGCGGAGCGGCGGCTCCCACGCCTGTGGACGGCGCCGGTTTCGAAAGCCCTTCCCGCGCGGCCGGACTCGAATTCATCGGGGCGGAAAAGATCGGGGCTGACTATCTTTTAAGAGCGAAGAAATGTTCACTGGAATAATAGAGGAGACGGGAAGGGTCCTTTCAGCCAGAAGAAATCCCGCCGGTGGAGCCGTTCTGGAAATCGGGGCCGGAAAAATCATGGACGACCTCCGGATCGGGGACAGCGTGGCTGTGAACGGGGTCTGTCTCACGGTCGCGGCGCTTTCTGACGCCGGATTCTCGGCCGATGTCACGCCTCAGACGCTCCGTATGAGCGCGCTCGGAGCCCTTTCGGCTGGGTCTGCGGTCAATCTGGAGCGGGCGATGAGGGCTGACGGACGCTTCGGCGGCCACATAGTGAGCGGCCATATCGACGGAACAGGCCGGATAGAATCGTTGCGCCGCGAAGGGAATTCGATACTCATGAGGGTGTCGGCTCCGGCGGAAGTCATGCGTTTGATAGTGCCCAAGGGATCGGTGGCCGTGGACGGGATAAGCCTTACCGTGGCCGCGGCGGGCAAGGCCGATTTCACCGTTTCGCTCATCCCGCACACCTTCTCCGGGACGGCCCTGAATTCCAAAAAGGCCGATGATCCGGTGAATCTTGAAAACGACATCATAGGGAAATATGTGGAGAAGCTGCTGGGCTCCTGCAACGGCGGGCTGTCATTGGAATTTTTAAAAGAAAACGGATTTTAAGCATATGGAGTTCAATACTGTAGAAGAGGCTCTTGAAGAACTCAGGGCCGGAAGGCTGATAGTGGTGCTGGACGATCCCGAAAGAGAGAACGAGGGGGATCTGATTTGTCCGGCCCGCGCCGCCACCCCGGAAAACGTCAATTTCATGGCCACATTCGCCAAGGGTCTGATCTGCATGCCCATGAGCCGGGAAATGACTGCCCGGTTGGGGCTGCCGCAGATGGTCGCGTCCAATACCGACAACCATGGCACGGCGTTCACCGTATCCATTGACCATGTCTCCACATCGACCGGAATATCGGCTTTCGAACGTTCCGCAACCGCGATGGCGACAGTGCGCGCAGACATCTCTCCTTTGGAGTTCCGCAGGCCCGGGCATATGTTCCCGCTTGAGTCCAGACCCGGAGGAGTGCTGGAAAGGGCGGGGCATACGGAGGCCACGGTGGACCTCATGAGGGCCGCCGGGCTTGAGGAATGCGGACTGTGCTGCGAGATTATGCGTGAAGACGGCGGCATGATGCGCACCGCGGAACTCTTGGAGTTCGCCCGCAGGCACTCGCTGAAAATCATCACCATAGAAGCTCTTGCCGGCTATCGCCGCCGCACGGAGTTTCCGGTCCGCCGCGACGCCGAGACCGTCCTGCCCACAAGGTACGGCACATTTCGGGCCTATGGCTATGTGAACCGCATCACCGGTGCGGAGCATGTGGCTCTGGTCATGGGTGACACCGGCGGAGACGAGCCGGTCCTGTGCCGGGTGCATTCGGAATGTCTCACCGGCGATGTGTTCGGCTCCATGCGCTGCGACTGCGGAGAACAGCTTGACGAGGCCCTGAGACGCATAGCCGCTGTCGGAAGGGGAGTGCTGCTCTACATGAGGCAGGAGGGCAGGGGAATCGGACTGGTCAACAAGCTGAAGGCCTATGGCCTGCAGGACGGCGGAATGGACACGGTGGAGGCCAACCTCGCCCTCGGCTTTAAGGCCGATGCCCGCGAATATGAATCCGCGGCCGACATGCTGTGGGATCTGGGAGTGAAGAAAGTCCGGCTCATGACCAACAATCCTCTGAAAATGAGCGGATTGTCTGCCCATGGGCTAGTGGTTGCCGCACGCGAGCCCATAGAAACGGGGCGCAATGCCGGAAATGAGTTCTATATGTACACTAAATACAGGAAGATGGGGCATCTGCTCCATTTCAGCGACAGTGAAATGGAAATAATCAATCAAAAAAACACATGATATGAACGGAATCAAGACATTGGAAGGCTCTCTTATGGCCGGCGGTCTCAAAGTCGGAATCGTGGCCGCGAGATTCAACGAATTCATCACCGGGAAACTCATCGAAGGGGCCCTGGACGCTTTCAGAAGGCACGGCGGAGACGAAAAGAACCTTACTCTCGCATGGGTCCCCGGCTCTTTTGAGATTCCGCTTACGGCCAAGAAGATGGCCATGAGCGGAAACTATGACGCCGTCGTGTGCCTTGGAGCAGTGATCAGGGGCGCTACCGCCCATTTCGACATGGTCGCCGGCGAGGCCGCCAAGGGCATAGCCATGGCCGGGCTGGAAAGCGGAGTTCCGGTCATTTTCGGGGTACTGACCACCGACAACATCGAGCAGGCTGTAGAAAGGGCCGGCACCAAGGCGGGCAACAAGGGTTTTGACGCCATGGCTTCCGCCATAGAAATGGGGAATCTTTACAGGAAACTGGCCGAGAGGATCTGACCGGCTTTCCGCAGAGGAAGTCAGGCCTCCGCCATTGATTTCAGGAAGGTCTCGGCGGCGGCGAGCGAATCGCTTTTGCCGACGTCGAGCATCCTGAGACCGGGCTGGACATGGCCGCGGACCGGATAATCGGCGCAGGCGCGTATATAGAAGTCTGTGATGGAGAATCTGCCTTCCAGGCCATATTCCCTGAACGCGTCGAAAATCCCGTCCGAAATGTGGTGTATGCCGGCAAATGCCAGCTTTCTGCATTTGCTGAAGTCCATGTCGTGGAACGGTGAACGGATTTCGCCTGTGCCGGCATCGGTCCATCCGACCATGCGCATGTCTCCGTCAAAGAGCAGATAGCGTCTGGTGGGCCGGTCGCTTACAACCAGCGTAGCCAGATCTCCCGGGCAGACCGAAGCTTCAAAGCCGCGTATGTCCAGATTCGAAAGGATATCCACATTGTGGGCCAGAAATCCGCCGCATCCCCTGAGCAGCGGCTCGGCTTTGAGGATGCCCCCGCCGGTGTCCATCAGGCCCCCGCTCTCGTCCGAGACCTCGACATTCATGCCCATGTCGTGGGTCTCCAGCCATTTGCGGATCATGGGGGCGAAGTGGTGGATATTCACCACCGCGTCATTCACTCCGGAGTCCCGCAGCTTCTTCATTATGTGCCAGATCAGGGGCTGTCCGGCCACGGGCACCAGGGCCTTTGGCATGGAATCGGTCATGGGCCGCAGTCTGGTGCCGAGTCCGGCCGCAAATATCATCGCTTTCATGTTCAGAAGGTTTTCTCCGTGCCCAATTCCCTGTGTATGAGTTTTACCGAGATTCCGGGGCGTCCGGCCAGGCGCTCGGCGAGATGCTGGGCGCAATAGACGCTGCGGTGCTGTCCGCCGGTGCATCCGAAGCAGACCTGGAGGCTGGAAAATCCGCGGCCGGCATAGACTTCCGCGTGCCTGTCCACCAGGGCATAGGCCTTCCCGAGGAAATCGAATACTCCTCCGTCATCTTCCAGAAATTTTATGACTTCCGGGTCGGTCCCGTTGAACTGCCGGTAATATTCATATCGGCCGGGGTTGTTGATTGAACGGCAGTCGAACACATAGCCGCCTCCGTTGCCCGAAGGGTCGGCCGGAATGCCTTTCTTATAGGAAAAGCTCATCACGGTGACCGTGAGCGGATGACGGTTTTCCGGGCAGACCGCGGCGCCGTCGCTCTTAGGCATGGCATAGGCGGGAAGCGAGGCCAGCTTTGCGAGTATGCCGCTCAGATATGGCCTGTGGCCGGAGTCTTCCTTCAGCAGCTCCCTCAGATTCTCCAGAGCGAAGGGAATGCTCTCGACGAAGTGCGTCTTGCGCTGGAAGAGGCCTCTGAATCCATAGGCCCCGAGCACCTGCAGGGTGCGGAAAAGCACGAACAGGCGGAGTCTTTCCCTGAAGAGGGCCATGTCAGTATCGGGAACATAACGTCTCAGGGAACCGGCATAGGCTTCCACGAGCTCGTGTCTCAGGTCTTCGGGATATCGTGCCCGGGCCTGCCATACAAAGGAGGCGAGGTCGTAGTGGATGGGTCCCTTGCGTCCGCCCTGAAAGTCGATGAACCACGGCTCGCCGTCCCTTATCATCACGTTTCTGGCCTGAAAGTCCCTGTACATGAACTTGTCGCCGCCGCACGAAAGCAGTTCGTCGGCAAGCGAATCGAAATCGTCCTGTATGCGGAATTCGTTGAATTCCACTCCGGAGGGCTTCAGGAAGCAGTATTTGAAATAGGCGAGGTCGAACATCACGGCGCGCCTGCTGAATTCGGATTCGGGATAGCATAGAGACCAGTCCATGCCGTCGGCCCCCATAAACTGCAGATCCGGCAACTTCGACACGGTTTTGACAAGAAGCTCCCGCTCGGCAGGGGAGTAGTCACCGTCTTTTCTGCCGCCGGCCACCAGGTCATAGAGGCTGTCTCCGCCCAGATCTTCCTGAAGATAGGCCATGCCGTCGGGACTGACGGCATAGACCACCGGCACATTGATTCCCTTTTTCCGGAAATGGCGGCTCATCCCGACGAAGGCGGCGTTTTCTTCCCTGACTGTCCCGATGACTCCGACCACCGTGCCTCCGGGACCGCTCAGGCGGTAATATCTCCGGGCGCTTCCTGAAGTCCCGCCCATCGCGGCTGTCTTTTTCGGTTCCGTTTCGGTGAGCTCCATGTATAATTCGCCGAGTGTTTTCATATCGTGTCCGCGGGGAAAAGTCCGCGGAATGTAAAAATAGCAATCTTCCGCCAATATCTCCGCCCGAATTTTTCAATGGGGTGCGGAACCTAGGTTTAAGTATCGGTTTAGGTAAAAAAGTGCTTTTTTTTTCGCTATTTTCAAAAAATTGTTGCGACATTGTTACGAATTTGTTTCAAGAGTTTTGCAAACTTTTTACAAAAACGTTTACTGCATTCAGTCTTCTCTGACTATTAAAAAAACACCATATAAAGTAGTTTAATCTTTACTAACTAAACATTACAACACTATGAGGAAAGTTATTTCTTTACTCTTCCTGGTGGCCTGTTTTTCCTGGTCGGCTTATGCCCAGAAAACAGTCTCCGGAAGTGTCGTGGACGAAACCGGAGCTCCCGTGATAGGAGCCGGTGTCGTGCTTCAGGGTGCATCGAATGTTGGAACAGTCACCAACGAGAATGGACAGTACAGCCTGGCCGTCCCCGGTAACGACTCTGTCCTTGAATTCTCCTGCATCGGTTATGCGACCCAGAACATCACCGTGGGTGGCAGATCTGTCATAGACGTTGTTCTCGCAGAGGACAGCAATATGCTCAACGAGCTCGTCGTCATCGGTTATGGCACTCAGCGCAAGGGTGATGTCACCAGCGCCGTCGCCAGCGTGAAGGCCGATGATTTCAATGCCGGCGCAATCCTCGACGCAGGTGATCTGATCACCGGTAAAGTGGCCGGTCTCACAATCGCAAACGGCAGTGGCGACCCCAGCGCCACGTCCACTATCCGCCTGCGCGGTGTCATCTCGCTCGAAGGAAGCTCGACTCCCCTCGTGCTTGTTGACGGAGTGGAGGGAAGCCTTTCCACAGTGGCTCCCGAGAGCATCGAGAGCATTGACGTGCTGAAGGACGCCTCCGCGGCCGCCATCTACGGAACCCGCGGTGCAAACGGAGTCATCCTCATCACCACTAAGAACGGAACCCGCAACGAGAACGTGTCTGTATCTTATTCCGGTTACGCCAGCCTTTCCAACGTGACCAGGAACCTTGAGTTCATGTCTGCGGCCGATGTCCGCGCCGGCTACACCGACCTCGAGGACAAGGGCTACGACACCGACTGGGTCAGCGAAATCACCCGCACCGCATTCTCGCACAACCATAACATCAACATCAGCGGCGGTCTCAAGAACACCACCTTCTATGCCGACTTCACCTATCGTGACACTCAGGGTACCATCATTGACACCTACAACGAGAGTCTGAACCTCAACGCCGGCATTTCCCAGTGGCTGTTCAACGACATCCTCAAGATCGGCATCGACATCCAGAGCCGTCAGCGCAAGAGCGATGTCACCAATTCCACCTCCGCCTACCATCAGGCTATTCTCCGCAACCCCACCGAGCCCGTGAAGAACGAGGACGGAAGCTATTACGAGAATTTGAGCGCCTCCAATTACTATAACCCCGTGGCCCTCATCAAGGCCCGCGAAGGCAGCAACAAGGGCCAGCAGACAAGGCTTACCGGCAACATCACCGTCGAGCCGATCAAGAACTGGCAGACCAACCTCAAGATGGCCAGAGTGAATTCGGAAAGCGTCACGGACCTGTTCCGCAACGAGTATGACTATCAGAATATCAACAACGGTTATACCGGACAGGGAACCCTGAGCCATTCCAATTCCGTTCAGGATCTCCTCGAGCTCACCTCCAAGTATAACCTGAACATAGACAAGCATCGTCTTGAGGTTCTTGCAGGTTATAGCTATCAGTACGACGACTACAAGTACTTCTCGGCCTATAACCGCGATTTTCCCACCTATTTCTTCGGAACCAACAACATGGGTACCGGCCGCGCCCTCAAGGAAGGCAACGCCTCCATTTCCTCTTCCCGCACCGACAGCAAGCTTATCGGCTTCTTCGGCAGAATCAGTTATGGCTATGACAACCGCTACAATGTTCTCGCAAGCTTCCGCCGCGAGGGTTCTTCCAAGTTCGGAGACAACAACAAGTGGGGTAACTTCCCCTCGATTTCCGCAGGTTGGAACATCCAGAACGAGGACTTCATGCAGGAGTTCTCTTGGCTCGAAGAGCTCAAGCTTCGCGCAGGTTGGGGTGTGACCGGAGTCATTCCCGGGGACTCCTACATGTCTCTCACCCGCTACAACTTCGGCGGCTACTACTATTCCAACGGTTCATGGCTGCCCGGCCTGACCGTCGCGTCCAACCCCAACCCCAATCTTAAATGGGAGAAATCCAGCGAGATCAATGTCGGTCTCGACGGCAGTTTCCTTGAGGGCAGGGTAGGATTCTCCCTCGATGTCTACAAGAAGGTGACCAGCGACATGCTCTATTGGTACAGCGTGCCCACTCCTCCGAACCTCTATGACCAGACGCTCGCCAATGTGGGTAAGATGACCAACAAGGGAATCGAGCTCGCCATCAACGGAATCCCGGTGAAGACCAAGGACTTCCAGTGGAATGTCAACATGACCTTCTCTCATAACGACAACAAGCTGAACAGCCTGTCCAACGATCTCTACGAAACCGACAACTATCAGTACAACAGCGGTTTCGGCAACTATTCCTCCGCTGTCACCCACCGTATGGAAGTCGGCAAGAGAGTGGATCTCTGGTACGGTCCCAAGGCAGTGGGAGTTTCCGAGAACGGAAAGTGGATGATCCTCAATCAGGAGACCGGCGAGGCCGAGGAGTATGTGGTGAGCATGGACAACAACGACACCTATCGTCAGGTGCTCGGACATGCCCTTCCTGACCTCTACTTCGGCATGAACCACACTTTCAGGTACAAGGGCTTCGACCTCAACCTCCAGTTCACCGGACAGTTCGGCTTCAAGATCCTCAACGAGAGCCGTGTCGAGTACGAGAGCTACTACTTCACTCAGTACAACCATCTCAAGTCTCTGCTTGACGCACCGTTCTCCGACGGCAACACCCTGTCCCGCAACATGAACTCCAAGCAGTGGACAAGCGCTCACCTCGAAAACGGTGACTTCCTCAAGCTCAAGAACATGAGCCTCGGATACACCTTCGACCTGAAGCACAACCCCTACATCTCTTCCGCAAGAGTGTACCTCTCCGCAACGAATCTTTTCACCATCACCGGTTATTCCGGACTGGATCCTGAGCTTTCCAACAGCGACATGTGGTATTTCGGACACGAGTCTTCCACCAGATATCCTACGGTCAGGACCTTCACTCTCGGCGTTAACCTCAAGTTCTAAACTGACAAAGAAAGATTACCATGAAAAAGATACTTTATTCAATAGCCGTCGCCGCTGCAACTCTGTTTTCGAGTTGCACCGATCTGGACGAGACTATCTACAGTCAGATCGCCGCGGAGAAATATGACTTCACGGATGACGACATTCAGGCCATGCTGGCTTCCGTCTATGACTATGTTCACAGCACCTATGTGACGTTCAACGGGTTCTGCGACATCGAAGAGTCCACCGACCTCTGGTGCGTGCCTTCACGTCTTGGCATCGGCTGGGGCAAATACTACATTCTGCTGGGCAACCACACGTTCAGCAACGGCATCAGCCACATGAGAAACTTCTATTCCGACGCATACGGCGCAATCACCGAGTGCAACCGCATGATGGAAATGGATGTCATCAAGAACAACGCCGTGACCTACAACCAGCTCCGTTTCTTCAGGGCTCTCATGTACTACAACCTCTTCGACATGTTCCGCAACATCGGACTGGACACTTCCTATGACCATGAGCAGGGCTGGACTCCCACACAGGCCACCCCTCAGGAGACATGGGACTTCATCATCTCCGAACTGACGGCCATCAAGGGCAACTGCGGCGAAGACAACGGCTACGGAGTCGTGAACGACTACTGCGTCAATATGCTTCTCGCCAAGATGTACCTCAACCACAACGCCTGGTTCAACGATGATTCTGACAACTCCTATTATCAGAAGGCTCTCGATGAGGTCAACCTCGTGATCGCATCCGGCAAGTACAGCCTTGCCGCCAACTATCTCGACAACTTCAAGGCCGACATTTCCTCCAGCCCCGAAGTCATTTTGGCATTCCCCTTCGAGTATAACTACTCCAACGGAATGAACTGGGTGGGACTCTGGTTTGCAAACGCCAACCGCGCCACCTGGGGCTACACTTCCTGGGCCACTTCCGGAGCAGGTGCCATCCCTCAGTTCATCGACACCTATGACGAGGATGACCAGCGCCTTACTGACACATGGCTCTGGGGACAGCAGTATGACCAGCAGGGCAAGGCCATCGAGGGTTGCTCCTACACCATCGAATTCGGCAACATCAGCGGCGCCTATGAGTATGAGGGTGCGCGTTGCCACAAGTATGAGATCGGTGACGGCCCTGTGGGAACTTCTTCCACTGACATTCCGGTGTTTCGCTATGCCGACGCTCTCATGATCAAGGCCGAGTGTCTCCTCCGTCTCGGAAAGGACGAGGACACCGCCGCGGATCTTGTGAGCCAGGTGCGCGCCCGCAACTTCAGCGGCAATCCTTCAAAGGCCACGGTGACGGCTGACAAGCTCAAGGGCGGCAGCTGCTACAAATATGGTCTCTATTACAACCTCAACGTCATGGACGATCCTGCAAAGACCGAACTCGGTCAGAAAAACGAATGGGTCTCTGTGCCGGAAGGCGGTGACGATATTCTGCTCGGAGGACTTCTTGACGAACTCGCATGGGAGTTTATCGGAGAATTTCACCGCCGTCAGGACCTTATCCGTTTCAAGTGCACCAACGGCCAGAATGTCTGGAACGGAAAGAGCTGGTTCTGCAAGGAGCGCGTCAAGACAGTGGACAATGTGGACGACAATATTTTCCCCTTCCACACCAGCACTCTCAACGCCAACACATGGCTGACGCAGAATCCTATCCGCAGTGTCGAATAGCGTGATATCTCAATGAAAAAGGGCTGACCAAAAGTTTTGGTCAGCCCTTTTTTTATTGCGGCGCAGAGGCGCGGCAGCGGAAAAATATAAGTGTCGATAATATTTGGTAAATTTGCCGGGCATTGAAAGACGAATCATTAAAAAGCTTCTAAATGCTCAACAACGCATATTGCTCGGACAAGTACCAATACACGATGGGAAAGTCCTTTTTCGAAACTGGCCGCAAGGACGAAAGGGCCATCTTCAATCTTTTTTACAGAAAAGCTCCCGAGAACAATAACTGGGCTGTCGTGAGCGGCACTCAGGAAGTGATAGAAATGGTGCAGAAGCTCGGCGACGCCTCTCCGGAATTCTTTGAGAAATTCCTTCCGGGCGAAGATTATGCGGAGTTCCGCAAATATTTGAGCACCATGCGCTTCACCGGTAATGTCTATGCCATGAGGGAGGGGGAGATCGCCTTTCCGAACGAGCCTGTTGTGATAGTCGAGGGCCCCATAATAGAGGCGCAGGTGCTGGAGACACCGATGCTCTGCATAATGAACCACCAGATGGCCGTGGCCACCAAGGCCTCCAGAGTCTGCAGGGCCACCGACCGTCCCGTGAGTGAATTCGGTTCCAGAAGGGCGCATGGGCCCTGGGCCGCCACCTGCGGAGCGAAGGCCGCGATAATAGCCGGCTGCATGAACAGTTCCAACATACTCACGGGCGTGATGAACGGCGTCGTGTCCACGGGGACCATGGCCCACAGTTTCGTCACCTCCTATGGCAGCGGAGTAGAGGGGGAGCACAGGGCCTTCGGTGACTATATAAGGACCCATATGGGCGAAAACCTGATACTTCTCATCGACACCTATGACACGCTCCGCTGCGGAGTCGTCAACGCCATAAGGGCGTTCAGGGAAAACGGCATAGACGATTCCTATCCATATGGCTACGGCATCCGTCTTGACAGCGGCGACCTTGCCTATCTTTCCGTGAAGGTGAGGGGAATTCTCGATTCGCACGGTCTCACCAAGTGCAAGATTTTCGCGACCAATGGGCTGGACGAGTATCTCATCACTGATCTGGAGCGTCAGGGCGCCATGATCGACTGCTACGGGGTTGGTGATGCCATAGCCACTTCCCGCGCGGAACCCTGCTTCGGCAATGTCTATAAGCTGGTGCAGGTGGGTAACGAGCCTGTGCTGAAGCGCTCGGAGGACACCATAAAGCTCATTAACCCGGGATTTCAGATCACCTATAGGATCACCAAGAACGACCCCGACACCGGAGAAGTCTATGAGGCCGATGTCACTTGCCTGAGGGACGACGACACCAGCCGTCTCATAGAGAACGGCGAGACGTTCACCATCTATGATGAGCATGACCGCTTCAAGTTCAAGACTTTTGCGGCCGGTTCATACAAATGGCATCCTCTTCAGCATCAGGTCATAAAAGGCGGCGTGGATGTGTCCGGAAAACACACGCTCATGGAAAAGAAGGCCTACTATGACGACACTCTCGCGCATTTCAGCAAATCGGAGCGCCGGCTCATCAATCCGCACTATTACAAGGTGGACATTTCCGAGGAGCTGAAGGACGAGAAGCTTTCGATAATCGAGAGGATCAACCGTGAGATAGCCTCAATCAAGTTTGACTGATATTTCGCATAATTATTGCAGGGACACTGCGGGCGCCGGGTGCGCCGCATAAAATCTGAACTGATATGAAAACAAGGAAATTTTTACTTATAGCCGCCGTCGTGGCCTTGACTGTGCCCTCTCTGGCCTATGCCGGAACGGGCGTGGAGGCCGATACGGTTCTTTCGGAAGCTGTCGCCGAAAAGACCTGCGATGTCGTGATAACCGAAATCGGACCGAATAAGGTCAAGGTCGTGAAGGCCCTCAGGACTGTTCTTGGCGTGGAGCTTAAGGTCGCGTATGAAATGACCCAGAAGACTCCGTCCACCGTCGCGACGGGCATTTCCCCGGATATGGCCGCGAAGCTCAAGGCGGAGCTCGAAGCCGCCGGCGCCACCGTGACCGTCAAGGAGAAATAGGCGGCCTTTTATAGTATCTTCATCGCTATCGCCGCGAAGTCCGTCATGATTTTTTCTTATAGTTGGACATCATGCCCTTTATTATTTCTTTCATTTCATCGCGGAGCCATATCGGAGAGAGAACCTCGACGTTGCCCATCTTGGAAAGCAGTTCCTGCTCGAAGTCGTAGGTCGGCACAAGTCGGTAGCTGAACTCGGCTCCGTTCTCGTCCTCGCTTACAAGATTCTGGCTGTGATGTAGCTTGAGCGACTTGAAGTACTCCACCTGTGACTTGCTCACCCTTATCCTCACCTCTTCGGCAGGGGCTCCATTTGAGCCGCAGACTCCGTAGAGGTCACGGAAATATTCCTCCGCGCTGAAGTTCTTCGGGATGCTGTAACCGCGGGCGGTGCGCTCCAGCGAGACTATCCTGTCCAGGCCGTATATCCTCGGCGTGTCGCCGGCCGGCGTCTTCGCGACCATATACCACCTCTGCTTGAACTGCTTCAGGCAGTATGGCTCCGCTTCGAAGCGAGAGGAATGATCGCGGTTGAACCCCTTATACTCGATTTCTAAGGCCTTGCGGTCGCGCATCGCCTCCATTATGGCCGCAAGGTAATTCTCGCTCGACGGCACGCTCTCGAAGAGTATGTTGCCGCGCATCCCCGTGCTCTCGTTCAGGAGATTGTTCAGGGACAGCGATGACAGCATCCATCGGCGCATTCCGTCGCCCTCGATGTCCTCGGTGTTGGCGAGGTAATAGCCCAGGCCCCTGTCGCACTTTATCTCCAGTCCGAATATGTCCATGATGGAATCGATGTGATTGTGGAAAGTCCGCTCTGGAATCTCCTTCTCCCCGTATTCGTTTATCGGGCTGCGATACCACAGATCGTTGATCTCCCTGCGGGTGATGTGCCCGTGCCGGCTGATGACATCTATGAGCCAGATGTAGCGCTTGAAGTAGTTCTTTGCCATAATTTTCCGTTTTGTCGCGGGCGGCGGCCCGCAATGGTCCTTTTGATATTGCAAATATAGCCGGATAAATTACCAAAATGTGGCAGTGACATCACTTGTGGTGATTTTGTAAAAAATCGGGAAGAAAATCCGGCTGAACTTGCAAAATGCCGCCGGCGCCGGTCATGGTCTCAGGACCGGCGCTAATTCTGCTGTTTGAGAGAATCGACATGGTTGGCGCGGGCGGTGCTCATGGTCTGGGTCACAATTGAGATGAACGAGACGGCGCATGTCAGTGCTGCCGCGGCGATGATGGCCCACCAGGGGAAGGCTATACGGTTGTAGAAGCCCCCAAGGTAGAGAGCTTTACACCGGACGTCATGAATCTTTACAGCCCCGCTATCGCACCACCTGGGTGAACTCGGCGACTGAGCCTTCGGACTTGCCCTTGGTCACATAGATGCTTTGGGTGGTCTCCTTGCCGTTGCGGCCGTTGACGGTGCCTTTGAACAGATATTCGATGGAATCACCCTTGTCGCGCGAAGCCACACGGTCCGGTGTCCCGAGAGGCATCGGATAGCTTCCGCAGGCCTCGTTGAAGATTGCCATTTCGGCCTCGTCGGGCGTGCGGTTTTCGGAGAAATCGGGCCATTCGGAAACATCTCCTTCGATGGCTCCGATCTTGGCGAGAAATGCCGTGACCTCGGCATCGGCCTTGTCAATTCTGGCCGCCCTGATGCCGAACCAGTCGGTGAAGGAAGCTTCGGGCTGGAGAGTCTTCATCTGTCCGGGAACCGTGTTGCCTCCGCTGCCGAATGTGCAGAAGGGCACCACGACTTTTCCCTTGAGGTCGCTTTCGCGCAGGAAGACTTCCACGGGTCCGGCGCAGCGTCCGAACCACACCGGAGTGCCGACATAGACGGTGTCATAGTCGGAAACCTTCAGCCCTGTGGGCTCGATCTCGCGGATGTTGCCCTGCTCCATCTCCTGCTGAAAAGCCTTGATGATCCCGTCATAGTCTTCGCCGTATGACTCGACCGGCTCTATCTTCAAGAGATCCGCACCGGTTTTCTCATGGATCAGCTTGGCAACGGTCTCTGTCGTCCCTGTGGCGGAATAATAGACCACGACTGAATGGCTCTCCTGTTTGGCTGAACATCCGCAGAGGGTGGCGAGAGCCGCCGCCCCCAGAATGGATGCCTTTACTTTCGTGTTGGCTTTCATAAGATTACGTTTTTAAGTATGATATTCAAAACCGGACTTCTCGCCGCAATAAATATACCAAACGGGCGTTGTCCTGCCTTGCGTAGGCCGGGCGGATTTGCTACCTTTGCACTTCCAACGCATATTGAGAATGGAACAGAAAAACTATTTCGAGGACTGCCTGTCCATGGATTCTCCGGCTGTGGCCGAAGGAGCCGGAAAAAACATAATCCCGGAACCGAAGAAAAAATCCCTTTTCAGACTTTTTCTGGAAAAATTCAAAGACCCGATTGTCACGATTCTGATCGTGGTCCTGTTCCTGTCGCTTTCCATTTCTGTCTATGAGATAGCCTTTCTCGGAAGGAGCGCCTCGTGTCTGATAGAGTCCGCCGGCATAGCCCTGGCCATACTGCTCTCCACCGGCATAGCCTTTGTCTTTGAGGTGCGGGCCGAGCGCGAATTCAAGATTCTCAATAAAGTGGAGGACGAGCGCAAGGTCAAGGTTCTCAGGTGGGAGAATTCCGGATGCATCGGCAAAGGCCGTCCCGGCATATATGAAATCAAGAGGGCCGATGTCGTGGCCGGCGATATCGTCAGTCTCGAGAACGGCGACGAGGTCCCCGCCGACGGCTATCTGATCAGGGCGACCAATCTGATGGTGGACGAATCCGCCTTCACGGGCGAACTGTTCACGGGCAAGACGCCCGAGCCGGAAGAAGGCTCTCATGAGGAGGCCTATCCCAAAAACTTCCTGATCCGCGGCACCACGGTGATAGAGGGAAATGCGCTATACAAGGTTTCGGCCGTGGGGCCTGATACCGAGGAGGGTAAAGGCGCCAGGATCCTTCAGGAAGAGCAGGCCGTGGAAACCCCTCTCAACAGCCAGTTGGGAAATCTTGCTAAATGGATTGCGCGGCTGAGCTATGTTTTTGCGTTCCTTATAGTCGCAGGCCGTATGGCCCTGTATTTTATCACTGGCCACGGCGGAGAGAGTTTCGATGTCATAGACTTTATGGAGAAGGCGCTGAGCTCCGTCATGCTGGCTGTCACGCTTGTGGTGGTGTCAGTCCCTGAGGGGCTTCCGATGAGCGTCACGATCAGCCTTGCCCTGAGCATGCGGCGGATGCTCAAAGAAAAGAACCTTGTGCGCAAACTCCACGCCTGCGAGACCCTCGGCGCGGCGACTGTCATATGCACGGACAAGACCGGCACTCTGACGCAGAACATGATGAAGGTCGTCAGGCACCGGTTCTATGGTATTGACCTTGACTTTTTTGCGGAGTGCGCAGCGGTGAATTCCACCGCGGAGATCACCCGCGTGGACGGAGAGAGCCGAGTGGTGGGAAATCCCACCGAGGGCGCGATCCTGCGTTGGCTGAAGGATGAAGAGGGCAAGGACTACCGGACATACCGGGAGTCGCTGACCATTCTGAGCCAGAAGCCGTTCACGACGGAGACTAAGTATATGGAAACTACGGCCCGGAAAGGAGAGGACGGCGGGGTCATCCGCTATATAAAAGGCGCCCCCGAGGTGGTGCTCGGAATGTCTGCTGCGGTTGCATCCGGTTCGCCGGAGGGCGGAAACGGCTTCGCCGCCGGAGAGGTCCTGAAGGAGGATGTGCAGAAAGAGCTGACTGAATATCAGAGCCTCGGGATGAGGACGTTGGGCTTCGCCTGTCAGGAGATCGTGGACGGCCGGGAAGGCCCCGTCCTGTATGTGGGCCATGTAGGAATCGCCGATCCTGTCAGGTCGGACGTCAAGGAGGCCATATCGGTGTGTAAGGATCGGGCCGGAGTGCGTGTGATCATGGTCACCGGAGACGTTTCCCTCACCGCCAATCAGATTGCCCGCGAGGTGGGGATAGTGAAAGACGGCGAGCCGTCCCTGACTATCACCGGTGCGGAATTTGCAAAAATGTCGGACGAAAAGCTTAAGAGCGATGTACTGCCCACTCTGACGGTGATTTCCCGCGCGCGTCCGGAAGACAAGGCAAGGCTGGTGACGCTGCTGCAGGAAATGGGACATGTGGTGGCCGTGACCGGAGACGGGACCAACGACGCCCCCGCACTGAAGAAAGCTCAGGTGGGGCTCTCAATGGGTGACGGCACTTCAAGGGCCAAGGAGGCCAGCGACATCACAATCGTGGACAACTCGTTCTCAAGCATAAACACCGGCATTCTCTGGGGCCGTTCCATTTATCAGAACATCAGACGCTTCGTCCTGTTCCAGATGACCATCAACCTGTGCGCCTGCCTCATCGTGCTCTTCGGTGCATTCATGGGTCTGGACTCGCCGCTGACCGTCACCCAGATGCTCTGGGTGAATCTCATAATGGACACCTTCGCCGCCATGGCTCTCGCGTCACTCCCTCCGGACAGACGCGTGATGTACGACAAGCCGCGCGATCAGAAAAAGAATATCATAGACCGGAAAATGACGGTCCGCATAGTGGCGGCGGGCGGTTTTTTCTTTGTCGTGCTCGCCCTTTTCTGGCAGATGCTCGGCCGTCTTGACGTAGAGAGCGTCCGTCAGATCTTCTCTTCGGAGACCTTCGGGCTTCTGAGGCGGGGCGGGGGAGTCCACGGAAACATGAGCGCCTATGAGCGGGGAATATTCTTCTCGACTTTCGTTTTCGCCCAGTTCTGGAATCTCTTCAATGCGCGCTATTTCCGCACGGAAAGGAGCTTCATCGGCGACATCTGCGCCCTTGTTGCCAGGGGGAAAAAGAGCGGAAATCCGTTCGGGACCGGGTTCTTCGGTGTCGCCGCCATAATCCTGTTCGGGCAGATGCTGATAGTGAACGTGTTCGGCATGTTCTTCAATGTGGCTCCGCTTTCCCTTCAGGACTGGCTGTACATTTTCATCGCCACGTCTGTGATAATGATCGTTCCGGATGCGTTCAGGGCTGTCCGCCAGCTTGCCGCTCCTGCGAAAAATTGATTACCTTGCTCTTTGAAAAATCCTGGTCTATGGAAAAGAACGAGATGATGCGCGAAGCCATTCGGCTTTCGGTCGATAATGTCCGTGACGGAGGCGGTCCTTTCGGGGCCGTCATAGTGCGCAACGGAGAAGTCGTCGCCACCGGCACCAACCGGGTCACCGTCGTCAACGATCCCACCGCGCATGCGGAAGTGACTGCCATCAGGAATGCGTCACGGGCGCTCGGAAGGTTCGATCTGAGCGACTGCGAGATCTATACTTCCTGCGAGCCTTGCCCCATGTGTCTCGGCGCCATCTATTGGGCGCGTCTGCGGAAGGTCTATTACGGCTGCACCAAGGATGACGCCAAGGCTGTCAATTTCGACGACTCGTTCATCTATGACGAGCTGGCGCTACCCCGTGAAAAGCGCCATCTGCCGTCGGAGCCGATGCTCCGCGACGAGGCTCTTGAGGCCTTCCGCCTCTGGAAGGACAAGGACGACAAAATCGAGTATTAGCAGACTTCTATTTTACTGCGCCTCTTTGTCGGCTTTCTTCATTTCGCCGAAGAATCCCATCAGAATGCATTCCTCCGGGCCGTAGATCAGAAGATCCTTGATCGTGTCCCCGTTGTCGCTTCCATAGATGAGGACCGTCTGCATTTTGTGGGTCTTTTCGTCTTCTTTAGTCGATTGAGTGAGCAGGTTCACCCCGTCCAGAAGGGCGGTCAGTTTTTTGTTGAAGTCCTCCTTGACCGCTGCGCTGCAGTCCGTGTACTCCGCGATCAGCATTCCTTCGAGCTTGTCCATGGACTTCACAATCTCCGCGGCCTCTTTGTCGCTTACGACGTCATCGTCGCTCCCGGATTTCGCATCTTTGTTTTTGCTCTTGGATCCGCTCAATTTGAGCAGGGTCTTCAGCCAGAATTTGTTGATATAATGCCCGTTGAATTTGTCGGGATTGGCTTTTCCGTATTTTTCCACCAGAGCCTTAACCTCGTCTCTGGGCACGGCCTTACCCGGAACCTGCGCGGCCGCGTTGCATAGCAACGCGCATGCCAGCACCGCGATGATGGTCAGAATGAGTTTTTTGTACATGAATTAATTGAAAATGTTCTTCAGTTTCTCGGTTGATGTGAATGTCTCCGGGCTGATTGGCGGTTCGGATGAACTCAGTTTTGGGTAAGATCAATGCTCTCTCCGGTGGAAATCACATAAGCGGACCTCTGCCCGTTTTCCTTGCCGAAGGCTATGGCTTCATCCCGCTTGTCTTCGGGAAAGACTTTGGTGCTGTCGAAGTAGTACAGACCGGACTCTGTGTCCAGCCAGCCGCCCACATACCCGTCGTGCTCCTTGGCGTGAGTGATAACCTTCTTGAGCGATGACTTGGAGTGGCTGTTCTGTGTGGCGGCGTAAGATACTGCTATTCCGGAATCGGGTTCGGTAAAGTCCGGGATATGGATGGTGAAGCCGTCGGGATGTGTCTGGGAAAATTCCATAATTCTGTCTACAAGGTCTTGATTTTCAGACTGTTTATTGCAGGCGGCGCAGGAGCAGAGCGCTATTGCCATGGCAATGGTCAAAAGAATCTTTCTCATATGTCGATCCGTTATCAAACCGCAAATATGGTGATTTTTGTCCTAATGCGGATAAAATTCGACGATGAAGACCGGAAAGCCCCGGCAGCGTCGGCCATGACGGAACGCTCGTCATCGCGGGCTTGACCGGCAATCCGTTGCAGGTGAACCCCGAAAACGCTCCACACAGGACAGGAAAGAGACGCTTTTTCAATAAAAAAGTTATATTAGCATCGGGCGCGGCTCATCCGCGCCATTACATATCAGCGAAAGTGTTTTTTCGCCAGTCCGTTCGAAAATCTGGACAATTTTCTATTAGCAAGGGTTCGGTCGTTGACACTCCGCCTGTCTCTATGATTATGCTGTCGGTGGGCTTCTGCTCATTCGTACTCCATATCGAGCGGGTGTGGAGTACGATTGTTTCTTCTTGCTAGCGTTTGTCCAGAACGTCGAACGGAGTTGCGAAAACGGCTTCACACCTTTGTGCGTATTATGCCATGGGAATACCATGGACTGCCAAAGTTTTGCAGTTCCCCGTGCGAATTTTGGGTCCGGTTCAAAAAATATAATGGCAGGATGACGGATCAACTAAAACAACCAAAATATGGAGTCTGTGTATATCAACAAACATCTCAAAGAATGGATTAAGAAAGAGTTTCCTGATTCTTTCGAAGAAGAGCGGTCCAACTGGTGGGGGCGCGGAGGAAACTGGTGGTCCCGCTGTCTGGTATTGAAGAGTTCACTCTCTCAAGAACAGGATTCCTCAATGCAAGTGCGTTATGTCCTCAGATACGATCACCCGAAGGATGGCGGTTGGCCGGCATATATTGAACTGCAAATATTAAAGCCAAGGTCATCTGACGATGATGATTTCAGTGACTTGGCGGATTATCTGAGAGAGCGGTTTCCAAATGATTCAGAGTATAGATGGGAAGATTCATGTTGCCGGAATGTGAATGTGATTTCCGGGTGGGACGATGCGAAGGCCGTGTTCTCCAAAATGCGGGAGCGTTTCAATTCCGCCATTCTGGAGTATTTCCGGACAGAACAGGAGAACGGCGAGCTGGCTGATGTGGATGTGCCGCTTCACGGCAGTAACGCGGAAGTGGAGCTATATACCCTGACACTTCTGCATCTTCTGAATCTTGATCTAAAGATTCCGGACTATCAGCGAATCTATTGCTGGGACGAAAAGACGATGCGGGTACTATGGGAAGATATTAAGGACATTGACCAGAAAGGGAGATACCGCCTGGGGACGGTTATTCTGCAGAAAGTAGGTGACACATTTCAGATTATTGACGGCCAGCAGCGCCTTGTCACGCTGTCCTTGATGCTTTCGGCTTTGCACATTGAAGGCATCTCTCTCTTGAATGAGAAATATCAGTCAAAGCTGGCGGAAGATCATATCGCATACAATAAATTCCTGATCCGCAATATGCTTTCCGGAGTCAGAAGGAGTGAGCGCAGGGCAACTGCGGAGAAGCTTTGGAATGGGATAGAATTCAATGTCCTCGTTCTGAATGACTCCTCCGTGGATTTGGCCTACACTTTCTTCTCAAACGAGAATTCCAGAGGCAAGGCCTTGTCGGATTTCGATCTTCTGAAGGCGCATCACCTACGTTTTATTGCGGACAGTCCGGAACAGTCAATGCATTTGGCCAAGAAATGGGACAAGATGATTCTTGCCGGGGATGAAGCGGACAGTGAGAGTGAGAGAGCATATGTGCGTTCGCTGTCGTTATATGTGTTCCGCTTGCGGCATTGGATTCGTATGCAGAATTGGGATGGCAATGCGAAATACAATGTGAAACGGGAATATGAGGCGGCTCCTTCCATTTCGGAGATTCCTCCTTTCGGGGAACAATTTTATTGGAACGAATCCATCCAAGGCGGTTCGCACTTTTTCGCATATGTGGATACTATCCTGAGCCGGTTCAATTCGTTTGCCGCCACAAATGCTTTCAAAGCCATACATCGTCTGGATATGGAGACCCATAAGTGGTATAGGGATGTCATTGAGTCCCTATTATTCTGTTACTATCTGAAATTCGGTGAGCAATATCTGACAGAGGCGCTGATGCTGATTGCCAAGCGGATTTCCATCCATCGTTACGGTAATTCCCGTGTGAATCTGGGAAAGTTGCAGCAATATGGTGCGGACACCAGAATAGTCATGATGATAGACAGGGCGACATCTCCGACATTCTTCTTGGCGGAACTGTTACGGGCAATAAACGAGATGCCGGTTCTGAACCCGCAAACAAACATACAGCAGCGCTATTCGCAAGGACTGTCACGTTGTTTTGAACAGTGCAGACAAGATGTGGAGATTTCCAGTATAACCAAAACAGTTGTAAAATGAATACTTTGAACGACCTTCGCCTGACCCCGGAGACCATCGGCGATAAAACATATTGCATTCCGTTATACCAGAGACTTTTCGAGTGGGATCCGGAAAGAATCTCGCAATTGCTGGACGATTTGAGGAAGCATCCTGCCGGGAAGGCATATTATATCGGAATGCTGACATCTACGGCCGGGAATGATTTGGTTGACGGTCAGCAACGGTTCACGGTCATGATGCTGATGGGAATTGTCCTCTCGGCATATTATTCCCCTTGGAAGCAGTTCCTTATGTGTGACGGCAAGCCTCGCTTGGTTTTCTCCGCGAGACCTGAAGACCAGCTGTATCTGAACTCATTGATAATGTCAGAAGACAATGACGATTCCGTGCCCTATGTGAATAAGAAGATGAGGACAGGTCTGGAATGCATCCGCAGTTATATGCTTAATGGCTTTGAATCCGACCGGGAACGTGGCGAATATGCGGAATATGTTTACGGATATATGACATTCTTCGTCACCTATTTGCCTGAAAACTATCGGCAATCGTCTCTGAATAAGTACTTTGAAAGAATGAATTCCACGGGGAAGAATTTGGAAGGACACGAAATCGTGAAGGTGGAGCTGCTCCAAAAACTGGCTTCTGACAAGGAATTTTTCACTAAAGTATGGAATCGCGTGGCGGATATGGACACGCCATGTTTCAAAGTGAGGAGCTGGAATAATGAGAATGAAAGCGGGATGAAGGAAAGAATCAAGAAAGTGATAGCATCCCGGAACGCCCCGCATATTTTGTTTGACAATAATCTTTTGAACGGGTTCAAGGAAACGGAGGAAGAACAAGCAAGCGGATGTTCCATCCTGGATGTGAAAGAGAGTTCCAATGCCCCTGCAAAAAATCAGAGAACGGGAGATGGGAGCCATTCCGTAATGAGTTTCTCCGATTTCCTCCTTCAGTGTCTCTATCGTTTTTTGACGTTCAGAGGAAAAGACACCGGGGATATAACAGCGTTTTTCAATAAGGCTAATTTGGTCGGCACCTTTGAAAAATGCCTGATCGGCCGGAACGACCCTCAGGAAATTGAGGATTTCTTCACCAGCCTCATATGTTTCAGAGTTCTTCTGGACGTGTACTTTGTGAGGATTCTTGACGGACAGGGCGATTACGACTATGACTTGGAAACGCCTTTCCTTGACAAGGATGACGCTGTCAAGACTCTCAAGATGTTTGAATCCATGCTATATGTCAATTCTTCCACGGTGACATACTATCAGTGGTTCAACATATTGATGGATGCCGTTGACAAAGATGATCCTGTTGAACCGGAATGCCTGTACCATGCGTTGAAGGCAAAAGATGATGAGCTGCATCCTATAGGAAACCTCAGATATGAGGATTTGAATTATGAGACTGTGGACCGATACTGGTTCTGGCGCCTCGATTTCCAAATCTGGCTGAAACGTAAGCAGCTGTTCCTCGTAGGAGATGACGCGACTCCTCAGAACAATTATATCAGGCGAGCCATCGATGTGGCCGAGAAATATGTGTTCAGGAGGAATCGGTCCATTGAACATGTCGCGCCGCAGACTCCCTTGCAAGAAGACACGCTGAAGTTGGACAAGGAAGACCGCGACTCGTT
This sequence comes from bacterium, assembly GCA_963627885.1. Lineage (GTDB taxonomy): Bacteria > Bacteroidota > Bacteroidia > Bacteroidales > UBA932 > Cryptobacteroides. The sequence goes on from CAVGCT010000016.1 coordinate 246,788, forward strand.
CGGGAATCTGGTAATGATATCGTCTGAGCAGAACTCATTTCTGTCCAATTCGATATACCAGGAAAAACGGGCGAGGGTGGAATCTTTCCTGGACAGTTCCAGAAGCGGATCCATTGAGAGTTTGAAGATGCTTCACGCATTTACTTTCAACAAGACATGGAACCTTGAAGCTATCCGCGAGCATGGGAAGATCATGTTCGACATTCTGTGCCGCAGCTACGAATAATAATTCTATTGAACATAAAAAATCAGTCATATGCCCAAAATGATATCATTCGGAGGCGAGTTGATAAGAATCAATCCCTCCAACAACAGAATTGAGGTTTCACACTATACTACTCCGGTTTTTCAGACCAGCCGGTCGGCTAAAGTTGGTTCAAT
>CAVGCT010000017.1:0-186146 GCA_963627885.1 bacterium
GCGTTGGACTCAAAATCCAATGTCCCTTAAAGACGTGCCGGTTCGAGCCCGGCTCCGGGCACCGAAAAAGGCTGACCATACCGGTCGGCCTTTTTCGGCGCCCCTTGCGCATCTCAACCCCCTACACCCCCTGTCAGGGGGATGTTCGGCCTTCGGCCGGCGGGCAGATGCCCTCAGGTCGCTCCGCTCCGGCTGACCATACCGGTCGGCCTTTTTCGGCGCCCCTTGCGCATCTCAACCCCCTGCACCCCCTGTCAGGGGGAATCAACCATTTCCATAAGGCGGAATTTTACAAAGTGAGCGCCCGCCCACCTGCCACAGAGTGGCATGGGAAGCACATCACCTTGCTTAAGAGCCACTTTCAAAGGCCACTTAAGCGCGGGTATCGGCCGTGGAGGGGCCTGCGGGGCATATCGCCCGGCACTCACTTTGCAAAATTGACCGGCGCTCACTTGTAAAATCGATCAGTCCGGGATTTTTCATCCCATTCTTCATGGGAGTGTCATCCGAAATTCTCCGCCAGGAATGATTCGCCGCTGATTTACAGAGTTTGTCCATGCAATTGTGACATTGGTGGCCTGAGCGGCACACTCGCGTGGAAGCAGAGGTCTGAAAAAGACGTTACTTCCATACCATTCGGCCACTCAGTGCCCTAGAACCAGCCCTCCCATGGATGAACACTGCAAAGAGGGTCGAGGTGGTAATGAAAGCGAGGCGGGAAAGGCTCCGGCAACGGCATATCTTGTGTATACGAACAATTTTTGGGATCATTCTTTAATTCATTGATTATCAAGTAACTACCATTGCAAAAGACCTGGAAATTTCGCGACCTCAAGGTATATAACTCTCACATTATCATCATGTTACGAAGTTCCAGGATCCACTGCAAAAGTAGCGATTTTAAAAATAGGCCGAATCCATCACCCCAAATGTCCAGGTGACCAAAATTGTACTATTTTTGCAGTTTAGGTGCTTTTGGTTCCGCCGTGCGGGACCGGAATCCCGAAATCAATGAAAGTCAGAAACATAATCATAGCCCTGGCGGCAGTCCTGCTTTCGGTCCCGCCATCCCGCGCCCAGAAGAGTGCGGACGGAGACTACGTGGACGCGGTTCAACTCTATGCCTCCGGCGATTACTCCGGAGCGGCGGCGCTGCTGAAAAAGGTTCTCTCCAAAGACCCCGCAAATGACGGAGCCTGGTACTATATGGGAATGAGCGCATTGTACAGGGGCGACAAGGACGGAGCGCTGGCCTCGCTGGACAAGGCGGTCTCGCTGGACACCGCGAATTACTGGTACAGAGACCGGCTGGCCATGGCCTACGCCCGCTCCGGAGAGATGGACAAGTCCATAGCGGAATACGAGCGTCTTGCCCGGCTCTATCCCAAGAAAATGGACTCCTTCTACACCCTCACCAACCTCTACCTCGCGAAAGGCGAATATGGCAAGGCTGTCGGAGCGATAGACGACATAGAGGCGTTCTATGGCAAGACCGATGCGACCGTACTCACCAAATACCGCATATTCCTTCAGGAACAGAAGCAGGAGGAGGCTCTCAAGACCCTGAAAGACTACAGCGACGAATATGCGTCGCCGCAGATACTGTCCATGCTCGGAGACCATGAGGCGGGAATGTCCAATGACTCCCTCGCCTGCGCCTATTACGATGAAGCTCTGGCATTGGACAGCGGCTATTCTCCGGCGCTCATCGGAAAGGCGGAGGTGTACAGGATCACGAGAAAATATCCGGAATATTTTTCCGCCGTCCGCGGAATCATGTCTTCAGAGTCGGTCACCGCCGAGGAGAAGGCCGACTATATGAACCAGGTGACCAGACATGTGGATCCGAACTTCATTCTGGCCCACAGGGCGCAGCTGGACTCGGTCTATGCGCTGATGCAGGACCGGCATCACGCCGACACGGCAGTGATGCAGGTCTGCGGAGTGTATTATTTCAACACCGGACGTCAGGACGCGGCCAAGGAAGTGCTGCGCAGAAACATGGAGGCCCATCCGGACAACATCCGCGCCGCATATATGTATCTGGAGGTGCTGTCCGAGACCAAAGACTATGCGGCCCTCGTCACGGAGAGCGAAAAGGCCTCCGTCCGTTTTCCGGAGGACAGGGCTTTCGACAGCATGGTCATATTCGGCGAGTATAGCCTGAAGAACTACGGGCGGGTGATCGAAAAATGCGAGTCGATGATAGCCAAGGCCCCCGCCGACAGCGCGGTGTGTCTGGACGCCTACTCAAGCATAGGCGACATGTATCATCTGCTGGGCGAGAGCGCCAAGGCCTACAAGGCCTATGACAGGGCCCTCAAAATCAACCCTCGCTATGCCCCGGTCCTGAACAACTATGCCTACTATCTCTCCCTGGAGGGAAAATCGCTGTCCAAGGCCTATAGGATGAGCAAGATGACGATAGAGCTCGAGCCCGACAACGCAACCTATCTCGACACCTTCGGATGGATTCTCCATCTTCAGGGCAAAGATCTGGAAGCCAAGCCCTTCTTCAAGCACGCCATGCTCTATGGCGGCAAGGAAAGTTCCACCATGCTGGCCCACTATGCCATAGTTCTGGAGGCGCTGGGCGAGACCGATCTGGCCAATGTCTATAAGGCTCAGGCCAAGACACGGGCCGAACAGGAAGAAAAGGAGGGCAGATGAAGCTTCGCATTCTGACAGCGGTTTTCGCCGCGATGCTCGCTTTGTTGCCGACGCTTCAGGCCAATGCCCAGAACACCGGCTCCCAGGAGGCGAAAAAGGCGAAACTCGAAAAGGAAATCGCCCAGATCAACCGGCAGCTGAAGGAAAACAAGACCAAGAGCAACACCGCCCTTGGCGACCTCACTCTGGTCAGGAAAAAGATCTCAAACAGAAAGGCCCTGATCGAAGAGTCGGACAAGGAGATAAGGGCGCTGACCCTTCAGGTGGAGGGGAAGCGGCGCGAGGTGAATTCCATGGAGGCGCGGCTTGACACCATGTCATTCTACTACGCCCGCCTCGTGCGGAACGCTTACAAGAACAGGGATTCACGCGTCTGGTATATGTACATCCTCGCAAGCGAAAATCTCGGACAGGCTTTCAGGAGAATCGGTTACCTGAGAGACCTGTCACACCAGATGAACGTGCAGGCCGAAAGAATTTCCGCCCAGAGGGACTCTCTGGAGAAAGAGCGCGCCAGGCTTGAGGTTCTGAGGACTGAGGCACAGGCTCTTAGGACAAAAAGGCAGATGGAGGTGGTTTCCCTTCAGGACGAGGAAAAACAGTCGAACGCGCTGGTGTCCAGACTCAAGAGCGACAGGAAGAAGTATGAGAAGGATCTGGCGGCCAAGCGCAAGCAGGTCGAGGCTCTGAACCGGGAGATAGAAAGGATCATCCGCGAAGCAACCAAGGCTTCTTCCGGCGGAAAAGGCTCGGGGTCCAAAACCACCATAGACTATGCGCTGGATTCGGAATTCGCCGGCAACAAAGGCAAACTGCCATGGCCTGCCGACGGGCCGGTCGTGGAAAAGTTCGGAAAGCACCGGCATCCGGTCTACACCAATGTGCAGATGCCATTCAACAACGGAATCGGCATTTCGGTTTCCGGAGGGACGGCGGTCAAGGCCGTATTTGACGGCACGGTCAAGCAGATAGTGGTGATGCCCGGATACAACAAGTGCGTGCTGATCCAGCACGGAAACTATTTCTCTTTCTATTGCAAGTTGGGCGACGTCAGAGTCAAGTCCGGAGACAAGGTGAAGACAGGACAGATCATAGGCACGGTGGACGGGACTTCCCCGACGCCGCAGCTCCATTTCCAGATCTGGAAGGGCACCTCTCCCCAGAATCCCGAACTCTGGCTCAAATGATCGGGGACATCCGGCCATATGCCCGAAATTCAAAAACGACAGCCATGAAAAAAGCGATCATCTTGACACTCGGCCTCCTGACGTGCCTCGGCGCGGCACGGGCCAATGACGGAGTGTATTTCACCAGCGGCAATTTTCTGGTGCCAGTCCAAGAAACGGACATTGCGGCGGCCAGAGAAGTGCTCACCATCACCATAGGTACAGACGGCTTTGCGTCGGTGGACGTCCGCTATGAATTCATGAACAACGGCGGCCCGAAGACCGTCAGAATGGCCTTCGAAGCCAACTCGCAATACAATGACAACGAGCCGCTTGACCGTGGCGGCATCCATCCCTACATCAGGGACTTTTCGGTCTGCATGAACGGAGAGACACTGCCGTATTCCAACGGTGTGGTGGCTTTTTTCGGCCGCGAAGACAAGCGCAGCGACGCCTTCATCCCTCTGGATCCGGACAAGTGGAAAGGCTATGGCGAAGTACCCGACTCGCTCCTGCCGGCAAGCGATCTGCTCTACAATGCCGAACTGGACAGTCTCGTTTCCTACGCCTATGCCTACTATTTTGACGCGCCTTTCAGGCAGGGACTGAACACCGTGCACCACAGCTATCGCTACCGCATGAGCTACAACGTGTCGCAGAAGTTCACCATACCCTATTGGCTCACTCCCGTCACCCGCTGGGCCAACAGGCAGGTCGACGACTTCACGCTCAGGATCAAGTCCGAAGACATCACCGAATTCTGCCTTCCCGACTCGCTGTTCAGCGCCGCGCCCTTCACTTCGGAGAAAGGACGCGAAATCTATCATCTGACTTCAGAATACGGGGAGAGCTTCATATTCACGACCATCTTCCCCGACGACACGGTCGTCTGGCACTGCACAGGGTTCCGTCCGACCTCCGACATGTGCATAAGCTCGCCGGAATGGGGGCCGGAAAGCGGCCTGCGCAAATACCGCACATCGGCGAAGGTCGTAATCGACGCCGACGGGCATAAGTCAAGATATATCGCCGAAAGCGGCGACAACTATTTCGTCGAGGTCCAGGACTATGCTCTAGTGCCCAAAGCCGGAAGCCGACTGGAGGAATACAGCGCGGAGAACGGACAGGGCTGTCTCGTCATAAACGGAGACGCGGCCAGCCGGGTCAATGTCCGCCGGCGTCCGACCGCGAAAAGCCCCGTGATTCGCACCGTCAGAGACATTGAGGGCGAACTCCCCGGAGTCTATCCATGTCTGGGGATGGTCATGTCCGACGACGGCTACATGTGGTACAAGGCCAGAGTGAACGGCCGCACCGGATACATCCGTCAGGATCTCATGCTCTGGGACGCCATAGACAGCTATTAAATCTTACCGGTAAGGAATTTTTCTGAAAGTAAAGTTTCCCGGATTTGTGGCGAAAGGGCCGCGGGAGGCGGCGAAATTTTTCCCGAAAAGAGGATTTCCGGCTTTCTTTGCCGAAAAACGGGAAGTATGGGAAACTGTTTCAAAACGGCCGCCGCCGTGCTCGTCCTCCTTGCCATGGCGGCGTGCGACCTGACGGAAAGGGGAAATCCGGACACATCGAGAGACACGCGCACGGAAGATGACGGGGGCATCCGCGGAGCCGCCGCAGACACCGTCTTGTATTCGGCGGGAATCGAATACCCCGACGGATACAGCTGGCGCGAGGATCCGGACTATGGCAACATAAGCGGAAAAATCGTCGTCTTCGCCGGCCAGAAGCGGGTCCTCGAAATCGACGCCGGAGCGGGAACGTCCATGCCCATGGATCCGAAACGCCACAAACTCTACAAAGGGCATCTGTATTCCGCCGCTGCCTCCGGAGAGGAAACCGTGATTTTCCGGGACGGGAAAAAGCAGTTCGGCTACCCGGGCGAAGAGTCGCTTGAGGGAATCCTTATTGACGGAGACGACCTCTACACTCTGGGAAAGCCGCCCGGCGGTGTCGGATTATGCTACAGAAAGAACGGCGAGCCCATTATGAAGAGTGAGAAAGGCACGATAGTCGGAGACATGGAGAACTCTTTTGAAGAAAGCGGCGCCCTGTTCGAGGACAGAGGAGAGAAGTATTTCTCCTACACGGAAAAGGACGGGGACGGCTTCCGTCTCATGATGGTCCGGGACGGGATTCCCGAAGAGATTCCGATGGAAAGCGTGGTTACAGGAATCCGCGACGCCAGACTGTTCGACGGTGAACTTCACCTCATGGTACAGACAAAAAACTCGTTCGGCCGGACCCTCTATTACCATGGGGCAACAGTACTGGGGCCGGCCGGAGGCGTCCACCCCGCCGCAGCCCACGTCACGAACTATGCGCGGATCGCCTCTTCCGGAGAAAAGATATTCATAAAGGAACACTACAGCCTGTTCAACGGCACAAGACCCGAAACCGCGGTCTGGAGCCCGGGCGGCATGATGATGAAAGGGGACGACATCCGCGACTTCTGGTTGGATGACGGAGACGTGTCATATCTGTCCACAGACGGAAAGGGTGTTATAGGCCAAATCTTCGACGGAGGCGAAAAATACACCCTCCCGGACGAATCGAAACTGATGTCCAAAGAGGGCGTGGTTTACAGGCATGGCGTATTCTACATAGCGGCGCTGCCCCTGAAAAAAGAATTCAGCCCCTTCGTGTGGAAGGGCGGAAAACAGCTTGCGTATGTCCTGAATGGTTACATCTTCGACCTTTCGGTCCTTCCGTAACGGCCCGAACTTCGCGGCGGCCGATTACTCCAGTGCCTTTTTGAGTTTCTCCACCGCCTCTTCCGGCGAGCCGGATTCATCCAGAAGGGAGACGAACTTGGAACCGATGATCGCCCCGGATGCATTGGCAAAGGCCGCTTCCAGAGTCTGCCTGTTGCTGATGCCGAACCCTATCATCCTGGGATTCTTGAGATCCATGGCGTTTATCTTCTTGAAATAGGCCTGTTTAGCCTCGTCGAAAGAAGACTGTGCTCCGGTGGTGGACGCAGAGGAAACCATATAGATGAAGCCGGAAGTGTTGGCATCTATCATACGGATTCGCTCCTCGCTTGTCTCAGGAGTTATGAGCATTATCATCCGGAGGTCATATTTGTCGGCGACAGGTTTATACTCCTCCATGTAGTCCTTGAACGGAAGGTCGGGAATTATCATTCCGTCGATCCCGCAGTCGGCACATTCCCGGCAGAAAGCTTCGAATCCGAAATGGATTATCGGATTCAGATAGCCCATAAGCAGGAGAGGAATGTCCACTTCCTTTCTGATGTCACGGAGCTGCGAAAAAAGCAGTTTCAATGTCATTCCGCCGCGCAGAGCCTTCGCGGACGCGGACTGTATCACCGGTCCGTCCGCAAGAGGATCGCTGAACGGAATCCCGATCTCGACCATGTTCACCCCGCCGTCACGCAAAGCCTTGATGACCGGAACCGTTGAGCCGGCCGAAGGAGCTCCGGCGCAGAAATAAATCGAGAGAATATTTCTTTTACCTCCTCCGAAGAGGCTGTCAATCCTGTTCATTTGTTTTCTTTAAAAAATTCTTGAGCATCTCCACATCCTTGACGCCCGGAAGAGTCTCGAAACGTGAGTTGAGATCGATTCCCCTCCACATCGGATGGCGGATGTTCCGCAGAGCCTCCACTGAATCGGGGCCTATGCCTCCGCCTATGATGAACGGGGTCTTGCCTCTGTACTTTTCAAGAATGGACCAGTCGAACGACTTGCCCGAACCTCCCTTTCCGGAATCGAAAAGGAAATAGGCGGCCGCACGGCCATAGGGCTTCACCTTTTTCAGATCATCGACAGTTTCTATGCCGAAAGCCTTGACTATCAGGACGGTGGGCAGCAGATTGGATATGTGGCGGCAAAAGTCGGGAGACTCGTGGCCATGCAGTTGAACCACATTGAGAGAAAAATCCTCCGCTCTCCTGCAGATTTCTTCTTCCGAAGCGTCCACGAAGACACCGACTCGCTTGCAGAATTTCGGCAAGTAAGAAGGGACGGCATCCCCCACATAACGAGTGGATGACGGGGCGAATATGAACCCCATCCAATCGACCCCGAGACCTTCGACAGCACGTATGTTGTCGGGGTCGCGCATTCCGCAAACTTTGACTATCATAATGTTGATGCTATAAAATCCTTCAATGCCCCGCCCGGGTCCTTCTCCTTCATGAAGGTTTCGCCTATGAGAAACCCCCTATAACCGGCGCTTCTGAGTTCTTTGACTTTTTCGGGAGAAGAAAGACCGCTTTCGGCCACTCGGACGCAATTCACTTGCAATTTTGAAGCCAGAGATAACGATTTATCCACATCCACATGGAAAGTTTCAAGATCTCTGTTATTAACCCCTATCATATCCGGCTCAAGGGAACAGAAATCCAATTCGCTCTCCCCATGAATCTCCAGCAGAACTTCAAGCCGGAGCGATTTGGCGCGTTCCATGAGACGCCGGCAGAGATCCAAAGACAGATCCGCCGCTATCAGAAGAACGGCGTCCGCGCCGGCAAGCCTGGCCTGAAAAATCTGATATTCGTCGATTATGAATTCCTTACGCAGTATAGGAGCCTTCACCAGATTTCGCACGCGTGAAATATACTCCAGACTCCCGCCGAAATTGGGACCGTCGGTGAGAATGGACAGAGCCGAAGCCCCGGCCCGGTCATAGGCGGGGATGACCTCCTCCGGACGGGCGTCCTCGTGGATCCATCCCCGGGATGGAGACTTGCGTTTAAACTCGGCTATGATCCCCGAAGGGGAAGACGCCAGAGACCCGCTCATGGACCGGATTTCAAGAGGCCTGTCCCGCTCTTCCATCAGAGCGTCCACCATGGATGCGAGCTCTCGGGGCTGCAGGACCTCTTTCTGTCTTTCAATTTCCCGCTTCTTGCCGGCGATGATATTTTCAAGAAAATTGACCATGTCGCGTCAGCCGTTGATTTCCAGAAACTTTCTGAAACAGGCCAGAGCCTTTCCGCTTTCCAGCGATTCGCGGGCCTTGCCTATGCTTTCCTGGACGGAAAGGTTCCTGTCCACGATGCCGATTCCGCAGGCGGCGTTGGCGAGGATCACGGACTTCCGGGCTTCAGAGGCTTTTCCCTCCAAAACATCGTCAAATATCCTCATGGCCTCTTCGGCGGTGGCACCGCCGTAGATTTCAGAAGGGCTGACATAGTCAAAGCCCATGTCCTTGGGGGTATAGACCTTTTCAAAGTCATTGGTAACCAGCTTGAAACCGCTGGTCAGCGAGATCTCGTCATATCCGTCATAGCTGGTGACCACTCCGAAATTGTCTCCTATCTTCTGATGGGCGCTCACATAGAGCCGGAGCTGGGCCTGATTGGCGGTGCCGTGCAGGGAATTCTTGGGATGGCAGGGATTGATGAGCGGGCCGAGGATGTTGAAGCAGGTGGGGAAACCGAGCGCCTTCCTGATCGGGCCCACGAACTTCATGCCATAGGCGAAGAGGGGCGCATGAAGGTAGCATATCCCGGCCTCGTCGAGAGAGCGCTTCAGGACATCGGTATCATCGGTAAACTTGACGCCGTGGCCTGCGAGGACATTCGACGCGCCGCTCACCGAGGTGCTTCCCCCGTTGCCGTGCTTGGTGACGCGATAGCCGGCGCCGGCGATCACGAAGGCCGAACAGGTGGATATATTGAAAGTGTTCTTGCCGTCTCCGCCGGTGCCGACTATGTCAAGCGTGTCCGCATCTCCGAGGTCCACTCTCTTTCCGGTCTCAAGCAGGCCGTCACGGAATCCCAAAATCTCATCCACCGTGACTCCTCGGGTCTGGAGGGCCATAAGCAGAGCGGAAATCTGACATTGATTGTATTGTTCGCGGGTTATGCCCAGCATTATCTCCCGGGTATCCTCCCGACTGAGGGTCTCCCCTCCGATAAGTCTGTTAAGATAAGCTTTCATATCTGTCTGTCGTTTTACTTTTCTATCCAGTTTTTTATGATTTTGACGCCCTCCGGGGTAAGAACGGATTCGGGATGAAACTGAACTCCCCTTATGTCCATGGTCTTGTGTCTCAAGGCCATGACCTGACCTTCCGGACTTTCGGCCAGAATCTCAAGGCAATCCGGAAAATCCCGGCTGTCCACCACCCATGAATGATAGCGGCCCGCCTCGAACTCCCGCGGCATGCCCGCGAACATGTAGTCGTCCCTGACTATGCGGACCGGTGTGGCCACCCCATGGAACACCTTGTCCAGGTTCACCAGACGGGCGCCGAACGATTCGCCTATGGCCTGTTCTCCCAGACATACTCCGAAAATGGGCTTTCTCCCGGCATATGCCCTGATGACCTGCGGCACCAGCCCGGCCTCGGACGGAACTCCGGGACCGGGGCTCAGGATTATCTTGTCGTATTTTTCGAGATCCGCCATGCGGAAACGGTCGTTGCGGACCACGTCCACCCCGGCTCCCAGTTCCTTCAGCACATGGCGAAGATTATAGGTAAAGGAATCGTAATTGTCGATTATGACTATCTTCTTCATATCCTTATGTCGTTTATGATTTTGAGGCCACCTCTATGGCGCGCCTCAGGGCTCCCAGCTTATTGTTCACTTCCCTGAGCTCATAGTCCTCGTCGCTCGCGGCCACTATTCCGCCGCCGGCCTGAAACCAGAGCTCGCCGTTGCGGCTCACGAAGGTGCGGATGGTAATGGCCTGATTCAGAGACCCGTTCAGGCCTATGAAGCCGACGCATCCGCCATAGGCGCCCCTGCAGTGGGGTTCCCATTCGCTGATGAGCTGCATGGCCCGCACTTTGGGAGCCCCGGAAAGAGTGCCGGCGGGGAAGGTGTCTATGAAAGCCTTCACAGGATCGGCGCCATCGTCAAGAGTTCCGCTCACACGGCTCACGAGATGGATGACATGGCTGTAATACTGCAGCTCCTTGTAGAATTCCACCTTCACCCCATGGCAGTTGCGGCTCAGGTCGTTGCGCGCCAGATCCACCAGCATCACATGCTCGGCGTTTTCTTTGGGGTCGTTCCGGAGATATTCGGCGTTCTTGCGGTCCTGGACTGCGTCTCCTGTTCGGGCGGTGGTTCCGGCTATGGGGTCTATGTAGGCCTTGCGGCCCTCTATCCGGCAGTGGGTCTCCGGGGACGAACCGAAAATTCTGAACCCGCCGAAGTCGAAATAGAACAGATAGGGGGACGGATTTATGCTGCGCAGAGCCCTGTAGAGCTCAAAGTCATCCCCTTCATATTTCTGGACGAAACGGCGGCTGAGCACGATTTGGAAAACATCCCCTCTCTTGCAGGCCTCGATTCCGCGCCGTATGTTGGCCTTGTGCTCCTCATCCGTGAGGGTGCTCGAATACCGGCCGGAGCTTCTGAACCCGTAGGATGCCGGCACCGGGCGCGCAAGGCTCTTCGACAGCTGTCCGAGCGAAGACTCCTCGCCTGGAGAAATCAGCTCCACCATGGTCAGGGTGTTCCTGAAATGGTCGAACATTATCACATATTTATAGAGGATATACATGAGGTCCGGGGCGTCGTTCTTCTCCTGAGTCTCGTCCTTCACGGGAATGTTCTCGAAATAGCGGACGGCGTTGAAAGACGTGTAGCCGTAGAGCCCGCAGAGAGAAGCGTCCTCTCCGCTTACCGAGAAAGCTCCGAGAAATTCGTTTATGGCGTCGGCGGCACCGTATTCCGGCCCCACCGGCTTTTCGGAAACGGTCCCGTCGGGCATGCGGAGGCACGCAGTTCCATGGCTTACGCTCACGTCCGCAAGCGGATGCACCCCGATGAACGAGCGTCCGTTTTCGCCTCCATGATAGTCGGATGACTCCATCAGGACACTCTGGGGATAGAGATCCCTGATCCTGAGATAGAGGCTCACCGGAGTATACAGATCCCCCAGCACCTTGCCGGAAACTGTCGTATATACATACTTTTTCATATCTGTCAATCTGTTGTTTTCAATTAAACGCCCATGATCCCCGGATCTTCCCTATGGGCCAGATAGGTGTCCATGTCCTTGTCGCCTCTCCCGGAAACGGTCAGCACCACGACGTCCTCCGTCCTGAACCTGTCCTTGAGACGGGGCAGGGCGCCGAGCGCGTGGGCCGACTCCATGGCAGGGATTATTCCCTCAAGGCGGGTGAGCTCATAGGCGGCACGCAGCGCTTCGTCGTCGTTTATCGGCAGTACCGTAGCCCTGTGGGCCTCGGCAAGATTGGCGTGGAACGGGCCCACCCCGGGATAGTCAAGCCCGGCCGATATGGAATACGGCTCTATGACCTGACCGTCATCGGTCTGAAGCACAAGCGATTTGCTGCCGTGGAGAATCCCGAGGCTGCCGGCGGCGATGGTGGCGGCCGTCATTCCGGACTCCACCCCCTTGCCGCCTGCCTCGGCGAGCACTATCTTCACCGAGAGGTCATCCACATAGTGATAGACGGTGCCGGCGGCATTGGACCCTCCGCCCACACAGGCAATGAGCCAGTCCGGAGCCTCGCGGCCCTCCTTGTCCCGGAGCTGCCATCTGAGTTCCTCGGAGATCACGCTCTGCAGGCGCGCGACCATGTCCGGATAAGGGTGCGGGCCCACAGTGGAGCCGATTATGTAGAAAGTGTCCGAGGGATGGCAGCACCAGTCGCGTATAGCCTCGTTGGTGGCGTCTTTCAGGGTCATGTTGCCGCTCTCGACGGGGAACACTTCCGCTCCCAGCATTTTCATCTTCTCCACGTTCACGTGCTGCCTCTTCACATCCGTAGCGCCCATGTAAACCCGGCAGGGCATATCCATGAGCGCGCAGACCGTAGCCACGGCCACTCCGTGCTGTCCGGCGCCGGTCTCGGCTATGATTCTCCGCTTGCCCATCTTCCTGGCCAGCAGAATCTGCCCCAGCGCGTTATTGATCTTATGGGCGCCCGTGTGGTTGAGATCCTCCCTCTTGAGGTAAAGCCTGCATCCGTATTTCTCACTCATGCGGGCGGCATAGAACAGGGGCGAGGGCCGGCCGGCATAGTCGCGCAGCAGGGAACGGAATTCCCTCTGGAAGTCTTCACTTCCGATTATGGGCAGATAGGCCTTCTTCAGGTCCTCCACGCATTTATAGAGGATTTCGGGGACATACGCCCCGCCGAACCTTCCGTAGTACCCGTCATTGTCCACAAGAAATGATTTCATGTCTATCGTCGTTTTGTTTGTTGCATAAAAAAAGGAAATCCTTGAGTCGTGCTCTCGGATTTCCTCGTACTTTCTATATTTTGATTTCTTAATTGCAGGTACGCTGAATCACCTCACGACTTTGAGTGTCTTGAGTGCCAGCGCCACCAGCAGTTATTCATCATCATAGTTCTCTATAATTTTCTTGACGGGGCCAAAATTACGCCTTTCACCGGAAAAACAAAAGAAAAATCCGCTTTTATCGGTTTTTATTTATACGGCACCAGCGGCACGGTCCCGGGGATGCCGTCGTCAGGCTTGCCGTGGAGATAGATTATCCTCTGATTGGAGCTGCCGCGGAAATAGAGCTGAGTGTCGCGCAGCTCCTGGACGAAAGGCCCGTCCACAAGCACATCCAGCCACGGGAGCATGGCCGCCATAGTCTTGTCCTCAAGAATCTCCTCATAGGAGAAACCGGTCCAGCACCAGATTGTCTTGCCGGTCTCCTTTTTTATGCGCATCGCCAGCTCGGTAAAGGCTTCGGCCTGATAGAAGGGATCGCCGCCGGAAAAAGAGACATTGGCAAGATCGTCGGACTTTATCACTCCCATGAGTTCGTCCACATCGACCCAATGTCCGTTCTTCATATCCCACGACTGGGGATTGTGGCAGCCCGGGCAATGGTGGCGGCAGCCGGCGCAATATATGGATGTCCGCAGGCCCGGCCCGTCGGCCATGGTCTGCTCAAGGATATCCATAATGGAAATTTTCATCTCGCCCTACTTGTGAACCACGCGGTCCTTGAGCTCGGCGAGCTTGGCGGAATTCCATCTTCCGGTCGTACCCACAAGATAGCCGGTAATGCGCTGCAACGTGTCTATATTGTGGCTGTGGCACATGGGGCACTCGGTGAGTCCCTCCGTGGCATCCTCATATCCGCAGTCCATGCAGCGGTTCCGGTTGTGGTTCACGCTGCCGTAGCCGATATTGTAGCGGTCCATGAGGTCCACTATGTTCATGATGGCCTCCGGGTTGTGGGTGGCGTCGCCGTCGATCTCCACGTAGAAGATGTGCCCGCCCCTTTCAAATTCATGATAGGGGCCCTCGATTTCGGCCTTATGGCGCGGCGAGCAGTGGAAATAGACCGGAATATGGCTGGAGTTGGTGTAGTACTCCTTGTCCGTGACCCCGGGAATGACTCCGAAGCTCTTCCTGTCCATTTTGGTGAACCTTCCGGATAGGCCCTCGGCAGGGGTGGCCAGTATGCTGTAGTTGTGATGATAGGTCTCGGAGAAACTGTTGGCCTTGTCCCGCATGAAAGAGACTATCCTCAGCCCGAGATTCTGGGCCTCCTCCGATTCTCCGTGATGTTTGCCTACAAGGGCTATGAGACATTCGGCCAGCCCGATGAATCCGATTCCGAGGGTGCCCTGATTGATCACGCTTTCCACGGTGTCGTTCGGGGCCAGCTTGTCACTCCCTATCCAAAGCTTGTTCATCAGCAGGGGGAACTGCTTGGCAAGCGCCGTCTTCTGAAAATCGAAGCGCTCGTCAAGCTGACGCGCAGCCAGATCCAGCAGCTTGTCCAGCTTTTCGAAGAACTTCTCTATGCGGGCCTCCTTGTTTTCCTCTTCCATACATTCAATGGCAAGACGGACTATGTTTATGGTGGAAAAGCTGAGATTGCCTCTTCCTATCGATGTCTTGGGGCCGAAGCGGTTCTCATATACTCTGGTGCGGCATCCCATGGTGGCGACCTCATGTTCATAGCGCTTGGGGTCGTCGGCGCTCCATGCGTCGTCCCTGTTGAAGGAGGCGTCCAGATTCAGGAAGTTGGGGAAGAAACGGCGGGCGCTGACCTTGCAGGCGAACTTGTAGAGGTCATAGTTGGGGTCTTCGGGGAGATAGCTCACCCCACGTTTCTTCTTCCATATCTGGATGGGGAAGATGGCCGTAGAGCCGTTGCCCACCCCCTCATAGGTGGTGTTGAGGATCTCCCTGATTATGCAGCGTCCCTCGGCCGAAGTGTCGGTGCCGTAGTTTATGGAGCTGAACACCACCTGATTGCCGCCGCGGGAGTGGATGGTGTTCATGTTGTGGACAAAGGCCTCCATGGCCTGATGCACCCTGCCCACTGTCTGGTTCACGGCATGGACCTTGACCCTCTCGCCGTCATGCAGGCCAGTCAGACTCTCCTTTATATAGTCGTCTATGACGGCGTCCTTGAGGTAGCTGTAATCGACTCCGGCAAGGGCGGAGGCCTTGTCGATCTCCTCCTGATAGGTCTTTCTCACGAACGGCGCAAGATAGAAGTCAAACGCCGGAATGGCCTGTCCGCCGTGCATCTCGTTCTGCACGGTCTCCATGGATATGCAGGCCAGCACCGAGGCGGTCTCTATCCGCTTGGCGGGACGGGACTCCCCGTGTCCGGCCTGAAGGCCCTCGTTAAGAATCTTGTCCAAAGGATGCTGAAGGCAGGTGAGGCTCTTGGTAGGATAATAGTCCTTGTCATGGATATGGATATACCCTCCGTAGACGGCGTTTCTCACGTCCTCGGACAGGAGGCACTCGTCCACATAGGTCTTGGTGGCCTCGGACGCGAACTTCATCATCATGCCGGCCGGCGTGTCGGCGTTCATGTTGGCGTTCTCGCGGGTGATGTCGTTGGCCTGGGCGGCGATTATCTCCTGAAAGATCTCGTTGCTCCTGGCCTTTCGGGCCATGTTGCGCTTGTTGCGATAGGCGATATACTTGCGGGCGACCTCCTTGCGGGGGCTCTTCATGAGCTCGAACTCCACGCAGTCCTGAATCTGCTCGACCGACATGCTCTCCTCCGCCCTCTTGCCGATCACGTCGGCGATCTTTGCGGCGAGCACTATGTCTTCGCCCGAGTCGGTGACATTCATGGCCTTGAGTATTGCGGCCACTATCTTCTGATTGTTGAAATCCACCACGCGTCCGTCGCGTTTTACCACATGCTTTACCATAGTCCGATGAGTTTTTCCTTGGAAGCAAATTTATGATTATCTCCTTTTTTGCGACATGAATCAGAAAGAAAGTTATCCACAATTTTCACAACGCCTTTCCTGACCGCTGTAGCCCAATGCATAAGCGTAAATGCCGCGCCCTTTCCGATAAAAACATTTTTACGGGAAAACGGCCGAAAAATGGCCGATAATGCACTGTGATTTGGAATATTGTTTGTAGCGAAACCGCGGATACAACCTGATACAAAAGAAGATCATGGGCAACATTAAGACAATCGGAGTGCTGACCTCCGGCGGGGACGCACCCGGAATGAATGCGTGCATAAGGGCGATAACGCGCTCGGCAATTTACAACGGCTGGAAGGTCTACGGCTTCTACCGCGGATTCGAAGGCCTGATGAACGGCAACTACAAGGAGTTGGCCACGGAAAGCGTCAGCGGAATAATCCAGCACGGCGGCACCATACTGAAAACCGCCCGCAGCCAGGCCTTTATGACACCGGAAGGACGGAAGAAGGCATGGGAGACAATCCAGAAGCTCGGGATAGACGCACTGCTCATAATAGGAGGAAACGGCTCCCTCACCGGAGCTCAGGTGCTGGCCACGGAATATGACATCCCCGTCATAGGCCTGCCCGGCACCATAGACAACGACCTCTACGGGACCGACTCCACCATAGGCTATGACACAGCCCTGAACACCATAGTGGAAAGCGTGGACAAGATCCGCGACACCGCCTCCTCCCACGACAGGATATTCTTCGTGGAGGTGATGGGCCGCGACGCCGGATTCCTCGCCCAGAACAGCGCCATAGCCTCCGGAGCCGAGGCGGCCATAATCCCTGAAGACCAGACCGATGTGGACCAGCTTGCACAATTCATAGAAAGGGGCGTGCGCAAGAGCAAGAACAGCTCAATAGTCATAGTCTCCGAAGCCAAGTCCAACGGCCACGGCGGAGCGATGTACTATGCCGACAGGGTCCGCAAGGAATACCCCCAGTTCGACGTGAGGGTGACGATTCTCGGATATCTGCAGAGGGGCGGAACCCCGAGCGCCAACGACAGGATTCTCGCCAGCCGTCTGGGCTATGCCAGCATAGTCGCCCTGCAGGAAGGACAGAGAAACATCATGGTGGGCATCGAGGACGACAAGATTGTGTATGTCCCTCTCAGCCGCGCCGTAAAGAAGAACAAGCCGATAGACAAGGAGCTCATCGAAGTGCTCTCCGTCCTCTCGATATAGTGGCCGCCGGGGCACGGCCTTGGAAATCAGGCGCTTCATGCCGATGGAAGATGAGCCGGCGAGGCGGATAATTTTGATAAATCTGAAAAAATTCTTACTTTTGCGACCCCTATATTGTGTAGGGATCGCAAATTTTAGTTATAAACCATTAAAGATCAAGACAGTGGAGACACAAAGCTACAAGACGGTATCGCTGAACGCAGCGACCGTAAAGAAAGAGTGGGTCGTCATTGATGCTACTGATCTCGCACTTGGACGTCTGGCTTCCAGAGTTTCTCTTGTCCTTCGCGGCAAGACCAAACCCGGCTACACTCCTCACGTGGACTGCGGTGACAATGTCATCGTGATCAACGCCGAGAAGATCGCCCTCAAGGGAAACAAGATGTCCAACCGTGTCTATGTGCGCTACACCGGATATCCCGGCGGACAGCGCTTCTCGACACCTGCGGAGATCCTGCGCAAAAGACCTGCTGAATTGGTCAGGAGAGCCGTAAAAGGCATGCTCCCCAAGACCCGTCTCGGAGACAAGCTGATCGGTAACCTGTATGTCTATGCAGGACCCGAGCACCCTCATCAGGCTCAGCAGCCCAAGACAATCAAGTTGAATGAAATTTAAACAGAGCAAATGGAAAAAACAGTTAACGCCCTTGGAAGACGTAAAACAGCTGTGGCTCGTGTTTATCTGAGCGCCGGAAGCGGCAATGTCACGATCAACGGACGCAACCTCAAGGACTATTTCCCCGAGGAGACTCTCCAGTACATCGTGAACCAGCCCTTCGAAGTCACCGGCACCCAGGGACAGTTTGACATCAAGGCTAACCTCGATGGAGGCGGAAGCAAAGGCCAGGCCGAGGCTTTGAGACTCGGAATCTCCCGCGCACTTTGCGAAGCCGACAGAGAGACCTACCGTTCCACCCTCAAGGCCGCCGGATTCCTTACCCGCGACTCCAGAGAGGTCGAAAGGAAGAAGCCCGGTCAGCCCGGAGCACGCCGCCGCTTCCAGTTCAGCAAACGTTAGTTCAAAGAACTGGGTTTTACGCACACAGTGCGGTTGGGAAATTTTCGGACCTTCACGTGCGGATGCGAATCCGCGGAAGCTGCTTGAAGATTGCCGTACTGCGATAAAATCCGGGAGACCGCGGCCCGCCGCGCTACTTTCGGGTTGATGTAAGAGCCCCGTGGGCACAGGCAAGGCCCGGGGATAGTTTCAACAAACAAAAGACTTATCAAAATGCCAAGAACAAATTTCCAGGAACTTCTTGACGCAGGCGCCCACTTCGGACACCTTGCCAGGAAATGGAATCCCAAAATGGCTCCCTATATCTTCGACCAGAAGAACGGGATCCATATCATAGACCTGCACAAGACCGTCGTCAAGATCGACGAGGCCGCAGAAGTCATGAAAGAGCTTGCCCGTTCCGGACGCAAGATCCTCTTCGTGGCCACCAAGAAGCAGGCCAAGGACATAGTGGCCGAGAAGGCCGCTTCGGTGAACCTGCCTTACGTGACAGAAAGATGGCCCGGCGGAATGCTCACCAACTTCCCCACCATCCGCAAGGCTGTCAAGAAGATGAACACCATCGACAAGATGAAGGAGGACGGCACCTACGACAAGCTCGCAAAGCGCGAGCGTCTGCAGATTGACCGTCAGAGAGCGAAACTCGAAAAGAACCTCGGTTCCATCAGGGACATGAACAGGCTCCCTTCGGCCATTTTCGTTGTGGATGTACAGAAAGAGGCCAATGCCGTCAAAGAGGCCAACCGCCTCAACATACCGGTTATCGCTATGGTTGATACATGCTGCGATCCCACTCCGATTGATTATGTGATTCCGGCAAACGACGACGCTGTAAAGAGCATCGAGTACATCACTTCGGCACTTTGCGCCGCTATTGAGGAAGGCCTGAACGAGAGAAAGCTCGAGAAGGAGAAAGAGGCCGAGGCCGAGGCTGCGGCTCCCGCCAAGAAGCTCCGCCCCCGCAAGGGCGCCAAGAGCTCCGAGGAAGAGGCTGAAGCCGTGAGCGAAGAAGCTCCAGCCAAGGAAGAGGCTCCCGCCGAAGAGGTGAAGAGCGAGTAATACAGGCTCTGTTTTTAACACTATAAAGGATAATACAATGGCAATTACAGCAGCAGATGTAATGAAACTGCGCAAGATGACCAGCGCCGGAATGATGGACTGCAAGAAGGCTCTCACAGAGGCCGACGGCGACTTCAAGAAGGCTGTGGACATCATTCGCGAGAAAGGCAAGCTCGTGGCCGCCAAGAGGGCTGACCGCGAGACTTCGGAGGGCGCCGTCCTCGTCCGCGTGAACGGAAACAAGGGCGTGCTCACCTGCCTGGGATGCGAAACCGACTTCGTCTCGGCCACGCCCGATTTCAAGGCTCTTGCAGCCGAGATCGCCGATGCGGCCATTGCGAACGTTCCTGCTGACGCCGAGGCTCTGAAGGCATGCAAATGCTCCAACGGCCACACGGTGGAAGAGGAGATTTCCGCACAGACCGGAAAGACCGGAGAGAAGCACGTGCTCGCATACTATGCATGCCTTGAGGCTCCCTATATCGCAAGCTATGTGCACTTCAACGGAAAGCTCGGCGCTATCGTAGCCTTCAACAAGCCGGTGCCCGAGGATCTCGGAAAGGCCGTGGCACAGCAGGTTACGGCAATGAACCCCGTGTCCGTCTCTCCGGCCGACTGCCCTGCGGAGGTCGTGGCCAACGAGAAGGCCGTAGCCATCCAGAAGACTAAGGACGAGATGGTCCAGAAGGCCGTTGACGCAGCCCTCAAAAAGGTCGGCATCAATCCCGCCCATGTGGACAGCGAAGACCACATCGAGTCCAATACAGCCAAGGGCTGGATCACTCCCGAGCAGGCAGAGCAGGCTCGCGAGATCATCAAGACCGTGTCGGCCGAGAAAGCCGCCTCTCTTCCTGAGCAGATGATCCAGAATATCGCCAACGGCCGTATTCAGAAGTTCTTCAAAGAGCAGACTCTCGAAGAGCAGGATTTCGTCCAGTCCGACGAGAAGGTTTCCGTGGCAAAGCACATCCAGTCAATTGACAAGGAAGCCAAAGTGCTTGCTTTCAAGAGATTCTCCCTCAGCGACTAAGTTATCGTCACATATTAAAAAGACCGGTCAGGCTTCTGGCCGGTCTTTTTTTGTGCCTTCCGGAACCGACTGACCGCACGTATACGGAAGGAATTTGCCTTTTAGACGCGTAAAAACGAGTTTAAAACGGGTAATGGATGTAATGATTATTCTTTTGGTCGAATGATTTGGTAGATTTGTTAAGCAACTATACCTTTGTGCCCGAAAAGAAAATAAATTCGACCAAATGAAGAAAATTATCACATTAGCGGCAGGCCTGTGCGCCGCAACCGCACTCGCCAGCGCAGGCGGCTATGTCACCAATACCAACCAGAATATCGCTTTCCTCAGGAATCCGTCGCAGAACGCGGCGATAGGGGTTTACGGGGCTTATTTCAACCCGGCCGGGATCGGATTCATGAACGACGGCTGGCACCTGGCGTTCGACGTGCAGACCGCAGTCCAGCAACGCCACACGACCGCAACCTACGAGCCCCTCAAGTATGGAGTAAACAACGGCGGGCGCGGCTACAAGACCTACAAAGGGAAGTCCTTCGTTCCGGTCCTGCCCCACTTCGACATGGCCTACAAGCATGACAGGATGTTCGCTTCGTTCCACTTCGGAGTGGTCTCCGGAGGCGGCAAGGCCAAATATGCGGAAGGGCTCGGCTCTTTCGAGGCGCCGGTGGCCATGATCCCGGCTCTCATCAACAACATCACCGGCACACAGACAGTCACCGCCTATGACGCCGACATACATCTCACCGGCGAACAGTACAATTTCTCCGGCCAGCTCAATTTGGGCTACAGGCTTACTGAGAAACTCAGCGTCTCCGCCGGACTGCGCCTCAACTATCTCGTAAACAGCTATGTCGGAAGCCTGAAGAACATCCGCCTCGAATATGGCGGCAACATGCTGCCCGCGGCCACGGTGCTGGGCAGTGCGATATCGACGGTTTCCGGAGGAATGCTCCCCACAGAGACGGCCATCGGAATAGCCTCAGGACTTGTCGGAGACAAGGCGCTTGACGCCCGGCAGACCGACCTCGCATGGACTCCCGTGCTTTCGGTTGACTACAAGACCGGAAAATTCAATTTCTCGGCGAGATATGAGTTCAACACCAGGGTGCGGCTCAAGAACGACACAAAAGAAAACACCACCGGAATCGCGCAGTACGACCTTGACAGGGTGGCCGCCGACATTCCCGGGAGTCTCAACCTCGGAGGCCAGTATGAGGTGAAGCCCAACTTCAGGGTGTCGCTCGGAGCCAACATCTATCTAGACAAGGGGGCTAGGCAATACAACAGCGAGACCGGCAAAAATGACAAGCAGGACTGCCTGAAACACAATTCCTACGAGATTCTCGGAGGCATGGAATATGACGTTAACAAAAAGCTGACCCTCAGCATCGGCGCCAACAAGACGGTGTTCGGATTCGGAAGCGACGCCAAATATATCTCCGACATGAGCTACACGACCAACTCCATTTCCGGCGGGCTCGGTGCGGTCTATCACATAAACTCCAAGATGTCCATAGAGGCCGGTATCTACAAGACCTTCTTCGAGCATCTCACAAAAGAGCAGGCCGACTATGGCGGAAACGGGGCGCTCATCGCCTCAAAGCTCGCTCCGGTGCTCGGACAGCTTGCCGGCACAGTGCCCGGCCTGGCCGAAAAGCTCAGTGCGGACAACCTCAGGATCCCTGGACAGGACGACTTTTACCGCACCAGCTTCGTGTCCGGAATCGGAATCACCTATAACTTCTAAAGAGGGCTCTTCCCCTCCTCGAATCCCATGAATAAAAAAAGCGGCAGGACCGTCATCCTGCCGCTTCATTCTATTTAATAATTCACTAGAGGTTCGGATTCTCGGACTTCCAGTCTGCCACAGGAGGGACGATACCCAGCTCGACAATCTCGTCACGCATCTTGCAGAGGTGAGCATAGGAAGCATCGAGAGCGGCCATCTCGTCAGCCGTACCGACGGGCATGGTGAAATGCACACCGGTGGCGTCGATGGTGGTGGGCATGGCCATCATGACGTTGTGATACTTCTCAGTGTTGGCGTAGCAGCCGGCGGGAAGTGTGAAAGGCTCATCGCCCATGGAAGCGGCAATCATCTTCACTGCGAGATAGGCAGGGCTCTGGAAGGAAGACCTTCCGCGGAGCTTGATGATGTTGGAACCGCCCTGCACGGTCTCATGCTTGATCTCGTCGAATCTCTCCTTGGAAAGCTTCATCTCGGAGAGAGGCTTGCCGTCAACCTTCACGGCGGAAGCGAAGACAGCCATCTGCTCGCCGTGTCCGCCGAATGTGTGGGCGCCGGTCACCTTGTCCTGCTGTACGCCGAACTCCTTGGCAAGAGCCTCCTGGAGACGGGTGGAGTCAAGAGCCGCGAGAGATGTGAGCTGGTGAGGCTTCAGGCCGGAATGGATGAGGGCCGTGAGAGCGGTCACGTCAGCGGGGTTGAAGATGACGACCACATGCTTGACATCGGGGCAGTATTTCTTGATGTTGTCACCGAACTCGGCGGCAATCTTGCAGTTGCCCTTGAGAAGATCCTCGCGGGTCATGCCTTCCTTGCGCGGGAATCCGCCGGAAGAAATTATATATTTGGCATCCTTGAACGCCTCCTCGGGATTGACCGTCCAGGTGATGTTGGCACCCTCGAAAGCGCACTGGTCCATCTCGGCGGCGACGCCGCGAAGACCGGGCTCATAGATATCGTAAAGACACAGATTAGGAGTAAGCTTCAGCAGCATCGCCGTCTGAGCCATGTTGGAGCCGATCATGCCGGCGGCACCGACGATAAGCAGCTTCTCATTAGTTAAATATCCCATGATGAATTATTTAGTAAAAAATTAAAATAACCTTGATAACCGAGTGCAAAGATAACAATAAAATCAAATTTTAGTATATTTGCGGATGTTATAGCAACAGCACAACTTAATATGGAGCCTCCCAGTTCTATAAAATCAGAAAACAGCAAGCTCGCGGGTCAACCTTCCGACGACCCTTCCCGAGCGATATCAGTGAACTCATATCTAGTAGTAAGCCATTCGGAAAGCGATTCTCCGGAAGGTAGTTTTGTCGTATGTGCATGGTCGGCCCTGACGGGGCTGATCTATCTCGGCACAAGCGGCTCCATGGAATCGTAACCTTTGACCCGACACCTGATATGGCACTATATTTCAAAAAGAAACTCGAAAACGACGCTACCATCGCCGTCTGGGAAGTCACCGAGACGGAACAGGAGCTGATAGATCTGAGTTCCACTCCGTCCGACGAGATGGAGGAGATTTCCTATATAAAGAGCGAATCCCTGCGCAAGCAGAGGCTGGCCGTGAGAGCCCTTCTGAACGAGCTCTTCGACGAGAAAGTCTATCTCAGCCATCACGACAACGGCAAGCCCTATCTGGAGAACATGGCGACAAACATCAGCATCACCCACACCGACAGGTTCGTGGCAGTGATTCTCCACGATGAGGAAGAGGTGGGCATAGACATCGAGTGTCAGGACAGGGACTTTTCCGCAGTGGAGAAAAAGGCCCTTTCCGAAGAAGAGATCGAGGATCTTGACGAGGACCGCAAGAACGAACAGCTGGCCATCTACTGGTGCGCCAAGGAGGCCATCTTCAAAAGAGTGTCGGCCTTCAACATCGACTTCTCCGAGCAGATCGAGGTGGAGCACTTCCGCCCGAAGGAAGACGGGAGCCTGGACGCCACCTTCATCCACGACGACGGCTACGAGGAGGAGTTCGAGCTGGAATATATGACGTTCGAGCGCTACGTTCTGGTCTGGGTGGTCGGATAGCCCGCCCCTAACACTTCCCGCCATCAAAATAGGCAACATAGACTTGGGGAGCAGACCCGTCCTGCTCGCTCCCATGGAGGACGTGACCGACTCATCTTTCAGAATCATCTGCAAGGAGTGCGGCGCGGCCATGGTGTACACGGAATTCGTCCCGTCCGAAGGGCTGATCCGTGACGCCGCCAAGGCCATCGCCAAAATGAAGACTTCCGACGGAGAGGCTCCCATAGGCATACAGATCTATGGCAGCGACCCCGACGCCATGGTGGAGGCGGCCCGCATGGCCGAAGAAGCCGACAGAATCGCCGGAGGCCACGGATGCGATCTGATAGACATCAATTTCGGCTGCCCCGTGAGCAAGATCGCCGGCAGGGGCGCAGGCAGCGGAATGATGAAGGAGCCGGACAAGATGGTCGCCATAACCGCGGCCATAGTCAAGGCCGTGCACAAGCCTGTGACCGTGAAGACGCGGCTCGGCTGGGATGACAGCTCCAAGATCATAGTTCCGCTGGCCGAGAGACTGCAGGACGCCGGCATCGCGGCTCTCACGATCCACGGCAGAACCCGTTGCCAGATGTACAGGGGCGCGGCTGACTGGAGTTTGATCGGCGAGGTGAAAAGCAATCCCCGCATGACCATCCCGATAATCGGCAACGGCGACATCACCGGTCCGGAAAAGGCAGGAGAGGCGTTCGGGCGCTACGGGGTGGACGGAATCATGGTGGGACGCGCGTCATTCGGCCACCCGTGGATATTCACCGAAATCCGCCATTACCTCGACACCGGCGAATTTCTTCCGCCCATGCCTGTGCGCGACAGGGTGTCGCTGGCCAAAAGGCAGCTCCGTCTCTCGTTGGACCTGAAAGGCCCGGTGACCGGAGTACTGGAGATGCGGCGGCATCTGAGCTGTTACTTCAAGGGGCTCCCCGAATTCAAGGAAACGCGGATCCGGCTGGTAACCGAAAACGACCCGGATGAGCTGTTCCGCCTTCTGGACCATGTCGCGGAGCGCTGGGGCGAAGAGCGTCCGGAGGGCTCCGCCAATGTCTATGGTGTATAGCCCATTCGGAAATGCTATATTTTAACTACCTTTGTAGCCTATGCTGGAAAGAATTCTGCTTTTCCCATACTGGCTCACGCTGAAAATCCGCCACTCTCTCTATGACAGAGGGATACTGAAGTCATACCCGTGCGAAGTCCCCACCATCTGCGTGGGCAACATCACTGCGGGAGGCACCGGCAAGACCCCGCACACCGAAATGATTCTGGACACCCTGCTGGCGAGCGACGAGTGGGAGTTCCGGAATCTTGCGATCCTCTCCAGAGGCCACAAGCGCAAAAGCCGCGGATTCCAGCAGGTCACCAGAGAGGGCTCGGCCAGATTCTGCGGCGACGAGCCTCTCCAGATAAAGAGGAGATATCCTTCGGTGACCGTTGCAGTGGACAGGCCCAGAGTGGAGGGCTGCCGCTACCTCTGCCATCCGGATCTTCTGAAGACGGAAAAGAAAGGAGCGCGATGCCGGGACAAGGACCTGCCGCCCGCCGACCTGATACTTCTGGATGACGCCTTCCAGTACCGCAAGCTCAGGGCATGGCTTAACATAGTCCTGGTGGACTGGAACAGGCCGTTCACAAAAGACAGGCTTCTGCCTTTCGGACGGCTCAGGGATCTGCCCGAGAGGATAAAGAAGGCGGACATCGTGATAGTTTCCAAATGTCCGGCCTATATGGAAACCTGGGAGAAGTCCGGGTGGGTGAGAAGCATGGGAATCGAAGGCTTTGATCCCCAGACCTGCACCGGGACCAACTCCGAAGGCAGAAAGGTGAAGGTCTTCTTCACCTGCATCAGATACAGGGAACTTGAGCCGGTCTATGCCGGAGAGGCCGACAGCCGCTTCGTCTATTCCAAAAAGCTGATCCTTTTCTCAGGAATCGCCAAAGACACTCCGCTCAGGATGTATCTGAGCGACAGATACAAGATAGTCAGACGCTTCACCTTCATGGATCACCACAACTACAACAGAATGGACATCCGCAGGATCATGAGCGCGGCTTCCGCACACCCCACGGCGGTGGTGGTCTGCACCGAAAAGGACAGCCAAAGGTTGCTCGACAACAAATCGGTACCCGGCGAGCTCAAGAACAGGCTCTTCCAGATACCGATCAAGGTGGCGTTCCTCTCCGAAGAGGAAGGTTCTATTTTTTCTGAGACTCTTCTGTCTTCCCTTCGAGAATTTCATTCTGGATACGGACAGACTCCTCGTGAATAGCGTTGAACACTTCCGTCAGGAATTTGTCGGAAAGCCCGTACTTGCGTCCGTTCTCGACCATTGACGAAAGTATCTGATCCCATCTACCCGTCTGAAGGATGGCTATGTTGTGTTCCTTCTTATAGTTACCTATTTTCGTGCTGACGGCCATTCTCTGCTTGAAAGCATAGAGAAGATTCTCGTCGATCACGTCTATCTGGGCTCTGAGCTGTTCGATACCCTCCCTGTAGGAGGAGCTGTCGGTGTCATTGTCCCTCACCACGAGCTTTGCCATAAGCTTGCCGAAGTCTTCGGGCGTGAGCTGCTGTGAAGCGTCGCTGAGCGCACAGGACGGATCGCAGTGAGACTCGATCATGAGGCCGTCCAGACCCAGGTCCAGTGCCCGCTGCGAAAGGGGCAGAAGATACTGGCGAGCTCCGCCCATATGGCTGGGGTCGGCGAAAAAGGGAAGCTGAGGATAGCGGGTTCTCAGTTCTATGGCTATGTTCCAGCCCGGTTCGTTTCTGTAGGCGATCTTCTGCGAGGAGGAAAATCCCCTGTGGATGACTCCCAGCTTGGTGATGCCGTTTCTGTTAAGGCGCTCAAGCGCTCCGATCCAGAGGTCCAGGTCGGGATTGACCGGATTCTTCACGAGGACCGGAATGTCGGTGTCTTTAAGGGCGTCGGCGATTTCCTGCACCAGAAAAGGGTTGGCTGTGGTTCTGGCTCCAAGCCACACCATGTCCACTCCATATTTCAGACATTCGAAGACATGCCTTTCGCTGGCGACCTCGGTGGCCACTTTCATCCCGAACTCGGACTTGACCTTCTGAAGCCATTTCAGGCCCGGAGTGCCCACGCCCTCAAAGCTGCCCGGATGGGTGCGCGGCTTCCATATGCCCGCCCTGAATACATTGAGTCCCAACTCTTTAAGCCCAGCGGCAGTCTTCATCACCTGCTCCTCGCTCTCGGCGCTGCAGGGGCCGGCTATGACCATGGGACGGGGCAGGGTGAAAAAGCCCCACTGCGTCACCGGCGTCAATTCCAATTCTTTCATATCTTTAAAGTTTCTTGATTTTTTCAGTGGCGTCCGCAATGACCTCACCGGTCGCGCAGAGCGAAGCCCTTATGTAATTTTCTCCATTGCGGCCGAAGATGAAGCCAGGGGTGATGAACACTCCCGCCCCGTAGAGCAGCCTGTCGGAAATTCTTTCTCCCAGCGACTTGCCCTCGGAAGTCCCTTCCAGAAGACGGCTGTCGGGAGATATGCGGCCCCAGACGAACAGCCCGGCGGTATCCTTGTCATATTCCGCCCCCAGATAGTCAAACAGCTTCCACACCAGTTCCTTTCTCCGAGCATATCCGGCGTTCAGAGCGCGAAACCAGTCATCTCCCTGCGAAAGGGCCGCGACGGCACCGGCCTGCACGGGCTTGAAAGTGCCGGAATCCATCTGACTCTTCACCTTCAGCAGCTCGGAGATATAGTCCGGAGCGGCTCCGAACATTCCGACTCTCCAGCCGGACATGTTATGGGCCTTGCTCAGGGAATTCAGTTCTATGGCACACTCCTTCGCTCTTCTGGCGGCGAGAATGGAAACAGGATTGTCGTTGAGTATGAAGCTGTAGGGATTGTCGTTTACTATCAGGATCTTGTGCTTGAGACCGAAGTCCACCAGCCTCTGGTAGAGCTCGGGAGTGGCCTTGGCGCCGGTGGGCATCCCCGGATAGTTGGTCCACATGAGCTTGACCCCCGAAAGATCCATCTTTTCCAACGCATCGAAATCAGGCGTCCAGCCGTTCTCCTCCGTCAGGTCATATTTTATGATTTCGGCGCCTGCGATCAGGCCCGCGGAAGTGTAGGTGGGATAGCCCGGGTCAGGAACGAGCACTTTGTCACCCTCGTTGACGAACGCGAGATAGGTGATCAGTATGCCCTCCTTGGATCCCATCAGAGGCTGAATCTCGGTGTCGGGATCCAGAGACACTCCGTAATATTTGCGATACCAGTCGGAGAAGGCCCGGCGGAGGGCCGGCAATCCGGTATAGCCCTGATATTTGTGGCTGTCGGGAAGCAGGGCGCTTTCGCGCAACGCGTCCACCGCGGCTTTGGGGGGCATGCCGTCGGGCGAGCCTATGCCCAGATTTATGACAGGGTCCTCGCCCTTGAGGGCTCTTTCCGCGTTGAGACGCGCTATCTCCTTGTTTTTCAGAGAGAAGAAATATTCACGGACGCTCTCGGTCCGGTGTGCGGGTGTGATGATCATAGCGCAGAATTGTATTCCCCAAGAATATTCATGTCTTCGATGAGAGGCCTCACTGCATCCAGCGCCTGATGATATCTCTCAAGACTTTCGAAAGTTATGTCTATGTAGAAGAAATACTGCCACTTCATTCCCGGAATGGGGAGGGACTGGATTCTGGTGAGATTCATGTCATAGAAAGACAGTATGGTGAGTATGTGCGTCAGCGAGCCAGGCTTGTGCGGCAGGGTGAAACATATCGAAGCCTTGTTGATCTGTTCGTCCGGGACGGTGATGGAATCGTCAAGGATGAGGAATCTAGTGAAATTGGTCTTGAAGGTCTCGATGTCGGCGCGGAGGATCTCCAGTCCGTTGAGTTCGGCGGCCAGCCTGGAAGCGACGGCGCCCACTCCCATGAGATGTCCGCGGGCCACGTCGGCGGCGCTCTTGGCCGTGTCCTCGGACTCCACCATCTTCATCCACGGACACTCGGTCTCAAAGAACTGTCGGGTCTGGTTTATCGCCATATAGTGGGACCTGACCTCTTTTATATCCTCGATCTTCTGGCCCGGAAGGGCCATAAGATTCTGATGGATATGGAGATAGATCTCACCCTTGATCTTCTGGGGATACTTGCGCAAAAGCTCGAAATTGGGAAGCAGACCACCGGAAATCGTGTTCTCGATGGCCATTACCGCGGCATCGGCCTTCCCCTGCCGGATGGACTTGAAGAGGTCGTCAAATGTGACACACTCCACTATCTCAGGCATCTGGCCGAAGTTCCCGCCATAGAATTTCCTCGCGGCCTCCTCATGGAAACAGCCGGAGAAACCCTGTATAGCTACTCTTTTCTGCATAAACTTCAAAATTCCACTAAAAAAGGCCGCCCGGATATCCGGACAGCCTCTGTAATTTTCTCTAATGTCAATCTATGACCATACACGAAGTCCGGACCACTATCCTCTAAGAAAGCGGAAAAAGAAAAATAGGCCGTTAAATCGTGTGTTCATCATAGCGTTGGCAAAGATATAAATTTTCTTCAGATTACACCGTCATTATTTCTTTTTCTTTGGCGGAGATGACAGTGTCCACGTCTTTGACAAACCTGTCGGTCAGCTTCTGCACCTCGTCCTCAGACTCCTTCTCGGCGTCTTCGTTCAGAGTCTCGGCCTTGAGCAGCTTCTTGAGAGCGTCCACGGCGTCGCGGCGGGAATTCCTGACGCTCACCTTGGCTGTCTCGCCGGCGGCCTTCGCCTTCTTGATGAGTTCCTTGCGCCTGTCCTCGGTGATCGGAGGAACCGTGCAGCGGATCACCTCTCCGTTATTGGAGGGGGTGAGTCCTATATTGGCGTCAATGATCGCCTTCTCGATCTTTTTGATCATGCTCTTCTCCCAGGGCTGGATCATCAGGGTCCTGGCGTCGGGAGTGGTCACCGATGCGACCATGCTCAGCTGGGTGGGGCTTCCATAATAATCCACCGTCACATTGTTGAAAACGGAGGGACTGGCCTTGCCCACACGATAGGTCTTGAGGTCCTCCTCAAGGAATTTCACCGCTTCGCGCATTTTACCTTCAGCGCGGGTGATGATTTCTTTTGCGTTCTCAGGAATCATATCTTATTGATTTTTAATTATCTGCTAAAAATGCACAAGCGTGCCGACCTTTTCTCCGGCAATAAGCCGCGAGAGATTGCCGGGCCGGTTCATGTCAAAGACCACGACCGGCATCTTCCCCTCCTCGCAGAGCGCGAAGGCTGTCTGATCCATGACTTTCAAGTGACGGGAAATGGCCTCGTCAAAGGAAAGGCTGTCATATTTCACGGCGGAAGGATCTTTCTCGGGGTCGGCGGTGTACACGCCGTCCACACGGGTTCCCTTCAGCAGCACGTCGGCCCCGACCTCAAGCGCGCGCAGAGCGGCGCCCGAATCCGTCGTGAAGAAAGGATTGCCGGTGCCTCCGGAAATCAGGGCCACACCGCCCTTCTCCATGAACTCGACCGCATCGTCACGCATATAGTATCCGGCCACCGGCTCCATCGGAGTCGCGGTAAACACTTTGGCGGGAACTCCCTTTTCCTTTATGAACATAGCCAGGGCGAGGGAGTTGATGACCGTCGCCAGCATGCCCATCTTGTCGCCGTCCACACGGTCAAAGCCCTTTCCGGCCCCCTGAATGCCCCGGAAGATATTGCCTCCTCCGTTGACTATGGCAATCTGGGTCCCGGCCTTGGCCGCAGCGGCGATTTCCCCGGCATAGGCCGAAAGGACGGCGGTGTCAAGCCCCTTGCCGTCATGGCCGCCGAGACTTTCTCCGCTGAGCTTTAGCAGTATCCTCTTATATTTCACTTTGAGAAGCTGTTTTGATTTTCAAATTCCGCCAGCCCGGACCTTGTCACAGACGGTCCGGATGCCGCTCCGCAAAACGGGAAACATGCCCTCCGGCCGCAGGAAACAGGGCTTTCAGATGAAAACAAAAGTAAAGATTTATTATGAATCTTGCAAGAAAGGATATATCTTTGCCGAACAAACAACATCAATAACAACAAAGAAGGACAACCATATGGCCAACGCATTCCACTATTCAATCGGGAAGAAATTCATTCAGGCAATAAGCGGAGCATTCCTCATCCTTTTCCTCCTCATTCATGCCACCATCAATGCTTTCTCAGTGATCGATTCTTTCACCGGAAAGTTCGGTGTTGTAGCGGATGACGATAAGCTTTTCTCGGCCGGAGACGGTCTGTTCCAGCTCGGATGCGACTTCATGTCCACTCCGTTCATCACCATCATCGTCCCGATCCTCGCCCTCGGTTTCCTCATTCACATCTGCTACGGAATTTACCTTTCATACTATAACCTGAAGGCTCGCGGAGGCTGGAAACGCTACGAAGTGGCAAGCCGCGCCAACGCCGATTCCTGGTCCGCCAAGAACATGTTCGTTCTCGGAATCGTGGTGCTCGGAATCCTTTTCTTCCACCTCACTCACTTCTGGGCTCACATGCAGCTCAACGAATTCACCGGCTCCGAGTCCGAGAATCCCTACACACTGCTCACCACAGTGTTCGGCAACCTGGTCAATGTGGTGATCTACATCATTTGGTTCGTGGCCCTCTGGCTGCACCTCTGCCACGGCTTCTGGAGCATGTTCCAGACAGTGGGCTGGAGCGGATCCGTCTGGATGAAGAGGCTCAAGGTCATCGGCATCGTAGTCGCCACCATCATCTGTCTCGCATTCGTCGCAGTCGCAGTGAACGCATACATTCAGGCTTAAGGCTCTGAACATAAAGCATATAAAAAGAGATCGGTCCAAGGCCGGTCTCTTTTTTTATCTTACACTCCCTTGTCAGGGGCTATTTTTGCACTGAAAAAACCGCCCGAACGAAACAGCGGCCGGAGAAAAGGACTATCTTTGCCGGTTGTAAGAATACTTTTGTAAAAACACGCATACGAAATGAGCGAAAAAATCCCCTACAAAACCTACCTGCACGAGGACGAAATCCCCAAACAGTGGTACAATGTCCGAGCAGACATGAAAAACAAACCGGCGCCCCTGATCAGCCCGGCCGACGGACATGCCCTCACGATTGAGGACATGAACCCCATTTTCTGCGAAGAGCTCAACAGACAGGAACTTGACACGACCCACGCCTATATCGACATTCCGGAAGAAGTCTGGAACTTCTATAAGATGTACCGCCCCTCCCCGCTCGTGAGGGCCTACTTCCTTGAGAAGGCGCTGGGCACTCCCGCCAAGATCTACTATAAATTCGAAGGAAACAACACCTCCGGCTCCCACAAGCTCAATTCAGCCATCGCCCAGGCCTATTATGCCAAGAAACAGGGCCTTAAGGGAGTAACCACCGAGACCGGCGCCGGCCAGTGGGGCACGGCCCTCAGCATGGCCAGCGCCTTCTTCGGACTGGACTGCAAAGTGTTCATGGTGAAGGTTTCATATGAGCAGAAGGCCTTCCGCCGCGAAGTGATGCGCACCTACGGTGCCACCGTCACACCTTCGCCCAGCAACACCACCGAAGTCGGAAGGAAGATCCTGGCCGACCATCCGGGAACCACGGGTTCCCTCGGATGCGCCATCTCGGAGGCCGTCGAGGCCGCAGTGACCCATGAAGGCTACCGCTACGTGCTCGGCTCGGTCCTGAACCAGGTGCTTCTCCACCAGTCAATCATAGGCCTTGAGGCCAAAGCCGCGTTTGAAAAGCTCGGCGTCCAGCCGGACATCATCATCGGCTGCGCAGGCGGCGGTTCCAACCTCGGAGGCTTCACCGCCCCGTTCTTCGGAGAAATGCTCAGAGGCGAGGCCAACTACAAGATAATCGGCGTTGAGCCGGCATCCTGCCCCAGCTTCACCCGCGGAAAGTTCGCATACGACTTCTGCGACACCGGAATGATCTGCCCTCTCGCCAAGATGTACACCCTTGGGAGCCAGTTCATCCCTTCGGCCAACCATGCGGGAGGCCTTCGCTTCCATGGCATGAGCCCCGTCCTCTCGCAGCTCTATCATGACGGTCTCTTTGAAGCTCGCGCAGTGGAGCAGACATCGGTATTCGCGGCCGCGGAGCAGTTCGCCCGCACCGAAGGCATCCTTCCCGCCCCCGAATCGAGCCATGCGATCCGCGTGGCCATCGACGAGGCCCTCAAGTGCAAGGAGAGCGGCGAGGCCAAGACCATAGTGTTCAACCTCACCGGCACCGGCTACTTCGATCTCACCGCATACCAGCAGTTCAACGACAAGACCATGAGCGATGTCATCCCGAGCGACGAGGCCATCGCCGAGTCCCTCAAGAAATTGCCCAAAGTCGGCAACGAATAAACCGCTCTTGCGGAATTTTCATAAAAAAGGGGGCTGAACGAAAAGCGTTTTCGTTCAGCCCCCTTTTCTGATGCATATGATCCCGACTATATCGGCCGGCACTTGTCCTTGAGCCATTCGGCCATCTCGGGAGTCATGCGGGGAGCAAGAGTCTCATAGACCTTCCTGTGATAGTCGTTCAGCCACTTTATCTCCTCGGGCGACATAAGCTCCTTCTTGATCACCGTAGTATCTATGTGGCAGAGGGTTATGGTGTTGAACTTGTACCATGTCCCGAACTCGTTGGTCCCGGCGTCCTCCACTATGAACACGTTCTCGTGGCGCACTCCGTGCATCCCCTCGCGATAGAGTCCGGGCTCGTTGGTATTCACGATGCCGGGCACATAGGGATAGGAGTTGAAGTTCTGGCGGAATTCCTGGGGGCCTTCGTGCACATTGAGGTAAGAGCCTACTCCATGGCCGGAGCCGTGGCCGAAGTTTCTCTTGTGCTGCCACAGGGCGTTACGGACCAGTATGTCCAGATGGCAACCGCAGGTTCCTTTGGGAAACACGGCCATGGCAAGGTCTATGTGGCACTTCAACACAAGCGTGTAGTCTTCCTTTTCCAGCTCCGTGCAGGGTCCGCAGGGCACCGTGCGGGTGATGTCGGTGGTGCCGAAAAGATACTGCCCGCCGGAATCGCACAGATAAAGGCCATGATGCTCCAGCTCGGGGGCGGACTCCTTCGGCGTGGAGTAATGCGGCAGCGCGGCCGACGGTCCATAGGCCGACATGGTCTCAAAGCTGTCTCCGCGATAGCCCTGAATCTGTGAACGGTAGTGGCCCATCTGTTCGGAGCAGTCCCACTCGTCGACTCTTGCTCCGCTGGCCAACTGATTCTCAAGCCAATAGAAGAACTTTTCCATGGCGAGGCCGTCTTCCACATGGGCCTCCTTCATGCCTGCGAGCTCCACCTCGTTCTTGATGGACTTGCGCAGCTGCACCGGAGAGTTTCCGAATTTGACGGCATCCGCGGGCAGATTGGTCTCTATGATGTTGTAGAGGTTGTAGTTCAGGGTGGAAGGGTCCACATAGAGCCTCCTGAAGCCTTCGGTCTGGGGCAGGGCGGCCACATCTATGGACACGTCGTCATAGGGCAGCAGGTTCACTCCGTCCTTCTTCATCTCGTCGAAGCTGGCGAGAGTCTCGTCATCGAGTTTGCTCTGGGAGTTCTTGCGGACATACCAGTTCACGTCGTCCATGGTGACCATCAGATAGGAATAGATCACCGGATTGTATTCCACGTCGGAACCGCGGGCGTTGAGCATCCACGCGATGTCGTCCAGCGCGGTGAGCACTATGGCGTCGCATCTGTTGTCTATGAGAGTCTTGCGCAGCCAGAGAATCTTGTCCTGGCGGGACTCGCCGGTGAACTCGTCGCCCAAAGTGATTATCGGAGACTGCGGAATGCCGGGACGGTCGTCCCAAAGGGCATCCAGAAGGTCGGGGACGTTCACGATCCTGAATCCGTTGTCCTCGTCATTTTCCTTGCGTCCTTCCTCGATGAACGCATCGCGGATATTCTGCACGGAAGAGACCGTCTGCGCCATTCCGTCCACGGCCACCACGACCTGCCCCTCCTTGTCGGCAAAGGCATGTGCAGCCAGCCATTCGGGGATAAGAACCTGCTCCGGGACCCTGGTCTTATGGAGAACATATCCGGTCCCGGGAAGGTCATGCTCGGCCTGAATGAAATAACGGGTGTCGGTCCACAGTCCCGCATGGTCAAGGGTTATGACTATGTCACCGCACTCTCCGGCAAAGCCGGTGGCCCATTTCACCTGTTTCCACCTTGCGCCGGGATATTCGCTGCAGTGGGGGTCGGAGGCCGTGATCACGATTGCGTCCCAGCCTTTTTCTTTCATCATGGACCTTATGTCCTGAAGTCTCTGGCAATATTTGTTCATGGCTTATCAGTTTACTGTCATTTTCAAAACAGTCACCAATTTAACGAATTTTGGCGACAAGCAAAACGGGTTTACACGAGTTCGCGGATTATCCCGTCGGAAACGAAGAACCTGTCCTCGGGAATTCTGATCATCCGGCCGGCGGCGACAAGCGCGCCTTCACCGATGAGCCGGTCCACCGCCGCCGGGTCCGGGACATGGGAGCGGAGCCATTCCCCGTCCTCTCCCTCCGAAGTGCGCAGCGAAAGCATGATCCTCTCCACCTGTTCGTCATAAGGAGAAAGTGTTTCCGAATCAGAAGAATAGCCCCCTGTTCCGTCCAGTTCGGAATTCCACCTGCGGCGGATGCCGTCGAAAGAATGTGCGCCGGCGCCCAGCCCCACATACGGAGCCCTGCGCCAATAAGCGGAATTGTGCCGGGCCTCGAATCCCGGCAGGGCGAAATTGGACACCTCATAGTGACGGTAGCCGGCCGCGGTGAGCCGTCTGCACAGGATTTCATATTGGCGGCGGCACTGCTCGTCGGAAGCCTCCTGATAGTCGCCCTTCTCCACCATTTTTTCCAGAGCGCTGTCGGGTTCTATGGACAGCTGATAGGCGGAGATATGGTTCGGAGGTCCGCCGCAGTCTTGACCAATGCGGAGTGTCTCGTCTATGGTGCGCTCCCATGAGACGTCATCCATTCCGGATATGCCGAAAATGAGATCCACGCTGATGTTGGATATCCCGCCGCCGCGCAGGATGCGGAAAGCCCTGCGCGCTCCGTCGGCGTCATGCCTGCGGTTCATCCAGCGCAGAACCCGGTCGTCAAAGGACTGCACACCCATGCTTATGCGGTTCACGCCCATGCGTCCCAGCCCATCCGCGAAAGCGGGTCCGCGCCCTGTCACGTCATCCGGATTGACTTCGACGGTGAATTCGTCATAGGATCCGCCGGGCAGCGCCGACACTATGAGGTCAAGACACGAAAGAGGAAGGACCGACGGGGTCCCTCCTCCGATGTATAAGGTATTAACGCCATGCGTGCGGAGGATCTCCTCCCTCCTTTCGGCGGCTTCCATGGCCACCCGCGCCGCATATTCTTCAAATTCATGCCCGCACTCCCTTCCGGCCGTCACGGAATAGAATCCGCAGTAGGTGCAGAAACTCCTGCAGAAAGGGATATGGACATAGATCATACGGAAACGGCTCTACCTGAGCATGAGCTCGGCGGATCCGAGCTTGGCCTGCTCCGTGTAGACCTCGACCGTGTAGATGCCGCTAGCCAATGAGCCCACATCATTGAGATATATGCTCATCTCCACTTCCTTGCCCTCATAGTCCACCTCTCTTGAAGCGGACGCGACGATGGTCTCGCCGCCGAACTCAAAAGAAGACCTGACATTGTTGGTGAGGATGATTCCGTCAGGATCCTTCACCCTGATATAGACCGCCATAGGGCCCTTGGGGGCAAGATCGTTCTCGACCAGGCTCAGCGTGGTCATGAAGCGCGACACCCTGCTGCTGCGGTCGGTCTTCTTGTCAGATCCGTTGTAGGCGGCGAGGGTGATCCCGCGGGCCTTGACGACTGAACCGGCCGCCACCTGTCCGCTGAGAGTCTCCACTTTCTCGGAAAGGTCCTTATTGGCCTTGCGGCTTGCCTCGGCGTCCTTCCTGGCCGCAGCCACGTCAGCCGTGAGCTTATGATTCAGCGTGTTCAGAGAGTCTATCTGGACTATGTAGTTTCTCATTATGCTTCTGAGAGTACCCAGCTCCTTCTCATACTGCCTCATCTTGGCCCTGTTGGTGGCATCGGTCTTCTTGATCTTCTCAAGGAGCGCGGCCACTTCGGCTCTGGAAGTATCCAGCTGGGAATTGATGGAATCATAGTCCGAGGAAAGGGAGGCATAGTCGTTCTGCAGCGTCTCGAGCTGGGACACGAGATCCTTCTTCTCGTCGTTGAGCTCCTCCACGAGTTCATAGAACGAGCCGGAACCGCCGCCGGCCTCTCTCACCATGCGGGAAAGGGTCGCCTGCCTTATCTGCTTGTAAACCAAAACGCCGAGCAGAACCACG
Source organism: bacterium (assembly GCA_963627885.1). Taxonomy (GTDB): domain Bacteria; phylum Bacteroidota; class Bacteroidia; order Bacteroidales; family UBA932; genus Cryptobacteroides. The sequence continues at coordinate 37,415 of CAVGCT010000017.1, forward strand.
CACACCGCGGAGAGTATATACACCGCCTTCTTCATGCCGCTGTTCTTCTTCTCGGATTCTTCGCGCGCTATGCGCTCCAGGGGGTCTTCTGCCATAATCTGTCCGTTTTATTTGATATACGGGACAAAAATAGCAATTTCCGCGGAATTTGCTATATTTGCTAAGGTAAAGACTCTCACACCTATGCAGTACCTCAGAAGAGCGGTGAAATATTTTTTCTACTTCCTCGTCCTACTGGTCATCATTCTGGCCATTCTCGTCATGCTTGGAATGGCTGAGCCCAACATCGAGACCATGTTCAAGAACGGGTACGATTCCCTTTGGCAGATAGGCATAATGTTGCTCCTGTTCGCGGCCGCCTATCCATTCTTCGGGTTCATGGAAAAAGAGACCATCGTGCCGGGATCCTATGAAGAGATCCGCGGCGGGGTGGTGGAATTCATGGAAGGCAGAGGCTATTCCCTTGAAAAGGAAGAGGGTGAAAACATGAGCTTCCGCCTGAAAAGCAAGGTCAACAGGGCTTTCAGGATGTGCGAGGACAGGGTGACCCTCACGAGAAGCGCCACAGGATTCATGATGGAGGGGCTCAGAAAGGATGTGGTCCGCTTGTGCATGGGCATGGAGGAAAAATTCCGCAGCCTATGAAAGCAGATTATTCCCAGGAACCGCTGAAGACGGTGGCGAAGTTCAACAACACCGTCAGCGCTGAAATCACCGCCGGCATGCTCAGGGAAAACGGCATCCCGGCGCAGGTCTTCGGACAGACTTCATCTTATCCCTGCATCAACGAAGCCATGAGCAATGTGGAGGTGAAGGTCCACGCGGAAGACTACGATCTCGCTCTCAAACTTGTCTCCGAATCGTCGGAAGACTGACAGTCATCTCACAATCCGCGCAGTCGAAACCCAGCGCGAACCGGCGTCCGTTGTTCTCCAGAAACAGCGGCCCCCTCATTTTCGTGGCCGGATTCTTGAGGCACATTCCCAGCTCATACCTGAGACAATAGCGGCTGCGCATGAGCTCAGCATCTCCGACATGGGTTTTCTCATAGGCGGCGTCCACCTCCGCCGCTCCACATTTTTTATAGAACTCCTCCGCAAGAGCATTGGCGCAGTTGAACTTGTATGACAATCTGCTTCCCCTGACAAAGTCATCATCGTGCGTCTCCAAAGCGGTATTTCTCAGCGGAAGAGTTCCGCACGGAAGCGTGTCAAGCTCCCCGGAGAGGCGCCTGCGCACGGAATTCAGCGCTGCGGAGCCGACAAGCGGGAGTTCATCCCCCTCGATTCCGATCACCGAAAAGGCATAGTCGCCGGATCTCTTTCCAAACTGGCTCTCCACCAGAGAAATCATCCTGTCCCTGTTTTCCGCGACCACTGCTCCGCATGCTCCGGAGACGGAAACCCTTCTGCCGTCCGCACTTTCGGCGATGGCCGTGACGACGAATCCGCCTCCGGAGCGGGAGAAAACAACGCGTACGGACACGGGGATCTCCCTGCGGCAAGGCTCCGCGGCCATCGTCTTCTCGAACAAGCTGTCCAGATTGCGATACAGCACGGTGCCAGTCACCGGCTTCACGACGGAATCGGATAAAATCGAGCCGCCTTTGCAGACATCACCGCGGAATCCGACAGCCTCCCTGCCGGAAGAATAGACGAATCCGTCCCCGTTGGAAAGAGTGACTCCGGGACGGAGGTTCAGCACGATCTCGGTCCCATGCCCGCGCCGGACTGCGCTCCTGACGGTGCCGACCTCTTCGCCATGACCTTTGGGAAGATCCATGGATGACCAGCGGCCGCGGATGCCGTCAATATACAGGGGCGTGTACCCCCTGTTGAATGTCTTTTCGGGCGCCGGCCTGAACCCGCCGCGGACACGTCCGAACGATGCGCGGCGATACCTGTCCCCGGACGATTCCACAAGGGCGTCCAGCTCCCTGGAATACATCCCGGTGACATTTTTTACATAGTCGGCACCCTTGAGACGGCCCTCTATCTTGAATGAACACACTCCGGCGGCGGCAAGATCCGACAGACGGCCGGAGAGGTTGAAGTCCTTGAGGGAAAGCAGCGCCTTGTCGCGCTCAAGCTTCCGTCCGGAACCGTCCACGAGGTCATAGAAAGATCTGCAGGCCTGCACGCATTCGCCCCGGTTTGCGCTCCGGTGCGCAAGGTATTCGGAAAGATAGCACTCGCCGCTGTAGCACATGCACAATGCCCCGTGTACAAAGAATTCCAGTTCGGCGTCCACTGCGCCGCGTACAGCGGCGATCTGCGCCAGAGACATCTGCCGCTCCAGCACAAGCCGCGAAAACCCTCCGTCTTCATAGAACCTGGCCTTTTCGGGGGTGCGGATCGCACATTGGGTGGAGGCATGAAGCGGAACGGTGATTCCCAGCCGCCGCGCCAGAGCCACCACTGCGGGATCCTGCACGATAAAGGCGGAGACCCCGGCTTCCTGAAGGCCGGCCAGCAGCCTTCCTGCCTCTTCCAGCTCTCCGTCATAGAGGATGGTATTCACCGTGGCATAGACCCTGACTCCGAAACGCGAAGCGTAGGCGCACAGGCGCGCCACTTCTTCCACGGAGTTTCCGGCATCGGCCCGCGCCCCGAACGACGGACCGGCCATATACACGGCATCGGCACCGCAGTCGATTGCCGCGATGCCGATTTCAGCGTTTCTCGCCGGAGACAGAAGCTCGAGCGAAATCATTATTTACTTGCTCAGAGCCTCGACCAGAGTCTTGGCCTGTGCGCCGTAGGTGGCGTCGGTGAGAACCTTCTTGTAGTTCTCAAGAGCCTTGGCCTTGTCGCCGAGCTGCTGATAGAGAGCGGCCACGGTGAAGGTGATGGCACCAGCGTTCTTGGCGGTGGGAGCGGCCTCAAGATACTGCTCGTAGTATTTGACCGCATCAGCGCTCTTCTGAAGCTTGGTGGCGGCCTGACCGGCGACGAGATATGCCTGGGCGTTCTTCACATATTCAGCGGACTCCACTGCCTGAGAGATGGCGTCAGCGCTCTTGCCGGCCTTAAGGCTGGCGGCGGCCTTCTTGAGGAGAGCGCTGCCGATGATCTTCTTGGCATTGTCGCCCTGACCGTTGGCCTCGGCTATCGAGAGGATAGACTTGGCGTTGTCGAGATCGCCGAGGCTGGTGTAGCACTGTACAAGACGGAGTGCTGCGACACCGTTGGTGGGATCTGCGTCAAGCACGGACTTGAAGCTCTCCGCGGCGGAAGCGAAATTCTTGGCGGTAAGGGCCGCATTTCCGGCGGCAAGGCTCTTTCCCGAAGTGATTATGGGAAGAAGCGACGCCACCTCGGAGGCGACGTCCTCATCACCATATTCCTTTGCCGCGGCGGCAGCTTCCTTGATCTTGGAAAGGGCTCCGTCATAATTCTTGTCATTGAACATTTCCTTACCAATGGAAAGCATCAGACCGGGAATGACGTTCTTGCAGTTGGTCACGAGGTCGGCAGCGTCATCACCGAGAGAAGAACCGTCGGCGAGAGCCTGCTGGAAACCTGCGAGAGCCTCCGCTTTCTTGCCCATCGAGAGCAACTCGGCCGCGGAATTGTACAGTTCCGTGGCGCTGGCAAGGTCCTGAGCATTCACAAACCCGGCCGCAAGAAGGGCGGCCGCAATTGAAAGGATTGTTTTTTTCATTGTATTCGTTTTTAAGTTAAATCGCGGTATCCCGGCGCCTTCGAATCGGCACCGAAGACAAATATAATAAATTTATCTTATTTTTGTATAAACGCAGTTTGCCATGAAATTCGTATCAAAAACCCGCCTGCCTGCGTTTCTGCTGGCACTCACGGCAACCATGTACGCCCCGGCGGCGGTTCCGTCTGTTCCGGTGGATCTTCCGGCGTCCATGGCAACGACCATGCCATACGCCGCTCCGGCCGAAGACCTTCCGGCCCTTCCGAAGTCCGGAAGCGTGACTGTCGGTGTTCTCCCCAACGGCGTCAACTATTATATAGTCACCACTCCGGCCTGCAAAGGCTCCGCCGATGTGGCTCTCGTACAGAAAGCCGGAACCGGAGACGAACAGGCCGCTGATAAAGGCTATGTCACGGTGCACACCAGAGGCGGACTCACCTCCCTGAAGCACTTCACAGCCTGCTCCCCCTTCGAATTTCTCAAAAAGAACGCGATTTTCCCCTCAGAGTCAGGATATGCGCGCATATCCTCCGACGCGACCGTTTACAGATTCGAGAACATCCGCCGCGACATGTATCCGGAGGCCGTGGACTCCACCCTGCTCTTTGTATTCGACCTGATCGACATGGGCGGAGACCGCATTGGCGAGCTCTATTCTCCCGCCAATCAGGCCATCATAGTGGCCGGCGATGTGGACGCGGATGCGATAAAGGGCAAGATGAACATGCTGTCCATGCTCATAAGCCGCAAGGGCGGACAGAAAAAGACGGTCAGCTATGAATGGAAGGACAGCGAAGGCCCGGTGGTGAAAGCCGTCCATTCATGGACAGAGAACCGCATTTCAGCCGAATACCGCTCGCCGCGAATTCCGGAAGGGCAGATGGCGACGGTGCTTCCGCTGATGACATCCAGATATGCCGCGTCGCTGGGGATTGTCCTGAAGCGCAGGCTGGCCACGGCGCTGACGGAAAAAGGAATCCCATTTTCCGACATAGCCTTCAATTATGAAAGCGGCGCCGACAAGTCCGGCGACGAGCTGGTGAGGGTCAGCGTGGACGGAGCTCCCGGACGGCTTGAGGAAACCGCCGCGGTCATGGCCGAAGTCCTTTCGAGACTGGACAGCGACGGTGTATCGCCGGGGGAATATGGCGATATGGAGAGCGAACTGGAGCTCCGCTATACGGCCTCGCTCGGGGACGCGGTGATAGAGAACACCCGTCATGTGGACAGATGCGTGTCGGCATTTCTCTATGGTGCGTCTTTGGCTGACGGAAAAGACGAACTCAATTTCTTCAAGGGCAGAATGATCGATCCGGCCGTGCCCGCCAGACTTTTCAACGACTTCGTGTCGGCCCTGCTCGACAAGTCCCGCAATCTCACCCTGACCTGCGAGACCATGACCGATGCCGGCACCGAAGACAGGATACTCTCGGCGTTCGAAAACGCATGGGGCAGGGGCAAGCCGGCGGCGACGGTACATTTTGCGGCCGACACCACATCACTGCAGCGGTCCGCCGGCAAGATCAAGCTGAAACTGGAAAATCCCGAGCCGCTTTTCGGAGGCAAGGTGTGGACATTCTCGAACGGGATGAAAGTCGTCTATAAGAAGCTTCCGGGCAACGGCTACTTCAACTATTCATGGATCATGAAGACCGGAGTCTCCGGCGCAAGATACCTCGGCGACGGCAGCCAGCCCTATATGGCCGGGCTTCTCAGGACATTCAAGGTGGCCGGCATGAGCGGGGAGAATTTCAGCAGAATGCTGTTGGCCAACGGAATAGACATGACACCGAAAGTTTCATCTTCCGAAACCGAGCTTTCGGGAACGGCAAGGGCCGACAGGGCGTCACTTCTGGTGAAGGCCCTCATCTCCATAGCCGAGGACCGTTCCACAGACCGCGCGGCCTATGAGGATTTCCGCAGGGGCCGGCTTGTCGAGCTGGAAAAAGGACGGGGAGCGAAAGTCAGACTGGACAGCATAATGGACGGAGGAAACGGCGGAGCCAAAATCCTTGACGACCGGCTTCAGGACAGGGCGATGAATTTCTATGACGACGTGTTCTCGCGCACTGGCGACGGCGTCCTCATCATAGTGGGAGACATCGACGAAGCACGGCTCCAAAAGGCTTTGATGAGAAACCTTGGCGCGCTGAAAATCGAGAAGGCCTATTCCTCAAGAGCCAGAACTCAGGACAAGGGGATCTCCGGACGTGAGACCATGTCCATATGGGGTTGGACACCGACAGCGGGGATGAAGTTGAAATCGGGCTTCAGTTTCGGTGCGGACAGCTATATGGCCGCCAGAATCGCGGCGATGTCCGCCCGTGAGGAAACCGCCTCAAAAGTATCCTCCATGGGCTGGAATCTCGAATGCGACGCCGACATAAGCATGTTTCCGGAAGAATGTCTGACCCTGTACCTGATATCCGGAAGGGCGGTGCCTTCGGGCATGCCGGCCTCCATGGACGTCGAGACCTCATCGGAAAAAGTGCTTGAAGCAATGCGCTCCGCCATCCGGTCCGCCGCAAGGAACGGCGTCTCCGAATCGGGCCTTGCCAGATTCAGGAACGCTCTGGAAGATGACTTTTCCTCCCGGCTTCAGGAACCGGATTTCATATGCAGGATGCTGGCGCTCAGATATGTCTATGGCAAGGACCTTGTCTCCGACTACAAGAAGAAGATCGCCTCGGTGACCGCCGCGCAGGTGAGGGAGATTCTTTCCGACCTACCCAAGGGAGGAGTGGCCGAATATGTGGTGGAAGCTCCGTTCAGGGAGTTCTCCGAAGTGCCGGTGCGTGACGCCTACACCTTGGCTATCAAGCCCGTGAAGCCGGCGGAAGGACGACTCTATTACCCTTATGACGGCTCAAGCGTGCCGACCGACACCATACGTCTGGATTCTCTCGTCAACCTGCCGGTGCTGCATTTCGAGAACGACACCACCAATTCCTTCAGGGCTGTACCCATGGAGAAGCCCGCCGGGACCGAAGAGGCCGGAAAAGAGGATGAAGACAGCGGAGAGGAAGGCTCCGGCAACGGGAACGACGCCGCCGCGGTGACTGACGAAGATGGCGAAGAGGCTGACATGCCTGCATAAATTAATGAAAGACAATAATTTCGGTACAATAATCCAAATAGACAACTGCCTCGTTTCAGAAGAGGTGGTGACTGAATTTTTCGCTTGCGACTACGAAAAATGCCGAGGACGCTGCTGCATAATCGGTGACAGCGGAGCTCCGATGAAGGAGGAAGAGGCCGAAGAACTCGAAAGGTGCTATGACGTCTATTCTCCCCTCATGACCGAAGAGGGAAGGAACTGCGCCCTCGAAGACGGGTTCTTCCAGATCGATCGCGACGGAGATATGGTCACGCCGGTCATTTCGCAGCCCCATGACGTGGAAGGACTCGATTTCGTTCCGAACTCTTTCGGGACGGTGGGCATCCCTGGACTGGAGGACTGCGCATACATCCACTACGAAAAAGACGGAAACGGAAGGGTCTATTGCATGTGCTCCCCCGAAAAATGCTTCTGCGAGGGCAGATGCTCATTCCGGAAGCCGGTCTCATGCAGTCTCTACCCAATAAGGGTGACACTCCTGAGCAACGGCATGGATGCTCTGAATCTCCACAGGTGGAGCATCTGCTCCGATGCCTACGAAAAGGGCCGCCGGGAGGGGATCAGAGTATATCAGTTCCTGAAAGACCCCCTCACCGAAGTCTATGGCCGGGACTTCTATGACGCCCTCTGCGCCGCCGCCGACCACATTCTCGCCCAATGAGCACACCCGGCCCGGACCGCATCATTCGGCCGTGACCAGATCGAAGCGGAGGTCTATGTCTCCGTAATGGCCTGTCTTTCCGGAATACTTTTCAAGATATCGGGCACTGAGCTGGCCGCGCCAGACGATGTCGTCGCGAGTGCGGAAAGGCAGGCTTATGTCGAAGCCATAGGTCTTGCTCTTGACCTTCACCTCCGCAGTGCATTTCCATGAAGTCTGGGTTCCTCCGTCGTCCTCGGTTATCATGAACCCGCAGGACTCCAGCTGGTCGGACCAGTCGGACACCAGCACCGCATCGAAATTGACCGCCCTGCCTATATCGCCCCGGCGGACGACTATCATGAAATCCGTGATGCTGGGCGAATAGAGCTTGAGCTCGGCCTCGGTGCTGGCGGAGAAATCCTCCACACTGCCGCATTTGACAAAAAATTCAGACGCTCCGGCAAACCACGGATCATAGGATCTCTTGGCAGTGAACTCCTTGAGCACCATTGTTCTGAGTTCGCCGTCAGCGGTTCTGGTCTTAATGTCTTCGGACGCCGGCACCGGCTTGACGGTGACCGTTCCGCCGCCGCATGAACGACGCAGCATCTCCAGGGAGGTATAGGCCGCGTCGTCATTGCGGTTCACGACCCAGACAGGATTGGTTTCGGCATAATTCAGGTCCACATTCACTTCTTCCACAGTCCCGGCGGCCGTGAGCCGGTAGCCGATGTTAGAGTCGTAGCCCTCTCCCGGATCGTATGTGATGGTGGGCGAAGACGTCCCGTCCCATTTTTCGGAGAACGGCCAGTAGATCTGCACATCGGAGGCCGCCAGAGCGGAAAGGTATCTCTCCGGAGACACGTCGGAAATTGACGGGGAAGTTCCGGTGACGGAAGACGCCCTTATGCCGATTCCTCCGGAGGCCTTTGCCCCGGCAGATGTCAGATAATCCGAAATCAGATCCCTTATGGGTGCGGAATATTCTCTGGCCGGAGCTTTGGACTCACGGTCACCCACCCCGGCGCCGGGCGAGGCGAAGAGGTCCGACATCGTGTATTCCTCGTCATAGCCGTTGACACAGGAGGCGGACACCGCGTCATGAACCTCTCCGACCTGTTCCGAGCCTATGGGCAGAGCGGCAAGAATTTCGGCAACGCGCGGAAGATCTATCCTCACCTCTCCCTCCTCCGTCGATTCTTCTTTCTCACAGGACATGGCGCATGGCAGACACAGCGCAAACGCCAAAAAAAATCTCTTTGCGTTCATATTGATTCTGTTTTTCCGCAAAGAGAAGAAATAAAATCCGCAGCCGGAAATTATACGCGAGTAAGTTCAAATACGCCGTTATAATATTGTGTTTCAGCTATTTTTGTAATAGGCCACAATGCGGTTCCGGTCATTGACATCCTTCAGTATCCGCACTCCGGAAAAGCCGGCGTCAACGAAGATTCCGGCCGTGGAGTCAGCCAGATCCTCATTTATCTCGGCCATGCCGACTCCGCCTAAGGCCATCAGCCGTTTTGAAAGCAGCGCTATCGACCGGTAAAAGAGCAGAGGGTCGGAATCCGGCACAAACAGGGCCAGATGCGGTTCAAAACCGAGCACGTTCGCCCTCATCATGGTTTTTTCGGAATCCCGTACATATGGGGGATTGGACAGCACCATGTCGAAAGTTCCCAAATCGGGAAAGTTTTCCGCATCAAGGACATCGGCCTTTACGAAAGACGGGGCGCGGCCGGGATTTCCCCCTTCCGGAAACGGCTGAGACTCCGCCGTGCGCAGGGCGTCGCGGCTGATGTCCACGCCGACGACTTCCGCCTCCGGGACATCCAGGGCCATGGTCCATGCCACGCAGCCGGAACCCGTGCACAGATCCAGAATCCTGAGCCTGCCGCAGACCATTCCGGAGCCGGCGGACGGCAGAGAGCCGTGACCGGCCCCGCACAGCAGCCTTTCCGCCTCCACCCGGGCGGCGGCGCAGAGCTGTCCGGTCTCGCCTCGGGGGATGAGCACCGATGGATTCACGTTGAACATGCGCCCGCAGAACTCCGCCCTGCCCGTCACATACTGGACCGGCTCTCCGTCGCGCAGACGGTCCATGGCCGACAGCAGAGAGTCAATCTTGTCCGCAGGCACCCGGGTTCCCGGCTCGATTATGTGCGTATAGCTTTTGGTTCCGAGAAAATCTTCGCAAAGGATGAGCACAATGCTTCTCGCCTCCCCTTCCGGATAAAGATGGAGAAGCGAGCAGACGGCCTCCGCGATGAAATCCTTCAGCAGGAGTCCTTCCGAAGAAACTCCCGGGCGCATCAGGAGTTCTCTATGATGGATGTAAGGAAGGAAGTGATGTCAATTCCGGCAGTCCTCAGCATTTTGGGGACCAGAGAGGCGCTGGTCATTCCGGGAATATTGTTAACCTCAAGGAAATAGAGCCCGTCATCGGCGGCGATGTAATCGACCCTGACAAGCCCCTTGCACCCGAGACGGGTGTAGATGGCGCGGGTGGTGGCGGCCACGGTGTCCGCAAGCATCGCGGAAATCTCGGCGGGGCACACCTCGCTGCTATGTCCGTTGTACTTGGCGTCGTAGTCGAAATACTCGTTATCGGTGATTATTTCGATCACGGGAAGAGTCCTCACCTCGCTGCCGTCGAAATAGGCGGCGCAGGTGAGCTCACGGCCGCGGATCGCTTTCTCGACTATCACCGTAGGGCCCTCCGAGAAGGCGTAATTCACTGCCACGGGAAGCTGCGCGGCCTCGGTGACCTTGGTGATTCCGAAACTGGAGCCGCCGTCGGTGGGCTTCACGAACAGCGGCAGGCCGAGCCTTTCGACAGTCTTGCGCGAGAACTCCTCGACATCGTCACCCTTGCGGATGAACGCGTCGGGAGCCAGTTTCACGAAATCGGCTCCGCGCATGTAGCTCTTGCAGGAATATTTGTCAAACACGACGGCCGACACGAAAGAGCTGCAGCTGCTGCACGGAATGCCCAGCATCTCGAAATAGCCCTGAAGCTGGCCGCTCTCGCCCGGACGCCCATGCTGCATGACATAGACGAAGTCGAGCTTGATCTTCTCGCCGTAGACATTGACCGAAAAGTCGTTCCTGTCCACAAGGGGCCTGGCCTCCTCCGGGAAGGTCACCCTCATGGAATCCTTCTTGCGGAACGCCACGAGCTGCCACTTGCCGAAGCGGGCGAATATCTCATAGACATTGTAAAGCGCGCCGTCGATGCGGGACGCGGTGAACTCGCCGCTGCGGCAGGAAACCTCCCATTCGGAAGAGTCGCTCCCGTAGAATACCGCGACATTCTTATACTTTCCCATATATTTTGTCGTTAATCAAAATAATACTCAGCATTGTCCTCATCGGCGGACACGGCGTCCTCGTCGCCTCCGGTGCAGTTGAGGTTAAGCGTAATGCCTGCGGGAGCGTTGAACACGTCATTTTCGGATATGCCCAGAGACCCGTCCGCAAGCACCTTCTTCATCCATATGCCCCATATGGGCAGAGCCATGTTGGAGCCGCCTCCATAGGCGATGGACTGGAAATGGATCTGACGGTCCTCTCCTCCGGTCCATATGCCGGCGGTGATCGTGGGCGTGTAGCCGATGAACCATCCGTCGGAGTTGTCGTTGGTGGTTCCGGTCTTGCCGGCTATCTGTCCGCGGAGATTATAGACCGAACGGATGCGGTTTCCGGTACCCTGATTGATGACGCCCTGCATGAGGTTCTCCATCAGATAGGCCGTCTCCTCGCTTATGGCCTCGCGCTTATGGTTGTTGAACTCGCCCAGCACGTTGCCCTGACGGTCCTCGATGCGCGTCACGAAGATGGGGCTGACATAGACGCCCTTGGAAGGGAAGGTGTTGTAGGCGGCCACCATATCATAGAGATAGAGGTCGGCCGGGCCCACGCACAGGGAGGGGACCTCGTCTATGTGCCCGGATATGCCCATCTTGCGCATCATCTCGGCCATCGCATGGGGGCCGAAGCGCTTCATCAGATAGGCCGATATATTGTTGGACGAATGGGTCAGGCCCCACTTGAGGGTGACCTTTTTTCCTATCCAGATGTCCTTGTCGGTGCTTCGCGGCGTCCACGTGTCATCGCCCACTATGAAAGTCTGAGGCACACATACCGTCTCGTCGCAGGGGGACATGCCCTCCTGCATGGCCAGAGTGTAGAGGAAGGGTTTTATGGTGGACCCCACCTGACGCCTGCCCTGAGTCACGTTGTCATATTTGAAGTAGCGGTAGTTGGGGCCGCCGACATAGGCCTTGACATGGCCGGTTTCCGGCTCCATGGCCACGAACGACGATCTGAGGAAGGACTTGTAGTAGCGGATGGAGTCATCCGGAGTCATGGTCGTGTCCACATAGCCTTTGCCGTCCCACGTGAACACCCTCATGCGGACCGGTTCTCTGAACGACTTCAGAATCTCAGCCTCGTTCAGGCCCTCCTTCTTGCCGGATCTCCAGCGGTCGCTCCAACGGCGCGCCTGATTCATGAGCATATCCACGGTAGCCTGGTCCACATCGTTGGAGAAAGGACGGTTCTTCTTATATTTCAAGTCGTTGAAGAAAGTTTTCTGCAACCTGGACAGATGTTCGGTCATGGCCTCCTCGGCATACTTCTGCATCTTGTAGTTGATGGTCGTATAGATGCGCAGGCCGTCCTTGTCGAGATTGTACTCGCTCCCGTCCGGCTTTGTGTTCTTCTTGAGCCAGCCGTAGAGCTCGTCGGTCTCCCAGAGAAGGGAGTCGCGGGAATAATCCTCCACGAACTCATAGGACGATTTCTTGGGCTTGGTGCGGTTCATGTAGCGGCGGAGCATGTCCCTGAAATAGGGGGCGAGGCCGGCGTTGTGGTCCTGGACCTGATAATCCACCTCGATGGGGATCGCGGACACCGAGTCCTGCACGGCGCGGGTGATGTAGCCCGCCTTGTGCATCTGGCGGATCACGAAGTTCCTGCGGATCAGGGACTTGTCGGGATTGAGCACGGGGTTGTAGCGCGTGGGCTTGTTGATCATGCCCACCAGCGTCGCGGCCTCCTCAACGGTGAGGTCGGCCGGCTCCTTGGCGAAAAAGGTGTGCGACGCGGCCTTGATTCCGTAGGCGCTGCTGCCGAAGAACACGGAATTCAGATACATGTCCACTATTTCCTCCTTGGTGTAGTTCCTCTCCAGCTTGACGGCGGTTATCCATTCCTTGAGCTTGATCCATACCATCTTGAGGGAAGACATCCCCGGGATACGGCTGCTCACGTCGTTCCTCGGATACAGGGTCTTGGCAAGCTGCTGGGTGATGGTGGATCCTCCGCCCTGGCTGGAATCGCGCATGAGGAGAGTCTTGAACGCGACCCTGCCCAGCGAGACCATGTCCACTCCGGCATGTTTGTAGAAACGGCGGTCCTCGGTGGCCACCGCGGCCTGCACCACGTAAGGCGACAGCTCGTCATAGGCCGCATAGGAGCGGTTTTCTATATGGTATGTGGTGAGAACCTCCCCGTCTTCGGCCAAAACCTGGGTAGCCAGCTTGGTGTCGGGATTCTCAAGCTCCTCGAAAGAGGGGATGTCGGCGAAAGCCCAGACAAGGAGGAGCAGGAGAAAGATCAGCGCAAACGGACACAGGGCAATGCCCCAGAACCATTTTGATATCTTTTTTCTTGAGCCGTCGGTCATGTCAGCAAAAAATATGAAAATATATTTTCATCGGTTTTCCGAAATGACAAAAATAGCTATAAAATTTGGATTTTTACTTTGAAAGTCTGTTACTTTGCCCTTCCAAAACTCAAGATATGGCTGATAATCTAGTGATAGTAGAGTCTCCCGCCAAGGCCGGGAGGATCCAGAAATTCCTGGGAGAGGAATACATTGTCAAGCCCAGTTTCGGGCACATCCGCGACCTTCAGGACAAGAAGTTGAGCGTGGATGTGGAGCACGGGTTCAAGCCGGAATATGTGATTCCGGATGACAAGAAAAAGGTGGTGAAAGAGCTCAAGACCCTGGCCGGAAAGGTTTCCACGGTTTGGCTCGCGTCCGATGAAGACCGGGAGGGGGAGGCCATTTCGTGGCACCTCTGCGAGACTCTCGGACTCAAGAAGGAAAACACCCGGAGAATCGTGTTCCATGAAATCACGGAACCGGCCATTCTGAACGCTATCAAAAACCCTAGAGACATCGACATGAGCATGGTGGACGCCCAGCAGGCCCGCAGAGTTCTGGACCGCCTGGTGGGCTTCGAGCTGTCACCCATTCTCTGGAAGAAGGTCAAGAGGGGCCTCTCGGCCGGAAGGGTGCAGAGCGTGGCCCTGAGACTGGTAGTGGACCGGGAAAAGGAGATCATAAACTTCAGACAGGAGCCCTACTACAGGGTAACGGCCGCCTTCCGCCCCGCCGGCGCTCCCGCCGGAACCAAGGTGTCGGCCACTTTGGACAAGAAATTCCCCACATACGAAGAAGCCCGCGCATTTTTGGAGGACAGCATCGGCGCTTCCTACAGGATAGTATCTCTGGAAAAGAAGGAGGGTCTGCGCTCCCCCGCTCCGCCTTTCACCACCTCCACCCTGCAGCAGGAGGCCTCGCGCAAGCTGAGACTTCCCGTGAGCCAGACCATGAGAATCGCACAGAGCCTCTATGAGAAGGGTCTCATAACCTACATGAGAACCGACTCGGTGAACCTCTCGTCGCTGGCGGTGAACGCGGCCAAGAAATTCATCACGGAGAATTTCGGCGGGGAATACTCCCGCCCGAGGCAGTTCCACACCAAAACCAAGGGCGCGCAGGAAGCGCATGAAGCCATACGCCCCACCTTCATCGGCAACAGCTCGATCGAAGGGACACCACAGGAGAAAAGCCTCTACAGCCTCATCTGGAAACGCACCGTCGCCTCGCAGATGGCGGACGCGAAGGTGATGAAAACCGACGTGAAGATCGATTCCGACAAGAGGAGCGAGCGCTACTCCACCCAGGCCATGGAAATCCTCTTCGACGGGTTTCTGAAACTCTATATCGAAAGCACCGAAGACGACGCGGAGGACGAGGAGATCATCCTTCCGGAGCTCCACAGGGGCGACGTCATGGAAGAGAAGGGCATATCCGCCGAATGCAAGTTCACCGCTCCGCCGTCCAGATACTCAGAGGCGTCGCTGGTGAAAAAGCTGGAGGAGCTGGGAATCGGCCGCCCCTCCACCTATGCGCCCACGATCACCACCCTCACCACCCAGAGGGGCTATCTGGTCCGCGGCAACAAGGAGGGAAAGACGATGCCGGTGAGAAACCTCGCGCTAAAGGGGTCTGAAATCCGCGAGAGCACGAAAAACGAGACCGTCGGAGCCGACAAAGGCAAACTGATCCCCCAGGAAATCGGAATGATAGTCACCGACTACCTGGTGAGTAACTTCCCGGAGGTGCTGGACTATAACTTCACCGCAGGCGTCGAGAACGAGTTTGACGAGATCGCCGAGGGCAAGGAAGTGTGGAGCGACGTGATCGCCCGTTTCTATGCGCCCTTCCACAAGGGAGTCGAGGAAGTCTCGAAGGAAGGGGCCTATGCCCATGCCGAAAAAGAGCTCGGCACCGCCCCCGACGGACAGAAGATAACGGCCCGTTACGGACAGTGGGGGCCCTATGTGCAGAAGGGCGAGGGCGATAACAGGAAATATGCGAGTCTCGGGCAGGGACAACTTATCGAGAACATCACTCTGGAAGAGGCCCTGAAGCTCTTTGAACTTCCGAGGACCGTGGGCGAAGTGGACGGAATCCCCGTTATCGCCACCAAGGGAAGATTCGGCCCCTATCTGAAATATGGCGACCGAAACGTGTCCATGCCCAGGGGGACCGATCCGCTCAAGATCACCATCGACGAGTGCAGAGATCTGATAGCCAAGGACGGAGCCAAGAACAAAGGGCCTCTGGCCCAATGGGGGGACATCCAGGTGCTGGACGGAAGATTCGGTCCCTACATCAAGTGCAACGGGTCCAACTACAAGATCCCGAAAGGCACCGATGCGGCATCTCTGACCGAAGAAGACTGCAAGAATATCATAGCGAACGAAGAACCGAGCAAAAAAAGGAGCTATCGTAAAAAATAATTCGTAACTTACGAAGGTTAAAAAGTAACGGATTATTATGGACAGCTATCACATCGACGCCACGGACCAGAAAATCCTCTCTCTTCTTGTAAAGAACGCGAGGATGCCGTTTCTGGAAATCGCCCGTGCATGCGGCGTTTCTGGAGCCGCGATTCATCAGAGGGTTAAACGTTTGGAAGCCAACGGGGTAATTACCGGCTCCAGACTCATGGTAAAACCGCAGGCATTGGGACTCAATGTCTGCGCCTATGTAAGCGTGGTGCTGTCCGAGGCCGGCCGATATGCCGAGGTGGTGAGCGCGCTGAAGAAGGTCCCGGAGATTGTGGAGTGTCACTTTATAACCGGAGAGTACACCCTGATGCTGAAGCTTTACTGCCAGGACAACGACCATCTCATCGAGGTGTTGCTCAACACGATACAGAAGATTCCCTATATCAAGGCCACCAACACGATGATGGCTCTGGACGAGGCCATAGACCGCCAGATATGGGTGCAGGACTTCAAAAGCACAAGCTACACGAAAAAAGAGAAATGAGAAGCAGGGGGGCCGGGATTTTTCCTAGCCCCTTCTTATTATCGCCTCCGCGAGAATCATGTCCTCCGGCGTCGTGATCTTCAGATTCAACCTTTCTCCAGGACACCACTCAAGCGGGATTCCGTATCGTTCCGCCACCGATGCGTCGTCGGTGAAAGAGGTGTCGTAAGGTTGCGAATATGCGGCTTTTATGTCCTCGGAACGGAAAATCTGAGGGGTCTGGGCCGCAAACACCTCGCTTCTGTCGATTTCCCTGCCCCCGATCCGGACAAGCTTCCGGCCATCGTCACCGTCCCGGACCTGGCGCAGAGCCTTGAGAGTGTCAGTCACCGGCAGAACCGGTATCAGAGCCCTGCATGAATCCATGCGTGAGACCATGGACCGGATGAGAGACGCCGACACGAGAGGGCGGACTCCGTCATGGATCGCCACCACCGCTCCGTCCGGGACCTTCTCAAGAGCGGCCCGCACCGAATGGAAGCGGGTGACGCCCCCATGGACAAGAGTCTGGGGATGGGAAAAATTGCGGGAGAGACAATATTCCTTCCAGTAGGGAATGTGGGATTCGGGAAGCACGGTCACTACCTTTATTTCCGGGCACGCCGCGATGAATTTCTCGATAGTCCGCTGGAGAATGGCCTTCTCGCGGATTTCCATGAACTGTTTCGGAACCGCCGAGTGCATTCTGGTCCCGCTTCCGCCGGCCACCGCCACAAGATAAATTTTTCCACCCGCCATATCAGAAGTGTTTTGCTCTGCAAAGTTCGGTTTTTTTTCGTACTTTTGGAACCATAAGACAACAAGACAACGAAGCGTACTTCAACATGGCATTCTCGTTTTTAACTCAGGAACTTGCGGTGGACCTCGGCACGGCCAACACCGTGATTTTCCAGAACGACGAAATAGTTCTCGACGAGCCCAGCATAGTGGCTCTTGACAACAATACAGGCAAACTCATAGCTCTGGGGCAGAAGGCGAAGCTGATGCAGGAAAAGACCAATCCCGGCATCAAGACCATCCGCCCGCTCAAAGGCGGCGTCATCGCGGACTTCAACGCCGCCGAGCAGATGATAAAGGGCTTCATCAAACAGGTGAACAGCAAGCACCGCTCCTTGTTCACTCCGAACCTGAAGATGGTCATAGGCATCCCTTCGGGCAGCACTGAAGTGGAAATCAGGGCCGTGCGCGACTCTTCGGAGCACGCCGGCGGCAGAGAGGTCTACCTGATCTACGAGCCTATGGCCGCGGCTCTGGGAATAGGTCTGGACGTGGAGGCCCCAAAGGGCAACATGGTTGTGGACATCGGAGGAGGCACGGCTGAAATCGCGGTCATCTCGCTGGGAGGAATAGTGGTGCAGGAGAGCATCAAGACCGCCGGCGACGAATTCACGAGCGACATCCAGTACTATCTCCGACAGCAGCACAATGTACGCATAGGCGAAATCACGGCCGAAAAGATCAAGATCGCGGTGGGCGCCGTGATTCCCAACCTGGAGGAAGAGCCCGAGCCTTTCGTGGTGAAAGGCCCGAACCTCATGACCGCGCATCCCGTGGAGGCGAGAATCTCCTACCAGGAGATCGCCCACTGTCTGGACAAGTCGGTCTCCAAGATAGAGTCTTCGATCCTGCACGTGCTTGAACAGACTCCGCCGGAGCTTTACTCCGACATTGTCGAGAACGGGATTTTCCTCTCCGGAGGAGGCGCCCTGCTCAGAGGCCTGGCGCAGAGATTCTCGGAGAAAGTGAACATACAGTTCCATGTGGCCGAAGATCCTCTCCGCGCCGTGGCGAGAGGCACATGCCTGGCCCTCAAGAACTCCGGAAACTACTCGTTCCTGATGAGATAACCAATCCCGGTCCGGACGGATATGGCTGGAAAAAGGAATGTAACAGGCACTGTCATAAGCACGGCAATCTTCATACTGATGGAGATTGCCGCGTTGAATATGCTTGACCGCAACGGTGCCGAACAGCATTTCTTCATAGCCAAATGGCGCAATGCCGCCGCCGGCTGGCTTTGGGACATGGAAAGCGCCGTTTCGGGCTATTTCTCGCTGAAAAAGACCAATGAGGCCCTGAGCCTCGAAAACCATAGGCTGTTCGAGGAACTGCAGCGCTACCATACCGCCAAAAACATGGCCGCGGCGGACTCGATGGCGGCGGCCGACGGAGAAGGATTCCGGTACACCCCCGCCACGATCGTGAAGATCAGCCGGGGGACTCAGCATAACTACATCATTCTGGGACAGGGCTCGGACGACGGCATCAAGCCTGAATCCGGGATCATCACGTCACAAGGCGTGGTGGGAATCGTGGACACGGTGAGCAGGCATTATTCCTATGCTGTTTCGCTCATGAACGCAGACCTCAACATCAGCGCACGGCTTGGAAAGGATGGAGCTGTGGGTCCCCTCAGTTGGGACGGAGTCACCTCCACCGGAGCCGTCCTCAGGGAAATCCCCCTCCAGAGCAAGTTCTCGCCCGGAGACACGGTCTATACCAGCGGCTTCTCGTCCATCTTCCCGTCCGGGATCCCTCTCGGGACGGTCGGGGAGTCGAAAGTGGTGAACGGAGCCACATATGACATCAAAGTAAGACTTCTGCAGGGGATCAACGGGCTCAAATATGTGATAGTGGCCGAGAACACCGGCCGCAATGAGATCAGAGCCCTGGAAAAGGCAAAAAAGGAAACGGAGGCGAAGAAGTAGCATGAAACGTAATTTCTTTTCATACTGGTTCCTTCTTGCGGCGGCGCAGATTCTGCTCGGCGCATGGGCCGGATTCACCCCGCTGCTGACTCTTTCCATATTGCCCGCCCTCATCCTCTGCCTGCCCACGAAATACGGCACGACCGCCGCGCTGTTCTTCGCATTCGCCACCGGATTCGTCACGGACCTTTTCTCGGAGGGGCTTATGGGACTGAACATTCTGGCATTGGTTCCGGTAGCCGCGGTCAGGACCGGCGTGATACGTGCGGTGTTCGGCGAAGACGTCATAATAAGGCAGGAAAGCTTTTCTGTCAGGAAGTACGGCGCGCCCAAGGTGCTGTTCGCGCTGACTCTGGTTCAGAGCCTCTTCCTCGCGGTCTATGTGTTCGCCGACGGGGGAGCCTCCCGTCCGTTCCTTTTCAGCCTCTCGCGCTTCATCATCTCTCTGGCGGCCGGAGTCCTGCTGTCATTTTTCCTGATCGACACCCTCACACCCGAAGAAAGGAGGTAGCCCATGGAGATGAACCGTCCAAACAAGCTTCTCCTCGGTCTGTGGGCAGTGGCGGCGATAATCCTGCTGAGGCTGTTCTGGATCCAGATAGTGGACAGCGGCTACAAGGAGGACGCCACCCGCAACTCCATGGTCTATGAGATAATCTACCCAACACGCGGCACCATCTATGACCGGAACGGGAAAATCATAGTCAGCAACAAGGTGGCCTATGACATCCAGGTCACCCCGAAGGAGGTCCATCCTTTCGACACCGCCACGCTCGCGGAGGTGCTGGACGTGACCGAGGAATTCATCCGCGGCAAGATGGCGGAATATGGCAGGAACTCCAGAAGGATCGGCTACCAGTCCATGACCATGTTGAAGCAGATTCCGGCCGAGACCTACATGAAGTTCGCCGAAGTGCAATACAAGTTCCCAGGGTTCAAGGGCGTGGCCAGAAGCATCAGGGACTATCCGTTCAACGCCGGAGGCAACCTGCTGGGCTATGTGTCGGAAGTGGACGCCGGCTTCCTGAAAAAACATGAGGACTACCAGTCCGGAGACTATGCCGGAAAAACCGGAATCGAGGCCGCCATGGAGCCCGTGCTCAAGGGCGAAAAAGGCTATCATATCTATCTGCGGAACTCCCGCAACCAGATCGAGTCGCGCTATGCCGGCGGCGAGTTCGACAAGGAGGCCGTTCCGGGCAAAGACGTCCGCACGACCATAGATGCGGAACTGCAGCAGTATGGGCAGGAGCTCATGCGCAACAAGGTGGGGAGCCTTGTGGCCATTGAACCGTCCACCGGCGAGATCCTGTCGCTGGTGTCCAGTCCCGGCGTCGACGTGGAAATGCTGGCCGACATAAGCAAGCACTACAGGGAGATAATCGGAGATCCCTATAAGCCAATGTTCAACCGCGCCGTGCAGGCTTCCTACCCTCCGGGATCCGTGTTCAAGCTGGTGAACGGCCTGATCGGCCTGCAGGAAGGAGTCCTCACACCCGAAAACGCCTATCCCTGCAACCATGGCTACCCCTATGGCGGCCGCAAGCTCGGATGCCACGGGCACCGATCGCCTCTGGTGCTGGAGGACGCCGTAATGATGTCCTGCAACGGCTATTTCTGCTATGTGCTGAAGAATATTCTGGAGAACAGACGGTATGACCACATCGAGGAGGCCTTCGACAAATGGAGGAACTATGTGCTAAGCTTCGGCTTCGGGCACAAGCTGGGCAGCGACTTCCCCGCGGAGCTGGGAGGCAACATCCCCACCTCGTCCTACTATGACCGCGTCTACGGCCGGGGCGGCTGGAAATTCACCACGGTCATCTCGCTGTCCATAGGCCAGGGCGAAATCGGCGTCACACCGCTGCAGATAGCCAACCTCAGTGCCACGGTGGCGAACCGGGGCTACTACTACATCCCTCACATCATCAAGGACTCCGACGAAGTGACCATCGACAGCCGCTTCAGGGAAAGGCACTACACCATGGTGGACACCACCCAGTTCGGTAAGGTGATCGGCGGCATGTGGAAGGCAGTGAACGCCGGGCCGGGATCGGGAGGAACCGCAAGCGTGGCCGCCGTGCCCGGGCTGGACATATGCGGAAAGACGGGCACCGCCCAAAATCCGAGAGGCGCCGACAACTCGGTGTTCATCTGCTTCGCACCCAAGGACAATCCCAAGATAGCCGTGGCGGCCTATGTGGAAAACGCCGGATTTGGAGCCACATGGGCGGCGCCCATAGCATCGCTCATGATCGAGCGCTATCTTAACGGCGAAATAAGCCAGCAGCGCAAGCCTTTGGAACAAAGGGTGAGGGAGGGAAATCTAATGTCAAGAGTGAAAAAGGACTAGCCCATGTACAAGAACCCCACCGGAAGAAGCATAGGGCAGTCGTTTGACTGGAAGCTGGTACTGATGTACCTGCTGCTGGTTTTCATCGGCTGGCTGAACATCTATGCGTCCATCCACGCCGACGGCTCCGAGGGCATTCTGGACTGGGGGACCCGCAGCGGAAAGCAGTTCGTGTGGATTCTGACCTCGCTGGTCCTGGCCGCCCTGATCCTGTTCGTGATACCCTCGCGGCTCTGGGAGTCGGGAGCGGTGCCGCTGTATCTGATAGCTCTGGGACTGCTTGTGGCGGTGATATTTCTGGGCGTTGACGTGAAGGGGTCCCGGTCATGGTTCGAGTTCGGACCTATAAGGTTCCAGCCGGCGGAGATTTCGAAGATATCCACTTCGCTGGTTCTGGCGGCCTACATGAGCCGGAGCGGATACAAGATGAGCCGCGCTGGTGACTTTTTGCTCACGGCGGGAATAATACTCCTGCCCATGGCCGTGATTCTGGGCGAGAGCGAGACCGGGTCGGCTCTTGTCTATATCGGCTTCGTGTTCATGCTCTACCGGGAAGGGCTTTCAGGATGGCTTCTGGTGGCCATAGGCATGTCCATACTGCTGTTCATCCTGACCCTGAAAGACTCCTCCTATACGGCCATCACGGTACTGCTTGCAGTCCTTCTGGTGTGCAACTCCGCCAGGGCAAAAAGGGTGTTCCCGGCCATGGCGCTCTCCGCCCTGATCATTCTGGCGCTGGCTTTCCTGCCGTCGCTTATGATGTCAGTCACCGATCACTTCACGCCGGGCGCATCAGTTCTGGATCGTGTGGACGCATCCGTGGCAGGCTCCATCATGGCCGCCGGGAAAATGACATGGATGACGGCGGTGAGACCTGTCCATATTCTCATCGCGCTGGCCGTATGCGCCATCCCATGGGTGCTGGTCAGGAGCTATTCGGACAAGAACGGCTTCGCCGCCCTCTCGGTAGTGGCATTTATCGTGGGCGCCGCGCTGTCGTTTTCCGCCGACTTCATCTTCAACGACGTGCTTCAGGACCATCAGCGCAAGAGGATAGAGGTGCTGCTCGGGATGAAGGAGGACCTCGCCGGAGTGGGCTACAATGTGCACCAGTCCATGATTGCGATCGGTTCGGGCGGACCGCTGGGGAAGGGCTTTCTGAACGGGACGCAGACCACCTTCGGATTTGTCCCGGAGCAGAGCACCGACTTCATTTTCTGCACCGTGGGCGAGGAATGGGGCTTTGCCGGCTGCCTGGTGGTGATTCTTCTCTATGTGGGGATGATCTGGAGGCTGATCAAGGACGCAGAATCGTGCAGAGGGCGTTTCAGCCGGATCTACGGCTATTGCGTCGCCTGCTGCATATTCATGCATCTGTTCATAAATGTGGGCATGACCATAGGCCTGATGCCTGTGATCGGGATTCCCCTGCCGTTCATGAGCTACGGAGGCTCGTCCCTGTGGGCGTTCACGATTCTGCTGTTCATCTTCATCGCCCTCCACCACGAAGAGAAAAAATACTTCTAGCCGATCTCCCGGCAGCGCAGGGGCCTATTCGCCGTAAAGATAGCGGTGCTGCTCCGGAGACAGGTTGTCTATGGCTATGTCCCAGTCCTTGAGCTTCAGCCTGGCCACGGCGGTGTCCACCTCCGCGGGCACGTTGTGCAGCATGCGGCCCGGAATCCGCTCCAGAACATCACGCCTGTCCACAAGATATTTGGCGCTGAGGGCCTGAATCGCGAAGGACATGTCCATGATCTCGGCCGGGTGCCCGTCGCCGGCGGCCAGATTCACAAGCCTCCCCTCGCCGAGAAGATAAAGCGTGCGCCCGTTTTCAAGAGTATACGCAATTATGTTGTTCCTGGCGGGTTTGGACGAGACGGACATCTTTTTCAGTCCGGCCACATCCACTTCCACATCAAAATGCCCGGCGTTGCAGAGCATGGCCCCCTCCTTCATCAGGAGAAAATGCGCGGGTGTGATCACGTCGCGGCACCCGGTCACGGTGACGAAGATGTCGCCGAGCGGGGCGGCCTGTTCCATGGTCATGACTCCGAAACCGTCCATCACAGCCTCCATGGCTTTGACGGGGTCCACCTCCGTCACTATCACCTTGGCTCCAAGGCCTTTAGCGCGCATGGACACGCCCTTGCCGCACCAGCCGTATCCGGCCACGACGACCGTCTTTCCCGCCACTATGAGATTGGTGGTCCGGTTGATGCCGTCCCACACCGACTGGCCGGTGCCGTAGCGGTTGTCGAAAAAATGCTTGCAGGCGGCATCGTTGACCAGCATCATGGGAAAGCGCAGGGATCCCTGCCTGTCCATGGTCCTGAGACGGAGAATGCCGGTGGTCGTCTCTTCACAACCTCCTATCACAGAAGGGATAAGCTCGGGATAATGATTGTGGATCATGTCCACAAGATCGCCTCCGTCGTCGATGATTATGTTCGGACCGGCCTCGATCACCTTCCTGATTCCGCGGACATATTCCCCGTCGGTCGCTCCGTGCAGGGCGAAAACGTTCAGTCCCTCATGGGCCAGAGCCGCGGCCACATCGTCCTGAGTGCTGAGAGGATTGCTCCCCGTGACGAACATCTCGGCGCCGCCTCCTGCGAGGACTTCGCACAGATGGGCCGTCTTGGCTTCCAGATGGACGGAAAGAGCTATCTTGAGGCCCTTGAACGGCTTGTCGCGGCGGAATTCCTTTTCCAGAATTGCGAGCAGCGGCATATGTCTTCTCACCCATTCTATCTTGAGCTCACCGCTCTCCCACAGATTCATATCTCTGATTTCCGATGTCATGATTCGCTGAATTTTATAATCTGTCCTGAAATATTTACCGTTCACATGGGCGGACAGCCCCGGGCGGCGTCAAAGTTATCGATAAATTTTGATAAAGCTGAGAAAGAGGGTAATTTTGCAGACACCATTATATGTAACTATGAAACTTTTGGAAGGAAAAACCGCCCTGATCACAGGTGCGGCCAGAGGAATAGGCAAAGCCATTGCTCTTAAATTCGCTTCAGAGGGAGCGGACATCGCGTTCACCGATCTCGTGATCAACGCAGACGCCGAAGAGACGATCGCGCAGCTTGAGGCCTATGGCCACAAAGTCCGCGCATATGCGTCAAATGCGGCAAACTTCGAGGAGACCCACACGGTGGTTGAACAGATCAAAGCCGATTTCGGACACATCGACATACTCGTGAACAACGCGGGAATCACCAAGGACGGGCTTATGCTCAAGATGACCGAGGCCCAGTGGGATGCGGTCATAGCCGTCAACCTTAAGTCGGCGTTCAACTTCATCCACGCCGTCACCCCCATCATGATGCGCCAGAGAGGCGGCTCCATCATCAACATGTCCTCAGTTGTGGGCATCCACGGCAATGCGGCCCAGTGCAACTACTCCGCATCCAAGGCCGGACTCATCGCCCTGGCCAAGAGCATCGGACAGGAGATGGGGCGCAAGGGCGTAAGAGCCAATGCAATAGCTCCCGGCTTCATCGACACGCCCATGACTCAGGCTCTTCCCGAAGAGATCCGCAAGGAGTGGATAGAGAAGATTCCTCTCCGCAGGGGCGGCACTCCCGAGGATATCGCCAATGTGGCCACATTCCTTGCCAGTGACATGTCCTCCTATGTTTCAGGACAGGTCATCGAGGTGGACGGCGGCATGAACATGTAAAATTCCGCGTCTGTCAGAAAAATTCCGGATTTCTTTACCCCGGACATTCGGTCAAGGCTTAAATTTAAGCGGCTGACCCAAAAGTCCCTCAGGGACCGCACCGGAGGTGCGAAATGCCACTGACAGGGGCCGCAGACGATGGTCTGCGGGGGTTTAAGAAGCTCAAATGGGCTGGCCAAAAGCACTCTTTGGTCAGCTTTTTTTTTGTCTGATGGATTCAGGAATGCTGTCATATGTGGCCGGATCGGCGGCCGACCTGCTCATGCCCCGGGAATGCCTCGTCTGCGGAAGAAAGCTTCTCCGGGGCGAGGAGCGGCTGTGCACCGCCTGCCTCTATGACCTGCCTCTGACTTATTTCTGGCTACAGAGCAGAAATCCCATGGCTGACAGGTTCAATGCTCTGATTCAGAACGAACTGGAAAACACGGAAACATCAAAGCCCGACGGGGCGGATGTTCCGTATGCCGAAGCCGTGGCTCTCTATCACTATCGGGCAGGGAGCGGCTACGACAGCATCAGCAAAAGGCTGAAATACCATGGAGACCTCCGTGCGGGCAAGATGTTCGGAAAGATGCTGGCCCGGGAGCTCAACGACAGCCCCCATTTCGGCATTCCGGATGTGATAGTTCCTGTTCCGCTTCACTGGACGAGGGAATGGAGCAGGGGCTACAATCAGGCGGAAATCATCGCCTCCTCCATGGCCCTGGAATTGGGTGTCCCGGCAAGGCCCCGCCTGCTTGTGCGCAGCCGCCGGACCAGGACCCAGACAAGGCTGTCGGTCACCGAGAAGGCCGCAAACGTGAAGGGCGCGTTTTCGGTGCGCGGCGCGGAGGCAGGTAAGCTTGCCGGACGGGAATCACTGCACATTCTTATTGTGGACGACGTTTTCACCACCGGGGCGACCATGCATGAGTGTCATAAGGCTCTGCGCTCATGGTTCGGCGCCGCCGGCATGGGAGCGGACCGGCTACGGATCAGCGCCGCGGCACTCGGCTTCGCCGGATGAAAGAATTTTTATATCTTTGCCAGGATAAGGAGCGCGTTGCGCGCGGCATGCTTTGGTGGTGGAATGGTAGACACGAGGGACTTAAAATCCCTTGGGCAGAAATGTCCGTACGGGTTCGAGTCCCGTCCGAAGCACAAAAAAGAGAGACAATATTGTCTCTCTTTTTTGTGCTAGAAGCATCTCAACCCCCAGCCGGCTAAAGCGGCAGCCCCCTATTAGGGGGCACGGCGGCCTCTCGGCCGGCGGGCAGAAGCCCGCTTGACGCCAGAACGACAGTCTCTCTTTTTTGTGCTGGAAGCATCTCAACTTCCAATTTTACAACGTGCCGTTGTTCGCGGCGGCGACCATATCCTCGTTGGCCATCACATAGATCTCGACCCTGCGGTTCTGCGCACGGCCGGCCGCGGTGGAATTGTCGGCAACAGGATCGCTGTAGGAAAGTCCGCTGGCCGACATTCTGGAAGCCGCGATTCCACGGCTCACGAGATAGGCCTGCACGGCTTCGGCCCTCTGGCGCGAAATCCGGTCATTGACTTCGGAAGTTCCGGTGTTGTCGGTATGTCCATAAATCACGATATCCGTGTTCTGCATGTCCGACATCATGCTTGCGAACTCCGAAAGATCTCCCTTGGAAGCCTCCGAAAGCGAAATGCCATTGGTAGGGAAAAGAATTCCGCTGGCAAAAGTGACTTTGATAGCCTCAAGTCCGTTGCTGTCTGTGACCGTCTCGACCTTGGCGTTCTCGATTTTGGCGAGTTCCTCGGCCTTGTCCTGCATCTTCTTGCCGATCAGGGCTCCGCTTCCGGCTCCCACGACCGATCCGATGGCGGCGCCGATGGCGGCACCCTTGGAATTTCCGATAACGCCTCCGATAACGGCACCGATGGCCATGCCGGAGCCAAGGCCGACGGCGGTGCCCTTAGCTGTCTGGGACATGGTCCCGCAACCAGGCGCCAGAACGGCAACGATCAAAGCTATGCATAAAAAGCGTTTCATATTATAATTTTTAGGGTTTGTTTCCGGAGGCTCCGCCGGGCTAGAGAAGCTCTATCCCGTGACCGTGGCACTCGCTTCTCATCTCCTCGGGCCACACAGCCACCTGGATCTCGCCGATGTGGGCCTTGCGCAGGAGATACATGCAGAGTCTGGACTGGCCGATACCGCCGCCGATAGTGTAGGGTAGCTTGCCGGAAAGGAGCAGCTTGTGGAAATAGAGGTCCTTCTTATCCTCCTGACCACGCTCTTTCAGCTGATATTTCAGGGCTGTCTCGTCAACTCTCACACCCATGCTGGAGACCTCAAAGGCCATGTCCAAAACATTGTCCCAAAGGAGTATGTCACCGTTGAGGCCATTGTAGCCGTCGGTGTTTGGCGTGCTCCAGTCGTCATAGTCGGCGGCTCTGCCGTCGTGGATGGAGCCGTCGGAAAGCTTTCCGCCGATTCCGATCACGAACACGGCCTTGTGCTTGCGCACGATCTCGTTCTCCCTCTCCTTGGGAGTCATGCCGGGATACATCTTGAGAAGTTCCTCGGAATGGATGAAAAATATGTCATCGGGGAGCTGGGGGACTATCTGAGGATATTTCACATAGAGCATGTTCTCAGTGACCTTGATGGCCTCATAGATCCTCCTGACAGTCTTCTTGAGGAAATCGAGAGTCCTGTCTTCCTTGCGGATGACTTTCTCCCAGTCCCACTGGTCCACATAAATGGAATGCAGATTGTCCAGCTCCTCGTCGGGACGCAGGGCGTTCATGTCGGTGTAAAGGCCTCGGCCGGGTTCGGTTCCCAGCTCAGCCAGCTTGAGTCTCTTCCACTTGGCAAGAGAATGGACCACCTCGGCGGGCCTCTCGCCCATATCCTTGATGGGGAAACGCACGGGGCGCTCCACTCCGTTCAGATCATCGTTGATTCCGGTTCCGCTGAGCACAACCATGGGCGCGGTGACTCTGAGAAGCACCAGCTGCGCGGACAGGTTGTCCTGAAACATTTCTTTGACGGCCTTGATCGCCTGTTCGGTCTCCTGGACTCCGCCAAGGAGGTTCCGATAATTTTGGGGAATGATTAAAGACATTGACTACTGATTGTTAAGTTCGGCATAAATGTAATCAACTTTACACAAAAAAAGAGAGCCAAACTAAAAAAGTTTACCTCTCTTTATGTAGTGGAGCGGAAAACGAGACTTGAACTCGCGACCCCGACCTTGGCAAGGTCGTGCTCTACCAACTGAGCTATTTCCGCATTGGGATAGCAAATATAGCCACTATTTTTTAATCCGCAAATTTTTGGGCGAAAAATCTGTAAAATTCGCCGCCCCCGACTCCGCGGATCACTTCGCGGGAAGTTCCGTCTCCTCCAGAACGTCTCCGTGGAAATGGACTACGGCCTCCTTCCAGAAATCGGTGTAGCCGGGCTGCTCCAAATCGTCGGGCATATGCGTGCTGTATTCGCTGTGAACGAATTTGCCGTTCTGATCCTGAATCTTCACGTTGCCGTCGATAAACTTGACCAGCAGAGTCTTCTCAAGCTCCGACCAGGCCTTGAACTGCTGCTGGGCGGTGTTGACGGAATATCTGGTGAGCAGACGCTTCACCGAAGCGAAAGCCTCACCGGTGTCCTCCTTGGGATCATAAGTCTCGCCCTTCTTCTGAGCACGTGCGGAAGCCTTTTCGGCAGCGGCCTTATAGAGATCCAGCGCGTCGTTGTCATTGAGATGGACAAGCTCCAGCTGGTCATTTTCAAAGGCGTCAACCCTTTCCCGCACATAGGGAGCCATCTGATCATACATCTTGTAGCATGCGTTGGCTATGCGGTTGTTGATCCAGAACGAGGACGTCTCTGAATAGGTGAGGATGTCGCCGTTGCCCACCTT
Source organism: bacterium (assembly GCA_963627885.1). GTDB lineage: Bacteria > Bacteroidota > Bacteroidia > Bacteroidales > UBA932 > Cryptobacteroides. The sequence goes on from CAVGCT010000017.1 coordinate 66,104, forward strand.
GAAGCAGTCGGGCACACGGGTGGTGTTGGTATAGATCGGAGTAACATAGGAAGTCGCGGCATCATCGGTTCCGAACCAGAGGATTCCGCCGATCACGTCGGGGAAGGCCCCTCTGGACTGTCCGACAAACCAGAAACCGGTCTGCTGGGTGGCTATGGCCCTTTCGTTGGTGTAGGTCCTGCCCTCATATTCGAAGTCCATGGGTCTCCATCTGTAGGGAAGCGCGTTGCCGCCGGCGCCGATATCCTGAGTCATGTCCATGGGCGTGCCCTCATAATGATCCCTCATCACGTCGGCTATATCCTTGACGGTAAGTTTCCTGGCCGGCTGGATAAAGAGCGGGACCCGGTTTTCGGTCTCATAGCCCATGGCATAGTCCAGAAACTCGTAGGCGTCCTTGGTGACTATGCGTCCGCTCTCATCCTCATAGCTGAACCATCCGTTGCTGAGAATGTTGAAGGCGCTCCAGACTCTGGACTCGCAGCCCCTCAGGCTTCCGAAGGAAAGAGGCGCATAGGCGTCGCAGAAGCTGAAATCGGCGTCTTCGCCCTCAAAATATCCCTTCTTCCTGGCGAAAGAGATGACGTCTTCGGCATAGATGCAGTTTTCGGGGTCATTCAGGGGGAAAGTGCTGATTCTGGCCTGATTGGCATGGGCGCAGATATACCCGTCCGGAACCCTTCTAGCAACCCACACAACGCCCTTGTTGAGATTGCGGCCGTTCTTCATGAGGGTGCCCTTGCCGATCAGGTCCATTATCCAGACCTCGTTCTTGTCGGCTATGGTGAAGGACTCGCCGGAGGAGGCATAGCCATATTCGTCGGCCAGAGAGGTTATCAGATCTATGGCCTCGCGCGCGGTACGGCAGCGCTCCAGAGCGATGTAGATGAGCGAACCGTAGTCCACGATCCCTCTCTTGTCATGAAGCTCGGACCGGCCTCCGAAAGTGGTTTCGGCTATGAGAAGCTGATGCTCGTTCATGTTGCCCACCCGCTGATAGGTGTGCGCGACCTGCGCTATCTCGCCGAGATATTTGCCCGAATCCCAGTCATAGATCTTTCTGGTGGAACCAGCCTTCCAGTCGGCGGCCGGAGCAAAGTAAAGCTCGCCGTAAAGCGTATGGGAATCGGCTGCATAGGAAACCAGAATGGAGCCGTCGGCGCTGGCCCCCTTGGTGACTATCACATTGGTGCATGCATGGCCCTGAACCGAACCGGTGAGAGCGGCGCAGGCCGCGAGGCAGACTCCTATTATTGCTTTTCCGTGCATATTTATTAATTTTGTCAGTTAAAGTGACAAATTTATGAAAATTTTCGGTACTGCGCAGATATTGAGATGGATAATGGCGGCCATGGCGGCCTTCCTTCTCTTCTCTGCCGAGGGCGGGGCCCAGTCCGCAGAGGGCAAGGTGATGACTCCGGAAGACTATGCCGAAAAGGAGACGGAGCGGCTGGAAAGCCTGCTGTCACTGGAAGGGTGGCAGGTCTTCTATGTGGACTCCACCCTCCAGCACAACTATGTCGGCCTGCAGGACGAGTTGACCGCGATGAAGAGCGCCAAAGTGGACAATTACAACCTGTATCAGGCCGTGCAGGACAAGTGGATGGAAAGGACGGACTCCTCTTTTCAGAAGTACTTCACTCCGGAACAGTGGAACAGATATCTGAAAAACGGGGCCGCCAAGAGACAGAAGGCAAGGGCCAAGAGGGCTGCAAAACATTGAAAATAAAAAAGTAACGATATGGCTATCAAAGAAGACATCGAGAAGGTTCTTTCGGAGCTCAATGAGCTGAAAGCCCGCACCGGGAAGGATGCGGAAGAAGCCAGGGTCCGTTTCCTCGGCAAGAAAGGGGAGATAACCCGACTTTTCGAAGAGTTCAGAAGCATCTCGCCGGAGCTCAAGAAGGAGTTCGGACAGAAGCTCAACGTGCTCAAGAAGCAGGCTCTCGACAAGATCGAGGAGCTGAAGGCTGCTGCCGTCACAGTCCCCTCGGCCAAGATCGGAATTGAAGACCCCACTCTTCCCGGAGATCCCTGTGCGCTGGGGTCCCGCCATCCGGTGTCGATCGCGCGTCAGGAGATCATCAACATCTTCCGCAAGTTCGGCTATGACGTGGCCGAAGGCCCCGAGGTGGAGGACGACTACCATGTGTTCGAGGCTCTCAACTTTCCGCCGAACCATCCGGCCCGCGACATGCAGGACACCTTTTTCGTGTCCTCCGGCCATCTGAACCCTATCCTGCTCAGGACCCATACCTCCAGCGTGCAGGTCCGCACCATGGAAAAAAGCCAGCTTCCCATAAGGGTCGTGTGCCCCGGACGTGTGTTCAGGAACGAAGCCATCTCAGCCCGCGCCCACTGCATCTTCCATCAGGTGGAAGGGCTCTACATAGACAAGAACGTGACCTTCGCCGATCTCAAGCAGGCCATCCTCCTTTTCGCAAGGGAGATGTTCGGCCCCGAGACAAGCATCCGCATGAGGCCGTCCTACTTCCCCTTCACCGAGCCTTCGGCGGAGGTGGACGTCAGCTGCAACATATGCCACGGCAAGGGCTGCAGCATCTGCAAGGGGACAGGCTGGCTTGAGATACTCGGCTGCGGAATGGTGGACCCCAATGTCCTCAAGGCGTCGGGGATCGACCCCGATGTCTATAGCGGATTCGCCTTCGGAATGGGAATAGAGCGCATCGCCATGCTCAAGTGGCAGGTCAACGACCTGCGCCATTATTTCGAAAACGACCTGCGCTTCCTCAAAGAATTCAGTTCGACCGTGGAGGTCTAGATGAGACTGGAGTTCAGGGACGCGGAAATCGAGCTGCTCAGGCGGCAGCGATGGATCTCGGAGGAACAGCACAGCAGGATGACTCTCGTCTCCGGAAGGCACCTCTCCGGGAAAACGGCCCTGGTGTCCGAAGCGTATTCGGACAAACCCTTCCTTTATTTCCGGCTGGGCGGCAAGACTGAGCCGCTCAATGTGGCGGAGTTTGTGGAACAGACTGTCCGCAAGCTGGGGATTTATGTCCCCAAAACAGTGCTGACATTCAGGCTGCTGATCGATTTTCTCTACAAGACCGCGGCGGCCCGTCCGCTGACCGTCGTGCTGGACAACTTCGATGAATACATCGACAAGGACCCCGAGTTCTACACCATTCTGGGAGAGAATCTGAAAAGGAGCAAACGCTACACCCGACTCAATCTGGTGGTGCTGATGTCCAATCCCGCCCATGAGGAAAGACTTTTCGGAGGAGAGTCCTCGCCGCTGAGAAAATGCCTGGACATGGACATCCGTCTCGGCTTTTTCAAGGTTTCACAGATGAAAGCCCTGCTGGACCGGAGCGGAAAGGAGTGGACCCGGGAAGCCCTGCTCACCTTGTATATGTTCACAGGAGGCTGCCCGAAATTCTTCTGCGACGCGGTGGAAGCCGGAGCCATAGGCCGTCAGGCGGCTTTCGAATGGTTTCTTACCGCCGGATCGTCCTGGCTGTGCGGAGTGAAAAGGCGCCTGGCCGAAACTCTCGGGCACAATTCCGAGGTGTACCTCTCCCTTCTGGAGCTGACATCGCTCGGCTGCAATTCCCTGGGAGCAATGCAGAAACGGCTCTCGGGAATCATAGTGGGCGGCCATCTGATGAAGCTCGAAAACGACTATGGGCTTGTGGTCAAAACAAGGCCAGTACTGGCCGACAAGAGCAGCCGCAATGTGGTCAGATATGAGATTGCGGACCAGTATATGGACTTCTGGTTCAGATATATAGCCACCAACGGAAGTGAAGCCGACTGCGGCGATTTCTCCCATGTGCGCAGCATGGTGGAAGCGGACTGGAATGTCTATGCCAAAAAAACGCTGAAGAAATATTTCAGACAGATGCTCGCGGAGGAGAACGGGATCAGCCCCATCGGCGGAGACTGGAAATCCGGAAAGGAAAAGACCTTCGAGCTGGACATAGTGGGCCTGGACAGCAGGACCTCGCGGGCGCTGGTCGCCGATGTGGAGCTGTCGGCCGAGGATTTCAACAAGGACGGTTTTCTTGGCAGAGTGATTTCGCTCAGGGTCGGTGCGCTGAAAGGCTGGAACCTGGACACCAGACTGTTCACCATGAGCGACATGTAGCCGCCGCTCAGTCTTTCTTTTTCAGAACGGCGCCGCCGGCGCCGGTAATCAGCAGCAGAATCAGCAGAGCCGAACAGGCTCGGGACACATTGGATCCCACGGCATAGGAGCGGGGGTCAAACCTCATCGTGAGAGTATGCTTTCCGGCCGGAAGGTCGGCGGCACGCAAAGTCCAGTCAGCCCTGAAAATGTCCACCTGCCGGCTTCTGTCTCCGTCCAGCCATGCAGTCCAGCCCTCCGGATAATAGATCTCGCTGAACACCGCGGTCCTGTCCGAAGCCGCCTCATAGCTGTAGGTCAGCTCGTTGGGAGCATAGCTCACCATGGCAATCACATCATCGGGAGAGCCCGGCTTAATGTCCGCGAACTCTCTGAAATCATTGCCCACCACGGCCTGAGAACCGAGGTCGGCCGCGCCGAGCAGGGCGATTTCCTCATCGGGATTGGCGGCCATGACGGCGGAGTCCACAAACCAGCACTCTCCCATCGCCCCCTCGTTCACCAGCGGAAGCGCGTCTGGATCCACAATCACATACTTTCCGTTCAGAGCGGAAATCACGGGCATTTCGGGCATGGCGGCCTGAGCCTCGGCCACCGTGGACTTCCCGGTCAGAGACCGGTAGAGAGAATTTATTTCTGGCGAGATGTAGCGCTCTATGAGATCCTGATAGCGCTGCAGCTTCACTGGACTGTAGCCGCCTATGCTCTTGTGAAAATAGCTCGTGTAGGAGTCGTTGAAGGTGCTCACGGAGAGATCCAGCACCCGGTAGTCCAGGGACTTGTCCTCAAGTATGATCTTGTCCACGGCCCTTTCCATGAACTGATTCTCGAAGTCATGCCTGCGGACAAAGTGGTCGTCGTTGAGATAGCGCTTGCCGATGGAGAACATGTTTATGAGGATCAGCGCACACACTCCAAGGGCGGCCGCCATGCGTCTGTCCGCACTTCCCCGCGAAGCCTTACCCGGACCCACGCCCCAAAGCAGCAGACAGAAAGCCGCGGCGATATAGGCAAACGCGGTGAGGGCGTCTCTCTTGAGCATGGCCCTGCGGTCGGCTACAAAGGCGTCCACGAGAATGTCGGGCTGGCCGGAGTCGGAAGATCCGGAGAAGGTCCTTCCGAGACCGAGCGACGCAAGCAGACAGAATCCGGCGGTTATGGCCAGAGCCACAACGCCGCAGCGCAGAAAGCGCTCCCTGTCATATTCGCCCCTGACTGTCCTGTCCAGGGTAAGGAACGCCAGAGCCGGCAGGGTCAGCTGCAGAATGACCAGAGCCATGGACACCGTCCTGAACTTGCTGTAGAACGGAACATGATAGTACCAGAACTCGGTGAAACCCATGAAATGGCTTCCGAGCGCGAGAAAAATCCCGATCACGGTGGGTATCAGCAACCACCACTTCTCCTTGCCCCTGTAGAGCCCGAGCCCGAGCACGAAGAGAAACACGGTTATCGCGCCCATATACATGGGGCCGGCGGTGAACGGCTGGGGCCCCCAGTACAACGGCAGAGCCTTTGCGATGGCCCTCAGATTGGTCTGTCCGGAGTCCCTGAGCAACTTCATGGTCGCGGACTTGGAAGGATTCACCGCAGTGGCGGAAGAGCCTCCGTTATAGTCCGGAATCATCATGTTGGGGAGCTCCTCCCAGCCATAGGACCATGCCGTGGCATAATTCAGATCCAGACCCTTGCCGCCTTTCCCGCCCGAATCGCCGGTCAGTTCCGAACCTCCCCTCATCGTATGGGCGGTATATTCATAAGTCGGAATGAGCCTGTTGGCGTTGGCCCCTATGCCTACGCAGCCCGCGAAGAACATCAGCGCCGAAGCCGCAAGGAACGGAGCCGTCTTCTCCCTGTGCCTTATGGCCACCCACGCGGCAAGCACGAAATAGCAGGAAAGGATTATGATGGCGAGATAGTAGGAAATCTGCACATGGTTGGCCTTGATCTGGAAATTCAGAGCCATGGCCAGCAGAGCGGAGCCGAGCACAAGTCGCGGAATCATCCTCCGGCGGTCCTTCCAGTCGCCCTCCAGCGCCGTCCTCAGGGTCCATACAAATGCGGCCAGCACCCAGGGCGCAAAGGCTATGGCCACCATCTTGGAGTTATGGCCCACCTGTATGATCTGAAAATTGTAGGAGCAGAAAGTCACCGCGACGGCGCCTCCGGCTGCCAGCAGCGGGCTTATGCCCAAAGCCAGCATCAGCAGAAAGCCGCCCAGCAGGGAAATGAAAAGATAGCTGGCGGGCCTCGGGCCCACGAAGGTCAGGTCATAGATCCATTTGGTCCAGTCGCCGGCGCCGTTGCCGGTGAGCATGGTCGTAGGCATGCCTCCGAACATGGATCCGGTCCACGCGGTCCGGTCGCCGGGATGGGCGGCGTTCCAGTCGGCGGTCTCTTTCGCCATGCCCATATATCCGGATATGTCACTCTGATCCACCACTTTGCCGCTCAGCACCTCCGGCACAAAGGCATATGACAGAACCAGCAGGAAAAGGACTATCCCGCAATAGAGCATGACATTTTTCACGATATTTCCTTTCTTCATCTTTCAGTCGCCGTTAAAGAATCCATCAGCGCGGCCATTCTGGCCGTGAGGACAGGTCTGGAATATTGTTCTATGTTCACCGTCCCGCTCCAGTCCTCGCCGCTCACATAAAGCTTCCAGCACTGGTCCACAAAAGCGGCCTGCCCGGCCTCTTCGTCCCAGCCGCACACCTTTCCGGCTCCGGAGTCCGCGACAACCCCCGCCATGGCCCCGTCTTTCTGGCCTATGCCCAGCACGGGGCGCCGGGCCGCCAGATATTCAAAAAGTTTGCCGGGGAGAGTGGCCCGGTACTCCGGCTCTTTCCTGAGCGGAAGGATCAGCATGGACGCGTTCCTCTGCTCGCGCACAGCCTTGTCATGGTCCAGATAACCCAGATCCACGACATGGGTTTTCAGTCCCGCTGCCGTCAGGGAACCGATTATCTCGGGATCCGTTTTTCCGGCAAGCCTTATCCTGAGCATGCGGTCAAACTCGGGGTCGGCGGCGCACTTCGCGGCCAAAACCTTCCATAGCGTGTCCGGGTTGCCGTCCGCGGCGAAAAGGCCCGTGTGGGTCACGTTGAAGAAGCCGTCCTGAATTTCCAGATTGACATAATCCTCGGGGTCATAGCCGTTGGTTATAAGCGCCACGGGAGTCCTGGTCATGGACTGGAAATCCTTCTGCACAAAGGGAGACACCGCCACCACCGTGCTGCATCCGTCCAGAACACTCTGCTCCAGACGGCAATGGCGCCGGCGGGCAAATGCGGTGAGATTCAGATGCTTGAAATAGAAGAGCCCGGTCCAGGGATCGCGGAAATCCGCTATCCACGGAAGCGACGTCTTGCGCGCGAGCTTCCGGGCTATCAGATGCATGGAATGCGGAGGCCCCGTGCTCACGATAATGTCCACGGGATGTTTCTTGAGATACTCCTCAAGATAGCTCACCGACGGCCTCACCCATCCCACGCGCGGATCGGGGATGAAGAGATTGCCGCGCAGAAAAACCAGAAGATTCTTCCACAGGCTCTTTTTCCGCCCGTTGAGGGGATTGACCTCCTTGCCTGCGGCATCGCCGGCGAATTTGCGGTACAGGCCGTAGGCCTCCCTGATGGGGCGCCTTATCACCTCGGCTTCCGGGGGCACGTCGCCCTCCAAAGTGAGGTCGCGGGAAGGGATCTCCGGATTCAGAGGAGTGTAGATGACCGGCTGCCAGCCGTTGGACGGGAGATATTTGGCGAACTTGACCCACCTCTGGACGCCCGAACCCCCGGAAGGAGGCCAGTAATAGGTTATTATGAGCGCTCTTTTCATCGGAGGGTCCGGGTCTCGGTTCTACTCCACGGTCACAGCCTTGGCAAGGTTTCTGGGCTGGTCCACATTGCGTCCCTTGTTTATGGCCACATGATAGGCCAGAAGCTGCAGCGGCACGGCGGCCACCACCGGCATCAGGCAGTCCACGGTGCCGGGAAGTTCGAATGTCCAGTCAGCAAGCTTCTTGATCTGGTCGTCACCCTCTCTGGTTATGGCCACTATGCGCCCGCCGCGGGCCTTGATTTCCTCTATGTTGCTGATGATCTTTTCATGGATGCGCTCGGCGGTGGCTATCACCACTGTGGGCAGATCCGCGTCGATCAGGGCTATGGGGCCGTGCTTCATCTCGGCGGCCGGAAGCCCCTCCGCATGGATATAGGAGATCTCCTTGAGCTTGAGGGCGCCCTCAAGGGCCACGGGATAGTCATAGGCGCGGCCGAGATACATGAAGTTGCCGGCATAGGTAAACACCTTGGCCAAGTCGGCGATCATGTCGTCCTTCTTCAGGACCTTGCGCATGTTGTCGGGCAGCGACAGTATGCCGCGCGAAATCGCATGATACTGCTCGGTGGCGACGGTGCCCTTCACCTTGCCGATGGCAAGGGCCAGCATGGCCAGCACGGTCACCTGACCGGTGAACGCCTTGGTGGAGGCCACTCCGATCTCGGGTCCGACATGGATGTAGGATCCGGAATCGGTCTCGCGGGCTATCGAAGATCCCACCGCATTGCACACTCCATAGACAAAGGCCCCGGCTTTTCTGGCTATTCTTATCGCGGCCAGAGTGTCGGCGGTCTCGCCGGACTGGGAGACCGCTATCACCACGTCGTCCTTGTAGATTATCGGATTCCTGTAGCGGAATTCGGAGGCATATTCCACCTCCACCGGGATTTTGCACAGATCCTCGATCAGATACTCGCCGATCAGGGATGCGTGCCACGATGTTCCGCAGGCCACGAAGATGATCCTGCGCGCGTTCACGAACTTTTCGCTGTTGTCCCTCACTCCGGACAGGATGACCTCAGCCGTGTCTTCGCTCACCCTTCCCCTGATGCAGTCCACGAGAGTGTCGGGCTGCTCGAAGATCTCCTTCAGCATGAAGTGCGGATAACCGCCCTTCTCCAGCTGGGATATGGACAGGTCCAGACACTTGATGTCATATCTGGACTCCTCGTTCTTGAGGTTGACTATCTTGAGCGGGCAGTTTCTCTGGATTATCGCGATCTCGCCGTCGTTCACATAAACAAACTCCTTGGTGTAGTCTATGACCGACGCCGCGTCGGAGCTGAGAAAATACTCCCCCTCGCCCATGCCTATGACCATGGGGCTGCTCTGGCGGGCCGCCACGATCCTGTCGTTGTTGCCTTTTTCAAGGACCGCTATCGCATAGGCCCCGATCACCTTGCCGAGTGCAAGCCGTACGGCCTCAGGAAGATCGCAGCCCTCCTTCCGCATTATGTATTCTATCAGATTCACCAGCACTTCGGAGTCGGTGTCGCCGCGGAAGGTGAAACCCTTCTCGACCAGCACGTCCTTCAGGATGCGGTAGTTCTCGATTATCCCGTTGTGGATCAGGGCCAGATGTCCGGACTCGGAGTAGTGCGGATGGGCGTTGACGTCGTCCGGAATCCCGTGGGTGGCCCATCTGGTGTGGGCTATGCCTATGGTTCCGCTGACATCCTTTCCGACGAGGAAGTGCTCCAGGTCGTCCACTTTGCCCTTGCATTTATACACGTTCAAAGACCCGTCGTCGCCCATGAGGGCGATGCCGGCGCTGTCATATCCCCTGTATTCAAGCCTGTGAAGTCCCTTGATCAATATCGGCAGAGCCTGTCTGCCTCCCACATAGCCTACTATTCCACACATATTAACACATTTAAATCAGTTAGACCATAGGGGCACAGTTTATACCCCCCCCATTATTCATCAAGATACAAAGGTAAAAATAAACGGTGGAAAAACGTATCTTTGCCACACTGACAGCAAGCTCATGAAAGAAAAAAGACCAGCCGAAGACACTCCGCTCATAAAACAGTTTTTCGAAGTCAAGTCCAAGAATCCGGAAGCCGTCTTGCTCTACAGGGTCGGCGACTTCTATGAAACCTATTCGGACGACGCCCTTCTGGCCAGCAAGGTCCTGGGGCTGGTCCTTACCCGCAAGTCCAACGGAGAGAAGGGATTCATGCCCATGGCCGGATTCCCCCACCACGCCATAGAGTCCTACCTTCCGAAACTGGTCCAGGCGGGCTACAAGGTGGCCATATGCGATCAGCTGGAGAACCCGAAGTTCGCCGGCAAACTGGTGAAAAGAGGAGTGACCGAGCTTGTGACCCCCGGCGTCGCCTTCAGTGACGAGATGCTTAAGAGCAAGGAGCACAACTACATAGTCGGACTGTGCGAGGAGCGTGGCCAGGTGGGTGCAGCCTTTCTGGACGTATCCACGGGCACCTTCCAGATCGCCCAGGGCTCGGAGGAATATATCCGCACGCTGATGTCCACCATGGATCCGAAGGAACTGCTGGTGAGGCGCGGAGCGGAAAAGGACGTGGCCGCCAGGTTCGGCACCAAAGCCTATGTCTCCACTGTCGAGGAATGGGCGTTTGTCTATGATTCCTGCGCCGAGAGGCTCCGCCGCCAGCTGCAGGTGGACACGCTGAAGGGCTTCGCGGTGGATTCATGCCCGCTGGGAGTGTGCGCTGCCGGCGCCCTGCTGGTCTATCTGGAACAGACCCACCACAACGGCCTTTCGAACATATGTTCGATCTCCAGGATCGACGAGGGCAAATTCGTCTGGATGGACCGCTTCACCATAAGAAACCTTGAGGTGTTCCATTGCGCCGGCGGTGAAGGGGTACCGCTGGTGAGCGTCATGGACAGATGCGCCTCCCCCATGGGATCCAGACTGCTCAGAACATGGCTCTCGCTTCCGGTCATGGATTTGGAAGAGCTGGGCAGAAGATATGACACCGTGTCCTGGTTTGTCTCCAACCCCGAATCAATGGCCGATGCCAGGAAGAGGATCTCCGGAATCGGCGATCTGGAGAGAATCATCTCCAGAGCCGCGGCCGGCAAGATAGTGCCGCGCGAAATTCTGCAGCTGGGAGGCGGACTGAGCCAGACCGTTCCTCTCGCACAGCTCTGCCGCGAGTCCGGCAGTCCAGCCCTGAGAGAGTTCGCCGACCGGTTTTCCGACAGCACCGGGCTCACCGGACTGATCCGCCGGACCATATCCGCGGATTGTGCCGCCGCGGTGGGGAAAGGGCCGGTGATAGCCAATGGAGTGGACGCCGAGCTGGATTCCCTCAGAGACATTTCCAGCGGCGGGAAGAAATATCTGCTGGATTTGCAGCAGAGGGAGAGCGAAAAAACCGGAATCCCTTCGCTCAAAGTCAGTTACAACAACGTATTCGGCTATTATCTGGAAGTGCGCAACACCTTCAGGGACAAAGTCCCGGAGGAATGGATCCGCAAGCAGACCCTGGTAAACGCCGAAAGATACATCACCCCGGAACTCAAGGACTATGAAGCCAGAATCCTCGGGGCCGAAGAAAAGATCTATGAGATCGAGACCCGGATCTATGCGGACATCGTGGCGGAGATCCAGAGGCACATATCCGCAATCCAGAACGACGCAAGGGTGATCGCCCGGCTTGACGTGCTGGCGGGATTCGCCGACCTGGCCGTCGCCAACCGCTACTGCCGACCAGTGATGGACGATTCCCTTTCGCTGGACATCAAAGCCGGAAGACACCCGGTGATCGAGACCCTTATGGGCCCCGGCGAGGAATATGTCCCGAACGACATCAGCCTGGACAGCGAAGACGAGCAGATAATGATTCTGACAGGACCGAACATGGCCGGAAAGTCGGCGCTGCTGAGACAGACCGCCCTGATTGTGCTGATGGCCCAGGCCGGCTCGTTTGTGCCGGCGGATTCAGCCAGAATAGGCTATTGCGACAAGATTTTCACCCGCGTCGGAGCCAGCGACAACATATCCCGCGGAGAATCCACCTTCATGGTGGAGATGCTGGAGACTTCCATGATCCTGCACAACCTCTCGCCGCGTTCGCTGGTGCTGCTCGACGAGATCGGCCGCGGGACATCCACCTATGACGGGATGTCTATAGCCAGAGCCATCGTGGAATATGTCCACCGCTTCGGGCAGGGCGCCAAGACCCTGTTCGCCACCCACTACCATGAGCTGAACGACCTTGAGGACATCTATCCGAGAGTGCACGACTGGCATATAGCCGTAAAGGAGGTCGGGAAGAAAGTCATCTTCCTGCGCAAGCTGGCCAGAGGCGGGTCGGAGCATAGCTTCGGCATCCATGTGGCCCGTCTGGCCGGCATGCCGAAGGAGGTGATCGAGTCCGCCGAGAGGACTCTGGCCGAGCTGGAGAAGAAGGCCAGGAGGCTGTCGCAGGACGAGAAGGAGGAGCGGGAGACGGCGGTGCAGCTGTCGCTGTTCCAGCTTGACGACCCCACTCTGGCTTCGCTTCGGAACACGCTTAAAAACACCGATTTGAACAACATTACTCCTCTGCAGGCCTTCGACCTGCTTCGGAGCATGAAAAAGGAGCTCGGCCTATAGCCGGCTCCTTTAATCAGCTTCTTAACCCCCGCAGCCTCCGCTGCGGCCCCTATTAGGGGCATCTCGCACCTACGGTGCGGTCCCTCCGGGACTTGCTGATTGCAGGCCTTCGACCTGCTTCGGAGCATGTAAAAGGAGCTCGGCCTATAGCCGGCTCCCATGTCCTACAGGAATAGGTTGGTGAGGAAGATGACGGCGATGCCGATCGGCGCCACAAACTTGATGAGGAAATAGACAAGGCCGAAGATCCTGCAGTTGGCCTTTTGGGAGCCGCATACGGTAAACTCGTCCCGCACCTTCTTCCGCGACATCTTCCAACCCACGAAAATCGTGAACATCAGTCCGCCGAAGGCCATAAGGTAATTGGAGACCAGCTTGTCGCAAGCCTCGAAAATGCTTGATCCGAAAATCTTAACCCCGCTCAGCGGCCCGAAGGACAGCGAGCACAGGCAGCCGAGCACCCATGCGAACGCAAACACATAGGCGGTGGCTCTCTTTCTGGAAAGCCCCCTCTCCTCAGAGAGACAGCCCACCACGACCTCGACCATGGATATGGACGAAGTGAGAGCGGCCACCAGAATGGTGAGGAAGAAAAGGATGGAGACCGAAGCGCTGAGCCACGGCATCGTAAGACCCATCTTGGCGAAGATATAGGGCAGGGTGCTGAAAATGAGGCCGGGGCCCGTTCCGGGCTCGATGCCCGCGGCGAACACCGCCGGCATCACGGCGAATCCGGCCAGCAGCGCAAAAACGAGGTCGAATATGGCCGTGCCGAAACCGGTCTCGAATATGTTCTCGTCATCCTTCATATAGGAGGAATAGATCAGTATCACGCCCACCCCCAGCGAGAGCGAGAAGAACGACTGCCCCATGGCCGACGCCACCACCTTGCCGGTAATCTTTGAGAAATCGGGGTTGAGCATATATCTGACGCCCTCTCCGGCACCCGGAAGACTCAGAGAGAATATCATTATCAAGACAATCAGGACAAACAGCATCGGAGTCGTAACCTTGGCGAAACGCTCTATGCCCTTCTTGACCCCTCCTATCACGATCAGGCAGGTGAGGCCGAGGAAAACCGTGTGACATGCGACAGGAAGCCACGGGGCGGAAATCATCTTCTCGAACATTCCTCCCACCGCGTCGGCCGAAGTGGAGTTGAAGCTCAAGGTGAGCGACTTCATAAGATAGTCGATCGACCATCCTCCCACCACGCTGTAATAGGACACCACTATGAGCGACGCGCTGACGGTCAGCAGCGAGGCCCACTTCCATCCGGTCCCCGGAGCCAGCTGGCTGAAGGCTCCGAATGTGCCCTTGTGGGTGGTCCGACCGATTATGGACTCGGACAGGAATATCGGAAGCGCAAGAAATATGGAAGACAAAAGATAGATGATTATGAAGGCCGCGCCGCCGCCCTCCCCCACGAGATAGGGGAAGCGCCATATGTTGCCCAGCCCTATGGCCGAGCCGGCGAGCGCCGCCACGACCGCGAATCTGCTGCCGAATGTTTCTCTCTTTTGAGCCATGCCGGAATCGGATTATATTAAAAAGTTTGTTATGAATATGAACACTATCCCCACCGGGGTGAAATATCTTATCAGGAAATACAACACCGGAAACACTCCGGCATTGCGCCGGAGAGAGCCTCCATTGGTGAACTCGCTCCACACGTCCGCCCTGCTCATCTTCCAGCCCACGACAACCGTGAACAACAGTCCGCCAAAGGCCATCATGTAATTGGAGGTGAGCTTGTCGCAACATTCGAAGAGCGTGCTCCCGGCAATCTGCAGCCCGCTCGCGGGCACGAAGGACAGGGCGCAGACGGCTCCCAGCAGCCATGTTCCGGCAAAAAGGACGGCGACCGCCTTCCTGCGCGAGAAATTCTTCTCCTCCACCAGATAGGCCGTGCCCACCTCAATCATGGATATGGACGAAGTCAGGGCCGCCACCAGTATGGCCACGAAAAACATTATGGACACGGCGGCGCTGAGCACCGGAGAGCCGGCGCCCATCTTGGCGAAAATATAGGGCAGAGTCTCGAAAACCAGGCCGGGGCCGGTTCCGGGCTCGATACCCGCGGCGAACACCGCCGGCATCACCGCGAAGCCCGCAATCAGCGCGAAGAGCAGGTCAAACATAGCCGTCCCTATCCCGGAAGTGAGGATGTTGTCCTCCTTCTTCACATAGGACGCATAGGTGAGTATGCTGCCGGTGCCGAGCGAAAGCGAGAAGAACGACTGACCCATGGCCGAAGCTATGGCCCTGCCGTCCAGCTTGGAGAAGTCCGGCCTGACCATATATTCCACGCCCCTCCATGCGCCGGGAAGACTCAGGGCATAGACCATGATTATGATTATAAGCACAAAAAGCACCGGCATGGACCATGTGGCGAACTTTTCTATCCCTTTCTTCACTCCGCCCAGCACTATGAGACAGGTGAGGGCGAGAAATATGGTGTGGCAGGCCAGCGGCCCCCACGCGGAAGTGGAGAAGTCCGTGAACATGGATCCTATCGAATCCGCCGGAGCCCTGCTGAAACTCAGCGTGCAGGCCTTGAACAGGTACTCTATGCCCCATCCGCCCACCACGCTGTAGTAGGAGACTATGATCAGCGGGGTCAGCACGGTAAGCAGGCCAAGCCATTTCCAGGACGATCCCGGAACGAGCCTGCACATGGCGCCGAAGGTCCCGGAGCGGGTCTTCCGGCCGATTATGGTCTCGGACAGCAGGATGGGGATGGAGAGCAGGAGCATCGCCCCGAGATACACGATTATGAAGGCCGCGCCACCGCCCTCCCCCACGAGATAGGGGAAGCGCCAGATGTTGCCGAGGCCTATGGCCGAGCCGGCCATGGCCATTATCACGGCGAACTTGTTGCCGAAAGTCTCGCGCATCAGAAGGCGAAGTTAGAGAGGAAGATTATCAGCAGCGCAAACGGGGCGACATAGCGGATGATGAAGTACAGCACGTTGAAAATCTTGCAGTTGTTCTTCAGAGTGCCGCCGTTGGTAAACTCGTCCCAGACATCCTTCCTGCTCATCTTCCAGCCCACGAGAAGCACGGCCAGCATGCTGCCGATTATCAGCAAGAAGTTGGAGGAGAACATGTCGAGGAAGTCAAAAACGGGTTTCCCGAGGATCTTGAGATCCGAGAGGGGTCCGAGCGAGAGAGAGCAGAGCATTCCCACCACCCAGGTGCCGCCGAACACTATCAGCGAGGCTGTGCCCCTCTTGAAGTTCTTCTCCTCCACCAGATAGGCCACGCCCACCTCGACCAGGGAAACCGCCGACGTGAGGGCCGAGATTATCACCGTAAGGAAGAAGAGGATGGCCGCTCCGGAACTGAGCCAGGGCATGGTGAGTCCCATCTTGGCGAAGATATAGGGCAAAGTCTCGAAAAGCAGGCCCGGACCGGTGCCGGGCTTCACGCCGGCCATGAACACCGCGGGCATGATGGCGAATCCGGCCATCAGCGCGAACAGCGTGTCGAACAGGGCCGTGTATGCGCCGGAGACCGCGATGTTCTCCTTCTTGCTCACATAAGAGGAATAGGTGATTATTATTCCCATTCCCAGGGAGAGCGAATAGAACGACTGCCCGAGGGCCGAGGCCATGGTGGAGAGAGTCATCTTGGAGAAGTCGGGCTTGACAAGATACTCCACGCCCTTGCCGGATCCGGGCAGGGAAAGAGAGAACACCATGACGAGAAGCACCATGACAAACAGCACGGGGATGCTGTACTTGCTGAATTTCTCGATGCCCTTCTTCACTCCGCCGGCCACGATCAGGCAGGCGAGGGCCTGAAATATGGTGAAGCATATGGACGGACCCCAGACGCCGGAAACGAAGTCGCCGAAGATGGAGTTGGCCGACTCCGGAGCTATTCTGGTGAAAGTCAGCTCGCAGGACTTGAGGAAGAACTCGATCGACCATCCGCCCACCACACTGTAGTAGGACACTATGATCAGAGGGGTGATGACCGACAGATACCCCATCAGGCGCCATACGCCTCCGGCGGGGGCAAGCTTGCGCACCGCACCAATGCAGTTGGCGCCGCTGCGGCGTCCTATGACGGACTCCACCATGAATATGGGCAGCGAGAACAGGAAAGAGAACAATAGATATACCAGCACGAAGGCGGCGCCGCCGCCCTCTCCCACCATATAGGGGAATCTCCAGATGTTGCCGAGTCCGATCGCGGACCCGGCGAGAGTCATGATCACGGCAAACCTGCTGCCGAAAGTTTCTCTTTGTCCATTCATATTCGTTAAGTTCTTAATTCGGGCCCGCCCCATGCGGACTCCTTGTTTTACATTCTTCTATATTCTTCAAATTCAAAGTTCCATCCGGTTTCGGGATCGGTCATCGTCTGCGAAACGGCGGTCCTGCGCCACACCGACGGGTCGATTTCGGGGAAAAAGGCATCGGCGTCGGGGACTGCGGCGTGGATTCTGGTCATGTACAGCGCATCGGCGGAGCCTATCGCCTCGGCATAGACCTTTCCGCCTCCCGTGACGAAACATTTCGCGGCTCCGGACTCTCCGGCAATGGCATAGGCCTCATCCAGCGATCCGGCCAGTCTGACGCCCTCCGGCAGGGGAAGCTCCGGATTCCGGCTCAGGACTATATTCAGCCTTTTGGGCAGAGGACGGCCTCCGAGCGAACGGAACGTGGCCGAACCCATGATCACGGGACTGCCGAGAGTGGTCCGCTTGAAATACTTCAGATCCTCCGATATGTGCCAGGGCATGGAATTGTCCCTGCCTATGGCCCCGCCGTCGGCGACAGCGGCTATGAGCGCCTTTTCCATCATACGGCGACGGGGGCTTTTATGGCAGGCCACGGGTCGTAGCCCTCCAGGGTGAAATCCTCATAGACAAAGTCGAATATGCTCTTCCTCTCGGGATTGAGCTTCATCACGGGCAGAGACCGGGGAGTCCTCTGCAGCTGGAGTCTGACTTGTTCCATGTGATTGAGATAGAGATGGGTGTCTCCGGTGGTGTGGATGAACTCTCCGGGACGGAGACCGCACACCTGCGCCGCCATCATGGTCAGAAGGGCGTAGGAGGCGATGTTGAACGGCACGCCGAGGAAAGTGTCGGCGCTGCGCTGATAGAGCTGGCAGGAAAGCCTGCCGTCGGCGACATAGAACTGAAACAGGCAGTGGCACGGAGGCAGGGCCATCTTGTCCACCTCGCCCGGGTTCCACGCCGTCACCATCATCCGACGTGAATCGGGGTTGTTCCTGATGGTGTCGATGACCTGCGAGAGCTGGTCGATGCTACGCCCGTCGGGGGCGGGCCAGCTCCGCCACTGGTGGCCGTAAACAGGGCCGAGATTGCCGTCGGCATCGGCCCATTCGTCCCATATGGTCACCCCGTGGTCCCGGAGATATTTGATGTTGGTGTCGCCGGAGATAAACCACAGCAGCTCATAGATTATGGACTTGAGGTGCACTTTCTTGGTGGTGAGCAGCGGAAAGCCCTCCTCCAGGTCGAACCTCATCTGTCGGCCGAAGACGCTTTTGGTGCCCACACCGGTGCGGTCGTGCTTCACGGCGCCGTTGTCCATTATGTCCCTGAGCAGGTCGAGGTACTGTTTCATCGGCCGCTATTTTGTGGAGAAGGCGAAAACTATCGCCTCATTGAAGGTCTCGCCGGGGCGCAGCACGGTGGAGGGATAGTCCGGCTCGTTGGGGGAATCCGGGAAATGCTGGCACTCGATGGCCACCGCGTCATAGTCGTGATACACCTCGCCATGCTTTCCCTCCGGGCTTCCGTCAAGCCAGCAGCCGGTGTAGACCTGCACTCCGGGCTGTGTGGTGAGGACCTCGAGGACCCTTCCGCTTTCGGGGGAATAGAGCTCGGCGGCCTTCTGGAGGGTGTCCCCGCGCCAGCCGTCGATGAGCCAGCAGTTGTCATAGCCCTTGCCGTATTTCAGAGCCGGGAAGTCCGCAAAAAGGTCCTTCCCCAGGGCCTTGGGATTCTGGAAGTCCATGGGCGTGCCGGCTACGGGCGCGGGCTCGCCGACAGGGATCAGGCTGTCGTCGGTGGGGAGATATTCGGCGGCGTTGAGAGTGAGGATATGGCTCTTGATGTCGCCCTTGCAGTCGAGATTGAAGTAGCTGTGGTTGGTGAGGTTGACCACGGTGGGCTTGTCGGTCTGAGCGGTGAAGGTGAGGGTGAGGACATTGTCCTCGCTCCACTCATATCTGGCCACCACCTTGAGATTGCCGGGATAGCCGGCCTCGCCGTCTTCGGAATAGTACATGAACTCCACTCCACCGTTCTCTATCCTGCTGTCCCACACCTTGTTCATGAAGCCGTCGGGACCTCCGTGAAGATGGTTCGGGCCGTTGTTGACAGGAAGGCTGTAGCGGACTCCGTCCAGTGTGAACATGCCTTTGGCGATCCTGTTGGCATAGCGCCCGGGGCATTTCCCGCAGCAGGGACCGTCACCGAAATAGGACTGGGGATCCTTGTAGCCCATCAGCACATCGCCGAGGGCGCCGTTCCTGTCCGGAACGACCACTGACAGCACTCCGGCTCCGATGCTGGAGAGCTGCACATAGGCGCCGGCGGCGTTCTTGAGGGTGTACCTGTAAATTTCCTGTCCTTCGGGACCCTTTGACCAAAGTTCCTTCCTGATGTCCATATTTGTCTGATTTTGGTTATAGATTTTCCAGATATGCGAAGACCTTGTCCTCGGGAGCGTCCTTCATGACGACCTTCTTGTCGGAATCCAGGACGTATAGCGAGGGGATGGCCCTCACGTTGTAGATCAGATTGTCTCTGATGGCATGGGAACCGTCATACCCGGTGTGCCACGACGACGGATAGGTGCCGGCATAGTCGCGCCAGGCCTTGAGATCGTCGTCTATGTAGATGTTCACCACCGCGAGCTCCCCGCTCTCCACCATGCCCGTGATTTTCGCGCTGGACTGCAGCCTGCCGATTATCTCCGCGCAGGAGGGGCAGCCCGGATTGGTGAAGAAAAGAAGGACATGGGAGGACTTGACGCCATAGAGCGAGCCCTTGCGCCCGTCTGCATAGACAAAGGAGAAGTCGGCGGCGGATGTGCCCCTGCGGTTCAGGTCGCACAGACGCGCCTCATACTCATAGGACGGCCTGAGCTCTTCGGGAACATAGGGCGAGACGGCGAGCCGCCCGGCAAGGGCGCCATAGATGTCTTCGTCCCGGGCCGGAGAATTCGGGTCGAAGAGATAGCGTTTGGCAAGCGCCATGCTCTCCCCGAACACTTTGGAGGCGGTGTCCTGCTTCTCGAAAAGTTCCATGCTGGAGCAGAAGCCGGCCACAGCGGCACGGGCCCTGTCAAGCGGGACTATGGAAAGGAGGGACGAATACATCCCTATGTTCTGTTCAAAGGCGTCGCGATCCACTCCGGCGATGTGCAGCGAATCCGTGAGCCATGCCCGGGAAGTGTCGGCGAATGCATCCCAGAAATGGGCCGTGACATATTCCAGAATCTCTTCCTCTCCTGTCATCAGAGTGGGGGCGGACACGGTCGGGAACTGCCTGGTGAGAGGATTCGCGCTTCCTTCCGCGGTATTTTTTCCTCCGCAGGAAAGGAGCGCCGCACAGAAGACCGCGGCCACGAAAATTCCGATATGTGTCCGAAAAGGCATAACAGAGACAAATTTAGTAAAATTAGGCAATTATGAAACCCTTGAACGGGTTACGCTTCATAAAAACAATTCCTATTGCTACATTTGCCCCCGTAACAGGCTTCGGAGGATGACTACCAAGTCCCGAAGGGCCCAAAAAAGACTTCCGAACCGGCGAAACATCCCGGCCGGAAGAAAATCATATCAGAATATGGGAAGAAAGACATTCGCCGCGGCGCTGGTTCTGGCGCTGGTTCCACTCGGAGCACGGGCACAGTTTTCCACTTCGGGGGAAGACCCCGCCTCGATACGCTGGATGCAGAAAGACGACGGGCATTTCCGTCTCGTATATCCCGAAGGCCTGGACTCGCTGGCCGACGTGTATCAGAACCTGTTGGAAACCTACCGCACCGCCGTCACGCGGAGCACCGGAATGGAGATGCGCCAAAAGAGAAGCCTGCCCATAATTCTGCACGGCTACAGCGGCACCTCCAACGGAATGGTGGCCTGGGCTCCGAAACGCATGGAGCTCCACACCCTGCCCACTCCTTATGAGCCCGAGGCCCTCTCTTGGGAAAGGAACCTCACCGTCCACGAGTCGCGTCACGTCTCCCAGATGATGCTCGGCTACAAAGGCATATTCCTGCCGCTTAGAATCCTTCTCGGGGACACTCTGCCAGGATTCCTGTCAGGCATATATCCCGGCCCTGCACTGCTGGAGGGCGATGCGGTGGTGGCCGAAACGGCTCTCTCCGACATGGGCCGCGGACGCGACGGGGATTTTCTCAACTACTACATGTCCGCCTTCGACAGCGGCGACTTCAGGGACTGGTATGCATGGAGATACGGTTCATGGCGGCACTACGCCCCCAACTGGTACGCCCTTGGATATATGACCATAGCCGGAACAAGAGTTTTCTATGACGACCCCCTGTTCATGGACAACTATTTCACACGCATAGGCCGGAACCCCATCAGATTCTGGACCATGCGCAAGGAGATCCGCAGAGCCGCCGGCGGAATCAGGTTCACGGACGCATGGGACGGCATCGTGCGTGGTTTCCAGGACAACTGGGAGGCCCGCGCGCAGGCGGCCGCCCCATTCACTCCGGCCACTCCGGTGACCGAGATCCCCTCATGGTATGAGGCTTACAACGGCGGAGTATGGGCCGGGGACAGGTTTTTCGCCGTGCGCTCGGGACTGCTGAGGACCGCCAGCCTGGTGGAGATCTCGCCCGAAGGGAAAGTCTCTTCACTGCGGCCGTTTTCCTCGGGCACAAGCCGCCTGGCCTATGACCCGGTCCGCGGACGGCTCTACTGGAGCGAGACTATAACCGACGTCCGCTGGCTCCTTGAGGGCGAATCCAATGTCAGATATATCGAGGTAGGCGGCTCCGATCCACGCTCCGGCGGCACCCGGATCAGGACACTGACTCACGGACGGAGGATCTTCAACCCCGCTCCATCCCCGGACGGCTCGCTGATCGCTGCCGTGGAATATCCGGTGGAAGGCGGCACCGCTCTGGTGATAATGGACGCTGACAGCGGAGACGTCACCCGCAGCTTCCGGGCCCCTGACGGAGTGCAGCTGGCCGAGCCCGCATGGGCCGGAGACAGAATCTATGTCAGTGCGGTGACCTCCGGCGGCATGGGCATTTATGTCCATGACGGGAGCTCGCTTCAGGTGGCTCTCGAAAGCATACCCGCCAAGATTTCCGGCCTGCGGGAGCATGAGGGCGCGATCGTGTTCTCTTCCGACAGAACCGGAGTCGGCGAGATCTACAGCCTTGCCGGCGGCGAAGTCCGCCAGCTCACCGGGACGCGCTACGGAGCGAAAGCCCCGGCATTCCGCGGAGACACTCTGTATTTCACCTCGCTTCAGACGGGCATCCCCAAAGGCAAGAGAAAAGTCGGCGAAGGCCGGCTGCTCTATAAAGCCGAATCCCTGAAGAATGAAAAGGTGGACTTCGCCGCAGTGTACCGCGATCCGGTCGCCGAGGCCCTTTCCGCCCAGGAGCGGACACTTGCGGGCAGCCCGGCCGCCTCCGGCACTGCACAGATGGCTTCCGTCCCCCCGACACGCTACCGCAAGGCGGCGCACCTGTTCCGATTCCACTCATGG
Source organism: bacterium (assembly GCA_963627885.1). GTDB lineage: Bacteria > Bacteroidota > Bacteroidia > Bacteroidales > UBA932 > Cryptobacteroides. The sequence goes on from CAVGCT010000017.1 coordinate 88,394, forward strand.
GCGCCGCTGTCGGCGGAGAACGACAATTTCGCCGTCTCCAATTTCGACTACTCGGACTATACGGGATCGCTCGGCGCCACCGCCTATTTCCAGAACGATCTCGGCACCGCGTCGGGCTACCTGTCCTATGGATACAATCTGCAAGACGGCAATGCCTACCGTCATTCGGGCCATTTCAACATGACCTATACCGGACTCTACCCGGTCATAGAGCTGAAGGCCGACGTCGGCGGCGACTCCGCCCGGCAATATGCCAGATATATCGCCTTCAACGGCCTTGAATGGAAGGAAGGACTGCTTATGGAACGGCAGTCCCGCCCCATGTTCGAGACCAACCTCCGGCTCTACGTCCCCTTCAGGTTCAACTCGGGAGGCTGGCTGCGCGGCATCAGCCCGTCTCTGACCTACAAGGTCTCCAACTCGAAATATTTCACCGGCAAGCGGTATTATGAGATCACCACTGACGCGGACGGAGAACAGACATCAGAGCTGATCGCCGTGAGCGACGGTTCCAATATCCTGATGAGCACCTTGGAGGCCTCACTTTCGGCCTATGCCATGCTCGGAACGCCTGCTTCCGCCCGCTTCCCCCGGCTGGGGATCGGAGCCCAGGCCGGCTACCACACCAGAGTCGGCATGACCGACCAGATTTCGCCCGGCTGGTTCGGATATATGTATGGCTATCTTCCCGGTCTGCTGAGATCTCAGGGAATCAAGCTCACCGCACTATACCACCACAGGGCCGAAGCCGTGTACGGGGAAAAATCGGTGAATGTCCGGCCGCGAGGCTTCAAGAACTCTCCCGCGGAGAACTTTCTGGCACTCTATTCCCGCTCGCAGCTCAGGCTCACGGCCGACTATTCGGCCCAGTTCGGGCTCGGGGAATGTCATAGCATATCACCCTTCTTCCATCCCAAGTATATGGCCATCGTACCGCACGGCGACATAACCATGTTCTCGACCGAATACTATGGCACCCCCACCGCCACCGGAAGCAGATCCCTCACGGCCGGTAACCTGTATTCGGCTGGAGCGGATGTCATCGTGGGCTTGGCGAACTTCCTCTGGATCCCCTACGACACCGAAGTGGGACTCTCGCTGAACTGGAACGACGGCAAATCCTTCGACGCCCTGTCCGCCTTCAACAAGTCCGGAAAGCTCTCCCACTTCTCCTGCGGGCTCATCTTCAACATAGACTTCTGACCGGTCCCCGCAGTTGCCGCCGGAATGGAAGCCCTCCGGCACAGTCTTGGAGCAGGGCGCACTGGCTTCGAGAAAGTCCCGCCACCGCCCGTTGCCGGAAACCGGAGCCGGGCGGAAATGCAGAAAAATTTGGAGGTTATTTAGAATTGTTCTAAATTAGCAAGCGGATAAAAGAAACACCTATCAACAATTAAAAGACTTATACCATGGAACTGAAAGGATCTAAGACGGAGAAAAATCTCCAGACTGCGTTTGCCGGCGAGTCCCAGGCGCACACCAAGTATCTCTATTACGCATCCAAGGCAAAGAAGGACGGCTATGTCCAGATCGGCGAACTCTTTGAGGAGACCGCAAGAAACGAGAAGGAGCATGCCAAAATCTGGTTCAAGCTTCTCCACGACGGCGAGGTGCCCGGAACCGAGCAGAACCTCAAGGACGCCGCCGCAGGCGAGAACTATGAATGGACGGACATGTATGCCCATTTCGCCGAAGTCGCCAAAGAGGAAGGCTTCACCCAGATCGCCAATCTTTTCAAGGCGGTGGGCGAAATCGAGAAGAGGCACGAGGAGCGTTACCGCAAGCTCCTGAAGAACATTGAGGACTGCGCCGTGTTCTCAAAGGACGGAGATTGCATATGGGAGTGCTCCAACTGCGGACACATCGTCGTGGGTAAGAAGGCCCCCGAGGTCTGCCCCGTCTGCAAACACCCTCAGAGCTACTTCAGAGTCGAGGCTCAGAACTATTAAGCTCAGCCGCCTTTTCATAAGCAGAGCATCCGGATGCCTAACCGATCGGCACCCGGATGTTCTGTTTATTTCCCATCCACGCTACATCCCGGAAGGGATTTCGGGACTAATCGACCCGGATGTCACGGACGCAGCGGTAGGTAGTGAACTGATCTTGAGCATTGTGCGCCACATTGATGTTGCCGTTTATTATGAATCCATATTTATTCGCATTGTCCTTATCGATGCCGTAAGGGCCGAACGAGAAAAACGTGCGGGTGAAAGTCTTCCCTGTCTGATTGCCATAATAGTATGAAACGGCGGCCTCCACCTGATTCATTATCCTGTAGCCGGCTGGGCAAAAGGAATTACCCTCCGCAATAGCCTCATCCAGCTGTTCGTTAAAGCCTTCGAAATAGACGCTGGAGGAAAGGTTCTGCTCCGTGTTCATCACCTCGAACTGCTTGTAGAGCTGGTTCTCCACCTCCCGTTCATTGTGGAGCGGAAGCTCCTTGGAGGTGTAATAGCGCAGAGCCTTCGAATTGAGATTTGAGGCATCGTAGATGACGCCGTCTGTGCTGACCGTGGTGGTGATGTAGTTCTGTGGCGATTCGCTCAAGGAATATGACTCGTCCGAGAGGCCTCCCAGATATCCGAGATTTCTGACACAGCGGACTGACCCGTTGTCTCTAAGCTCATTCCAGGACGCGTTATTATTTCCAGTGGAAATACCCTCCTCCGCCCATACGATAGTCGGATCATTGCTGTTGCCTTCAGTGCCGCAGGTGCTTGATATCACGTGCTGCTGCCAATCCGTCACAGTGGAGGAAGCCTGCTGCTCAGGAGTCTTGTTGTAGAGCTGAGTGGAAATGTTAAGGAGGTTCTTCCCCACAAACATACCGATAAGCTGCTGGATGGAAGCCATATACCACCGCAGTTCATCGCGGTCTATCTTACCGTCGCCGTTATTGTCGCGATTACGCGTCATGCAGGAATATCGAAGGTAATTATAGTCATCCGCCAGCTGCGGAGTGTCATTGTCCACTTCTATGTTCATATAGGAACCCCAGGAGCTGCCCGTCTTGAACGTCGTGCCGCTGGCATTGCAAAGTCCCCATTCCTTGGCGGTGTTGAGCAGGCCGTTGAACTGGTCGCCATTGCCGCGCGAGGCAGTGCTCGTGCTGCTCCAGTATGCCCAGCTGCCGTCAAACTCATCCTCCTCCTCCACTCCCCAGGCGGTAAGCAGAGAGGTATTGGACGCGTCGGTGTCGAAGATGCACTGGATGGAATGCTGCTGGATGGTGACAACCGAACCGGTAGCTCTGGATTCCAGATCCTTGCTAAGATTAGAGTCGCAGAGAATGTGCAGCTTGCGGTCGTCCGCATTCACGAAAGTCTTCCAAAGAGTAGGACTGGACTCATTCGTGAGCGGATTCTTGTCATAATAATACTCGTCCACAAAAACGGTCACGCTGATCTTGGGATCGGTGGCGCTGTCGAAATCGCTGGACGCGGGGTCTTTCAGATAATGCTGCACCTGCTCTTTCATATATTTCACCAGTTCCTGCACGTCCATGATGCCGTCGTTGTGATACCCCGCGAGCCCGTCGGTGCCGTCTCCCTCCGCATTCTGCGATGCGGTGCGCCAGCTGGTCAAGGACTCGAACGCACGGTTGACATACTTGCGCCGCTTGTCAGTGAAATACGTGCCGTCGGTGTCCTTCTTGTTGAGGCGGAAATGCACCCATTTGTAGTCAAGTCCGCTGGTGACATCCACACCGCCCTCTTGACGGGGCTCGCCTTCGCCGAAGGGAGTCTTGACCGACCATGTCAGCTTATCGGAGATATCGTATTCCTGCGCGACATTGCCCCGTTCGAAGAAATTCTTCAGATGGAAATTCAGAGTCTTGGTGACATAGTGCGCGTCGCAAAGGGCGATTTCCTCCTTGGCCACGGTCACGTCACCGGAAGCTCCGGGCTGCTTCTCGATCACCTCGGCTGAACCGTCATTGCTGCTGTCCACCTCCACGCGGATGCTGTTCACCGAATTCACGGTCACGGTGTAGGTGTAGGAGTGGTTGCGGATGGTGTTATAGTCATTGATGCCGGTATAGACATCCTTGCCGTCGCCGGGTCCGGACGAATCTATGGTCGACCTCCAGTTTCCGAGATGGATGATGTATGTCACCTCGGCGCCCAGAGTCTGCCCGGCACTGTCGCCGGTGAGCTGCATGGTCACCCGGCCCTTCACCACCACATAGGTGGAAAAGTCGTTGGCATACTCAAAGCAGCGCATGGTCCTTTCATAGGTTTTGCCGTCAATGACATAGCTCACGGCGCATTCCTTGTTCAGCTCGTTGGTGGTGCCGGCCTCGGGCACCTTTATGCGACGGCTGCGGTCCTGATAAGAGCCGGCCGACTTCTTGGGCTTCTGACGGTTCTCAAGCATATAGAAAGTGAACGCGCTCTCGGTGGAGGAAATATATTCCTCAAAGGTCAGAGGCTCGGTGTCAAAGAAGTTGGCGGCATAACGGGAATAGTCCGACGGATCGGTGGATGGATCCACGGAGACTATGTCCTCTCCGCAGGTCACGCTGGAATCGAAGCCTCTTTCCTCATAGCCCATGGCATAGGCCGTGCGCGGCACGTTCACCACCTGCCATGACATGGGCTCGAAACTCTCGCAGATCTGCCCGTTCTCGTCGGGACGGGTTCCGGTCTTGAACACGAAACGGACCTTGGCGTCTATGCGTTTGAGTTTCATCGAGGCATTGCCGTCGCCGTCCTTCAACTTATAGACCGTTACGGAACCGCCGGAAACGGTTTCTGTGGAGCTGTCGATAGTCACGCCCTTCAGCACTCCATACATCGGAAAATAGCCGTTGCGGTTGACTATAGGCTGGTTCATATAGACATTGAAGTTCAACAAGTCTTTTTCCGTCGCAATGGTCGCGGAAAGCAGGTCGGAGGAGACTTTCACCATGTCAGCGTCCAGATTGGCGAGCATATAGATGCGCATGTCGCTTCCGGAAGATATCTTGAGACGCACGGTTCCGGTGGTTTTGCCGTCGGAAGTCGAATAGTCGTTGGAAGTGGCGTTGTCCACATACCAGCAGTTGTCATAGGTGGACGCAAGGGCGGAAGAGGAAGAGGCCAGATTGTCCGCATCGAAGTATTGGCCCACCACCTTGGCGCCGGTGTGGTCAAAGACGAAGAGGTAGAAGTTGTGCACCTGCATCTCATACTTGTGCTCCACCGACGACTTGGTCACCACCGTGACGCTCTCGGCCGATCCGAAATCGAATGTGAGGAAGCCTTCTCCGCCTGATGGAACTGAACTTTGGGGCTCCATCGGCTCCTTGACGCAGGAAAGCGCCGCAAAAAGGCCGGCGGCCAATGCCAATATGCTGAATATCTTTCTTTTCATCACGTCAATTTTAATCGAAAGTTGTCTCCCTGTCTCCGCCGTCATCCCAGTCAAGGACCTCGAAGTCGAACTGGCCGAGCTCGCGGTTATAGAAAACGTTGATGTTCACCGTCACATGTTCGTTGCGGTCTATCTTTGTGAGCAGCTGCGAGGCGCCGTAGGAGTCGATATATTTGATCGGCCTGTAGTTGCGGGGGATCTCCCTGTCCGGATTTTCAAAATAGTACACAGCGTCGCCGGACCCGGTTATTACCGGACGCACATACCAGTTTACAGTACCCCTTACAGTACCCCTTCTGGTAGAAGAGGAAACAGAAATACTGCTTCCGTCGAACGAAAGGTAATAATTATTCCAGCTCCAGCTCGATGAAGCATAGAACCGCACAACAGTGTTATTGCTTGCCGTCACACTGGACAAACTTGCCGCCGTGCCCGAAAGCGACGCCGATGAAGAGCTCAATGTCAGATAATTGCCTGTCGCGACATTCTGAACGGTCGTGGAACTGCCGGCGGATGCGGAAAACTTCCAGAAATAACGGGTGATGTCGGAAAGGGCTTTGATATCATCGTCGCTTGTCAGATAAGACGCGATAAGATTTCCGGAGCCGGCGCTCCCAGTGTCTCCAAGATAATAATTGGAAGAATATGCAGACCGTATCAGATATTGCCCGCCGCTGGAAAATGACGTGGTATTCCCCTGCAGCTCATACTTATCCTGCGTTCTGGAATTCACGGTCACCGCACTTTTCTGCGTTCCTTTCGGATAGAGAGCGGCCAGCATGTCAAATTTGATCGAGTCGCCGGGACTCGTCTCGTAGAGATAGATGTCATAGATGTTCTTGTAGGCGCGCGGGCCGACCTGAACGAGGCCGTCCTTCACTCCGTCACCGTCCTGATCCATATCGGGCAAATCCGGAAACGCGACATAAGGTATGGAGGAATTGTCCACGCTTCCGAAAACATAGCCCTGACTCTTGTTATATTTCGAGAGGCTCATGCTGTGCACGAACACCTCATAGTCGTCAAGATTGTTGCGCATGTTGAAGGTCAAGCGCCCCACGCATCGCTTGAGGCTCGCATTGATGACATTCTTTCCGGCCGCCACGCTGATGACCTTTTCATAAGACGACGGCATCCCGTCAACACCGTTGAAAGAGGGGGACTGTCCGTCGGTCAAGACAGAGACGGCCGATCCGTCTATCTCGGTGGTGACCAGCGCGGTCTTGAAACCGGCGGGGACGCTGCTCCCGACCGTATAGCCGCTGACATCAGCGGTTGTTGACGCATAATTTGCCACAATGATGAGATAATAGCTTCCGCGGGCGACATCCATGAATTCCACAGTGTGCGTGGCGGCGTCCGGAGCGCTGATCTCCCGCTGCAGAATCTTATAGACGCCGTCTCCGTTGCCGCCTTCTGTTTTCGGGCCTCCGTTGGTCACCAGCCACACGCCGAGAGTCTTCATCACGCCGCCGTCGCCTGCATCGGACCCTTCCCCGTCCGAATGCTTTGTCTGCGGCCCGTCCGGATTGGAAATGTTCAGTATTATGTCACCGGCGCCCTCGCCCATGTCGCCCCTATGCCCGTCACAGGAGGATGCGCAGAGTAGCGCGGCGAGCAGAATGGCAAGGCCGGATATGCGTCTGAAACTCCTCATTTCTCAGAAATATATGTCTATGTTGGACTGGGTCTCGGTCCAGTCCTCGATGTCAATGTTGACCTGCACGCTGGAATCGCTGATGACAAGCGTGTAGGTGTAGATCTTGCCCGGTTCGAACGTGGTCTCGGGAATTTTCGCCTTCTGCACGGCGTCGCCTCCGCTTTCGGTCGTGAAATAGACATAGGTCTCGCGGTAGTCAAACTCGTTGACGGTCTGCGGAATGACGAAGACGACATGGTCGTTTTCGAAGACTGTCGCGACCGTGACGTCGGACGTGGTCGCCCCGACCGCGAAGGTCTCGCTTCCTGTCCATTTGAAAAGCTCGGTGGTGGAGTCGAATGTGTTGGAATTGATGTTCCAGCGGATGGTTTCGGCGGTGTCCGTGGTCCCGTTCGCTTCGCCGTAAACCAGCGTGCCGGCGAGGAAGAGACCCGTGACATAGAGGCTTGTGATCTTGTCGGACACGTTCACGAGCGACTCGACCTCCTTGTAGCGCAGCTTGAACCGCAGGCCGCTCAGGGCATGGTGAAATGTCATCGGAACGCGGCGCGTGCCGGTGGGATCGGCGGTCGTGGCGTCGCCCATGGGATAGCGGGTGGCGTATGCGACCATGAGGTCATAATCCTCCACCTGCTGGTAATTGATCAGCAGGAATTTCGCGGTCGAGCCGGTGATCACATTGGCTGCGGCCTTCTCATAGGGCCAGAATGCGCGGAAGCGGTAGTGTTTGGCCCGCTCCCATTTCTGGCGGTCGTCATAGGTCCAGGTGTTGGCGGCGGCGGTCCAGGTGATTCCGGCGGAGTTGGTCTGGGTCAGTTCAGATGTAGTGTAATAGACTTTCTGCGCGGACATGCTTGTGAACACGTTCTCGAAGTTGGTGGCGTCATCCACGGACTTGTAGCCATAGATGCCGAACGACTGGCTCTGAAGAAGGGCGTCGGTGTTGATGAGAGTAGAGCCGGCGCCGGCCTTTCTGACAGCCTCGGAAACCGGCTGTGCGGAGGAGGAGAACGAAATCGCGTTTTCCACCACCGGGCCAAGCCTGGAGGGGGTGCAGCCGGACACCATGAGGCAGGCCGCGGTCATGCAGGCCGCAATGAACGGGAAAGCCGTCGCTGATATGGCAGATGTCTCCTTCATCCTCTATCCTCCGATTATGATGTCCTGGCCGGTGCCGTCCGTCCATGCCTCCACATCCGCATCGAAGTCTATCCAGTAGTCCCTGGTGCTGATGTAGATGTGATAGGTGATGCTCTTGCCGGCTAGCCAAGCGGTGAGTCCGGTGACGGTGTTGGTGGCGAGATAGCCGCTGAGAGTCTTCTCGTCGTCGTTCTCGTCGTTGTATGTGATGGTGATTTTCGGCGCTCGGGCGCCGGTGCCGGAGCCGATGTAAAGCACCGACTGCGGCAGCATCAGAGTCTGGGGGAAAATCTCCTTCTCGGTGATGGGATTGGTATAGACAAGCTCTATCGGCGAGGAAGAAGTGTCATAGGTATAGGTTGCCGAAGACGAATGCCCGCCCCATATCTGGGTGTTCACGGTCGGGGTGGCGGCTTTCAGCAGGTTGGCCTTGGTGTAGATGTCGGAGAGCTCCACCTTGGTGACATGCCACTCTTCTCCGCCCGTGGGCTCGTCCATGATGGCGGCGAGGAAACGCACATTGCAGAGCTGGTGCACAAACTCGGTGAGCACGCCGGCAGCGGAATCGTTGGACGTGCGGTCAAGAGACTTGGCCAGCAGCAGATCCACGCTGCCGTCAGCGGTGTTGCGGACATAATCGCCGTCGGAATTCTTGACGTAGCCCCATCCGGCGACGGCGCTCATTGTCCAGCCGGTGTAGGAGAATTCCTTCGCATCGGTGATGCTCAGGCCTCCGGCCATCTGGTCATAGGGATACCACGAAAGGAAACTGAGCGAAGAGTTGTCGTGCTTCCAGTAGTAGTTCCTGCCGCTTTTCCATGCCTTCCACAGGCCGCTGCCATAGGAAATCTCCTCCTTGTCGATGAACACTTCGGACGATGCCGCGTCGTCCTTCCATACCTTGCCCGAAGGAAGGGAATAGGCACTGCTTCCGAAGGTCTGCGTCTTGTCAAACGCCGTGAAGGAGGCGCGCGTGAGCGGAGCCCCTTCGCCGGAGGTCCAGTCCGAAGACGCCTTTGACGAAACCTTTATGGGCGGCAGCGAGAAACAGATCTCACCGCCCCTGCCGTCATAAACATCGTTCTTGGAGCACCCGGTGCCCAAGGCCAGCGCCGCCGCGGCCGCGAAGACAAGAAGAGTCCTTTCCATTTCCTTCATCACCATTTTATCAGAACCCGGGGGAGGTTTCACCCTCCCTCGGATTAAATTCGGAAATTACTCGACAGTAACGTCCTTGGACTCAGTACCCCAATCTTCCACGGCAGGATCCCAAAGAATCTCGTTGAGGGAGAACTTGAGGTTGATGGTGTACCTCTTGCCCATCTCCCATTTCTCGAAGATGGTCTTAGAGTTCTCAGTGTTGTTAAGGACACACTCCTGGGTGAGATTCTCACTTTCTCCGTTGGCGTACTTGATGGTATAGGCCACCACGAAAACATCGCTAGTAAGGCTTCCCGTACCGGTCTGCGCGGTGAACTCCTGAGGGAGATAGTAGTACTGGTTTCCATCGGCTATGAGAGACGCCGCCGTGTTGGTTATCTCGGTAGCATTATTGGTATATACCTGATCCACAGAAGCGGAGGCGGTTCCCCAAGCTCCGTTTGAGCTGCCGTCAGCGGCAACGGTTACCCCCTGAGTATAGGTATTGGTCTTGTCAATCCCCTTGAAAGTGATGGAGTTAAGAGTGAACTCGATGCCGTCTTTGGTCTTGTAGTCATACGGATTCTTGTTGGAGTCCACAGTCACGGCAGTAAAGAACACCTGGGAGAGCTTGTGCTTGAAGAGAGTGGGAACACCGTTTGTGTTATACTTGGGGTCCGTCACGCCATCGTTATTTGATGTCTGGTCAGCTTTGATCTCCGCAACAAGAAGGTCGTAGTTCTTGTTAGCGGTGGCGGTCACATCGTAATCCGCAATCTTGACACCGTCGGTGTTGGTCACAGTCACACCGGAAGAGAGATAAGAAACGGTCTGGCTCTGGGTCGGTGTCACTTTGTCGCTGGCGATCGTGGCAGCGGTAACAGAGCTGCGGAGACTTGTCCACGCGAAGAATGTGAGTTTTCCATCCTTGGGCCAATAGTACTTCTTGGCAGAGTTTCTCCAAACGTTGTCAGTGTTGTCCCAGGCGATATCCACGCCGTTATCGGTATCAGAGCCGATGTACTTGACGGCGGCGGAAGCGTTGGCAGCCCAATTCTTTGTTTTCTCAAGGTAGAATGCGGTTGACTTGAAAGTCCAGCTGCGGTCGAATGTAGGCGTTGTCTCAGCCTTCACCTTAGGAGCTACGTTGTAGCTGATCTCAACGTCAGCGGAGGGGGACACGGGGTTCACCTCGTTTTTGGAGCAAGCCACGAGAGCCACGGCTGCCGCCAGAATGAATAATGACTTTTTCATGATACTTAAAATGTTTGATTGATTTTGGTTTTGGTTTATATTTCAATTTCGTGATGTTCCTCGTCCCAGTCCTCCACGGCCGGGTCAAATCCGCCGCCGCTCTGTTCTGGAGGATCGATCTTGATGGTTTCCTCCAGCAGCAGCCAGTGATGGTTCACCGCATTGTCTGAAAGGAAGAGGTCGGAAATGTCAAACTCGCGCTTGACCGTCTTTCCTCCGGTGGTCTGGATGTTGAATGTCACCGAAAGGTCGTTGGCGCTTTCCGGAATGCGGCCGAAGGTGTTGAACACCGCGCAGATGACGGGTACACCGTTGTCGTCGCTCTTCTGGAGCTTGAACCAGATGGTGGCCTCAGGGGAGTTGACGCGGGTGTCGGTGGCGATGAGGTTTTCCCTCACCATCCCCGAGAGCACCGCCTGAGCGGAGCTGACATATTCGAGACCGTCCACCTTGATCTGCAGATACCAGCTTTCCACGACTGAGCGGGCCTCGGCGGATATGGTATACAGTCCGTCGTGGTAGGGGATGGTTTCAGAGGGATTGCTGGCCACCACAAGATGATCCGGCTCGTTCACTATGTCCGCAAGCTCGCCGGCCTTGACGGAGAACTTGCTCAGGACGGAATAAGGCGCGGACTCGGTGTAGGCATAAGCATTGTCATAGTTATAGAAGTTCTTCACTATGGTTGACTCGGTTCCGTAGTCATAGACGAGCATCCGGTAGGTGCCGGGATAGATGGCGATGTCGCCCATGAGGCTTCTGCTGCCGTCTGCCTCGGTCTGCACGTCGGTGATGAAGGTCTCGGCGGCCACCGCGTCGGCATCCTTCTGAAAGAAGATGATGTGCATGGCCTCGGGCTTGATCTCCGGGTGCGGGATCTTTTCATTGTAGATGTCGCAGGTGACGTTGAGAACACTCTTCACATTGACCTTTATCTTCACGCGGGTGTGTTCGGCTGGGTCTTCGAGCGGGCGGCGGCTACAGCCTGTCACAAGAGCAAGGGAGAAGGTGGACAGGACGATGGCGGCAAAGGCCACCGGAACGAGGCGCATACAGCTCCGCCCGGCGCGGTGCAGAACACCGGCCAGACTCTCCGCCATGCGGCGGAGGCCTCCCGTCAGATTTATGCGCTTGTCGTTCATCATCTTCTTGCTGCGGTATTCACCGCGTCATTTGCCATACTGCTTTCTGACCATAATCGGGACCACCAGCGAAACTTTTGCCTTGGTGGGCCCGAACCACGAGTACTTTCCCGTCTTGTAGGGATCGCGGTAGAGGTGCTCATAGGCCGAATCCGGCCGGTAGTGGCGGTAGTCGGACTGCAGGAACCCGGCGGAGAGGGAGAACTCCATGTTCAGCCATTTTCCGATCGGCAGTGAATAGCCATAAGTGAGTCCGGCCGACCAGTATTCTCCCTGGTAGCAGTATCGGGTATCGCGCTGGAAGTCATATTTGGACGACATCGCATAGGCCCCGAGGAAGTGGCCGGAGAGCTTGTCGCGCCGGGCCGTGGGGGCGAACCACCACCGGGGCTCTATCCCCATCTCCCACATCTGGAAGCAGTATTTCTTGTCGTTCGGGCCCCACGTCCACCATGGAAATACATCCTCGACAGCGACCGAGAACTTGTCTCCGATCGGAATCTCAGCCTCCACGTTGAGCGCCGTGACGGCATCGTAGAGGAGGTTGGTCTTGAGGGCGAATATGGTTTCCCATATATATACCTTGCGGAAATCCGGACATATGGAGCCGCGGTCGGATAACACCGCCAGACTGCGAGTCGCATCGGCCGAAGCCACCGGCGGAATCCGGTCCGTCTGCGCACGTCCTTCTTCCGTCCAGCTGAGCCGGATAAGCGAGCGCCTCATGTCCGAGAACCACTCGCCGACCATGCGGTCCCACAAGGGCCTGTCATAGGCCTGAATGAGACGTTTCTTCTCGTCGGGAGAGGCGGAGGAGTCCATGACTGAAAGCAGTTTTCCCCTTTGGGCGCCGGTGAGGGCGCTGTCAGCGAGAACTCTGTCCCGGAACATATCCCAGGACTCGCCGTCGTGAGTGACGCGGATCTTGCCGGAAAGCTGCGGAAAATGTCCATCCATGTATTTTCTCATCGCGGCGGCTCTGCGCGCGGAAAGTTTCCGGTTGTAAGCGGATTTTCCCTCCGGAGAGGAGTAGGAGCATATGCTGATGCTGTCTATTCGGTCGGGGCCTATTGAGAAGACGGAGTCGGCAAGGGCCCGGAGATTGTCACCGGTCTCCATATAGGACGGATCAAGCACGGAAGAATCCCACTGGAAATCCACATGGAAATCGGCGGACCGCCCTCTCTCCTGCGCCGCTACAGAAGAAAGAAACAGCAGGTTCACGGTCATCATGAAGCCCAGTGCTATCAATTCCAGGTTTTTCATCACTCATGCATCAGTGCGGATTCGCTCCCCGACGGTACAATCATGGGGGGGGGGGGGGACGCTGAAGGACCTCCCGAATCCCACTCGCTTTCTTTTTAGAGGCGCCTTCAGCGGCGCCGACACCAACTAACTATCAGTTAACTCTTTTATATCGCGTGTCTTTTTTCTATAGGCAGACACCATTGCCAATATCGCATACTATCAGCGAAGATAATACACTTTCCGACATTAACCAAACTTTTGCCGCTAAATCAGTAAACAGGCCGCAGAGCGGCGCCTGCGACGCCTGGCCCATACGGGGCCGCACCGGAGGCGCGAGACGCCCATGGCAAGGGGCGCAGACGACAGGCGACGGGGGCAAGAAGCCGAGTGGGGCTGGCCAAAAGCACTTTTTGGCCAGCCCCACCGGCATTATATGTATTCCGCTTTTTACCTCTTCGCCACGGGCAACTTCACATAGGAAGGAGCGTCGGCGTCGCAGTGGATGTTGATGTCCGACTTGACATAGGCTGACTCATCGCAAGTGTAGATGTTGCAGAAGGTCTGGGGATTGCGGTCCACAAGCGGGAACCAGGACGACTGGACCTGGATCATCAGACTGTGCCCTTTCTTGAAAGTGTGGGCAACGTCGGGAATATTGAACTTCACCGCGGTCGTCTTACCGGGCTCGAAAGGCTTGGGGTCGGAGAAGCTCTCACGATATTTTCCTCTCATGACCTCGCCCCTGACCATGAACTGGTAGCCGCCCATGGGATAGTCGTTGAAACGAATCTTGGGTTTCTCGGCGCCGGGATCATAGGGATTGTAGGGAGCCATTCCAAGCTCGCTGTACCAGTCGAAATCATCGGGGAACACGTCAATGACCTTCACGATGAAGTCGGCGTCGGTGCCGCTGATGTCCACGCTCAGGTTGACCTCGATCTCACCGGCGAGCGTCAGATCCTCTTTGAGAGGTTCGGTCCTGAAGCTGACCACATCGGGTCTCTGGTCGGCGAATCTCTGGTCGTCCACCATGTAGTTTCTGCTCACGCCGTCCTCGATGAGGGAGCGGTAGGGCACAGGTTTGGCCGGATCGCTGACATAGCTTACGACACTCTTGCCTTTGGGGGCGGAAGTGGAGACGGACCCGTCGCCGTGGAGATAGAAGGGAACGCCGTCGGCGCGGGAGACCTCGGGCCAGCCTTCTTTGTATAATGTCCAGTGCCTGGCGCCGGAGTCATAGATCATCGCGCCCTCTTCAGGTTTCTCGCCCTTTCCTTCCAGATAGTAGGCGAAGAAGGGATATTCGATGTTTTTCATATAGTACTCCGAGGTGGCGTCCTCGCCGAAATACATGTTGCCCCATACGGATGACATGCCGCGGGTCCATCCGCCGTGGAACCAGGGACCGTCCACGAGATAAAGTTCGGTCTCGGGGCTCTGGGCCTTAATGGACTTATAGACGTCAAGGGCGCCGTAGCAGTCTTCCTTGTCGAAGAATCCGCCCACGACCATCACGGCGGGCTTCACGTCGTGGAGATGGCCCTTGGTCACGGTGTGGGACTCCCAGTACTCGTCCCAGTCAGGATGCTCCCTGATGGTGCGGAGATAGGAGATGCTGTCCGCATAGGCCTTGGTGTAATTGTCATAGGTGCCGATGCGGAGATAGTCGGTGTAGATGTCGGTGTGCATGAGATTGGGCAGGTTGAAATCGGTGATCCCGGCCCTGACATATTTGTTGCCCATCCTGTATTCGAACCACGACTGGAACGAAAGGGTCTCGGCGAGCATGAGAGCTCCGTTGTGGTGCACGTCGTCGCCCATGAACCAGTCGGTGACGGGCGCCTGGGGCGACACGGCCTTCATTGCCGGATGTCCGGAGAGAGCGGCCATGGTGGAATAGAATCCGGGATAGGAAACGCCCTTCTGGCCCACGCGGCCGTTGTTGTTGGTGTTGTTCACCAGCCATTCAACGGTGTCGTAGGTGTCGCTGGCCTCATCGGTCTGGCCCACGTTCTTGGCGGGCTTCTTGGAGAGTTTCTTGCCCTCTATGAAAGGACGGATCTCCTCGAACTCGCCCTCGGACATGTTCTTTCCCCTCACGTCCTGGAACACGAAGATGTAGCCTGCGTCCACATAGGGAGCATAGGAGATGAAGTTCATGAATTTGTCCGCACCGTAGGGGGAGGCGGTGTAGCAGGTCCTTTCCATGAGGATAGGGTGCTTAACGGACTTGTCCTTGGGCTCGTAGACGGCGGTGAAGAGCCTCACTCCGTCACGCATCGTGATGTAAACTTCCTGTTTCGTGTAGAGCTCCTTCATGTAGTCTCCGGAATATTTGGCCGGGGAAGAGCTCTGGGCCCAGCTCACGAAGGTGCAGCTGACCAGAACCAGCAACGTTAGAAACTTTTTCATGTCTGATTTGTGTGTTTATGGTTTTTATTTGTCGTCCGAAGCCTCAAAGATAAGCATCAATCCGGTTTTTTGCTAAGATTATGCTGTACTTTTATTATATTTGGGTATGCCCATCCATTTATTGCCGTCTCTGCTGATTTCTTTGTTCGCAGTCGGATACACTCCCGGCCCGGCGAACATCTATGCGCTCTCGTGCGTGCTGGGCGCCGGCAGGAAACGGGCCATGAAGGCATGGCTGGGGCTGGTGTGCGGCTTTTCGCTGATGGCGTTGATCGTGGTGGTCTTCACCCACTATGCGGGGCTGATTCTGGGCAGGTATATAGTCTATATCAAATATGTGGGCGCGGCCTATATGCTCTATCTGGCATGGAAGATCTACCGCAGCAACTCGGCCGACATGGACTCTGACGAGGCGTGTTCGTTCCGCAACGGTTTTTTCGTGCAGTTCACCAACGCGAAGATGATTCTCTTCCAGCTCACGGTCTATTCCTCTTTCGTGCTTCCCTATTCCGAGGATCTCGGTGACCTGTTCGCCGTCGCCGCCATTCTTCTCCTCGCCGGCCCGGGAGCAAATCTGTTCTGGATCATGATCGGCTCTTTCCTGCGCCCGTTCGTGGTCAAGTATCAGACGGTGGTGAACATCGTGATGGCCATCGCCCTCGTCGGCTGCGCCGCCGTCATCGCCCTTGGGTAGCGGGGGGGGAGGAGAGACCTTTCCTAAGCCCAGTCGCAGTACCCCCAGAGGCCGACCACCGATACCTGTCACAGCCCCCGGGAGGTAATTTTACAAAGTGAGCGCCGGGCGATATGCCCTGCAGGCCCCTCCAATGCCGATACCCTTGCTTAAGAGGCCTTTAAAAGTGGCCCTTAAGCAAGGTAATGTGCCTCCCAGTCCACTCTGGGGCAGGTGGGCCGACTCTCACTTTGTAAAAATTTCCCCGACAACGGGGCCGACCAAAAAGTCCCGCAGGGACCGCGCCGGAGGCGCAAGGTACCCCTAGTAGGGGGTCGTAGACGATAGTCTGCGGGGATTAAGAAGCCCAAACGGGCTGACCAAATAGTGCTTTTGGTCCCCTACTTGCCTTTGAAGACAGAGGTGAGCATTGCCTTATCGAGATAGGTAACTCTAGCCAACATGGATATCGAATAGGTGCGCTTCCCCGCCCATAGCCTTTTTGCTATCTCAAACCTTTCATCGAAGGACGCAGCCATAACGGTCTTCCTGTTGAACATGGACCCTGCGAGATCTTTAGCCTCTCGCCTCAACTCCTTTTCCCCGAATCCGTCGAGCTTCATCCGAGAAACCTCCCCGTCGATGTCGCTTTCGATATCTTTTCTCTGGCTCATGTAGGCGATGAACACCTTCGGATTTACAAAGAGGCTTTCGACATATTCGATATCCACATATGAAACGGGCATAAGCATGAATGAGTCATCGCAAAGCCAGTCCTGTGGGAGCGTTTCCCTGGTATGGAAGGCCGTCCGGATTTTTGACAAAGGCATGTCTCCAAGCCGGCGATATGGGCTCAGGTCAAGCGGGCCGGTGAAAAATATATTCCCGGGGCCCCATCTGTATGACCATGGCATCCAAGCAAATCCGGCGGTTATGGCATTGCGATAGACATACATGAATTTGTTGCGCAACTCATTTATGGTGCTGATAGAGTCGCAGCTCACCTCGATGCCGTCCGGAGCAACCAGCCTGCGCCCCGACATTGAGATCCAACGTTCCAGCAGCTGCTGCAGCAACTTCCGGTATTTCTCGCAAGCGGCCGGAGCTCCCCTGGCAATCACATGGAAATGGGTGTCCATGATCTCGGGACACAACACCCGCACCCCACATGTTTGCGCGCATATGGCAATAAGGTTCATGCCGAACACATGCTGCTCGTCGGTCTCAAACAGGGCACTCGCGAGTTTTCCATTGGAATAAACATGAACAGAATATGGAGCCTTCCTGTCCCCCACATTCCAGATTCTGCCTTCTACAGTCTCCATAAATATCATATTTTGGCCGGCCGCCGGCTGTTTTGAGTCTATGCGCACGGATCTATGATCTATCGCGGAGACGCTTATACCGAGCCCATATGATCTGTGCGACCTTGCCTATGGTCTTTCTCCGCTCGGAGCAATGCCGATAGCACATAGTCAGAAGATGAAGCAAACCTGCCATGTTGGTTTTCGCAATATGGCAAACTCTCTGTATATCACCAAATTATACACATTTAATTGCACTTTATGGCCAAAATCTCATGACTACGGCCATGTGCTGGGCCTTCTGGTCCGTGGCTCCCATAAACGTTTATGGTAAAGGGCTCGGTTCCAAAGAACGGCGGGAGGGGCATTGTGGGCTACTCTCCGGCAATGGGCGCCAGCTGGCGGCGTTTTCATGCGGCCACATTAGACCTACGGGAAATGTCGCGACGCAACAGAGGGGCAAATAGCTGGTCACGTATCGACGGCCTTGGAGCTGTGCTTCCTGTTCCAGCGTCACGTAGCCGTCGGAGGTCGCACACTCCAGGCTGCGGTGCAGGCAAGTGCGCCCAAAGCCCAGGGGCATGATTATAGTTGCCGACTTTCCTTTCATACATCTGACCTGGGGCGAGGCATGGTAAAGGTGAATCAGTCCGAGTGAAGAATTTCGGATGGCGATCCCATGAAGGGCGTGATGAAAAATCCCGAGCCGGTCAATTTTACAAAGTGAGCGCCGGGCGATATGCCCTGCAGGCCCCTCCAATACCGATACCCTTGCTTAAGAGGCCTTTAAAAGTGGCCCTTAAGCAAGGTGATGTGCCTCCCAGTCCACTCTGGGGCAGGAGGGCCGGCTCTCACTTTGTAAAATTCCGCCTTATGAAAATGGCCGATATCCGGCACCTCCTTTTTGAAGGGGAAGTCCCGGGTAGAAGGCTGAATCCATCACCTAAATGCCCAGGTGACACGAATACATCTGGGGCTGTATAAGAGCACATGGACATCTTATCAAATGGAACCTGTTCTTTCTGACGAAGAGAAGAGAAAAGACAGGCGACGAATCGGAACGAGGCACCGCAAATGGAGACTCACAGAACGGGGTAACGCCGCCGGAATATACGACTTCCGGCGGCTAAAGATCGGGCGCTACGGCGAACTCGACCAAAACTCGCCTCCGCTGCCAGCGTTGCATCTGCGGGGAAAGCGGTGGGATCTCTTGATGACAGCCTGCATTCCGACCGCCCCGCCCCGGAGACGGGGATATTGACAGGGTCAATTGGGATCGAAGGGAGGGAAAAGAAAAAACCGGCTGTCTCACGACAACCGGTAGTTCAATACTAACTAACCAAATCAAATGAAAAAAGTTACGCTTCGGGGCTAAAGCAAAGGGTGTGCCAAAAATTCAAGGCCGCAACGAAATCCACATATGGACATATAAAGGAACTGACTGAAAGGCCAGAAAAGGCTGGACAAGAACCTCGAAAGGAGACCGACTAAAAAGTACTGAATGGGACTGCTCCAGAGGCGTTTCTTGGAAATCCGATGTGATCAGAGAAGATGCGCGATGATCGCCCAGAGCATGAGGGCGCAGACGGTAACCGGCGAGTCAAGGAGCCAGGCGGAGGTTAAGAAGCCAAAAGGGGCTGACCAAAAGTTTTTGGTCAGCCCCTTTTATCATAGAAACGAACCGGGCGGACAACCCGGCCCGCAGTCATTATTTCTTCTTGGCCTCAAGAGCCTTCTTCTCTTCGGCCTTTCTGGTGGCGTCGAACATGACGGGGGTACCGATCATGATGGAAGCATAGGTTCCGATTGCAACACCGAGGCAGAGAGCCACGGAGAGACCTCTGATGGACTCACCTCCGAAGATTGCGATGGCAAACATAGGGATGAAGGTGGACACCGAGGTGTTGATCGTACGGGTGAGGGTTGCGTTGAGGGCCCTGTTGACCTCAGGCTTGAATTCAGCGTTGGGGTGCAGGCCGCGCATCTCACGGATACGGTCGAATATCACCACGTTATCGTTGATCGCATATCCGATGATGGTGAGGATTGCGGCGATGAACGTCTGGTCCACATCAAGGTTGAACGGCAGGATTCCCGAGAAGAACGAGAAGAAACCGATCACGATGATTGCGGTGTGGGCCAGCGACACGACGCCGCCGAGTCCCCATGTCCAGCCCTTGAACCTCACTGCAATGTAGGCGAAGATCACAAGGAGAGAGAGGATGACGGCGATGATGGCGTCCCTTCTCATGTCGCTTGCAATGGTGGGACCCACCTTGTCGGAAGAAATGATACCGTTGGGGTTGTCAAGTGTGGATCGGAACTCATCATAGGTGAGGGACGTCGCATAGAAGCTGTTCAATGCATTGTAGAGCTTCTGCTCGACCTCGGTGTCCACTGCGGAAGACTCGTCGTCAACCTTGTAGGTGGTGGTGATCTTCATCTGGGAAGGACCGCCATACTGCTTGACCTCGACAGAAGAGTTGCCGTCGTTGAACTCGACCTCCAGAGCCGCACGGATATCCTCGGCAGTCTCTTCCTTGTCGAAGCGGACCACATAGGTCCTACCTCCGCTGAAGTCAACGCCATAGGTGAAGCCCTTGATTCCGATGGAAAGCAGGGACAGGACCACGAGGGTTCCGGAGATGATGTAGGAGTATTTTCTCTTGCCGATGAAATCGACGCGGGTGTGCTTGAGGAAGTCCTTGGTGAGATTGCTCTCGAAAGAGACGTTCTTGCCCTTGGCGATCCTGTCGTCGATGATCAGACGGGTGATGAAGATGGATGTCAGCACGGAAGTGATGATACCGATGATGAGGGTCGTTGCGAAGCCCTGCACAGGACCGGAGCCGAAGAAGAACAGCACCACACCGGTGAGGAGGGTGGTCACCTGTCCGTCGATGATGGCGGAATAGGCGTTCTTGTATCCGTCGGCCACAGCTTTGCCGAAGCCCTTTCCGGCGGCAAGTTCTTCCTTGATACGCTCATAGATGATCACGTTGGCGTCAACCGCCATACCCATGGTCAGCACAAGTCCGGCGATACCCGGCAGGGTGAGGACCGCTCCGAACGACACCAGAGTTCCCATGAGGAACACCACGTTGCAGAGCAGGGCGATATCGGCGATGAGACCGGCTCCGGTGTAGAAGAACACCATGTAGATGAGCACCAGCACAAAGGCTATGAGGAAGGAGACCATACCGGAGTTGATGGACTTGGCTCCGAGGGAAGGTCCGACCACCTGCTCCTGAATGATCTTGGCGGGAGCGGGAAGTTTACCGGACTTGAGGACGTTGGCAAGGTCAGTTGCCTCTTCCACAGTGAAGTTTCCGGAAATCTGAGAACTTCCTCCGGTGATTTCAGACTGGACGGTAGGATAGGAATAGACAAGGCCGTCGAGCACGATGGCCACCTGCTTTCCGATATTGTCCTTGGTTATTCTGGCCCAGGAGTTGGCACCCTCGGCGTTCATGGTCATGGAGACCACGGGATTGCCCTGATTCATGCCCTGGCCGTCGTAGGAGACGCGGGCGTCGGTGACTGCGCTTCCGTCAAGGGGAGCCTTTCCGTCTCTAGACGCGGCCTTGATGGCCACGAGTTCAAAGATGTTGCTTCCGGCCACCATGGACGAAGGGCTCACGGACCACATGGGCCTGAACTCGGCGGGGAAGAGCTCCTTCACGCGGGGGTTCTTGAGATAGCGGTTAACCAGCGTGGTGTCACCGCCCTGAGCGAATCCGATGCAGGCGTTGCCCCTGGCGTTGGAAGGCTGGAGGACGGCGAAGAGAGGATTCTGCTTCTTATATGCGCTGAGTCCGAGCGTGTCGGCCGCATTGGCGCTGAGCTCCTCGGCAAGAATGGAGGAGTCTGCGCTTTCGGCCACAGGCTCAGCCTTGACAGCCGCGGGAGCCTCGGCGGAGTCGGACTCGTCCACGCCCAGCTGGGCGAGAAGGGAGTTAGCCTCCGCGAGATAGGGATAGATTTCGGAATTGTCGTAGGTTGTCCAGAATTCGAGGGACGCGGTGCCCTGGAGGAGCTTTCTCACACGCTCAGGCTCTTTGACGCCGGGGAGCTCAATGAGGATGCGTCCGCTGTTGCCTATCTTCTGGATGGAGGGCTGGGTCACGCCGAAACGGTCGATACGGTTTCTGAGCACGTTGAAGGAGTTGCTCACTGCGCTCTCGGCGTCTTCGCGGATCACGCTGATGACTTCCTCATCGGTGGATTCGGGCTTGATGCGGTCCCTCATCTCATAGGTGCCGAAGACCTGTGCGAGCCTCTGGCCGCCTCCGACCTCTTTCCATGCGTCGGCGAAGAGAGTGATGAAGTCCTGACGGGAATTCACGCTGCGATCGCTGGCGAGCTGGACGGCCTGCTGGAACTCGGCGGTCTGGTTGTCTCCGGCCAGGGCCTTCACGAGATCTTCAAGCTGAACCTGAAGCATCACGTTCATACCTCCCTTGAGGTCGAGTCCGAGGTTGATCTCTTTGGCCTTTACATTCTTGAATGTGTAGCCGAAATAGACTTTCTCCGAAGAGATGGAGTCCACGTACCACCTGTTTCTGTCTTTCGCAATGGAGTCGAGCACATAGGCACGGTCTCCCTCAGCGACGCTGTTCCACTGGGGAGTCTTCTGGAAGGCTTCCACAGCCGCCGCTGCATATTTGTCGGCTTTCTTCTCGTGGATCTTGGTGACCAGCGTGAAGGAAAGCTGCCAAAGACAGGCGATGGCGATCAGGATCGCTACAAATCTGATTGCACCTTTACTTTGCATTTTGATCGGTTATTTATATTTATAATTTTCTGTTCCGCTGTCCTGTTCCGGAGACATTTCGGGGGCGGCCATACACCGGCCCGATGTTGTTCCGGTATCGGTCCTGTTCCGTTCCGGCACGGCTCCGGGCAGGGCGCAATAGTCCCAAGCAGGGCAAAATAGACTGCAAAATTACTATTTTTTTCCAACAAAGAAAGTTTCAGCCTCTTATTTCGTAACTTTACGGGGTTGACGCACCGCGACAAACTGCGGTGCAGGCCCATGCAGATGAGAACGACATTATATTTTCTGGCCGCCGCGCTCTTGCAGACGGCGGTTCTTCAGGCCGGGACCGGAAAAGATTCCGGGCCGGCCCCGGCCATGGCGACGGCTTATGCCCGGACCGGCGCGGCTCCGGCGGCGCCCGTTCCGGGCCGGGAGGACCCTGACACGTCCCGGACGCTGAGCGGGAAGGATCTGGAGGCCGCCCTGCACAAGGCGGAAGCCTTGAGGGAGGAATACCGCTTCGGCGAGGCCGAGGCGGCATGCGACCGGGCTCTGGCCGGGCTTTCAGCAGACTCGGCCGGAACATTCGCCGCCCTGACGACGTCGCTTGAGGAATGCAGGACTCTGGCCAGAAACGGAAAGATCATGCTCGACTACTGCAGCACGCCGAAAGTCGTGGCAAAGGCCAAGTTCCCGCTGCGGGAGTTCTTCCTTTATTATCCCCTGGAAGACAGGTCATGGATCCGGAATCCCAGCGTTTTCAATTCCTCTTCCGCCTACCCCTATGCGACCTATGCCCCGAAGGGCTCCGAGAAGGTGTTTTTCTCGGCGAAGGACTCTGACGGGACGCTGAAGATCTATGACACCGAAAAGGCGGACACAGCATGGACCGCGCCGGAACTGCTCGGAGAAAAAATCACTTCAAGAGCCGATGACGCATGGCCTTTCGCACCGGAGGGAGGGTCTGTCCTGTATTTTGCATCGAAGGGACTGTTCGGCGTAGGAGGCTATGACCTGTATTCGGCGACATGGAACGACAAGGGTCAGGAGTGGGGCGAGCCGGAGAATCTCGGCTTTCCCTATTCTTCGCCATACAACGACTATCTGTTCGTGAATTCTCCGGACGGGAAGTATTCGGTGTTCGCATCGGACAGGGAATGTCCCGGATCCGACAGCGTTTATGTCTATGTGCTTGAATTTGATGCCGTTCCGGTGAGAAGCAGTTTTGTAGAGGGCTCCCCCGTGGAGAAACTCTGCGCGCTGGAGGTCTCCGGCGGGAGCGGCCGCACGGGCGCCTCGCCGGGCGACGACGGCGGATCAGCCGACGGCTCCGGCAGCGGAGACATGCCCGAGGATGTCCTGCGCTATGTGGAGCAGCTGAGAAAGGTGCAGGACCTGAAGAACGGCGGGGCCGAGCTCAGAATCGAGATGGACCGCGCCCGTGCCGAGATGGCCACCCTCAATGCCGAAGGCAGGGCCTCCGCCGCCGAGCACATACGGCTCGGAGAGGAGCGGATTATGGCTATGGACGATTCGCTCCGCGCGGCCTCTGCGCGTCTGGGCGAGCTGGAGATGGTACTGATCGAGTCGGGCCAGAGCGTGGACCCGGCCGCGCTTCTCAGGACTCCGCGCACCGAGGCGCATGGAGTAGCCTTCTCTTTTGTCAGACACAGCTTCGGCGACGATCCCGACATCGTGTTTCTGAAGCCGAAACAGTCGTTTGACTATTCGTTCAAGATTTTGCCGGAAGGCCGTTTCGCCGAGGACAACACCCTGCCCGACGGGCTTTTCTATCAGGTGCAGATTTTCAGCCGTACCACGACTCCGGCCAAAGAGAAGGATCTGAAGGGGCTCAGCCCGGTGTTTTACCGCAAGGACGCCAGCGGAAAGACGACCTATTACGCAGGCCTGTTCCGCTCCTATAGCGACGCCCTCTCGAATCTGAGCAAGATCAAGCGGGCCGGATTCAGCACGGCATTCATCGTAGCGGTCAACAACGGAACGAAGATCGAGGTCGCGAAGGCCAGGCAGATGGAAAAAACCCTGAGCCAGAACTATCAGATCAGGATCATTCCAGCCGGAGGGAAGCTTTCCGATTTTGAGAAGGCGGCCATCGGAGCGGCGACGGACAGGGACATAGTACGCGAGGTGCGTGACGGAGAGGTGTCCTATCTGATAGGGCCTTTCACCGACGGCGCAAAGGCCAGCACGGTGCTTTCCGCCCTCAAGGCCGCGGGCCTGACCGGAGTGTCGATGGAGAATTACTGACGGCGGCCGCCGCTGAGGCCGACTAATAAGTCCCGCAGAGACCGCGCCGGAGGCGCGAGATACCCCTAATAGGGGTCGCAGACGATAGTCTGCGGGGGTTAAGAAGCCCAAAGGGGGCTGACCAAAATCACTTTTTGGTCAGCCCCAGTTTGGAAACAGAAAAAATATTGTATCTTTGTAGTCCAATTTGGCGAATCGGTAACCCCCGACCGCCGGTTAATCTTCGGAAACGGAGTGGAACTGGAGAGGTGGGAGAGTGGCTGAATCCACAGGTTTGCTAAACCTGCATACGGGTAACCGTATCACGAGTTCGAATCTCGTCCTCTCCGCAAATCCAATAAAAATGGCTGAACAAAAGTTTTTGTTCAGCCATTTTTGGGTTTCAACACCCGCAGGCCATCCCCTATTGGGAACATTTCACACCTCAGGCATGGTCCAGGCAGGACTTATGTCTCCCGGAGATCGGGCGGAATCAGATGAGATGCGCGATGATCGCCCAGAGCATGAGGGCGGAGACGATCAGCTTGAGTCCGGTGGTGACGATGAAGCCGATGAAGGCTCCGATCGATGCCTTGAATGAGGACATCACACCGCCGTTTTCGATAAAGAACTCGGCCAGGAAGGCTCCGAGGAGGCTTCCGAAGATCATTCCCACCGGAGGGATCAGCATACCGGCGAACAGGCCGACGGCGGCGCCGGCGGACGCGGCCTTATGCCCTCCCATAGTCCTGGTCATGGAGGCAGGAAGGACATAGTCAAGCACGGTGACGAGGGCTGTGATGCCCAGCCAGATGAGCAGGGCGGTCAGCGACACCGGGTCTTCCAGCGGCATCAGATACAGCAAAAAGAGGCCGATCCAGCTCAGCGGCGGACCGGGAAGTGCCGGGGCCACGCTGCCTATCACGCCGAGGACTCCCAGCACCACCGCTATGACAATAACTACCATTCTCTAAAAGTGTTTTCTTTATCTGACCTTCACGCCCAAGCGCTTCATATCATCGATAATCCGGTTGCAGTTGTCGCCCCGAAGAACAACAGGCTCGATAGCCTCCTCATAGGTATAGTCCCTGAAATCAAAGAGATGGACGTGAGCCTCCTCAATGTCCGCATTGTAATAGACCTCCATGCGGATTGCGGAGCCCTTCCCGGTCTTCACCAGGGCCGGATCGGCGGACTTGCCACTCAGGAAGTCCAGAAGAGACTGCCGACAGGAAGACGACAGGTCCACGGGGATTTTCTTCATCACGAAGCCTCCCGGCGCACGATAGCCGCTCTTGAAGAAGAACAGCATCAGCAGTCCGCTGAAAAGAACCACCAGGCTCACTGCGGCATTGAGGAAGAAAACGCCGATTCCCACGGCGATGACTATAAGGGAAATGATGACGTCTTTGCGCGTATGCACATTTTTATATTCGATATTCATGATTTTTCTATTGTTAAGGAGTTGTAAATGCGGAAAGCGCGGCCAAAGGGCCGCCGCGGCGTCCGTAAAAAAGGACACTGCGTCATAACAGCCTCTAAATCAACAGAAAACAGATTGAATATATATACCTTTGAAGCGTCCGCATCCCCGACCGGTTTGCGGAAAGAAGGATCCGCGCCGCAGACTCTTCCACGGAAGGAATGGTCTTGGGACAATGAAGCGCCCTGAAGGTGGGAATTGTACCGCCGGGACGGGCATGACCGCGGACCTGTTCTGAAGACTCATAGGCGCCCGGGGGGCATCCGCACAGGGTCTCAGCAATCTGTCCGAACTGCTTGAGCGGAGTCGAGGCGTCATCCACATCCGCCTCGTCTATGGCGGATGTGCCGGCCCAATTCACGGCCGAGATCCAGTCGCTTCCGGCAACAGCCGACGCATCGGCCGACGCGACCTGTTCCGAAGCGGAACTGAGCACCAGCGCCAGCGAAAGGGCGAAAGCCGACATGACGGACCGCAGAGTCATCAGAATTGTTTTATCTCCGCTAATATAGGGACTTCAATCTCCAAATCCAAACCTGGCCGCACACAATTCAGGCGATGCGAGCCGGAGACAAAAAAGAGGCTGAACAAAAAGTGCTTTTGCTCAGCCCCCTTGGGATTCATAACTCCCGCAGACTATTCCCTACTTGAGTGTGGGAGGTGTGCAGATTTCGAAGTCGTTGGAAGAATTGTTGGTGTCAACAATCTTGCCGTCGGCATCCCGCTTGCGGATTATGCTCTTTCCGTAACGGGTATCGTCAAAGTCAACTTCGGAGACTCCGGCGTAGCCGGCGTCCACTGTGGCATTGAAGGCAAGTGTGCCGAGATTCTCCTTGATGGCACCGTTCACGGCATCAATCACCCACTCGTTGGGGATGGTGTAGGAGCCCGTGATATCTCTCTCGAAATGATAACCGTTCCAGTCCATGACTCTCTTCCCGACCCACTGATAATCGGCAAGGAAAGTCTCTG
This sequence comes from bacterium, assembly GCA_963627885.1. Taxonomy (GTDB): domain Bacteria; phylum Bacteroidota; class Bacteroidia; order Bacteroidales; family UBA932; genus Cryptobacteroides. The sequence goes on from CAVGCT010000017.1 coordinate 115,183, forward strand.
CGGTCATGTCTGCAGGAGGCATGGCGATAGCCCAGCTCTCGAATCCGCGGTTATGCAGCGTTGAACGCGAGACTGAAGACTTCGCCCAGTTGACGAGGTTGTCAACGTCGGGGTTGTCAACATCAGGAGAATAGTCGTTCTCGTCATAGAACTCAAAATCGGCCTTGGTCAGATTGACGCCAACGCCGTTCTCCGACTCGAAATCAACGGCCGCAAGGGCGAGCACTATGGACTCGCCGGGGCCCACAGCCACATCAGAGCCTTCGCCGGGGATCTGGTAGATGGTGGCGACGCCTATGGAATTGGGAAGCTCTGGATATGCCCAGAAGGCTCCGGTGGAGGCGTTGTTGGACGAGCAGGTGCCAATCACGAGCAGAAGGCCGTCGGCATAGACATTATGGTCGGTGGTGTTGGTAATCTTGAAATACTGGTCACCGTCGGCGGAATCCTGAGACTTGCTGTCGATGAGATAGCCTGTGAAGAAAATCTCATCGAGGACAAGGTCGCCTTCAAGCATGGTCCAGTGCTGAGAGACGGAAATGGTCTCAAGCACGATGTCGTCGCTGGTGTTGACAGAAATTTCGAAGGATCTTTCGGCTTTGGTGGTGTTCTCGGAGAAGTGAAGGACAATGTTGCTCTCATCGCTGGAAACCAACGTCACGTCCTCGGGAAGATCGACCTTATAGGTGAAGCCCTTGGGAGCGGGGACAGTCAGATCCTGCTCGGCGGAGCTGATGGTGTAGCTCATTTCGGTGATGTCTCTGGGCACGTCGGGCCTGTGCTGAACCACGGCCACGGTCCTGACGAGATTCTTGTCAACGACGGAGAATGTGATCTGGGAAGACCTCTCGGCCGCATCGGTGTAGGCGTCCACCGTAATGGTCACCACGGTGTTGCCCTTGCCTGATTCGGGAGTTATGGTGTACCAGTCGGCGCCGTCGGTCTTGAGCTGCCAGCTCTTGTTGGTCTCCACATTGAATGTCTTGGAACCGCCTTCGGCCTCGAACTCGAGGGTGAGCGGAGTGGAGGTGATGCTTATCGTGGGATCATCCTCCTTGCTGCAGGCCATAAGCGAGAGCACTGCAAGCGCGATTAAACCTAGTTTTTTCATACTACTTTAACTATTACTTTTAAAAACATATTCCGATATTGATCCGGGCATAGACCGACTTGTCGCCGCCGTCGAAAAGAATCACCCTTCCGCCGGCTCCGGCAAACACCGCCAGCGTCGGGGAGACGGCTTTCTGGACTCTGGCCGAAAGAAGAGCCTCGGCGCGGTCTGAGCTGAATTTTCCGTACATATTCTCATAAGCCTCATAGACGTTCCGTTTGGTGAGCGAATACGGCAGATAGAAGCGGCCGGAGAGATTGGCTGTGCAGCCGGCTCCGCCCTCGAAATCCATCATCCATGGCCCGGAAGTTCTGGAGAAACGCAGACGCACGGAACCCCGTCCGTCGGCGAAGTCCATATATCTTGAAGGATATTCATAGGAAGACAGGAACATATGCACGCCGGCTTCCGGCATCAGGTTCCATGTACCGTAGGGTTTCTGCAGGCGGAGAACTCCGCGGACAGAGCCGTCAATCACATTGTTGGTGTACATGAGCGGGGAGAACAGAGTGCGGAATGTTCCGGAAGTGGTGTTGTCAATCACATTCTCCTTTCCCTGCCTCAGCTCATAAAAGGCGGCCGCCTCCACGCCGGCGCGGAACCGGCCTTTTTCCTTGAATCTGTATGCGGCAAAGGCGGAGACCCGCTGTGTGAGAAGTTCGGTAATGGGAGCCTCGTTCTGTCCCGTCAGATGGCGCACGACATTCAGCATGGAATATTTCACTCCGGAATGCCACCGGTCGCCGTCGGGAGACGAAGCGGTGATGGCGAATTCGCCGCCGCGGCCCTTGTAGCGTGTGCCGGCAAAGACTCCGGTGGTCTCGAAGCGGTAGAAGTCGCTTCCGAGGCCGGTGAAAGGCAGAAGGAGAGTGTTGGCGCCCTTCTGGTCCACAAACTCCACAGACTGCTGCTGATGGTATTTTCTGTATCTGGCGGTCACCGTAAGAAGCACCGAAGGAAGCTCCCGTCCGCCGGAAAGGGCTATCTCAAGATCCGAAGTGATGTCGCGCGGGCGCGGGTCCACGGTGCGGTATTCGTGAAGCGCACGGTATTTGCCCGCGGCGGACCACACCCAGTCCCCGCTCCTGCGGGAATAGGCTCCGCTGAAGATGTAGGCCTCTTTCTGAAGATTGCCGCCCACGGAATCGGCCAGGACATAGGGATAGAGCAGCTCGAAATCGGAGGTCTCGTTCCAGACCACGTTCCTCTTCACGCCACGCTGATAGGACACGGCCCCTTCGACCGACGATTTTCCGTCCAGCCTGAGGAAGGACGATGCGTTGAACGAGCCCTGGCGCAGCCCATCGCCCTCCTGAGGAAGATAGGCGCTGTCTTCGGAACGCAGATCGAAACTGACGTCAGCGCTGGAATAGGAAGGAAACAGGGAGACCAGTCCCGCCGCGGGGGTGTACCCGCGCATGGCTCCGGATCCCAGAGCAGCCAGCGGGTCATTCCATATCCCGGAGCGGACCTCAAGCCCGGTTCCCGGAGCGGAGGTCTGTCCCTGCGCCGCAAAAGCCCAGAGCATTGCCAGAATGGATATGAAAGCAGTCTTTCTCATCGTGCTATAAGGCTGAGTTCCAATGTCTCAGTGTCTTTTATCAAGTTCACGGAACTGTTCGGCGAACGGTGTTCGGAGCATCGGACTGTCTTCTGCGTGCCGTCGGCCATGGTGGCGGTCCCGTCGAAGCCCAGGATATAGACCCCCTTCTGGACCCTCATCGTGCAGCTGCCGTTGACGAAAAGAGGATATTCATAGTCCTCGCCGGTGTTGATGTTCTGGAAGAAGTTTCCAGCCTGACGAGAATCTATCTTTATGGATACGGGCACCTCGCCGCCGGAGAGCACCGTGTTCAGTGTCACGGTGGAGAAGATGTCTTCCGACTTCTCCATGCATGACACGGCTGCAAACAGAACGGCCAGATATGTGACAACTTTCCTGATCATATCTTGAAATCGAGCTCCATTCCGAAATACGGCACTACGTTGCGCCTGACTATCGCATTGTTTCTGTGATAGTTGGGGGTCACGTCGAATATCTTGTTGACATAGAGCGAGCAGCTCACCTTGTCGCGGTAGAGCTTCTTGGTCACCTTGAGGTTCACGTTCATCCTGAACGGCTCCCGCTGGTACTGGTAGAGCGACGCGGTGTTGTCGCGCACCAGGTAGTGAAGCACTCCGTCGGTCTTGTCGGCCTCGGTGAATTCGTGGACCTGCATGTTCTTGTCTATATAGGATATCGGATATTTGCTGTCGGGCATGGACTTGTGTCCGGAAAACCACTCGCACTGGAACGAAGTGGAGAATATGAGACCGAGCCGCGGTATCTGGGTGTCGAACATGACGTTGGAGACCATGGAGTCGTAGTAAGTGCCGTCGTTCTTGTCATAGAGACCTATATAGGGATAGGTCTTGCCTTCGATGAGGACGCTGGGACGGTAGTACTCCGGGACACTGTTCATGTAGTCGGAACGGAACCAAGCCCCATTGGCCGATATCTTCGTATTTATGGCCTTGATTCTCTTGGAATAGAAGCTGAACTCTACCCCCTGCTTGAGGGTGCGGCTGCCGTTGGTGGTGATGCTGTAGGCCGAGAGCAGAGTGTCCGCGGCCCAGGGAAGATCTTCAAGCGCCGGCGGGGCGGTGAGGGTGCTCTTGTCCACTCCGGAGGCGTCGTACCTGCGGTAGATAACCTGCCGGTAGCCATAGCCATAGCGGAAACCGGACTTCATGTCCTCGCGGAAGTAGTCCACCGAGAAGGAGAATCCGTTCCACTGGGCATCGAATCCGATTTCCCACTTGGTGTTGGAGGCCGCCTTTATGCTGAAATTGGTGGGATCTATCTTATAGACATAGAGATTGACCCTGCGGAGGGCTTCTTCGGACGGCCAATAGTTGAGCTGTGTCACGTCGCCGTAGCCGGGGTCCGGATAGAGCATGTCCATGGTCGGGAATTTGGTGTGGCGCCCGATTCCTCCATAGACAGCCCAGTCGAACTTGTAGCCGTCGAGCAGTACCGTGGGCAGGTTGAGCCTGATGTTGCCGCGAGGGTCAAGATAGGGCTTCATGTTAATGTCATAGGCGCCGCCGGCACCTGCCATCGCATTCATTCTCACACCGAGAACCCCCTCAAGCCTGAACTTTCCGGCCGGGACGGTGAAGTTGTCTTCGGCGTAGAGTGAAAGCTGATGGGTAGCGGGAATCACGCTGTAGGGCCTGGGACGCACCGAGGTCGATGAGGAGAAGGGCCTGGTGGTGTCGAACTCGGAGCCGGCTCCATAGTTCTTGTCCATGTTCCATTCGGCTCCGGCGTCCAGCTTGTTGCCCCATTTCTCAAAGGCCGCATTGACGGTCGCATGGGCATAGAACGGCCTGCCGGTCACGGTCATGGTCGCCTCATATCTGGAGGGGAGGATTATGGCGTCGTGCGCCCCCTCTTCGGTGGCGTTGGATATGGGGGAGCTCTTTCCGAGCGACACGCTCTTCCAGCGGTCGATCAGATCCCGTTCATAGGACAGCGAGGCGGCGGCGTCCAGGCTGCGGAAAAAGCTTCCTTCGCGCCTGGAGGTGAGGGAGAAGCGCCCGGTCAGGGCAAACTTGTTATAGACCGACTTGTATGTCTCCACAGGCCCGCCTCCGTCGGCCACGTCAAGGTTCACGTCGGATTTCTGGTTGTCAAAGGAGCCGGTGTAGTCCAGGCTGCCGGAGAGCAGTTTTCTGAAATTGTCGCCGGTCCAGGTCTTTCCCGTCCTAAGGCTGCCCGTGAGCCTTTTCCAGTTCTGCCTGGTCTCGCGCGGGTCTGCCTTGGAATCCAGGAAGTTGAGGCTGGCGTTCATGGTGAAGCGGTTGTCCTCCCCTCCCTTTTCGAAGCCCTTCCCCACATAGAAGAGCTTGCTCTTCATGTCGGCCTTGAAACGGGCGTGCAGGTCATAGCCACCGGATTTCCGCTTTATGTTTATGAGGCCGCTGGTGAGGTCTCCGTATTTGACGGAGGCTATGCCGCGGACTATTTCCACCGACTCTATGTCTTCAGTGGTAATTTCCCTCATGTCGGTGCCGTAGTTCACATAGCTGCTGCCAAGAGAGCTGTAGGCCGGTGTGGTCTGCAGGTTGGCGTCATTGCCCACCGGCCGCCCGTCTATGACGAACTTCGTGCCGAGGGCGGAAGTGGCGTAGTCGCTGTTGGTGAGGGAGTTGGCCGCACGCAGGTTTATGAGGTTCGGGGAGCTGAGGGACGGATCGCTGGCCATGCCGCCGGGAAGCAGTTCAAGCAGATCGGCGAAGCTGGAAGGCTGGATATGCTCTATGGCATCCTCGCGGATTGTGGTGGCGGAGGTGAGTCCGTGGTTCTCGACGGCGGTGACAACGACTTCTTTGAGCGCGGTCTCGTCGGGAACGAGGAAAAAGTCCTTTTTCTGAGCGGACCCGCTGACGGTCACCTTTCCGGAGAAGTCTCTGTAGCCCACATAGGTTATCTTCACGTCGTAGTCCCCCTCGCGCAGGCCCTCTATCCTGTAGCCGCCGTCCTCATCGGTGACGGCCCATTTCACGGTCTTGCCGTCCCGTTCCAGAACGACAGGGGCGGAAGGGAGCGTGGCGCCTGTGGACTTGTCCTTCACCGTGCCGAAAATGCCGACTTGAACGGCGAGTAAAACCAATATGGACAGAATATTTCCCATCGAGGTGCAAAGGTAAAAACACGGAGTTGGCCGCGATGTCCCAATTTCTATGGATTCATGGCCTTGAAATCTCCTTAATTGTGGCTAGCCTTTGGCGGAAAACACTCTTTTTAGTATACCTTTGCTAAAAATCTGACAAACCATGAGCGAACCGGTCATAGTCTGCGACAGACTGACACACTACTACGGCAAACGCCGCATCTATTCCGACCTCAGCTTCACAGTGGAAAAGGGCACGATCACCGGCCTGCTGGGGAAAAACGGAACCGGAAAAACCACGACGATAAACATCCTGATGGGCTATCTGAAGCCCACGGCCGGGAGTTGCACGGTCTTCGGGGAGGACTCCTACAGGATAAGCCCCGCGACCCGCTCCAGAATCGCCCTGCTGCTTGAGGGCCACATCCAGTATTCATTCATGACCATTGCCCAGATCGAGAAATTCTACAGCGGGTTCTACCCGAAGTGGAACAGGGAGGCCTACTATGAGCTGATGTCCCGCCTGAAGGTGGCGCCCGGACAGAAAATCTCCAACATGAGCAACGGACAGAAGTCTCAGGTGGCCCTGGGCCTCATCCTGGCGCAGAACGCCGACCTCCTGATGCTGGACGATTTCTCGCTGGGTCTGGACCCCGGATACAGAAGACTTTTCATCGAGTATCTGAGGGACTATGCCAAATCCGAGGGCAAGACGGTGTTCATGACCTCGCACATTATCCAGGACGTGGAGAAGCTGGTGGACGACTGCATAATCATGGACTATGGCGACATCCTTTTCCACGACAAGATCACGAACCTCACCGGAAGCCTCAGGAAATACACCTACTCCTCTCCGGAGGAGCATCTGCCCGAGGGAGACATCATCCTCAACCCCTCTTTCTACAGAGGCAGGACGGAGTTCTATTCCTTCTCGCCGGACGAGGATGTGAAGGCCCTGCTGAGCGGAGAGGGACTGGAGCCCGCCGATCTTAAATCTGAATTCATGAATCTGGAGGACGCCTTCATAGGCCTGACAGGAAAATATTAGCAGAGACATGTTCAAATCACTCATATACAAAGAATGGCTCAAGACCGGCATGCTGGCCGGCGGCCTGTTGCTCCTGTTGCTGTGTTTCACGGGGTATGACTTCATAGCCCTCGCGAAAAACGCCGAAATCCGCGGATATTCCTTTTTGTGGAGTTTCGCCGTGCTGAAGAATTCCATACTTGTGGACAACCTGAAGCTTCTTCCCGTAGTGTGCGGAGTGCTTCTGGCCGTGGCCCAGTTCGTTCCGGAATCGGCGAGAAAAAGGCTTAAACTCACTCTCCATCTCCCCTATCCCCAGGGCAAGACCATCTGCGTGATGCAGGGCTACGGCCTTGTCATCCTGCTGGTGCTGTTCGTGTTGCAGGCTCTCGCCCTCGGCATTTTCCTGGGCCGCTATCTGCCCGCCGAGGTCACGGGGCGCATCCTGTTCTCCTTCCTCACCTGGTACTGCGCCGGAGCCGCCGCATATATCTGGGCCGGTGCCATATGTCTGGAACCTTCGTGGAGGCTCAGAATCACCGAGGCCGTGACGGCCGCCATCGTGATGAGCATCTTCTATTCGTCTGCATCGGCCATGGCTTACAGGTACAGCATCCTGCTGCTTTTCGTGACAGTGACGCTGCTGGCCACCCTGCTGATCCACTACAGCGTGAGACGCTTCAAAGACGGAGTTCAATAAAAACACAGACTGACATGAGAAAAATCGGAACCATATATCTGAGTGTCATCATCGCCCTGCTGGCCGTGTGGCTGCTGCCGAGACTCTACAGGATCATCACCGCCGAGGGCTATTCCACTCCTTTCACCCTCTACAGCTGCGTGATCAACGATTTCACCGAACTGGAGGACAGCCGCAGGAGCGAACTGCGCTTCAAGGACACCGCCGGCCGCGAATATGGCGATACTGTACAGCCCCTGTTCTATCACAGGGCCCAGAAGCTGGACGGCACGGCCAGATACGACATCAACGGACGCACGCTCACCGACGAGGAGATCGAGACCAATAACATCTATTTCACCTCCTCCCCCGAGAAGGTCAACGCCGACATGCCGCCTGTGTACCTGATGCTGGAGTCCGCCCCGCCCAGAGGCGACCTTCAGGATGCCGAATACGCGCTCGTCAACAGGAAGAAGGGGCCCGCGATGATCCGCATAGAGGATAATACCGAGGACGAGGCCCTCTCGGAAGCCTTCAGCTCGGCGATGTCCTCCGCCGGATTCCGGTATCCCGCAGTGCTCGTGAACGGCAATCCAAGCACCCGCAAAGACTATGACGAGGGCTATCTGATGACCGACAGCGACGGCGAACTCTTCCATGTCAAAATGGTCCACGGGCAGCCGTCGGTGGAGCATATCGCGCTTCCCGACTCTGTGGAAATAAAGACCGTCTCCATAATCGAGCATGACAACAGGGCCTCCATAGCCTATCTCACCGACTCGGAAGACCGTTTCTATATCATTGACAGCCTGCGCACCCTGCACTCCACGGACGTGAAGGCCGACCTCACGAAGCAGAGCATGATGCTTGTGGGCGACGTGTTCTACTACACCGTCAAGGTGAGCGACAATGACGGGGAGAATTTCTGGGCGCTGCGCAACGGTGACTTTTCCACAGTGAAGACCCTCAGGAGGGACTATCCGGAGTCTTCGGCCTTTGACTTGCCGAAGTATCTCTTCCCCGTGCAGCTGTCCATGACATCCTCGCTCGACGGATGGGTGAGGCCACGCTTCCACAATTTCTCGTGGATCGGTCTGCTTGTGGACGTTATCGCCGCCGGTCTGTTCTTCGGACTGAGAGCCCGCTCCAAAAGAAGAAAATAAAAATGCCTTTCGTTCACCTTCACGTACACACCCAGTATTCCATTCTGGACGGATTTTCCTCAATTTCAAAGCTTTTCGCCAGAGCGGAGGAATTGGGAATGCCGGCCCTGGCCATAACCGACCACGGCAACATGTACGGAGTCAAGGAGTTCTTCAAATATGCGGCCGAGCACCCTTCGGTGAAGCCTCTGATCGGCTGCGAGGTCTATGTGACCCGCCATTATGACCACCGGCTCAAGGACCCTGACCACAAGAAGTACTATCACCTCATCCTTCTGGCCAAGAACTATGAAGGGTACAGGAATCTGATGAAGATCGTGTCCATCGGGCACATTGAGGGCAAATATTTCGACAAACCCAGGGTCAGCCATGAAGTGCTGGCGAAATATCATGAGAATCTGATCTGCTGCTCGGCCTGCCTTGCCGGCGAGATTCCAAGAGCCGTCAACGACGGGGACATGGAGTCGGCCCGCAAAGCCGTGCAATGGCACAAGGATCTGTTCGGGGACGACTACTATCTCGAGGTGCAACTGCACAAGACCGAGGTGACCGGAATCCCGGACGAGGCCTATGAGAAAGTGCTGGAAGTCTATAAGCGCCAGACGGTGGCCAACGCCGCGATTTTCTCGCTCGCCGAAGAGTTCGGGGTGAAGGTGGTAGCCACCAACGATGTGCATTTCGTCCGCAAGGAGGACGGCCCCGCCCACGACAGGCTCATCTGCCTGAACACCAACTCTCTCGTGGATGACGCGAAAAGGCTGCGCTACACCCAGCAGGAGTACCTCAAAAGCGAAGAGGAGATGGCGGCTCTGTTCCCCGGCCATCCGGAAGTGCTCGCCAACACTCTGGAGGTGGCTGACAAGATTGAGAGCTATTCCATAGACAGGGGCCATGTGCTCCCGAAATTCGACCTGCCGGAGAATTTCATGCGGAATATCGAGGCCCAAAGGGCGAAGTATGCCGAAGTGATCGACGCCGGACGTTGCGACAAAGACGGCAACGACAGGGGCGAGGAGTTCTGCAATTCTGTCGCCTTCCTCTGCCATCTCACTTATGAGGGCGCCCGCCGGCGTTATGGAGAAACTCTCACCGCGGAACAGGCCGAGAGGATTGACTTCGAGCTCAAGACCATCTGCCGCATGGGCTTCCCGGACTATTTCCTCATAGTGCAGGACTATATCGCCGCATCCCGGGCAATGGGATCTATGGTGGGCCCCGGAAGAGGTTCGGCCGCGGGGTCTGTGGTGGCCTACTGCCTGAAGATCACCAATTTGGACCCGATAAGGTATCAGCTGCTGTTTGAGCGCTTCCTGAATCCGGACCGCATAAGCATGCCTGATATCGATGTGGACTTCGAGGATCTGGTGAAGGCCCACAAGTATGTGGAGGACAAATATTCGGCCGACCATGTGTCCAGGGTCATCACCTTCGGCACCATGGCCGCGAAAAGCGCCATCGCCGACGTCGCGCGCATAAGCAATCTGTCGCTGGACGAGTCCAACCGCCTGAAGAAGATGATTCCGGACAAGCTCAGCGAGAAGAAGGAGAAGAAATATCCCTTCAACCCCAAGCTGGACACTCTGAAACCCGGATTCAAAGTTGTCGAAGAGGAGGTGGAGACGGACGACCCGGCCAATCCCGGCCAGAAGATAAAGGAAAAGAAGACCTTCCAGAAGGGACCGGAGGATGAGGACGTGAAGATAACTCTGGAGAACTGCTACCGGCTGGTCCCCGAGTTCAAAAATGAGCTGGAGAACGGCTCGGAGATCTGCAGGGAGGTCCTGTTCTACGCAAAACAGCTCGAAGGCAGCATACGCCAGGTGGGCATGCACGCCTGCGCCACCATCATAGGCCGCGGCAACCTGACCGACTACATTCCCATCTGCCTCTCGGAGGACAAGGAGACCAAGGAGAAGGTCTGGACCTCACAGTATGACGGCCACTACATCGAGGACGTGGGCATGCTGAAGATGGACTTCCTCGGACTCAACACCCTATCCATCATCCACAAGACCCTTGACTATATAAAGCAGCGGCACGGCATTGACATTGACATAGAAGCCATCGACATCAACGACAAGGCCACCTATGAGCTCTATGGACGCGGAGACACCACTGTGGTGTTCCAGTTCGAGTCGCCCGGAATGAAGGAGTGGCTCATCAAACTGCATCCGGAGAGGTTCGGCGACCTCATAGCAATGAACGCCCTGTACCGCCCCGGGCCGATGGAATATATTCCTGACTTCGTGGAAAGGAAGCTGGGCCATCAGGCCATCACCTATGACCTGCCTGAAATGGCGGAGTTTCTGGAGGAGACCTATGGCATCACCGTCTATCAGGAGCAGGTCATGCTGCTTTCCCGCAAGCTGGCGGGATTCACCAAGGGCGAGGCCGACAAGCTCCGAAAGGCTATGGGAAAGAAGAAGATAGCGGAGATGATGGCCCTCAAGGAGAAGTTCATGAAGGGCGGCATGGCGGCCGGGCACCCGGAAAAGACGCTGGACAAGATCTGGAAAGACTGGGAGAAATTCGCCCAATATGCCTTCAACAAGTCGCACGCCACCTGTTATGCCTGGGTGAGCTACCAGACCGCCTGGCTGAAATGTCACTACACTGCCGAGTTCTTCGCCGCCAACCTGAGCTGCAGCGAAAGCATGGACGACATCAAGAAGATAATGGCGGACTGCAAAGCGCACAAGGTCAAGGTGCTGAACCCAGACGTGAACGAATCGTCGTCGCATTTCGCCGTAAACAAGGACGGTGACGTGCGCTTCGGTCTTTCGGGCATCAAAGGCTTCGGCGGCAATATCGTGGACGCCATACTCTCGGAAAGGGAGCGCGGAGGCGCCTTCAAGGACATATTCGACTTCATGGAAAGGATGGCCGGAACGGTGAACAGGAAGAATCTCGAGTCGCTGGTGAACGCCGGGGCCTTCGATTCCATGGGCATAAGACGGCCGCAGTTCACGGTCCAGTGCAAGAACGGCAATCTCTTCATTGACGAGCTCCTATCCTATGGCGACAAGACCAAGGCCTGCAACGAGGACGGCGGAATGTCCCTTTTCGGAGACGTGGAGGAGCTCAAGCCCATGCGCCCGGAGATTCCCGAATTCACCGGCGAGGAGGATCAGATGGAGGCTCTGAGGAAGGAAAAGGATCTTGTGGGCATGTATCTGTCGTCCCATCCGCTGGACAGATACCGCTTTGAAATCGACAATTTCACCGACATGTCCATGTCGGACCTGAAGGAGGAGATCGCGGGCTGCGAGTCCCGCAAAGAGACGAAAAAGGTCCATGTGGCGGGCATAATCACCTCCTATTCCCAGCTGGTGACAAAGACCGGAAAGCCCTATTCAAAGACGGTGATCGAAGACTATAACGGCACCTATGAGCTCGCACTCTTCGGCAAGGACCATGAGATTTTTGCTCCGAAGCTGCAGATGGAACACCTGCCCGTGTATCTTTCAGGCGAAATCGGCCCTAAGTTTTTCGCGCGGGAAGAGGACGCCGGCAAGGCCGTCCCCTACACCTTCAAGGTGAAGGAAGTGAGGATGCTCGGCAACATCGCGGACGAATTCGTCTCCTGCATGACTTTGTATATAACCACCGACATGCTGAGCGCGGAGTTCAGAAAACTGCTGGTCTCAGCCGTGAGCGGGAACAAGGGTCAGGTCCCCCTGCACATGTTCCTGTATGATCCGAAGTCGGGCTACAACATCGAGTTCAACAGCAGGAAATTCCATGTCGCGACTTCGCCGGACTTTCTCCAGAGGCTCTCAGAAATGAAGATCCCCTATAAAATCCTCAAGAAATAAACCTAAGTTAAGTTAATCTTCGCTTTCTTCCGGCCACCCTTGAGCCCTGAGAGGCAGCTCGACGCCCTCGGGAGTGACCAGCACCGCGCCGACTTCGGGACGTGCCAAATGGCCTATGATGTCAAATACCTGAAAGTCGTGGCGGAAGGTTTCGAACTTGGAAATGGGCACCGTAAAGAGAAGCCGGCAGTCATCACCCCCGTTCATCGCGGCCGAGACCGGGTCTATGTCCAGCTCTTTCCCGTATTCGAAAGAGTTGCCCTCGAAGGGGATTTTTTCCGCATAGATCTTGGCGCCGAGACCGGTGTCGCGGGAGAGCCTTTTGACAGTGTCGGCCAGGCCGCGGGTGACGAAATAGCCGGCTGACGGGACAATTCCGCTCTCGTCAAGATGGATCAGAATGTCGGGATTGAGTTCGGGCTTGAGATAGGATCCCACCATCATCCGGTATTTGTCAAGGTCGGGCTGCCCCCCGTCCCTCTCAAACCGCTTTCTTGCCCGGTCCAACACAAGGAACCCGATATAGGCAGCTCCTAGGCTGCCGGACACGCAGATGAGGTCCCTGGACTCCGGAGCGGGACGCTCCAGGGCTACGGAAGTCTCGCCGGAGGCTGAAATTCCCACAGAAAGGCCGTTTTTAGAAGGCTGAAGGTCGAGAGACAACGCGGAATACCCGAACTCCTTCGCGGCCGCCAGAACGCCGCTCCAGAACTCTTTCACCTGGGGAAAGTCCAGCTTGGCGGAAACACCGAGCCTGATTTCCAGCGAACGTGGATGCGACAGGGCGGCGAAGAGCTCTCCCGTGACCTCCACCACTGCCTTGTAGCCGAGATGCTTCAGGGGAAAATAAACCAGATCGAAGTCCATCCCCTCCAGAAGCAGACGGGAGGCGGTGGTGACATAGGCCTTGGCCGCGGTCTCAAACCGCGTTGAGGGCATGTTTGTATATTGAGAGCCCTCGAACAGGGCGTCTATGGCCGCCTCGCGGCCCATGTCTGAAAAATTCTTGTCTGCCATGCTTTTTCCGTTGAACGGCTAAAGTTAGCCCATTAATCGGAAAGAAAAAAACGCGCCCCCCTCGGGGACGCGGTGCGGAAAACAAAACGGCCGGGGTTTCGCCCCGGCCGAAATGATATATGAAATGAAGATTATCTGACCTTGATGCTGTAGGGGAACTGTGCCTCCGGCTCGGGCTCCTTGTCGTATCTCCATGAAGCGGCGGTGTGCTCGGTGGGAGCGCCCATCACCACAAGCCAGAGATACTGTGCGCCTGCGGGAACATCATAGGAGATGGTGTTGTTCTTCTGGCTGTACATGTCGCCGTAGGTGGACTTGCCGTCAGCGCCGACACACACGAAACCATAGCGGTAACCTGCCTTGTCAACAGCGGTCTTGGAGAATCCGTCGATACCGGCCTCGGCCCTGAAGTCAACGGTCACTTTGCCGCCTTCCTTGGGGAATGCGATGGGAATCGCGTTGAAACCATAGTTCTCGGGGCAATTGCTCTCGGCAACTCTCATCCAGCCGTCAGACAGAGGAGTGAGAGCGGTCACGTTCTTGTTGGCATAGGGACGGCTCTCGTTCCACACGCGGTCGAAGTCCCAGTTCACGAAATGACGGCAAGCGTCGAACATCTCGTCATCGAACTGCTCCTGGTTGAGATTTGTAAGGCGCTTGTATTCCATGACGGCGTCCTCGCCTTTCTCTCCGCTTCTGAAGAACATTCCGATGAACTTCTGACCATGTTTGAGAGACCAGTACTCAAGCACATAGGGCGAGTGGTACATGTTTTCATAGGAGCAGAAAGCTTTGTGGGTGAGCTTGTTCCAAGCATCCCAGTGATACTTCTCGCTGGTCTGCCAGTTGGGGTTGACCTGCCAGAGCATCCACTGTGCGCCGTTCTCCATGAGAGATCCGCCGCCACCGGTGCTGTTGCCGTCGCAGCTGCTCTGAATCTGGAAGCAGTGCCCCAGCTCATGGGCAAGCACGTTGAGCTCAGGGTTCTTGAGTCTGGGAGGGGTGACCCACAGACCGCCGATCACATCGTCCACGCATCCGCCGTAGGCAGTGCCTTCGAGATCGTAGCGGACATAGCAGTTCATGCGGTAGGTGTCAGCCTTGGTCTTTCCGGGAATGACAAAGTTGAGGTTGTTGTAGAAGTACTTGTAGAAAGACTCGAGCTTTGCGGCAAGGGCCTTGGGATCGAAGGTCATGTCCTGACCCTCAAGCTTGGGAGCCTTGGTGGGATCTGCGCCGAAACCCTTCTGCCAGAAGATGGCGATGTTGTCGGTGCAATAGAGCCTCTTGTAGCTCCACTCGCTGTTCTCGTTGTTCAGGTCCATGCTGTCCCATTCCTTCTCCACATAGATCTTCTTTCCCTTGGGAAGAGCCACTGCGGGAGCGCGCTTGACGGACAGACGGACTGTGATGCTGCCGTGGACGGGAATGGTGGCGACAAGGTGGGACTTTGTGGTTCCGATGTCCTTATGCTGCCATATGTCACGGACAGTGTACTCGTTGGTCTTGAAGTTGATGTCGCGGGCGAAGTACATGGTCTGGTCGTTCCAGTCGTAGTCAAGCTCCCACGGCACGTTGCCCCTGTTGAGGAAGCAGACGGCAATCTCCTTGTTGCTGAGAGGCTTTGCCCAGATCTCGCGGTCACCCATGTCCATGAAAGGAACGGCCTGCTTGCCGAGGGTGTCCTGGTTGATGGCGATGGCCTCCCTGTTGGTGAGGATCTCGATGGTCTGCATGCTCATGTCACGCAGGTCGTTGCCGCTCATAAGCGGAGCTGCAAGCATGCACCACATGGAGAAGTGGGAGATCTGCTCGTCTTTGGTCATGTGTCCATTGCCCACTTCGAGCATCTCGGCATCGTTCCAGTGGCCGGGACCTGCATAGGGATAGAGGTCTCTCATGGCGTCGATACATCCGGTCACACCCACGCCGCCCCAGTCAAAGGTGCAGTCGAAGCAGGCGCGGATGTCGGGAGTGACTCTCCAGAGGTGGCCGATACCGGCACCCCATTCCCAGGGCTTGTTCTCGCCCCACTCGCAGATGCTGAGGATGATGGGACGGCCGGCGGCCTTGATGGCGTTGGCCATGGTGAGATAGGCGCTGCGCGCGTCCTGTCCCTCGTTGTCGCACCAGTCATATTTCAGATAGTCGACACCCCATTCCGCATAGGTCTTGGCGTCCACGAACTGATAGCCCATGCTGCCGGGACGTCCCTGGCAGGTGTGTGTTCCGGCGCAGGAATAGATGCCGAACTTGAGGCCGAGGCTGTGCACATAGTCGGCGACATGCTTCATGCCGTTGGGGAACCTTTCGGGATCCACGACAATGACGCCGTTGCTGTCGCGGTCAACCTGCCAGCAGTCGTCGATGACGACATACTCGTAGCCCGCGTCTTTCATTCCGGAGGAAACCATCGCATCGGCGATTTCCTTGATAAGAGTTTCGCTGACGTTGCAGCCGAATTTGTTCCAGCTGTTCCAGCCCATGGGAGGAGTGGGTGCAAGCGCACGCCACTGCTCGTCAGTAAGAGGTTTTACACTTTCCTGACCAAAAAGGCCAAGGCAGCAAAAGCTTGCTGCCATGGCCAATATTAGAGATTTGATCTTCATTTATATAAAACGATTGTCTATTTCGGGTGTCGACTATTCGTAAGGCTGAAGGTCGAGGTACTTGGGAGACTTGTTGTACTCGGAGCGAGGAACGGGGCACCAGTAGTACTTGTCACCCTTCCACTCGCGCTGGTCAACCTTGACGTTGAGATCGTACTCCTTGTGACCGTCGCTGTACTTAGTGACAGAGTATCCGAGCACAGGGTTTGCATACTCCTCGTCCATCCTCATCCAACGGCGCATGTCGGTGAAGCGGGTGCCTTCGAACATGAGCTCGACTTCGCGCTCATACTCAAGAGCGGCTCTCACATCGCCGGTGGCGTCAGGAAGGAGGGCGCGGTTGCGGACCTTGTTGATATATCTAAGGGCCTCGTCGTTGTTTCCAAGCTCCATCTGGCACTCGGCATAGTTCAGATAGATCTCCGCAAGACGGATGAAGAACCAGGGAGCGTCCCACTGCTGGGTTCCATAGTTGTCATAGTTGGGAGAATAGGACTTGCGCATAGCGTAGCCTGTGTTGGAAGCATTCCACCAATACTCGCCCTGAGAGCTGTCAAGACCGGGGACAACGTCGTCGGTAGCGGCGACGAAAGTCTCCACGACACGCTTGTCATCACCATAACCCCAAGGGGAATCGTCTCCGAGGATATTTGCCCAGTAACGGATTTCAAGATTGGTCCAAGGGTTCACAGTGTTGTCTGTGTAGGGATCCTGAGGAGTTCCGTCATACTTCTGAATCTTGTTGACAAGGTTCTGAGTGGGGTTGAATGTTCCCCAGCCTTCGAAGCCGTTGCCGGGGCCGCAAGGAGCGCGGTGAATCCATCCCATAGGAGTGGAGTTGGTGTCAGACCATGCGTTCTCGTAGTTGGGGTTCACGATCTTCTCCCAGATGGCCTCTGAACTTGTCGAATAGTAGAAGAGGGCAGCATAGCTCTCGACATACTTCTGAACATCTTCAGGAGAGGAGAGAGTGGTTCCTTCAGGAGCGATCTGCTCAAGGCTGTAGGCATTCAAATCAATGACTGCCTTTGCGGCGTCGGAAGCTGCCTGCCATCTTGCCGTAGTGGTCTTGTCCTTGCCGCCGCTGTAAAGAGGGGAGGCTTTGAACAGGAGCACTCTGGACTTGAGGGCGAGGGCGGCACCCTTGGTGGCGCGGCCGAGATCGCTGTCGTCGGAATACTTGACAGGAAGGAGGGCGGCGGCGTCATCGCAATCCTTGACGATGAAGTCGGCGACGGTGTCCATGTCCTGCCTTGTCTTGGTGTACTCGGAGTCAAGCTCGTAAGGTTCGTCCACGATCACGACTCTTCCGTAGAAGGTGTAGAGGAGGGAATAGTACCAAGCCCTGAGGAACAGAGCCTGACCCTTCTGCTGGTTTCTCCACTCGATGTTGCTGTCGCCCTCGGCGGGAACATTGTCGATGTTCTTGAGGAAGGTGTTGATCGTGTTGATGTAGCCGTAGTAGTAGTTCCACATGTAGTAGTTGTCCTCATAGTAGCACATGTACGGTGCGTCGGGGCTCATAAGGCAGTGGGTCATGTTGTTGGTGCCATAACCGTGCTTATGGAAAACCTCCTCGGAGAAGTTGTCCCAGATGGTGTTGGTGGAAAGGTATCCCCTGACCTTATTGTAGGACATGTTGAGGTATGCCTCCGAGAGAGTGAGATCGCTCCACACGGCTTCATCCGTGAATGAATCCAGGGGCTTCTGGTCAAGGATGCTGGTGCAGGAACCCAAACCGAGGCAAGCGATCGCGGAAGTTATGAATATTGCTATTTTTTTCATTTTTCAGTGCTTTTTAGAATGTGAGGTTGACACCGAAGTTAATCATACGCTGAAGAGGGTACTCAGTGATGCTTCCCACCTCAGGATCGGCGACCTTGAAGCTGTCGATCGTGAAGAGGTTGGTACCGCTCACGTAGACGCGGAGATTCTCCACGCTGATCTTGTTGACGATGCTCTTGGGAAGAGTATAGCCAAGCTCGACGGACTTGAGTCTCAGGAATGCGGTGTTGCGCAGCCA
Source organism: bacterium (assembly GCA_963627885.1). Lineage (GTDB taxonomy): Bacteria > Bacteroidota > Bacteroidia > Bacteroidales > UBA932 > Cryptobacteroides. Next base: position 133,285 of record CAVGCT010000017.1, read on the forward strand.
CCATGTGGAGTACTGACCGTTCCATGTGTCGCAATAGGTCTGCTTGATGAGGGCCTTAGGATATTTTGCGGTGGCGTGTGTGGAAGCGTCGCTTTCAACATAACGGCCGTCGAAATATTCCTGGACCATGTTCATGGTAGGCATGAAGAGGGTCTTGGCCTGAGCCTGTCCCTGGAAGAAGACATTGAGGTCAATGCCTTTCCAGCCACCGTTCAGGGTGATACCGTAAACAATCTTAGGTGTTGCGGTACGGTTGATACGGATCCTATCGTTCGCCGTGATGACGCCGTTTCCGTCGGTATCCTGATACATGAGGTCACCGGGGGTCACGTTGTCGTCGATGGTGGGGGTGTTGTCAATCTCATCCTGAGTCTGATAGATCTTGATGGCCTTGTAGATCAGCTGGCTGTCGATGGGATAGCCTTCCTGCCTCTGCCAATCGGGAGTGTTCTCAGCCTCGTCGATATATTTGACCTTGTTCTGAGCCCATGTGATGTTTCCGGTCACGCCCCAGCTGAAGTCACCCTTGTTGTCGCGGTAGGAACCCACGAACTCGACACCCTGGTTGTCAACGATACCGAGGTTCTCGTCAGGGAGGGAAAGTCCGGAATAAGAAGGCACGGAAGCGCTTCTCGCATAGAGAATGTCGCTACGGCGGCTGAAGAAGTAGTCACCTTCGAGGGAGAACTTCTGCAGGAAGTTGGCGACGAAACCGACGTTGGTGGTCTTTGCGGTCTCCCATGTGATCTCAGGGTTGGCGACTCTGGAAAGATACAGAGCCTTGGCCTGATTGAGGGAGTCACCGGAACCGAAGGTAACACCGGAACCGCTGAACTTATACTGGCTCATGTACTGATAGGCGTCGACATAGTCGTTACCCATCATACCCCAAGAAGCCTTGAGCTTGAAGAATCCGACATAGGGCTTGATGTTCTCCCAGAAGTTTTCCTCGGAAAGAACCCAACCTGCGGAGAACGAAGGGAAGAGACCCCATCTGTGGCTCTTCTCGAAGTTCATGGAACCGTCGTAACGGAGAGTCGCCTCGAGGAGGTATTTGCTCTTGTAGTCGTAGTTGATACGGCCGAAGACGTTCACGCGGGAAGTGGCGTTGGAATAACCGTAGTTGCTCAGATCTTTGGGATCATCGCTTCCTGCGAAGAGCTCAGGGATGGCGGTGGAAAGGAAGTTGGTGCGGCCGGCGGACAGATAGTGATACCTGTACTGGTTCTGCTCGTAGGCTGCGAAAGCGGTCACATGGTGATCGTTGTTGAAGGTGTTCTCATATCCGATTCTTCCGTGAAGAGTGAAGGACGTGGAGTTGGAAGCGCTGTTGCTGACGCTGATCACGCCGGTAGCGGACCTTCTGGAATTGTACTCGCCGGTGGCGGCGTCATAGAGATAGAGGTCGTAGGGCTTGCTGAGAGACCTTCCGTTGTAGAAGCTCATATCCACAGCGGCATAACCTTCCATATAGAGACCCTTCGTGATGACATCGAGGTCGATGTGAAGGAGGGGCTTGAGGGTGAGGGTGTTGCTGACATTCTTGGAATAACCGGGGATGTCGGTAACCATGATGGCGGCGTTGTTGGTCACACCGTCATAACCCACTCTGGGGAGACCGTTCGGATAGTAGGGAGCGGCACCCGGGAAGGTGGTGAGGAAGTAGGTGTAGATGGAGCTCGTGGAGCTTCCGCCCTGATGCCTGGTCTCACGGCGTCCGAGGACATCCATGCTCATGCGGATGGCATTGGAAATCTTGGCGTCGACATTGGAGACGAACTGTAGCTGGTTGTAGTTCTGAGCGGCGTTCTTATACAGAGCGTTCTGGTACATGTACTGAGCGGAGGTGTAGAACGACAGCTTGTCGGTACCGCCGGAGACAGACACGGAATGCTGAGTCTTGCTGGACCAGTTCTTGGCCACGGCCTTCCACCAGTTGGTGTTAGGGTAGGAGACGGGGTCGTCGTTCAGTTTGTAGTGCTGCATAACCTCATCGGTGTATGTCAGACCGGACTGGGCGTGACGGGCCTGAGCGTCGTACTCGTTCACATAGGTGGCGTAGTCATAGGCGTCAAGCATCTTGGGAACCCTTGTAGGCTGGGACATGGAGTAGCTGCCGTTGTAGTTGAGGGTGACCTTTCCTTCCTTACCGCGCTTGGTGGTGACAAGGATGACACCGTTAGCTGCGCGCGCACCGTAGATGGCGGCGGAAGCGTCCTTAAGGACGGAGATGCTCTCGATGTCCTCGGGGTTCAGACGGGAGAAGTCACGGCCTGCGACACCGTCCACAACGATAAGAGGAGCCACGTTGGATCCGTCATCGTTGGAGAATGTGCCTTTACCGCGGATGAGAATGGTGGCGTCGTCGGCTCCGGGCTCACCGGAACGGCTGTAGGCGATGACACCGGCGGTCTTACCGGCAAGGGTGTTGGTCATGTTGGCGGCGGAGACCTTCTTCAGCTCGTCACCGTTCACGGCGGAGATGGAACCTGTGAGGGTTGCCTTCTTCTGCACGCCGTAACCCACGACAACCACGTCGTCGAGGAACTCGACATCGGTGGTCAGAGTGACGTCAATCGTCGTTCTTCCGCTCACCTGCACTTCCTGAGTGGCGTAACCGATTGACGAGAAAGTAAGAGTAGCATCGCTGGGAACGCTGATGGAGTACTTTCCGTCAAGATCCGTCACGGCTCCGTTGGTGTTGCTCTGCACGACAGCGACTCCGATAAGGGGTTCACCATTGGCGTCAACAACGGTACCAGTGACAGTGATGACATTCTGCTGAGCTGTAGCATAAGCTTCAGAATCAGCCGCATAGGCAGACACCCCGTTATATGCGCCGAGAAGGCACAAAAGGGCACAACCTACCATTAACTGCTTTTGGTTCATACTTTTGATTTGGTTGTTAGACTATAAAAATTGGTTATCAGTATTTTCAGATTTGACTCTGACGTCCGCTAACGTACACAAAATTCCGATGTTCATGAACACCTTTATCGTTAAATGTGTACAAAAAATGTTTTAGTGTCAAGTATGTTTCTTTCCGGCGCGACTCTCGGACAGAAAGCGACGCCGGAAGAAAATCTCTCTCCCCGCTATAGGTTCTTCAGCAATGTGGTCATGCTGACTTTGGCCTCGATGTGGGAACGAAGCTTCTCCATGGGAATGCGGATCTGCTCCATTGTGTCGCGGTCGCGGACCGTGACGGTGCCGTCCACGAGCGAATCGTTGTCAACGGTCACGCAGAAAGGCGTTCCTATAGCGTCCTGGCGGCGATATCTCTTTCCGATGCTGTCCTTCTCGTCATACTGGTAGTTGAAGTCATATTTAATTTCGTCAACCACCTTCTGGGCAAGCTCCGGAAGACCGTCTTTCTTGACAAGAGGAAGCACGGCCACCTTCACGGGAGAGAGCGGAGCGGGAATCTTCATCACGACCCGCTTCTCTCCGCCTTCGAGGTCCTCGACACAATAGGAGTGCGACAGCACAGCCAGAACCATACGGTCCACGCCGATCGACGTCTCCACGCAGTAGGGAACATAGCTTTCTCCGAGCTCGGGATCGTAGTACTGGATCTTCTTCCCGGAAAGTTTCTGATGATTTCCGAGATCGAAGTCGGTTCTGGAATGGACTCCTTCGAGCTCCTTGAAGCCGAAGGGGAAATTGAATTCTATGTCGGTGGCGGCATTGGCATAGTGGGCGAGTTTCTCGTGGTCATGGAAACGATAGTTTTCCGCACCCATGCCGAGGTTCACATGCCACTTCATCCTGTTCTCCTTCCATTTTTTGAACCACTCCATTTCGGTTCCGGGCTTCACGAAAAACTCCATCTCCATCTGCTCGAACTCCCTCATGCGGAAGATGAACTGGCGGGCGACGATCTCGTTTCTGAAAGCCTTTCCGATCTGGGCGATTCCAAACGGAATCTTCATGTGACCGGTCTTCTGGACATTGAGATATTCGATGAATATGCCCTGAGCGGTTTCCGGACGGAGATAGATCTTATTGTCCTCGTCGGCTCCGATATTGCCGATCTGAGTGCTGAACATGAGGTTGAACTGGCGCACATCGGTCCAGTTCTTTGTTCCGGACACGGGATCCACGATGTCGCAGTCAAGAATGATCTGCTTGTATTCGTTCAGGTCGTTGGCCTGTTCCGCGGCGACATAACGGTTGTGCACCTCGTCATATTTCGCCTGCTCGCGAAGGACGTTGGGGCTGGTGGCACGGAACTGGGCCTCGTCAAACGAGTCTCCGAATTTTTTCCTTCCCTTGGCGATTTCCTTGTTGATCTTTTCTTCGATCTTTCCGAGATAGTCTTCAATCAGGACATCGGCCCTATACCTCTTCTTGGAGTCTTTGTTGTCGATGAGAGGATCGTTAAATGCGGCGACATGGCCGGAAGCCACCCAGGTCTTGGGATGCATGAAGATACAGGAATCGATGCCGACCACATTCTCGTTGAGACGGGTCATGGCCTCCCACCAATATCTTTTTATGTTGTTCTTGAGCTCGGCGCCCATCTGACCATAGTCATAGACCGCTGCCAGACCGTCGTAAATTTCACTTGAAGGAAAAATGAAACCATACTCCTTGCAATGGGCGACAAGCACCTTGAAAAGTTCTTCCTGAGTCATATGCTATCTTGCATTTTATAACAAACGCACAAAAGTAAGCATTTTATTTAAATATCTCGCCGAACGCAGACCTGATTTCGGGAGACGCGACCTCTTTCAGAGGCTTCAGGATGAAGGGTCTTGATGATATAAGTTTATGAGGGATAGTGAGTTCCTCAACATTCATTCTCAACTTTCCGAAGAACAGAATGTCCAGGTCTATGATTCTGTCGTGATAGATCCGGAGGCCTCCGGAACCGTATTCAGGGACATCCGTCCGACCCATTTCCCTTTCAATCTGTTTGCACAAAGAAAGCAGCATGAGCGCACCGTCCTCTCCGGTCGGGAACATTCCGGTGTCATAAACGGCCACACCGTCCAGAAACGGCGGTCCGGAAAAGCCCCAGGCCGGCGACTCATACAGGCCCGACATCCGCACAGGTCCGGAGCCTATGACATGGTCAAGACGGTCCACGGCGGCCAGAATGTTGCTCCGCCGATCTCCAAGATTTCCACCAAGCGCAAGATATATTTCCATGGAGGGAATCAGTCAAGGCCGAGGTCCACTCTGGCCTCATCGGAAAGCATGCTCTGGTCCCACACGGGGTCGAATACCAGATTTATCGTGCACCCCTTGATGTTCGGGACGTCCTCCACACCTTCTTTCACCTGCTGCAGGACCTCGTCGGCCATCGGGCAGTTTGGGGCGGTGAAAGTCATGGTTATAAACACGTTATGATCCTTGTCTATAAAGAGCTCATAGATAAGGCCAAGGTCATAGATATTGACAGGAATCTCAGGGTCATAAATCTGCTTCAGAGCAAGTATGACATCGGAATAGAGCGGCGCGACCTCCTGCGCCTGTTCGGGCGTGAGCGGCTCGTGCTTCGGGACGTCTTCGTGAACCTCCGTGACGGGGAAGATCTTTTCTTCTTCCTGTCTTTTTTTTTCGTCCATCACTTGTTCTCCTCCGCTATTTTTTTGATTGTGGCGATCATCGAGACCAGGCCGTTGGCTCTGGTGGGAGAAAGGTTTTCCCTGAGGCCTATGCTCTCGATGAACGAGAAGTCGTCAGCGGCGATTTCGCCGGCAGTCCGGCCGGAATAAACGCTGATCAGCAGGGATATTATGCCTTTCGTTATGATCGCGTCGCTGTCGGCGTTGAAGAATATCCGGCCATCCTTAACTTCATAGTCCAGCCACACCCGCGACTGGCACCCTTTGATCAGCCGGTCGTCGGTCTTCTTTTCTTCCGGATAGGAGTCAAGGCTTTTGCCAAGTTCTATCAGATATTCATATTTATCGAGCCATTCCCCGAACATGGAGAAAGTCTCCACCACATTCTGTTTTGCCTCATCTAATGTGTACATATTTTCTCCTTTTCTACGCTCCGTCTATGCCAGCATCGTTATCGCCCTGTCAAGCGACTTGATGAAATATTCGGCTTCTTCCATGGTGTTGTAGGGGGCCAGCGAAATTCTCAGCATTCCGGTGACGCCAAACCTGTCCATAAGCGGCTCGGCACACATCTGGCCGGACCTTGCGGCGATTCCCATTTTGTCCAGAATAAGAGCCAGATCCTCATGATGGACTCCTTTGACTGAAAAGGAAAAAAGCGGAATCTTCTCCCCTGTTCCATGTGGAACACCATAAAGCGAAATTCTCGGGTCAGATGAGAATTTGTCAAGCAAAAATTCGCAAACGGCATTGGAATATTTCACTAACTCACTACTATTCAATGCCTTCCATATTTCCAAAGCCTGCTTGAACGTCGCCTGCGCATTGAAATTCTGCGTTCCGGCTTCGAATTTTTCCGGGAGCGGGGCATAGGTCGTCTTTTCGAAGCTAACGTGGTCGATCATCTCGCCGCCGCCCATATACGGCGGCATAGCATCCAGCCAACGCCTCTTGCCGTAAAGGACTCCGGTTCCTGTAGCCGCATAGACCTTATGGCCGGAGAGAGTATAGAAGTCACAGTCAACATCCTGTACGTCAATGCCTTTGTGCACAGCTCCCTGGGCGCCGTCGATAAGGACCGGAACATTTTTCGAATGGCAGATTCCAACTATCTCCTTGACAGGATTGACGAGTCCGAGCACATTGGATATCTGTGCCACCGCGACAAGCTTCGTGCGCGGCGTGATCATGGTCCGAAGCGCGGCAATGTCAAGAATTCCGCAGTCATCGACCGGCAGAACTTTGAGGACGGCCTTTTTTCTTCCGCACATGAGCTGCCATGGAACTATGTTGGAATGGTGCTCGGCCTGTGAGACTATGATTTCATCTCCTTCGCGGACGAACGACTCCCCGAAAGAAAACGCCACAAGATTGATTGAAGCGGTCGTTCCGGACGTAAACACGATTTCCTCCCTGTGGGACGCGTTAAGAAACTCCCGAACGCAGTCGCGCGCCGATTCATATTCGTCGGTGGCCGCCGATGCAAGAGCATGGACGGCGCGGTGAATGTTGGCGTTTTTATGGAAAGAATTGTCCGCCAGCGCGTCAATGACGGAAAGCGGACGTTGGGATGTGGCGGCATTATCAAAGTAGACAAGCGATTTCCCATACACTTTGTCGTCCAATGCCGGGAAAAGAGCTCTGACTTCGGAAATATTCATGGCTGAATTTCGTTAAGCACGATTCCGCAAAAATACTGCGAGATTTAAATATTTCAAAACATGCTTCTTATATTTGCCGAAAAGGACCACGTCATGTACGAATACATCAAGGGAAAAATAATCGAAATAAACCCCGCGGCTGCTGTTGTGGAATGCGGCGGAATAGGATATGACATCCTGATTTCTCTCCAGACCTACGAAGCGGTCCAGACGGCATCGGAGGTGAAACTCTACCTCCACCACTATCTGAAAGAGGATGACGAACAGCTATACGGTTTTGCCACCAAGGAGGAACGCGGAATATTCAAGCTGCTGATCGGCGTATCCGGAGTCGGAGTAGGAACCGCAAGAATGATACTGTCCTCCCTCACCGCCGAGGAACTCAGAAATGCCATACTTTCAGAAGACGTCAACCGCATAAAAGGCGTAAAGGGCATCGGGCTTAAAAGCGCCCAGAGGATAGTGCTGGAGCTCAAAGACAAGATCGTGAAAGGCTCCGGGGCCGCAGAGATGCCAACAATAAAGGGCAATCAGGCGGTAATAGAAGAAGCCACAATCGCTTTGACAATGCTCGGGTTTTCAAAACCTAACATCAACAAAGTGCTTCCCGGAATCATCCAGAAGACCCCGGATGCAAAGGTGGAGGACCTGATAAAAGAAGCGCTGAAAAAGCTCTGATAAGTGTTCCATGTGGAACACTTATCTCTTGAAGAGAACCAGCAATACAGATATGTCGGCCGGCGAAACGCCGGAAATACGGGACGCCTGCCCTATCGTTTCCGGGCTATATTTCTTTAATTTCTGACGGGATTCGATTGAAAGCCCGGCAATTGAATCAAAGTCATAACCTCGCGGAATCTTCACATATTCCAGCCTGGCGATCTTCTTTGCCAACAAGGCCTCCCGCTCTATATAGCCGCTATACTTTATACTTATCTCCGCGCTTTCAAAAATCTCCCGAGAAAGCTGGTGGCGAAAATCGGTGTTTGTTCCACGTGGAACAAAACTCCAAAGGTCCTCAAATGAGACCTCCGGCCGAGAAGCCAAGTCAAAGAGGGACTTACTTTCATTAAGCAGGGCAGATCCGAGACCGAGAAGATAGGAATTGACCGCCTCTGGCTTAAGCTTGATGGAATGAGACTTTTCGGTAAGGCTGTTAACAGCCTCGTATTTAGCCGACATCAGGTCGAATCGCTCCCGCGAAGCCAGGCCGATGTTGAAGGATTTCTCGGTGAGCCGCCGATCGGCATTGTCCTGCCTTAACAGAATGCGGTACTCCGCTCTGGAGGTAAACATCCTATAGGGCTCATCCACCCCCTTGGTTATGAGGTCGTCCACGAGCACGCCGATATAGGCTTCGTCGCGGGACAGGACAAAAGTTCCTTCTCCATGAACCTTGAGATGAGCGTTAATGCCGGCAATTATGCCCTGCCCGGCCGCCTCTTCATAGCCGGTAGTGCCGTTGACCTGCCCGGCAAGAAACAACCCGTCAACCACTTTTGACTCAAGAGTGGCGCGGAGCTGGACAGGGTCAAAGTAATCATACTCGACGGCATAGGCCGGCTTATAGATCTTCGCATTCTCGAAACCGACGATCGCATGGAGCGCATCTATTTGAGTATCAAGAGGAAGCGAAGAAGAGAACCCCTGAAGATAGTACTCCTTTATATTGCTTCCCTCGGGCTCAAGAAACAACTGATGCGAATCCTTGTCGGCAAAAGTTCTCAATTTGTCCTCTATGCTTGGACAATAGCGCGGGCCCTTTCCATGGATCAGTCCGGAAAACAGAGGAGAATCCTTGAAGCCGGCGCGCAGAATGTCATGCACCCTGGCATTGGTGTGAAAAATATAGCACGGCATCTGCGGAACGCCGCTCTGGATTCTGGACGGCACCGGAAGGTATGAAAACCGTCCGGGATCTTCATCGCCTTTCTGAATCTGAGCCTTAGAAATGTCAACCGACGAAACGTCTATTCTGGGAGGGGTGCCGGTTTTCATCCGCTCCGAGGAAATGCCCATGCTGACGAGCTGCTCAGTTAGACCATAGGAAGACAGCTCTCCGATACGGCCGCCTTCAAATTCCCTGCGGCCTATGAAAAGTTTCCCGGTAAGGAAGGTTCCGGTGGTGAGAACAACCGCCTGAGATTTAAAAATCGCCCCGGTGCGTGTACAGACGCCCGTAATTTTTGAATCCTCAAAGAGGAATTTTTCAACAATGTCGGCGTAAATATCTAATCCTGAGAGACTTTCGAGAATATTGCGCCATGCGGCCGAAAACGCCGTTTTATCACATTGCGCCCTGGGACTCCACATTGCGGGCCCTTTGGACTTGTTGAGCATCCGGAACTGTAGCGTCGCGCGGTCGGTCACTATTCCTGTGTAGCCGCCGAGCGCATCAATCTCGCGGACGATCTGCCCCTTGGCGATGCCGCCGACAGCGGGGTTGCAGGACATCCTCGCAAGGCCGTTCAGGTCCATTGTGACAAGAAGCACCGATGACCCCATATTGGCGGCGGCGGCAGCGGCCTCGCAACCGGCATGCCCGCCTCCGACGACTATGACATCATAATGTTTGACCATACCCTACTTCCTCAGTTCGAGACAGAAATTCTCCTTATATCTCATCATGGCCATATCTTCATCGCTATGGTCGTCATAGCCGATCAGATGAAGAAGACCGTGGACCATGACCCGGTCAAGCTCATCCTTGAACGCAGTCTTATAGAATTCAGAGTTGTCTCGCACCGTATCCACGCTTATGAAAAGGTCGCCGCTCAAGGTGTTGCCCTCGCAGTAGTCGAAGGTAATGATGTCGGTATAGTAGTCGTGCGAAAGATATTTCTTATTGATTTCCAGAAGATAAGCATCGGAACAGAAGATTATGTTGATCTGCCCGAGGATGCGGCTCTCGTTCTCGGCAACGGTCTTCAGCCAGGCGCTGTTGGCCCTGCGGCCGCTGAATTTGAAATCGGTGTCTTCGAAAAAATAGGAGACCATGCTCGGTTGTGTTGTGAAAAACTTTGTGCAAAACTACAATAAATAAAGATAAAAATTTGAAATCAAAAGAAATATTTCTACCTTTACCACGCTAAAGCTATACCCTTCGAAAAGGAATAAAATTAAACACAGATATGGAAGTCAAAAAATCACAGAAGGCCAACCTCAACAATAAGAGGCTGATCTTTACAGAAATCGGGTTTGTGGTTTCCCTTTTGGTCGTTCTCGGTGCATTCGAGTACCAGACCAAGGAGAAACAGACATCTGCTTTTGAAGCCGAAGAAACCATCGTCGAGGTGGAGGATATGGTTCCCATCACTCAGACCGAGACCCCTCCCCCGCCCGAGGCCGCTCCCAAGATTCCTGTCCTTTCCGACCAGATCGACATCGTGGATGATGAAATCAAGGTCGACGATTCCAGCTTCCTGAACCTTGAGGACAACGCCAATCTCGGTGTTGAAATCATGGACTATGTCGAGGAAGTGCAGGAAGAGACAGTGGAAGAGGAAGCTATTCCTTTCCAGCTCGTGGAGGAAAAACCTTCCTTCAACGGCGGAGACGCCAACGAGTTCTCGAAATGGGTGAACTCCAAGCTCGTCTATCCCGAAATCGCCAGAGAGAACGGTGTGCAGGGTCGTGTGACCCTCCAGTTCACCGTGAATCCCGACGGCAGCGTTTCCAACGTGAAAGTGCTCCGCGGTGTGGATTCCTCTCTTGACAAGGAGGCTGTCAGAGTTGTTTCCAGCTCGCCCAAATGGAAGCCCGGAAAGCAGAGAGACCGCGCTGTGAAGGTCACCTACACATTCCCTGTGATTTTCCAGCTTAGATAATTTGATCTAAACATAGATGAAAGGCTGACCAAAAAACATTTGGCCAGCCTTTTTTGAAGTGAACACAGGACCTAAAACAACATCGGATGAGTGAAATAATACCCGTAGAAAACAACGAAGAAAAGGCGGTGTTCGTCGGACTGATAAAATCAGGTGATGACGAGAGGCGCATCAAGGAATATCTTGACGAACTCGAGTTTCTGGCGCTCACTGCAGGCACGGCCGGTGACAGAAAGTTCATACAGAAAATGGACAAGCCGGACAATGCTACATATATCGGAAGCGGAAAACTGGACGAAATAGCCGCATACTGCGAAGAAAACGCCATCAGATATGTGATTTTCGACGATGAACTGACAGGCATTCAGCAGCGAAACATTTCCAAGATAATAAAGACCAGCAGCGTTATAGACCGGACAACCCTGATTTTGGAAATATTTGCCCAAAGGGCCAGAACCGCATATGCCAAGATGCAGGTGGAGCTTGCAAGATATAATTACATGCTCCCCCGCCTGGCTGGAATGTGGACCCATCTGGAAAGACAGCGCGGAGGCCGCGGTACCAGAGGCGGAATGGGTGAAACACAGATAGAAATCGACCGCCGAATCGTGAAAGAGCGCATCAACAGGCTAAAGGAACAGTTGAAGAAAGTGGACAGGCAGATGTCCACGCAAAGAGGCAACAGAGGCTCGCTGGTGAGGCTGGCGCTGGTGGGATACACAAACGTGGGAAAAAGCACTCTGATGAATTTGCTTGCAAAATCGGACGTATTCGCTGAAAACAAACTGTTCGCCACTCTTGACACCACCGTAAGAAAGGTCGTGATAGGAAACGTACCCTTCCTTCTGAGCGACACAGTGGGTTTCATAAGGAAACTCCCCACCCAACTGATTGAGGCCTTTAAAAGCACCCTTGACGAGGTCAGAGAAGCCGATATCCTGATCCATGTTGTGGATATATCCCACCCCGACTTCGAAGATCAGATGAGAGTCGTGGAGAAGACTCTCGGTGAAATCGGAGCGGCCAACAAGCCGGTGTATGTAGTTTTCAACAAGATCGACGCCTACAGGTATGAAGAGTATGATGAATTCTCTCTTCAGCCCAAGGGTGCGGAAAACGTAAGCCTCGAAGAGTTGAAGAACAGCTGGATCGCGCAGGAAAAAACGCCTTGCATATTCATCTCGGCAAAGGAAAAAACAGGTCTTACAAAATTGCGCGACGATATATATAAGATGGTTGCAGAAATCCACGCAGGGCGATATCCTTTCAATAATTTTCTTTGGTAGAATATTTATTTTATCTTATTATAAATAAAATAATACCCCATAACACGAAAAAAAGAGACCCAGGTAGGGTCTCTTTTTTTCATTATGATAAATCAAACTATTCTGAGAACTTGGACTTGAGGAATTCCCTGTTGAGACGGGCGATGTGCTCGACCGAAATTCCCTTGGGGCACTCCATTTCGCAGGCGCGGGTGTTGGTGCAGTTGCCGAAGCCCAGCTCATCCATCTTTGCAACCATTGCGGCGGCTCTTTTCTTAGCCTCAGGGCGTCCCTGAGGAAGCAGAGCGAGGGAACTCACCCTTGCGGCGACAAAGAGCATTGCAGAACCGTTTTTGCAGGTTGCAACGCATGCACCGCAACCGATGCAGGCGGCGGCGTCCATGCTCTTCTCGGCGGTGTCGTGAGGAATGAGAATATTATTGGCATCCTGAGCGGCTCCTGTACGGACGGAAATGAATCCGCCGGCCTGAAGAATCTTGTCAAAGGCGGAACGGTCCACCACAAGATCTTTTATAACGGGAAAACCGGAACTTCTCCAAGGCTCCACTGTGATAGTGGCGCCGTCCTTGAAATGACGCATGAAGAGCTGACATGTGGTCACGTGATCGTCCGGACCGTGAGCCCTTCCGTCAATATAGAGGGAGCAGGCTCCGCAGATGCCCTCGCGGCAGTCATGATCGAAAGAGACGGGTCCGCTGGACTTGCATCCCTTGTCGACAGCCACAGGGTCGTTACCCTCTCTGATCAACTGCTCGTTCAGGATGTCAAGCATTTCAAGGAACGAAGCGTCAGCCTCGATGTCTGAAATGTGATAAGTTTCGAAGTGACCCTTATCCTGGGCGTTTTTCTGACGCCATATCTTGAGATTGAAATCCATATCCAATTAATCTTTATAGTTTCTGGTAGCGACCTTGATGAACTCATACTTGAGAGGCTCTTTGTGAAGTTCAGGCTCCTGTTCTTCTCCCTTATACTCCCAAGCGGCAACATACATATAGTTTTCGTCGTCTCTCTTTGCCTCTCCTTCCGGAGTCTGGCTCTCTTCGCGGAAATGGCCGCCGCAAGACTCTCTGCGGTTCAGAGCGTCCCTTGCCATGAGCTCACCGATCTCGAAGAAGTCGGCAAGTCTGAGAGCTTTCTCAAGCTCCTGATTGAACTGATACTGGTCTCCGGGAACATATACGTCGTTCCAGAACTCCTTCTTGAGATCCTGAATCTTCTGGATGGCGGTCTTGAGGCCTTCCTCCGTTCTTGCCATTCCTACATACTCCCACATGATGTGACCGAGTTTCTTGTGTAGCGAATCGACAGTCTGCTTTCCCTTGATGGAGAAAAGCTTGTCAATGCGGGCCTGAACAGCCTTCTCGGCGACGTCAAACTCAGGAGCGGAAGTATCGGTCTTGGGCTCGGCGAACTTGTGCGAGAGATAGTCTCCGATGGTGACGGGAAGAACGAAATATCCGTCGGCAAGACCCTGCATGAGGGCTGAAGCGCCGAGGCGGTTTCCGCCATGGTCGGAGAAGTTGGCCTCTCCGATAGCGTAAAGACCGTTGATGGTTGTCTGAAGATCATAGTCAACCCAGATACCGCCCATCGTATAGTGAATAGCCGGATATATCATCATAGGCTCCTTCCAAGGGGAGGAGTTGGTGATCTTCTCATACATGTCGAAGAGGTTTCCGTATCTCTCCGCCACTTTCTGATGACCAAGTCTGCTGATAGCCTCTGAGAAGTCAAGGAACACGGCAAGACCGGTCTCATTCACACCATAACCGGCATCGCATCTTTCCTTGGCGGCACGGGAAGCCACGTCACGGGGCACCAGGTTACCGAAAGCGGGATAACGGCGCTCGAGATAGTAGTCCCTGTCCTCTTCCGGAATCTGGGAAGCCTTTATCTCGTGCTTTCTCAGCTTCATCACATCCTCCTTCTTCTTAGGCACCCATATTCTTCCGTCATTTCTGAGAGATTCTGACATCAGAGTGAGCTTGCACTGCTGTTCACCGTGTACCGGGATGCAGGTGGGGTGGATCTGAGCGAAGCAGGGATTAGCGAAATATGCGCCCTTCTTATAGCACTGCCATGCGGCCGAACCGTTGCTGTTCATGGCGTTGGTGGAAAGGAAATAGGTGTTTCCATATCCGCCGGTGGCGATTACCACGGCATGGGCTCCGAACCTTTCAAGCTTTCCGGTGACAAGGTTCCTGGCTATGATACCCTTTGCCTCTCCGTTAATGACTACGAGGTCAAGCATCTCGTGGCGAGGATAGCTCTTGACGGTACCGGCTGCAATTTCCTTGTTCAGAGAAGCATAGGCACCGAGCAGCAGCTGCTGGCCGGTTTGTCCCCTGGCGTAGAAGGTGCGGCTGACCTGCACGCCTCCGAAAGATCTGTTGGCGAGGTATCCGCCGTATTCACGGGCAAAAGGAATACCCTGAGCGACGCACTGGTCGATGATGGCGGCGCTCACCTCAGCGAGACGGTAAACGTTAGCCTCCCTTGCACGATAGTCACCACCCTTGATCGTGTCATAGAAGAGACGATAGATGGAATCGTTGTCGTTCTGGTAGTTCTTGGCTGCGTTGATACCACCCTGAGCTGCGATTGAATGCGCTCTGCGGGGAGAATCGCTGATGCAGAAAATCTTCACATTGTAGCCGAGTTCTCCGAGAGAGGCAGCTGCGGAAGCTCCTCCAAGACCGGTACCTACAACGATGATTTCGAGTTTTCTCTTGTTGTTGGGGCTAACAAGATGGATTTCCGACTTTCTTTTAGTCCATTTTTCAGCTAAAGGTCCGTCAGGAATCTTGGAAATTAATTTATCGGCCATATAAATTATTGTTGGATTATAAGATCGCTGTTAATCTGTGCTAATAATTGTGCAAGTTTAGCTATTTTTAAGCTAATCCGCAATTAAGGAGGGTGTTTTAATTGCTATTTCAGCTATTTCGTCAATCTACAGAGTCAAAAACCGAAGGCTCTGACAAATCATCGGAAGAGCCAGCCACAAGATACTTTTCGAGTCCGAGATGACGGTAGGCGCTCTCGGTGACTATTCTTCCGCGGAGTGTCCTCTGAATGAAACCTTCCTTAATGAGAAACGGCTCATACACTTCCTCCACTGTTCCGCTGTCTTCGCCCACGGCCGTGGCTATTGTGCTTATTCCCACCGGACCGCCCTTGAATTTGGTGATTATGGTCTTGAGAATCTTGTTGTCTATCTGATCCAGCCCGCGCTTGTCTATGTTAAGGGCATCCAACGCAAGACGGGCTATCGCAAGATCTATGTGACCGTCTCCCTCAACCTGTGCGAAATCCCTGACCCGGCGCAGCAGAGCATTGGCGATTCTCGGAGTGCCGCGGCTGCGCATGGCTATTTCTATTGCCGCCTTGCGCTCTATACCTATCTTGAGGATGGCCGCACTGCGTTCTATTATCTTTATAAGATCGTCAACGTCGTAATATTCAAGTGCAAATGTAATTCCGAATCTGGCTCGCAGAGGTGCAGTGAGAAGGCCGCTTCTGGTAGTCGCGCCCACAAGAGTGAACGGATTAAGGTTTATTCTCACCGATCTCGCTCCGGGTCCCTTGTCAATCATTATGTCTATGACATAATCCTCCATCGCGGAATAAAGATATTCCTCAACCTCAGGAGAAAGCCGGTGTATCTCGTCAATGAAAAGAACGTCACCTTTTTCGAGCGATGTGAGAAGGCCGGCAAGATCTCCGGGCTTGTCCAGCACCGGACCTGAAGTTATCTTCATGTTCACTCCAAGTTCGTTGGCTATTATGTGAGCCAGAGTGGTCTTTCCCAGTCCGGGAGGCCCGTGGAAAATAACATGGTCAAGGGACTCACCGCGAAGTTTGGCCGCCTTGATGAATATTTTAAGGTTGGATATTATTTTACTCTGCCCGGTGAAATCGGACAGTTCCTGCGGCCTGACAATTCCCTCTAAATCCTTATCTTTGCCGGCACTTGGAGAATATGGGTTGAATTCTTCCGACATCACAGCTCAAAAATATATACAAATATAGTTTTTATATTTTAATCTTTCTTGGTTTTTATAAGCCTGAGGAAATGTTGATAAACTTAAAAATTTATTGATATTCAATTATATACAAATCAATATTATTTAATGAATACTGTGGATTTTGTATTGAAAGAATGTGAAGTAAAAGAGATATCTCATTTTTGATTCATATTTTGAAAAGTTATCTACACTGACTGTTTATTGAAAAGCGGGTTTTCCACATGTTTTTAATATTTTGATGTGGAAAAATATTGGAAAGTTGAGATAGATGGAAATATGTTCCAAATCGGCCGCGCTGCTGGCCGACAGACTGAAAAATGAACAAACTGTTTTCTGCAGCGGGCTCTTCTTGTCCGCAAGGTGGGCTGTGCTTGGAATGACGGCCCGCAGCGGAGTGCATGTTGTAGTTCTTCCAAATTCCGACGCTGCCGAATACTGTTCCTCCGACCTCTATAACATGGTGGACGGGGACAGTGTCTTTTTCATGCCCGATTCGGGTAAAAATGTGGAGAGGAGCAATTACAAATCCTCTCTCGGCGTGCAGAGAACTTCAGCCATAGGAAAACTTATAGAGAGAAAGGATGATGAACTTCTTATAATAGTTACCTATCCGGAGGCCCTGGAAGAGGGAGTCCCCGCAAAAAACAAGATGGCCGGCTCGGTGCTCAAGTTAAAAGTGGGTCAGGAAATAAGTCACGACACCATAAGCCGTATTCTTTATGAAAAAAAAATTGAACGGGTTGACTTTGTATCTTCTCCAGGACAATATTCCATAAGGGGATCAATAATAGATGTATTTTCATATTCATATAACAATCCCTTCCGCATATTTTTCTTCGGCGACGAGATTGAGAAGATAAGCGTATTCAACTGCAACACACAGCTTTCTGTCGAGAATAGAGAGGAGGTGGAAATATTTCCGGAACTTGTGGCTGGAGAGGACGAGGAAAAAGCTGATATAATTGATCTTTTTCCGAAAGACACCACTGTGTGGCTCGATTCTTCCGACATGTATAAGGAAAGGGATTTTTTCGGGCATCTTTCATCTTTCAGAAGAGTTTTCCTTGAAATTCCCATATCCTTGAATGAGTCCGATCCGGTGAAGTTCAGCATAAGCCCGCAACCTGTTTTCAATAAAAATTTCGAGTTGCTGACTTCGGACATAAACAAGAGGATCGAAAGCGGCTATCGGGTGCTCATCTATGGGGAGAAAAAATCTCAGCTTGAGAGGCTTAGCTCCATTCTGTCACAGAACAAAGGTATGCTTCCGGAATTTGTGCCGGATAAGAATATACACAACGGCTTTATAGACAATGAGGACCGTATATGCTGTTATACCGATCATGAGATTTTCGACAGATTTCACAGGGCGGCCATACGCCGTTCGGTGGAAAAAAGCGAACAGCTGACTCTCAATGATTTGAGTTCCTTCAATATAGGCGACTATATAGTCCATATAGACCATGGAGTGGGCATATTCGGAGGTCTGGTGAGGATGAGGGATGACAAGGACCGTGTCCACGAGGTGGTCAAGTTGATGTATAAAGACGGAGATGTGGTGTTCGTGTCGGTGCATTCGCTGCACAAGATATCGCGCTACAAGTCAAAGGACGCTCTTCCTCCGAAGATAAACAAGTTGGGATCAGGCACATGGCAGGCGTTGAAGAACAGGGCCAAATCCAAGGTGAAGGATATTGCCAAGGAACTGATCAATCTCTATGCGAGAAGAAAATCTACATCCGGCTTCGCGTTTTCTCCGGACAGCTATATGCAGACAGAGTTGGAGTCGTCGTTCATGTATGAAGACACGCCTGATCAGGTGACTGCGACGAAGGCCGTGAAGAGGGATATGGAAGAAAAGAGTCCAATGGACCGTCTCGTTTGCGGAGATGTGGGCTTCGGCAAGACAGAAGTGGCCATAAGGGCCGCTTTCAAGGCTGTGACTGACAGCAAGCAGGTTGCGGTTCTGGTGCCCACGACCATTCTTTCACTCCAGCATTACAACACTTTCAGCAACCGTCTCAAAGATTTTCCGTGCAATATAGAATATGTAAGCAGGCTGAGGACGGCCAAAGAAATTTCTGAAATAAAGAGGAAACTTGCCTCTGGCGAGATAGATATTCTCATAGGTACACACAAGATTCTCGGTAAAGAGTTTGAATTCAAGGATTTGGGTCTGCTCATAATAGATGAGGAGCAGAAGTTCGGAGTGAGTGCCAAGGAAAAGCTTCGCCAGATAAAGGAAACGGTGGACACTCTCACCCTCACGGCCACGCCTATTCCGCGCACCCTGCAGTTTTCTCTCCTCGGAGCGCGAGACCTCTCAATAATCAACACGCCACCTCAAAACCGCATACCCACTCAGACAGAGATAATTCTTTTCGACGAAGACGAAGTCAAAAGTATAATCGACTATGAGCTTAAAAGGGGAGGCCAGATATTTTTCCTGCACAACCGTGTGGAGGAACTACCTGCCATATATGATATACTGCACAGGCTTGAGCCCGACATGAAGATCTGTGTGGGGCATGGGCAGATGGACCCGAAATCGCTGGAAAACGTGATGATGGATTTCATCAACGGGGATTATGACATGCTGCTGTCCACCACCATAATAGAGAACGGACTGGACATACCGAACGCCAACACCATAATAATAAATCAGGCACAGAATTTCGGGCTCAGCGACCTGCATCAGCTTCGCGGAAGGGTGGGAAGATCCAACAGAAAAGGCTTTTGCTATCTCATAGTCCCGCCTCTCACCACATTGACCGACGACGCCCGACGGAGACTCAAGGCCATAGAGGAATTCTCCGACCTCGGCAGCGGTTTCAATATAGCCATGCAGGATCTTGACATACGCGGAGCCGGAAATCTGCTCGGGGCCGAACAGAGCGGATTTATAGCCGATATGGGCTATGAAACCTATCAGAAGATACTGGCCGAAGCAATGGAGGAACTGGGGCTTGAAACAGGGTTGTCTTCCAAGAACGTGAAGGACAGTTATGTGGAGGACTGTGCCATAGAAACCGACCAGGTGGCTCTCATTCCGGACAGCTATATAGACGTGAACGCCGAGAAGATACGCATATACAAGGAACTTGACTCGCTTCAGACCAGCGAGGGGCTGGAGAAGATGGCTTCCAGAATCGAGGACCGGTTCGGAACCATGCCGCAGGACCTGCTCAATCTGTTTGACATTGTCAGGATCAGGCAGATCGGCGAGAGGCTCGGATTCGAGAAAATAATAATAAAGAACGGCATCATGATCGCCTTTTTCATATCCAACCAGATGTCGCCATATTACCGTTCCAAGGAGTTTATGAGAGTAATGGAGAAACTTGCGGGACTTGACAGAATTTTCGAATTCAGCAACAGGAACGGAAAAAACCGTCTCATTTCGAGAAACGTGGATTCAATCCGCAAGGCAAAGGAAACTCTTCAGAAACTTTTATAACTTTGGGGGCCGCCTGAAAAAAGCACTCAAGGCCGGCAGTCAGAATGTCCAACCTCATAATAGACATAGGCAATACCGCCGTCAAAGCATCACGCTCCGACGGCATGACCATAGGCAAAACCTTCAGGTATCAGGGCGAAAAAGTCAGAGATTTCATTCTTTCGCTCACGGCCGAAGACAGGCCGGAGGTGATGGTCATAGCTTCGGCCTATGCCATTTCGCCTTCGGACGAGAACCTGTTTGAAAAGGAATGCGGCCATCTGGTGCTGTTGGATTCGGCTCATACCGATCTCCTTAAGGAAAAGGCTCTTCCGCAGTATCTGAGCTATGACAGGGCTGCGGCGCTTGTCGCCGCCAGGTATCTGTTCAGAGGACGAGGGTGCACCCTGTTTGATTTCGGCACCACCTTTACCGTGGATTTCATCGATGCTGAAGGGCGTTATGAGGGAGGAAACATTTCTCTCGGGTGCCGGACACGCTTCAGAGCCCTCAACCGATATTCACGCTCGCTTCCGCTCTTGGACACGCCGGATGAAACCCCGGATTTAGGGCAGAATTTAACATCTTCCATAAACGGAGGCATCGTCACGGGCATAATGTTTGAAATAGATGGCTACTCGGCCAGACATCCGGAAAATGTCCTCATTTTCACCGGGGGGGACGCAATTTATTTTGCAAAAAGAACGAAAAAATCGATATTTGCAATTTGTAATTTAGTATTAATGGGTCTGGCTATAATTGCTGACGAGTATGTCAAGAAGAATCAGTAGGGCATTGGCAATAAGCTTCCTTTCTATGTTGTTTTCAGTTCCGTCTTTTTCGCAGGACGGGGCCGACAACACCTATTCCCCGTATTCCGTGTTCGGAATCGGTGATATGATGCAGGGGGGAACGGCGCGTGACAGATCCATGGGGGGAGTGGGAATTGCAGGCCGCGACAAGCGGTATGTGAATCTTCTCAATCCCGCGGCAGTCACCGAAAGAGACACACTTTCGGTGATGTTCGACTTTGGAATCATGAGCGACAACCGCGTCTATAAGCAGGGCGACATGAAATCCGCCAACAACAACATCAACATAAGCAGCCTGGCGGTCAGCTTTCCTCTGTTCAGAAACACGGCCATGATTATCGGAGTGTCTCCTTTCAGCAGTGTCGGATACAGCTATTCCTATAAAGTCGATGATCCGGGACTTATTGCGACTTCCGGTTTTGTGAATTATGGCTCAAAGGGTACGGGAGGCCTTTATCAGATTTACGGCGGAGTGGGAACCTCGCTGTGGAAGAAGAGGCTTTCAATGGGCGCCGAGGCAATATACTATTTCGGAAATATAGAAAAGAAAACGTCCATGTCCTTTTCCCAGAGCAGTTTCAGAAGCATAAGCAGCGGCTACGAAATGGATCTGAACGCATTCGGAGCCAAGCTGGGCCTGCAGTATGTCCAGCCTCTCGGAAACAAGTATCTCACAGTGGGCGCCACATGGAGAACCGGGACCAAGCTCAAGGGCCATGTGACCGACTATAAATATGCCACCCTCTCGAATGTAGTGGACACGATATATCATCATGTGGATACGCTTTCGAAGACGAAAAATGTTTCATTGGCAAATGAGTTCGGAATAGGAATTTCCATCCGCATGCCGGAAAAGTGGACCGCTGAATTCGATTACACCATAAGCGACTGGTCTTCGTCCGGAATGGATTCCGCGACCGGGTTCTCAAATGTGGGAGTTTCAACTTTTTCGGCGACCCGCACCCAGTCTTTCAGAGCCGGAATCGAATATATTCCCAACAGAAACGATATCCGATATTATCTCAGACAATGCGCCTACAGGTGCGGAGTATATTACGAACAGGCCTATTACAAGCTTGACGGCAGACGGGTGGATTCCCGGGGAATATCGCTCGGTGTGACGTTGCCCGTGTTCAGATGGTATAACGGGCTCACCCTTGGAGTGGATCTCGGACAGAGAGGCAGTCTCAAGGGCACCATGATTAAGGAAAATTATGCCACATTTGTGGTCGGATTCAATATTCACGATCTGTGGTTCAGAAAGACCCAGTACGAATAGGACGAACAATAAACATTAAAACTGAATATGAAAAAAATTACACTCATCGCACTTGCAGCAGTGATGCTTTTCGGCATCTCGGCCAATGCGCAAAGCAAATTCGGAGCCGACAGCGCTGAATGCATCAAGTACCTTTCCTATTACACCGAGTATTATAAGCAGAAAAATTATAACGAGGCCATTCCCAACTGGAGGAAGGCGTATAAATATTGTCCTCCCCAGTCCCGTCAGGGAATCTTCGTGGACGGTACTGCACTGATGAGAAGACTCATTACCCAGAACGCCGGCAACGCTGAATATAAGAAAGCTCTTGTGGACACCCTTCTGACCCTTCATGACATAAGGGCGGAGTATTATCCCAAATATGCCACAACCGCTCTGAACAACAAGGGCACCGACCTCAACAACTATCTCAAGGGCGACGACCAGTCCATCTACAGCGGACTTGAGGAGATTATCGGAAAACTCGGGGGCAAGACCAAGGCTTCGCTCCTCCTCTTCGACCTCAACTCCGCCATCAGTCTCTATAAAGACGGCAAAATCTCCGCTGACGATGTGATATCCGTGTATCAGAGGAATATAGAGCTCGTGGGCAAGATGACTCCCGCCAACGACAATGAGAAGACCCAGAACGAGAACGTGAAGACCGACATGGAGTCTCTTTTCATCCAGAGCAAAGTGGCCAGCTGTGAAAATCTGATAGCCCTCTTCACCCCCCGCTACGAGGCCAATTCCAATGATCTTGACCTCGCCACCAATATCGTGAAGATGATGTCCACGGCCGATGACTGCACCGACAACGAGCTTTATCTCAAGGCCGCCACGACCATGCACACCCTCAACCCTTCGGCCGAGAGCGCATACTTCCTGTTCAGGCTCAATGTCAACAAGAACCCCGACGACGCCGCCAAGTTCATGGACGAGGCCCTTGCAAGTCCGGATCTCGATCCCGCCAAGATTGGTCAGTATAATCTCGAATACGCCACATTCTGCGTCAAGAACGGAATGGGTGCAAAGGCTTATTCCGCCGCCCAGAAGGCCCTTGAGGCCGATCCCGGTCTTGCCGGCAACTGCTACTACCTGATGGGAACCGTGTGGGGCACAATGTCCTGCGGCGGTGACGAAATTTCCCGCAGAGCACCCTATTGGGTTGCCGTGGATTACATGAACAAGGCGAAGAATGCTGACGAGTCCCTCACCGAGAGCTGCAACAACATGATCCGCCAGTACAGCGTGTATTTCCCCCAGACTGCCGAGGCGTTCATGTATGACATCACCGACGGTCAGTCCTATACCGTCTCCTGCGGAGGGCTCAGGGCCACCACGACCGTGAGAACACAGAAATAATATAATTTTCCTTTGGGTAAAGGAATTGAAATATTGATGAGGATGGCAACCGCCTGCGCGGTTGCTATCCTCGTTTTTTCTTGCAAATCAAAACTTTCCGAAGCGGATGCCATAGATCTGTCGTCCACTCCCTTGCAGACGGTGGACAGCGTCTATATGCTTCAGACCGAGAACGGACAGCTGCAGATGCGCGCCGCGGCAGGCAGGATGGAGCGGTTTGACAGCGACACGCTCACCAGTGAGGTCTTTTCCGGCGGCCTGCAGGTGTATGCCTACAAGGACGACGGAGTGCTGGAATCCACCATTACCGCCGACAGGGCCCGCCATGACACCAAAAAAGCCGACGGAAAGACGGTGGAGCTGTGGATGGCGTTCGGCGATGTGGTCGTCAGAAACATCGAGAAGGACGAGACTATGGAGACCGACACTATCTATTGGGACCGGACCGCCAAAGAAATCTACACCGACTGCTACATCAGGATGTACTCTCCGGACGGCTTCATGCAGGGATATGGGATGAGGTCGGACGAAAGGGCCCGCAATTCGGTGATCCTCCGTCCTTTCAACAGCTACGGGGTGGTCGTGAAAGATTCGACCGAAGTGCTGGTGGACACCGTCAATTTCATCGGCCCGCAGCTTAAAAGGTGAGTGTCCGGACGTTACTTTTGATGAAGTTGCGGAAAATTACTATCTTCGCAGTCTATGCGTTTTAGAAACTAAAAATTAAATAATACAATGGCAGTACTTGAAAAAATCCGCGTGAAGTTCGGACTGGCCGCATCGATCATCATCGCCATCGGCCTCCTTTCCTTCATAGTCGATCCTAGCGAGATCATTTCCGCGGTACAGAACATGTCCTCCAAGTATGATGTGGGCGAAATCAACGGAAAATCTGTTTCCTATACCGATTTCCAGGCCGAAGTGGAGAATATGACCACGATCAATGAGATGACGACCGGAACCACCGCACAGGGCTCCGCGGCTCAGCAGCAGATCAGAAACGCCGTGTGGCAGGATCTGGTCTACAGGAATCTTTTCCTCAAGAAGGCTCAGGCCGCCGGCATCCGTGTGGGCGAGGCTGAGATGGTGGATCTCACCACCGGCAACGACCTTTCTCCGCTCATTGCCCAAAATCCGGTTTTCCTTGACGAGAACGGACAGTTCTCGCGGGCGCAGCTTTCCGATTTCATCCACAATGTCAATTCTGACCAGACCGGCAATCTCCGCCTCTACTGGAACTATCTTCAGAATTCGATAGCCAACAACCAGTACAGCCAGAAATACTATTCCCTCTTTGCCGGCGCATCCATGCCGAACGTGCTTCAGGTGAGCAACGAGGTTGCCGAGAACAACACTACGGCCGACGCCGAATTCATAATGATACCTTTCGGCTATCAGCCCGACTCGACTCTTACCGTTTCCGACAGCGAAATCAGGGAATATTACAACAAGCACAAGCGCTTCTATAAGCAGCAGGCCAACAGAGA
The DNA here is from genome assembly GCA_963627885.1 of bacterium. Lineage (GTDB taxonomy): Bacteria > Bacteroidota > Bacteroidia > Bacteroidales > UBA932 > Cryptobacteroides. Next base: position 158,024 of record CAVGCT010000017.1, read on the forward strand.
CATGGAATATGTCGTGTATGAGGTTGTGCCTTCCGAGAAGGATATCAACGACATGAAGGAGTCCGTCGCCGGCCTCTATGAGGAATTTGCCTCCACGGACAACATGAAGGCTTTCCTTCTCAAGAATTCCGACAGGGCCTACTCCGAGTATTGGTATAAGAAGGGAGAACTTTCCACCATCTATTCCGGCATCGACAATTTCGTATGGGAAGGCAAGGCTTCCGTGTCCGACATCATGACCAGCAGGAACAATTTCTATGTGGCCAGGGTCATGGACACCAAGATGATTCCCGATTCCGCATATGTCAAGCACATCCTGCTCCAGGGAACCAACGCCAGGAGCGAAGCCGACAGCCTTGTGAATGTGATCAAGAAGGGAGAGAACATCTCCAACCTTGCCGCAACCTACTCTCTTGACAAAGGCTCAATGGCGGACGGTGAGCTCGGAGCCATCGGCTGGATGACACAGAGCTATCTCATTCCCGGATTCGAGTCCGTGATCACGGCCAAGGTCGGTGAGCCCTATGTCATTGACACGCAGTATGGCACCCATGTCGTTCTGGTGACCAAAAAGAGCCGTCCTGTGGAAAAGAAGCAGGTGGCCGTTCTGGAAAAGGACGTTCTTGCCAGCAAGGAGACCTTCAATGACTACTACGCCAAGGCCAACACTTTTGCAACGCTGGCCGCCGGCGGCTATGACAACTACAAGAAGGCTGTTGACAGCCTGAAGGTCTATTCCCATCCCGTCAACGGCATGCTTGAGAGCTCGGACAAGCTCGGCGCCATCGACAACACCAAGGAGGTTACCCGTTGGGTGTATGAGAACAAGGCCGGCAAGGTTTCTCCGATTCTCACCATTGACAACAACTACTTCTTCATCGCAACCGTCAAGAATGTCCACAAGGAAGGATATGCGAGCGTGAACGAGGTGGCTTCCGGCATCCGCCAGTCTCTTCTCATGAAGAAACAGGGCGAAAAGAAGCAGGCTGAGGTCAGAGATCTGATAGCAGGTCTTTCCGATATGGAGACTATCGCAGACAAGTTGGGCTCTTCCGTGAGCACGCAGAGCGGCATAGCCTTCTCTTCCATCAACAGCCAGGGGCTTGATCCCGCCTTCATCGGTGCGGTTTCGGTCGCTCCCGAAGGAAAGGTGTGCGGTCCGGTTCTCGGGTCCATCGGAGTATATGTGTTCAAAGTCACCGCCCGTGACACCGGGTCCTACTATACAGAGGATGACGCAAAGGCCCGTGACGCCCGCTATGCAAGCTACAACAGCCAGATGATACTCCCCGTCATGATGGATGACGCTGATGTCAAGGACAACCGCGCAAGATTCTTTTAACAGACAATACGCATAAAAGAAAAAAGGCGACAGATAAGTGATTATCGGTCGCCTTCTTTTTGTTCAGGGGTTTTCGGCAGTCGACTTCGGAGACCTTCGCTTCACTCATCTCACCACCGTTTTGCGGCGGTCCCCCCGCTCATGAGGCCGCGGGCGGCCACAGGTCTCCGGAGGAGACTGCCGAAAACGGATAGATCAGACGTTGAAGAGGAAATGCATGATGTCGCCATCCTGGACGACATAGTCCTTGCCTTCAATTCCCATCTTGCCGGCGGCGCGGACGGCGGCTTCTGACTTGTAGGTGACGAAGTCTTCATATTTGATGACCTCCGCCCTGATGAAGCCCTTTTCGAAGTCGCTGTGGATGACACCTGCGGCCTTCGGAGCCTTATCCCCGGTGTGAATGGTCCAGGCTCTGCACTCGTCGGCTCCGGCGGTGAAGAAAGTCTGCAGGCCCAGCAGGCGGTAGGCGCTCTGAATGAGCCTCACCACGCCCGACTCCTTGAGTCCGAGCTCCTCCAGAAACATCTGGCGGTCCTCATAGCTTTCCATCTCGGCGATGTCCGATTCGGTTTTGGCCGCTATCACAAGTATCTCGGCGTTCTCGTCTTTCACCGCCTCTCTCACGGCGTCCACATAGGAGTTGCCGCTCACCGCCGAAGCCTCGTCCACATTGCAGACATACATGACCGGCTTGTTGGTGAGAAGGAAAAGATCCCTGGACAAGGCCTCTTCCTCCTCGTTCTGCAGGGCGACGGTGCGGCAGGACTTTCCGGCCAGCAGCGCGTCGCGGTATCTTTCCAGCAGAGCCACAAGTTTCTTCGCCTCCTTGTCCGCTCCGATCTTGGCCTGCTTTTCCACCTTCGCCAGTCTAGACTCCACGGCCTCCAGATCTTTGATCTGCAGCTCGGTGTCCACGACTTCCTTGTCCCTGACCGGGTCCACGCTACCGTCCACATGAACTATGTTTCCGTCATCAAAGCAGCGCAGCACGTGTAGAATGGCGTCCGTCTCGCGGATGTTGGCCAGAAACTGGTTGCCCAGGCCTTCTCCCTTGCTGGCGCCCTTCACCAGGCCGGCGATGTCCACTATGTCCACCGTTGCGGGAATCGTCCGTTTCGGTGCGCACATCTCCGTGAGAACCTCCAGGCGCTTGTCCGGAACATTGGTGGAGCCGAGGTTCGGCTCTATGGTGCAGAAGGGGAAATTGGCGCTCTGGGCCTTGCCAGAGCTTATGCAATTGAAAAGAGTCGATTTCCCGACGTTGGGAAGTCCGACTATGCCGCATTTAAGTGCCATGAGTATTCAATTAGGGAGCACAAAGTTAGTAAAATTCGGAATTCTTTACCCCGGGTGAGCGATTTATGGTTTTCTTTGGGCCATGAGGATGTTGTGTGTATTAGTTCTGTTTCTAGCCCTCGGGACGGGCGAAAACGGGTCGGAAGGATGTTTGAGAATCATGTTCTGGAACCTTGAGAATTTTTTCGACTACAGGGATGCCGGAGGCGGCGATGCCGATACTGAATTCTCCTCCTTCGGGTCCCGCCACTGGGGAAGAAAGAAATTCATCGCGAAACGGGACGCCGTGGCAAAGGCGATAATGTGGGCCGGGGGCGAGACGGGCGGGATGCCGGACATCATGGCGATGGCCGAGGTGGAAAACCGGTATGTGGTAAAAACTCTGGCGGAGGATACCGCATTGAGAAAATGCGGATACGCAGTCGTTCATTACGATTCGCCGGACAGACGCGGGATAGACGTGGCTCTGATGTACAGAAAGTCTGCTCTGAATCTTGTTTCATCCTCCGCACTCCGGGTCAGCGGAGCCAGGGGAGAAGACACGCTTGTAACCAGAGACATACTCCTTGTCGAATTTGAGGTGAGGGGCGCGTCTTCAGGGTCCGGGCCGGAGAGGCTCGCCGTGCTCGTGAATCACCACCCTTCCAAATACGGAGGCGCTGACACGGACTGGAAGCGCGCTATGGCCATGGACCGGATGACCGGGGCCGTGGATTCGCTCATGAGACTGGGAGTCAATAATATAGTTTGCACAGGCGATTTCAACGACACTCCGGAGAACATACGATTTCCGGATGGGCGGGAAGGCCTGCTGGTGAATCTTGCCCGTCCGTTGGCGGAAGAGGGGCGCGGCTCCATACGCTATGCCGGAAAATGGGAGCTGATAGACATGTTCATGGTCAGCCGCCGCCTCAGGCCGCGGCCCCGTATGGAAATACTGGAGGTACCGTTCCTTATGGTTCGGGACAACGTGCATTCCGGGGTGAAACCCTTCCGTACATGGTTGGGCCCGAGATATGCAGGAGGGGTCAGCGACCATTGTCCGATATATCTCGAACTGATAGGCCTGTAGGAATCGCGCTGTGTCCTTTTTTTTGGTTTGAGGTGGAGAAAAATTGGCTAAAGTCAAAGGCTCTTGTTAAATTTGTGGAATGTGACCATGGTGTAGCCACGCACCGGCATAAAGACAGAAACAACACAAAACAGAATAACTATGGACATGAAAACAAAAATCCACGAGAAATTCACCACTCTCTTTGGAAAAAGCGGAAGAGTATTCACCTCTGCCGGACGAATCAACCTTATAGGCGAGCACACTGATTACAACGGGGGATATGTGTTCCCCGGAGCCATCGACTGCGGAATCATGGCCGAAATCGACCCCAACGGAAGCGGGAAGGTCCATGCCTATTCTCTCGACTATGACGAATATGTGGAGTTCGGACTCAAGGAAGAGGACAAGCCCGACCAGGCTTGGGCCAGATATATTTTCGGAGTGTGCCGCGAGACGGCCAAGAGGGGAGGCAAGGTGGAAGGCTTCAATGCCGTATTCGCCGGAGATGTCCCGCTCGGAGCCGGCCTTTCTTCCTCCGCCGCCCTTGAGAGCACTTTTGCATATGCCCTCAACGAGCTGTTCGGCAATAATATAGACAAGTTTGAGCTTGCCAAGATCGGTCAGTCCACTGAGCACAACTACTGCGGTGTAAACTGTGGAATCATGGACCAGTTCGCCTCCGTGTTCGGAAAGGCAGGCAGCCTGATCCGCCTGAACTGCAAGACTCTCGAATACAAATATTTCCCCTTCAACCCCAAGGGCTATCGTCTTGTCCTCATTGATTCATGCGTGAAGCACGAACTCGCATCCTCCGCCTACAACAAGCGCCGTCAGTCCTGCGAGAATGCCGCCGCAGCCATCAAGAAGAACCATCCCGAGATTGAGTTCCTCAGCGATTGCAACAGGCTCTGGCTTGACGAGGTCCGCGGAGAGATTCCTGAAGAGGATTTCCTCAGGGCAGAATATGTGATCGGCGAGGTTCAGAGAGTGCTTGACGTCTGCGACGCTCTTGAAAGAGGTGACTACGAGACCGTGGGAGAGCTGATGTATCAGACCCATTTCGGACTCAGCAAGCTCTATGAGGTCAGCTGCGAAGAGCTCGATTTCCTCAATAAGCTTGCGCGCAAGCATGACGTGACCGGCTCCAGAGTTATGGGCGGCGGTTTCGGCGGCTGCACCATCAACCTTGTCAAGGATGAACTCTATGACGCGTTCATTGAGGACGCGAAAGCCAAGTTCACGGAGAAATTCGGGCATGCTCCCAAGATCTACAATGTCGTGATCAGCGACGGCGCCCGCGAGCTCAAATAAAGAAAAATCCTGAAAGAAAAACGGCCGGAAAGCGCTTGTCTTTCCGGCCGTTTTTCATGGGCTTCCGGCAACATGGCCGGAGCGAGACTATTTTATTTTCGAATCGCAATATCTGCATCGGATCGCCCCGCCTTCTCCGCGGTGGAACAACGGACGGACTTTCTCGTTGTTGCAGATGCACTTCTTGTTGCCGCAGTGGAGGGTTTCATCCGAGAACACGTCGTCTTTTGACGGCATGTCGTGGGCCTTGTCCTCCTTCCATTCCAGAAGCTTGCATATGAGAGCCATTCTCACGAATTTGCCGTTTTCCACCTGCCGGAAGTAAGCGGCTCTGGGGTCGTCATCCACCTCCGGAAGAATTTCATTGACCCTGGGCAGCGGATGCAGCACGGCCATGTTTTCCTTTGCCATGGCCATCCTCTTCGCATCCAGCACAAAGCTGTCTTTCACTCTGTCAAACTCATCTTCGTCCAGGAACCGTTCTTTCTGCACGCGGGTCATATAGAGCACGTCCAGATCTCCTATCACCTCGTCTATGGTGCTCACCTCGCGGCAGTCCATTTGGCGGAAATCGCAGACGTCCTGTTTGATGTAGTCGGGAAGCCTCAACTCGTCAGGGGCGATCAGCACGATCTTGATTCCGTTGTAGCGGGTCAGGGCCTTGATCAGGGAGTGGACGGTGCGGCCGAAGCGCAGGTCTCCGCAGAAGCCGATGGTGATGCCGTCTATGTGGCCGAGTTCACGCTTGATGGTCAGCAGGTCGGTGAGAGTCTGCGTGGGGTGGCTATGGCTTCCGTCCCCGGCATTGATGATGGGAACTTTGGAAAACTGGGTCGCCACATATGGAGCCCCTTCGATCGGGTGCCTCATGGCTATGACATCGGCGAAACAGCCCACGACCCTTACGGTGTCGCTGACGGTTTCTCCTTTGCTTACTGAAGAATTCTTCGCATCCGAGAATCCGAGCACATTACCGCCGAGCTCCATCATGGCCGAAGTGAAGCTCAGCCTGGTTCTGGTGCTCGGCTCGTAGAACAGGGTCGCCAATTTCTTGTGCTTCATGACGTCAGCATATCTGCTTCGGTCCGAGATGATGTTTTCGGCGAGCGAGATGATTTCGTCCGTCTCCTGTTTTGTGAGGTCCGTAGGGTCAATAAGATGTTTCATCGCTGTATGGGTTTATTTTGCAAGTCGATAGTCATGCTACTTTATCCAGCTTTCGTCGGACGGGTTGTCGCGGAACGCCAATATGCGCGCCTTCGCGTCGGCCTGGATATAGCCCTTTTCGGCCGCGACTTCCACCAGTGCGTCCAGATTGCACAGAGAGTGGTTTTCCGTGCCTGCTGCCGCGATTCTGTCAAGGCCCTTTTTCATTCCGTAGGTGAAGATGCTGACAATTCCGAGCACTTCGGCTCCGGCCTCGCGCAGGGCGTCCACAACCTCGATTGCACTGCCGCCGGTGGAGATCAGATCCTCCACCACTACCACCTTTGTCCCCGGATCCATCTTTCCTTCGATTCTGTTGGTGCGGCCATGGGTCTTAGCCTCTCCGCGGACATATCCCATGGGCAGATCCAGCAGGGACGCCGTCAGTGCCGCGTGGGCGATTCCGGCCGTGGAGGTGCCCATCAGCATCTGCACATCAGGGTAGTACTTCTTGACCAGTCCGGCCAGACCTTCCTCCACATGATTTCTCACGGCGGGGGCCGAAAGGGTGAGGCGGTTGTCGCAATAGATAGGGCTCTTGATGCCGCTGGCCCAGGTGAAGGGCTCTTCCGGGCGGAGGAACACTGCTCCGATAGAAAGCAGATCGGCGGCGATTATATCTTCTGTTATCATATCTGTTAAATTAATTTCCGAGGAATTCTTTGCAGCATCTCCTGTATGCGGCCACCGGATCGGGGTCTGCAGTGATCGGACGGCCCACCACGATGTAGTCGGATCCTATCTCGCGGGCGCGCTCCGGCGTGGTGATCCTGGTCTGGTCATCGGCCGCGGATCCGGCGAAACGTATGCCCGGAGTGACGGCGATGAACGAGCTGCCGCAGGCCTCCTTGACATATCCGGCTTCAAGGGGGGAGCACACCACTCCGTCCAGTCCGGCCTCTTTGGCATTCTGCGCATAGTGGGTCACCACTTCGCGCATGGAACCCTCCACGAGGAGATCTCTGTGCATGGCCTCCTCGCTTGTGGAGGTGAGCTGGGTGACGGCTATCAGAATGGGACGGGACCCGTCGGGGCGGACCAGCCCTTCCCGTGCGGCTTTCATCATTTCCACGGTACCGGAAGCATGTACATTGCACATGTCCACATCCAGCGCGGAAAGGACTTTCATGGTTTTCCTCACGGTGTTCGGAATGTCGTGAAGCTTGAGGTCAAGGAAAATCCTGTGGCCGCGGGCCTTGATTTCACGAACCATATCGGGTCCGGCGGCATAGTAGAGCTCCATGCCGATCTTGACAAAGGGCTTTTCCCCGGCGGGGAACTTGTCCAGAAAGTCGAGAGTCGCCTCCCTGCCGCTGAAATCACAGGCTATTATAACATCTTTTGCCATGGCGTAATTTATTTTACTGTTCCTATTATTTCGTTGAGGTCCTCCGCTCCCAAAGAGTCAAGGAGGGAAGGAAGATTTTCGACTATTTCCTTACACACGAACGGATTGCGCAGATTCTCCGCGCCCACCTGCACCGTTTTTGCCCCGGCCATCATCATTTCGGCCACGTCCTCGGCACAGGCCACTCCGCCGCAGCCCATCACAGGAATGCCGCAGGCATGGGACACCTGCCAGACCATACGCAGGGCGACTGGGAATACGGCTCTGCCGGAGAATCCGCCCATAGTGTTGGCTATCACCGGTTTGCGTCTGTGTATGTCGATCCTCATCCCGAGGAAGGTGTTGACCAGGGTGAGACCGTCGGCTCCGGCGTCCTCACAGGCCCTGGCAATGGAGACTATGTCGGTCACATTCGGGCTGAGCTTTATGAACACCGGTTTTGAGGTCACTTTCTTCACCGCCGCGGTGACTCCGGCCGCCGCCGACGGGTCGGTTCCGAAGGCCATGCCCCCGTTGTGCACGTTGGGGCAGGACACGTTCACTTCTATGATGTCGATTCCGGCGCAACCGTCGGCTATCTCGCAGCTTCGGGCATATTCATCGGTAGAAAATCCGCTTATGTTCGCGATCACGACCCCGTTATAGACTTTTCTGAGCTCCGGAACCTTCTCGTTCACCAGCGTGTCTATGCCGGGGTTCTGGAGTCCCACCGAATTGATCATTCCTTCCCGGCATTCGGCGATGCGCGGGGTCGGGTTGCCGAAGCGCGGCTCAAGGGTGGTACCCTTAAGACTTATGCCTCCGAGAATGTTCAGGTCGAAGGCATCCTTCATTTCCAGTCCGAATCCGAATGTTCCGCTGGCCGGAATCACGGGATTGGCGAACTTCACTCCGGCCATTTCCACAGAAAGACGGTCTTTTACCATGTCAGTTCCTCCCTTTTGAATACAGGCCCGTCCTTGCAGACCCTTTTCGCACCGGAGCGGGTCATGATGGAGCAGCCGTAGCAGATTCCCGTTCCGCAGCCCATCCGTTCCTCCAGGGAATATTCTCCGCGTGAGTCCAGAGCGGCGAATACGGCCTTTTCCATGGGCAGAGGTCCGCAGACGTAATAATAGTCATATGATGGGGCGCAGGACTTGAGCGCGTCGGTGACGAAGCCCCCGACTCCGGTGCTTCCGTCCATGGTGGCTATCCGCACTTCCGCTCCCAGATTTTCGAACTCGCGTGTGAGCACAATCTCATCTGAAGTGTTGAACCCCAAAACCACGCTTATCTTTTTGCCATCCCTGACCAGATCCTCTCCCAGCTGGAGCAGGGGCGCGGTTCCGATGCCTCCGCCTATGAGGAGGGCCTCATGTCTGCATGCGGAAAGCGAGAAGCCGTTTCCCAGTCCGGTGAGAATGTCCAGCCTCTGTCCGGGAATCATGGCGGACATTTGCCTTGTTCCGGCTCCGGCCAGCTTATACAGCAGCGTCAGTCTGCCTTTTTCGCTATGGCACACCGAGATGGGTCTGCGCAGAAACCGTCCGTCAAGGGCGATGTCCACAAACTGTCCACACTTCATTCCGGAAAATTCTTCGGAATGGAGATCCATGCGGAAGATGTCCCCGGCGACGCGGGCATTGCCGACTATCTCGAATATCGTTCTTTTCATAAACTGTATACCGTTTCGCCCTTCAGCAGATTGAGCACACATTTTCCGTGCACCCGCATTCCGTCAAAAGGGGTGGCCTTTCCCATTGAGAGGAAGGTCTTGCTGTCTATTCTGTATTCTTCATCGAGGTCGAAGACCGCGATGTCTGCGCTTTCTCCCTCCGCAAGTCCGCCTCCGAGACCGAAAATGTCTCTGGGGGTGATGCTCATGAGCGAAATCAGCTTTTCCAGCGAGATGACGCCCTTTTCCACGAGCGATGTGTACATCACCGGGAAGGATGTTTCCAGGCCGGTTATGCCCATGGCGCTGTCTTTCAGGCCTCTGGCCTTTTCTGCGGCGGTGTGCGGGGCATGGTCGGTGGCGATTACGTCAATGGTGCCATCCTTGATTCCTTCCAGAAGCGCAGCCCTGTCTTCCGCTGAGCGCAGCGGCGGATTCATCTTGAAACGTCCGTCTTCCTGAAGGTCGTCTTCGCACAGGACCAGATAGTGCGGGCCTGTTTCGCAGGTCACGCGCACGCCCTGACGTTTTGCCTTCCGTATGAGATCCACGCTTTCCTTCGTGGATATGTGGCAGACGTGGTAGTGGCAGCCGGCCTCGGCGCACAGCTTGAGATCGCGCTCAATCTGGCGCCATTCGCTTTCGGACGAAATGCCTTTGTGTCCATGCGCCATGCAGTAACGGCCGTCGTGGATGTAGCCTCCGTGCAGGAGATCGTTGACTTCGCAGTGGGCGGCTATTATGCAGTCGAGTCTGGCGGCCTCGCGCATGGCTGCCGCCATGACATCGCCATTCTGCACCCCGCTGCCGTCATCGGAGAATGCCACGCAGAGTTTTTTCATGGCCTCCATGTCCACAAGAGTCTCGCCGCGTCTTCCCTCGGTAATGGAAGCATAAGGACGGACACTGATCACGGCGTCTCTGTCTATGATCTTCTGTTCCAAAGCGATATGCTCCGGGCTGTCCGGCGCCGGATCCAGATTGGGCATGGCGCACACGACGCCGTAACCTCCCCGGGCCGCAGCCATTGAGCCGGTGCGGATTGTTTCCTTGTCCGGTCTTCCCGGTTCGCGGAAATGGACATGAACATCCGCAAGGGACGGGGCGACAAGTTTGCCTGAGATATCCTTGATTTCGATGTCGGAGGGAAGCGGGACGGAGGAAAAAGGAAAAATTTTCTCTATTCGACCATTCCCTATGAGAATGTCCGCCTTTTCATGGTTGGGAAGAAACCCTCCGTGTAGAAGAAACCGCATGGGATTAAGATTTTGCGAATATACAAAAAAAGGAAGAGGTAGACCAAAAAATCGGTCCACCTCTTCTGTTGTTTTGTCTTTCAGCCCTCCGGTTTCTCCTTTTGGGGGAGCGGCTTTCCGGCCGGGGCGTCGGACAGGCCGGAGCTACTCCTCGTCGGTCTGGGAAGCGGCGTATTCGGCCAGAAGCTTGTTCTGAACATCGGCAGGAACCGGCTGATAGTCAGAGAATTCCATGGTGAATGTGGCGGAGCCTCCGGTGATCGAACTCAGAGTCGTGGAGTATCTGTAGAGCTCTGCGAGCGGAACTTTCGCATGGAGGATGGTGAATCTTCCGTCCATCTCCTGGTTCACGATCATTCCTCTCCTGGTGTTGAGATCCGACATGCAGGGGCCGACATAGTCCGAAGGAGTGATGATGGTCACGTCGTAGATGGGCTCCAGAATCTTGGGGCCAGCCTGGCGGAACGCCTCCTTGAAGGCGTTGCGGCCGGCGACTATGAATGCGATTTCCTTGGAGTCCACGGGGTGCATCTTTCCGTCATAGACGTAGACCCTGATGTCGCGGGCATACGACCCGGTGAGCGGGCCTTCCGTCATCTTTTCATTGATACCCTTCAGGATGGCGGGCATGAAGCTGACGTCGATCGCGCCGCCCACGACGCAGTTGTAGAATTCCAGCTTTCCGCCCCATTCGAGATCAAACGACTCGGAGCTCTTCAGGTTGAGTATCGTGTCCTTTCCGTTGATCTTGAACTTTGTGGGAGCGGGCTCTCCTTCCACATAGGGGCAGATGAGGAGGTGAACCTCTCCGAACTGGCCGGCGCCTCCGGACTGCTTCTTGTGGCGGTACTGGGCCGTGGCGACCTTGGTTATGGTCTCGCGGTAGGGGACCTTCGGCGCCATGAGCTCGACATCCAGCTTGAACTCGTTCTTCAGACGCCATTTCACAAGATTTATGTGCTGTTCGCCCTGTCCGCTGAGGATGGTCTGGCGGAGCTCCTTGGAATAGACAACGATGATGGTCGGGTCCTGTGCGGCGATCTTGTTCAGGGCGTCACCCACCTTGGCCTCGTCGTTCTTGTCCACGGCCTTCACGGCGCAACGGTATTTCGGATCGGGGAACACCATATGCTCATAGGCCTCGACACCGGCTTCTCCGAGAGTCACGTCAGTCTTTCCGGCCTTGAGCTTCATCACACATCCTATGTCTCCGGCGCAGATCTGGGAAACCTTCTCCTTTTTGGCGCCGGCGACGGCGTGGATGGCTGAAAGCCTTTCGGTGTTGCCGTTCTCGGGATTGGTCAGGTCCATGCCCTCCTTGAGGGTTCCGGTCATTACCTTGAAGTAGGAAACTTCACCGAGGTGCTGCTCTACGGCGGTCTTGAATATGAAGAGGCTCACGGGGCCGTCGCCGGTGCAGGGCACTTCCTTGCCCTCAATGGTCTTTGCGACCTTTCCGGCCGGAGAAGGCGCCACGTTGATCACGAACTCCATCAGGCGCTTGATGCCGATGTCTTTCTTGGCGGAGAGACAGAACACGGGATTGATGATGCCCTTGCGAACGCCTTCGGAAAGGCCCGCGCGCATCTCGTCTATGGACAGCTCCATGGTGTCGAAGAACTTTTCGAGAAGTTCGTCCTTACCCATTGCGGCCGTCTCCATGAGTTCCTGGTGCATAGTCTCGGCCTCATCCATGTATTCTGCCGGGATGTCGTGCTCTTCGCGGGTGCCGTTGTCGTCGGGGAACACATAATATCTCATCGTAAGCACGTCGATGAAACTGTTGAAACCCTCTCCGGGCTTCACCGGGAACTGTACGAATGCCAGGGATTTGCCGAACTCCTCCTTCAGGCTGGATTTGGTCTGGTCCCAGTTTGCCTTCTCATGGTCGAGCTGGTTGACGGCTATGATGAGCGGCACTCCATATTTCTTGGCATAGCGGGCGAAGATGGTGGTGCCCACTTCCACGCCCTGCTGGGCGTTGACGGCGAGGATTCCGGTCTCGCACACCTTGAAAGCGGAAACGGCCCCGCCGATGAAGTCATCGGAACCGGGGGCGTCGATGATATTGAACTTTGTGTTCATGAACTCCGCATACAGGGGAGTGGCATAGACGGATTTCTGGTTGGCCTTCTCGAATTCGGTATTGTCCGACATCGTGGTTCCGGCTTCAACGGATCCTCTCCTGTCTATCACCTTGCCCTCATAGAGCATAGCTTCGGATATGGTGGTCTTGCCCGACTTCGCACTGCCGAGCAGGACCACATTCCGGATGTCTTTGGTCTCGTAATTTTTCATATTAAGAGGTGTTATCAGTTTTTAGTGTTGTCTTGATGTTGTCACATCTTTACAAATCTAAAAAATCAGAACGGCAAAAACAATAGGGCTTTCACGTCTCCTTCCCGGAATTTCTCCATAATTTCATCCCCTCCGGCGCCCAGCTCCCGCTTCAGCAGACGGTCCAGACTGGAGGGGCGGACGGAAATCATGGAGCACACCCGGCGGAAGGTCATCGACGGGTCGAGGTAGAGGCGCCTTTCCAGCATCATGGCGGAAAAGGCTTCATATTCTGTGATGCTTGCGTGGTTTTTCATATCACTGACGCCATGTTTTTTGTGCTAATCTCGCAGATGGAGGCGTGATATCAAAGCGCCGGGAAGGATGAAAAGCGGCAGAGGCAAGAAAATTCCGGTTTTCTTTACCTTTTTGTCGGCTTTTTCGGCCATATGCGGCATTTTTATATGCATAGGCTGCTTTTTCCTTGCCGCCTTTATTTTCTTTTAGCCATATTTTTACCGCTTGATAGTGTAAAAACTGCTTCTATGGACAACCGCTCCGTCAAACAGCGAATCTGCAAGCTAAGGGAAGAAAGAGGGGTCAGCCAGAAAAAGATGGCTGATCAGCTTGGCATAGACCGGAATACCTACAGGGAGATCGAGTCCGGGCGGACCGAGATAATCTATAAGAGGTTGCCCGAGATAGCCGGTTTGCTCGGCGTCTCTCTCGAAGCCCTGTTCAGCGGAGAGGACGGCTCCGTGGATGGACTTGAGGAGGCCAAGGCCGAATATGGGGCGCAGATGAAGCGGATCTCGGACAGTTATGACGTCAGGCTCCGTGAACTTGAAAAGGAACTGCGAGCAAAAGACGAGATCATAGACATCCTCAAGCGGCAGATCCGTGACAAGGAGGACATCATTACACTGCTAAGAAAAAATCCGCGTTGAGAGGAAAAGGTTCTTCATTCCTTTCATTTGCCGTATATTTACGGTCTGAAGAACCGGATCCCATGAAAAGACAGGTAGAACTGAAAAGCTGCATGGAAAGCGGCCGGCTTGAGGCCGGATGCGACGAGGCGGGCAGAGGGCCTCTGGCCGGTCCTGTCTATGCCGCGGCCGTGATTCTGCCGGAAGATTTCCGCCATCCTCTGCTGGACGATTCAAAGCGCATGACCGCGAAGGCCAGAGAAACGCTTCGCCCCGTCATTGAGAAGGAGTCCGTAGCTTGGGCGGTGGTGTCGGTGAGCGCGGAAGAGATAGATGAGATGAATATTCTCGCGGCGTCGCTGGCCGGCATGCGCAGGGCGGTGGAGAAGCTCTCCGTGAAGCCGGAGTTTCTTCTCATCGACGGCAACCGCTTCAGGCCTTTCGGCGGCATCCCCTACAGGACGGTTGTTCACGGAGACGGGATCTATGCATCCATAGCCGCGGCGTCGGTCCTTGCCAAGACCTACAGGGATGATTTCATGAGAGAGCTGGCCCGCGAGTGGCCCATGTACGGGTGGGACAGAAACATGGGCTATCCTACCAAAGAACACATCGAAGCCCTGAGAAAATTCGGCCCCAGTCCATGGCACCGCCGGACTTTCCATGTCTCCGGCCTTGAAAAAGCCCCGGAGGAAACCCTGTTCGGGAAAATAAATGACTAACTTTACCCTTTCTTAAAATTCCACAGAATGAAAAAATTACTCAGCTCACTGGCGGTTTTCGCCATTCTCGCGGCAGGTCTGCGCGCGGACGAGGGCATGTGGCTGCTGCCGCTTCTGCAGAAGATGAACGCGGAAGCCATGGCCAACCTCGGCTGCAGGCTCTCCCCTGAACAGATCTACAGCATAAACAACAGTTCGCTGAAGGATGCCGTGGTGCATTTCGGTGCGGGCTGCACCGGCGAGGTGATTTCCAATGAGGGACTTCTCGTCACCAATCACCATTGCGGCTATTCAAGCATTCAGGAACTGTCCTCTCCGGAGCACAACTATCTTGAGGACGGCTATTGGGCCATGACCAGAGACAAGGAACTTCCCGTTCCCGGGCTCAGCGTAACCTTCCTGGAGAGCATGACCGATGTCACCGAGATAATCGAAAAGGCCCGCGAGGCCGCCCTGAAGGCCTATTCCGGTGAAGAAAATCCGGAGGCGGTCGCCGGTGAGGCCGTTGAGCAGACCAAGCAGATGCTTGTGGAGACCGCCAAGGCCGACAATCCCGGCTGCAGAGTCATAATAAGCGGCTTCTACAACGACAATGTCCATTATCTCATTGTCTATAAGGACTATACCGACATCCGCTTTGTGGGCGCTCCGCCCGTGTCGCTCGGCAAATTCGGCGGTAACACGGACAACTGGGAGTGGCCCCGCCACACCTGCGACTTCTCCATGTTCCGCATCTATGCCGGGAAGGACAACGAGCCCGCGGACTATTCCGAGGACAATGTCCCCTATGTGCCCAAGAAGGCGCTGAGGATTTCTCTGAAAGGTCTTGAAGACGGCGACTTCGCCATGGTGATCGGCTATCCGGGAAGGACGCAGCGCTACCAGACCGCAGATCAGCTGGAGTCCATGATGAACATGTACGGCATCGCGGTCAAGGCCCGCACCGTCCGTCAGGACGAGATGCTCAAGAGCATGGAATCCGATCCCGTGCTGCGCCTCAAATATGCCAACAAATATGCAAGCTCCACCAACTACTGGAAGAAATGGCAGGGCGAGCAGCTGGCCTTCGACAAGCTGAAGGTGATCGAGAGGCAGCAGGAGAAAGAGACCGCATTCACCAAGTGGGTGAATGCCAACAAGAAGCGCACTCAGAAATATGGCACGGCTCTCAAGGACATCTCCGAGGCCATGGCCATGCAGAGAAATCCCTACCATGACCTTTATCTCCTGAGCGAATCGGTCTACAAGATCGGCCCCGTGAGCGTGGCCTCCTCTTATGTTTACGGGCATGACGCGTGCGAGGATTCTCTTCAGGCCGTCGCCGCCGGAATGGATGCGGCCAGAGGCGCCCTCAAGGACTATGATGTGCAGACAGAAAAGAACATCGCCGTGGCCCTGCTGGAGTTTTTCAGGGACAATGCCCGCAAAGAAATGTATCTGGACGAGATAGGTGATTTCGCCAACATGGACTTCAAGGCCTATGTGGACGAGCTGTTCGAAAAGAGCTGTTTCGCCTCTCTTGAGAATCTTGACAATGCGTCCGTAACATCATCGGAAGATCTTGCGGAAGACCCGGCCATGATCCTCAGGTCCGCCATAATGCAGAAGAGGGCTCTGCTCTCGCCAGACGTCGTCGCAAGCAACGATCAGCTGACCCGGGGAACCAAAGCCTATGCCGCCGGACTTCTGGAATGGAACAAGGGCAAGGCCTCCTATCCCGACGCCAACTCCACCATGCGTCTTACCTATGGCAACGTCAAGTCATATTCTCCCAAGGACGGTGTCATCTACAAGCATTACACGACCCTCAGGGGCGTGATGGAAAAGGAAGATCCGGACAATTACGAATTCCGCGTTCCCGCGAAGCTGAAGGAGCTCTATGAGGCCGGGGATTATGGACAGTATGCCAACAGGGACGGTGAACTTCCGACATGTTTCCTCTCCAACTGTGACATTACCGGCGGCAATTCCGGAAGTCCCGTTCTCAATGCGGACGGAGACCTGGTGGGTCTCGCTTTCGACGGCAACTGGGAGTCCATGTCCGGAGACGTGATCTTCGAGCCTGACCTTCAAAGATGCATCAGTGTGGACATCCGCTATGTGATGTTCGTCGTGGACAAGTTCGGAGGAGCCGGACATCTGATTAAAGAAATGGAACTGGTCAAATGATAAGGAAAGAAGATGTCATACGCCTGCTCGGGGAGGTCCGCCACCCCGGCAGGGATGACAAATCGCTGCTCGAACTGGGCATGGTGGAAAACGTGGATGTGCAGGACGGAAAAGTTTCCGTCGTGCTGGCTTTCCCGAAACACCGTGACCCCCTCGCCGAATACCTGATAGGAAGCGTGAGGGCGGTGATATACAAGAACGCGCCGGCGGGGACGGAAATCGATGTAAAATCCGTCGTAAAGGAAGCTCCCGCGCAGAAAAAGAAGCCCGGGCTGGATCTCGGACTTGAGGAGCTGAACAATGTCCGCCACATCATAGGCATAGCCTCCGGCAAAGGGGGAGTGGGCAAGTCCACCGTGGCCGTCAACCTGGCCGTGGCTCTGGCGAGGCTCGGACACCGGGTCGGTCTGGCCGATGCGGATGTATATGGTCCGTCGGTGCCGGTGATGACGGGAACGGAGGGCTCCGTCCCTGAAGCCATTGAGGAGGACAACGGCAAGAGCGTAATTCTTCCGGTCGAGAAATACGGCGTGAAGTGGATGTCCATAGGCTATTTCGCCAAGGAGGGCCAGGCCCTCATCTGGCGTGGTCCCATGGCCTGCAACGCCCTGAAACAGATGATTCTGCAGGTGCGCTGGGGCGTTTTGGACTATCTGCTCATCGACATGCCTCCCGGAACCGGTGACATCCACATAAGCCTGGTGAACGACATCCCCATGGAGGGAGCTCTCATTGTCACGACTCCGCAGGCGGTCGCTCTCTCCGATGTGGAGAAGGGTGTGGACATGTTCAGGAACGAGAAAGTGAACAAGCGCATATTCGGAATAGTCGAAAACATGGCCTGGTTTACCCCCGGGGAGTTGCCTCAGAACAAGTATTATATTTTCGGGAAAGGCGGCGGCGAAAAAGTGGCCGCCAAGTATGGAATTCCTCTTCTCGGGCAGATCCCGATTGTCCAGAGCATTAGGGAGGGCGGAGACAGCGGCGAACCCGTGGCGCTCTCGTCCCGTCCGGACGGAACGGCCTTCATCGAATTGGCCGGCAGGCTGGCCGCCGATGCCGAGAAGGAATAGACATTATGATTGCCGGTCCGGAAACAGATTCTTCCACCATGCGGATATGAATCCGGTCCCATAGCCGGTGAGCTGCACGAATCCTGCGGCGGCGGACAGAAGGCCAACCTTCATGTCCCCGCCGTTTTTCAGTGTGGCGTCTCCGAAAAGCAGGCACGCATAGGCTAGAATCGGGGTCCATGCAATTGGACGGAAAAATCCGGCCAGAATCAACAGAAAGCATCCGGCTGTGAACGCGGCCGGAAGCATATGCACCGGCTTGAGCGATGAGGGATACTTTTTATACAGGGCGATTCTGGCTTCTCCAGAGTGTCTCACCTGCGAAAAGAAACTTTTGAAGTCGGTGCGTCTCTTGTGCACGACCCAGGCTCCCGGAAACAGGCGGCAGCTGTAGCCTCCGTTGAATATCCTTATGCTCAGATCGATATCCTCGCCATAGCGCATGGCGGAGAACCCGCCCAGAGCCTCGAACACCGACCTGCGTATTCCCATGTTGAAGCTGCGCGGATAGAACTTGTCCAGCTTCTTCCTGCCTCCGCGGATTCCTCCGGTGGTGAAGAAGGATGTCATTGAATAGTTGATGGCCTTCTGCACTGGCGAGAAACTGTCATCGGCCCTGTCCGGTCCCCCGAAGGCATCGGCGCCGCTTTTCTCCAGTTCGCTGTCGATGGCGTTGAAATAGCTCGCGGGCACGGTCACGTCCGAGTCCAGAAAAATCAGATATTCCCCTTTCGCCTGCGCCGCGCCGAAATTTCTCGCAGGGCCTGGGCCTCCGTTCTCTTTGACGAGATAGCGCAACGTCAAACCGTCCTCGGCCGTCCCGTAGGGGGCGACCGAGCCGGTGCATGGGACGGAAGACCCGTCCTCGACTATTATGACCTCGAAATCCCTGTAGCTCTGACTCTTGAGGCTCTCCAGCAGTTCAGCCGTCTCGGAGGGCCTGTTGTAGACAGGGATTATGAGAGAAAATTTCATTGCTTCTGATCTTCGGCGGGCTGTCCCTCAGCCGGCTTTTCAGAGCCTTTGAGATAGGAAGGCAGGTCCATTCCGGCCATCTTGAACAGGTCTTCAAGCGGCGGCACAGACTTCATCATCCCGGAGATGAAATTGGAAGTGGCGGTCTTGCCGTTGTCGCCGTTGCCGGAATCCCAGACGGTCACCTTGTCGATATTGATGCCCTTTACCGCCTCCACCTGAGTCTTCACCAGCTCCGGAAGCTTGTCGGCTATGAGCATAAGCACGGCCTTCTGAGGATCGCCGGCGGCAGCCTGAACCATCTGGTTGAAGCCCTGTGCCTGTTTGGTGAGGATCTCGAAGGTACCGCGGGCCTGAGCATCCATTTTTGCGTAGATTGCATCGGCCTCTCCCTTGGCTATGCGACGGGTCTTTTCAGCTTCGGCCTCAGCCTCGATTATGGCTTTCTCCTTGTCGATTTCGGCAGGGACCACGATGTTGGCGTTCTGGGTGGCCTTTTCCCTCTCGGCCCTGGCGGTCTCCGCATCCCGCTCGGACTTATAGGCCTCTTCGAGAGCCTTTGCGGCCTGCACCTTTTCCGCGGCCACCGCAAGTCTTGCGGCTTCGGCCTCTTTCTGTCTTCTGTTTGCGTCGGAGTTGGCGATGGCCACTTTCGAGGTGTTCTCTCCCTCCACTGCCAGCGCATTGGCTTCGGCAGTCTTGATGCGGGTGTCTCTCGTGGTCTCCGCGATGCGGATGTCCTTGTCCCTGTCGGCCTCGGCCTTTCCGATTTCACCGAAGCGGTTCTGCTCGGCGACGCTCTTCTTAGCGTCGTTGATGGCCTTTGCGGCGGCCTCCTTTCCGAGAGCCTCGATATAGCCGGACTCATCGCGTATGTCGGTGACATTCACGTTGATGAGCTTCAGGCCGATTTTCCTGAGTTCGGCCTCCACATTCTGGCTCACGTTGAGCAGGAACTTGTCACGGTCGGAGTTGATCTCCTCTATGTCCATGGTGGCTATCACCAGACGCAGCTGACCGAAGAGGATGTCGGTGGCGATATTCTGAATGTTGTCCACTGAAAGTCCCAGCAGCCTCTCCGCGGCGTTGGTCATGCTGTCCGGGTCGGTGGAGATTCCCACCGTAAAGCGACAGGGCACGTCCACTCGGATGTTCTGCTTGCTGAGCGCGTTGGTCAGGTTGCATTCTATGGAGATGGGCTTCAGGTCCAGGAACGCATAATTCTGGAACACCGGCCAGATGAAGGACGCTCCTCCGTGGATGCATCGGGCCGATGATATGGAACCCTGCTTGGTCTTGCCGGTCTTTCCGTAGATGACCAGGATCTTGTCGGAGGGACAGCGTTTGTAGCGCTTCAGAATCGCCGAAAGCGTGACGAACAGCACGGCGATGATAACCAGTATCAGATAGATTTCCATTGAGAGCTATTGTTTAGTTTCTGATTTGTTCACTATTAGAGTTCCGGCGTTGAGGACACCGGTGACCATGACGGGAGTTCCGGTGGGGATCGGCTCCCCGTCGGTGACGGCATTGTATTCGCGCACAGCTCCGCTGATGGAGATCTGCACCTTGCCCTCCCCCTTCCTTTCTCCGGGGATGGAGAGATAGACCGTCCCGCTGCATCCGACGGCGGACTTGAACACGTCTATGTTGCCGGACTGCTGCATGCTGTAGAGCCACTTGAACAGCCACATCACCGCGCAGACGAGGGCCGCGCCCACGATGAACGCCAGCACGAAAACCACGGCCTTGGCGGGGATGCGGTCATAGAACAGCACAGCCGTCCAGCCGAAGCCCAGGCAGAAGTTGACGAAATTTCTGAAGGTGTACAGGTTCATGCCCGCGTGACCGGCGGCCGCAAGGTCAACGTCGGCCGGAATGTCTCCCGGGATGTCCGCACCGTCGGGAGCGGAATCAGCCCCGATGAAAGTGAGCACGGACTGGATGACGAACACCAGGGAAGCCGCAATTGTGATTCCCCAGAGGATTTTAAGGACAAGGCTTAAGGACGCCCACCACATTGTAATCATGGCAATGAATGCTTATGGGGTCAAAATACGAAAAATTATCGTGAAAACCGCTTCGCGAGTGCGATGAAATCTTCCACGCCGAGCTTTTCGGGGCGCAGGTAGAACACCGGATCGGAAGCGTCGATTTCCGGGCGTGACGACAGCAGGGGCTTGAGAGAGTTGCGCAGGGTCTTGCGGCGCTGTCCGAAAGAGGTCTTGACCACTTCCTTGAATATGGACGGGTCGCAGCCGAGATCCTGGCGGGAGTTTCTTCTCAGACGTATCACCGCGGACTGGACTTTCGGCGGCGGCAGGAATGATCCCGAGCCCACCGTGAAAAGGTATTCTATGTCATACCAGGTCTGGAGTAGCACCGAAAGGATGCCATAGACCTTTGTGCCGGGCTTTTCGGCTATTCTTTCGGCCACTTCCTTCTGGATCATGCACACCACTTCGGGAATCCTTTCCCTGAAGTCAAGAATGCGGAAAAATATCTGGGAGGAGATGTTGTAGGGGAAATTGCCTATGACCAGAAAATTTCCGGCGAACAGCTCCCCGGGGTCAAGTTTCAGGAAATCGCCCTCGATCAGGGAGTCGCCCAAGGCCGGGTAGTGCTCTCTCAGATAGGTCACCGACTCGCGGTCGATTTCCACGGCTTTCAGCGACACGTCCTTTCTCGCGAGCAATCTTCCGGTCAGGACTCCTGTTCCGGGCCCTATCTCAAGAACGTCCGCAGGGGACATCCCCTCCGGAGTTCCGAGAGACTCCACAATCCGGTCCGCGACGGCCTTGTCCGTCAGAAAATGCTGGCCCAGCGCCTTTTTCGCACGTACTTCCATGCAGAAGTTGTTTTTATAGTGTTGATCCTTGTGCAAAGATATGCGAAATACCTTATAAATGGGGCGCAAGTTATTTTAAAAGTATTAATTTTGCCGTTTGTGGGTGACTGGAACCCACGGATAAACATTAAAGACATGTACAGAACACACACTTGCGGCCAGCTCCGCCTGGGCGACGCCGGAAAGACGGTGACTCTCGCCGGATGGGTTCAGAGAAGCCGCAAACTCGGAGGAATGACATTCATAGACCTCAGGGACAGGTACGGTATAACCCAGCTCGTAGTCAAGAGCGACGCCGATACGGCCCTGATTGAGACGGCTTCGTCCCTGGGGAGGGAATATGTGATCCAGGCCTCCGGCACAGTGATCGAGCGCGAGAGCAAGAACGCGAAAATCGCGACCGGAGACATTGAGATCAGTCTGTCGTCCATTAATATTCTCAACAAATCCGCCGTGCCGCCCTTCACCATAGAGGATAACACCGACGGCGGTGAGGACATAAGGGCCAAATACCGCTATCTTGATCTGCGCAGGGCTCCTCTGCAGAAAGCCCTTATGCTCCGTCACAAGATCGCCCATGAGGTAAGAAACTTCCTTGACGGAAAGGGCTTCATGGAGATAGAGACTCCCTATCTGATCAAGTCCACTCCCGAGGGCGCCAGAGATTTCGTCGTCCCCTCCAGAATGAACGCCGGGCAGTTCTATGCCCTGCCCCAGTCTCCGCAGACATTCAAGCAGCTCCTGATGGTCGCCGGATATGACCGTTATTTCCAGATAGTCAGATGCTTCCGCGATGAGGATCTGCGCGCCGACAGGCAGCCTGAATTCACCCAGATAGACTGCGAGATGTCTTTCGTGGAGCAGGAGGACGTGCTTAACACCTTTGAGGAGATGATGAGGACTCTGTTCAAGAACATTCTCGGAGTCGACATCCCCAATCCGCTTCCGCGCATGAGCTGGTATGACGCCATGGACAACTACGGCTCGGACAAGCCGGACGTGCGCTTCGGAATGAAGATCCATGAGCTGACGGCTCTCGCCAAGGGCCACGGTTTCTCCGTGTTCGATTCTTGTGAATATGTCGGGGCCATCGCCGCCGAGGGTTGCGCAGGCTACACCCGCAAGGATCTTGATGCGCTCACCGAGTGGGTCAAGCGCCCTCAGGTGGGAGCCAAGGGCCTTGTCTACATAAAATATAACACCGACGGCACCGTCAAATCCAGCATAGACAAGTTCTATTCCGCCGATGAAGTCAAGGCCATGGCCGAGGATTCCGGAGCGAAGCCGGGCGATCTCGTGCTTGTCCTCTGCGGAGCGAAGAGAAAGGCTCAGACCATGCTCGGAGTGCTGCGTCTGGAGATGGGCAACCGTCTCGGATACAGGGATCCGAAGGTCTATGCGCCTCTCTGGATCGTGGACTTCCCCTTGTTCGAGTGGGACGATGAGACCGGCCGCTTCTATGCCATGCACCATCCCTTCACAGCTCCGAAGCCGGAGCATATGGATCTCTATTACAGCGACAAGAAAGAGGATCTGGAAAGGGTCTGCGCCAATGCCTATGATTTCGTGCTCAACGGCACCGAGCTCGGCGGAGGCTCCATCCGTATCCATGACGCCGAGATTCAGGAGAGAATGTTCCAGATTCTGGGCATAAGCCGCGAAGAGGCGGACTATAAGTTCGGCTTCATCATCAACGCCTTCAAGTTCGGGGCCCCGCCTCATGGAGGTCTCGCATTCGGCTTCGACCGCGTGTGCGCCCTCTTCGGAGGTCAGGAGACCATCCGAGACTACATTGCGTTCCCCAAGAACAATCAGGGCCGCGATGTGATGATCGACGCTCCTTCGCAGATCGACCAGGTTCAGCTTGACGAGCTTCATCTGGACATCCGTTCACAGAAATAGCCCGGCGCCGGTATGTCTCTGTCAAGACAGATCCGTGCCGCGTGTTCGAATTGCGGAGAGGAGAATATCCTCTCCGCATATTATAGTATCAACGTGGCGGAGGATCCTGAACTGAAGAACGGGGTCAAGGACGGCTCCCTGTTCATGTGGGAGTGCCCTCACTGCGGCGCCCGCAATCTTCTCAGGACGGAAGTGCTCTATCATGATCCCGACAGAAAACTGATGGTCTGGCTTCTCCCGGAAGGCGGCCGCGGGGTGGATTCTCTGGGAGACAGGCTGGAAAAGATTGCGGACTCCCTTTCCGGATACACGCTCCGCAGGACGGATGACGTGGGATCGCTGATCGAGAAGGTCAACATCTTCGACGCCGGTCTGGACGACATGGTGGTCGAGGTCTGCAAGTATGTGACCCGGATGGAGCTGGCCGAAAAGGCCGGAGACAGGACCGAGGACATAATGAAGGCGCCGTTTAAATTCTACAGGATGCAGGGCGCGGACAATCAGCTGGTGTTCACATTCCCTCTTGACGGGAAAATGCAGGGGGTGCCGGTGGGATTCAGCATCTATGAGGACAGCCGCGGCATACTCGCCCGTAATCCTTCCGTGGCCGAATCTGCGCGGGGGTTTGCAAAGATAGACGCGGACTGGCTGTCGCGCCATTTCCAATAGCTTTTTTCCTGCCGGGCAGCATCTTTTATATCCTGCGGAGACACGTGCCGCCATAAAAAGCAGCCACGTCGAAAATCTTGGCTTAGTGTTCAAAATATTGCTATCCCCATTGTTTGCTTATGGCTGTTTGGGGGAATACGACAGTATCAGTTTGATCCCTGATACCGATTACTATAATTGGACTATCAATCAAGGGTGCCACTCTCCAATCGTTCAAAATGAAATAAACCCGCATTGAGATGCAAGAAAAAATTATTAAATTTGACAGCGTATAAGAGCGCATGCTTTTATTCGGAAATACAACAAATGCGTTTGCAATTTGTTCCATCGTGTTGAAACGTCGGAAATTTCAAGTAACGAGATTAGCTAAAGGAACAAGTCGTGAACGTCCGTGGTTTACACGGGCGTGACTTGTTAGCTAATGGTCATCCGACGGCCCAACACGAGCAAGGAGCGCTCGTGTTTTTTTGTATTCATTAGCGGGCATAGTATTAATAAATCCTTATTAATTAATTATTGTATCATTATGGCAATTGTAATCATCATCATTCTGGTAGTGGCCTGGTGGGTCTACTCCAGTCTCTTTCGCGATCCCGCAAATGTCCGCGCTGCGTATGCAGGAAAAACCCCTGAACAGAAAGAAGTCATTAGGTACTTCCTTGTTGATGGATGTATGCGCAAAAAAATGTCCGATGCAGAGTATGACGCTTTCATCGGCGAGAGCGTCCCGAGCCTCAAGCAAAGAGGAATGGACAAGATTGGGCTTGATGAGGATCAATTGAAAGAGATTGAGCCGGTTCATTTCGAAGGCTATGTCTTTGACGACGATAGCTATGTAATGAAAGGAGATGACGGTTTGTGGAGAAGTTCAAAGTATGAGGTTGCTTGGCTGTTCTTCTCCGACACCCAAGTGTATCTTTATAAAAAGACCATGTCTTTTGACGAAAAGAAGGACAAAGAGAGAACAGAAGAGTATTTCTACAAAGACATTACCAATTTCTCTACAGTGTCCGAATCTAAGGAAATTGTAAGAGAAGATGAGAAGTTTCAGGTTGATACTACCGAATTCAAACTTGTTGTTCCTGGCGATTCCTTCTTCTGCGCAATGGAGCAGAACGATTACACCGAGAGCGCAATCCAGGGCATGAAGGCTAAACTTCGTGAAAAGAAACAAGTTTAGTGAGAAATGAAGCAATCATAGCGGACCATTATCGACGCTACCATCCTCTGGCGAGGCCCAAAATTACTTGGGGAGTCTTTTTCCGTCGGGTAGTGTCTGCTTTGATTGTGTTATTAGTTTTTTCGTTGACAGTATTCTTTGTATTGTCGGCATATAAAGTTATTGAGTGGGATGCATTTCCCCTCAATAATTTTTTGCAATTATATACGCTGGTGATATGTGGTTTTTGTCTTCTTTTCCACAAAGTAATACTTGTCTCAGCTATTGAACTGTATCAGCATTACGCATCAGAGCCGACTCGGCGCAAGTGTATCTGCATGCCTTCTTGTTCTGTATATGCCACCATGGCATTGAAAAAGTACAATACGCTTAAGGCTATGCGTCTGATATTCAATCGTCTGTCGAATTGTTGTGGCGCTGTATGTATAATTGATTATCCTTAATCAACGTTAATATGGGACTGTTTAACAATACGAATCCTAACGAATCTGCCTATGTAGGCGGGAAGAAGCATTGGATAGATGTTATCAAGAATTCTGGAGATGGTAGTCTTCTGATTTGGCGTCAGCCGGAAGAGGACTTCAATACGAATTCTACCCTCATTGTAATGCCTGGTGAAGAGGCAATCTTCATCAAGGGTGGCGTCATCGAGCAAACATTTACTAATGGGACCTATAAACTTACTACCCAGAACTATCCTTTTATAAGTCGTCTTCGTAACGCATTCTCTGGAGGCATCAGTACATTCAATTGTGTTGTCTACTTTGTACGTACTGCCCATAGCCAAGAAATGGAATGGGGTACAATGTCCCCCATTCAGTATTACGATGATACATTCGGCAACTTGAATGTGAAGTCTTATGGCGCTTTTAAGATTCACATTGATAATGGAGCCAAGTTCCTTACAAAGTTTCTGGGCAACAATGTGGACTTCGAGACCCAGCAAGGGTTAAAAAAGTACTTTACCAACGAATTCCAGATGCACATCGTCAACTCGTTAAGCCAAACCCTTGACCGGCTGAAAGCATCTGGAAAGGTTATTTTTGAGACCGTTCGTAATACGGTCGAGATTGCCGCTGAAATTGAGCCTCATGTCGCCGCCATCGTTGAAGAATATGGCTTGAAACTCGACGCTTTCTCGGTAGCATCCTGCAAAGCTGCATCAGATGATCCGGAGATTCAGAAGATGATTACCGACAGGGCCAGGATGAATTATCTTGGCCAGAATTGGGCGGCACAACAGCAGGTTGATATTCTCAAGGACGTTGCAAAGAATCCTGGAAGTGGCGGAATCGCTGCTGCAGGTGCTGGTTTAGGACTTGGTGTGGCTGCCGGCGGCATTTTTGGTGGCATGGGCCAACAAACGATGCAGGGCCAAACCATACAGAACCCTACCAGTGGTAGTAATCCTATTATGGAAAAGTTGAAGCAACTAAAAGAGATGCTCGATATGGGACTTATCTCTCAGGCAGACTTTGATGCGAAAAAAAGTGAAATCCTTAGCCAGATGTAGTGTATGAATAGGAAGAATTTCTTTTGGTTTGCACTTGACTCTGTGTTTGTCATCGTCTTCCTGGTATTCTTCTTTACATTATCAGGAGCCGAGAACAGCACGGCTGTCTGGATAGCATTTGGCGGCATCTTGCTTTCTTATGCAGCCTTATTATGCACTCCGCTGATGGTTAGGAAGAGTAATGCGTCAGCTGATTATCGACGCCCGCTCTTCGTCGCATCTCTTGCATATTTCAATATCTCCTTTATTATCGGCGTCATTATTATGATTGCGCAGCCAGAACAATATAAAGCCACAATGTTGACATATGTGGCACTGTTCGGTATCTATGCAATCTTTTTGCTGATTAATCTCCTCTCTAACGAACACACGGCCGATCAAGACGCGAAAAGAGAAGAAGAATTGAAATATGTAAAGAAGTCTTCCATTCGTCTAAAGCTGATTTTGGGGAATGTGAAGGACAAAACCCTCGCAAAGAAAATCGAAGAGGCTTATGACCTTATTTCATCAAGCCCGGCTAAATCCAGCCCGTCTGTAAATGCGTTCGAAGAGAGTGTCCTTCAAGAAATAACCGATATGGAGGATCTTGATCCTATCGCAGATAGCGTTGCAATGATGAAGTCGGTTGAGATGATTATTTCGTTGGCCACCAAGCGTAACAGTAAACTACGCTCAGAGAATTAACTTATGGATATTCAGAATATTGAATTAGAATGCCCGGGATGTGGGCGCCCTGTAACCATAGGTCAGGCAGAGTGCTCCTGTGGAAGGCCGATAGTTATCTCCACATTTTCGAGTGTAGCGGGAATGCCGCTACCTGAACTGAACAGGTATGCGAGGACCTATCAGAAGGCATTGGCATCGAATCCCGACAATGCTCTGCTGAATAATTCAGTTGCGATGTGTTATCTTAAGCTGAAAATGTATGAAAAGGCAATTGACGCATTCGAGAAGGCTATAGAGGATGATTTCGATAACCCTGAAACTTATTTCTATGCGGCTGTATCATTGCTCGGCGGACAGAAGGCATTTTTGACCCCACGCCCAAAGATTGACAAGATTGAAGAGATGCTCAATGCCGCTGTTTCAATTGAGCCTCGGGGAATCTTCTATCTCTTCTGGGCGTACATCAAACATGACTACTTCAAGCGCAAGTTCCTTCGTACGACGCCAGACTATATGGCTATACTGTCTATGGCACAGGAATACGGATATTCTGACCTTGATAGAGAAAACCTGTTTGCTCTTCTTGGAGTAGAATGCCCCTCTGCTCTCTTATAAGAAGGGAATATCAGTGAGACACTCCTGGCAGGGGTCGCAGACGATAGTCTGCGGGGGTTAAGAAGCCCAAAGGGGCTGACCAAAAAATGCTTTTTAATAAGTCCCGAAGGGACCG
>CAVGCT010000018.1:0-179360 GCA_963627885.1 bacterium
TGTAGCTCAGGGGTAGAGCGCATCCTTGGTAAGGATGAGGTCATGAGTTCAAATCCCATCACCGGCTCTTTTTTGTAATGTCGCAAGACAACATTTATACATAATATTATGGCAAAAGAAACATTCCAGAGAACCAAACCGCATGTCAACATCGGTACCATCGGACACGTTGACCACGGTAAAACGACTCTCACCGCAGCCATCACCAAGGTGCTTGCTGAAAGGGTCGCAGGTAATGCTGACAAGGTCAAGTCTTTCGACCAGATCGACAACGCCCCTGAAGAGAAGGAGCGCGGTATTACCATCAATTCCGCTCATGTCGAGTACGAGACAGAGAACCGTCACTATGCTCACGTTGACTGCCCTGGCCATGCAGACTACGTCAAGAACATGGTTACAGGTGCCGCTCAGATGGACGGCGCTATCCTCGTTGTCGCAGCTACCGACGGTCCCATGCCCCAGACCCGCGAGCACATTCTTCTCGCCCGTCAGGTGAACGTCCCTAAGATTCTTGTCTTCATGAACAAGGTTGACCTTGTCGAGGATGAGGAAATGCTTGACCTCGTTGAAATGGAGATCCGCGACCTGCTCGCATTCTACAACTTCGACGAGAACTGCCCTGTCATCCGCGGCTCCGCTCTCGGCGCCCTCAACGGTGAGAAGGTTTGGGAGGACAAGGTCATGGAACTCATGAACAATGTCGACGAATACATTCCCCTTCCCGTCCGTGACAATGAGAAGCCTTTCCTCATGCCTATCGAGGACATCTTCTCCATCACCGGCCGTGGAACTGTCGTGACAGGCCGTATCGAGTGCGGTACCGTCCACGTCAATGACGAGGTTGAGCTCGTAGGCTTCAGCGATGAGCCCCGCAAGACTGTCGTCACCGGCGTCGAGATGTTCCGCAAGCTCCTCGATCAGGGTGAGGCCGGAGACAATGTGGGTCTCCTCCTCCGCGGTATCGACAAGAAGGACGTCAAGAGAGGTGAGGTTATCGCTAAGCCCGGTTCCATCACTCCTCACGATGAGTTCACAGCTCAGATCTATGTATTGAAGAAAGAAGAGGGCGGACGCCACACTCCTTTCCACAATCACTATCGTCCCCAGTTCTTCATCCGCACACTGGATGTGACCGGTGAGATCACCCTTCCCGAGGGAGTCGACATGGTTATGCCTGGCGACAACGTCGAGATCAAGGTTAAGCTCATCACCAGAGTCGCCCTCAACGTCGGTCTTCAGTTCGCTATCCGCGAAGGTGGCCGCACGGTCGGTGCAGGACAGGTCATCAAGGTTCTTGAGTAATCAAATACCAGCTTGATAAGCGGGTGTCCCCGGACATCCGCTTTATTAGGGGAATAGAACAAGGGTAGTTCAGCGGTCTCCAAAACCGTCGATGTGGGTTCGAATCCTGCTTCCCCTGCAAATATCAAAGGTTACGATTTGGTAATGTTTAACAGGCATCGCGTAAGCTTCCAACAGGCGGTGTCCATTAAAAGTAAAGATGAGAAAGTTCATAAACTATTGCAAAGAGTCGTATGTTGAGCTCACCAGAAAGGTGACTTGGCCTACATGGAGCAAGCTTCAGAGCTCTGCTTTGCTGGTCATGGGAGCTACGGCCATTCTCGCCGTGATGCTTCTCATCATCGACTTTGCTTTCCAGCATCTGATGACAGCAATCTACACGTTGTAATTTATTTCATTACCATGGGCGAAAAGAAATGGTACGTCCTTAGGACTGCAGGAGGCAAGGAGAAGAAAGCCAAAGAATATCTTGAGAAAGAAATAGTCAGAGGCGGCCTTGAGAACGTGGTTTCGCAGGTTCTCGTTCCAGTCGAAAAAAAGTTTGTAATCAAGAACGGAAAGAGGGTGTCCACCGAAAGGCTCCTTTTCCCGGGCTATATGCTTATTGAGGCTGAACCGACTCCCGAACTGCAGTACATCATCAGAAATCTTGTCCCCGGAATGTCCGGCTTCCTGACTGAAAAGAAGGACGGCGGCAAAAACGGAGAGAGGACTTTGGTACCCATCCGCGACGAAGAAGTCCGGAGGATTCTTGGAGTTCAGGACGAGACGGCGGTGAGCGAGGGCGAAACTGAAGTGGATTACGCGATCGGTGAGGCCGTGAAGATCACCGAAGGACCCTTCACCGGGTTTGACGGAACGGTCGACAGCATCGATGAGGACAGAAGCAAGATAAAGGTGATAGTTATGATTTTCGGCAGGAAGACTCTGCTGGATCTCAACTTTAATCAAGTAACTAAAGAGTAAACAATCATGGCAAAAGAAGTTACCGGGTTCATCAAGCTCCAGATCAAGGGCGGAGCTGCGAATCCCGCTCCGCCAGTTGGACCGGCACTCGGTTCAAAGGGTCTGAACATCATGGACTTCTGCAAGCAGTTCAACGCCGCCACTCAGCAGAGCGCCGGCAAGGTTCTGCCTGTTGTGATCACCGTGTATTCGGACAAGTCGTTCTCTTTCGTGGTGAAGCAGCCCCCCGTGGCCATTTCACTCAAGGAGGCGGCAAAAATCCAGAAGGGTTCCGGCGAACCCAACAGAACGAAAGTCGCTACCGTCACCTGGGATCAGGTGAAAACCATAGCCGAGGGTAAGATGTCCGACCTCAATGCTTTCACGGTCAAGTCCGCGATGAGCATGGTGGCGGGAACGGCCAGAAGCATGGGTATCAAGGTTGAAGGCGAATTCCCCGCAGACGTAAAATAAACCACGTGCATCATGAGCAAACTGACAAAGAATCAGAAGGTGGTCGAAGCTAAAGTCGACTCTTCAAAGAATTACGGACTCTCTGAGGCATGCGGTCTTGTGAAGGAGTGCACCTTCACGAAATTCGACGCTTCCGTGGAGCTCCACGTCAACCTGGGCGTTGACCCCCGCAAGGCCAACCAGATGATCCGCGGAGTGGTCTCCCTCCCCAACGGAACCGGAAAAGAGAAAAGGGTTCTCGTGCTCTGCACACCTGACAAGGTGTCCGAGGCCGAGGCGGCCGGAGCCGACTATGTGGGACTCGACGACTATATCGAGAAGATCAAGGGCGGCTGGACAGATGTGGATGTCATCATCTGCACCCCTTCAGTGATGGGCAAAGTCGGTCCTATCGGCCGTATCCTCGGCCCCAGAGGCCTCATGCCGAACCCCAAGACCGGCACGGTCACCATGGAAGTCGGCAACGCCGTCAAGGAAGTGAAGGCAGGTAAGATCGATTTCAAGGTCGACAAGACCGGTATCGTTCACTGCGCCATCGGAAAGGCTTCCTTCACCGCAGAACAGATCGAACAGAACGCAAAGACCGTCATTTCGGCGATTTTGAAGCTTAAGCCCCAGTCCCTCAAGGGCACATATATGAAGTCCGCTTCTATATGCACAACCATGAGCCCGGGCATCAAGCTCGACGTCAAGGCTATAGGTGCTGAATAAAAATATCGGAAGCTATGAGAAAAGAACTTAAAGCACAGATAATCGAACAGATTTCAGCACAGCTCAAGGAGTATTCCGATTTCTACATCACGGACATCTCCGGCCTGAACGCTGAACAGACCACGAAACTCCGCCGCACCTGCTTTGACAACGGCGTGAAGCTCACGGTGGTCAAGAACACGCTTTTCGCGCACGTGCTCGGTCAGGTGGGCAACGAGGAGCAGAAGAAGCTTCTTGAAGTCCTCAAGGGCAACACTGCCGTGATGTACACCACGGTTCCCGCCGCTCCCGGAAAGCTTATCAAGAAACTCCAGAAAGAGGGCTTCGCAAAGCCGGTGGTCAAGGGCGCATATGTGCAGGACTGCATCTATATCGGAGCCGAGTCCCTCAACGAGCTTGCAGCCATCAAGACCAAGGAAGAGCTCGTCGGAGACATCATCACTCTCCTCCAGTCTCCTATCCGCAGAGTCATCTCCGCTCTTGAGAACAAGGAAGAGAAGGCCGAAGGCGCGGAAGCTCCCGCGGCTGAATAAAAGAATAATAATAACAATTTAAAATAGATCAATTATGGCAGACGTAAAAGCACTTGCTGAAGAGCTCGTTAACCTCTCAGTCAAGGATGTTCAGGAACTTGCTAAAGTTCTCAAGGAAGAGTACGGCATCGAGCCTGCAGCAACAGTCGTGGCAGCCGGCCCCGCAGAGGGTGCTCCCGCAGCAGAGGCTGAGCAGACGGAGTTTGATGTCATCCTCAAATCAGCCGGCGCAGCCAAGCTCGCCGTCATCAAGGCAGTCAAAGAGCTCGCAGGTCTTGGTCTGAAAGAGGCCAAGGAACTTGTGGACGGAGCTCCCAAGGCAGTGAAGGAAAAAGTTTCCAAGGCAGAAGCCGAGCAGATCAAGAGCGCTCTTGAAGAGGCCGGCGCAGAGGTTGAGGTTAAATAAATCTCGTCCCCTTGGGGATGCGGAATCAGGTTTAGAGCCGGGGATAATAGGCTCTAAACCTTTTTGCATATAAATTTTTTTCCAATTTCACAGGCAGAACATGTCAAAAAAGACCAATAACAGACGAATTAATTTCGCAACTTCAAAAATTCTGGAATATCCGGATCTTCTTGAAGTCCAGCTCAAGTCTTTCAAGGACTTTTTTCAGCTTGACACGACTCCCGAGAACAGGAGGAACGAGGGTCTTTTTCAGGTTTTCCAGGAAATATTCCCTATCGAAGACACGAGGAACAACTACAAGCTCGAGTTCATCGACTATTTCATCGATCCCCCGCAGTATTCGATTGAAGAGTGTCTTGAGAGAGGCCTGACCTACAATGTGCCTCTTAAGGCAAAACTCCGCCTTTCCTGCTCCGATCCCGAGCATGAGGACTTCGACACCAGAGTCCAGGATGTCTACCTCGGCAATATTCCCTACATGACGCCGGCCGGTACATTCGTGATCAACGGATCGGAAAGAATCATAGTGTCCCAGCTGCACCGCTCGCCCGGCGTGTTCTTCGACCAGAGCATGCATGCCAACGGCACCAAGCTCTATTCAGCCCGCATAATCCCGTTCAAGGGCTCGTGGATAGAGTTCGCCACGGACATCAACAATGTCATGTATGCCTACATCGACCGCAAGAAGAAGCTTCCGGTCACGACTCTGCTCAGAGCCATAGGCTATGACTCAGACAAAGACATAATCGACATCTTCGGACTCGCCGAGGAAGTCGAGGCAACCCCGGAAAACCTCGAGGCGAACAAGGGCAGGAAACTCGCCGCAAAGGTCCTTAAGACCTGGAACGAGGATTTCGTGGACGAGGACACCGGAGAGGTCATCCCGATCGAGCGCACCACCACAGTCATGGAGCGCGGCGACGAGATCAATGACGAGACTCTCCAGAAACTCGCCGATGCGGACGTGAAGACCATCCTCCTCCAGAAGGACGAGGCCAATGACAGCGAGTATGTCATCATCTTCAACACTCTGCAGAAAGATCCGACCAATACGGAGAAAGAGGCCGTCAACTACATCTACAAACAGCTCCGAAACTCGGAACCGCCGGATGAGGCCACCGCAAGAGACGTCATCGACAAGCTCTTCTTCTCCGAAAAAAGATATGACCTGGGCATTGTAGGCCGCTACAGGCTCAACAAGAAGCTCGGTCTGGGCACAGACCCTTCGGTGCGCGTGCTCACAAAAGAAGACATCAACGAAATCATCAAATATCTCATCCGTCTGATCAACTCCAAGGCGACCGTCGACGACATCGACCACCTGAGCAACAGACGCGTGAGAACCGTGGGCGAACAGCTGGCCAACCAGTTCAGCGTGGGACTCTCCAGGATGGCGAGAACAATCCGCGAGAGGATGAACGTCCGCGACAGCGAGCAGTTCAACCCCATAGACCTGATCAACTCGAAGACCCTGTCTTCGGTCATCAACTCGTTCTTCGGAACCAGCCAGCTCTCGCAGTTCATGGACCAGACCAACCCTCTGGCCGAAATCACCCACAAGAGACGTCTGTCCGCGCTCGGGCCGGGAGGTCTGTCGAGAGACAGGGCCGGATTCGAGGTCCGAGACGTGCACTACACCCATTATGGAAGGCTCTGCCCTATCGAGTCGCCTGAAGGACCGAACATCGGACTTATCTCCTCGCTGTGCGTCTATGCAAAGATAGACGAACTGGGATTCATCGAGACCCCCTACCGCAAGGTGGAGAACGGCAAGGTGGACCTTTCCGACGAAGGCTGGAAGTTCATGAGCGCCGAGGAAGAGGAGAACAAATATGTCTCCCTCGCCAACGTGAAGATGGACAACAGCGGCAACATCAAGGAAGACCGCATCCAGTGCCGTCTCGAGGCCGACTTCCCCGTTGTTTCCAAGGAGCAGGTGGACTATATGGACGTCGCACCGAACCAGATGGCTTCCGTCGCCGCGTCCCTGATCCCGTTCCTGGAGCATGACGACGCCCACCGCGCGCTCATGGGCGCGAACATGATGCGTCAGGCAGTGCCGCTTCTCAGCCCCGAGACCCCCGTTGTGGGCACCGGTCTTGAGGAGAGGGTGTGCATAGACTCCAGAACTCAGGTCGCCGCCGAGAGGAAGGGCGAAGTGGTCTATGTGGACGCCAACGAGATTCATGTGAAATATGACCGCACGGATGACGAGAAATTCGTGAGCTTCGCTCCCGAAGTCACCGTGTACCGTCTGCCCATATACAGAAGGACCAACCAGAGCACGACGATTCTCCTCAAGCCTATCGTACGCAAGGGCGACAGGGTGGAACCCGGCCAGGTGCTCACCGAGGGATATGCCACCCAGGGCGGCGAGCTCGCGCTGGGAAGGAACCTCATGGTGGCTTTCATGCCCTGGAAGGGTTACAACTATGAGGACGCCATCGTTCTTTCCGAAAAGATGGTGCGCATGGACGTCCTGACATCCATCCATGTGGACGAGTACCTCACCGAGGTCCGCGAGACCAAGAGGGGAATAGAGGAGCTGACCTCCGACATCCCCAACGTGAGCGAAGACGCCACACGCAACCTCGACAAGGACGGCATAATCCGCATCGGAGCCCACATCGAGCCCGGTGACATCATGATCGGAAAGATCACCCCGAAGGGCGAGAGCGATCCTTCTCCGGAAGAGAAGCTCCTCAAGGCCATATTCGGAGACAAGGCCGGCGACGTGAAGGACGCCTCACTGAAGGCCAACCCTTCGCTGAGCGGCACCGTCATCAAGACCGCCCTCTATGCCAAGGTGGCAAAGGAGACCGGCAGGAGAGGTTCCAGAGCCGAGACCAAGGCCAAGATCGAGAGCATCGAGGAGGATTTCAACAAGAAGGTGGAGGCTCTCTACCAGAGATTCATCGAGAAACTCACGGTGCTGGTGGAAGGCAAGAAGAGCGCAGGCGTGAGCGACCTCTACGGGGTGGAGATCATCCCCAAGGGCAAGGAGATCACGGCCGCGCAGCTCAAGGAAATCGACTACGACAACATCAACTCCAACAAGTGGACCTCTGACAAGCATACCAACGAAATGGTCCGCGACCTCATCAACAACTACTGCATCACAGTCAAGGAAGAGGCCGCAAGGAACAAGAGGATTCTGGACAAGGTCAAGATCGGAGACGAGCTTCCCAACGGAGTCATGCAGCTGGCCAAGGTCTATATCGCCAAGAAGAGGAAGATCACCGTGGGCGACAAGATGGCCGGACGTCACGGAAACAAGGGTATCGTCGCCAAGATCGTCAGAGAGGAGGACATGCCTTTCCTCAATGACGGAACGGCCGTGGACATCGTCCTCAACCCTCTGGGCGTGCCTTCGCGTATGAACCTCGGGCAGATCTATGAGACGGTTCTCGGATGGGCCGGACAGAAGCTCGGACTCAAGTTCAGCACGCCGATTTTCGACGGAGCCAGCATGGACGAGATCAACGGTTACACCGACAAGGCCGGAGTGCCCAGATATGGAAAGACCCAGCTGCGTGACGGCGGCACCGGAGACTTCTTCGACCAGCCCGCCACTGTCGGAATAATCTATATGATCAAGCTCGGCCACATGGTGGATGACAAGATGCACGCAAGGTCGATCGGACCTTATTCCCTCATCACACAGCAGCCTCTCGGAGGTAAGGCTCAGTTCGGAGGTCAGAGATTCGGAGAGATGGAGGTCTGGGCTCTGGAGGCATTCGGAGCAGCCAACACCCTTCAGGAAATGCTGACCGTGAAATCTGATGACGTGAACGGAAGATCCAAGACATATGAAGCGATCGTCAAGGGCGACCCGATGCCGACTCCCGGCATTCCCGAATCCCTGAACGTGCTGCTGCATGAACTCAGAGGTCTCGGACTGAAGGTCACACTGGATTAAGAATACGATAGCCAAGAAGCGATATGCCTACTTTCAACAACAAAGACAATAAGGTAAAAAACAATTTCTCAAGAATCAGCATCTCGCTGGCTTCTCCGGAGGACATCATCGAAAGGTCCTACGGAGAGGTCCTGAAGCCGGAGACGGTCAACTACAGGACCTACAAGCCTGAAAGAGACGGACTGTTCTGCGAGAAAATATTCGGCCCCACCAAGGACTACGAATGCTATTGCGGCAAATATAAGAGGATCCGTTACCGCGGAATCGTCTGCGACCGCTGCGGCGTGGAGGTGACCGAGAAGAAGGTCCGCAGGGAAAGGATGGGTCACATCACCCTGACCGTGCCCGTGGCCCATATCTGGTACTTCCGTTCCGCTCCGAACAAGATTTCCGCCCTTTTGGGACTGCCCGCAAAGAAGCTCGAGTCGGTGATCTACTACGAGAAATACGTGGTGGTGAAGCCTGGAGCTTCCGGACTCGAGAAATATGACCTCCTCTCCGAGGACGAATATCTCGACGTGCTGTCCAGACTGCCCGAGAACGCCAACCTTCAGGACGACAATCCCGACAAGTTCGTCGCCAAGATGGGCGCGGACGGAATCTATGACCTGCTCAAGGAAATCAATGTCTCCGAGCTCGCCAGAGAACTCAGGTCCCAGATGGTCACCGAGACTTCCCAGCAGAGGAAGGCCGAAGTGCTCAAGAGGCTCAACATAGTCAAGTGGTTCGAAGAGTCCGAGGGAATCAACCGTCCTGAGTGGATGATCATGAAGGTGATCCCCGTCATCCCGCCGGATCTCCGCCCTCTCGTCCCCCTGGACGGAGGAAGGTTCGCCACTTCCGACCTCAACGACCTCTACAGAAGGGTCATCATAAGAAACAACCGGCTCAAGAGACTGATCGAGATCAAGGCTCCTGAAGTGATCCTGAGAAACGAGAAGCGCATGCTGCAGGAAGCTGTGGATTCGCTTTTCGACAACTCCAAGAAGTCAAGCGCCGTGAAGAGCGAGTCCAACAGGGCTCTCAAGTCTCTCTCCGACAGCCTCAAGGGAAAACAGGGACGCTTCCGTCAGAACCTCCTCGGAAAACGTGTGGACTACTCCGCCCGTTCCGTCATCGTCGTGGGTCCGGAGCTGAACATGCACGAGTGCGGTCTGCCCAAGTTCATGGCCGCCGAGCTCTACAAACCTTTCATCATCAGGAAACTGATCGAGAGGGGCATAGTCAAGACCGTGAAGTCCGCAAAGAAGATCGTGGACAGGAAGGACCCCGTGATCTGGGATATCCTCGAGAACGTGATGAAGGGACACCCCGTGCTCCTCAACCGCGCACCTACCCTGCACAGGCTCGGTATCCAGGCTTTCCAGCCCAAGATGATCGAGGGCAAGGCCATCCAGCTCCATCCGCTCGCATGTACGGCATTCAACGCAGACTTCGACGGTGACCAGATGGCCGTACATCTCCCGCTCGGCAACGCCGCCGTGATGGAGGCCCAGATCCTGATGCTCGGTTCCCAGAACATCCTCAACCCCGCCAACGGAACTCCTATCACCGTTCCTTCA
The DNA here is from genome assembly GCA_963627885.1 of bacterium. Classification (GTDB taxonomy): domain Bacteria; phylum Bacteroidota; class Bacteroidia; order Bacteroidales; family UBA932; genus Cryptobacteroides. Next base: position 9,853 of record CAVGCT010000018.1, read on the forward strand.
CAGGACATGGTGCTCGGACTCTACTATATCACCAAGATCCGTCCCGGCGCCAAGGGCGAGAACATGAACTTCTACGGTCCTGAGGAGGCTGTCATAGCCCTCGACGAGAAGGCCATCGAGCTCCACGCAAAGATCAACGTGAGGCTGCCCAAGGACAAGCAGGACCTTTCGAAGGGCTACCAGATGGTGGCGACCACTCCCGGAAGGATCATCGTGAACCAGTATGTCCCCGAAGAGGTTCCCTACGTGAACGAGGTGCTCGGAAAGAAGGCCCTCAGAAAGATCATCACCAGCGTCATCAAGAACACCGGCGTAACCCGCACGGCCAAGTTCCTCGACGACATCAAGAACCTCGGATATGACCGCGCCTTCAGGGCAGGCATCTCCTTCAACCTCGGCGACGTGCTCGTCCCGAAGGAGAAGACCAAGCTCATCAGCGAGGGTTACAAGCAGGTCGAGGAGATCAAGAACAGCTATGCGATGGGTTTCATAACGAACAACGAGCGTTACAACAAGGTCATCGACCTCTGGACATCCATCGACAACAAGCTGGCCGGCATCGTGCAGGACCAGATCTCTCAGGACCAGCAGGGCTTCAACCCCGTCTACATGATGCTCGACTCGGGAGCCCGCGGATCCACCCAGCAGATCAAGCAGCTCTGCGGCATGCGAGGCCTCATGGCCAAGCCGCAGAAGTCCGGTGCTTCCGGAGCTGAAATCATCGAGAACCCGGTCATCAGCAACCTTAAGGAAGGCATGACCGTGCTGGAGTACTTCATCGGTACCCACGGCGCCCGTAAGGGTCTGGCCGACACCGCCCTCAAGACGGCAGACGCCGGTTACCTGACCCGCCGTCTGGTGGACGTCTCCCACGACGTGATCATCAACGAAGAAGACTGCGGCACGCTCAGGGGTCTGATCGCCACAGCCATAAAGAACAAGGACGAAGTCGTGGAGTCTCTCGGAGAGAGAATCCTCGGAAGAGTCTGCGTCCATGACATATTCAACCCGCTCACCGGAGAGCTCATTCTCCCCGCAGGCTCGGAGATCAAGGAGAAGGACGCCGAACTGATCGACTCCCTCCCCATCGAGCAGGTGGAAATCCGTTCGGTGCTCACCTGCGAATCCCGCAAGGGAGTCTGCGCCAAGTGCTATGGCCGTAACCTGGCCACCACCCGCATGGTGGAGAAGGGCGAGGTCGTGGGCGTCATCGCAGCACAGTCCATCGGAGAACCCGGTACACAGCTTACCCTCCGTACCTTCCACGCGGGAGGTGTAGCCGGAGGTGAAGCGGTGGACAACTCGATCAGCTCCAAATATGACGGAAAAATCGAGTTCACCGAACTCAGGACCATCGAAAGGGTCAACGAGGACGGCGATAAGAGCGATGTGGTCATCAGCCGCATGACAGAGCTCAAGATTCTGGACGAGAACACAGGAATGACCTACTCACAGTATGACATCCCCTACGGTTCCGTCCTCTACAAGAAGAACGGAGACTCCGTCACCAAGGGCGACCTCATCTGCGAATGGGATCCCTACAACGCCCTGACGATCATCGAGACCGCAGGTACCGTCCACTTCGAGAACATGATCGACGGCGTCACCTTCCGCGAGGAGGCCGCTGACGAGGTGTCCGTCAACAGGGACAAGGTGATCATCGAGGCCAGAGACAGGACAAAGAGTCCTTCCATGGTGATCCTCGGAGAGAACGGCGAGACCCTGAGACAGTACAACCTGCCTGTGGGCGCGCACATCACCGCGGCCGAAGGCCAGAGCGTCAAGGTCGGAGACATCATCATGAAGATCCCCCGCGCCATCGGTAAGTCAAGCGATATCACCGGAGGTCTCCCCCGTGTCACCGAGCTCTTCGAGGCCAGGAATCCTTCCAGCCCCGCCATCATCTCCGAGATCAACGGAGAAGTGCTCATGGGCAAGGTCAAGAGAGGCAACCGTGAGATTGTCGTCAGGAACAGGAGCGGAGTCGAGAAGCACTATCTCGTGCCACTCACGAAGCAGATCCTCGTTCAGGAAAATGACTATGTCAGGGCCGGAACGAAACTTTCCGACGGCGGAATCTCGCCGAGCGACATTCTCAATGTGCTCGGTCCGGTGAAGGCTCAGGAGTATATAGTCAACGAGGTGCAGGCAGTCTACAGACTGCAGGGCGTGAAGATCAACGACAAGCATTTCGAGATCATTGTCCGCCAGATGATGCGCAAGGTCAAGATCAACGACCCCGGCGACACCGAGTTCCTCCCCGAGGAGCTTGTGGACAAGTGGCTGTTCATGGACACCAACGACGGCATCTTCGGAAAGCTCCGCGTGATCGACGCCGGTGACTCCGAGAAGTACTCCGCAGGCGATATCATCACCGCGCGTGACGAAAGGAACGAGAACCAGTCGCTCGAAAGGCAGGGCCGTAAACCCATGACAGTCCGTGAGGCACAGCCGGCAACTGCCAGCCAGGTGCTCCAGGGCATCACGAGAGCCGCTCTGAAGACCGACAGCTTCATCTCCGCCGCCTCCTTCCAGGAGACCACCAAGGTGCTCAGCGAAGCCGCCATCCGCGGCCGTGTGGACAACCTCGAAGGCCTGAAGGAGAACGTCATCAGCGGTCACCTTATCCCGGCCGGAACCGGCCTGAAGGAATATCAGGACATCGTGGTCGGAAGCAAGGAGGATTACGAGAAAGAGATGAACGAAATCTAAGCCTTAGCAACATATGTTAAAAAGGGGCTGACCAATTCTTTTGGCCGGCCCCTTTTTGTATTCTTCTCCCTGATCCAAAGGGACATGAAAAAGGGCCGGTCCCGGAAGCGGGGCCGACCCTTTGGAGTCTTTATGTCCGGAACTAGAAAATTTCGGGCTCCCGGCTGCCGCTCTCCGGTGCGGGAGCGTCATCCTGACGGTCCTGACGGAAAGGCCTGCGGGGGCCGCGGTCTCCGTCACGGCGGTCAAACCTTCTTTCGCGGCGGTCTCCGTCACGTCGGTCGTCGCGACGGTCGCGGTCGCCTCCGCGGCGATCCCTGTCGCCGCCTCTGCGGTCCCGGTCTCCCCTGTCGCCGCGCGGACGTCGCTCGGGCTCGACATATCCTTCCGGCTTGGGCTGGAGGGCACGCATGGAAAGCCTCATCTTACCGGACTTAGCATCAATCTCAAGAAGCTTGACATCCACCTCGTCGCCTTCCTTCAGCACATCCTCGACCTTATCGGTCTTGTCCCATGCGATCTCGGAGATGTGAAGCAGGCCTTCCTTGCCGGGAAGAATCTCCACAAACGCGCCGAACTCAAGGATGGACACGACCTTGCCGTGATAGACCTTGCCGGCTTCGGGAACCTCGCAGATGCTGAGGATCCACTCCTTGGCCTTTCTCATGGCCTCCGCATCGTCGCTGGCGATGTCCACGATGCCCTTGCCGTTCTCCTCGTCGATGGAGATGGTGGCACCGGTCTCGGCCTGAATCTTCTGTATGGTCTCGCCGCCCTTTCCGATGACGGCTCCGATGAAGTCTTTGCTGATTTCAAACTGCTCGATTCTGGGAACGAACGGCTTGTAGTCCTCGCGGGGCTCGCTGATGGCCTTCATCATCTCGCCCATGATGTGCATCCTTCCCTGACGGGCCTGCTCAAGAGCCTTTTCGAGGACCTCATAGGAGAGTCCGTTGACCTTGATGTCCATCTGGGTGGCGGTGATGCCGTCCTTGGTACCGGCCACCTTGAAGTCCATGTCGCCGAGATGATCCTCGTCTCCGAGAATGTCGGTGAGAATGGCATAACGCTCATTGGGGCGCTCCTCGTCGGTGATGAGACCCATGGCCACACCTGCGACCGGCTTTTTGATCTTCACGCCGGCGTCCATAAGGGCAAGGCAGCCTCCGCAGATGGAAGCCTGCGAAGAAGAACCGTTGGACTCAAGGATGTCGGAGACGACACGCACTGCGTAAGGGAATTCGGGGGCTTTGGGCATCACGGCCTTGAGGGCCCTGTAGGCCAGATTGCCGTGACCGATCTCGCGGCGGCCGACACCCCTCTGCGCCTTGGCCTCGCCGGTGGCGAAAGGAGGGAAGTTATAGTGCAGGACAAACTGCTGAGTGTCCTGGACAAGCACCTCGTCCATTTCCTTCATGTCCATCTTTGTTCCGAGAGTGACGGATGCCAGAGCCTGGGTCTCTCCGCGGGTGAAGATTGCGGAACCATGGGCGCAGGGCAGACAGTTCACTTCGCACCAGATGGGGCGGACCACGTTCGTGGTGCGGCCGTCGAGACGGCGACCCTCGTCGAGAATGAGGTTTCTCATGGCCTCCTTCTCCTCATGGGCATAGTATCTGTTGACCATTGCGGCCTTGGCCTCCTGATCCTCTTCGGAAAGGGTCGCCAGAAAATCGGCCTTGATCTGCTCGAAACCGGCCGTTCTTTCCTGCTTGGGCTTTGCGGCCTTGGCAAGCTCGTAGCATTTGCCATAGCAGAAATCGTGGACGGCCTTGCGAAGATCCTCGTCCTCCTCGTCGTGAGGATAATCCCTCTTGACCTCCTTGCCGCACTCCCTGTTGAGCTCGACCTGCACGCGGCAGTGCTTCTTGATCTCCTCGTGGGCGAACTTGATGGCCTCGAGCATGACATCCTCGGTGACTTCGTTCATCTCGCCCTCGACCATCATGATGTTCTTCTCGGTGGCGGCGACCATAAGCTCAAGGTCGGCGCTCTCCATCTCGGAGAAGTTGGGGTCTATCTTGAACTGGCCGTTGATCCTGGCGACACGGACCTCGGAAATGGGGCCGAGGAACGGAAGATCGCTGGAAGCGAGAGCGGCGGAAGCGGCAAGTCCGGCAAGAGCGTCGGGCTGGATGTCCTTCTCGGCCGAGACAAGCCATATGTTCACAAATACGGCAAGATGAAAATCATCGGGGAAAAGAGGCCTGAGAGCCCTGTCCACGAGTCTTGCGATGAGCACTTCATAGTCGGAGGCCTTGCCTTCGCGCTTCATGAAGCCGCCGGGGAATCTTCCTGCGGAATAGAATTTCTCTTTGTAGTCTACCTGAAGAGGAAGGAAATCCGTTCCCTCCGTCACTTCCTTTGCACACGTCACGGTGGCGAGCAGCATGGTGCCGCCCATCTTAACGACCGCTGAACCGTCGGCCTGCTTGGCCAGCTTTCCGGTCTCGATTTCGATTACCCGACCGTCGGATAACTCGATTTTCTTATTGATGATGTTCATTAAAAAATAATTGGATTTTCAATGTTTTAGGCATGAATCCTAAAAAAGGGGATAGTACACTCCTACCCCCTTTTCGCATTCCTTCCGTATGTCTTATCGACGGAGACCGAGCTCCTTCACGATGTTTCTGTATCTCTCGATGTCGATCTTCTGGAGATAGTCCAGAAGCTGACGTCTCTTACCGACCAGACGCAGAAGAGAACGGCGGGTGACGACATCCTTCTTGTTCTTCTTCACATGCTCGGTAAGGTGGGCGATACGGTAGGAGAATAAAGCAACTTGACTCTCAGGCGAGCCGGTGTCTGTATTGGACTTTCCGTACTTTGCGAAAATCTCTTGCTTCTTTTCAGGCATTAAATATTCAGCCATTGTGCAAAAAATTTAGATAATGTTTTTATAAGTGTCAAACAGTCCGCAAATATAGACATAATTTCCGAGAAACCAACCGAATCGGCGACAATTTGCCCCATGCCGAAAGCTCATACTGCATATTTCCCAACAAATCTTCTCATAAAATTCAATTTTTCGCCCCGCTTATGGAAAAACGCCCTCCAGGCTCACCTTTTCTTGAATTTTATTCCTACCTTGGGAGGTCTTTTTGAGTTATACCGGCCGATGAGTCCAAAGAAGAAAACAGTCATCCGCACATCCGTATCGCTGGCGCCGATACTCGTTCTTATCGCCACGCTGGCGGTAAACATAACGATTTTCGGCAGCGATTCCATTCTCGGAGCGAGCCAGGTGGCCCTGCTGCTGGCATCCGGAGTGTGCATCTGGCTGTCAATGTGGATTTTCCGGACTCCCTGGGAGACCTTCACAAAAGAAATCGAGAAAAACGTCTCCGACGTCACCTCCGCGATATTGATATTGTTCCTGATCGGCGCCATCTCGGGCACGTGGACCGCCAGCGGAGTCATTCCCACCTTCATCTGCTACGGGGTCAAGATCATCAGCCCGAAATTCTTCCTGTTCTCGGCCTGCCTCATCTGCGCGATAATATCGGTCATGATCGGCAGCAGCTGGACCACCATCGCCACCATAGGCGTCGCGCTTCTGGGCATAGGCCGCGCGGAAGGCTTCTCCGACGGAATGATAGCCGGCGCCATAATCTCGGGCGCATATTTCGGAGACAAGATCTCCCCGCTGTCGGACACCACGGTCATGGCCTCGTCCATAAACACGGTGCCGCTGTTCGACCACATCAGATACATGATGATAACGACCACACCGGCCATGCTCATAGCCCTGGGCCTGTTCGCGTTCCTCGGCCTCTCGCACGACGGAGGAGACGCCTCTCAGATCGCCATGTACACCGACGTGCTCAACGGCAAATTCCATATCACGCCATGGCTACTCACGGTGCCGATACTCACCGGAGTGATGATAGCCAAAAGAACTCCGGCTCTGATAGTCCTCTCCCTTTCGGTGTGCATGGCCGTCATCGCCACCGTTGTCGCTCAGCCTCAGATAGTGGATGAAATCGGAAGACAGCTGGTCACCGGAGGCCCGCAGTGGAAGATCAACTTCGGAGGAGTCATGCGCTCGATCTATGACACCGTCCAGGTGGATACCGGCAACGCGGAGGTGAACTCACTGGTCGCCTCGAAGGGCATGCTGGGAATGCTGAACACGGTGTATCTCATCATCTGCTCAATGACTTTCGGAGGAGCGATGAGGGCCAGCGGAATGATCCGTCATCTGGCCTCGCTCATACTCCCGTGCACCCGCAGCAGAGTCGGACTGGTGTCCTCCACAGTGTTCACCGGAACCGCCCTCAACGGTATCGTTTCCGACCAATATCTGGCAATCATCCTGACTTCCAACCTGTTCAAGGACATCTACGAGAAAGAGGGTTATGAGAAGAGGCTGCTCAGCCGCACGGTGGAGGATTCCGCCAGCATCACTTCTCCGCTCTATCCGTGGAGCAGCTGCGGTATGACCCAGGCCACGATTCTGGGCGTCCCCACCCTCACCTACCTCCCATTCTGCTTTTTCAACATCATAGGCCCGCTCGTCAGCATCACCGTGGCCGCAATAGGCTATAAGATAGCGAAACCCGTGACGGCCGGCCATAAAAACCGAAACCGCACATGAAAGACTCTCCTAAATTCAAGATCGCAGTTTCGCTGATTCCTGTCGTGGCCCTGGCGCTGATGCTCTGGTTCGTCATCGCCGTCTATGGAAGTGACGCCATCGCCGGCGGAAGCCAGGTCGTGCTGCTCCTCGCGGCAGGCCTCTGCATAGCGCTGGGCACATGGCTGTTCAAGGTCCCGTGGAAAGACTTCGAGGACGAAATGGGCAAGAGCGTGGGTGATCTGTCCATGGCGATACTCATACTGCTGCTAATAGGCGCGCTTTCCGGATCATGGATGGTGAGCGGAATCGTGCCCTCATTCATCTACTATGGCGTCCAGATCATAAGCCCGAAGGTGTTCCTGATCACGAGCTGCGTCATCTGCGCCATAGTCGCCACCGCCACCGGTAGCTCATGGACCACCATAGCCACTGTCGGAGTGGCCCTGCTGGGCATAGGCCGGGCCGAGGGGTTCAGCGGCCCCGTCATCGCCGGAGCCATAATCTCCGGCGCATATTTCGGAGACAAGATCTCCCCGCTGTCGGACACCACCATTCTGGCCGCCGCCTTCAACAAGGTGCCCCTGTTCAGCCATGTCAGATACATGATGATCACCACCATCCCCGCATCGGTGATCACCCTGGCCATATTCCTGGTCATCGGCCTTTCGCACAGCGAGGGTGACAGCTCCATGATCCAGAACTACCGGGACGGGCTCGCGGACACCTTCAACATAAGCCCGTGGCTGATGGTCGTCCCGCTGCTGACGGCGGTGATGATAGTCAAAAAGCTTTCCGCGTTCACCGTACTCGGACTTTCCGCGATAATGGGGGCCATACTGGCGATGATAGCCCAGCCGGACATAGTGTACGGCATCGGCAGAGAGGTGTGCGGTGACGGCGCATTCGGCAAGCTTCAGTGCGTCGGCGCCATGGAGATGCTCTATAACAGCACCTCCATAGACACGGGAGACGCCGACGTGAACGCGCTCGTGGCGACCAACGGCATGAAGGGAATGCTCAGCACCATATTTCTGGTGATCTGCTCGATCTGTTTCGGGGCATGCATGAAGGCCGGCGGAATGCTCCGTTACCTTACGGCGATACTGCTTCCACTGACCAGAAGGCGCACCGGACTGGTGACCTCCACCGTCGCCACCGGGACTCTGATGGACGCCATAGCTGCCGACCAGTATCTTTCGATCATGCTCACCTCGGAGATATTCAAAGACATATATGAAAAAGAGGGCTACGAAGGCCGGTTGCTGAGCCGCTCGGTGGAGGACGCGTCCACCGTGGTCTCGCCGCTCATTCCATGGAGCAGCTGCGGAATGACTCAGGCCACGATTCTCGGAATCCCGACTCTGGCCTATCTTCCCTTCTGCTTTTTCAACATTCTGAGTCCTCTGATAGCCATAGTAATCGCGGCCATGGGATATAAAATCTTCAGAAAAAAGCCCGAAATCGGAGAAGGCAAAAAATAATCGTTTTTCCGCCTTTTGTTTTTGAAATTTCATATATTTGAGATCGTAACCAACCAACCGACCCACATGAAAAAAATTCTCGCGGCCGTTTCCGCCGCAGTTCTCCTCCTATCCTGCTCCGGTAAGCAGGCAAAAGTTGCATCTGATTATCAGATCAGTTATGAAGTCTCGTTCGACACCACAGGCAAATACCTGAATGTCGACATGAATTATATCCCCGCCGTCACCACCGGCGAGACCGTGTTCAGGCTCCCCGTCTGGGCCCCCGGCTACTACATCGTGGTGGACTACCCCAAGTATCTGATGGATTTCGCGGCCTCCGACGCCGACGGCAATCCTCTCGAGTGGGACAAGCATGAGAAGAACGGCTGGAAGGTTGCGAACTCGAAGGAAGTGCACGTGAGCTACAGAGTGCTTGCGGACTCCTATTCCGTGGCCGAAAGCAGAATGGACGGAAAGGCTGCGTTCGTGGCCCCCAACGGAGTGTTCATGCATGTGGAAAACGGAGTGAACCACCCCGTGACCGTGAAGTTCAACGCCCCCGCCAACTGGACAAAGACATCCACCGCTCTTGAGAAGAAGGGCGACAACCTCTACTACGCGCCCGACTTCGATGTCCTCTATGACTCCCCTCTCCTTTTCGGAAACCATTACGTGGAAGTCATCGAGCACAACGGACACAGCTATGAGTTCGCGGTCGAGACCCCCAAAGGATTCGCCGAGAGCCCCATGGCCGAGGATTTCCTGAAGGCAGTCGATCAGGCCATCGCCCTCTTCGGCGACACCGCATATGACTCCTACACACTTCTGCTCATGGGAGCCGGCGGCGGCGGACTTGAACATCAGGCTTCCCAGGCCGACTACACTGCCGGCCACTGGGATTTCGACACCCGCGCCGAGTACCTCAGCATGCTCAAGTTCCTCACCCACGAATTCTTCCACAACTACAACGTCAAGGCCATCCGCCCCGCGGAGCTCGTGCCGTTTGACTACAACAGGGAGAACTACACCACCGGCCTATGGGTCAGCGAAGGCGTGACCTGCTTCTATGAGAGCACCATGCTCATGAGGGCCGGCATCATCAGCGAGCAGGAGCATTTCGACTACATCTCCGGCTATATCCGCGACACCGAGTCCACTCCCGGACGTCAGCACATGAGCCTCAGAAGCAGCAGCTATGACATCTGGCTCAACTTCTTCAACCGCAACAGCAACGCCCACGACGCCATCATCTCCTACTATGTGAAGGGTCCCGTCGTAGCCTTCCTGCTCGACACCGAGATCCGCACCGCGACCAGCGGAGAAAAGAGTCTGGACAACGTAATGCGCCTGCTCTATGACAACTGCTACAAGCAGGGCAAAGGATTCACCGAGGAAGGCCTCTGGCAGACCATCGAAAGCGTCGGAGGAGCGGAAGTCGTGCAGAAGATGCGCCGCTATGTCGACACCACCGACGAGCTTGACTATGAATCCATACTCGAGCCCGCAGGTCTGACCATCGACAGGAACACCTGGAAGATCACCCGTAAGTAATTCCGATTTTTGAAACTGAACTACACACGCAAATTAATAATAACACTTAACTAAATCGATTTAACACAAAAACCATCATCGTCTCATCACCACTAAATCACTTAAAAAGAGAACACACAGATTCTGTCTAACACTTATTAGTTTTTTATGAAAAGGCTTATTTTAGGATTTCTTGCGGCCGCATTGTGCGCAACCACCGCACTCGGCCAGACAAGAGTTGTTACCGGAACCATCACGTCCGGCAGCGACGGCTCACCCGTCGTGGGAGCCGCTGTCCTGGATCAGACTTCAGGGCAGTTCGCAATTTCCACGGAAAATGGAACATTCTCGGTCAAGGCATCTGAAAAGGCAAAAGACCTGCTCATCCAGTGCCTCGGCTTCAGAGACTATACCCTGCCGCTCACATCGGCAAGCGACTATCAGGTCATCATGGAGGCAGACCTCATGATGCTTGACGAGACCATGGTCATCGCCTATGGTCAGGGAAAGAAGACCTCCTTCACGGGCTCGGCCGCTGTCGTGAAGAAAGAGGACCTTCAGAAGATCAGCACCTCCAACGTGACACAGGCTCTCCAGGGTCTCTCCGCAGGAGTCCAGGTCATCAACAACTCAGGACAGCCGGGTGACGGCGGAACCATCAGCATCCGCGGTATCGGTTCCATGAACGCATCCAGCAGCCCCCTGTATGTTGTTGACGGTGTCGCATATTCCGGATATGTGAACGCCATCTCCTCGTCCGATATCGAATCCATGACAGTGCTCAAGGACGCGTCCGCAACCGCGCTTTACGGTTCCCGCGCCGCCAACGGAGTCATCGTGATCACGACCAAGAAAGGACAGAGCGAGGATGGATCGATCAACTTCCGTTCCTCCCTCGGATTCTCGTCCCTGGCAGTTCCGCTCCCGGATCAGCTCACTCCCGAAGAGTATGCTCTCGTGGCATGGAGATCCCTCTATGGACAGAATATCGACAGCGGCTATGATGCGGCCGCCGCAGGAGCCCTCGCTTCCGCCAACCTGATCAACGAGCTCGACGTCAACCCCTGGAACACCACCAACATCATCGACGCCAACGGCAATGTCCTCGTGAACGAGAGCAACCGCAAGTGGTTCGGCGACTGGAGAGGCGAGCTCTTCAAATCCCGCCCCCGCCAGGAATACACTCTGGATATGAGCGGAAAGAAGGGTGACACCAACTACTTCTTCTCCGGTAACTGGCTCAACGACAAGGGTATCTTCACCACCCAGCAGTTCAAGCGCTATGGCGGAAGAGCCAATGTCAGCACCAAGATCAAGCCCTGGCTCGAGTTCGGAACCAACAACTCCTTCTCGATGAGCGTCACCGACTCTCCCAGCTCCTCCGGCGTGATCTGGTTCCTCCGTACGGTGCCCACGATCGACAGCATCTATGAGTATGACGAGACCACAGGCGCCTATAAGACCGATGCAAACGGCAAATATATCTATGACTACGGCACATACCGCAAAGGATGGAGCGGCTGGAACTCTCTTGCAGACGCAGAGTACAACTCCTACAAGACCAACACCAGCAACATCTCCACCCGCGACTATGCCGAGATCACTTTCATGCCGGAACTGAAATTCCGCAGCACCCTCGCCATCGACTTCTATTTCAGCAAGTATGACGGCTATTCCAGCGCCGAACACGGCAGCTCCGCAGGAGTGGGCGGCTCCGCCGACAAGTCCTGGACCAGGAACATCGCCACCACATGGACCAACATCCTCACCTATGACAAGAAGTTCGGTGACCACACCCTCGGAGTTCTCCTCGGAGAGGAAAGCTTCAAGAGAAACGTGGCAGGTCTGAGCGCATCCAGAAACGGATTCCCGGGCGCAGGCCTCAAGGAGCTCAGCTCCGCAGCCGTGGCCACAGGTTCTTCTTCCTATGAAGACAACTATGGTCTGCTCTCCTTCTTCAGCAGAGTGGAGTATGACTATCAGGACAAGTACTACATCTCCGGCTCCGTCCGTGAAGACGGATCCTCCAAGTTCTCCAAGTCTTCCCGTTGGGGTACCTTCTGGTCGCTCGGCGCATCCTGGCGTATCAACAACGAGAACTGGCTCAAGGACGTGAAGTGGATTGACAACCTCAAGCTCAAGGCCAGCTACGGTGCGGTCGGTAACGACAACCTCTCTTCGTGGTACTGCTATCAGGGTCTGTATGCAACGGGCGCCAACGACATGGCCAACCCCGGCGTCATCATCTCCAGACTTCCCAACGAAGGCCTGAAATGGGAGACCAACCTCCAGTTCAACACCGGTGTCGACTTCGCTCTCTTCAGGAGACTCACCGGTAGCCTCGAGTTCTTCGACAGAAAGTCCAAAGACCTCCTCTTCTCCATGCCTATGGCACTCTCGACAGGCTTCGACGGCATCGACAGAAACATCGGCGACGTGAAGAACTACGGTATCGAGGGCACCTTCGACCTGAACCTCTACAACAAGAAGAACTTCACCTGGAACATGAACTTCAACTTCACCAGCTACCGGAACAAGATCACCAAGCTTCCTCAGGACGAGATGAACTCCGGTTACTTCAAGTGGAGAGAAGGTGAGAGCCGCTACAACTTCTGGGGTCCCGTCTATGCCGGCGTGAATCCCGAGAACGGTAACGACCAGTGGTGGAAGAATGTCTATGACACCGACTCCAACGGCAACAAGGTGGTCGTGGACAGAGTGCTCACCGAGAACTCCTCCGAGGTCACCAGCGACGACCAGAAGCAGTATCTCGGAAGCTCGCTGCCGAAAGTGTTCGGAGGCTGGACCAACAGCTTCAGCTTCTACGGCTTCGACCTTTCCGTCATGCTCTACTACAGCCTCGGCGGAAAACTCTACGACAGCGACTATTCCCAGATGGCCATCTATCGTCAGGGCTTCTCCCTGCACAAGGACACTCTTGAGAAGGGATGGACCGAGAGCAACACCAAAGGCTCTCTCCCCCGCCTGAACAAGAATACCATCGACGTATTCTCCAACAAGTATCTCTTCGACAACTCGTTCCTCCGTCTGAGAAACGTCACTCTCGGCTACACCCTGCCAAAGAAGGTTCTTGACAGAGTGAACATCAAGCAGCTCAGAGTCTATGCCCAGGGAGACAACCTCTTCACATGGGGCCCCGCCGCCAGAAGAGGCACCGACCCGGAGCAGGATGTTTCCGGTACCACCGGCAACCGTTTCCCCACCACCAAGAACATCACATTCGGTGTACAGCTCACATTCTAAAAAAGGATAACAATTATGAAAAAATATATTGGAGCGGCTTTGGCCGCGATTTCCGCGCTGACACTGTCTTCCTGTGACGGACTGCTCAACACGAACCCCACAAGTTCGGTTTCCGACCAGTCTATCTTCACCACCGTATCGGGAGCACAGGGCGCACTCAATGGATGCTACTACCTTCTCCATTTCTATAACTCCGGCGGACGCGCCGACACCGAAGGCTATGTCGCACAGCTGATGACCTTCGCCGTGGACGGACAGGACATTATCGTGAACGGAGGATGGTATGGCTATGACTATAATATGTGGGGCCACCAGAGAGGCGACATCTTCAAAGCCCGCGCGCTTTGGGTCTACTACTACGACATTATCAACAACCTCAACAGCGTCATCACCTACACTCCGAAGATCGACGGAGGTGACGAAAACGAAAAGAACAACATCCTCGGTCAGGCCTATGCAATGAGAGGATGGGCATATTTCAACCTCGCACAGCTCTTCGAGCACACCTACGTGCTCGCCAAGGAAAGGAACATGCCCGGAGTCCCGATCTATACTGAACCCACCAGCGACCAGACCGAAGGCAAGCCCAGAGGAACCATAGACGAGACCTATGACCAGATCCTCAACGACCTCAAGCAGGCGGAGACCCTCCTTGAAGGCAAGAGCAGGACTGCGAAGAACCACTTCGACCAGTCCGTGACAAGGGGCATCCTTGCTCACGTCTATCTCGTGATGAACGATTGGGCCAATGCCGAAAAGTATGCGTCTCTCGCGCGCGCAGGCTACCCTCTCACCACCAACGAACAGTGGGGCAAGGGTTTCAACGACGAATCCGTCGACTCCTGGATGTGGTGCCTACTTGAGGATCAGGAAAACAGACTTATGGGTGAGGGAGCCTACGGTCCCTTCGCTCTCTGGGCAAACGGAATCGTCCGTGACGGTAACGAGAAATGGTCCTTCAACTGCTTCTATCTCAACGATAAATTTGCAGAGCTGTTCAGCGCAGACGATATCCGCGGAAAGCAGATCCACTATGACGCAGACCTCGGACTGCACAAGTCCGACAAGTTCTACGACAATCAGGAGCTCTGCGGAGACTTCCCCTACATGAGAAGCGACGAGCTGCTGCTTGTGGAAGCAGAGGCGAAAGCACGCCAGGGCAACACTTCCACGGCCCTCTCTCTGCTCAACGAGCTTCAGAGCATGCGCGGAGCCCTCCTCACCACCACCACCAATCAGGAGTCTCTTGTGGAGGCCATCCTTCTCGAGCGCCGCAAGGAGCTCTATGGAGAGGGTTATGACTGGTATGACCTCATCCGCTGCCAGAAGCCCATGCTCCGCGAGGGCAACCACTCCTCTTTCGGAGGAAACACCCCACTTCCCGCAAGATCATGGAGATATGTCTATCAGATCCCCACGTCCGAGATTCTGAACAACCCCAACATCAGCTCTGAAACCTATCCTGCCGCAGGATATGGCCAGAACCTGTTCGGTGACAGATCCCTTGTCCTTGAGTAAACCCATAAACTGAAAGAACTATGAAACTTTATACAAAGATTTTAAGCGCGGTTCTTTGCGCCGGAGCGGTGACCATGTTCACCGCCTGCGACGACGAACTTCAGGGTGCGCTCAGCACCAAGGGCAAGACAGCCCTTGACACACCTAGCGGAATCGCCTATGAATCCACCATGAGCGGCGCCACGATTTCATGGGACGCCGTAAAAGACGCGGGGCAGTACTACTATGTTCTCAAGACCCCTCAGCACTACATCTCCGCAAAGGGGTTCACGACCTCGACCACCTGCACCGTGAGCGGACTCAAGCACACCACCACCTACACTCTCTACCTGAAGGCGATCCCAAAAGCCGATGACGCCAAGCAGTATTGCTCCTCGGAAGAGGCCACCGCTGAGATCGCCACACAGGTGAAGAAGGTCTGGAACTATGAGTGGTCGCAGAGCGCAACCGTATATTTCAGCGACGAGCAGAACTTCAAGTCCACCAGCGCCGTGTTCGGAAAGGAGAAGGGTTCCGACAGATATATCTGCGAGGGCTTCGCAGGAGTCGAGGGCTTCGATCTCGTGTTTACGGTCAACCCCGACAACAACAAGCTTGTCATAGACACCACGGCCGACAGCTATGAGAAGACCACCGGAGCCTATCCCGACGAGCGCTTCTACATCTACCACGGAATCGGAGGAACTTCTTCGACCACGGTCGTGTTCTTCAACAACAGCGACGCCAACAACAACCGGTTCTATCCCACCAACAACGAGAAGGGCGGCACGGCCTACGCATGGGTGTTCGACCCCAACGGAACCTGGACATACTGGCAGCTCATCTACGGTGACGGTATCGGCGACGCAACCGACGACGATGATGACTCCGGCGATGACGAAGAGGAGGACAATCCCTATCCCGACCAGGATTCCGATGATCTCGACTACTCATGGAGCGCATCCGGCAAGGTGACCTTCGGCGCCACAGAATATGGCGACGCCGCCATTTCCTATAACGCCGCCACCAAGGCCTACACCATCACCAGCTGGCTCGGAGTCGAAGGTTATGACGTGACCTTCACCAGAAGGGCCACCGACGGAGACTGGGTTGTCGATCAGGACAATTCATCCGCGTTCGGCTCGGCCGACCCTCACGAGGACGGTGACGATCCATACACCGCATGGTCGCTGAAGCACGGCATTGACGGCAAAGCCAAGGAGGTGGCATGGTTCTATCTCTATGGCGCCCGCGAGGACTACAGCGGACTCTACGGGACCGAGGCTTCCGGTTATGCATGGGCCTGGGGATGGGATCCCGACGGCGCATGGACCGAGTACAGAATTGTCTGGGAGAACGGTACCAAGACTGAGTAATATTTGAGACTATATTGAAAGAGGTCCGGCCGATTGGCCGGACCTCTTTTTTTGTGTCAACTTGCTTTCGTGACAGCCGCGCCGGAGGCGCGAAGTGCCCCCTGATAGGGGGCTGCCGGCAACGGCCGGCTGGGGGTTAAGAAGCCGTCAGGCTATGGATTCTAATTACTTAGAATCCATAGCCTGACAAGCGGTAATCGCAATCATCTTATAGATATCATCCACAGAGCAGCCGCGGCTGAGGTCATTGACCGGACGGGCGATGCCCTGAAGGATGGGTCCGATGGCGTCGGCGCCGCCGAGACGCTGGACGAGCTTATAGGCGATGTTCCCGACTTCAAGGCAAGGGACCACAAGGACATTGGCCTTGCCGGCGATGTCAGAACCGGGAGCCTTCTTGGTGGCCACGGACGGCACAAGAGCGGCGTCGGCCTGAAGTTCTCCGTCAATCTTCAGCTCGGGATCGAGCTCCTTGGCGAGCCTGGTCGCCTCCACGACCTTGTCCACAACTTCATGGGAAGCGGATCCCTTGGTGGAGAACGAAAGCATGGCCACGCGGGGCTCGGCAAATCCGGCCACACTCTTGGCGGTGCGTGCGGTGCAGACGGCTATCTGAGCCAGCTGGGAAGCATCGGGCATGGGGGTCACGGCGACATCGCCCATGACGAGAACACCGTCCTCGCCATACTGGGGAGTCTTGGTCAGAAGCAGCATGGCACCGCTGACACAGGTGATGCCGGGAGAGCACTTGATGATCTGGAGGGCGGGACGGAGAGTCTCGCCGGTGGTGGAGAGAGCGCCGCTGATCTGTCCGTCAGCGTCTCCGCTCTTGATGATGAGACAGCCGAAATAGAGAGGGTCCTTGACCAGCACATGGGCCTTTTCCTCGGTCATGCCCTTTTTCTGGCGAAGCTGGAAAAGGAGCTGCGCATATTCTTCGGTCTTTTCGCTGGTCTCGGGGTCTATGATGGTGGCTTTGCCGATATGCCTAAGGCCGAGTTCTGCGGCATATGCATGGATCTTGTCGGGATTACCGATCAGGATTATGTCAGCGAGGTCGTCGGCGAGGGCCATGTCGGCGGCCTTGATGGTACGTTCCTCGAGTGATTCGGGGAGGACGATGCGCTGCCTGTTGGATTTGGCGCGCGCAATGATTTTTTCTATCAGTGCCATTGTTTTGTGATTTGTGTATTTTCCGTCACCGGAGCGCCTCCGGATCATGTCCGGAAACACTATGCAAAATTAATAAATTCTGCAATGACTTCAGGCACGAAACGCCGATATAGACAACGCAGGGCCCGATTTTGCAATAAAAAAAGATGGTGGCCGATCGGTCCTTCCGACTTTCAGCCACCATCATCTCTCTTGCGGTGAGTGAGGGATTCGAACCCCCGATACGCTCGCACGTACACCTGTTTTCGAGGCAGGCTCCTTCAACCACTCGGACAACTCACCAAGGTTGGGACTGCAAATTTAATAAAAAAGACAGACCCGACAACCGGAAAACGAAAAAACTCTAATGGATGAAATTGCTCACCGGGACACCGATGCGGGATATGCTCTCCCTGCCGCCATCTTCATGGACCATCACCGCATGGACATCCACCGAATATTCGGACGGCCTGAACGAAAGCGCCGCTCCTATGGCCTGCCATACGGACACACCGTCGGCGAGGGTGACCGTGCCTGAAAGCTGATAGGACGACAGTCCCTTGGTGAAAGCGACATCCGAGCACTCTCCCTCGGCGAAAAGAGCACCGTTCCTATAGACCTTGGCTGTAATCTCGATCACCTGTCTGCTCTCTCCGGAGTTGTCCACTTTGATCGTGGCCTTGCCCCTGACCGAGCGGAACGAGGCCGGCCATGCGCTGTCTATGCTGTATCCCTTGACAGACAGACCGTCAAAAGGATGTTCGCTCGACTTGTACGAAGCCTCGGCGCGGACCGGAATTCCGGCATCGGCCTCAGCGTCCGGCCCGGCGGCGGAGACGGACAGAGCCGCCAACATCGGCAATAAAATCAAAAGGGCTCTTTTCACCGCGTCCATCATCCTACTGTTTGTCGGCGCGCGGCCCCCAGATCTTCACCATGACTTCAAAGGCCTGAGGGTCATAGGTTTTGAGCTGCTCGTAGTTGAACGGATAGTAGTCATTCTCGCCCCAATAGGCCTCGCACATCTCCGAGAAATACTCCATCTGGTCGTTCAGACAGTAGGCCCCGTCCTTGGTGTAAGTATAATTCCATTTGCTCTCCGGGTCGGTGGTGTTATTGCGGTAGGCGGTGCCCTTGTACATGCCGCTCTCTTTGGCATGCTTCCAGGCGTTGTAGATGTCGGCGTTCTGGTAGCCGTTCTCTATTCCGAGATTGTGATAGAGATGACAAAGCTCGTGGAGGACCATGTATGGCTGATTCTGGCGAGTCCAGCTGTAATAATTCACATAGTTGCATATCTCCACACACTGCCACTTCTCGGTCATATATCCCTGACTGGCGAGATATTCCTTGGAAACATGATACCATGCGGCACCGTCGGTGAGGTCTTTCTCCATCCAGATCGGATGCGCCTTCATGACCTTCAGGGCCTTTTCGGGGATGATCTTGTTGATTTCGCTCAGATTAAGCTTCATCTGAGCCACCGCGTTCTGGGCGGCGGCGGTGCCGACCTCCTTTGTCCTTATCTTGAATGTGAATCCCTCGTGTTCGATCTCGGTCCATTCCGATGTCGTCGTTTCAGTTCCCTTGTTCCCGCCGTTCTTGGCCGGATCCACGGGGCCGTCCTTGCCGCATGACGCGAATGAAAGCATAATCAGCGCCGACAGCAGCGCCGCCTTGAGTTTTCCGAAAGTGATCATGATTTTAGGTTTTTATGCCGGCGGCCCGGTTGCGGCGCCGCACGGGTGTAAATGTAGCCAAATTTCCCGGAACTGCAAGATGGAGCCGATACAGGCGCGGCGCTTCTCCGGGGAAAATATTCACCAGCGCATCTTTTTCTGTTTTTATATTTGGAAATCAAAAAAGATAAGTATCTTTGCAGGACATCAACGAACCGCATCTGGATGTAGCGCAGTTGGTAGCGCACCTGGTTAGGGACCAGGAGGTCGCTGGTTCAAGTCCAGTCATCCAGACGAAAATCCTCTAACTTATTAATATATAATAATTTAGAGGATTTTTTAGTGAAAAACGGGACAGAGGCGGGACACTCTTTTCTGAGCCCGGAGATTTTCGTTAAAAAGGGTATAGGATAAGAGCACAAAAGAAAATACGCATAAATCCGGCAAATTTCATGTGCAGATTTATGCGTGAGTGTGCAGATCGCTGATTTACAGCGCAAATTGTGGAGCATAGGAGATTCGAACTCCTGACCTCTTGCATGCCATGCAAGCGCTCTACCAGCTGAGCTAATACCCCGGAAGATTTTGTGAGGATAAGCAGACTTGAACTGCTGACCCCTTGCCTGTCAAGCAAGTGCTCTAAACCAACTGAGCTATACCCTCATTAGGACTGCAAATATATGTAAAAACTTTGATTCCGCAATGGCAAAACCCACCCCACATGCAAATTTCCATCAAGTTTCTCCCCCATTGAGCCTGCCGCCACCTTCATGCGCCCCGTCCATTCATCTCTGACGGCGAGGCTTGAAGCCCCCGCGGGCGTTCAAATTGACGAACTTGACCTCCCGGTAGTCGCATCCATAGGCCTCATTGGAGCAGACGTAGACATAATATGGATTACCATTGGATGCCTTTCCCCTTTTTACCATTATCCGCCTTCCGCTTCCACATCTGGGACATATTTCCTCTTTCGGGATTTCGTCGCCGGGCTCTTTTTCCCCTCCTGCATCTGGTACGAACTCCGAAATGAATGGGGACGGGTTAGCCGCATCGTACAGGACATATGTACACTTCTTCGCCCGCAGACGGCGGAGGCCAACAAGATTTTTACAAAGTGAGAGCATGGGACATGGCATTCTGCGCACTTCGGAGGCCGTCACCCTGGCGAAGAGGCATTTCAAAAGTGCCCTTAAGCACGCTAGTAGACCTCTCAGGGCCTTTAAACGACATCGGTCATGCTCTCACTTTGTAAAAATCTTGACGCTCCCCGTCGGGATTGGCCATGCAAAGCACGAGGCATCCTTCCCTCTCCGGGATTTCGTCGCGCTGAAGCGCTCCGACATCCCCAGTCGGGATTGGCCCCGCTGGCGCGCGCCTTTTCCCTGACCGCCTGCGGCGGAGCGTTGCAAAGAGATTGAAGCTCAAGAGCCTTCGGCTCTCAGGCTTTTTCGCGAGCCAGCCCTGGGCAAGCAAGCTTGCCGGGCCGTCACACGAAAAAAGCCCAGCGCATCAGCGCTGAACTTCAATCCCTTTGCGGAGAGTGAGGGATTCGAACCCCCGAACCCTTGCGGGTCAACAGTTTTCAAGACTGCCGCCATCAACCACTCGGCCAACTCTCCGGAATTCGGCTACGGGGAAATACCTGTCAAACAGAGGACAATCCTCATAAGGGTCCCGTCCGGGAAGTGCAAAGATAGGCAATTTGCCACATCTTGCAAAATTTTCACAGGAGCGAAACCGCCCCCGTCAAAGACGGATGCAAGGATCCTTCCTATTTCTTATCTCCCTCAGCTGACTCCGAGGAGAAAAATCTCCATTGGAAGAAAATAAGATAGAGGGCGCCGACCGTCACGCAACTGTCGGCGAAATTGAACACCGGCTCAAAAAAAATGTCACCTCCGACCAGCGGCATCCATGCCGGCCAGCGGAACAGCGGGAAATAGAACATATCCACCACTTTGCCGAAAAGGAAAGGGGCATAATGTCCGCCGAACGACGCCGCCGCCATGGGAGTGGACTCCGAAAACAGCAGACCGTAGACAAGCGAGTCGATTATGTTGCCGAAAGCGCCGGCCGTAATAAGGGTGAGACCGACGAGAACTCCAGCGGGGACGGCCGGCTTTCCGACGTCACGCGGAGAAGCGTCAGGGGTTCCACGCCGCAGAAGACGCGAAATCCACCATACCAGGGCGCCGCACAGCGCTATCCTGAAAATTGACAGGAGCGCCTTTCCAAGGGCGCCCCCGAGCTTCATGCCGAAGGCCATGCCTTCGTTCTCTATGAAAAGAATCTGAAACCAGTTTCCCAGCACATTGAAGTGCTGTCCGAGAGTCATGTCGGTCTTGACCAGAATCTTTATGACCTGGTCAATAACGACAAGCACCAGACCGAACACCAGCAGGCGGCCTCCTTTGCGGGTCATCACTGCGTCAGTTCTTGCCCTGCCTGGAGAGCTTCTCCTTAGCCTCCACCGTGAGGGTTGCATGAGGGACAAGACGGAGCCTTTCCTTGGGAATGAGCTCTCCAGTCTCGCGGCAGATTCCATAGGTCTTGTTTTCTATGCGCACGAGCGCCCCCTCAAGACTCTTTATGAATTTGTACTGACGCTCGGCGAGCTGGCTGGCTTCCTCCTTGGAAAGCTGGGCTGCGCCGTCGTCCTCAACGGTCTTGAACGACGGAGTGGTGTCCTCGATGTCGTTGGAACCGTTGTGCATGACAATCTGGCGAAGATGTTTGTACTCGGCCTTTGCCTTGGCGAGTTTTTCATTTATAATGCCACGGAATTCTTCCAACTCCTCGTCACTGTAACGTGTCTTTTTCTCTTCCATAGTATTTAAATTTAAAGATCCATTACCCAAATATAATTTAAATGGATATAAGTTCAAACACGGCGCGTCAAATTATTTCCTGACAGCGAGAACCCATATCCTTCCCTCGTTCCACTCCACTTCCACCGCACCGGCGGCCGGAGCGTCCTGAGAGACGGAATCCAGCTCGGAGAGAGTCTGCGAAGTGATGTAGTCATAGTAATTGTCGGCGGCGTCGGAAATCTCGAAGAAATCCTTGTCCTTGGCATAGACCGTAACGACCACCCTGTCGGTGACTTCGAAGCCGCTGTCCTTGCGGACATTCTGGATCCTGTTGATAAGCTCGCGGGCGACTCCCTCCCTGCGGAGGTCATCGGTGAGCTCCACGTCAAGAGCCAGAGTGAGCGGACCGTCGGTGGCGACGAGCCACCCGGGCATGTCCTCGGACGAAATCTCGTAGTCGTCGGGGGTGAGCTCCACCTCTCCGCCGGGCAGGTTCAGCATATAGGCGGCGCCGGAAGCGCCTGCGGCCTGAATCTCGTTTATGGTCTTCTGATCTATGGATCCGAATGCGGCGGCTATCTCCTTCATGCGCTTGCCATAGACCTTGCCGAGCGTCTTGAAGTTGGGCTTGATTTTTTTGGTGATTATGCCGGAGGTGTCGGAAAGGAATTCCGCCTCCTTCACATTCACCTCGGTGAGTATCAAGCTCTTGACCTTCTCAAGCTGCTCCTTCACCACCTCGGACATCACCGGGATGATGATCTTGGAAAGCGGCTGGCGCACCTTGATGTTCACCTTGCGGCGCAGCGCGAGGACCATGGACGAAGCCCTCTGGGCGAGAGACATCCTCTCCTCAAGGTCGCTGTCGATCACGGACTCGTCGGGTTCGGGCATAAGGGTGAAATGCACGGACTCGGCGCCGTCGGGGACAAGGTCCAGATAGAGCCTGTCGGCATAGAACGGAGCTATGGGGGCCATCAGCACCGCGACGGTCTTGAGGACCCCGTAAAGCGTCTCATAGGCGCTGAGCTTGTCCTCGTTCATCTTGCCGCCCCAGAATCTCTTCCTGCCCAGACGCACATACCAGTTGCTCAGATGGTCGCAGACGAAATCCTGGATGAGACGGCCGGCCGTGGTCACGTCGTAGGCGTCATAGGCGGCACGGACCTTCTTTATGAGAGTGTTCTGCAGAGAGATTATCCATCTGTCAAGTTCCGGCCTCTGTCCATAAGGGACCGCGGCGGCCGAGGGGTCAAATCCGTCCACGTTGGCATAAAGGGCGAAGAACGAATAGGTGTTGTAGAGAGTCCCGAAGAACTTTCTGCGGACCTCGTCCACGCCGGCCTCGTCAAAACGGAGGTTATCCCAGGGCTGGGCGTTGGTGAGCATATACCATCTCAGCGCATCCGGCCCGTATTTATCCAGTTCGGCGAACGGATCCACGGCATTGCCGAGCCTCTTGCTCATCTTGTTGCCTTCCTTGTCGAGCACCAGTCCGTTGGACACGACCCTCTTGAATGCGGGAGCGCCGCTGATCATGGTGTGGATGGCATGAAGGGTATAGAACCATCCCCTGGTCTGATCCACGCCCTCAGCGATGAAGTCGGCGGTAGCGCCGAACTTGGGCGATCCGAGGTTGCGGAGACCTTCCTGGGCATAGGGCATGGCGCCGGAATCGAACCAGACGTCGATCAGGTCGCTTTCCCTCTTCATCTTGCGGCCGCTGTCGGAAACGAGCACGATGTCGTCCACATAGGGCCTGTGGAGGTCTATCTTATTGTAATTTTCCAGAGACATGTCCTTGAGATCAAAGCCTCTGTCCTTCATGGGATTGCTCTTCATGAATCCGGCGGCGACGGACTTCTCGAGCTCGGCGTAGAGCTCGGCCGCGGAGCCTATGCACTTCTCCTCTTTCGAGTCTTCGGTGCGCCAGATGGGAAGCGGAGTGCCCCAGTAGCGGCTTCTGGAAAGGTTCCAGTCCTGAATGTTCTCAAGCCACTGCCCGAAACGTCCGGTACCGGTGGATTCCGGCATCCAGCTGATGCCCTTGTTCAGAGCCACCATCTCGTCCTTGACCGCAGTGGTCTTGATGAACCATGCGTCCAGAGGATAATAGAGCACCGGCTTGTCGGTGCGCCAGCTGTGGGGATAGCTGTGGACATGCTTCTGGATCTTGAATGCCCTTCCGTCCTCCTTCATCATCATGCAGAGATCAACATCCAGCGTTGTGGCGTCGGCGGGCAGAGTGTCGTCGAATGCGTTCTTCACATAGCGGCCGGCATATTCCTTATAGGCATCGGCGACATGGGCCTTGACATATTCCGGATCCATGTCTTCGATGCGGTAGAAGCGGCCCTGACGGTCCACCAGAGGCTGGCGCACGCCGAGGCTGTCCACCAGCTGCATGGGCGGGATGCCGGCGTCGGCGGCCACCTTCTTATCGTCAGCTCCGAATGTCGGGGCTATATGCACTATGCCGGTACCCTCTTCGGTGCTCACGTAGTCGCCGGGGATGACGCGGAAAGCGTCGCCCTCAAGCGGGCTGAACCAGGGGATGAGCTGTATATATCTGATTCCGGTGAGTTCGCCGCCCTTGAACACTCCGTCAAGCACCTTGTAGGGGACAAGCTTGTCGCCCTTTTTATATTCCTCGAAGGGAATCTCGGCAGCCTTGGGGTTGAACAGGGTGGGGACCAGATCCTTGGCCAGGACATAGACCGCCTGCTCGCCGGTGTAGGGGTTGAAAGACATGACCCTGACATAGTCGATCTTCGGGCCCACGCAGAGCGCGGTGTTGGAAGTCAGCGTCCAGGGAGTCGTGGTCCATGCGAGGAAGTACACCGGCACGGACACGCAGTCATAGAGCTTCTGCGAGTCGGCGTTCTTGACCACCTCGAACTGGCAGGTCACAGTGGTGTCGGTGACGTCCTTGTAGCAGCCGGGCTGGTTGAGCTCGTGGGAGCTGAGCCCCGTGCCGTCGGAAGGGGAATATGGCTGTATGGAATATCCCTTGTAAAGGAGGCCCTTGTCATAGATCTTCTTGAGAAGATACCAGAGAGTCTCGATATATCTGTTGTCATAGGTGATATAGGGGTCCTTCATGTCCACCCAATAGCCGATGCGCTCCGTCATGTTCTCCCATTCACCGGTATATTTCATCACCTCCTTGCGGCACGCGTCGTTATAGTCCTCAATGGATATCTTCTTACCTATGTCGTCCTTGTGGATGCCGAGCTTCTTCTCCACGCCGATCTCCACCGGAAGTCCGTGGGTGTCCCAACCCGCCCTGCGGGGGACCCTGTAGCCAGTCTGGGTCTTGTAGCGGCAGACCGAGTCCTTGATCGAGCGGGCCATCACATGGTGGATGCCCGGCTTTCCGTTCGCGGAGGGCGGACCTTCGAAGAAAATGAACTCCGGAGCCCCTTCCCTGATTTCCAGCGACTTTTCGAACGCATGGATTTTCTTCCAGTTCTCAAGGACTTCCGAGCCCGTACCCACAAGGTCCAATCCTTTATACTCTTTGAACTTCATAAAAGCAATAATTTTCGGTTTCGTAATTTTTATCTATTTTTGCGCCACGGCCTACGGCCGTCAAGAATTCGCAAATATACGAAGAATCCGGCAAATTGAGTGTCCTCGACATCATAATCCTCATCTGCATTATTCCCTTTATGGTCAACGGGTTGATAAAAGGGTTCACGGCACAGCTTGCGGCTGTGGTCTCGCTCGTGGCGGGGGTCTGGCTGTCATCAGCCTTCACCGAAAAGATCTGCGCATGGGCCGGGCCCTATATCAACTTTTCGGAGAGGATTCTCAAGGTCGCGGTGTTCATCGCGATCATGGTGGCGGCAATACTGTTTTTCCGCATATTGGGGAAAGCCCTGCGCAAGGTTGTCAAGATAGCCATGCTGGGCTGGGCCGACAGGCTGCTCGGAGCCCTTTTCGGACTGGTGGCGGCGCTTCTGGTCGTAAGCGTGGTCATTATCATCTTCGACACCCTGAACGGAGTCTTCGCATTCACGGACGGGAACGCTCCGGGGAAATCAGTCCTGTACGGACCGATAAAGGAGTTCGCCTACAAGGCCATACCCTGCTTCCGGGAGTTTCTGGCAAAATAGAGAATGACCGCCGCGCCGCGGTGGCCGAAGAAGATGTTTTGAAATATTTATGAGCAAGATACTTCTTATAGAGACATCCACTGCGCTGTGTTCCGCCGCTCTTGCGGAAGACGGAAAGATCACGGCATATCTGGAGGAGGGCGGAAGGGCCCATGCGTCCCGCCTCGCCCCCATGATAAAAGAGATTCTGGACAGCGAAGGTCTGACGCCCGGGAAGCTGGACGCAGTGTGCGTAAGCAAAGGGCCCGGATCCTACACGGGGCTCCGTGTGGGCGCGTCCACGGCCAAGGGCCTGTGCTTCGGAGCAGGGATTCCGCTGCTAGCCGTGGGGTCGCTCGACGCGCTGGTCTGGGGCGCGCTGGCCGACGGTTCGGCCGATGGATGCAAGTTCATAGTGCCGATGATAGACGCCCGCAGGATGGAGGTCTATACGGCCGTGTTTGACGCTTCGGGCAGGCAGCTCACCCCCACCGAAGCCAAGATCATCGATTCAGGCAGCTTTGCAGAAGAACTCGCCGCCGGAGAGGTGCTGTTCATCGGGGACGGCGCCGAAAAATGCCGGGACATGATCGGAGGCCGTGGCGCGCGTTTCGTGGGCAGGAGCCCGGACGCGAAGGGAATGGCCGCCCCCGCCGAAATGTTGCTCAAAGAGGGAAAAACGGAGGACGTCGCCTATTTCGAGCCGTTCTATCTCAAGGATTTCACCGCTACCGTCAGCCGCAAGAAGCTGTTCTGAAGCGAAAGAAGAATTTCGCCGCTACAGCACCGAGTTGAGATATTTGCGAAGCGAACTGCCGTCGGTCACGTTTGCGTCAGTCACCAGGTCACCGTCCTTGATGATGTAGATGAACGGCACCTGAGGGACATTGTAAAGCCCAAGAGCGGAGCTGGAAGTGCCGTTGCCGTCACATACATTGGTCCAGTCCAGCTTCTGGTGCTTCACCGCCGAAGCCCATGTAGCCTTGTCGGTGTCGAGAGACACGGCATAGATGTCAAGTCCCCTGGAGTGAAAATCGTCATAGACCGGCTTGATGGTCTCAAGATTCAGCATCTTCTGTCCAGCGGAAGACGCGGTCCAGAAATAGAGCAGGACCACCTTCCCCTCCAGAGACGAAAGCTTCACCTGATTTCCGTTCACATCGGGCATCTCCAAGTCCGGATATCCGACCTCGGGCGCGTTCGAAACCCTGGTGCTGAGCGCAAGCAGAGATTCTCTTCTGGCCGCTTCTTCGCCCAGAGCCTTCACATATTTCGATTCGGGATAGACCGTCATCAGCGAATCCACCGCGTTGCGGAAATGGATGGCATCGGTGTGCTGATTGAACACATACATATTCTCGGCCACCTTCTGATACAGCACGGGGATCACGGTGAGGGAATAGGGATTGCCCATCACGTATTTGACCCTGTCGCGGTAATAGGCTATATACTGCTTCATCAGATCGCGCTTGACCTCGGCGGCCTCGGGCGACTCGGGCTTAAGATCCTCAAGCTTCGCGGTGGTGGCGGCGAAGGTGTTCGCAAATGAAGCCTCGGCCCTTTCCACCGACATCAGCTTCTCGGTCTCGTCGGAGCCGGTAACGGAATAGTTTCCGAGAGTGTCGGCGGTGACCTTCACCTTGTCGCCATCCTGCAGGAGGAGAGAGGCTATGCGCTTGTCGCCATGGAAGATATAGATGAATTCGGGCTGTCCCTTCTTCACATCGGTGCTGAAACGGAAGGCTCCGGAAGCATCGGTCTTCACAGTGTCAAGAGTCTTGTATCTGTTCACATCCAGCAGCCGCACCACAAGGTCCGACTCCGGGGCGTCGGCGACGACGCCGGAGACTCTGGTAGATTTTCCGCAAGCGACCGCGAGAGCTCCGCACAGCAGCACGGAACCCAGAATCCTAAAGCTTCTCATATTCGGCGAGTATTGAATCGGCTATTTTACGCATCTTCTCCTCGGGGAGGGAAAGATGCTCTTTCTTGAAATCCAGATCGCCCTCTGCGTGGAGGGGGACAAGATGGATATGCACATGGGGCACTTCCATTCCGAGAACGGCGACCCCGATTCTCTTGCAGGGCACCGCGGCCTTCATCGCAGCCGCCACCTTCTTCGCAAAAGCGCACAGCCCCGAATAGGTCCTGTCGTCCAGGTCGAAGATGTAGTCTTTTTCCACATTCTTCGGAATCACGAGGGTGTGGCCCTCGGTAAGCGGGCTTATGTCAAGGAAGGCATAATAGTCCGCATCCTCCGCAACCTTGTACGAAGGAATCTCGCCCTTGGCGATCTTGGTGAAAATTGTCGGCATTGCTCTACAGGGAAATGTCAAGTATCTTGAATTTGATTGTTCCGGAAGGCACCTTGGCATCGACGGTCTCGCCCTTGGAGTGTCCAAGAAGAGCCTTGGCTATGGGGGTGGTGGAGGCGAGCTTGCCGTGGGCGAAATCAGCCTCGGACTCCCCCACTATGGTGAACTCCATCTGCTGGCCGGATGAGACATTCTCTATCTTCACCCTGTTGAGCAGCTGCACCCTGTCGGTACCCACCTTGGACTCGTCTATCACCTTGGCGTTGGCTATGAGGTTCTTGAGATTGGCGATCTTGACCTCAAGCAGAGCCTGAGCGTCTCTTGCAGCGTCATATTCGGCATTCTCGGAGAGGTCGCCCTTTTCCCTGGCCTCGGCTATGGCGGCCGAGATTACGGGGCGCTGTGCAAGCGCGTCCGCAAGGTCCTTCTTGACCTTGTCGAGACCTTCCTGTGTCATATAGTGATTTTCAGCCATCACAATAAATTTTAAAATTTCAGTTTACGGTGCAAAAAAGGTATTCAAAAAACGAGTCCTGCCCTGAAGACAGAACCCATTTTCGACACCTACGCAAATATAATATTCTTTTTTGGAATTTCAGCGCCTCCGATTCTGCAGAGATGAAGCGATGTTCCGGGCCGCGGCCCGGTCTTTCTCCAGCTGTCCGCGGAGCTCCTCCACGCCGTGGAAACGGACCTCGTCGCGGATCTTGTCGACGAAGGTCACCCGGATGTCCAGTCCATAGATATCTTCGTCAAAATCAAAGATATTGGTCTCTACATTGATATCCCTTCCGGGATTCACGGTCGGCCGGCTACCCACATTGCACATCCCGAAAAAGCTTCTTCCGAGCGTCTCCACGCGGACCAGATAAGCCCCGCTTCCTGGAAGAAGCTTCAGCGGCTCATAAAGTTTCATGTTTGCAGTGGGAAAGCCTATGGTCCGGCCGAGCCTGTTTCCCTCGACGACCACTCCGAAAAGGCTGTAGTCATAGCCGAGCATCATGGCGGCGCCCCTCACGTCTCCGTCGGATATGCGCCTGCGGACGGCGGTGGAACTGATCGTCACCCCGGCACCGGCGTCTATCCTGTCGGTGCGGACCACGTCCAGACCGAGCTCCTCGGCTATCTTCCGGATTTCGTCCGGCCCTCCGGAATCCCGCCCCATCCTGTTGTCGTAGCCGAGCAGAACGGCGGTGGCGCCAAACCGGTCCATGACCACATCCCGGAGATATTGCTCCGTGGAAAGGGCGCTGAACTCTCTGGTGAACCTTATCACCTCCACCCTGTCCACTCCGAGAGCTTTCAGCATGGTCTTCTTCTCGTCAAGGGAAGAAAGCAGACGGAGATTGCGGGCGTCGTCCTGCAGCACATTGCGGGGATGAGGCCAGAAGGTCACCACAATGCTCTCCTCTCCACGCTCCCGGGCGGTGCGGACAAGAGTCTCTATCACAAAACGGTGCCCGAGATGGACACCGTCGAAAAATCCGGTAGCGACTACAGCCATCTCACCAGTCCGAAATCCTGCCTGTGCGGCAGTCTGGGGTTCTGTGCGAAGATTCTGGTGGCCACCTGATACATTCCGGTATTCTCGGGCAGAACCTCGGTGGAGTATCTGGCGACTCCGTCCTCGCAGGACACGATCTTGAACTCGGACTTGGAGGCTATGTGCAGCTCGCCTTTCTTGTCGGTGGTGCAGAAAAGCATCTCCACGCCGACATCTTCCGGAGAAAGGTCGCCTATGTTCAGCACCACCTCGCTCTTGAACGGATCGGAAGGCGAAAGATTGTAGGAAGCCTCGGGCTGGGTGTAGGACACCACGCTGATGTTGTTCCATTCACGGAGCACATGGGCTTTCCAGAGGGCTATCTCCCTGGCCCCTTTGTAATCGTCGGCCACAAGCTCCCTGTATCTCTCATACTGAGGGACATAGTACTGGTTGATGTAGTCGGTGAGCATGCGGTTGGTGGTGAAGTTGCAGGCCACTTTGGCGATGGTGTTCTTCACATAGCTCATCCAGCCGTAGGAAAGTCCCGTGAGCTTGTCCACGGAATAATAGATCGGGGCTATCTCGTTTTCGATGATGGAATAGATCGTGGCGGAATCGAGCTCGTTCTGATGGCCCTGGTCGTCAAAGGTCCTCTCCTGGGGAAGAGCCCACCCGGCGCCCTCCTTATAGCCCTCGACCCACCAGCCGTCAAGCACCGAGAAATGCATAACTCCGTTCATGGCGGCCTTCTCTCCGCTGGTTCCGGAGGCCTCCTGTGGACGCGTGGGATTGTTGAGCCACACGTCAACTCCCTGCACGAGCCTCTTGGCCAGAGAAATGTCATAGCCGGGCACGAACACTATCCTTCCGAGGAAGCGGGGCTCCTTGGAAATCTCCACGATCTGCTTGATGAGGTCCTGACCGGCCTTGTCGGCGGGATGGGCCTTGCCGGCGAATATGAACTGCACCGGCATCATGGGGTTGTTGACTATCTTGTCGAGCCTATCCAGGTCGCTGAACAGCAGAGTGGCCCTCTTGTAGGTCGCGAAACGCCGGGCAAAGCCTATAGTGAGCACGTCGCTGCGCAGGGTCTCCCTGATCTTCACGACCTGCTTGGGAGAATAGTGACCGGCTATGGAAGTGTCGGCCAGCTTCTCGTTCACCGCGTCTATAAGCGCCTTCTTCAGAACCTTGCGCACCGACCACACTTCGGCGTCTGGAACACCATAGATGCCTTCGAAGCATTTCTTGTCGTAGTGATGAGTTTTGAACTCTTCGCCGAACACCCTGGCGTGCACGGATTTCCATTCCTTGGCGCACCATGTCGGATAGTGGACTCCGTTGGTGACATAGCTGATGAACAGCTCTTCGGGGAGATAGCCCTTGTACATGGGGGCGAATATGTCCTGGCTCACCTTGCCGTGGAGCATTGACACTCCGTTGACGTTCTGGGACACGTTGGCGGCGAGCTTGCTCATGGAGAACTTCTCGTTCACATCATAGCCGTTGAGCTTTCCGAGCCCCATGAGGGTCTCCCAGCTCACGTTCAGTTCACCGGGCATATGCCCGATATACTGGCGGAGCATGTTCTCGTCGAAGGCGTCATGTCCGGCGGGAACCGGAGTATGGGTGGTGAAGAGCGATGACGACCTCACGACCTCAAGTGCCTCCGCAAAGTCCAGATGTTCGCCGCAGATGTATTCGCGCAATCTCTCCAGCCCCACAAAAGCGGCATGCCCCTCATTGTAGTGAAAGATCTGCGGACGGATGCCGAGGGCCCTGAGAGCGCGGACACCGCCTACGCCCAGAAGCAGCTCCTGCTTGAGCCTGTTTTCCCAGTCTCCGCCATAGAGATGATAGGTTATCTGCCTGTCATCGGCCCTGTTGGCCTCAAAATCGGTGTCGAGCAGATAGAGGTCGGTGCGGCCCACGGCCACCTTCCAGATTCTGGCAGTCACCGTCCTGCCGGGGAAGGCCACGGTGGAAGTGAGCCAGTTGCCGTCCTTGTCGCGGGCGGGCTCGGCGGGAATCTTCAGGAAATCCTGAGCGTCATATTTGGCCTCCTGCTCGCCCTGGGCGGTGAGGACCTGATCGAAATAGCCATACCTGTAAAGAAAGCCCACGGCGCAGAGGTTCACGTTCATGTCGCTGGTCTCCTTGAGGTAGTCGCCGGCGAGGATTCCAAGTCCGCCGGAATATATCTTGAGGGAGGTGTCCAGACCATATTCCATGCAGAAATAAGCGATTGAAGGGTCGGTCCTTTCGCTCTTGAGCGCCATGTACCGGTCGAACTCCGCCATGACGCGGCTCAGGTGGTCGAGAAACTCCTCATCCTCGGCAAGCTGGTTGAAGCGCTTGCTGCTCACGGTGTTCAGAACGGCCATGGGATTGTGGACACTCTTGTGCCACACGTCGGGATCTATGGTTTTGAAAAGCGCCTTGGCGTCTTCGTTCCAGCACCACCAGAGGTTCTTGGAGAGTTTCTCAAGACCTGAAAGCTTTTCGGGAAGATGCCTTGTGACCATCACGCTTTTCCAGTTGGGCGTATTGACTTCAATTCTGTTCTTGTCCATCTGTTTTCTGTCTATGAATTTGGGGAAGGCGCCTCTCTGCTTGACAAGTTTGGAGAGGGCCATGGAATATGCTTCGTTATAGTATTTTATCTGGTTGTCCCACAGGGCTATGGATGAAACGCTTTTCGCATTTTCCATATACCGTGTCATTCCGGCGGAATCCAGAGAGGCTATCTCCACAATCCTGTCGCGAACGCTTCCGACCACTTTGTCATAATCGGAATCGCCGCGCGGGACGACGGTGACTCCCGGATGGGGCTTGTCCCCGCAGAACTCGTCCACCCACTGTCCAAAACCGGCCAGGGCGGTGGTGAGCGTGGGGATGCGGAAGGCGGCGGCCTCCAGCGGCGTGTAGCCCCACGGCTCGTAGTAGGACGGGAACAGGGCCGCGTCAAGGCCTATGAGAAGGTCATAGTAGGGCATATTGAACACCCCGTCGTTGCCGTTGAGATAGCTGGGAACGAAATAGACCTTGACATGGTCCGAAGGGAAATTGTCCAGGCAAAGCTCTGCGAACCTTCCAGTGATCCGGTCCCCGTCGGGGTACATCAGGACATGGGTGGTCCTTGTGGTGTAGGCCGCGTCGCCGCCGCCTTCCAGCTTCGCCAGCAACGACTTGTCCGGTCCCCTGTGCGCGCCGGGGATCATTATGAAGGCATGCACCTCTCGCCCCTTATATTCTTCCTTCTTCAAGAGCCCGAGAGCGTCGATAAACACGTCCAGACCCTTGTTGCGATACTCGTAGCGCCCACCGATCCCCACGAACACGGCATCGGAGGGGACCTCCTTTCCTGACATGGCGGAAGCCACGGCGGAAAGCATTTTCTTGGCCGCGAGCCTCTTTGACATGTACTCCCTGTCATCGGCAGGAGTGAACCCGTCCTCGAAACCGTTGGGCGTCACTATGTCGGGCTTTTTGCCCAGAAGACGCGCACACTCGCGGGCCGTGATGTTGCTCACGGTGGTGAACACGTCGGCGTTGGCGGCCGCGACTTTCTCCAGAGAGTGTCTCGCCCTGACTCCGAACCGCACGGCAACGGCGTCGCCGTCATATTTGTCAAGATCCTCATAGAGAGGAAGGTTGTTGCCGGCTATGCAGCGTCCGGTGACGGTCGCATGTGTGGTGAACACGGTAGCTATGGGCAGCTTCTGTTTCTTGAGGTAGAGCAGGCCGGTTCCGGTCTGCCATTCATGGAACTGGGCGACCACTTTGTCGGAAGGCAGCAGCATCGAGTTATAGAAACACTCTATCGCCTTTCCGGCGGCGAGGCCGAACAGGAAATTCTCCTTATAATCCCAGTTTCCGGCGATGGAGTCCACTCCGAAATCTCGCCAGCAGTCGCCAAGCACATCGTTGACTATGGTCAGATATCGCTTGAAATCCACAAGAACGGCTATAGGCTTGCCGGGGATGTTCCATCTTCCGACCCTGACTCCCACGCCGTTTCTTTCGGCCTCCTTGCGGAAACCCTCAAGCATGTTGGAGTCCTCAAGGAAATCGGGGTTGCTGCCGGGGCTCATCCAGACGTCGGGGCCAATCACGATGTGATGCCTCTTCATCCGGGCCTTGATGTTCAACGCCTTGGTGGCGACGACCGTATAGATGCCGCCCATCTTATTGCAAACTTCCCAGCTCACCTCAAAGAGGTAATCTGGGAACATTGCAGACTTTTCCGTTTCCGTCATTACTTCTTCTCAATCTTTTCAGCCGTCTTCCTGGCCGGAGCGGCCGTTTTCCTTACCGGTGCGGCTTTCCCCGCCCCGGCCTTCACTGACTTGGTTTTCACCGACTTGGACTTCGATTCCGACTTCGATTCCGACTTCGCCTTCACGGATCTTCTCACGGGAACCTTGGTATTGTCATCCGAAGCCTTCTTCACCGTGCGGGCGGTTCCGGCGCCGGCATTCAGCTGAGCCATCGCATCATCCACACGGATGATGAAGTCGCTGAGGACATTCATGTAGTTGATATACGCCTCATAGGGGGTGTCATATGGATTGAAATATTTGTGGACGTCCCCGTCAGAGAAGAACTTGGTGCACATGTAGTAGAAATGATCGCTCTCCTGCAGGTGTCCATAGTCGTTCCAGAGATCCTCCCTATTCACCAGAGAGACCTTCTCGTACTGGTCATAGAGCTTGCCGAACGCATCCTGCTGAAGCTCGTTGCCCAACCATGCCGTCACGTCCCTTTCCTCATCGGCCCAGGAGATCGGCTCCGGCACGTCCATGTCGGAGACCGGCCTGTAGTTCCCGGCGACTTCGGCAGGCGTGGCGAACTGGAAGGTTCCGTCATCCAGGACGGTCTTCGGAAGCCAGCGCATGAATTCGAACACGCCGGTGGACTCGGGAGTATGCTCGCCGAATGTCTCATAGTCCATAAAGAGATTGACCACGTCACCGCCGTCAGCCACGGCCTGTTTAAGCCAGTCCACATAGGACTCGCAGGTGATGTGTTTTCCGGCGAAACGGAAGGCGATGTCGTCGCTCAGTCCGTAGTTCCTCAGAAGAAGCTTGAGGCGAGGGGCGCTCTCGCATGAATACACGTAATTGGGGCTTCGCCATCCAAGTATGTGACGGGCGCCCTCGGTGAGGACGGCGCGGTAGCCCATGTCCCAGATCTTCTTGCCTATGGCGTTGGAATATATGAGCTCGGTGTTTCTGAAGGTCACTGGAGTCACTCCGAAATAATGCTCAATGGCCTCTTTATGCCTGTTCACCTGGTGCTCGAACTCCCGGTCGTTGGCCAGAGAGGCAAGCGAATGGCAATAGGTCTCGGAAAGGAACTCCACGCATCCGGTGTCGGCCAGAGCGCGGAAGCTGTCAATCACCTCCGGGGCATACCTGACGAACTGCTCGATCGCCGAGCCGGAGATGGAGAACGCAACCTTGAAACGTCCGCCGTTGGCGCGGATGGCCTCCAGCAGTATCGCGTTCATGGGCAGATAGCACTTTTTGGCGACCCTTCCGAGTATCGTTCTGTTGGCGAAGTCATCGTAGTAATGGGAATCCTTGCCCATGTCAAAGAATCTGTACAGCCTCAGACGTGTGGGCTGATGGACCTGGAAATAAAAGCATACTGATTTCTTGGCCATAATCTTCACTTGTTTAGAACTGATTCATAGATATTCTTGATCTTGGCGGACGCATTGTTCCACTTCAGCGCATTGACCTCTTCATAGCCGTGCTTCGCGGCGAAATCCGAGAGCGCGGGATATTTCAGAAGCGCGTAGATCTCGTCAGCCATGGCGTCCACGTCCCAGAAATCCACCTTGAAGGCATATTTCAGAACCTCGGCCGCCCCGGACTGCTTGGATATGATGGAAGGGACATTGGTGCGCATGGCCTCCAGCGGTGATATGCCGAAGGGCTCCGACACGGAAGGCATGACATACACCGACGAGAGAGCGAACATCTTCTGGACATCGGCGCCTCTGAGGAAACCGGTGAAATGGAACCTGTCGGAGATTCCGAGCCTGGCCACCTGACGGATCGCCTTGTTCATCAGGTCTCCGCTTCCGGCCATCACGAAACGCACGTTGTCCATCCTCTTGAGGACCTTGGCGGCGGCTTCGATGAAATAGCCCGGGCCTTTCTGGAAGGTGATTCTTCCGAGGAAAGTCACCACCTTGTCCTTCACGCCGCTATCCACCTTCATATCGTCCCTGCCGCTGAAATCCACGGCGTTGTGCACCGTAACCACCTTGTCGGGAGAGATTCCGTAACGGGTTATGACTATGTTTCTGGTGAGGTCGCTGACGGCGATGACCTTGTCGGCCACCTCCATGCCCCTCTTTTCTATGGCATAGACCCTGGTGTCTATGTTCTCGGCGCTGCCCCTGTCGAAGGACGTCGCATGGACATGGACCACAAGCGGCTTGCCGCTCACTTCCTTGGCGGCTATGCCGGCGGGATAGGTGAGCCAGTCA
The DNA here is from genome assembly GCA_963627885.1 of bacterium. Lineage (GTDB taxonomy): Bacteria > Bacteroidota > Bacteroidia > Bacteroidales > UBA932 > Cryptobacteroides. The sequence continues at coordinate 46,318 of CAVGCT010000018.1, forward strand.
TGGGCGTGGATCACATCAAACTCTCCGGCGTGTTCCATGGCGACGGACCCGCCCACGAGCGCATAGCGCGCGACCTCTTCCATGAGATTGGAACCGTAACGGCCGGAAAACTTGTATTTCTGGCCGAACTGTATCCGGAAATCCTTGACCTGGCGCTTTTTCTCCTCCTCCACCTGAGAGTGGAACTCGGAAGGGTCCATATAGGGGACCATGTTGGTCCCGATATGCAGGAAGCGAACCTTCTCAAGGAAATCGTCCATGGTGGCTTCGCTGGACCACGACAGCGGAACATCGCTCGCGTTTATTATCTCGGCGGCGCTCTGATCCTCGTCTCCGGACGCCGAAGGCATCACGAACAGAGTCTCCACGCCGTTGTGGGCAAGACCTTTGACCATACCGTAGCAGGCAGTTCCCAGACCGCCGGCGATATGAGGGGGAAATTCCCAGCCGAACATCAAAACTTTCATCGTCTATTCCTCCCAGTATTTTTCCATTATGTAACCTATTCCGAGCAGAGCGGCGGTGGACAGGGCCGAAGATATGGCTCCGTGAGGCTCGTGAGGCGGATCGCCGTCATAGAGCTCGGAAAACGCCCCCACCCCGTGCTTGTTGAGATCGTCATAGAATCCCTCCACGAGATATTTGGCCCTCTTCATGAAGGCGGCGCCCTGGGTCCTGAAGTTTATGTCCATATAGAGATAAAGCAGATATGGACGGGTGCAGCCCTGATGATAGGCCAGGTCGCGCTCGACCTGCGAGCCCTCATAGACCCCCCTGTAGGCGGGATCGCGGGGCGACAGGGTGCGGATTCCTCTGGATGTCAGCAGTTCGTCCCTGACCACGCTCTCGATTTTCCCCACGGTCTCGTCGTCAATGGCCCTGTAGGGGAGCCATGCGGCATAGAGCTGGTTGGGACGGATCTGGGTGTTCTGACCGGAGTTATCCACATAGTCGGCAAGACAGCCCTTTTCCGCGCACCAGAACGTCTTCTGGAAGTTCTTGCCGCACATGTCGCGGACACCGGTCCACTCGCGGACGAAGTCTCCGTCAGCGGAACCGTAGCGGGATTCCATGTCTATGGCGAAGCACAGGGAATTGTACCACAGCGCGTTGGTCTCCACCTGATAGCCGGCCCTTTCGGTCACGGGGCGGCCTTCGGCATAGGCGTTCATCCACGAGAGCGGCACACCGTCCTTCTGAGCCCATATCAGGCCGTCGGGCTGGACCTGAGCCTCCTCCCTCACTCCGGGGGCGTAGCTCGCTATGATGTCCATGACCACCTGACCGTATTTCTTCCAGACCTTTTTCGGGTCGGCGCCGAACTCGATATATTTCTGAAGCACGTCGGCCATGCGGAGGGGAGCCTCGATCTGGGTCGTACGGCGGCGGAGCCTCTCCTCGTTGTCTTCTATGAGATTGTCCAGAATCTCTTCAAAAAGGGCCGTATTGCCGTCAGCATAGAGAGTAAGGCCGGGAAGCGCATAGAGCGTCTCCCTCAGAAGCCCCGCATAAAGCCATGAGAATCCGGCGTTTATCTGTTTTTTGCCACCGCGGTCGCGGATCAGCAGATCGGCGCAGTGGACAAGCTGGTCGTGATAATCCTCGATTATTCCGGCCTTCTGCACGTCCGTGTCGAAAATCCTCTTCATTCCGGCGGGGGCGACCTCATTGACCGAAGCGGAGAATATCACCACATCGCCCTTTTTCATTCCGAGAGAGAAATGCCCGGGGACAAAAAGGTCCTCCTTGCAGTCGAATCCGCGCCTGTATTCGTCGGAATAGGTGATGCCCTTGTACCAGTTGGGCTCGCTCACGAACGACGCCTTGGTGGTGCTGAGCTGCAGATTGAGATCGGGAAAACCCGGATACATCCTGAACGACACGCCGCCGCGGACTTTCCTGAAGGAGGTGTCGGCACGATCGTTTTCATGAGTGAGGCTGTGCACGCTTCTGAAAGCGAGATAGGGCTTGAGCTGGAGCTCGACCTTTCCGGGAGCCTCGGCAAGTTCGAAGCGGATCAGCACCTGGTCATTGTTCGGAGCTAGCAGAATGGTCTTCCTGAAGAGGAGGTCACCCACCTTGTAGGTGATCTCCGGGACCGGATCAGCCTCAAAGTCCACTATGTATTTGTGGCCTCGTGGCGCGTATACGGTGTCATAGCAGTGGATGCCGAGATTGAAACTCTTTCCGTCCACCAACAGAGACTCGTCCAGGGACGACAGCAACATATACATTCCCTGACCGAAATTATCCACAGGGACAGCGAGCAGCCCGTGATAACGCCTGGTGTTGCAGGTCACGATGGACGTGTTGCAATAGGCGCCAGTCTTGTTCGCGCAGATAATTTCCCGCTTGAGCGAATAAGACAGGTTGACGAGCTCAGCCTTGTTGAATTTCAAAAAAGCCATAATATCCGTTTCTAGTCAAACTTTCTCCAAAACCAGAGCGCATCGGCTCGGCAGATACAGCATCAGAGCGTCTCTGTACGGAACTCCTTCCTCGGGGAACCTGTCAGGAATGGTCAGATGCCTCTCTCCGCTCCGGAGCCTGGAAAAGCCGTCGAACCGCTTCTCGTCGGAATCGAAGACCATCGCGTACTCGCCGGCCGGAGCCGGAAAAGCATAATCGGCAAATGACTCCACAGGGTGGAAGTTGAATGCAAATATAGCGCATCCTCTCCTGAATATCAATACTTTTTTCTCCTCGTCGGCCCTCAGAAGGACCGGTGCGGCCTCCAGTATATTCCTCCTGCGGAAATAGTGTATCATCACCCCGTCAAACTCTCTCAGACAGCCGTAGCGGAGATAGTCCGCGTCGGAGAGGGACCATTGCCGTCGGGCATATCTGTAGGACCACCCGTTTCCTTCCCTGGGGAAGTCGATCCACTCCGGATGTCCGAATTCATTGCCCATGAAATTGAGATATCCTCCGCCGCTCGTGGCCAGAGTCACCAGCCGGATCATCTTGTGCAGAGCCATGCCGCGGTCAACCGTGCCGGAGACCGACCCTTTGTTCATGGAGGTGTACATCTCCTTGTCCATGAGCCGGAAGATTATGGTCTTGTCCCCCACCAGCGCCTGGTCATGGGACTCGGCATAGTTGACGGTCTTTTCATCGGAGCGCTTGTTGGTGAGCTCATACCACATCTCCCCCATGCTCCAGTCCTCGTCCCGCTTCTCCTTGATCCACTTTATCCAGTGATCCGCCACGCCCATGGCCATGCGGAAATCGAAGCCGAGCCCGCCGGCGGCATAGGGAGCGGCCAGCCCGGCCATTCCGCTCACGTCCTCGGCTATAGTCAGGGCGTCGGGATCCACCTCATGCACCAGCAGGTTGGCCAGAGCCAGGTAGGTCACGGCGTTCTCGTCCACGCCGGCATCGAAATAGCAGCCGTAGCCGGTGAAGTCGCGCCCGAGGCCATGGTCATGATAGAGCATGCTGGTCACACCGTCGAAACGGAATCCGTCCAGCCGGTATTCCTCCATCCAGAACTTGCAGTTGCTCAGCAGAAAATACAGAGTCTCGTCTTTGCCGTAGTCGAAGCATCTGGAGCCCCATGCGGGATGACGTCCCCTGTCTCCGGGATAGAAGTAGAGATCCTCACGCCCGTCAAAGCGGCTCAGGCCCTCGGCCTCGTTGTCCACGCTGTGCGAATGGACCAGATCCATAACCACCGCGACTCCCATCCCGTGGGCCTCGTCTACGAGGCGCTTGAACTCCTCCGGTGTGCCGAAACGGGAGCTCAGGGCATAAAACCCCGACACCTGATAGCCGAAGGAGCCATAGTACGGATGCTCCTGAAGGGCCATTATCTGGACAGTGTCGTAGCCGAGCCTCGCGATGCGGGGCAGAACGTCGCGGCGGAATTCGTCGAAGGTCGAAACTTTTTCACGCTCCGAGCTCATGCCTATGTGACATTCATAGATGAACGGATGCTTCCGGGGCCCGGGCCGTCCGTTTTTCCATGCATATTTCTCCGTGGGATCCCAGACCTGGGCGCTGAATATCTTGGTGGCGGGATCCTGGACTTCCCTGACCGCATAGGCCGGTATCCGCTCTCCGCCGCCGCCCGGCCACTCGATATAGAGCTTATAGAGCTCCCCGTGGCGCAGGAACATCTCCGGAAGCACTATCTCCCAGTTGCCGTCCCCAAGCGGATTCAGTTCATAGGAAGGCGTGCGCCTCCAGTTGTTGAACTCGCCGATGAGATAGACCCTGTTGGCGTTAGGGGCGAATTCCCTGAAAACCCACGAACCGTCATCACCGCGGTGGAGCCCGTAGTAGAGATGATTGTTAAGCCCCCCGGCGAGGGATCCTCCCCGGGAGATTTTCTTTCTTTCGGCCTCAATCCTGGAATGGCGCGCGTCTATGACTTCCCTATAGGGCATCAGCCCGGGATCGCCGTCGTAGATCATTCCATGGGCCGCAGCACCGTTCTTTTCCATAACAACCTCCTATTCATCTGATTCTGACACGGAGCCGGCTTCCGCGGCGGAGTTTATCTCATCCCTGACCCCGCGCAGATATGCGCGGCAGGCGGCGATCAGCTCGGCGGACTTGCGCACAAGCGGACCTATTTCCTCGAACTTGGTCGAGGGATCCTCCACCTTGGCGGCGATTTTTTCCAGAGAGGCCATAGCCTCCGAGTAGTCGAATTTCTTTTTATCCATGTCTTTTGTCATTTTTCAACTATTCTGACATCTTCCACACGGCAGTCGAGCCTGCCGTCCGGCATGAGAACCGATATCCCGTCCCCCGCCCTGCGCCCCGCCGCGGAGGTCATCCTCACCCCCGAAGAATCCAGGACCAGCGAGAACCCGCGCTTAAGAACGTTGCGCGGATCGGTCGCCGACAGTTTCGTCTCCAGCATCCCGAGAGCGGACTCCGCCTTTTCCACCCGCATGAGCGCCGAATGTCTTATCCTGAGGTTCATGGACTCCAGCCCCGATTCCATCGCCCCCGCCCTGTTGCTGAAGGCCAGCGAGATGCGGGTTCCGTACGAGGAAATCCTGGCATCCTCGGCGGCGGTGCCGTCCAGAAACAGGTCGGCCAATGCGGTGGGCGTCTTGACCGAAGTGTTGGCTACCATGTCGGCCACATGGCTGTCACGGTCATGGCCTATCGCGGTGAACACCGGCAGCGGACAGCGGGCTATCGCCGCGGCCAGAGAATAATCGTCGAAACACGCAAGGTCCAGCTCGGAGCCGCCTCCCCTGATTATCAGCACCGCGTCATAGCGCGGAAGCAAGCCGGCCACGGCCTGAAGAGCGTCTGCCACGGATTCCGGAGCCCCGGCGCCCTGCATCTGTGCGGGGAAAAGATCCACTATATAGGCAAATCCGTATTCGTTTTCGAGCAGGTGCCTCCGGAAATCGCCATATCCGGCGGCATTCTCGGCGGAAACCACGGCCAGCCTGTATGGGACGGCCGGGAGGGCCAGCTCCTTCTGGAGATCCAGCAGCCCTTCGGCGCGCAGGCGTTCCACGGTTTCCCGGCGCAGGCGCTCCCTCTCGCCGAGAGTGAAGTCAGGATTGATGTCATCTATATTCAGGGACATGCCGTAGATCTCGTGATAGGAAACCTTGGCATGCACCAGCACATTCATCCCGGCGGACAGCGGAGACCCCGTGGCGGCGGCGAACATGCGGTTCAGCAGCTGATATTTGGAACGCCATATGACCGCGCGGCACTTGGCGGTGATTCCCTGCGGACCGCTCCTGGAAAGCTCCAGATAGCAGTGCCCGTTGGCCTTGACGCTCACCGACGCCACCTCGGCCATGACCCAGACACTGTCTGGAAACGAAGCTTCCAGACTCTCTCTTATCCTCTCCTGGAGGACATACAGATCCATGTATCCGTCCATATTTATAACCTTGCAGGAAAAACACTACAAGTTAACAACCAGTTTTGTTTTTCCCAATTTTATTATTGGACTTTTTGTTAGTATCTTTGCCCGTCTGAAAAATTGTCGTCGCACAGATACAGCATGAAGATTTCCGAAGCCATTTTTGCAGGAAGCAGCACCCGGGTCTCCGGGAGACCGGCGCCGAGGCTTCCCGAATTCGCTTTCATCGGAAGGTCGAATGTTGGGAAATCATCGCTGATCAACATGCTCTGCGGCAACCGCAAACTAGCGATGACTTCCGCCACCCCCGGCAAGACGAGGCTTGTGAACCATTTCCGCATAAACGGAGAGTGGTATCTGGTGGACCTGCCCGGCTATGGCTATGCCAAGATGTCCGGCAGGGACAAGGAGGCCCTTCAGGCCATAATCCGCGACTATCTGAACTTTTCGGAAGAGCTGGCGATGATCTTCGTGCTGGTGGACTCGCGCCACGACATCCAGAAAGTCGATCTGGACTTCATGACGGAGCTGAGCGACAATGACATCCCCTTCGCCATAGTGTTCACGAAAGGCGACAAGATGGGCCCGGTGGCCAGGGAACGTCAGGTCACGGCCTACAAGAACGCCCTTCTGGAAAGCCTGAAGGGGCTCCCGCCATGCTTCGTGACATCGTCACAGACGGGCCTCGGGAAGGAGGAAGTGCTCGACCATATAGAATCCATATTAGAACATACCGAATAAGATAACCATGTTAGAACACAGAATGGAACTTTTCACCTGCAGGGCCTCCAAGTACTTTGCAGTGAAAGTGGTTGAAGGGATGAACTCCTTCAAACCGGAAGAGAACATACGTCTCGGAAGCTCGGACGTCACAATGTTCAGTGACGGCGAGTTTCAGCCGGCCTTCGCCGAAAGCGTCAGAGGCGCGACGGTATTCATCATCCAGTCCACTTTCCCTCCGACGGACAATCTCATGGAGCTCCTCCTGACGATAGACGCCGCAAAAAGGGCTTCCGCCAGCAAGGTGATCGCCGTCATGCCCTACTTCGGCTGGGCAAGGCAGGACAGAAAGGACAAGCCCAGGGTGTCCATAGGCGCAAAGCTTGTGGCCAACATGCTCAGGGCCGCCGGAGCCGACCGCATCATGACCTGCGACCTCCATGCGGACCAGATTCAGGGCTTTTTCGACATCCCTGTGGACCACATCTACGCAAGCAAGGTTTTCATCCCCTATATCAAGTCCCTGAACATAGAGAATCTGGCCATCGCCGCCCCCGACATGGGCGGAGCCAAGAGGGCCCAGGCCTATGCCAAGGAGCTTGACTGCCCGGTCATCATCTGCCACAAGTCCCGCGCAAGGGCCAATGTGGTGGCCGACATCACGGCCATAGGCGATGTGGAGGGCAAGAACATCATAATCGTGGATGACATGATCGACACCGCCGGCACCCTCACCAAGGCCGCCGACGTGCTCATGGAGAAGGGCGCGAAGAGCGTGAGGGCCTGCGCCACACATCCCGTCCTCTCGGGCAAGGCCTATGAGAACATAGCCAATTCGGCCCTGAGCGAGGTCTATGTGACCGACTCCATTCCTCTGAAGGACGACGTGGACAAGAGAAAGATCCATGTGGTGTCCCTCGCCACGACATTCGCGAGGATCATCGACAAGGTCTACAACTACGAGCAGATCAGCTCGGAGTTCATATTCTGAGTCCCCACAGGCACCGGAGGAATCTGGCATGAAATTTTTGAGCATATTTCTGGCGGCTCTGGCGTTCATCGCCATCTGTGTCCTCGGAATGTGTTTCAACATATTGTTCCGCGGCAAGGAGTTTCCCAAAAGCGATGTGGGAGACAACGAGGAAATGCGCAAACGCGGCATCCGCTGCATGAACGAGATCGACAGGGAGATCTTCGCGAATCAGAACGGAAAGAAGCGCCCCGCCTCCGGCTGTTCCGGAAACTATTCCAGCGACTGTCTGGGCTGCGGATTCTATCCCCGCGGGAAGCGGCAGGAAGATTGATTTGATTTAAAAACGGCTTTTAACTGAGAGAGTATGAGCTTGGTAGCGATTGTGGGGCGCCCGAATGTCGGGAAATCCACCCTTTTCAACCGCCTGGTGGGAATGAGGCAGGCGATAGTCGATGAAACGGCCGGAGTGACACGGGACAGGCACTACGGCAGATGTGAATGGTGCGGCAGCGAGTTCTCGGTGGTGGACACCGGCGGATGGTCATCAGGCTCTGACGACGCATTCGAGAGCGAGATCCGCAAGCAGGTGGTGATCGCCGTTGAGGAAGCCGATCTGGTGCTGTTCATGGTGGAGGCCGGAACCGGCGTAACCGATTTCGACGCCGAAATCGCCGATCTGCTCAGAAAGAGCGGCAAGCCGGTCATTCTCTGCGTGAACAAAGTCGATTCGGGGGAAAAGATGTATGATGTCCCTCAGTTCTATTCTCTCGGGCTCGGCGAGTGCTGGAGCATCTCGGCCGCCAACGGAAGCGGCACCGGCGACCTTCTGGACGAGATTGTCAGGAGGCTGCCCGAGGACGACGGAGACGATGACTCGCATCCGGGGGTCCCGCGCATAGCCATAGTCGGAAAGCCCAACGTGGGCAAGTCTTCGCTCACCAACGCCCTGCTCGGCGAGGAGAGGAACATCGTGACTCCGGTAGCCGGCACTACGAGGGATTCGATATCGACCTATTACAACAAGTTCGGCCATGAGTTCGTCCTTGTGGACACGGCCGGAATGAGAAAAAAGACCAAGGTCAACGAAGATCTGGAGTTCTATTCGGTGATGCGCTCAATACGCGCGATAGAGCACTCAGACGTCTGTCTGCTGATGATAGACGCCACCACCGGGATGGAGGCTCAGGACATGAGCATCTTCAACCTCATCAGGAGAAACAGGAAGGCATGCGTGCTGGTGGTGAACAAATGGGATCTCTTCCAGAAGGAGAGCAACACCATGAAGGAATATACTCAGGCCCTGAAGGCGCGTCTGGCTCCCTTCAACGACCTCCCGATAGTGTTCACGTCGGTGATGAAGAAGCAGAGGATAATGGACGTGCTGAACGAGACGGCCAGAGTCTATGCGAACTATACCCGTAGGCTCGGAGCCTCGAAGCTGAACGACGCCATGCTGCCTGAAATCGAGAATTTCCCGCCTCCGGCATGGAAGGGAAAGTATGTGAAAATCAAGTATATCACCCAGTTGCCGACGCAGTTCCCGGCCTTCGCATTCTTCTGCAATCTGCCGCAGTATGTGAAGGATCCCTACAAGAGGTTTCTGGAGAACAAACTGCGATCGCACTTCGACCTCTGCGGCTGTCCGTTGCAGATATATATAAGGCAGAAATAAATTAAGGCTGACCGGAGCGGTCAGCCTTAATTTATTTCTGCCAACAGCTTCTTAACCCCCTGCGCCCCCTATCAGGGGGAAATCGGCCTTTCGGCCGGCGGGCAGAAGCCCTTAGGTCGCTTCGCTCCGGGCAGCCTTAATTCATTTCTGCCAACAGCTTCTTAACCCCCTGCGCCCCCTATCAGGGGGAAATCGGCCTTTCGGCCGGCGGGCAGAAGCCCTTATGTCGCTTCGCTCCGGTCAGCCTTAATTTATTTTCACCGGCGGCAGCTTCCTGTTCCGTTTATCTTTTTTCGCCGAAGGCGAGATCGCCGGCGTCGCCGAGCCCGGGGACGATATAGGAATGGGAGGTCAGCTCCTCATCAACCGCCGCAGCCCACAGGGTGATGTCGCCGTCAAGCCGTTTCTGAAGATATTCCACCGCATAGGCGCTGGCTATGGGGCAGACCAGATGGGTGTACCTCGGCTTGCCGAAAGCATACAGCCTGTCAAGAGCGACTTCGATTGAAGCTCCGGTCGCCAGCATGGTGTCCGCCATCACAAGCACCTTTCCGTCCAGATCCGGAGAAGTGCAGGCCTCTATGCTTATGTGGAAAGACTCCCCGCGGTCATATTTTCTGTGGGCGGCGATGAATGCCGCTCCGGCCTCGTCGAAACAGTCCATCAAGCCCTTGTGCAGCGGAAGTCCGGCACGCAGGATCGTCGCTATGACGAGGGAAGATGAGCATACGTTCATTCTGGCGATGCCAAGAGGCGTCTCCACATCCTTCGCTTCATAGTCCAGCGTCTGGCTGATCTCATATCCGAAAATGTATCCGATCCTTTCGAGATTGGTGCGGAAGCGCATCCTGTCTTTCTGGACTGTCCTGTCGCGCAGCTGCGCGACATAGTTGTTGAGCATCGTATTCCGCTCGCCTAGATTGATTACTTTCATGATCCTGAGGGTTTCGCACAAATCTATGAACATTTTTTGATGTGTCAAAATCCGCATCGGACCGATTTGAAACGCCGGAAGGCTGCCGTCACGGAACGGAGATCCGGTTGTCGGCAAAGCTGAAGAACGAGTCGTCGCTGACCACCACATGGTCCACAAGGGATATGTCCACGGACTCCAGCGCCTTTTTCAAAAGCCGCGTCTCCCTTATGTCGGCCTCGCCTGGAACCGGATTGCCGGATGGGTGATTGTGGACAAGCACCACTCCTTCGGCTTTTTTCTCAATGGCCCTGGAAACGGTCATCTTTATGTCTATCACGGTGGCGCTGCGGCCGCCACGCGAGAGCATTTCCCTGCCTGTCAGATAATTGGCCCGGTTCAGATATAGAATCCAGCATTCCTCGTGATCCAGGCCCATAAGGACCGGGCGCATGGTCCGGAATATCACCCCGGGACCGGTCACGGAAACCTTCGAAAGGCCGGAGCCCTCCTGCCAGAAGCGACGTCCGAGTTCAAAGGCGGCCATCACCGATGAAGCCTTCATGTCGCCTATTCCAGGGATCGAGCGCAGTCCCTCCGAAGACAGCGACGCCAAGCCGGACAGTTTCCCGTCCGCCTTGGCAAGAAGCAGCCGAGAGGTGTCCATGGCATTAAGGCCGCTGCTTCCGCTGCGCAGAAGTATTGCCAGCAGCTCGGCGTTGCTCAGCGCGCCGGGACCCTTCGCGAGCATTTTTTCGACAGGACGCTCATCCTCTCCCAAATCTTTGATTTTCATTTCATGAAAATTCCATAAGGCGACGGACGCAAGGTAGAACAAAAAAGCCGCTCCCGGAAAAAAGAAACGGCTAAGTTCAAAAAACGGGCTCCTACAAGCCTTGAGGCGTGATTTATTTTCTGCTTTCAATCAGCATACGGCCCAAATCCGCCACATTGTCAACCACCGCGTCGGGCGGGAAAAACTCGGGATGCGGGTTGAGCGCATCCTTTTCAACCTTTCGGGCCGTGTCCAGAGTCGTTTCTCCGGAAAGCACCAGGACTCCCACCGCGCCGGCGTTCCTGGCCATGGCGGTGTCGGTATAGATCCTGTCGCCCACCATCGCGACTTCCTCGGGCGCAAGGCCGCGCTTGTGCATGATTTCCTGAAGCATCGTGGGGTCGGGCTTGCCCAGAACTATGTCGGGCCGGCGTCCGGTGGCGTGTTCTATGCACTTCTGGAGCGACCCGCAGTCCACCAGAACGGTCTTCCTGTCGGTGGGGCACACCCTGTCGGGATTGGTGGCGACATATGGAATCCCCTGCGAAGCCCACCATGCCGCCCTGCATAGCCTGGAATAGGTCAGCGTGGGGTCAAACGCCACCACAAGCGCATCCGGCACGTCGTTCTCGTCATCCTCGCAGACTTCGAATCCGGCCCTGGTGAACTGGGTTGACATGCTCGGGGTTCCGAGCAGGAAAAGGCGCCTGGCCCCGGGAAGATGTTCCCGGATATAGTCGATCGCGGCGAGCGATGTCGTGTACATGTTGTCGGCGCTGGCCTTTATGCCCATAGCCGCGAGTTTTCCGAGATAATCGTCCACCGATTTCGTGGGATTGTTGGTGAGGAAGGCATATCCGATGCCGGCCTCACGCATGGACTCCAGAAAACCGAGAGTATATGGGAAGATATTGTCTCCCAGATAGATAGTCCCGTCCATATCAAGAGCGAGAAACCTCACCCTCCGCATTCTTTCCTTCAGTTCGCGGGACATTCCCTCCCCCCGGTAATATTCCATGTCCATGAATAATTTTCACAAAGGTACGCAAAAACCCGGAACGGAGCGCGCGACCATGCAAGGATATGTTTTTTTAGTATAACTTTGCCATCTATTTCACTGAAAAACCGGAGAATGAGCGGAGGAAAACTGTACATTGAAACATACGGCTGCCAGATGAACGTGGCCGACACCGAAGTGATTTTCTCGCTTCTGGGCAAGGAAGGCTATGTCCGCACCGAAAACATGGAGGAGGCCGACATAATACTGGCCAACACCTGCTCTGTCAGGGACAACGCCGAGCAGAGAATATGGGGCCGTCTGGAACTGTTCGCCTCCGTGAAGAAAAAAAGGCCGGATGTCATAGTGGGGATAGTCGGATGCATGGCCGAAAGACTGAAAGATTCTCTGCTGGACAGCCACAAGGTGGACCTCGTGGCCGGACCGGACGCCTACAGGTCCCTTCCCGAACTGGTCAGGGCGGCCAAACCCGGCAAGCCCCAGATCAACGTGATGCTTTCCCGGGAAGAGACCTACGGCGACATCAATCCGGTGAGGACCGACCGCGGCGGAGTGTCGGCGTTCATCTCCATCATGAGAGGCTGCAACAATGTCTGCTCCTATTGCGTGGTCCCCTACACCCGCGGCGCCGAGCGCAGCCGCGATCCGCGGACCATCGTCAGAGAGGCCTGCGACGTGTTCTCCCGCGGCTATAAGGAAGTGACCCTGCTTGGCCAGAACGTGGATTCCTATTTCTGGCGGGGAGAGGACGGCGACGTGAATTTCGCGAAGCTTCTGGCCATGACCGCGGCCATAAGTCCGGAGCTCAGGGTGCGTTTCGCCACCTCCAATCCGCAGGATATCAGCGACGAAGTCATAGAGACCATAGCCGCCCATGACAACATCTGCAGACACATTCATCTGCCCGTCCAGTCGGGAAGCGACGCCATGCTCGAAAAAATGCGCAGGCGCTACACCAGACAGTGGTACCTTGACAGGGTGAAGAAGATCCGGGAGGTCCTTCCCGGCTGCGGACTTTCCACCGATGTGATCGCCGGTTTCTGCGGAGAAACCGAGCAGGACCACAGAGACACGCTTTCTCTGTTCGAAGAGGTCTGCTTCGACTCCGCCTTCATGTTCTACTACTCCGAAAGGCCCGGAACGCTGGCCGCAAAAAAATATAAGGACGATGTGGACATCGAGACCAAGACCCGACGCCTCAACGAAATCATAGCCCTGCAGGGACAATGCTCCCTCAAAAGCAACAGGGCCGACATCGGAAAGACCTTCAGGGTGCTGGTGGAAGGGCCTTCAAAAAAGAACCCCGGAGAGCTTTGCGGAAGAGCCGGAAACAACAAGATGTGCGTATTTCCGGACACGGGCCAGAAAGCCGGGGACTATGCCATGGTGGAAGTGATGTCCTGCACTTCGGCGACACTGCTCTGCAGGGCGGTTACAGAATGATCAATATAAAAAACGACATATGACTGAAGAACTGAAAAGAGGCACGTTGTGCGTCCAGGGCGGCTACCGGCCCAAGAACGGAGAGCCTGTGGAAGTGCCCATCATACAGAGCACCACATTCAAATATGACGACTCCGACGAGATGGCGGCTCTCTTTGACCTGAAGAAGGAAGGCTATTTCTACACCCGTCTGCAGAACCCCACCAACGACGCCGTGGCGCTCAAGATAGCCCAGCTGGAAGGCGGAGTGGGCTGTGTACTCACTTCCAGCGGCCAGGCCGCCAACTTCTATGCCGTGTTCAACATCTGTCAGGCCGGTGACCACATCGTCGCCTCCAACGAGATCTATGGCGGCACCTTCAATCTGTTCGGAGTCACCCTGAAGAAGCTGGGCATAGAATGCACATTCGTAAACCCCGACGCCCCGGAAGAGGAAATCCGCAAGGCTTTCAGACCCAACACCAAGCTTCTTTTCGGCGAGACCGTCACCAATCCCGGAGTCGCCGTGCTTGACATAGAGAAGATGGCGCGCATAGCCCACAGCAACGGCGTTCCGCTCATCGTGGACAACACCTTCGCCACTCCGGTCAACTGCCGGCCGTTCGAATGGGGCGCCGACATCGTGACCCACTCCACCACCAAATATATGGACGGAACGGCCTCTCAGGTGGGCGGCGCCGTCATAGACAGCGGAAACTTCGACTGGATGGCCCATGCCGACAAATATCCGGGCCTCTGCACCCCCGACGACAGCTACCACGGACTGACCTATGTGAAGGCCTTCGGCAAAAAGGGGTACACGACCAAACTCGTGGCCCAGCTGATGCGCGATCTCGGAAGCATTCCCGCCCCGATGAACTCCTTCATCCTAAACCTCGGTCTGCAGACTCTGCATCTGCGCATGGAACGCCACTGCTCCAACGCCCTGGCAGTCGCCAAATTCCTGAAAAGCGACTCACGCGTGGCATGGGTGCACTATGCCGATCTCGAGGGGGACAAATATCACGACCTGGCAAAGAAGTATCTTCCCAAAGGAAGCTGCGGAGTGATCGCCTTCGGTCTCAAGGGCGACAGGGACACCGCCATCAAGTTCATGGACTCGCTCAAGATGATCAGCATCGTCACCCATGTGGCCGACGCCCGCAGCTGCGTCCTGCATCCCGCCAGCCACACCCACAGGCAGCTTTCCGACGAGCAGCTCCGCGAAGCCGGAGTGGCGCCGGACCTCATCCGCCTATCGGTGGGCATCGAGGACATCGAGGACATTCTCGCCGACATCCGCCAGGCTCTCGACAGAATCTGAGCGAAGCGGCATAAGGCGCACCGCTACCTGCGGGTTCTGCGGCGGTGTGCCTTCTTCTTGCGGAGAGAGGCGGTCACGGCATAGGCGATCCCGCCGAAAGCGGCGACTATGATGACATAGATCCAGGCGCTCATGTTGTCGCCCTTGACCCGCTGCCACATCTCCAGCATCGCCTGCGTGCGTGCGCCGGAATCATGCATCATCGTGCAGCGGTCCACTTCGGATTTGTCCGGATACATGACATGGTCAAGATGCACGGCTTCGGCACCCTCGCCGAAGAAATAGGACGCGTCAACCGTTTCGGGGAAGGCGGTGGAATCCTGCATGGCCTCCAGAATCTCCGGGGAGGCGATGACGCTCACATACCCGATCTCGTTCATGTTGCGGATGGCATTCTGAGGCATGCACATGAAGTTGACGAAATATCGGGCGGCCTTGATGTTTTTGGCATATTTAGGGATGACCCAGCCGTCAAACCAGTAGTTGCTGCCCTCGTCCGGAATGTTCCAGCCAAGATCCACTCCGACCCGTTTCGCCTCGTCGATGGCCCACTTGGCGTCGCCGCTCCATGTGAAGTTCAGCCAGCCCTTGCCCTGAACCATCCTTTCCTTGCCGAAATCCTGCTCCCAGCCGGCGATGTTGCTCTTGCAGGACTTGAGATAGTTCTCCACAAGGGCGATGGACTCGTCGGAGCTGTCAAAGGCCAGCTCCTCGCGGGTCACGGCACCGGAACGGATTTCATCCTGCTTGAGCATCATGAGAATGGGGCCATAGACATCGCGGAACGCGTCCTTTACGAAAAGATGCCCTGCGAACTTGGGATTGGCGATGGCGCTCCATGACTTGACTTCGTCATCGGCCACGTAGGCCTTGTTGTACAGAAAGCCCGTAGTGCCCCACATATAGCCCACGGCATAGTCGTTGGCATTCTTGCCGGAGCCGTCCACATTGTCGAACATTGTCTTGATGAAGGGCGAGACATTTTCGTCTATGTAGTTGTGGGTGCCGCCGAAATCCTTGTCTATGGGAAGAAGGAGATCGGAGCGGAGCATCCTCTCTATGATGTAGTCCGAGGGGCAGACGACATCATAGTCCTCATGGCCCTTCTCGATTTTTGTGAGCATTATCTCGTTGATGTCGAAGAGGCTGTAGACAATCTTGATATCCTCTCCGGTCTGCTCCTTATACCATTTGGGAAACTCGTTGTAGAGCAGGTCCTCGTCTATGTAGTCGGCCCAGTTGTAGATTTTCAGGGTCTTCTGGCGCTCACCGGTTTTCTCGTCGCCGGCGGAGGCTGCCACTGGAAGGACAAAGAGTGCGGCAAGAGCCGCGAAAAAGAATCTGTACAGTTTCATTTTATCGTTAAGGTGTATTTGTTTTCGGTCATGGCGCGGCAAGTGCGCCGGCTTTATATTCTGTGCATGGGCCTCTGCCTGCTGAGCGCATTCTGACGGGCCTTCTTCAGCATCCTGTGCTGACGCACGTTGACGATGATCAGAAGCAGCAGCACGGTGGCGAAGATAAGGGTCGAGAGGGCGCGGAGCTCGGGGGTGAGGCCTCCCTTCCGGGCATCGGAATAGATGTAGGTGGAGATGGTCTCAAGCCCGTTGTTGCCCTTGGTGAACAGGGTCACTGCGAAATCGTCTATGGACATGGTGAACGCCAGTATCAGGCCCGAAATCATTCCCGGCCTGATCTCCGGGATTATCACCTTGCGCATGGCCTGAGCCGGCGTGGCGCCCAGATCGAGGGCGGCCTCATAGATGTTGGGGTTCATCTGCCGCAGACGGGGCATCACGCTCAGAATCACATACGGGGTGCAGAAGGCCACATGGGCCAGAACCACCGTGACATAGCCCTGGGTCACCCCGAGGCTCACGAAGAGCAGGAAGAGCGACACGCCGGTGATGATGTCGGGATTCAGCATGGGGATATTGTTCACGAAGGTTATCGCCTTGCGCGGGCCGGCCTTCATGTTGAATATGCCTATGGCGGAGACGGTCCCCAGAATGGCGGAAAGCACCGAGGACACGGCGGCGATGATCAGGGTGTTGGCTATGGCCATGAGCATGGAGCTTTTCACCCCGCCGGTGAAGATGTGCCGGTAGAGGTCCAGAGAGAATCCGGTCCAGCTGCCGAGTACCTTGGCCTCGGTGAACGAGAAGATCATTATGATCAGGATGGGGGCGTAAAGAGCCGCCAATATGATCCAGACATAGGTCTGAGCGAGCATCTTCCTCATCATATCAGCCCTCCCTGCTCATTGGACTCTTTCCCGCCCGAGAATATGCTCGTCACGCCTATTATCACCAGCATGATGAGCGAAAGGGCGGCGCCATAGTTCCACATGGTGTTGTTTATGTTGTCCTGAATGATGGTACCGAAAAGCTTGATGTTGTTGGACGTGAGCAGTTCGGCTATGGCGAAGGTGGAAATCGTGGGCATGAACACCATGAGCACGCCGCTGTAGACTCCCGGCAGGGACAGAGGCACCGTCACTTTACGGAACACCTGCGCTTCGGTGGCCCCGAGATCCTGGGCCGCCTCCACGAGCGAGCGGTCCAGCTTCTGCAGGACATTGTAGATGGGATAGATCATGAACGGCAGATAGTTGTAGACCATGCCGAAGATGAGCGCCCCCTGCCCCAGCGGAAGACGGAGAAAGTCGAAGAGGGACACCGTCGCGAGCGTGCGGATGAGGACGTTGATCCACATGGGCATGATGAACAGAATTATCGTCACCTCCGAGCGGTTCAGCTTCTTGTCGCTGAGGATATATGCGACGGGATAGCCCAGCAGGATGCACAGGCCCGTCGTTATTATGGCTATGCCTATGGAATAGACAAAGGTGTTGACGGTCTCCTTTTCACCGAAAAACCTAACGAAATTCTGCAGGGTGAAATGCCCGTTCCCGTCGGAAAACGCATAGACCCCGATCAGCACCATCGGCAGGACGGTGAAGATGAGCATGAATATGGAATATGGAACGGCCCAGTTGGCCCGGCGGCCGGCCGCTCCCGGCAGGAATCTAGCCATTGTCGCGGACCTCCTTTATGACCTTCATGTCGGCGGGGGCGATGTTGATTCCCACAAGGTCACCCTTGTCCCAGACATCGTCCGTGTCTACAAAGACCTTTTCGCCCTCGTCCGTCTTGATGGTGAGGTGGTAGTGCTTTCCGTTGTAGAGGATGGTGTCCACCTGGCCCCAGCCGGTGCCGTCGTCCTGGCTGTCCATGAGATCCACTTTCGAGAACTCCACCTCCACGCGCACTGCGTCGCCGCTTTCCAGCCCGGTTTCCCCGCATTCGAACTCCGTTCCCAGCATGCTCACGCTGTGGGAGGAGACCATTTCGCCGGGGAAGCTGTTGCGCACGCACTCCTTGTGCATGACTTGAATGTCGAAAGGCTTGACGGACATGCCCACCTCGCCGTCATAGGCGAAATAGTTCTGGGCTATGATCTCGTAGCCCTCGTCGGTCACGACCGTCATCTCATAGTGGATGCCCTTGAATATGCAGGACGTCACCCTGCCGCGGAACTGTTCGCTCCCGTCGGGCCTGGCCATGATTATGTCCTCGGGGCGGATCACTATGTCCACCGGGGTGTTCTCTCCGAAGCCCTCGTCCACACAGTCGAAGTCATGATCCAGAAAATGGACCCGGCGGTCGCGTATCATCGTGCCGTTCAGAATGTTGCTCTCACCGATAAAGTCGGCGACGAAGCAGTTCTGAGGCTCGTTGTAGATATCCTTCGGAGTCCCGATCTGCTGGATGCAGCCCTCGTTCATGACCACTATCGTGTCGCTGAGGGTCAGCGCCTCCTCCTGATCATGTGTGACATAGATGAAGCATATGCCCAACTTCTTGTGCATCTCCTTGAGCTCCATCTGCATATCTTTCCTCATCTTGAGGTCCAGAGCGGAGAGCGGCTCGTCCAGAAGCAGGACTGTCGGCTGGTTTATGATGGCCCTGGCGATGGCGACCCTCTGCTGCTGACCGCCGGAGAGCGAATCCACGTCGCGGTCCTCATAGTCGCTCATGGTCACCATCTTGAGCACCTTGCGCACGCTCTTGTCGATCTCGTTTTCCGGAGTCTTCTTGAGCTTCAGGCCAAACGCCACATTGTCATAGACGTCCAGATGCGGGAAGAGCGCATAGCGCTGGAAAACCGTATTGAGGCGGCGGAGGTTGGGAGGGGTGGCGGTTATGTCCCTGCCCTCCATGATCACCTTGCCGCTGTCCGGCTTGAGGAAGCCGGCTATCATGCGCAGGAGAGTGGTCTTTCCGCAGCCCGAGGGACCGAGAAAGGTGACGAACTCACCCCGACGTATGTTGAGATTGATATCCTTGAGCACCGAGACCCCGTCAAAAGATTTCGAAAGGTGCTCGATGCTGATTATAGTATCCTGTGATTCCATTGTCAGATTGCCTTAAAACCCCTTGTGTCAATAGCTTTTCTTTCTCTCTTCGCATCCCTGCGGCGAGCCGTGAACCCGGTGAGATCGAAGTCATACATGGCTCCGACATTGACCGAGACAAGGTCTTTGGAGAAATTGTTGGCGGCCACCGTCGCGTGGATCCTGAGACTCCGGTCACCCTTTATGGGATAGTAATGTATTCCGGCGCCGCCGAAAACATAGTCCGGAGTGTCACCGTCAGCGAGCATGATCGGGACAAACCCGTCGCCGTCCCAGGCGAAAAGGTCCTGCCCGCGGGCGCGCTCATAGCCGCCCTTTACAAAAATCTCCGCGCGGGGGGAAAGACAATACTGAACGGTGCCGCTCAGCGACATTTCCCGTCTGAAGAACTCCTTGAGGGAGGTGGATCTGGTGAGCCAGTCAAGAGTGAATGTGAAATCTCCGGCGGTCAGCCGGTTGCCCAGACCGAGCATTCCGAGAAATTTTCCTTCGGAATACTCCATCATGTTGGCCGACCAGACGGTCTCCCAGTTTCCGATGGAGCCGTACCAGCCTCCGGTGAAGGTCTTGAGATGTCCGCTCCCGTCATCCCATGACTTTCCGAAAGGTCTGGACGAAAAGGGAGAGGACGTCAGCTGGAGAAAGAACTGCGAAGACTCGGACGGGTCGGTCCATGCAAGCTTGGCACCCCACTGATAGACCTGCGCGGCGTTCCAGAAATAGGTGTTGAGATTGGCATGGCTCTCCACATCCATCGCATCTTCTTCAAACGTGCCCACGACGACCATGTCCTTTCCGACGGAAAGGTCCCAGGCGCCGAAAGTGAACCCGACATATCCCATGTCGAGCCAGTTGGTGCAGTCGTTGCGGAAGAGGTTGGCCTCGGTGCCGGCTCCTTCTTCGATGACGTAAAGGGATTTTAAGTCAGTCGAGATCCAGTGGTTGGAAAAGTAGTAGTAGAAATGCTCTCCCAGACTGCCCTCGAGCTGTGTGTAGAGTGAGGTGGACCCAAGGTCGCAAGACCCTTTGGCATCCTTCCCTGCAGAAATGTACGGGCTGACCTCGAAACGGGGGATCACCCGGAATTCAAATTCGCCAGCGGTCTGAGCCTCAGCCTCTTGAGACGAGGCGAGCGAACCACTTAGCAAAGTAGTAAGAAGAAAAAGTGTTTTTCTCATTTCCCATAAAAACAGCTTCTTTGTTCAACTTCTCCGCGGCCGCGGCCTCGGTTTGCGTCTTGCGCTGCAAACATACGCAAAAAGACCCGGTTTGAAAGAGTTTTCACTCATTTTTTGCACCGGAAAATCAGCTTTTTCCGGAGATGCGCGGCATGGCCCGGAAACGAGTGGAAAAAATTGGAACAAGGTGGAAGAAAATGGAAAATTAATTAGTATCTTTGCCCCAAGCGTGAAAGACATTAAACGGGTCTATGGTTACATTCATCGGAAAAGCTGAGGCAAAAGTGGACGACAAGGGGAGAATAGTCTTCCCCTCGGTGTTCAAGAACGCCCTCGCCGGCGAAGCGGACATGGCCCTGGTAATCCACAAAGACATCTACTCCGACTGCCTCGAGGTCTATACCCTCGAAGAATGGCGGCGCCAGAGCGAAGCCGTGAAGGCCAAGCTTGACCTGCTTAATGAGAAACACGCCCGATTCTGGAGGAGATATCTGCTCGAAAGAGCCGTGGTCACACCCGACCCCAAGCTCGGGAGAATCACAATCCCCTCGGAACTTCTGAAAAAAATAGACGCAAAAAAAGAGGTGGTTTTCTTGGGCAGCGACTACAAGATCGAGATATGGGCCAAAGAGAGACTGGAGAGAGGCATCATATCCGACGACGACTACAGATCCCTTGCCGAAGAACTGTCCCGCCCGAGATAGGAGGTGGTCGCAGATGTCTGAATATCATACTCCCGTCCTGCTCGCCGAGAGCGTCTCGGCAATAGTCACCAATCCATCAGGCATATACATCGACGCCACATTCGGAGGCGGCGGCCACACCGCCGAAATCCTTTCACGCCTTGACGGAGGCGGCAGGGTCATCGCCTTCGACCGTGACGGAGACGCGCTGAAAAACAAGGTGGACGATACCCGTCTCACGCTGGTCCACAACAATTTCCGTTTCATCCACAGTTTTCTCATGGAATACGCCCGGTCCCGCGGAGAGAATCCGCTCGAAGCCAGGGCCGACGGCATACTTGCGGATCTGGGAGTCTCGTCCCATCAGTTCGATACAGCGGAAAGGGGATTTTCCTTCCGCTACGATGCTCCTCTGGACATGCGCATGGACTCCACTTCGGGAAAAACGGCCGCCGACATACTGAACAGCTACGGAGAGTCCGACCTGGAAAGGATTTTCCGGGTCTATGGAGAGGTCTCCCAGAGCGGCCGCGCCGCACGTCTGGTCGGAGAGGCCCGCAGGAGCGCTCCCATAGACACCACCTCCCGTCTGGACGAGGTTCTGGAGCCCATTCTTCCCAAATTCGCCGCCCACAAGGCTCTGGCCAAGATCTACCAGGCCCTGAGGATTGAAGTGAACGGAGAGATGCGCTCGCTGGAAAAATTTCTGGACGGCTGCCGCGCCTGTCTGGGCGAAGGCGGAAGGCTGTCGGTGATCACCTACCATTCGCTTGAGGACAGGATGGTGAAGAACTTCATCAAAAGCGGCAACATCGACGGCAGGGAGGAGAAAGACATCTACGGACGCACGCTGTCCCCGTTCCGTGCGCTGGACCGCAAGCCGATACTCCCCTCGGAGGAGGAGATTGCATCCAACACCAGGGCGAGAAGCGCCAAGCTGCGCACCGCGGAGCGCGTCACGGAATACGGAAATTCGGAGGGCAGGGCATGAAGAGATTCTGGCAGATACTGAAAAACACGCCGGGAGCCATCCTGAAGGGGGAATTCATGCTCAGAATGCGGGTGGACAAATATTTCCTCCACATTCTCTACACCTTTTTTCTCCTGTGGATGACCATCCTGACGGACATGGCGGTGGAGAAAACCATGGTGAAGGTGGAGGCAAACAAAGAGATTCTTTCGGACCTGAAGATCTACCATGCGCAGAAGACGGTCCAGCTCGTGAGTCTCAACAGGATAAGCAAGATAGTCGACATGCTGAAGGCGGAAGGGTCGGATCTGGCCTTCCCCGAAAAGCCGGCGTCGAAGATAGAGAAATAGAATCATGGCGGGAGAGGGCGCACAAAAGAAAAAGAAGAGAGACGGCACGGGACTGTTCCTGTACTGTTTCTATCTGCTGTTCCTATTCCTGAGCGTGGTCATTTTCGTCCGCATAGTCCAGATAAAGCTTTGCTATAAGCCTGACGAGCGGATCGCCGACCTGTTCAGGCCAAAAAGCCGCAAGGAGGTGCTTGAGCCGATACGCGGCTCCATCATAGCCCGCGACGGGAGGCTTCTGGCCATGTCCACCCCCCTCTATCAGGTCTATATGGACTGCGCCGTGATGAAGGAGAACTTCCGGGACAGGCCCGAAGAGGAAATCAAATGGAGAGACAAGGCCCGCGACCTCTCCGAAGGGCTTGCCGGCATTTACGGAGACAAAAGCGCCACTGACTATTACACGCTCATAATCAGGAGCCGTGAGGCCGGGAAAAGATATGTCAAGATAGGCACGGCCATAGACCACGAGACCCTGCAGAAAGTGGAGGCGCTCCCGCTGTTCCGCGAAGGCGCATACCGCGGCGGCTTCCTCACCGAAAAGAGGGACAGCCGGCAATACCCCTACGGAACGCTCGCCAGAAGGACCATAGGCTATGTCAAGGACAACCGCAACAGCAACGGCAACAACATGATAGGCCTCGAAGGCCGCTTCAATTACGAGTTGCACGGCAAGGAAGGCTACGAGTGGATGAAAATCACCGACGGCAGGGAAATGATCCACAACTATGACAGTTCCTATGTCCGACCTGAGGACGGAAGGGACATCAGAACCACTCTGGACATAGACATACAGGACATCGCCGACCATGCGCTCCGGGCGCAGATCGAGGACAACCCCAAGATCGAGGGCGGCTGCGCGATAGTGATGGACGTGAAGACCGGAGGCATAAGAGCCATGGTCAATCTCCTGAGGGACAGCACGTCCGGAAAAATGAACGAGAGCTACAACATGGCGATAGGCCGCACCGGAGAGCCCGGATCGGTGTTCAAGACCACCACCCTCATGACCCTGCTGGACGACGGCAAGGTGCGTCTGAGCGACGAGATCCCCACCAACCACGGCTATGTGAAGGGTTTCTCGGTGGACGCCCATATCGGAGACTACGAGCGGGAGAACAAGACGGACAAGATCAGCATCCTGCACGGATTCGAGATATCCTCCAACTACGTGTTCAGGAAGCTCGCCATAGACCACTACGGGGACAACCCGAAAAAGATGATGGACAGGCTCTATTCCTATAAGTTGGGAGAGGCTTATGACTTCGACCTCACGGGATTCAAGGCGCCGTCACTCCCGGACCCGCAGGGGAAATACTGGAGCGCGACGGATCTGGGCTCCGTAGCCATCGGCTACGCCGTGGGCGAGACTCCCCTGCACATAGTGACCTTCTACAACGCCATAGCCAACAGGGGCAGGATGATGAGGCCCTATCTGGTGGAGAGCATCGAAGAGAACGGGGTCGTGAAGGAAAAGAGGGGGCCCGGCATACTGAACGGCTCCATCTGCTCAAAATCCACGGCGGACACTCTCGCCAAGGCTCTGCGCAATGTGGTGGCGGAAGGGACCGGAAAGCGCAGGCTCGGCGGGGCGAAGTGCACGGTGGCCGGCAAGACCGGAACCGCCAGAATAGTGCTCGACCCGAAATTCACGAAAATAAGCCGCAATCCCTATGAGGACGAGAAAGGCAGAAAACAATACCAGGCCACTTTCGTGGGCTTTTTTCCGGCGGAGGCTCCGCAATACACCGCGATAGTGGTGGTCTATTCCAACCTGGACAGGGAGATTTTCTATGGAGGAACTCTCCCCGCCCTGGCTTTCAGGGACATAGTGGACAACGTGTATTCGCTGGACCCGGCTAACGGGGAGGTTATCTCCCGGAAGGGTCCCATGCCCGACTGGGATAAAAAAGAGGTGAAATAAGGATCATGACACTTGAAGAAATAATAAAGGATTCCGGAGCGCAAGAAGTGTCCGGCTCTCCGCAGACCGAAATAACTTCCATATGCAGCGATTCCCGCAAGGTGCGGGAAGGTTCCCTTTTCATAGCCGTGAAGGGCTTCGCCGGCGACGGTCACGACTACATCGCGGCCGCATTGGAGAAAGGAGCCGCCGCCGTCGCATATGAAGACCCTCAGGCCCTTGAGGCCCAGATGGCGAAGTGCGGGAAAACCGGAGCGGTGCTGGTGAAAGTGGCCTCATCGCGCCACGCCGAAGCGATAATGGCCGCCAACTTCCACGACAATCCCTCGCGGAAACTCACCCTCGTGGGCATCACCGGCACCAACGGCAAGACCACCACGGTCACCCTGCTATACAAGCTGTTCATGAGTCTCGGCTACAACTGCGGGCTCCTGTCCACAATCGCCAACTATGTGGGCGACAGGCGGACCGAGACCACCAACACCACCTCCGATCCCATCACCATCAATTCACTGCTCGCGGAAATGGTCAACGCCGGCTGCGCCTACTGCTTCATGGAGGTCAGCTCCATAGGCATGCAGCAGGAGAGGGTCGCCGGGCTCGACTTCAAGATGGGCATCTTCTCCAACCTCACCCATGACCATCTCGACTACCACAAGACATTCGCCGAATACCTCCGCTGCAAGAAGCTGTTCTTCGACAGCCTGCCCGCCGGAGCATGGGCCGTCATCAATATTGACGACAAAAACGGCAGAGTGATGGTGCAGAACACCAAAGCCGCGGTCGTCACCTATTCATGCAAGGCCATGGCCGACCACAGCTGCAGGATCATGGAGGAGAGTTATGACGGAATGCTGCTCAAAGTGGACGGGGTGGAGACATGGACCAGGCTCATCGGTCAGCACAACGCCTACAATGTGCTGGCGATCTACACCGCCGCGGTTCTGCTGGGTGTTCCGCGCGAGGAGGCGCTCATCGGCATCAGCAAGCTTGACCCGGTCAAAGGACGGCTTGAGACCATAAGAGGGCCGAAAGATCTCTCGGTAGTGATCGACTATGCGCACACCCCCGACGCCTTGGAGAACGTGCTCAAGACCTTGAGCGACATAGCCCCCGGAAAGCCTCTCATCTGCCTTTTCGGCTGCGGCGGC
This sequence comes from bacterium, assembly GCA_963627885.1. Lineage (GTDB taxonomy): Bacteria > Bacteroidota > Bacteroidia > Bacteroidales > UBA932 > Cryptobacteroides. Next base: position 71,650 of record CAVGCT010000018.1, read on the forward strand.
GACCGCGACAGGACCAAAAGGCCCGAAATGGCCGCGATAGCCGAAAAATATGCCACGGGGATAATCGTAACCTCGGACAACAGCCGCACGGAGAAGACCGAAGCCATAATGGACGACATAAGGGCCGGCTTCAGCCGCGAAGGTCTGGTGAAGACGCTGTTCATAGCCGACAGGAAGGAGGCCATACGCACAGCCATCCTCATAGCCAAGCCCGGGTCGGCCATCCTTCTGGCGGGGAAAGGCCATGAGGACTACCAGATAATAGGAACGGAGCACCGCCATTTCGACGAAAGGGAAATCGTCTCCGAAGTATTCAAAAGCATGTAAGGAACCATGATATACAACCTTTTCCAATACCTCGGCCGCATCGGGACCGACATCCCGGGACACGCGCTGTTCACCCACCTCTCGTCCCGGGCGATAATGGCGGCCGTGCTTTCCCTGCTGCTGGCCATGATTCTCGGCAAAAAGATAATCCGCGGCCTCCAGCGCAGACAGATCGGCGAGACCATCCGCGACTTGGGACTGGAGGGGCAGATGCAGAAGAAAGGCACCCCGACCATGGGCGGGATAATCATAATCATCTCCCTGCTTGTGTCGGCCCTGCTGCTGTGCGATCTCGGCAACATCTATGTCCTGCTGCTCGTGTTCACCACGCTCTGGTGCGGCGGCATCGGCCTGAGGGATGACTGGATAAAGGTGTTCAAGCACGACAAGGAAGGCATGAGCGAGAGGACCAAGCTGGTCCTGCAGGTCGTCCTGGGCTTCGCGGTGGCGCTGACCGTCTGCTACAGCCCCGACATAGTGGTCAGGGAAAAGGTCAGAAACAGCGACGAGAGCATCTATGTGCCCCAGGGTTCGGACGAGCTGGACGTGGACTCGGAAAGGGAGATAACTTCCGGACAATGGAAGGACGAGAACGTGGTCAAGAGCACCAAGACCACCATTCCCTTCGTCAAGAACCATGAATTCGACTACGCCGTGCTCTCCCCGTTCAGGGGCGCCCTCGGATGGTATACGAAATGGGCGATCTATGTTCTCATGATAATACTGGTGATCACCGCCTGCTCCAACGGCGCCAACCTCACCGACGGCATGGACGGCCTCTCGGCCGGGACTTCGGCCATAGTGACGGTGGTGATCGGAATACTGGCATGGCTGAGCGGCAACTTCGTCGATTCGAACTATCTGAACATCATGTATATACCGGGAGCCGGAGAGATAGCCGTGTTCCTGTCGGCCTTCGTGGGCGCGCTGATAGGCTTCCTGTGGTACAACGCCTATCCGGCCCAGGTGTTCATGGGCGACACCGGAAGCCTGACCATAGGCGGAATCATCGGAGTGAGCGCCGTGCTGGTGCGCAAGGAACTGCTGCTGCCCCTGCTCTGCGGGATTTTCCTGGTGGAAAGCCTCTCGGTGCTGATGCAGAGATTCTATTTCAAATACACAAGACATAAATACGGGCAGGGGCGGAGAATCTTCAAGATGACCCCGCTCCACCACCATTTCCAGAAGGAGGGCATTCCGGCTCTGATCCAGAGCCCCGCGCGGGCCCTTCCCGAGGCCAAGATAGTCGCGCGCTTCTGGATCGTCGGGCTGCTGCTGGCAGTCGCGACGCTGGCGCTGCTTAAACTGAGATAATAACAGATCTGATATGGGAAGAATAGTTGTACTGGGCGGAGGAGAAAGCGGAGTCGGAGCCGCCGTCCTCGCAAAAGTCAAAGGTTTTGACGTATTCCTGTCCGACAAGGGGAAAATAGCGGAGTCTTATGTCAAGACCCTGGAAGACTGGAAGATACCTTTCGAGCAGGGACATCACACCGAAGAACTCATCCTGAACGCCGACGAGATCGTCAAGAGTCCGGGCATCCCCTCCACCGTGCCTATGGTGGTCAAGGCCGAGTCGTGCGGCATCCCGATAATTTCGGAGATCGAGTTCGCCTCGCGCTATGACAGCGCCAGGAAAATCTGCGTGACCGGAAGCAACGGAAAGACCACCACCACATCGCTGGTCTACCACGTGCTCAGGCAGGCAGGCCTGAACGTGGGCCTGGGCGGCAACATAGGCAAGAGTTACGCCCTGCAGGTCGCCACCGAGCATTACGACTATTATGTCCTGGAAATCAGCAGCTTCCAGCTTGACAACTGCTACAGCTTCCGTCCGGACATAGCCATAATCACCAATATCACCCCCGACCATCTGGACAGATACGGCTACAATCTTGACAACTATGCCAAGGCCAAGTTCCGCATAACCCGGAACCTGCATCCCGAAGACTGCTTCATCTTCGACTCCGACGACGAGATAACCGTCCGCAACCTCAATCAAATAGTGATCAGGGCCAAGAAGCTGCCCTTCACCCAGAAAGAAGACGCCGCACCCGAACAGGGCGCCTATGTGAGGGACGGGAAGATGATTGTGAAATACGGGGAGGACGAATGCGACATCTTCATCAGGGATCTCGCCCTGGGCGGAAAGCACAATGTGTACAATTCCATGGCTGCGGCCCTCGCGGCCAAGGCCGCCGGAATAGACAACAAGGTGATACGCAACTCGCTTGAGACTTTCAAACCCATAGAACACCGCCTGGAGCCCGTCATGAGCGTGGGCGGAGTTCTCTACATCAACGATTCCAAGGCCACCAACGTGGACGCCGCATGGTATGCCCTCGAATGTCAGAGCAAGCCCACCGTGTGGATAGTGGGAGGCACCGACAAGGGCAACGACTACTCTCCCCTGAAGGACCTGGTGCGCGACAAGGTGAAGGCGATAGTCTGCCTTGGCGTGGACAACCACAAATTCCACGAAGCCTTCGAGAGCATAGTGGGAGCCGACAGGATGAAAGACGTGACGAGCGCGACGGACGCGGTGAAGGCCGCCGCCGGCTTCGCCAAGGAGGGCGACGTGGTGCTGCTCAGCCCCTGTTGCGCCAGCTTCGACCTGTTCAAGTGCTACGAGGACAGGGGCGAACAGTTCAAGGAGGCCGTCAGAAACCTGTAGGAAAATGGCCGCAAGGAAGAAAAATACCGGCTGGGTGTGGCACATGGTCGACAGCCTGGAGGGGGACAAGGTCATATGGATGATCGTCCTCCTTCTCGTCATGATCTCAGTTCTGGCCATTTCTTCGTCCACATCCCTTCTGGCCATCCAGAGCGGAAGCTCGAGGGGCGCCATAATCCAGGAGCAGCTGCTGATAGCGGCCATAGGCCTTGCGATCATCATTCTGCTCTATAAGGTCAAGGCCATAGGCCTGTTCAGGATATTCGCCCGGTTCGGATATATCCTGTCCATGGTCGGGCTGCTGATGCTGGCGACCCACGCCAACCTGGGCTTCATCAAGGCGCAGACCATCAACAACGCCACCAGGACGATCAGCGTCTTCGGCGTCCAGCTGCATGTGTTCGAGTTCGTCAAGGTCCTCATGATAATGTATCTGGCCTGGGCCGTGGACGCCTACAAGAAGGATTCGTTCAAGACGGTGAACGCGCTGAGCCGCAAACTCCTCTACTCATTCCTGGCCAAACCCAAGTGGAAGCTATTCATATACATATATTTCCCCATTATCAGCGTCAGCGTCTTCATCCTCAACGGCAGCGTCTCCAGCACCCTGTTCATCGGCGGAATGATGTTCGCCACCATCATGATGGGCGGGATAAAGCTCAAGAGCGTGGTCCCCTATGCGCTTGTGGCGGTGGTGGGCTTCTGCCTGTGCATGGGCATCTACAGCGTGTCCGGAGGAGAGAAGTTTTCCCGCTTCGGCACCGCTGTGGGCAGAGTCACCAGAGCCTCGGAAGATCCTGAACAGAAGCTTCTCTCCCTTAAACGGGGCAGCAAGGAGTTTCAGGATGCGCTGGACGAGGTCAAGCAGCCCATAAGCGCGAAGATAGCCCTCAGCGAAGGCGGAATTCTGGGCAAAGGCCCCGGCAGAAGCACCCAGAGATATGTGGTGCCCATAATGTTCGAGGACTATATGTTCTGCTTCATCGTGGAGGAGTACGGTCTGCTCGGGGCTTTCATAGTGCTCTGTCTCTACTGCAGCCTGGTGGCGAGAGGCGCGATAATAGTGAGAAACTGCGATGGTGCCTTCGCCAAAACGGCGGTGGCCGGGCTGGTCCTGCTCATTTCGGGGCAGGCCTTCATGCACATGATGATCAACGTGGATCTGGGCCCTCTCACAGGGCAGACGCTTCCGATGATAAGCCATGGGAACAGTTCTTTCCTTGCATTCAGCATAGCATTCGGCGTCATCCTGTCCGTCAGCCGCATGGCCAAGAAGAGGATAGACCGGGAGGCGGAGAAAGCGGTCCCCATAGTCGCCCAGGAGTCCGACGACCTGAGGGAATCGCTTGGAGAATTGGAACAATTGGACAATCAGTGATATAGTCATGGAACACAAGACTTTGAGGATAATGATCAGCGGCGGCGGCACGGGAGGGCACATCTTCCCGGCAGTCTCGATCGCCGGGAAACTCAGGGAGATGAATCCGGAAAGCAGGATACTCTTCGTGGGCGCTTTGGGAAAGATGGAGATGGAGAAGGTTCCGGCGGCGGGCTATGAGATAGTCGGACTGCCGATAGCCGGTCTTCAGCGGAAGCTTACACTGAAGAACATATGCGGAGACATGCTCGTCCCGTTCAAGCTGGCGGCAAGCATGGTCAAGGCCCGCAGGCTGATAAAGACATTCAGGCCGGACATCGTGGTCGGAGTGGGCGGATATGCCAGCGCCCCGTTGCTGCGTGTGGCGCAGAGCGCCGGAGTCCCCACCCTCATCCAGGAACAGAACGGCTTCGCCGGGCTGGCCAACAGGATGCTGGGAAAGAAGGCGGGCAGGATCTGCGTCGCCTATGAGGGGATGGAGAGGTTCTTCCCGGCGGAGAAGATAGTGCTGACCGGCAACCCCATAAGAAGCGGCATAGTCCCGCCCACAGCCGAAAGCAGAGCCGAGGGCATGGAGTTCTATGGGCTGGACCCCTCCAAGAAGCACATCTTCATAGTGGGCGGAAGCCTGGGGAGCGGCACTCTGAACAGGGCCATGCGTAAGTGGATTTCCGACGGATGCGTCGGCGGAGACGATGTGGAAATCATCTGGCAATGTGGGAAATATTACAAGAGCGGGGTGGACGCCTTCATGGAAGAAGCCGCCGCAAAGGGACTCGGCGGGGATACGCTCCGGAGAATACGCCACTTCGACTTCATCTCGCGCATGGATCTGGCCTATGACGTGGCGGATATCGTGATTTCCCGTTCCGGGGCGAGCACCGTGTCCGAGCTGTGCGCGGCACACAAGGCGGCCATATTCGTCCCCTCGCCCAATGTAGCCGAAGACCATCAGACCCACAACGCCATGGCTCTGGTCCGCAAGGACGCGGCGGTGCTTGTGAAGGACGACAGGGCCGAGGACGAGCTCATGGCCACCGCCATCTATCTCCTCAAGGACGGCAGGAAGCTGGCGTCAATGGAGAAGAATATCGCCCTCCTGGCGAAACCCGACGCCGCACACACCATAGCCGAAGAAGTTTATAAATTAGTAAAGTGATGGACTACAACAACATATATTTCATAGGAATCGGCGGAATCGGAATGAGCGCCATAGCGCGCTACTACCGTTTCAAGGGGCTCAACGTGTCCGGCTATGACAAGACCCCCTCCGAGCTCACCGCCGAACTGGAGAAAGAGGGCATCGGCGTCCATTTCGACGACGACCCCTCGCGTATTCCCGCAGATGTGGAACACACGCTGGTGGTTTACACCCCGGCGGTGCCCGGCGATCTCGGGGAGATGGTCTATGCGAAAGAAAGGGGCTACCGCATAATCAAGCGCTCGCGCATGCTCGGGGAGATCGCCCGCGGCCAGCGCTGCCTGGCGGTGTCCGGCACCCATGGGAAGACCACCACCAGCACGCTTGTAGCCCACATCCTCACCGAATGCGGCGAGGGCTGCACGGCTTTCCTGGGCGGCATTTCCAAGAACTATGACACCAACATACTCATGAGCCACACGCCCACCGTGGTCGCCGAGGCCGACGAGTTCGACAGGTCCTTCCTGCAGCTCTTCCCCGAGACGGCGGTGATAACGGCCATGGACGCCGACCATCTCGACATCTACGGGACACTCAAGGCCTATCAGGACGCCTTCAGGGAATTCGCCTCGCAGGTGACCGGCAATCTGATACTGAAAAAAGGGCTCCCCGTGGGCCCCGAGGACACGAAGGCGCGCATATACACCTATGCCTATGACGATCCGTCGGCCGATTTCCATGCCGAAAACATATCCGCCGACAGGGCGGGACGGTTCCGTTTCGATCTGGTCTGGCCTGGCGGGACAGTCCCCGGGATGTGTCCCGGAATCCCCGGATGGGTCAATGTGGAGAACAGCGTGGCCGCTTCGGCGGTGTGTCTGCTCTACGGCATTTCCCCGGAAGCCGTGAAGAAGGCGGTCGGAAGTTTTTCCGGTGTCAAAAGAAGGCTTGACATCCATGTGAATTCGGAAAATCTTTCGTACATTGACGATTATGCGCATCATCCGCAGGAACTTGCCTCGGCCATAAGCTCGATAAGGGAGATTTTCCCCGGGCGAAAGCTCACCGCAGTGTTCCAGCCTCACCTGTATACCCGCACACGCGACTTTGCGGAAGGGTTCGCGCAGGCGCTGAGCAAGGTGGACAAACTGATTCTGCTGGACATCTATCCCGCCAGGGAGGAACCCATCCCCGGGGTGAGTTCCAGCCTGATATTCGACAGGGTCACGGCCCCGGAAAAGGTGCTGATAAGGAAAGAGGAGCTGATGGGCCTCCTGGAAGAAGAGCGGCTTGACGTTCTGGCCACCTTCGGAGCGGGCAATGTGGACAGATATATAGAACCCATAACCGAGATGCTCGAAAAAAGGCTCGCAAAATGACAGGCAAGGCCGCGCGCATATTTTTGTCGGCGGGGGTGACCGTGGTGGCCGCCCTCCTCACGTTCACTCTGTGCAGGGAAAGCGCGGCGCGCCGCTCGCTGGCCTCATGCACGAAGGTGGAGATCGAGGTGGCTGACAGCGCACGGCTCGGGTTCGTGACGGCGGACGACGTCAGACACATGCTCGCGGAGGGTTACGCTCCGATCATGGGAAAGAAGCTTGACAGCGTGGACCTTGCCGGAATCGAAAGGCTGCTGAACGGCAGAAGCGCGATACGGGGGGCGCAGGCCTGGACCACCGGAGACGGGACCGTCCATGTCCGTGTGTCGCAGAGGAAGCCCGTCCTGCTGCTCAAACGCGGAACGGACGCATGGTATGCCGACGGTGAAGGCTACCTTTTCCCCAGAACGAAGGATGCCGCGGCGGCCGTGCCGGTCGTGGACGGAGACATTCCTCTCGACATCCATGGCGGATTCAGGGGCAGGCCGGAGGCTCCGAAGGAGAAGACATGGCTGAACGCAATGCTGCAGATGTCTCAGTTCCTTCAGGGAAACAGGGAGTGGCGCCGGGCCATAAGGGAGATAAAGGTGGACCCGCGCGGAGAACTGGTCCTTTACCCGGTGACGGGGAAGGAGCGTTTTCTGTTCGGTCTTCCGGAGGACTTCAAGAACAAGTTCGCGAGGATGGAGGACTATTACAGATATATCGTCCCCACCAAGGGAGAGGGATATTATTCCTCGGTAAATGTTAAATTTGACGGACAGATTGTCTGCAGGGAAAAATAAAAGAAACACGATATGGATATGGAGGAGAGATACATAGTCGCAGTGGACCTGGGCTCGTCGCAGACGAGGCTCACGGTCGCGAGGATAAACGGCGACGACATTCAGATCCAATACTATGGGGAAACGGCTTCGGACGGCATCCGCAACAGTGCCGTATTCAATCCGAAAAAGGCCGCGGAACCGCTTAAAAAGGTAATCTCCGAGGCGGAGAACGAGTTGAACATCAAGATCCTGCAGGTCGTTGTGGGCCTGCCCCGCTGCGATGTGAGGCAGGAGAACAACAGCGCCACGGCCACGAGGTCGGTCCCTGACGAATGCATCAGCGAGACCGAGGTCGAGGAGCTCAAGGCCATAGCCCAGGACGACTATCCCAACATAGACCGGGAGAAGGAGACCCTCTACGGGGCCGTCGCCCAGTCTTTCGACTGCGATGACAATTTCCAGATCGTGGAAAACGAGATCGTAGGCATGGTCAGCCGCGAATTCACCGGCAACTTCAAACTCTTCATAGGAAAGAAGAGTCCGACGAAGGCCATAGACAAGGTGTTCAACAATCTGGAAGTGGCGGTGGCCAAGAAGATTTTCACCCCCGACGCTCTGGCCAAGGCCGTGCTCACCGAGGACGAGAAGGAGTCCGGCGTCGCGCTCATCGACTTCGGAGGCGGAGCCGCGTCCGTGACCATATACAAGGGAAAGATACTACGCCACTATGCCAGCATCCCATTCGGCGGCAAGACCATAACCGACGACATCAAGAACGAATGCACCATTTCGGAGGAACTGGCCGAGAACATCAAGCTGGCCTATGGCGCCTGCATGCCTGAAAGACTGCAGAACCTGTCGGAAAAGATCCTCCAGATCGAGGGCGAGGAGAGCATGACCGGTCCCAAGCAGATTCCGGTGAGCTACATGTCCGAAATCATAACCTGCCGCGAAAGGGAGATCCTGGACGCCCTGCTCTATGAAATCCAGCAGAGCGGTCTGGCCGACGCCCTGCGCAGCGGAATAGTGGTGACCGGAGGCGGAGCCAGAATGGCCAACCTGCTTCCTTTCATCAAGGAATGTTCAGGCTATGACGTGAGAGTGGGCCTTCCCAGACATCTGTTTTCCCTTTCGGGCTGTCCGGAGGCGAATTCGGCGACCGCGGCGACTTCGCTGGGCATGATACTGAGCGCAAAAGCCGACGCCAGACTCAACTGCATAGACGCCAGGGAAGACGTGGCGCCGTCCGGTGAAGATGTTTCCATGACGGAGCAGAGCGTGGCGGAAGATCCCGAGGTTCCCTACACGGAGAATACGGCCGAAATCCCCGGAGCCGACGCAGGGGCGGATCACGAAGAGGGCGCGGAGAATCCCGCGCCGCAGGAGGAGGACGAGCAGGACAGAGACCTGTTCGGGCAACCCGCCGCGGAAAAGAGCGTCAAATCCGGCGGCAGATGGCCGTGGAGCAAAAAGAATCCGAAACCCATCAAAGAAAAGAAACAGGAAAAGCACAAAGGCAGTCTGCTGGGAGTCCAGTGGCAGCACATAGTGGAAAAGGTGGAGGACATATATAACGAGGCCGGCAAGGAAGAGGTCTAGCATAAGAACGACGAACCATGGACAGACTAGAATACGACACTCCTGAATTCGTGGCATCCGACTGGGAGAACGAGAATTCCATAATAAAGGTGATAGGCGTGGGCGGAGGCGGATGCAACGCCGTGACCTACATGTATAACCAGAAGATAAAGGGCTGCAACTTCATCGTCTGCAACACCGATTCGCAGGCCCTGCTCAAGAGCAACGTCCCCAACAAGATCCAGCTCGGAGAGGGGCTGGGCGCAGGCACCAACCCCACCAAGGGCCGCAATGCCGCGCTCGAATCGCAGGACATCATCACCGAAAAGATTCTCAATACGGGAACCCAGATGCTGTTCATCACGGCCGGAATGGGCGGCGGCACCGGGACCGGCGCCTCCCCCGTCATAGCCAGGATGGCCAAGGAGAAGGGCATACTCACGGTGGCCGTAGTGACCATCCCCTTCAAGAACGAGGGGGACGACTTCCTTTCCAAGGCCGCCGACGGCATCCACGAGCTGGAGAAGAATGTGGACAGCCTGCTGATAATCAACAATGAGAAGCTCTACTCATTTTTCGGCAACCAGCTCATTCAGAACGCCTTCCCCAGAGCCGACGAAGTGCTGGCCACAGCCGTGCGCGGCATAATCGAGATCATCACCACCTCAGGATTCATCAATGTGGATTTCGAGGATGTCAAGACCATGATGAAGAACAGCGGCATGGCCCTGATGGGCTGCGGCACCGGCTCAGGCAAGAACAGGATCGAGGATGCGGTGAAGGGGGCCATGGAGTCGCCCCTGCTCAACGACTTCGACCTCAAGAGCTGCAAGAACCTGCTGATCAACATAACCGTGGGCAACAACGACAAGGGGCTCACGATGGAAGAACTGGGAAAGATCAGCGACATGATCTCGTCCTACACCGGAAACGTGGCCAAGTTCAAGAGGGGCATCATCTATGAGAACGCTCCGGAATGGGGCGACAAGATCAGAATAACGGTGGTGGCCACAGGCTTCAAGATGAACCTGATAGGCATCACAGGCTCCGATCTGGGCAAGCTCATCCTCATCACCAAGGACTTCAAATACAAGGATGCACTGCCGGTGGAGAACGGAGAGGTGGTCCTGCCGGAGGAAAACATACAGATCAACAAGATTGGATTCAACAATTCCGACAACAACCGCAAGTTCCACTTCGACAAGGCGCCCGTCCTCATTCTGGAATCGGGACAGAGCAAGTCGGAGCTGGAAGAGACAGCCGCCATCAGAAGGGCTGTGAGGAAAAACAGAACTGAGGAATAGACATCATGACAAGAAGGACAAGAGTAAGATTCGCGCCCTCCCCCACCGGCCCGCTGCACATGGGCGGTGTGAGAACGGCCTTATATAACTATCTATATGCCAAGCAGAACGGAGGAGACTTCGTGCTGCGCATAGAGGACACCGACTCACGCCGTTTTGTCCCCGGAGCCGAGGAATACATAATAGAATCCCTGCGCTGGTGCGGGATTTCCCCCGACGAAGGAGTGGACGAAAACGGAAAGATGGTCGTGACCCCTTCGGAAAAGTACCCCTATGCGCCCTATCGCCAGTCGCAGCGCAAGGGAATCTACCGGAAATATGCCGACCAGCTGGTAGCCTCCGGCCATGCCTACTATGCCTTCGACTCTTCGGAAGACCTGGAGAAGAAAAGGGCCGAAGCCGAAGCGGAGGGAAAGACTTTCATATACAATCACATATCCCGCACATCCCTATGCAACTCCCTTACTCTCAGCAAGGAGGAAACCGAGCGCAGGCTTGCGGAGACCACGGACTGGACCATCCGGTTCAAGATGCCGGAGAACACTGTGGTGAAGATGGACGACCTGATAAGGGGACATATAGAAGTGAACACCGACACTCTGGACGACAAGGTGCTCTGGAAAAGGGCCGATGAGCTGCCGACCTATCACCTGGCCAACATAGTGGACGACCATCTGATGGAGATCACCGAGGTCATCCGCGGAGAGGAATGGCTGCCTTCCCTCCCCCTGCACTGTCTTCTCTACAAGGCCTTCGGCTGGGAGGACACAATGCCGCGTTTCGCCCATCTCTCGCTGCTGCTCAAACCCGTGGGCAACGGCAAACTGAGCAAGAGGGACGGTGACAAGCTCGGATTCCCGGTATTTCCCCTGCAATGGATCAATTCCGAGGGCGAGAAATCGCACGGTTATCGCGAGGACGGCTACTTTCCCGAAGCCTTCGTGAACATGCTGGCCATGCTGGGATGGAACCCCGGCGACGACAGGGAGCTTTTCACGCTGGACGAGCTTGTCAAGGCTTTTTCGCTGGACAAGGTTCAGAAGGCCGGAGCCAAGTTCAATCCCGAAAAGGCCAAGTGGTATAACAAAGAATATCTCAGAATGAAGTCCGACGGCGATCTAGCCGACCTGTTTGTTCCGGTGCTCGAAAGCCATGGAGTGAAAGTGAAGGAAGGCGGCGAGGCCGATTTCGCGGAGCATTCCTTCCCCATGGACTATGTCCGGAGGACTGTCTCCCTGGTCAAGGAAAGAGCCACGTTCGTGACGGACTTCTGGACCATCGCCTCATATCTCTTCGTGGCTCCGGAAGATTTCGCGGCCTTTGGCGTCAAAGCCGGCGCGGCTGTGGAGCAGAAGCAGGATAACCGTCCGGCGGATCCCCGGGCCAAGGTCTACGACGACACTCTCACCGCTCCCTTCCTCGCCAAGGATGTTGACAAGTTCTGGAAAGGCGACATCCCTTCGCAGGCATCGGAGACCGTCTCGCACATATGCGGAGAATATGGCGGAGCCTTCGAAAAAGAAAGCCTTGAGCAGGAAATCGAGACATATATCAAGTCACGCGAATGGCCGATGGGCAAGGTCATGAACTGTCTAAGGCTTACCCTCACCGGTTCGGCCAGCGGACTGGGCATAGCGGACATCGTCTCTTTCATCGGAAGGGACGAATTCAGGAAGAGGGCGGACTTCGCCGTCCGCAGACTTGGAAACAACGCATAATATCAACGATCATGAAAATAGGCATATGCAGCGACCACGCCGGGTTCCGGTACAAAACAATGCTCATCGCATATCTGAACAGAAAGGGTTATGAGATGGTGGACTTCGGCACGAATTCCGAAGAAAGCATGGACTATCCCGATGTGGCCCACCCCCTGGCCAACGCCGTGACCGGAGGCAAGGTGGACTGCGGAATCGCGCTCTGCGGCACCGGCAACGGCATGTCTCTGGCTCTGAACAAGCACGCTGGCATACGCGCAGGTCTCGCATGGAATCCCGAAGTGGGACATCTCGTCAAGGCGCACAACAACGCCAACATACTCGTCCTTCCTGCCAGGTTCGTGTCCTATCGAATGGCTCAGAACATCCTGAAGGCATGGCTTGACACCGAGTTTGAGGGAGGCCGGCACCAGAGACGCATAGACAAGATCGAAAAGTGGTAGAAGAGCTGGCGCAGAACGCCGTGCACGTCCTCGATCCTCTCCGGGCCCTTCGCGGGACCGGAGTCTTTTCTCATGACATCGAGGATTATCCTGAGGGTATCATCCTTCCTTTGGACAAGCCCTACAGGTGGACTTCCGCCGACGCTGTCCGCAAGATAAAGTGGAACGCCTGCCGACATTTCCGCAAGAAGAATCTGAAGGTCGGCCATGCCGGCACTCTGGACCCTCTGGCCACGGGCGTTCTGCTCGTATGCATAGGCAAGGCGACCAAGCTGGCCGATGACCTGCAGAGGCACGACAAGGAATACGTGGCCGGCATAAGTTTCGGCGCCACGACCCCGTCATATGATCTGGAAAAGGAGATCGACGCGAGATTCCCCGTGGACGGCGTGAGCAGAAAGTCTCTGGAAGAGATTCTCCCCTTTTTTCTGGGGGAGCAGGAGCAGGTCGCCCCGCTTTTCTCGGCCAAGTCCGTGGACGGTGTCAGGGCCTATGAACTTGCCCGCAAGGCCTACCGCGCCGCCGTCCGCAGCGGAGAGTCCTTTGACCACGCGGCCGCCGGAGAGCTTTCGCGCCAATGGATCAACATCAGGGAAATCGAACTGCTGGGATTCTGGCCCGACGGCAAGCCGGAGAATGAAAAAGCCAGATGCGCCGAAACGACGGAAAATGCCCGAAACCTGCGCATCAATGTCACCGACAACAGCGCCCTGCACCTCCCCCATGCCGAAATCCGGATCGTATGCTCGAAAGGGACCTATATACGCGCCCTTGCAAGGGATCTGGGCGAGGCGCTGGGTTCCGGGGCCCATCTGGACGCCCTGCGGAGAACCCGTTCCGGAGAATTCTACGCCAAGGAGGCCATGACCCCCGACGAAGCCGTCGCAGCCCTTTTCCGGACTGCGGAATAACCCCCACACAGGGGCTGAAACTATTCTCTCTTTTTGAAAGCCTCTGCGAAATAGCTCACTCCGCCGCACAGAAGCTGCACGACGACCTGAGACTCATGCGAGAGAGTGGCCAGGATTATGCCGGTAGCCATGGGTATTCCATACACGCCCAGAACGGCCAGCGACAGCAGATAATGATAGGCCCCGAAACCTCCGGGGACCGGAACCACGGAACTGGTGGCGCCGACTACCATGAGGAACAGGGCGTCCAGCATGTCCATGGATCTCAGGGCCTCCGTGCCTTCACCTATATCCATGCCCTGAAGAGCCCATATGACGGTGACGGACATCATCCAATAGCAGGCCCATATGCCCACCGTAACGGCCACGAACAGCCATCCATGCCTCATATGCAGACTGGAGGTCACTCCGCGCCAGATTCCGGTCATGAATCCGCATATCTTCGCGCAGACCCCGCTCCTGTCCCGGAAATGCCTGACCGCGGCGAAAGCTATGATCACGGCCGCCAGAACAGGCAGCAGTATCCATGACAGATTCACGCCGCCCGCGGCCTTGTCCACCACATTTTCCCTATAGAAATCCCACGATTTATCCCATGTGAGAGCAAGCGTGACGACAAGGACGGCCAGCATTGAGATCACATCCCATGCCCGGTCCAGAACCACGGTTCCGAGGACCTTGTCATAGGAAGCGAGCTTTCTGCCGCCCCTGCCGGGAGCGGAATTACGGGTAATGTAGCCGCAACGGACCAGCTCTCCCACCCTGGGAAGAACCATATTGACCACATAGCTGATATTCACGGCGTTGAAGCAGCTGCCCGCCGACACCGACGGGTCTATGGGATTTATCAGCAGCTTCCAGCGCACTCCGCGCAACCAGAAAGAAAGCACGCCGAAGGCCATGGAAAGAGCCACGAACCCCCAGCGGCAGGAAAGGAGCACGTCCCTGAAGTCCGCCCATTTCACATTGCGGAAACAAAGGTACAGCAACACGACCGCCACAAGGACGGACGCGGTGTATTTCAATATGTTCCGCAATTTCGAAGACATGGCCGCAAAGATACCCATAAAAAGGCAATTCAGGCAAATTTTGCTTAACTTTGCCTTTACGGCGGCGAAAGCGCCCCCGTCTTTCAACCATGAAGTCAATTCTCGGCATAGGGAACGCTCTCACGGATATTTTGGCCGTGCTTCCCGACGACACCCTCCTGCACAGATATCATCTTCCGAAAGGCAGCATGCAGCATGTTGACATGGAAACCGGAGACCGCATATGGTCCGCCCTCAAGGAAAAGGGCGTGAAGTATGTCCCCGGCGGATCGGCGGCCAACACCGTCACCTGCACCTCCATCTTCGGAATGCCCTCAGGATATATCGGCAAGCTCGGGCACGACGAACTGGGCAGCCTGTTCAAAAGCACGCTGGAGCAGTATGGGATCAAGACGACCATGCTCTACGGTACCAAATCGTCCGGACGCTGCATGGTCTTCATCACCGGCGCCAATGCGGAAAGGACTTTCGCCGACTATATGGGCTCGGCCCTGGAGATGAGCGCGGCTGACCTGAAGCCGGAGTATTTCGATGGATATGACTATTTTCATATCGAGGGATATCTGGTTCAGAGCCAGGAGCTCATAAGCACCGCCGTGCAGATGGCCAAGAACGCGGGCTGCATAATAAGCCTGGACATGGCCTCCTACAACGTGGTCGAGTCAAACAACGCCTTTCTGCACAATCTGGTGGACAGATATGTGGACATAGTCTTCGCCAACGAGAGCGAGGCCCGGTCTTTCACCAAGCTGGAGCCGCGCGAGGCTCTGAATGAGATTTCGAAGCACTGCCGGATCGCCGTGGTGAAAGTCGGCAAGGACGGGTCCATGGTGCAGGCCGGCGACGAGTACCATTACATAGAGGCATGGCCGGCAGCAACGATCGACGCGACCGGAGCGGGAGACACCTATGCCGCCGGATTTCTCTACGCCCATTCTCTGGACCTTCCGCTGAGGGTCTGCGGAGAAGTGGGGTCGATAATCGCCGCCAAGGTGGTGGAAGTCGTAGGCACGAAGATTGATATCCCCCGCTGGAAGGCCGCAAAGCAGGAAATCCGTAAACTCATGGCGGCCAACGGTGTAGATGGGAATAATTGATTTCATAAAGAATTCTTTCAGGAAAAGGGCGCTCCGCAGAAACCGCAGCGGGGTGCCCACCTCCATGCTTCCGTTGCATGCGGTCAAGACGGCAGCCGTCGTGATCGACGCGGAAGACGCGTCCTTTGACGCCTGCAAGCAGGCCGTCCAGGCATTCTGCAGGGAGAACGGGATCAAAGTGGAAATCTTCTTTTTCGACTTCAGCAAGGTCGGAAGCGAGGACAGGCTCATGACCAGCGTCCCCAACACCGTGCTGACCAAGGACCTGAACTGGTTCGGGATGCCTTCGTCGGAGAAGATGAAGCTGCTTGCGGAGTGCGCTCCGGACCTGTTTATTTCGCTTATAAACGGCACCGGCTTCCCCATCCATTTCATGGCCGCATGTTGCCGGGCCCGCTTCAAAGTGGGGAGAAAGCAGCTTCCCGGCGATGTCTTTGACATGGTCGCTGCCGACAGCCCGGAGAGGGTTAGCCCGGAGGATGAAATTTTCGAGCACATCAGAACAATAATCAAGACAATAGAATAAAATGAGCAAATTTGGAAAAGACGTGATCGTCGCCCTCAAGGGTTATGCGATGGGGGCCGCCAATGTGATTCCAGGAGTCTCCGGAGGCACCATAGCCCTGATCACCGGCATTTTCGGCAGGCTGATCGACGCCCTGAACAGGATAATGGAGATCAGAACATGGAAGATGTTGCTGCGCGGCGAATGGAAAGAATTCTGGAAAGCCGTGGACGGAAGGTTTCTGGCGGTATTGCTGACCGGTGTACTGCTGAGCATATTCTCGCTGGCCAAGGTCATGGAGCACTGCCTTTCGTATTATCCGATAAGAACATGGGCATTCTTTTTCGGAATGATCGCGGCTTCCGCCGTGGTAATGCTTGCCAAGCTCAGGAACTGGAAATGGTCAGATGTCGCATGGAGCGTGCTGGGCATCATTCTGGGCGTGGTGATCTGCACGCTTTCGCCTACCACCACCACCGACGACCTCTGGTTCATATTCGTCTGCGGAGCCATAGCCATATGCACCATGATTCTGCCGGGCATCTCCGGAAGCTTCATTCTGCTGATTCTCGGGAAATATGCCTATATAATGGAGGCGGTCAGCGAGATGAACATCCCCGTGCTGGTGGTGTTCGCAGCCGGATGCGTGATCGGAATACTGGCCTTCTCGAAGTTTCTGCACTGGCTGCTGGCCAGATTTGAACGGCCCACAATGCTGGTGCTCGTGGGATTCGTGCTGGGTTCGCTGGTGAAAGTGTGGCCCTGGAACGACGCTTCGGCGATAGTCGGCTCGCAGCTCCTCAAACAGGGCGGCGACAAGGCTGGAGTACAGCTTGCGCTTGACACAATCGCGCAGAGCGGACAGCAGCTTGAGCCTCTGATCACCGACCTCCATGTGACCGGCGCCATGATTTTCGCCCTCCTGGGCGTGGCTCTTGTCGGAATTCTGGAGTATCTCGGCGGTGCGCCTTCCAAAGAATAAGCGGCCGGAATAATGTTTCCGCACCCTGATTTTTCTTTTACTCAGGAATTTTTACTACCTTTGCAAACTGCAAACCGGTTCCGTAGCTCAGCTGGATAGAGCAACAGATTTCTAATCTGTGGGTCTAGGGTTCGAATCCCTACGGAATCACAGAGGGGGTTGAACAAAATTTGTTCAACCCCCTCTGTGATTCTTAACCCCCCGCAGACAGGCGGACACGCCAATGGCGGCGAGAGCTATTTAAGCAGGAGCTCGACGGGGCAATGGTCGGAACCGAAGATCTCGTTATGGATTTCTGTCCTGGATATGCGGCCCGCAAGGCCTTCGCCCACAAGGAAATAATCTATGCGCCACCCGGCGTTCCGCTCCCTTGCGCGCATGCGGTAGGACCACCACGAGTATTTCACCTCCCCGGGGTGTTGACTGCGCCAGCTGTCAATGAACCCGGAGCCCAGAAGCTCCGTCATCTTGCCGCGTTCCTGATCCGTGAAGCCGGCGTTCATGCGGTTTGTGGCCGGATTCTTCAGATCGATCTCCTCATGAGCCACATTCATGTCCCCGCACACCACCACTTCCTTTCTGTCGCGGAGCCCCGCCAGATAGTTTCTGAAATCGTCCTCCCAACGCATCCTGTAGTCCAGCCTGCGCAATCCGTCCTGAGAATTGGGAACATAGACGCATACCAGAAAGAAGTCCTCGAACTCGACTGTAATCACCCTGCCCTCATGGTCATGCTCGTCCACGCCAATGCCGCAGGTCACCGAAAGAGGATGCTTCCGCGTGTAGACGGCCGTGCCGGAGTAGCCTTTTTTCTCGGCATAATTCCAATAGGATTCATAGCCGTCAAATTCCAGATCCAGCTGACCGGCCTGCATCTTGGTCTCCTGAAGGCAGAACACATCAGCGTCCAGAGCCCTGAAAGAATCTTCAAAGCCTTTGCCGCAACAGGCTCTGAGGCCGTTGACATTCCAGGATATCAGTTTCATATGCCTATTCGAGAGTCCACTCGGGACCGTTCTTGGTGTCTTTGACGGTGATGCCCAGAGCCTTGAGATGGTCTCTTATGGCATCGCTGCGGGTCCAGTCCTTTTCGGCCTTCGCGCGTGCGCGGTCCTCGAGGACCATATCCATGAGTCCGCCTATCACTTTCTTGCCCTCGCCGCTTCCTTCGGCCGAATTTTCGTCCCTGAGAGCCATGACGCCGTATACGATGTCATCGAAAAGCCGGACAAGGGCCTCAAGATCAGCGGCGGAAAGCTTTTCGCCGCCTTCCTTAGCGGTGTTTATCATCTTTACGGCCTCGAAGAACCATGACAAGGCTATGGGGGTGTTCAGGTCGTCGCACAGAGCATCATAGACGCCCTCGTATATCGAGGCGACCTTTTCCGACACTCCGGCGGGAGCCTTGTCGGGAGCGGTGTCGGCGATGAACTCGCCATAGAGCATTGCGGGAGCCGGATTGCCCTCCGTTCCCTTGGCGAAGTCGGTGACGCCGGCGGCCTTTGTCATGGACCTGAGGTCCTCGGCGGCCTGCAAAATCTTCTTCAGCCCCTTTTCGGCGGCCTGCAGCGCGGCGTTGGAGAAGTCCAGAGTGCTGCGGTAGTGCGCCTGAAGAATGAAGAAACGGACGGTCATCGGGGAATAGGCCCGCTCCAGCTTGGGATGTCTGCCCGCGAACAGTTCGGGCAGGGTGATGAAGTTGCCCAGTGACTTGCCCATCTTCTGTCCGTCTATGGTGACCATGTTGTTGTGGACCCAATAGTGCACGCCCTGAGTGCCCCTGGACGCCACGTTCTGGGCGATTTCACACTCGTGGTGCGGGAACATCAGATCCATCCCTCCTCCGTGGATGTCAAACTCCTTTCCGAGATATTTCTCTCCCATGACGGAGCACTCCAGATGCCAGCCCGGGAAGCCCTCGCCCCACGGCGACGGCCATCTCATTATGTGCTGAGGCTCGGCCCTTTTCCAGAGGGCGAAGTCATACGGATGCTTCTTGTCGCTCTGGCCGCTCAGGCTACGGGTCCCTTCCAGAGTCTCGTCCAGGCTGCGCCCTGAGAGGATCCCGTAATGATGGTCCCGGTTATATTTTTCGACATCGAAATAGACGCTGCCGTTGTTCTCATAGGCATAGCCGGCCTCGATAATCTGCTTCACGGTCTCGATCTGCTCGATGATGTGTCCGGACGCACGGGGCTCGATAGAGGGCGGAGCCACATTTAGCATGCGCATGGCCTCATGGTAGCGGAAGGTGCAGGTCTGGACCACCTCCATGGGCTCAAGCTGTTCGAGTCTGGCCTTCTTGGCTATCTTGTCCTCGCCTTCGTCGGCGTCGTGCTCAAGATGCCCCACATCGGTTATATTCCTCACATAACGGACCTTATAGCCGAGATGGCGGAAAAGCCTTTGCAACAGGTCATAGGTCACACCCGGTCTGGCATGTCCGAGATGCGCGTCACCATAGACGGTGGGTCCGCAGACATACATTCCCACATGGCCGGGGTGTATGGGTTTGAAGAGCTCTTTTTTACGGCTCATCGTATTTGTAAGGAATACTTCTCTCATGTCTTCTGTCTATATGTCATGCGAAGATACATAATTTTGAGCTATCTTTACAGGCGCTAAATTCAACAGCGGGAAACAGTTTCTAAACCTTATACAGAATGATTATCAGCGGAAAAGAGCTTTCGGCCAAAATGAAGGCCGAAATGGCGGAAAAAGTCGCCGGATTTCCGGAGAAATACGGCAGGGTGCCCCATCTTGTCGTGATTCTCGTGGGCGAGGATCCGGCCAGCCAGTCCTATGTGAAGGGCAAGGCGAAGGCATCGGAGGTGGTGGGCATAAAGAACACTACGATCCTCCGTCCGGACACCATCAGCGAGCAGGAACTTCTGGACCTCATCGCACGGCTTAACGCCGACGACGGAGTGGACGGAATTCTGGTGCAGCTTCCCCTTCCCAAGCACATCAACGAGGACAGGATAATCTCCGCCATCGACAAGTCCAAAGACGTGGACGGATTCCATCCGCTCAATGTGGCCGCTCTCTGGATGAAGCAGCCCTGCACCGTCGCCTGCACCCCCAAAGGCATCATCAGAATGCTGGACGAGGCCGGCGTGGAGATTGCCGGCAAGAAGGCCGTGGTCATAGGCCGCAGCCAGATAGTGGGTCTCCCTGTGGCCAAGCTCCTGCTGGACAGGAACGCCACCGTGACGATCTGCCACTCCAGAACCAAAAACATCGGAGAGATCACCCGTCAGGCCGAAATTCTGGTCGTGGCTATCGGAAAGGCCAAGTTCGTGACAGAAGACATGGTGGCCCCCGGCGCCGTGGTGATCGACGTGGGAGTGAACAGGATCCCCGAGACCGGCAAGCTGTGCGGCGATGTGGACTTCGCGGCCATCGAGCCCAAGGCTTCGGTCATCACCCCCGTCCCCGGCGGTGTCGGCCCCATGACCATCACCTGCCTCATGGAGAACACCATCGAGTGCTTCCTCCGCAGGATCGCAAAATAATTCCGCGGCGGCATACCGCCCGCTAAACCGAAGGGGGTTTGCCAAAAATTTTGGCCAACCCCCTTTTAAGTTGCAGTCAGAAAGACTACCTCGCGCCGGCGGGAAGGTGCTCCAGCCAGTACTTGAGCATGGTCTTGTAGAGGTGCAGCGTCGTGCCGGGATACTCGGAGATGCCGTGACTTCTCATAGGGTAGGACATCATGGAGAACATCTTGCCCTGCTTGACGAGCTCGTTGATGAGCATCTCGCAGCTCTGATAGTGCACGTTGTCGTCACCTGTGCCGTGGATGAGCATCAGGTCGCCCTTAAGTCCTGCGGCGTGGTTGATCGGGGAACCCTCATAATAGCCCTCGGGGTTAGTGGAAGGAAGTCCCATGTAACGCTCCTGATAGATCGAATCATAGAGATATTGGGAATACACTCCGGCCACCGCGATGCCCACGGCATAGACGTCGGGATATTTGAACATCAGATGGGCGGTAGAGCTGCCGCCGCCGCTCCATCCCCAGACGCCGATCCGCTCGGGATCCATGAAAGGGAACATCTCCTCGGCCATCTTGACAGCCGTGGCATGGTCCTGCATGGCTACGATCCCCACCTTGCCATAGATGGATTTTCTCCATTCGCGGCCCTTGGGGTTGTTGGTTCCGCGGGGATCTATGCTCATCACGATATAGCCGTTCTCGGCCAGAAGCTGATTCCAAAGGTCACCGCTCCAGCTGTTCTGCACGGTGGAGGAGGCGGGCTCGCCATAGATATTGAAAATGACGGGATATTTTTTGGAAGCGTCGAAATTTCTGGGCTTGATCATCCAGCCGTCAAGCACGGCGGGGCCGATGTTCACCTGGAAATATTCCCTGGTGTTGAAACCATAGGACTCATAGAGTTTCTTGAGTTCGGAATTGTCTTCCAGCACCATCAGCGTCTTGTGATCCGGAAGAGTGATCACCTCGGTTATGGTGGGGGTGGCGCTGTTGCTGCGCCTGTAGGAGGCATACTTGGCACCGGGAGCGATGTCATAGCTGTGGGTGCCCTTGAAGCCCTGGGGAGTAACCCTCTCGTCGGCGCCCTTCCCGTTCAGTTTGCTCCTGTAGAGATACTGCTCCACGGCGCTGTCGGGAGAAGCAAGATAATAGACATATCCGCCCTTGGGGTCTATGCAGCAGATGCTGATGACATCAAAGGGGCCCTTGGTGATGAGAGTCTCCTGGGTGCCGTCGCGGCTCACCCTGTAGAGATGCCTCCAGCCGTCTTTTTCGCTGGTCCATGTGAAATACTTGTTTCCGTCAAGCCATTCGATATTGTCGTGGATATTGAGGAAGGCGTCGTCATGGTCCTCATAGAACTTCTTGAGTTCCATGGTCTTGACATTGCCGTAGTAGACATTGTTGGTGTTCTGGAGACGGTTGAGCTGCTGGATCATCACCTCGTCGGTGCCGGGGACGAAATCCATTCTGGCGATGTAGTTCTGCCTGGGATCTCCGGGCACGGGGAACCACTCGGACTTGGCCGTATTCACGTCCACGACCCCCACCTTCACGGCGGAGTTGGTCGTTCCGGCCTTCGGATAAGGAAGCGGAATGGGAACGGAATAAACTGAATCCACATTGTTGATCATGTAGAACGTGCCGGTGCCCTCGGTGTCGGCCTGCCAGTAGGCGATCTTGGTTCCGTCCGGATTCCAGCGGAAGCCGTCGCGGTCGTCAAGTTCCTCTTCATAGACCCAGTCGAAGGTGCCGTTCACTATGTGGTCGCAGCCGTCGAAGGTGAGCTGCTTGCGGGTGCCGTCGGCGACATTCTCCACATACAGGTTGTTATAATAGACATATGCGAACTTGGTTCCGTCCTGAGAAAGCTTTCCGAACATCATGCGGGAAGGTTCCAGGCCCACGCCAAGCTGCTTGATCTTGCCGGAGGCGACATCGATGATCCAGTAGTCGCCGCGTGTGTTCATTCTCCACACGCGCGAGGAATTGGTGTACACGACGAGCTTGGACTTGTCGGCCGACCACTCGAGCCCGTCTGCGGAGATGGGCTCCGTCTGTCCCTCGGGGACAAATGCGGACATGGGGACGAGCACCTTCTTTTCTCCGGTCTTGATGCTGTTCTTTATCAGGCCTTCGGAGGTGAAGGTGGAATAGGACTCGCCGTCCTCCATCCAGTCAGGGGTGGACGCCCAGCGGGAGCGGAACGTGCCCTTGACATAGATATCCTCAATCGTCAGCTTCGGCTGGGCGATGGCGCCGACGGCCGGAAGCATCAGAGCGGCCAGGGCGGCCGCAGCAAAGAATTTCTTGTTCATTATTCGGTAGGTTAGTTGTTTTTCAATGCCTTGTCAAGTTCGCCCCACTTCGGAGGGTTGACTCCGAGCAGGTTGCGCACGAAGAAGTCATAGCGCTTGTGGTCGCCGAACTCCTCACCCATGGTGTGATGGGCGCCGGTGATCACCAGCAGCTCGAAGTCCTTGCCGGCCTTCTCAAGGGCGTTCACCACCTGGAAGGTGCTGGAAGGATCCACATTGTCGTCAAGCTCGCCGACGACGAGCATGAGCGGCCTCTCGAGCCTCCATGCGTTGGCCACGTTGCTGCACTCCTCGTAGGACTTGTCAAGCGGCCAGCCCATCCACTGCTCGTTCCACCAGATCTTGTCCATACGGTTGTCATGACATCCGCAGGCGGCATAGGCGGCCTTGTAGAAATCACCGTGGAAAATCACGGCGGCGGCAGCCTCCTGTCCTCCGGCAGAGCATCCGAACACGCCCACATTGTCGGCATCCATGTAGGGATACTTTTCGGCGGCGGCCCTGATCCACGCCTTCCTGTCCAGGAAGCCGGAGTCCTTGAGATTCTTGTAGCAGATCTCCTCGAACTTCTTGCCTCTCCATGAAGTGCCCATGCCGTCGAGCTGGACGACTATGAAGCCGAGTTCGGCGAGACTGGACATGGAATAGTCAAACGGAGTGAAGTCTTTTCTCGTGTAGGCGTCGCCGGGGCCGGAATAGATATATTCGATGACAGGATATTTCTTCGAAGGATCGAAGTTGGAAGGACGGACTATGTTGCCGTACATCAGGGTCTTGCCGTCTCGGCCGGGAGCCGTGAACCTTTCCGGAGCCCTCCATCCCTCAGCCTCGAGAGCCGAGAGGTCGGCGGTTTCGAGAGTCTCCACGAGCTTGCCGTCGCTGACTCTGCGCAGTTCGGTCACCGGAGCCTTGTCCACCATCGAATAAGAATCCACGATCCACTTCCCGTCGGGGCTGAAGGTTGCCCTGTGATTCCCCTCGGCGGGGGTGAGGGACACGAGATTCCTGCCGTCAAGGCCTATGCTGTAGTAATGGATGAAATACGGATCCTCGTCCGGATTCATGCCGGAAGCGGTGAAGGTGACGCGACGGGCCTTTTCGTCCACATCCACGATTTCCCTCAGGCACCAGTCGCCCTTGGTTATGAGTTTGGGCTCGGCGGAAGCGCCCTTTGCGACATCCACAAGATAGAGATGGTTCCAGTTATCCCTCTCGCTGGTCCAGAGCAGTTCCTTGCCATCGGAGATGAACTGGCGCCAGATGCGGGTCCAATTCACATAGGTATCAGCTGTTTCCTCGACCACGGTGCGCAGGGCGCCGGTGGCCGCGTCCATCGCAAGAAGCTGATAGAGCTGGTGGCCGCGCTTGTTGTATTCGAAGGTGACCTCCCTGCTGTCCGGAGTCCACTGATAGAACCCGAGCTCGTACTGGTTGTCCAGAGCGGCCCTGTCGGCCTCCACCTTCTCGCCGGTCTTCACGTTGAAAATCACGGGATAGTGCTGGGGAAGCTCATCGCCGGGCTTGGCATATTCCTGCTTGTGCAGAACGGGCTGCACCTGCCCTTCGGGGGAAGATTCCACATAATAGACATAACGCTTGGGCACGGGACGCCTCTTGCATACGAATATGTAGTTGCCGTCGGGCGACCAGAGAATCTGGTTGGAATAATAGCATCCGAGAGTGCCGTCGGTGGAGAGAGCGCGGGCCTGGGAATAAGGTGTGCCCACTTCATGTATGGTGAGGTTCTGGCCGTCTATGTATGCTTCGGTCTTGCCGTCGGGGGAAAGCACCGGGAACTGGTCGGTCTCTTCGTCCACCACCATCCAATGCTTTTCGGCGGGCTCGAACTTGCCGCCCGCGCCGGGTCTCATTCCGGGAAAGCCGGGCCTACGGGCTTCAAGGCCAAGGGCCTTGTTCATCGATGCTTCGTCGGCATAGGTCTTTCTGGCCTTTTTGGCGGCGTCATAGCTCACATAGAGGGGACCGTCGGCGGTATTGACCTGATAATAGAGAACGCTGGAACTGTCTTTCCATTGGACAAACTGGGCCCAATGATAGACCTTGGCGCGTGAGAACCTGTTCTGAAGCGTATAGGCTCTGACATAATCCTCCATGGTTCCCTGGGCATGAGAAACCGCAACGCTGCCCGTCAGGGCGAAGACGGAAAGCGCAATAGCTAAAAAATGTTTATTCTGCATATACAACTGAGAGACGCCCGCGTGTGGTAGGCGCGAACGTCTCTCAAAGTTATGCATTATATCCGATAAAGACAATATCGGAGCCTTATCTGGAAAGATTGTAGACTATGGTCGTGACCACACGGACATTCTTGATCTGAGGCGTCGTGGAGTCTCTGTCGGTGATGCTGAACACACCCTGATTGGCGGTGCGGATCTTGCCCAGACGGCTATGACTGTCCTTGGCGAACTTGTCGCCGGAAAGACGGGCGTTCTCGGTAGCCTCCTCGATCATCTCGGGCTTGATGTCATTCAGACCCTCGAACGTGAATTCGGCCTTGTAAGACCATGAATCCGAAACCAGAACCACCCCTCTGTCAAGAAGATAGGTCTGCTTGTTCATCAGGGCGAGCACTTTGTCCACTTCTCCGGTGGCCACGGTCACCACGCAGGTGGCCACATACCTGTATTTACGGTCGGGAGCGGAATACTCCTGGGCATAGGCGTCAGAAATGGAAGGGGCGGCCAGGGAGATGTCTCCGTCGGAAATGCCGCCGTTTTTCAGGAAAGACAGAACCACGGCATTCTTGGACTCTATCTCGCTGTTAAGACTTGCGAGGTCGTTGCCCACCGCCCTGTAAGCTATGGGCCAGATGACCTTGTCGGCAGGGACTTCCCTCTCCGACACTCCCCTCACGGTCACCGTCCTGTCAAAGGAACGCAGCACCCGGAAGGCACGCGGAAGCATTAGACCGATGAAAACCAGTCCTATCATCACACACAGGGCCGGAAGCAGACCGCAATGGCGGTGCCCGGCGCAGTTTTTCACATTGTCATTTTCCATAATAATAATTTGTCTTTATGTACAATGAAATCAAAGAATAGCCACTGTCTCAAGTGAATTGTAGAGCTTGTCCACCGCCTTCCCGAACTCGTCGGCAGGAAAAGTGAACACCAGTTCCCCGCCGGTGGTCTGGACCGTCATGCGCGCAACGCCGGCGGCCATGGCCTTGAGCTGATCCAGGGTCGGATAGCAGATCACCCTGCCGGCGGCCAGATCCTTCTCCTGTTTGAGGCTGACGGTCTCTCCCTTTTTAGTGACTATGGTCACAGGAGAGGTGAAGGAAACCGTCCTGCCGTCGAGATAGAGATTCAGGTCTATGCTTTCGGTGTTGCTGGCGGCATAGTAGAGATAGACCAGCGCGACCGACAGGCCCGAAGCCACTTTCACCTGGACCGTCTCGGCCAGACGGCTGCCGCTCTGATCCTGCAGGGACTTGAGATTGGAGCCAAGCTCCGAAGAAGGCTTGCGCGCGGTGTTCACGGCGTCGAACAGCTCGCTTATGGCTGTGCCCAGCTCATTGTTCTTATACTGGATTTTTATATACCCGTCGGCGGACCAGCGCTTGGTGGCATTGATGGCGGAAATGCCTCCGGCAAGTTTCCTCATGTCGGAGGCATCCAGATAATATTCTCCGCAGTTGAGATATACAGTGTTTCCGGCGGAGTTGCGTATCCCCTTGGGGGCCACCAGATTGGGGGAGTCCGAATCATTCTTCAGCACCACCGTGCCCCCGTCGCCGACGGTTATGTTCAACGGCGCGTTCTTGGGCATCTTCCATGCCGTGGACTCTTCAAAGTCCAGCCTGAGCAGATATACCGGCTGGCCGTCCTCGAACAGCACGCGGGAAAGCTTCACCGTGACCGGGGTGTCCTTGGAGTTACCGTTGGTAACCCTGACACGCTCGGAGCCGGTGTAAACCCTGCCGTTTTTCATATAGTTGTATTTGACCAGGTTCTGCGCCGGAAGAAGGCACGCGGCCGCAGTCAGGGAAAGAATCGAAAGAATAAGTCTTTTCATAATTTCTCCAGAATTTCACCGGCCTCTTCCGCTCCAAAATGCTTGCCACAGTAAGCAAGCGCGGCAACTGCCACGACCGCGGCCACGATCGCCCCCGACGTCACAATAAAGGAGAACCCGGACGCCACGGCCTTTCCCATAAGCCAGAACATGAGCAGAACGGCGGCCATCACCACCACGTCTCCGGCCATTCCGGGACGGGCGCCGGCCCTGAAGCGGACTTTGTAGCCTCCGTCGGCTGGGGAAGCGTCAATCACCAGATGGCGGGTACGGAAAAAGTCCGAATAATCCGCCCACACCTCGCCTCCGGTGTCGGCAACGGACGAAGAACATCCGCCCGAGACCTCCCATACGTGGCGCATAAAGGACTCAGAGTCCTCGCCGGAGGGGACAAAGGCTGTCCGCACCTCCTTGAGTTTTATTCCGGTGTCGAATTCCATGGCCTATGAAACGGATCCGCCGACTATGTCGAGAATCTCGTTTGTAATTTTCTGCTGCCGCCCCTTGTTGTATTCCAGCGTGAGATCCTGCAGAAGGTCGTTTCCATTGTCGGTGGCGGTCTGCATGGCCATGGTCCTGGCCGCATGCTCAGACTCGGAGGCGTCAAGCAGCATGGTGTAGATCTTCAGGCACATGACCATCGGCAGAAGCTTCTCAAAAAGCTCCGTCCTGCCGGGCTCAAGTATGAAGTCATCTGCGGCGGAGCTTTCCGCGGCGGACGGATCGGCGGACATGGACTTTTCCTCTTCAAGCGAAAAAGGAAGATAGGTCTCCCGCCTTACGACATGTGAGGAAGTGGAGCGGTAATGGGTATAGACCAGCTCCACCCTGTCATATTTTTTCGAAAGGAAAGCCTCCATGAGCCTCCCGGCGAGGGCGGCGGCCCCGGCATAATCCGGCTTGGCCGCGAGGCCTGAAAGATCTTCCGGCGATACGAACCCGATTTTGCGCATGGCCTCGGACATCTTCTTGCCGACGCTATAGACGGTCACGGGGACTCCGACCCTGCCGTATTCGTCAAGAACGGACTTCACCCGCCTAATCACATTGGAGTTGTAGGCGCCGCACAGGGAAGAGTTGGAGGCGCAGGCCAGAACTGCCACGCTTTTCACGGGGCGGCTCTGCTCATAGGGTCCGGGCTCCATGGCACTATCCGACAGGTGACCGAGAATCCCAGTGAGCTCCTTCTCATAGGGAAGAAGATTTCCGATGGCCGCCTGGGCATGGTGCAACTTGACCGAAGCCACCATCTTTATCGCGGATGTGATCTTCAGAGTGCTCTTCACCGAGCCGATCCGGTTCTTTATTTCCTTAAGCGATGCCATTATTCAGCTTTCACGAACAGCGACGAAACCTCGGAAGCGGTCTCCTCTATCGTCTTTTGGATGCTCTCATCATATTTACCCACGGCCAGAGCGTCGATCACGTCCTGATGGGCGGTTCTCATCCTCTCGAGAAATTCTTTCTGGAAGGCGCGCACGTCATTCACAGCGATATTCCTCATCAGCGCATGTGTGCCGCAGTAGAGGATAGCCACCTGCTCGCCCACGGGCATGGGGCTATACTGGGGCTGGATCAGCAGTTCCTTGTTCTTGCGGCCTTTGTCTATAGACATCGCTGTGACCTTGTCCATATCGGAGGAGAACTTGGAGAAGGACTCCAGTTCGCCATACTGCGCCTGGTCGATCTTCAGCGTTCCGGCCACCTTCTTCATGCTCTTGACCTGGGCGCTTCCGCCCACTCGGGACACCGATATCCCCACATTGATGGCGGGACGGAATCCCTGATTGAACAGATTGGATTCCAGATAGATCTGCCCGTCGGTAATGGAAATCACGTTGGTGGGGATATATGCCGAAACGTCTCCGGCCTGAGTCTCGATAATCGGCAGGGCCGTGAGAGATCCGCCGGCCTTCACCTTGCCGCGGAGCGATTCCGGCAGGTCGTTCATCTTTTCGGCGACTTCCTGCTGCCCGATGATCTTGGCGGCGCGCTCCAGCAGCCTGGAATGCAGGTAGAACACGTCGCCCGGATAGGCCTCGCGGCCGGAAGGACGGCGCAGAATCAGAGAAACCTCGCGGTAGGCGACCGCCTGCTTGGAGAGATCGTCATAGACCACCAGCGCATGGCGGCCGGTATCCCTGAAATACTCGCCTATGGCAGCTCCCGCAAAAGGAGCATAATACTGGAGCGCGGCGGGATCAGCGGCAGTCGCGGACACCACCACGGTATAGTCCATGGCACCACCGGAACGCAGGGTCTGCACTATATTGGCGACAGTGGAACCCTTCTGCCCCACAGCCACATAAATGCAGTAGACCGGATTTCCTTTCAGGAATTCGCTCCGCTGGTTCAGAATGGTGTCTATGGCTATGGCCGTCTTTCCGGTCTGCCGGTCACCTATAATCAGTTCACGCTGACCGCGTCCTATGGGAATCATGGCGTCTATGGCCTTTATGCCCGTCTGCAGAGGTTCGTTGACCGGCTGACGGTAGATGACCCCCGGAGCCTTTCTTTCAAGAGGCATGCGGGTCTTCTCGCCTCCGATCTTTCCCATGCCGTCAAGCGGATTGCCCAGAGGGTCCACGACTCTTCCGAGCATGCCTTCGCTCACGTCTATGGACGCGATGCGGCCGGTCCTCTTCACGTCCATTCCTTCTTTCACAAGGTCGGTGGGACCGAGCAGAACGGCTCCCACATTATCCTCCTCCAGGTTCATGGTCACGCCCATCACTCCGCCCGCGAACTCAAGAAGTTCGCCGGCTTCGGCATTGGCAAGACCATAGATGCGGGCCACGCCGTCGCTCACTTCGAGCACGGTTCCGACCTCCTCGAATCTGGCGGAGACATCCACCGACTTGAGCTCGTCAAGAAGCACGTCGGATATCTCGCTCGCCTTTATGTTGTTTTGCGCCATAATTAATTTACCTTTTTATCGGAAGGCCTCATTCGGCCTCCAGAGCGCGGCGCACCGATTCCAGCTGGCCGGCCACGCTCGCGTCTATCCTGTAGTCATCCACGGTGAAAACGAACCCGCCGATGATCTCCGGATCCGTTCTGGACTCCACTCTGACATCATATCCGCTTTTCGCGCGGACTATTTTCTTCAGGGCTTCCTCAAGGGAGGAATTCCCGTTCACGGTCACAAGCGAAGCGGCGAGAATCTTGCGGGAGCGGAGAAAAGTCATGCGGAAATCGTGCAGAATCAGTTTCAGGAGCTTCTCTCTGCCGTTCTTTATGACCAGTCCGAGAAAAGACTCCATCTCCGGTTCCAGTTTTCCGCCGGCCGCGGCACGCATAAGGGAAACCTTCTCGGCGGGAGTCACGGCGACACGGTTCTCCACCGCGGTTCTGAAGCCGTCCACCCGGGACAGCGCCGTTTCAATGGCCTCCGCCTCCGAGCACACCGCCTCGCCGGCGGGGCTGTCTCCGACATATTTCAAAAGCGTCCTCGCATATCTGGCCGCAATGACTCCTGTGTTCATGGTTCCTAGCTGTCAGTTCTTTCATTACCGGGCCTGGAGGAAATCTCCTTGAGAAGCGTGTCGATGTACAGTTTTTGGGCGGAATCCCCTTCAAGCTCCTTTCTCACAATCTTTTCGGCTATCTGCACGGACAGCCTCGCCACCTCGTCCCTGACCTCGTGCATGGCGGCCTCCTTCTCGGCGGCGATCTCCGTCCTCGCATGGGCGATGAGCCGGTCGGCTTCGGCCTTGGCGTCGGAGCGCGCCTCCTCAATCAGCTGCGCACGGGTTTCGGACGCGGCCTTGAGCATGTCGCTCCTCTCCTTGCGGGCCTTCTCGATGAGCCGGTCCTGCTCCTCGGAAAGATTCTTGATCAGCATCTCGGCCTCCCTGGCGTCATTCAGGGATTTCTCGATGCGCTCGGCACGCTTCTCCACCGAGGAGGTTATGACCGGAAAACCGAATTTTGCCAGAATGAAGAAGACGATCCCGAAAATCAAGGTCATCCACACGATCAGGCCGAAGTCCGGTGTAATGAGGGACATCGCTTACTTGAGGATAAGACAGACGACTATTGCGAACAGGCAGGCTCCCTCGATAAGGGCGCTCACGATGATCGCTGTCATGCGGAAATGGTCGGCCTTTTCGGGCTGACGGGCACCGGCCTCAAGAGAGGCGGCACCGATATGGCCGATACCGTAACCGGCCGCAAAAGCGGCGAAACCTGCGCCGATTGCGGCGCCGAGTCTTCCGAATCCGGCGCTTGCGGCGACTGCCTGAAGTAACATTGTAAGTAACATAGTTCTATAATTTTTAATTGTTTATTCAGTTTCCGGCTCCGGCCGGGACAATCCTATGAATACGGCCGACAGCATTGTGAACACATAGGCCTGAATGAAGGCGACCAGCAGCTCGAGCATGTCCATGAACACGCCCAGACACAGCGCCACGATCCCCAGCCCGGTGTTCAGCGCGGTTCCCATCTCCGCCGTAAGGAAAATCACCGCCACGACTCCGAGTATCATGAAATGGCCCGCCAAAATGTTGGCGAAAAGCCTGACCATGAGGCTGAAAGGCTTGGTGAATATCCCCACCAGCTCTATGGCCGGCATCAGCGGCACCGGCAGCTTGAGCCATGTGGGCACCTCGGGCCAGAATATGTCTTTCCAATAGTGCCTGTTGCCGAAGATATTGACGGCGAAGAAGGTGCACATTGCGAGCACCAGAGTCACGGCTATATTGCCGGTGACATTGGCTCCCCCGGGGAAAAACGGGATTATGCCCATGAGGTTGCTCAGGAAAATGAAGAAGAAGGCTGTCAGCAGGTAGGGGGAATACCGCCTGTAGTCCTTTCCGACACAAGGCTTTATGATATCATCCTCGACCATTGTGACAAGCATTTCCATAAGGCCGGCAAAGCCCTTGGGCGCTTCCTCGCAGGAGTCATGCCTGCGGTACCAGCGCGCGGCGCACAACACGAGCGCGAGCAGCAGGGCACAGTTCATCAGCAGTCCCAGCACATTCTTGGTCACCGAGAAATCCCAGGGCTTCACCACGTTGCCGTCCGGCATCACCTCCACTATCTTGTCGGCATATTTCTCGTCCGATCCGGCTATCCGGAATCCGTCCCAGCTTTCACCCTCGGCCACATGGCGCGAACTGAAGCAGTGCAGACCGGTCCCGGCGCGGCTTATGACCACGACGGGCAGATGGATGCTCACCGGCTTTCCGTTCACCGTGGTTATGTGCCATTCATAGGAGTCACGCACATGTCCGTAGAGATACTCGTCCATGTCGAAACTCTCGGCTCCGGCCCTCATGGGCAGGATCGTGAACAAAGCCACAAGTATGAACCAGAATTTCTTCATATTTCCACACAGACCGTAACCACATTGCCCTTCACCTCGGCGAAACCGGATTTGATTTCGCGGAAGTCCTCCTTTCCGCCGGCGTGCCAGACCACCCTTCCCCTCTCGAGCGAAGTGATGATGGGGGCATGGTCCTTAAGGACCTCGAAGCGTCCCGCCGTCCCCGGCAGCATGACATCGTCCACCGTCTCGTCCACGAGAGTCGCCTCGGGCGTGATTATGTTCAGTCTCATATTCTTCATTACCGTACTTTTGCGCAGGCATCAACCGTTTGCATGGGCGAGTATCGCCTCGCCTTTCTTCATGGCGTCTTCGATTGTGCCAACATTGAGGAAGGCCTGCTCGGGAAGGTAGTCCACCTCTCCGTCCAGAATCTTCTCGAAACCGCTTATCGTATCCTCCACGTCCACCATCACTCCGGGAACGCCCGTAAACTGCTCGGCCACGGCAAAAGGCTGCGAGAGGAAACGCTGGACCCTTCTGGCCCTGTTTACGGTCTGCCTATCCTCATCCGAGAGCTCGTCCATGCCGAGGATCGATATGATGTCCTGCAGTTCCTGGTTCCTCTGCAGTATCTGCTTCACTCTCTGGGCCACTTCGTAATGCTTCCTGCCCACTATGTTGGGATCCAGAATTCGGGAAGTGGACTGCAGAGGATCCACGGCGGGATAGATTCCCAGCTCGGTTATCTTTCTGCTCAGCACCGTGGTGGCGTCAAGATGGGTGAATGTCGTGGCCGGAGCCGGGTCGGTGAGGTCGTCGGCAGGCACATAGACGGCCTGCACGGAAGTGATCGAACCGTTCCTGGTGGAAGTGATCCTCTCCTGCATGCGTCCCATCTCAGTGGCCAAAGTCGGCTGGTACCCCACTGCGGAAGGCATTCGGCCCAGCAGGGCGGAGACCTCGGAACCGGCTTGAGTGAACCGGAATATGTTGTCTATGAAGAACAGAATGTCCCTGGGGCCTTCGCCGCTCTCGCTGTCGCGGAACGATTCGGCGAGGGTAAGACCCGAAAGAGCCACCGACGAACGCGCTCCCGGAGGCTCGTTCATCTGGCCGAACACCATCGCGACCTGAGATTTCTCCAGTTCCTTGCGGTCCACCTTGGAGAGGTCCCAATGGCCTTCCTCCATAGACTTCAGAAATTCATCGCCGTAACGTATGACACCGGACTCGATCATCTCGCGCAGAAGGTCGTTGCCCTCTCTCGTGCGTTCGCCCACTCCGGCGAAGATCGAGAATCCGTCGTGCTTCTTCGCGATATTGTTTATAAGCTCTTTGATCAGCACCGTCTTTCCCACTCCGGCACCGCCGAACAGTCCGATTTTTCCTCCCTTGAGATAGGGCTCCAGCAGGTCTATGACCTTGATTCCGGTGGCGAGGATTTCCTGCGAAGTGGTCAGATCCTCGAATTTCGGAGGCTCGCGATGGATGGGAAGGGCTCCCTTCGTGTCCAGACTGTCCAGTCCGTCTATGCTGTCGCCGGTGACGTTCATCACCCTGCCCCTGATCTGGGCTCCGACGGGCATGGAAATGGGAGCCGCCAGGCTCACCGCCTCCAGACCTCTGCGCAGACCGTCTGTCGAATCCATGGCCACGCACCTCACGGTGTCCTCGCCGATGTGCTGTTGAACCTCGATTATCAGGTCTCTGCCGTCGGGTCTGGTCACTTTGAGCGCATCGTTGATCTTGGGCAGCTCAAGCGCCGCATCCCTTTCGGGGATGTCGAAATGGACGTCGACGACCGGTCCGATAATCTGGGATATATGTCCGGTTATTTTGTTTGACATCTTTTTTTAGTGTTCTTTTGATTCGCCTATCGTGAAACAATTCGGCAAATTTATAGAAAAAACCGTGCCGTGGCAACCTGTGAAGATTGGACTATTTTTCGCCAAATTGTTCAGAAAAAGGCCCATTTTTTGATGGCGAAGATAAAAATTTTAAAAACCGCCTAAAACTCCATATCTTTGCGGGTTGGATGGGCCGCCGCAGACAGCGGCCAAAAATCCGCAAAGAACGAAAACAGAAAAGGTTTATAATTTTTTTAATATCACAACACCATGAAAATCATTCAGGTAACAGGCAGGGAGATCCTCGACTCCAGAGGAAACCCCACCATCGAGGCCGAAGTGGTCCTCGAGTCCGGCATTGTTGGAACAGCAGCAGTTCCCTCCGGAGCTTCCACAGGTGAAAACGAGGCTCTCGAGCTCCGTGACGGTGACCCCAAGCGCTACGGCGGAAAGGGTGTTCTGAAAGCCGTCGCCAACATCAACGACAAGATAGCTCCCGCCATCATCGGAATGTCCGCTTTCGAGCAGCGCGCCATCGACAAGACCATGCTTGAACTTGACGGCACCCCCACCAAGAGCAACCTCGGAGCAAACGCCATCCTCGGCGTCTCTCTCGCTGTCGCAAAGGCCGCAGCAGCCTACCTCGACATGCCCCTCTACAGATATATCGGCGGCACCAACACTTATGTGCTTCCTGTGCCCATGATGAATATCATCAACGGCGGCGCCCACTCTGACGCCCCCATCGCATTCCAGGAGTTCATGATCCGTCCCGTCGGAGCTACCAGCGAGGCCGAAGGCGTCCGCATGGGCGCAGAGGTGTTCCACGCTCTCCAGAAAGTGCTCAAGGGCCGCGGACTCTCCACAGCCGTGGGTGACGAGGGCGGTTTCGCTCCCAAGCTCAACGGTATCGACGACGCCCTCGACTGCATCATCGAGGCCATCAAGAACGCCGGCTATGTTCCCGGAAAGGACGTAACCATCGCAATGGACTGCGCCGCTTCCGAGTTCTGCGTGAAGGAAGGCGACACCTATTACTACGACTACAAGCAGCTCAAGGACGGCAAGAAGAAAGATCCCAACGGAAAGAAGCTCACTTCCGACGAGCAGATCAAGTATCTTGAGGAGCTCATCTCCAAGTATCCTATCGACAGCATCGAGGACGGTCTTTCCGAGGAAGACTGGGACGGCTGGGTGAGACTCACCAAGGCCATCGGCGACCGTTGCCAGCTCGTCGGCGACGACCTCTTCGTCACCAACGTGAAGTATCTCCGCAAGGGCATCGAGATGGGTGCCGGCAACTCCATCCTCATCAAGGTCAACCAGATCGGTTCTCTCACCGAGACTCTTGACGCCATCGAGATGGCTCACCGCAACGGCTACACCACAGTGACCTCTCACCGCTCCGGCGAAACCGAGGACACCACCATCGCCGACATCGCAGTGGCCACCAACAGCGGCCAGATCAAGACCGGTTCCCTGAGCCGTACCGACCGTATCGCCAAATACAACCGTCTCATGAAGATCGAGATGGAGCTCGGCGAGGAGGCCCGCTATGGCTACGAGAAAATCAAAAAGTAAATCTGCGATTTAGCATACATAAGAAAGAGTGGCCAGTTTTCTGACCACTCTTTCTTATATCTATCAGTTCTGCATCGGCGCAGACAAGCGGGCAAAGCTTACAGCGCGAGACGGAAGCCGAAGGTCCCCTTCACGTTGTCTGCGGGAATGCCTGAACGGTTGGACACGCGGCAGGCCTTCCAATTGGAGGCGGAGCTTCCGCCCCTCATGACCCTGGTGGAAACGGCCTCGGATTCCAGAGGGCCGTCGCCCTGAATAAGTTCCACACCGGCGCCACAGTCATAGGTCCCGGCACCATAGGGGGCGTAGCTGTCCAGGCACCATTCCCATGCGTTGCCGCTCAGATCATAGATCCCGAGTTCATTGGACTTCAGAGAAGCGGTCTTCGCGACCTTCCGCGGCTCATTCTTATCGGCATAGACCGCGACGTCACCGATTCTGTTCGACCCGGCATAGCGGTAATGTCCCGTCTTCACGCCCCCGCGGGCGGCGTATTCCCACTCAAACTCCGTAGGCAGACGGAACTTCCTGCCGCTCAGTTCGTTAAGTTTCAGGATATACTCCTGCGCGGCATACCAGGACACATTTATTACCGGCTTGTCCGGTTCAGAGGCAAGATTGCCCAGAGGGAGATCTTCCGTCACGGCAAGCCACTGACCGACGGTGACCTCGGTCCTGCCGATCTCGAAATCGGCAATGTCGACCACCTGTACCGGTTTCTCGTCCTCGTCCGCATACTGCCCCTGCTCGGACGTGCCGCCCGCGGCAAGGGTCGCACCCTGTATTCCGACCATTTTGAAATCCACGCCGTTCACAGTCACGGTCTCTCCCTCCGGAACAGTTTCTTCCGAGATCCGCACCCCTTTCATGGCTGCGACCACATTCTCGGGACAGACTGCGCCGTCGGCCGCCGCGACCCTGAACACGATGGGGCCTTTGGTATAGACGGGGACAGATTCCCTCTTCTTCGCGGTACGCACCACCTTGGCCCCGTCCATGTCGGCGGCATCCGATGAAGTCCATTCCCTGACGTTGCCGTCCGGGGAGATCACTCCGTTTTTGAGGGCATACTCCCACATCGCCTCTGTCGGGACCATATAGGCCTTTCCGGTGGATTTCGAAAGCCGCTTCACGAACTTCACGCAGTCATCATAGGAAACCATGGCCTTGGGCGCATCAGGGTCGGAAGCCTTGCCGCCCATCACTTCGGCCCACTGGCCCTCCGTGACCGGATTGCGCGAGATCGTGTACCCGTCCATCAGCATCTGCCTCGCTGCAGAGGCCCCGCTGATCAGCCGCTTGTCGGACAGGGTGTTGAGGGAAAAGGTGCCCGGTGCCACGGAGCCCTCGTCCAGATTGATATTCTTCCCGCCGCCGCAGGAGGCGAACGCCAGCGCACAGGCCGCGTACAGGACAAAACGCTTAGTCATGATATAAATGTGTTTTTATTGCATTGAAAAGACGAAGAGAGGATTTCCGGTTCATGGCAAAGTCTTCCGGCGTTCCGCCCTTTCCCCGTGAAATTCCGCCGCATACATCCACTCCGGCGATGCCGGAGGCGAGACGCGAAATCGCGCGGAGATGGCCCTCAAGTCCGTCCATGGACATGGAGCCCTGATCCCAGTCGGTCCGGACTTCGGAAGAAGAAAGTACATCCCGGTCTATGGAGACATAGACCTTCCTGCCTTGGACCGCATTCCAGTCCGGATTCGTCCCATCAGGAAAAACCGAGACCCGATCCATGTCACATTCGGAGCGTAGGGCCGGGTCTATGCCCGCTATCACCGCACGCCGCACGGACGGATTCCTTTCCAGCAGAGTCCGTACCCAACCTCCGCAGCTGAGGATGTCTCCGAAAGCCGCGGGCTGCATGTCCGGATGACGGTCGAAAAGAATCAGGTCCATCTCCGTCCCCGGATTCATCCGGAGAAAACGCTCCACGGTGAAAAGGCTCAGATAATGATAGTCGCCCGTGTCTATCCAGTTGACGGCAAGGTCTCCGGAAAGCCGGCATGCGTCGGCGGAGGCCATCCGCCTGCGGATCTCTACGGCGGCTTCGGAGTCGCAATAGCAGCCGGTCCCGGGAATGTCCCTGCAGTCCACCCGCACGAAGCCGTCTCCGAGCCCCTCATCAGCCATGGCCCCGGAAAAATCATAGACATATGCCCGTAAAGATCCCATAGGCAGGAATATCCGGCGTCAGAGCGTCTGCCAGCCGATAAATTCACGCATAATGGAAGTGGGAGGGATAGCCGCTATCTCCAACGGCTTGAGCGGCTTGATGAAGCTGAGGAATTTCAGCATCCTGACGGCCTCGGGATAGGCCTCGGAATTGGGGGCGATCCTCCGCAGCAGCGGCTCCGCATAATAGCGCAGCAGCGGCAACTCGAAGGCCAGAGCCGAATTGAAGATCACGTCGGCGTTTTCCTGGAAAGGGAAAATGTTCCGAACTTCGCCGCGCCTCACGCTGGGCCATCGCATGATGGTTGACTCGGGCGAGCTGCCGCGCACCCTGTTGTCGCGCACCATACGCCTCAGCAGGCGGTTGTCGGAAGTGGAAATGTTGTTATTCTCATCCAGCTGCAGAGAAGTGAGCGCGGAAACATAGACCCTGAAGATTCTGTCGACATCCACCGACGGGGTCATGTCCGGATCAAGCGCATGGATGCCCTCCATTATGAGTATGTCATCCTTTTCCAGCTTCAGCCGTTTGCCGGACGGGACCCTGCGCCCCTCCTTGAAGTCATATTTTGGAACTTCCACCTCCTTACCTTCCAGAAGGTCATTGAGCTGGCTGTTCAGGCAGTCAAGATCCATGGCGCCGAGCGCCTCATAGTCCTTCTCCCCGTTTTCGTCCAAAGGGGTGTCATCCCTGTCGCGGAAGTAATTGTCCAGCTCAATGACTTTAGGATTGAGGCCCAGCACCCTGCACTGAAGGGCTATTCTCAGCGCCGAAGAGGTCTTGCCGCTGGAAGAAGGTCCGGCAATGAACACTATCTTGACTTTGCCGCATCTCTGAAAGATCATGTCGGCTATCTCGGCATACTTCCTTTCGTGGAGCGCTTCGGATATATTGATGACATCCACTGCTTTGCCGCTGTCTATGGCGGTGTTCAGCGAACCCAGTCCGTGGATTCCGATCACCTGGCACCAGCGGTTATATTCCTCAAGCGAACCGGCGATCTTGGACTGCCGGCGCATGGGCATCGTCTTGTAGAAATCGGTTATAAAAGGCGGCTGCAGACACATGCCGTTACTGAAAGCCGAAAGAGCGAACACTTTCAGAAATCCGGTGGACGGGACCAGCGCTCCGTGGAAAGTGTCGCCCAAGCCGTCCAGGTAATAGAGGACTGTCGTATATAGTCCGAGACTGTGGAGCAGACGCGACTTGTCGACCTGATGGCGGGAGAGGAAAAGGCTGTCGGCATCTTCGGCCATGAGCTTGCCGCTGGTGAACGGCAGATCCGCAGCTATCAGTTCGTCCATTCTGGCCTTGATCGCATCCACTTCCTCGTCTTTCAGGAAATGGATTCCGCACCTGTCGCCGGTCTCCGGATCCACATTCGCGATTTCGCAATAGAGACCGCTGGGAATGGAATGTTCCACCAGAAGGACCTTGTCCGGGTACAGTTCGGAGACGGCCTTCTGCAGCACGAAGCACAGAGAGCGGATATAGCAACGGCGCCCCTCAAGGCTGGCATAGGTCACGAATTCCACCCTGTGGGGATTATAGTTGCGGAAGTTCAGATCCTTGATCTTCTGGTCCACACGCGCCGCGAGAACCGGCAGCTCGTAACCGGAGTGCCTGTCTTTGATTGACCTGCACCACTTCCGGGATATTTCGAGAAGAGTGGTCCCGGCCTCTATCGTGTGCCGCTTGCCGTCGTTGACGCAATAAATCTGCAGATTTTCTCTTGTATTCTTTTCCATGTTCCTTCCGTTCTAAAAACCCATCCGCATCTCCTGCAAATGAAGTGCCCGAAGAGCGGAGGCCTACAGGACCTCCCGAAGGAAAGGGCCGGTGACCGAATTCCGGTCGGCGGCAACGGCTTCCGGGGTGCCTTGAGAGACGACATAACCGCCCTTGCGGCCTCCGTCCGGTCCCAGATCAAAGATGTAGTCCACCGACTTGAGCACATCGAGGTTATGCTCGATGATGACGACAGTGTTTCCCTGGTCCACAAGCCGCTGAAGCACTCCGAGCAAAACCTTTATGTCATCGGAATGAAGGCCGGTAGTGGGTTCGTCCAGAATGTAAAGGGTGTTTCCGCTGGCATTCTTGAACAGCTCGGCGGCCAGCTTCATCCTCTGGCTCTCGCCTCCGGACAGGGTCACGGCCGACTGGCCAAGAGTCACATAGCCCAGCCCCACGTCGTCAAGGGCTTTCAGCTTCTGATGGATCTTGGGTATGCTGCGGAAAAACTCGGCGGCCTCCGAGATGGGCATGTTAAGCACATCGTTGATGGACTTGCCCTTGTAGTGCACGGCGAGAGTGTCCTCCTTGTAGCGCCGGCCGCCGCATTCCTCGCAGACCACATTGACCGACGGCAGGAAATTCATCTCTATCACCTTGATTCCCGCACCTTTGCAGGCCTCGCACCGGCCTCCGGCCACATTGAAGGAAAACCTACCGGCCCCGAAACCGCGGACCTTGGCGTCTATGGTGTCGGCGTAAAGGCTGCGTATGTCGTTGAACACTCCGGTGAAAGTGGCAGGATTGCTTCTGGGCGTGCGTCCGATGGGGCTCTGATCGATTTCAATCAGCTTGTCAATGTTCTTAATCCCCAATATTTCGTCATATGGCAGGGCTTTGAGCCTGGACCGGTAGAGCCTGTTCTTCAACACCGGCATGAGAGTCTCGTTGATGAGCGAGGACTTGCCGCTGCCGCTCACTCCGCTGATTCCCACGAAACAGCCCAGCGGAATGTCTATGCTCACGTTTTTCAGGTTATTGCCCCGGGCGCCCCTGATTCCTATGGACAGGCCGTTGCCGAGTCTTCTGCGGTCCGGAACCGGAATGCAGTTCCTTCCGCTCAGGTATTCCGCCGTGAGAGAGGGGCGCATGATGCAGTGCTTCAGAGTGTCGGCGTCCGGCTTCACCCCGCGGACGATGTAATCGGTCGGGGCGCTCACACAGATTTCACCGCCTTTGGAGCCCGCTCCTGGGCCCACATCCACGATCCAGTCCGACGACATCATGGTCTCGGCGTCATGTTCCACCACCATCACCGAATTGCCTTCGTCCAGAAGAGCCCTCAGCGAAGCGATCAGCTTGCGGTTGTCCCGCTGGTGCAGGCCTATGCTCGGTTCGTCAAGTATATAGAGCACATTCACCAGTTTGGATCCGATCTGCGTCGCGAGTCTGATCCTCTGGCTCTCACCGCCCGACAGCGAAGCGGTGGCGCGGTCCAGAGAAAGATAGTCCAGACCCACGTTCACCATGAACCTTATCCGCTCCCTCAGCTCTTTCAGTATGTCGCGGCCTATGGCGTTTTCCCTTTCGGAGAGCTTGTCCGGCAGGGAGGCCACCCATTTTTCCAGTTCGCTGATCTCCATGGCCGCGACTTCGGAAATGGTCTTGCCGTCTATCCTGAACCAGCCGGTCTCCTCCCTGAGACGGGTTCCGTGGCAGACCGGGCACACTATCTTGTCCTCCACGTCGCCGGCTATGCCGTCGAAGGAGACCATTTCGGTCTGGAGGCCGTCGCCTATGCGGAAAAGCTCGTCGGATCCATAGACGATCAGGGATATGGCCTCGTCCGGAATCTCGGAAACCGGGTCATAGATGGAAAAATTATATTTTCTCGCTATGGAACGGATTATGTCAAACTTGCGGGTCTCGCGGAGCTTGCCCAGCGGGGCTATGGCGCCGTCCGCTATGGACAGCGACCTGTCCGGGATTATGCTGTCAATGTTCACGTCCGCTATCATGCCCAGCCCTTTGCAGTGCGGGCAGTATCCCTCCGGGGAATTGAACGAAAAGCTGTGCGGCTGAGGCTCCTGGATCGAAAGCCCCGAGTCGGGGTCCACCAGATGCTTGGAATAGTGCACAAGTTCGCCGGTCTCGTAATCCATGACCGCCAGCGAGCCCTTGCCCCGGGCAAGAGCGTCGGCGACGGAGCTCTTGACTCTTTTCAAGTCACCGTCGCCCGGCTTGAGCTTGTCCACGACAAGTTCTATGAAATGCGTCTTGTAGCGGTCCAAAGCCGTCACCTCGGAGAGGTCGGTTATTTCTCCGTCGATCCTGCACTGTGTGTAGCCCCTCTTGCGGATCTGGTCGAAAAGTTCTTTGTAATGGCCCTTTCTTCCGCGCACCAGAGGCGCCAGCAGACAGCATTTGCGGCCTCTGTAGCCGGTCATGACCAGGTCTATGATCTGTTCGTCCGTGTATCGGACCATCTCCCGTCCGCTGGTGGGCGAATAGGCCCTGGACGCCTTGGAATACAGCAGCCTCAGAAAATCGAAGATCTCGGTGATAGTGCCCACCGTGGAACGGGGATTGTTGCCGGTGGTCTTCTGCTCTATGGCGATTATCGGGCTCAGGCCTTCTATGCTCTCGGCCTCGGGCTTCTCCAGCACTCCCATGAAATGCTTGGCATAGGTGCTGAGCGTGTCCATGTAGCGTCGCTGCCCCTCGGCGTAGATTGTGTCGAAGGCCAGCGAGGACTTCCCGCTGCCGCTCAGGCCCGTGACCACCACAAACTCGCCTCTGGGAATGCTGACATTCACATTCTTGAGATTATGGGCCCTGGCCCCCGTTATTTCTATGTATTCTTTCTTCCGCATCTTCATTCCGGGATCCCGCCGCGCGGTGTTTTTTATCTCACTAAAGTAGCTATTTTTGCAGAATAACCGATGGACGGAGCGCGATAAAATCCGCGCCGCCGGCCATCGGCCGGGCAAACGCCCGTATGTGACAAAAACTGTTCGGAATGCTGCAGATAAAGACTTTTACATTCAATCCCTTCGGGGAAAAGTGCATCCTCATGTGGGACGACACCGGGCAGGGCGTGATCGTGGATCCCGGATGCTACAACGACAGGGAGGCCGACGCCCTTGAAGACGAAATCCGCAAAGAGGGGGTCGATGTGAAAGCCATATGGCTGACCCACGCGCACTGGGACCACGTCTGCGGAATGGAGAGGGTCTTGAGACAGCATCCTGTCCCAGTGATGATGGATCCGCTGGAAAAGGAGACTTTGGCCTCGAACGGGACCATGGCCGGACGGTTCGGGTTCAAGCTCGCCCCCATGGCCTTCAAGACCGAAGACGTGACAGACGGCGACGAGCTGCGCTTCGGAGACAGCTCGTTCTCGGTCATAAGCACACCGGGACACACGCCGGGAAGCGTCTGCTTCCATGACGCCGCAGACTCGGTCCTTCTGAGCGGAGACACCCTGTTCGCCGGCAGCATAGGCCGGAGCGATCTTCCCGGAGGGGATTATGACAAACTAATAGTCAGCGTGATGGATAAAATCATGGGACTTCCCGGAGATACCGATGTAATCCCCGGGCACGGGCCCGTCACGAGCATATCCCACGAGCGCACACACAATCCTTTCCTCCAGCCTTTCAACGAGAGGGAGGAGCTGTTCCCCGAGGAAAGCGGTGAAGAGGACAAAATTTGAAATCCGACGCAAGTTCAGTAACTTTGAGCTCCAGTTAACATCTTTCACATCCATGCACATCGGTGTCGCCGGAAACATAGGCTCGGGCAAAACAACTCTCACGAAAATGCTCGCTGAGCATTACGGATGGACCCCGAAGTTCGAGGCTGTCACCTACAATCCCTATCTGGAGGACTACTACAGGGACATTCCCCGCTGGTCGTTCAATCTGGAGATCTATTTCCTGGAGAACCGTTTCGAGGATGTGCTGGAGATCGCCAGAAGCGAAGGGACCATAATTCAGGACAGGACCATCTTCGAGGGCGTGTACATCTTCACCGCGAACAACCACTCGATGGGCAATCTCAGCGACCGCGATTTTGAAACCTACATGAGACTGTTCAAGTCCATGATGTCGATGGTGCGGCTCCCCGACCTGATGATCTATCTGAGGTCATCGGTCCCGAACCTGATCGCCAGAATCCAGAAGCGCGGAAGGCTCTATGAGCAGGGCATGAGCATCGAGTACCTCTCCAATCTCAACGACCGCTATGAGCAGTTCATCAGGAAGGAGTATGCCGGCAAGGTGCTGGAGATCGATGCCGACGCTTTGGATTTCGAGAACCGCCCCGAGGACTTCGAGTCGGTGACGGAGAGGATAGACGCTGAACTTTATGGACTGTTCAGTCCGGAAGACAAATAGACAAAATATTCATAACCATGCATATAGCAGTAGCTGGAAATATAGGAAGCGGCAAGACGACCCTGACGAGGATGCTTGCGGAACATTACGGATGGACCCCGAAATTCGAGTCGGTGGACTACAACCCCTATCTTGCGGATTTCTATGA
This sequence comes from bacterium, assembly GCA_963627885.1. Taxonomy (GTDB): domain Bacteria; phylum Bacteroidota; class Bacteroidia; order Bacteroidales; family UBA932; genus Cryptobacteroides. The sequence goes on from CAVGCT010000018.1 coordinate 115,919, forward strand.
GGATATGGAGCGCTGGTCCTTCAACCTTCAGATCTATTTTCTCAACAAGCGGTTCAAGGACGTCGTGGACATCTCCAAGTCCGACAAGATCATAGTCCAGGACAGGACCATCTATGAGGACGCCAAGATTTTCGCCCCCAACCTACATGCCATGGGTCTTATGAGCTCCCGCGACTTCGAGAACTATTCCGACCTGTTCGATCTCATGATGTCGCTGGTCAAGGCTCCGGACCTGCTTGTCTATCTGCGCAGCTCCATTCCCAATCTCGTGGCCCAGATCCAGAAGAGGGGGCGCGAATATGAGAAGAGCATCCGCATCGACTACCTGACCGGACTGAACGAGCGTTATGAAAACTGGATTGCGTCCTACAGTCACAATCTCCTGATCGTGGACGCGGACAACATCAAGTTCGGCAACAACCCCGAGGATTTCGAGAAGGTGACCGAGATGGTGGACAACCAGCTCTACGGGCTCTTCCCCTCCAACGTCTAAAGCAGACTTCCCCTATACCATTCATACAGACGGCGCACGCCGTCTTCCAATTCCACCTTGTGCATCCAGCCGAGGCTGTGCAGTTTGGACACGTCCACAAGTTTGCGCGGAGTGCCGTTGGGTTTGGAGGCATCCCATGCGGTTTCTCCCGAGAACCCCACGGCTCCGGCGACAAGAGAGGCCAGCTCCCTGATGGAGATTTCCCTGCCCGTGCCCACATTGATGTGGCAGTTGCGTATCTCTCCCAGCGAGGGAATCGCACCGCCCCGGTCTCCCGAGCCGTTGCGGTCCACTCTTCCGTCGGCGCGGACACCATAGAACACGCTCGAATATTTCTCCGTCCCCACGATGTCGGCAAAGCTCACATTCAGAAGAACATGGACCGAGGCGTCAGCCATGTCTTCACTCCATAGAAATTCGCGCATGGGGCTTCCGTCACCCCAGAGGGTCACCTTACCCGGCTCGATTCCGTAGAAGGCCAGGGCGTTGAGGATGCGCTCTTCCGGACTTTTCCCGTCCACATTCTCCCCACCGACGATCTTCGCAAGCGAAGCAGGAGGATTCAGGGGCCGGCGGTCCATGTCGGCTCTCACCGCATTCCAGTCCCCTTCGCCGAGCAGTTTCGCAAGGCAGAACTTGCGCATCATGGCCGGCATGACATGGGAGTTTTCAAGATGGAAGTTATCTCCGGGGCCATAGAGATTGGTCGGCATCACGGCCACATAGTCGGTGCCGTACTGCAGATTGTAGCTCTCGCACATCTTCAGACCGGCAATCTTCGCTATGGCGTATTCTTCATTGGTGTATTCCAGAGGCGAAGTCAGAAGCGCGTCCTCCTTCATTGGCTGGGGGGCGTTCTTGGGATAGATGCAGGTGGAGCCGAGGAACAGGAGACGGCGTACGCCGTGGAGATAGGCCTGCTCTATGACATTGCACTGCATCTTCATGTTCTGCATTATGAAGTCGGCCCTGTAGATGGAGTTGGCCATGATCCCGCCCACGAAAGCCGCGGCCAGAACCACGGCGTCGGGCCTCTCCGCGTCAAAGAAACGGCGGACGGCGGACTGGTCGGTGAGATCCAGTTCAGCATGGGTCCGGCCGACAAGATTGGCGTATCCCCTTCCAAGAAGGTTGTTCCATATGGCGGAACCCACCAGCCCCCTGTGGCCGGCGACATATATTTTGGACTCCCTGTCCAGTTTCATTTCACTATTCCCTTTTCCAGATATTCTTCCAGATTCACTCTGACGCGGGCAGCGGCCTCATCAGCCTTGACCTTGCGCATGTCGCTTTCCACCATAAGCCTTACCAGCTCATCGAAAGAGGTCTTGGTCGGATTCCATCCGAGCTCGGCCTTGGCCTTGGACGGATCGCCCCAAAGATTCACCACGTCGGTGGGACGGTAGAAATCGGGGGACACCTCCACCAGAACACGTCCAGTGGTCTTGTCAACGCCCTTCTCATCTGCGCCTTCTCCGGTCCACTCCAGTTCTATGCCTACATGGCGGAAGGCCAGAGTGGCGAACTCTCTCACGCTGTGCTGCTCTCCGGTGGCTATGACATAGTCGTCGGGGTGTCCGTTCTGCAGGATCAGCCACATGCATTCCACATAGTCCTTGGCATACCCCCAGTCGCGGCGGCTGGAAAGGTTGCCCAGATAGAGCTTGTCCTGCTTGCCCTGCCTTATGCGTGCGGCGGCAAGGGTGATCTTTCTAGTCACGAAGGTCTCTCCCCTGCGCTCGCTTTCGTGATTGAACAATATTCCGTTGCAGGCGAACATGTTGTAGGCGTCCCTGTATTCCCGCACAATCCAGTAGCCATACTGCTTGGCCACCGCATAGGGGCTGTAGGGATGAAAGGGCGTATTTTCGTTCTGCGGAACCTCCTCCACCTTGCCGTAGAGCTCGGACGTGGAAGCCTGATAGATGCGGCAGCTCTCCGCCAAACCGCATATCCGCACGGCCTCCAGAATCCTGAGCACGCCCACGGCATCCACGTTCACCGTGTATTCGGGGGAATCGAAAGACACCTGCACATGGCTTTGGGCGGCCAGATTGTAGATTTCATCGGGCCTGACCCGTCCGACCACATTGACCACGGACATGGAATCCGACATGTCGGCATAATGGAGATGGAAATTCGGACAACCTTCAAGGTGAGCTATGCGTTCGCGGTAGTCCACCGAACTGCGGCGGATAATTCCGTGGACGTCATATCCTTTCGCCAGCAGCAGCTCGGAAAGGTAGCTGCCGTCCTGACCGGTGACTCCGGTTATCAGGGCCGTTTTTCTTTTCTCCATCCGAAATTCGTTTTGAATCAGTTCCAGAAGCTGTCTTGAAATGGGTTTCGGTCCGCGCTAGTCCCTGCGGAAGATGTCGCGGGTATAGACCTTGTCTTTCACGTCGTCCAGATCCTTGTCATAGCGGTTGGCGATAATGGCGTCCGACTCCTTTTTGAAACGGGCCAGATCATTCACCACGGCACTTCCGAAGAAGCTGTCCCCGTCCACAAGCGTGGGCTCATAGACAATAACCTGCGCGCCCTTCGCCTTGATGCGCTTCATCACGCCCTGAATGCTGGACTGGCGGAAATTGTCGCTGTTGCTCTTCATCGTGAGCCGGAACACTCCGATGGTGCAGGGTTTCTCGCGGCGCGAGTCCCATGAGCTGTTCTCGCCGTAGTATCCGGCCTTGCGGAGCACCTGGTCGGCGATAAAGTCCTTTCTGGTGCGGTTGCTGTCCACTATGGCCTGGATCAGGTTCTCGGGCACGTCCTTATAGTTGGCCAGCAGCTGCTTGGTATCTTTGGGAAGGCAATAGCCGCCATAGCCGAAACTCGGGTTGTTGTAGTGCGTGCCTATGCGGGGATCCAGCCCCACGCCGTCTATTATATCCTTGGTGTTCAGCCCCTTCATCTCCGCATAGGTATCAAGCTCGTTGAAATAGCTCACGCGCAGGGCGAGATAGGTGTTGGCGAAAAGCTTCACCGCCTCCGCCTCCGTGAGGCCCATGAAGAGGGTGGGGACATCCTGTGCTATGGCACCCTCCTGCAAAAGGGCCGAAAACGTGCGGGCCGCACTTTCCAGGAAATCGTCCCCATCGGGCCTGCCCACTATTATACGGCTGGGATAGAGGTTGTCATAGAGGGCCTTGCTCTCGCGGAGGAATTCGGGCGCGAAAATGATGCGGGAATCACCGTAGCGCTTGCGCACGCTCTCGGTGTAGCCCACCGGAATGGTGGACTTTATCACAATCACGGCATCCTTGTTCACGCTTCTGGCGAGTTCTATCACCTCTTCCACATGACGGGTGTCAAAATAATCTTTCTGGGGATCGTAATTGGTGGGGGTGGCCACCACTATGAAGTCGGCGTCGGCATAGGCGGAAGCCCCGTCCACCGTCGCCTCAAGATTCAGCGGCTTCTGGGCCAGATATTTGGAAATGTACTCGTCTTGTATCGGAGACTCGCGCCTGTTCAGCATTTCCACCTTTTCGGGGACTACATCCACGGCCTTTACGCTGTGATGCTGACTCAGGAGCACCGAGATGCTCAGGCCCACATAGCCTGTCCCGGCCACAGCCACTCTGATATCTTTAAAATCTCTCATACCTTTTGAACTATACGATTTTCCAATATACGAAATTTTCCGGACTCACGGTGCCGACGAATTCCGCGGGGCCGGTGAGCCATACGTCTCTGAAGGCCATCTCCTGCCCGTCCATGGCGCCCGGCGAGCTTCCGACCGGACGGAAAGACACCTCCAGCCGGGCGATTCGGGCCTGCACCTTCACCGACACTCTGCCGCCCGGCGCTCCGGTTCCGGCTCCGCGGCAGATATATGCGGCGATGGCCGAAGCGACTATTCCGGTGCCGCAGGCGAGAGTCTCATCCTCCACACCTTTCTCGAACGTGCGGACTTTGATCCCGTCGCGGAGGACAGTGACGAAGTCGGCGTTGGCGCCCTGCGGGGCGAATCTGGGATCCTGCCTGTAGCGCGGCCCTTCGGAGGCTATGTCAATATCGTCCACATCGGCGTCAGCAAACACCACGCAGTGTCTGGTGCCGGTGTCCAGAAAATACGCGCCGCCACCGTAGCGTCTGACTCCGGTGACGTCTTTCATGCCGAGCCTCACCGTGCAGACTGTCCCGTCCCGGGACAATACATACGCCGTATGGGGGCCGTCCGGAGCCATGAAATGATAGCTTTTCAGAGCCGGAACAGAATCCCCGGAATCGGGGCGTTTCGGAGCGATGCCGAGCCGATCGGCGAAGGCGGCTATGCAGCGGCCGCCGTTGCCGCACATCATTCCGGAGGAGCCGTCCGGATTCCAGAACCTCATCCGGAAATCATAGTCCCCGTCATTTTCCAGCACCATGAAGCCGTCGGAGCCGAAGCCCGTATGGCGGTCGCAGAGCCGTCTGACAGCATCGGCGGAGACATCCCGCCCCGAGATCGTGGCTCCGGAAGAGCTTTGCTCCGGAGACCTGCAGTCGGCGAGCAGGAAATCATTGCCCGCTCCGTGATATTTATACAGAACCATAGGCCACAGTCATTAAACTCCGTCCGGGCCAAGCCGGTCAATTTCTTCCCGGACAAGCGACCCCAGCAGGTCAAGCCCTCTGACTATCTTGTCAGGAGCCATGAAGGAGAAATTCAGTCTCATGGTGTTGCGCCCACCTCCGTCGCTGCGGAAGAAAGAACCTGCCACATAGGCCACGCCGGCGGAAAGGGCCCGGTCATAGAACTTCACGCTGTCAAAGCCCTCCGGCAGGGTGAGAAAAAGGAAGAGACCGCCTTCGGGACGAGTCCAAGAGACGCCCTCGGGCATGACCTTCGAAAGACCGCCGAGCATGAGGTCGCGCTTGGAGCGGTAAAGGTCTATGGTTTTCCTGAGATTGGCGTCGATCCTTCCGGATCCCACGAATTCGGCGGCGACGTATTGGTCGAATATGGGCGGGCACAGGTCAAGCGACTGCTTGCAGACATAGATCTGGTCCAGCAGGGCCGGGGCGGCCAGTATCCATCCCAGACGGAAACCGGGGGCGAAGATCTTGGAGAATGAGCCCAGATGCAGCACCCGATCCGGAGCCATGGAATACATGGTGGGGAGGCTCTCGCCTTCGTAACGTAGCTCGCGATAGGGGCTGTCCTCCACTATCAGAAAATCATATTTTTCCGCCAGTTCCACGAGAGTCAGCCTCTCCTCGGAAGAAAGGGTCTCGCCCGAAGGGTTCTGGAAATCCGGAATCATGTAAAGGAATTTGATGCGCGCGCCTTCCTTCCTGAGCGCCAGTATCCTGTCCTCCCATGCGCGGCGGAAACCGGCGGGATCTCCTGAATGGGGGACACCCTCGATCCGGGCCCGGTAGGACTTGAAAGACTGCATGGCGCCGAGATAGGAAGGGTTGGAGGTGAGCACGACGTCGCCCGGGTCCAGAAAAACTCTCGAACAGACATCTATCCCCTGTTGTGAAGAGGTCGTGATCTGGACTCTCTCCACCGGGACTCCGTATCGCTTGGAAATCACCTCGCGCAGTTCCGGCACCCCCTGAGTGGCGCCATACTGGAAAGCCTTGGCGCCGTACTTGTCCATAACCTCGGGCATCAGTCGCCGGAGATCATCCACCGGAAAGGTTTCGGCCGACGGATAGCCGCCGGCGAAGGAATAGATCGCGGAAAGGTCCACTTTCTTGAAAATCTCCCTTACGGGGGATCTCATGAAGGAGCCGGTATCCGCAGAGAAGAATCCGGAATAGTCCATGTCCATTTTCAGCAAACCACTATCTCAGAGCGTCTTCCAGAGCCACGGACGCGGAGGTCCTGGAGTCGCGGTATTTGACTATGACGGGGCAATAGACCTGAATCCCCTCGGCGACGGCGCGCTGAAGAGGCCTGCTGCCGGCCACGACCACCGCGGCCGGAGGAATCGCCAGCCTGCCGTCGGCATCGGACCTTATCCATCTGCCGTTCACGCTGTCATAGACCGGAGTGGCCCTGTTTATGATGACGCCGGTCCCCAGGACGCAGCCCTCTCCGAGAAGGACTCCCTCATAGACCCCGCAGTTGCCGCCTATGAAGACATCGTCCTCCACTATCACCGGCATCGCTCCGGCAGGTTCGAGAACTCCCCCGATCTGGGCGGCGGCGGCGATGTGGACCCTTTTGCCGACCTGCGCGCATGAACCCACAAGGGCATGGGAATCCACCATGGTGCCCTCGTCTATATAGGCACCCACATTCACGAAAGAGGGAGGCATCATTATCACGGAAGGCGCCAGATAGGCCCCGCGGCGCACCGAACTTCCTCCGGGCACTATACGGACCCTGTCGGAGATGCTGAATTCACGGACGGGATAGGTGTCCTTGTCGAAAAAAGAAAACCGGCCCTCGCTCATGTCCGAAAGGACTCCGATGCGGAAGCCTTCCAATATGGCTTTCTTTACCGCCACATTGACCGTCCAGCGGCCGTCAGTTTTCTGCGCGGCGCGGAGCTTTCCCTTTTCCAGAAGATCCAGGGTCTCCAGAAATTTCTCTTTCTCATCCATAAGCGGAGATTTGTCAATATCCGAGGCCCTTGAGGACCCGGCGCATCAGTTCCATGGTCTCCTCAGTGGCGGGAGTGAGCGGCAGGCGCATGTGGCTGCCGCATATCCTCAGCAACGACAGACCGCCCTTGACGGGGATGGGGCTGCTCTCCGCAAAGCATGCGCGGAACAACGGCTCAAGCCGATTGCTCAGCATGCGCCCGTCGGACGGATGCCCGTCCATATAGAGATGCACCATCTTGACCAACAGCTCCGGAGCTATGTTGGAGGCCACGCTGACGAGTCCGTCACCGCCGGCCTCGAGAATGTCGGCCGTCTGGTCGTCGTTGCCGCTGAGCACCGAGAATCCTTCGGGCGCGCCGCCGATTATTTCCTTTATCTGCGACAGGTTGCCGGAGGCTTCCTTAACCGCCACTATATTGGGGATCCCGGCAATACGGAGAGCCGTTCCGGCCTCCATGTTGACGCCTGTACGGCCGGGGACATTGTAAACCACCACCGGCTTGTCGGTGGACTCGGCCACAGCCTTGAAATACTGATACAATCCCTCCTGCGTGGGCTTGTTGTAATAGGGAACCACCACAAGGAAGGCATCCGGGCCGAGAGGCTCCATCATCCGGACATTGGCCAGAGTGGACTTGAGGGAATTGGTGCCGCAGCCGGCCACGACCGGCCTGCCGCAGGCCTTCTTCATGGTAATTTCCAGCAGCCTGAGCTTCTCGTCGCTTTCAAGACAGGGGGTTTCGGCCGTAGTCCCCAGCGGGACGAGAAAATCCATCCCCGCCTTGACCTGTCTTTCGACCATCCGGCCATAGGCGTCATAGTCCACGCTTCCATCCTCCTTGAAAGGAGTGACAAGCGCCGTACCGCAGCCAGTTATGAATTTCTTTACCATCTTGTGTGTTATTTTTCCGCGCCGAAACCGTCCGTCCGGCTGAATATCAGATCCTTGAATTCATGGACACCATCAAGGCCCTCGGTCATGACGGCCGCCGTAACGGCGCCCTCGGCCAGTCCACGGCGGGAGAAGGCCTCGTGCTCAAGAGTGATCCTATCTCCGAGCCCCTCGAATGTCACAGTGTGGATTCCGGGAATCTCCCCTGCCCTCACCGAAAGAGTCTGGATCTCGCCGGGAATGTGTTTCGCGATTTCCGAGGCCAGGGTCAAAGCGGTACCGCTGGGGGCGTCAAGCTTGTGGCAGTGGTGCTTCTCAATGATGTAGGGAGTGTAGCCTCCCGCCTTGGCCAGATAGGTGGAAACCATGTCCACGGCGGCCGACAGCACGTTGACCCCCACGGAGAAATTGGATGCCCAGACCAGCGGTGTGCCCTTCTTGCGGAAGTATGCGTACACCTCGTCCCTGATATCATACCAGCCCGTGGTCCCCACGACCACAGCTTTGAAATTGTCGGCCAGGAACCGATAGTTGGCCCGGAAAGATTCGGGAAAGGTGAAGTCTATGCAGACGCACTCTCTGGCGGCGGCGCAGTCAAACGAGGCGATGTCCTCGCTTCTTCCCGCGCACTCTATTCCCTTCTCCTTCAGAATTTCATCCACCATGCGGCCCATTTTTCCGTAGCCGCTTATAACCACCTTAATCATTGTCAAGGAAAAGTCTTTCGTGAATCCTGCCGGCCATGGCCCTGAATCCTTCGCGGTCGGTCACCGCGCTGAGGGACATCATGTCGGCCCCGGCCGACAGCATATGGACCGGACCCGACGTGCACAGGGCTTCGGAAACCGCGCTGTCCAGGGCGACCCCGCGGCCCACGACCGAGATCTGGGCCTTGTCACGATAGAGAGTGACCCCATATTTCCCGGAAAGGGCTTCCAGCGCGGCCGGCAGTCCGTCCTGACCGCATTCGAAGGACAGCGAAACCTTGGAAACCGAGGATGCCGCCAGCGACGGCACCGCTCCATGGACCTCAAGAGTCCTGAATATGTCTCCGGTCATGGCCGAAGCCGGGCCGAAGCCCTCGGAAACCACTTCCACATAGTCGATCTCCGGCAGGAAGGCGAGGCATTTGGGGCCGGACTCTCCTCCCTCTCCGGCGACTACAGTGCCTTCGCCTTCGGGATTCATCGTATTCAGCACACGTATGGGTATGTTTCTGGAACGGGCGGGGCCCATAGTCAGAGGATGCAGAACCCTGGCGCCGAGGCAGGCCATGACGGCGGCCTCGTCATAGGAGACGCGGGGAATCCTGCCGGTCCTTTCCACGACACGGGGGTCGGAAGTGCGGATGCCGTCCACGTCGGTCCAGATCTCCACCCTCTCGGCGTCAAGCGACATGCCGAACAGGGCTGCGGAGTAGTCGGAACCCTCGAAGCCGAGCACCGATGTGGCGCCCGTCCCGGTGGAAGCTATGAAGCCCTGGGTCAGGACCATCTGCTCGCCCTTGAACGCCTCGGGAATTATGCGCAGGACATTGGCCCTGGTCTCCGCACGGTTCACCCCGGCGCTCATGTAGTTGTCATCGGTAACGACCATCTGCCTTGCGTCCAGCCATTTGCAGGGAATGCCGGCAGCGTTGAACGCGGCGGAGACTATGGTGGATGAGAGCACTTCGCCGGTGGAGACTATTCTGGCCCGGCTTCTGGGGGAAAGTTCGCCTATGCGGCAGACACCTCCCGCAAAATCGGAAAGGGAGTCGCACAGGGCGCCCACGCGGGCTCCGGTCTCCTCGAGCAACCCGCCTTCGAGCAGGTCGGCACAGAGGTTCAGGTGTCTTTCCCTAAGCGCGGTCAGACCTTTTTCAATTGCGGGCATATTGCCGCTTTCCGCCTCCTCGGCTATCTGGACGAGCAGTCTCGTCACTTTGGCAAGCGCGGAGACAACCACCACCGGCTTGTCCGCGAGCCTGGTCCGCACAATGGATATGACCCTTCTGATCGCTTCGGCGTCCTGCACGGACGTGCCGCCGAATTTCATCACTATCATAGCTTAGTCTTTTCTTTTAGAAGCCGTTTGAATTACGGGAGATGAGCCACAAAACCGCTCACCGAAACCCAAAATGCAAATATAACAATCCGCCTGCAATTTCGGGACCGGGAAACAGAAATACGCCGTCCCGGGAAACGGGCGGGAATCAGTTTTCTCGGCCGTCCCGGGAATCGTCGCGGGATTTGTCGGAGGATGCGGCGTCCTCGGAGGGAAGCACAATGGAACGGAAACGCTTCTGACGGCGTTCCCATCGGTCATGGGCATACTGCTGCATGTCCGTGAACTGATCATTCTCGTCTATGATTTCAAGACCAAGAATGGTCTCTATTATGTCCTCCAGCGTGAGTATCCCTTGAAAACAGCCATATTCGTCGATGATGAGGGCTATCTGCTCCTTTTTCTTGAGCAGGGCCTCCCATATGTCAGAAAGGGACCGGTTCGCATTGAAATAGGATATGGGACGTTTCAGGTCCTTAAGCCTGGTCTCGAACTTGTCATCTGCTAGACCCTCGAGAGCGTCGCTAAGGAGAATGTAGCCGGTGATGTACTCGGGTGAGTCGGAATAAACCGGAATCCTGGAATAATGCAGATAGGTGTCGTTCCGGTAGAAGTTCTTGAGGGTCATGTTCTCCTGTGCGATAGAGCAGACGATGCGCGGGGTCATCACGTCGGAAGCCACCACATTGTCCAGCTTCATGATGTTCTGAATGACCTTGTTCTCGTTGGTGTCGATCACGCCCTCCCGGGCGCCTATGTTGGCCATGGCCGTGACCTCCTCGCGGCTGACGGTGCCGGCGCTGTCGTCCGGAGCGATCAGTCCGCTGATCTTCTTTACGATCCAGACCAGAGGGAACATCATCACTATCAGGACAGCTATCGAGCCGGATGTGACGCCCATGAGCTTTTTCCAGTATGACGTGCCTATGGTCTTGGGGACTATCTCGGCGAAAATCAGTATGAGAAGGGTCGTGATGGCCGAGACTATGCCCACACCCACGCTGCCAAAGACCACGGCCGCCTGAGCGCCCACTCCCGCCGCACCTCCGGTGTTGGCTATGGTGTTGAGCGAAAGTATCGCGGCTATGGGGCTGTCTATGTCGGTCTTGAACTTGAGGAATCTGGCCGCGGGCCTGTAGCCCTCTTCCTTCTTCATGGTTATGTATGAAAGAGGAGTGGACATGAGCACCGCCTCCAGCACCGAGCAGAAGAACGAGACCAGAATGGTCAGAAACAGATACAGAATCAGCAGAAACATGAAATGCGTGTACTGTGTGCAAAATTAACAATAAAAGTGATAATTTTGGAGCAGTCAATCCACAACAGTTTCTGAATCATGGCTGATTTCAGATCTCTTTTCAAAGATACGGCCATCTATGGCCTGAGCAGCATAGTGGGCAGGTTCCTGAATTACCTGTTGGTGCCGCTTTACACCTATGTCATCAATGCCTCAAGCGGAGGCTACGGAGTGGTCACCAACCTCTATTCCTACACGGCTCTGCTGCTTGTCATCCTCACCTACGGAATGGAAACCACCTTTTTCCGTTTCGCCAACAAGAGCGGGGAGAATCCGGCCAAGGTCTATTCCACGGTACTGATCTCCGTGCTGACTACTTCGGTCCTGTTCGTGGCGCTGGTGCTGGCCTTTCTGAATCCCGTTTCGCGGGCCATGGGCTATGGCGGGCACCCTTCCTACATCTGGGCCATGGCGGCCACTGTCGCCATAGACGCATTCCAGTGCATTCCGTTCGCCTATCTGAGATATAAGAAGAAAGCCCTGAAATTCGCTTCGCTGAAGCTGGCGTTCATAGGTCTGAACATAGGCCTCAACCTCATCTATTTCGTAGGCCTTCCCGCTGTCGGACTGAATCCGTTCGGGATCTATGACGGAGGAATCGAGGTGGGCTATGTGTTCTACATCAATCTGTTCTGCACCGCAACCATCACCCTCTTCTTCAAGAATGAGCTCCGGGGCATGTTCGGCGGATTCGACTCCGGCCTTCTGCGCAGGATGCTATCCTACAGCTGGCCCATACTGTTGCTGGGCATAGCCGGAATACTGAACCAGACAGCTTCCGGAATCATATTCCCATATGTCTACAAAGAGGCCGACGCCTCCGCCCAGCTGGGCATCTACGGGGCATGCATAAAGATAGCAATGATTATGTCCATGATAACCCAGGCTTTCCGCTATGCCTATGAACCCTTCGTATTCGGCGGCGCCTCCAGGAGCGACAGCCGCGAGACGGGCGCCCGAGCGATGAAGTATTTCTTAATCTTCACCCTCCTGGCCTTCCTCTGTGTGGAGGGGTTCATGGGAGTGCTGCAGTACATAATCGGGGCCGGCTACCGCGAGGGGCTGAAGGTGGTCCCCATAGTGATGGCGGCCGAAATCATGATGGGGGTGTACTTCAACCTCTCCTTCTGGTATAAACTCACTGACCAGACCCTCTGGGGAGCCCTTTTCTCAGGAATCGGCGCCGCCGTGCTGCTTGCGGTGGACATAGCCTTCATCCCGCGCTTCGGCTACATGGCCTGCGCATGGGCCGGGGTGGCCGGATATGGAACGTCCATGGTCCTGTCATATCTGGTGGGCCAGAAGAAATATCCCGTGCCCTACCAGCTGAAGGAAATGGCGGTGTATCTGGTCGCGGCCGCAATTCTGTATGCGCTGATGATTCTCGGGCACAGGCTTCCGGGAGCGGCCTCACTGGCTGTCAACTGCCTGCTGATCGCGGCATTCTGCGCCCTCATCGTCAGGCGTGACCTTCCGCTTTCCGCTCTGCCGGCGATCGGCGGATATTTCAGAAAGAAATGATCACTATGGATACGGAACTTTTCATGAAGATGCTCGCGGAGGATTCCACCTCCGGCAGAGAACGGCCAATGGCCATTGCCCTGGCATCCCTGCTGAAGACCCCGGGCAACACCGTCGAAACCTATGAAGTCGGTGACGGGACTCTGAATCTGCTCCTGAAATGGGGAGAGCCCAGAGTGTGGTTCTGTACGCATATGGACACGGTCCCCCCGTACATTCCCCCCACGGCCGAGACTCTGAAGGGCGACGTAAGATTCCGCGGCAGGGGCGCCTGCGACGCCAAGGGACAGATTTTTTCCATGTTCGAAGCCTGCCGTGCGCTTGAGAGCGCCGGGAAGACGGGCTTCGCCCTGCTTGTCCTGGCCGGCGAGGAGACAGGGTCGCACGGAGCCAAGGCCTGGGACCGGGACTGTCCAGGAGGGGAGCTGGTCGTGGTCGGCGAGCCCACGGACAACCGGATGGTGTCGGCCAGCAAGGGAACCAAACTTTTTGACGTCACCCTGCTCGGAAAGCCCTGTCACTCGGGCTATCCGGAGCGCGGGGAAAGCGCCGTGGAAAAATTCTGCGAATTCGAGCGCAGACTGCACGGGACGGAGTTTCCGCATGACCGGGTGCTGGGAGACGTGACATGGAACATAGGCCGGCTCTCCAGCGACAACCCCCAGAACATACTGAGCCCGGAGCTCAGCTTCAAGATCTATTTCCGCACCACTTTCGCGGCCGACGCGGCCGTATGCGCCCATATGGACGATCTCCGCGCGGAGGACACCCTGATCACGGCCAGGGGCGGGGACACTCCCATGGAATATTTCACTGTGCCGGGGATCCCGACATGCACCGTGTCTTTCGGAAGCGACGCCCCGCATCTCAAGAAATTCAGGCGCAGGGCACTGTGCGGACCAGGGTCCATCCTCACGGCCCATACGCCTGACGAATCCGTTCTTCTCAGCGATCTGGAGGAGGCCAGGGACAACTATCTGAAGATCTTCGACGCAATCTGACGCCTCGGCGGAAGGCCTGCGCAGTCCGCCGCGGCGGATTCAAAAAAAGAGCTGACCAAAAAGTTTGGTCAGCTCCATTAGTAGTAGCCTTATGGCTTAAAGCTTATGCAAGTCTCTTCTCGAGGTTCACGCGGATGGCCTTGAGGAAGTCAAGAGAGTTCTTGACGACAGGGGTGACACCCTCCATGAGGTTTGCAAGGTCCTTGGTGACGATACCTGCATTGAGAGTATCGAAGCAAGCGGCCTCAAGCTGGTTGGCGTAGTTGACAAGCTCGGGGAGATTGTCCATTTCACCTCTCTTGCGGAATGCGCCGCTCCATGCGAAGATGGTGGCCATAGGGTTGGTGGAAGTCTCTTCTCCCTTGAGATACTTGTAGTAGTGACGGGTAACGGTGCCGTGAGCGGCCTCGTACTCATATTTTCCGTCAGGGCTGACAAGCACGGAAGTCATCATTGCGAGAGAACCGAAGGCTGTGGAGACCATGTCGCTCATCACATCACCGTCATAGTTCTTGCAGGCCCAGATGAATCCGCCCTCGCTGCGGACGACACGTGCGACAGCGTCGTCGATGAGAGTGTAGAAGTACTCGATGCCGGCCTTCTCGAAGGCGTCCTTGTACTCAGCCTCGAACACTTCCTGGAAGATGGCCTTGAAACGTCCGTCATACTTCTTGGAGATGGTGTCCTTGGTTGCGAACCACACTGTCTGCTTGGTGTCAAGAGCATACTTGAAGCAGGAGTGTGCGAAGGAACGGATGGAGGAATCGAGGTTGTGCATACCCTGGATCACGCCGGGACCCTTGAAGGTGTGGATGATCTGCTCTTCCTTCTTGCCGCTCTCGCCTTCGAAGACAAGCTTTGCGACACCGGGCTCGGTGGCCTGGATCTCAACATCCCTGTAAACGTCGCCATAGGCGTGACGGGCGATGGTGATGGGCTTCTTCCAGAACTTCACTGCAGGGTGGATGGAAGGGAGGGTGATAGGTGTGCGGAACACGGTTCCGTCGAGCATTGCACGGATGGTTCCGTTCGGGCTCTTCCACATCTCATGGAGCTTGTACTCGCTCATGCGCTGCACGTTAGGAGTGATGGTGGCGCACTTGACGGCGACGCCATACTTCTTGGTGGCGTTGGCGGAGTCGACCGTAACCTGATCGGAAGTCTGGTCACGATAGACAAGTCCGAGGTCATAGTACTCGGATTTGAGGTCAACGAAAGGCAGGATGAGCTCATCCTTGATCATTTTCCAAATGATCCTTGTCATCTCATCACCGTCCATCTCCACGAGGGGAGTGGTCATCTGAATTTTTTTCATGATGTTTTTTATTTGTTTGTTATAACTTGTTTTTCAACTTATTTGCTTCTCTGAGCCGCATAGTAGTTGATCAGGCAGCCGTCGGCAAGAATTTCTCTCTCTTCGGGAGTGAGGTTCTGGAAGTAGAGGTGGATATCCTTGACGCCGTGCTTTGCGCTGATGACCTTGGCATCGATCTCCTCCTTGCCGTCGAGGATGGCCTTGCGGATGCCGGGGACATACACGAAGTCACCGGGCTCATACTCGAAGGGAGTCTCCTTGGCGATGGTGAAAGGAACGATACCCCAGTTGATGCAGTTGCTGCGATAGCGCTTGGTGGCGTACTCATAGCAGATGTTGGCGTCGCCGCCGAGCACCTTCTGGCAGGAAGCGGCCTGCTCACGGGCGGAACCGTCACCGGGCTTGTTGGCGAACACGCAGGAACCGAGAGAAGTGTTCTCAGCCTTTGCGCCCACCTTTGCGAGAGCGTCAGCAAGATGCTGGGAAACCTTTCCGTCGCGGCGCTCGTGATCCTCGGCCTGAACCTTCTTGCTGTGTCCGACATACTCGGGAACACGGCGGGAAAGCGCGAACTCGGAGAGCTTGAGCGGGTTGGAACGGTAGCTGGAGGTCTCACCCGAAGGGATGAGCTCGTCGGTGGTGGTCACAGGGTCGTGGATGACGGCTGCGAGCTCCACAAGCATATTCTCCTCCATGGGATACATCTTGGGCCAGTCCTTGATGTTCGGGCCATAGCGGAGCTCTGCGGAAGCATCGTCCTTGCCATAGCCATAATAGACACGGCTCTTGTAGATTCTGTTGTCGTACTCGTAAGGCTTATAGTCATCGGTGTAGTCGATATCGGTGGCGGCAGTGATAACACCGCCGTTGGCTGCCGTAGCGGCTATCGAACGGGCGTCCATGAGGGACACGAACGAAAGCTGACCCTGGCCGGGCTTGGAACCCTCACGGTTGGGGAAGTTACGGGTGGTGTGGCGGATGGAGAAACCGTCGTTGGCGGGAACGTCACCTGCGCCAAAGCAAGGTCCGCAGAAGGCGGGCTTGATGGCGACACCGGCCTCGATGAAGGCGTCGGCCACATGGTTGCGGGTCGTAGCGAGATAGACAGGTGTGGACTGAGGGTAAACGGACATGGTGAAGTAGTCGTTGCCGATAGCCTTGCCCTTGAGGATCGAAGCGGCCTCGCATAGGTTGTCATAGGTACCGCCGGCGCAACCTGCGATGAGAGCCTGGTCTGCGCAGACCTTTCCGTTCTTGATCTTGTTCTGAAGATCCACGGTCACCTTGTCGCCGAAACGCTTGCGGGCGTCCTCCTCGACCTTGCGGAGAATCTCGGAAGGATTGGCCTGGAGCTCATGGATGGAATAGGCGTTGGACGGATGGAAAGGAAGAGCGATCATGCACTCCTGAGTGGAGAGGTCGATCTTGATCATGCTGTCGTAGTATGCGACCTTGCCGGGCTTGAGTTCTTTGTAGGCGTCGGCGCGGCCGTGCATCTCGTAGTATTCCTTGACTTTCTCGTCGGTGATCCAGATGGAGCTGAGGCAGGTGGTCTCGGTTGTCATCACGTCGACTCCGTTACGGAAGTCGGTGGGCAGCTCGGCCACTCCGGGGCCTGCGAACTCGAGGACCTTGTTCTTGACGAAGCCGCTCTCGAAGACGGCCTTCACGAGCGAGATCGCGACATCGTGAGGACCTACGCCATGGCGAGGCTTGCCCTCAAGCCATACGAGGACCACTTCAGGGGCATTGATGTCCCATGTATTGCGGAGAAGCTGCTTAACGAGCTCGCCGCCGCCTTCGCCAACTCCCATGTTTCCGAGGGAACCGTAACGGGTGTGGCTGTCAGAGCCGAGGATCATGTTGCCGCATTTGGCCAGAGCCTCTCTTGCGAACTGATGGATCACGGCCTGATTGGCGGGAACATAGATTCCGCCATATTTCTTGGCTGCGGACAGACCGAACACGTGGTCGTCCTCGTTGATTGTGCCGCCGACTGCGCAGAGAGAGTTGTGGCAGTTGGTCATGGCGTACGGGATGGGGAACTTCTCCAGTCCGCTGGCGCGGGCCGTCTGGATGATGCCTACATAAGTAATGTCATGAGACACCATGGCATCGAATCTGATGCGCATTTTCTTCCCCTTTCCGCCGTCCACATCGTGGGCACGCAGGATTCCGTAGGTGATAGTGTTTTCGCGGGACTCATCAGGAGATGGCATTCCGGTGGCATCGTTAACGATTGTCTTGCCATCCAGAAGATAGACACCGTGTGGAATCAATTCTACCATAATAGTAAGAAAGAATTAATTAATTGTTAATAATAGTTGATATGAATATCGTCAGCGACAGCATGTCGGCGCTTCCGCCGGGTGAGATGTTGGCTCTGACATATTGTCTGTCAAGCTCCTCAAGACCCCTCACGCTGAAATCCCCGAGGAGGGCGGCGGCATCTTTCTTGACACGGGCGAGAGCTTCGTCGCCTCCGCGGTGAAGCACATTCGTGTCGTCTAGAACGGTCATTATTTTCAGCAACGTCTTGTGGTTTCTGTATTCGTCCCCCTCCAGGCTCCTGTAATAGGGAAGCCATTCGGAGAACAGTTCGGGATACGCCTCTCGGGCGCTTTCCAGGGCTCCCTTGACCCTGTATTTCGATATGACTCCGGCACCGTGGGTACCGTTCGCGGCGGCGATTCCGGAAGCGGCCAGCGTCAGCATCGGGCGCAACCGCAACTCAGTCACTCCGCCTTCGGAAGCGGCCAGAAAACTCGCCGCGGCCACCGTCAGCCCCACGCAGAAAAGCGCACCCTTGTGGGTGTTGATTCCGCCCGTGGCCTCAAGCATAGCCCTTTCGGCCTCTATGCCGGCTTCCTTTATCTTGAGCGGATCCAGCCCTTGCACGGCTTCCACGGCCATTTTGACGAACCATGGCCGAAGTGCCCTTATGCCTGCGGACATGCGGTCATAGTCCATGTCGCCGTGGGCTCCGCTGTTGTTCCGGTCCACCAGACCGGGCTTGGGAGTGGTGTCCAGCTCCTGCCGGAGAGCGCTCTCCGCCAAATCGGCCGCAAGATACGGAAGAGTTGTGCGATAAGCAAATTTCATTGCGGCTGAAAGGCTGCCGCCATCCAGTTCTTCTCTCAAAAGAGTGGCGCTGACAGGCCCCTCTCCATTTTCCAGACGGGGGACCTCCACAAAATCCACTCCTGCGCCCTGAAGATTTTCCGACATCAGCCCGTTGTAGCGGGCGGTGAGCGGATCGGAAGGTTCCGAGCCGGCGAATCTCACGCTCACCCCGAGAGCCGGGGCGATGTGCTTCGCGAACAGGTCTATGTCCAGAGACATCTGCACGTCGGAAGCGTCGGAGAGCTTTTTCAGGAAGTAGGTGGGGAACGTAGCTGCGGAAACCGCGTAATCGCTGCCCTCGCAGACAGTCACGTTGGGGATGTCCTCCGTGCCGGCCTTGATCATCGCCAGCCTTTCGGCATAGGGGAAGCGGGAAAGATCCTCCTTCACGGCTATGACATAGAGATTGTCCACCTTCGAGGCGGCGGTTTCCACCAGATATCTGTGCCCCTTGGTGAAGGGGTTGGCGTTCATGACTATGGCCCCGTTTCTCCCTTCTTTTCTGAGCTTTGAAAGATACCTCTCATAGCGCCTGAGGCCGTTTCCGTCCTCCATGAGCACGGCCTTGTCGCAGGCGGCGAGGACAGTGAAGCCCATGCTGGAGAATATGGCCGCATTTTCGGGTTTGGTAAACACCTTGACGGTGTCACATCCTCTTTCATGCGCCAGACCGACAAGGTAGGAGACAAGCGAGCCGGACAGGCCCTCCGAACGGAGTTCGGGAGACACGGCGACACACTTTATCACATTGCCCTTCAGCCCGCCTCCGGCCAGAATCTCATCGCTGTCTTCGTTTCCGGTGAGAGTGACATAGCAGTCCACATCGTCAAGGCGCAGGGAATTGGCTGCAAGAAACGCCTCCACTCTGGCGCGCACCGACGGCATGGAGAGAGGTGCAAGACTTATGTAGCGGTCACCGTACATATTCCTCCACCATTTCTTCAATCTTCGCGAGCAGCTCCTCGGTCGTATGAGTCCTGTTCCTCATACAGAACCGGGCCTCGTTGTCACACAAAAGGCATTTTCGCGGAGCGTAACCCACCTCACGGCGCGAAACCGGCATTCCGCCCGGAGCGATGACATCCAGATCGAAAAGCCGCCCCAGGGGATGGGTGTCTTCTATATGGCAAACTGCCCGCTTCACCTCTTCATTGGAGAGGGAAGTGAGCAGATATGCTTCAAAACCTGTGGGCAAGTCACGAGTGTCCATGTCCAAGATATCGCTGCCGAAGCGGGCGATAAGGGCCGTGAGAGCGGCCTGAGAGACCACCAGCGACTGCATATTGCGCTTGACCTTTCCGGGCATTATGACCGTGAGACACACAAGGGTCTTTCCGGGATATTTTCCCAGGAGTTCCCTCTGGTGTCCCGATCTCGCCTCGCGGCTTGCCAGGAGCTGGTCAAGCGTAATTTCCATTGACAGAGTTACTGTTGGTCAACAATGTTCATGATGACATCCTGTACTGAACCTTCGCGGTTCATCACCACGCCCACGACCTTGTCTCCGAACGGGAGCTTGTCGGGAGTTCCGATGGCCTTGAGGGCGAGATCCTTCAGCTCGTGGATGTCCACGATGTGAAGACCGGCCTTCTTGAGCCTTTCGGCGATCTCGGGACGGCGAGGATTAACGGCGATGCCATACTCGGTCACGACCACGTCCACCGTTGAACCGGGGGTGATGAGGGTTGTGACCTCGTCAACCACGCAGGGGATCCTGCCGCGGAGAAGCGGGCACACGATGATCGAGAGAGCGGAGTCGGCCGCAGTGTCAGGGTGTCCTCCGATGGCGCCGCGGATGATGCCGTCGCTGCCCACCAGAACATTGACATTGAAATTGACGTCCACCTCGAGGGCGGAAAGGATCACCATGTCAAGATAGTGCACTGCGGAACCGGGCTCGTCGGCGCTCGCATACTCGTTGGCGGAAACCTCCTTGTGGAAAGGATTGTTTCTCAGCGACTCGGCGGCCACCTTGTCGAAGGACTGGACGTCGATCAGGCGCTTGATGAGGCCTTCCTCATGCATCTTGACCATATGGGCGGTGATTCCGCCGAGGGCGTAGCTGGCGTGGATGCCCTGGCTGATCATGCTCTCGCGGATGTACTTGACGGCTGCGAGGGAAGCTCCGCCGGAACCTGTCTGGATCGAGAAGCCCTCCTTGAAATAGCCGCTGTTGATGATGACCTTGGCGGCGTTCTGGGCAAGCAGGATGTCGCGGGGGTTCTTGGTGTCACGGATTGCGCCCGAGGAGATCTTGGAGGAGTCTCCGACGGAGTCCACAACCACGACATAGTCCACGTTGCGCTCGGAAATGGCGTTGGGGGTGTTGGGGTAGTCCACAAGGTCATCGGTGACGATCACCACCTTGTCGGCATACTGCGCGTCGGGAAGCGCATAGCCGAGCGATCCGCAGATGCTCTTGGCATTCTCGGAACGGGAATATCCGCAGGCGTTTCCGGCAGGGTCGCAGGAAGACGCTCCGAGGAAGGCTACGTCAATGTGGAGATCGCCGTTGGCGATGGCGCTTCCGCGTCCGCCATGGCTGCGGAACACCACAGGCTCCTTCATCAGGCCATGGGAAATCTCGTTGGCGAGCTCTCCGCGAAGGCCGGAAGTGATGAGCTTCGTGACGACTCCGTTCTTGATGTGCTCGATAAGGGGAGCATGGACATCGGAGAGGCTGGAAGCCGCGATCGTGAGGTTCTTGTATCCCATTTCGGCGAGCTTGGCGACCACGAGGTTCAGGACCTTGTCACCGCCGCGGAAATGATGATGGAAAGAGATGGTCATTCCGTCCTTGAGACCGGACTTTCTGATAGCCTCCTCAAGAGTGACGACCTTTGAGCTCTCCTTCTGAAAATCAAGACGGAATTCAGTGTTTTTCTTGAAATCGTCCTTGTATACGCCCTTGCCCATCTTGGCGGCCTCGGCCTGTACGAGGGCGGTTCTTTCCTTTATGCTACTCATATGCTTCCTCCTTTGTCAAAACACCCGATGCGATTGCGAGCTCAAGAGTGCGCTCAGCTCTCATGACCACCGGACGGTCAACCATCTTGCCATTGACTGCAAGCACGCCGGAACCGCGCTTTTCAGCCTCCCTGATGCCGGCGATTATCTTCTTGGCTTTCTCTATCGCCTTCTCGGTGGGAGTGAACACTTCGTTCACGATCTGAATCTGGCGGGGGTTGATGATGGACTTGCCGTCAAATCCGAGAGTCTTGATGAGCTCGACCTCCTTGCGGAAAGTGTCCATGTCGTCAAGGTTGGAATAGACGGTGTCGAAGCAGTCGATGCCCGCGGCGCGGGCGGCGACCACTATGGTCTCACGGGCATAGAGCAGCTCCGCTCCGCCGGGAGTGCGCTGAGTCTTGAGGTTGGCGGTGTAGTCCTCGGCACCGAGGGCGATACCCATCATCCTCTTGGAAGCCTTGGCGATCGCAAAGGCGTTGCATATTCCTTCGGCGCTCTCGATGGCGGCCATGATTCTGGTCCTGCCCAGGCAACCGATCTCTTTCTCGACTTTCTCCACCTCGGCCTCAAGTTCGCGGACCTCGTCGGCGGTTTCGGTCTTAGGCATGCGGATGACCTGCACACCGGCCTTCACGACAGCCTCCACGTCTTTCTTTCCGTAGGCGCTGCTGAGGGGATTTATGCGGACTACCATTTCAGTGTTGCCGTAGTCGATGGACTTAAGAGCGTTGTGGACGAGCAGACGGGCCGCGTCCTTTTCCGACATCTTAACCGAGTCTTCAAGGTCGAGCATGATTGAATCAGGCCCGTAGATGAAGGCATCCTGCATCATTCCGGGATTGTTGCCCGGAACGAACATCATTGTTCTTCTCAATCTTTCCATAATGTTACCTGATTTAATTAAGCCCAGACATCCTTGCCTGTGGCGCGGACGGCGGCTGCGGTCACCCTAGCGCGGATGGTGCAGTCACGGGCGCCCTTGTCCACAGCCTTGACATCGGCATCCTCCACTCCGAGACCGGTGAGGGTCTCCGTGATGAGCGCGCGGATCTGCCTGCCGAACTGAGCGGCGACAGAGCTGTCAAGGTCGATGTGAAGACCCTTTGTCTCAGCCGGGGAGATCTGAATCTGGATGTCTCCTGATTCGAGAGTTCCGGCAACAGCATTCTTGATTTCCATGGTGTTATGTGTTATTTTTTAACGGATTCGTATATGGTTTTCAAACGGGTTCCAATCAACCGGCGCAAATTTATGCTTTTTAAACAACACAAAAAAATTATTCTCCCACAAAAACGAAAAAACAGTCAAAAGGTTAAAATCGCGCATGCATTATCCTTATAAATGGGGATATGAACATCCTCCGCGTAACCATAATTTTGCATCGCAAAATTTTACGGCAAGGAGAACATGAAACTCTCAGAACTGAAGACCGGGGAGAAGGCCGTCATCGTCAAGGTGAACGGTCACGGAAGTTTTCGCAAGAGGCTCATCGAGATGGGCTTCATCACCGGCAAGGAAGTCAGGGTGATACTGAACGCCCCGCTCAAAGACCCCATAGAATACGAAATACTCGGCTACAAGGTCTCGCTCCGCAGGGAGGAGGCGCGGATGATAGACATACTGAGTGCGGAGGAGGCCCGCACGGAGCTTCGTGAGAGCCCCGACCAGAAAACCATCTATCCGGAAGGTGATGACGGGGACGAGATCCTTACCAGAGAAATGGGAAAGCTCGCCAGCGAGAGGCGCAAGTCTGTAAGGGTGGCCCTGGTGGGCAACCCCAACTGCGGAAAGACCTCGCTGTTCAACATAGCCTCGGGAAGTCACGAGCATGTGGGCAATTACAGCGGAGTCACGGTGGACGCCAAGGAAGGTCACTTCTCCTTCAGGGACTACAAGATCACGCTGGTGGACCTGCCCGGAACATATTCCCTGTCGGCCTACAGCCCTGAAGAGCTGTATGTGAGGAAAAATCTGGTGGAGACTCCCCCCGACGTGATAGTCAACGTGGTGGACGCCTCCAACATGGAGCGGAACCTTTACCTGACCACCCAGCTGATAGACATGAACCTGAGGATGGTCGTGGCCCTGAACATGTATGACGAGCTCAAGGCCAAGGGCGACACTGTGGACACGGTCAGGCTCGGCCAGCTTCTGGGGGTGCCGATATGCCCGACCATAAGCCGCGACGGAACCGGCATAACGGAACTGTTCGACACTGTCATCAAGATCTATGAGAACTCCGCCCCCTCTCTTTCCCGCCACATACACATCAATCACGGGCAGGAGCTGGAAAAGAGCATCGACCGCATCAAGCTGCTGATACAGAAGGACGAGGAGATAAGATACAAATATTCCACCCGCTACCTGGCGATAAAATATCTGGAGAACGACAAGGACATCGAAAGGGTGATCAACGGCCGGCCGCACCATGTGGAGCTGGAGAGGGCGAGAGACGAGGAGGAAGAGCGCATAGAGCGGATGCTGAAGACCAATGCGGAATCCGCCATAGTGGACGCGAAATACGGTTTCATCCACGGAGCCCTGGCCGAGACCTACCGGCACCGTCAGGAAGACAAGCCGAAACTCACGGTGACCGACAAGATCGACGCCGTGGTCACCAACAAGTGGCTCGCCTTCCCGATTTTCGTGGTTCTACTGTATGTGGTGTTCCAGGCCACCTTCACGCTGGGCCAGTTCCCCATGGACTGGATAGAAGGCCTGGTCGCGGCGTTAGGAGACTTCGTGGGAAAATATATGCACGAAGGATGGGTCAAGGACCTCATGGTGGACGGGGTGATCTCAGGAGTGGGCAGCGTGCTGGTGTTCCTGCCCAACATCCTCATCCTCTACTTTTTCATCTCGCTGATGGAGGACTCCGGCTATATGGCCAGAGCGGCCTTCATCGTGGACAAGCTGATGCATAAGATCGGACTGCACGGAAAGAGCTTCATACCCATGGTAATGGGCTTCGGTTGCAACGTGCCGGCGATAATGGCCACAAGGACCATCGAATCCCGCAAGAGCCGTTTCATCACCATAGCTCTGATCCCCTTCATGTCCTGCGCCGGAAGGCTGCCGATCTTCGTGCTGCTGGCCGGAGCGTTCTTCCCGGGACACGCTCCCCTCGCCCTGCTCGGAATTTATTTTCTGGGCATATTGCTCGCGATCCTCTCGGCGCTGGTTCTCAGCCGCTTCGTAAGGGAGGATGACCTGCCGTTCGTGATGGAGCTACCTCCCTACAGGATACCCACGGGCAAGGCCATATGGAGACACACATGGGAGAAGGGCAAGCAGTATCTGCAGAAGATGGCTACCACCATCCTCATCGGCTCGATCATAATCTGGGGCCTGGGCTATCTTCCGCGCAATGCGGAAAAAGGTCAGGAATACCAGCAGGAACATTCCTACATCGGGCAAATCGGAAAGGCGGTCTCCCCCGTCCTGGATCCTATGGATTTCTCGTGGAAGATGGATATCGGCCTGCTTACAGGAGTGGTGGCCAAAGAGCTGGTCGTCAGCACTCTGGGCGTGATGTATGCCGAGTCGGACAACGGGGCCGGCGTTCCGGAAGTACCGGGAGGCGACGAGCCGGACGCCGATACGCTCAGCACGGACACGTCCCTGCAGCGGGCCCTGGCCTCCAGCGTCTCTTTGCCCGCGGCCGTGGCCTATATGATTTTCATCCTGCTGTACTTCCCCTGCATAGCCACCTTCGTGGCCATCAGGAACGAAACGGGCAAATGGCGCTGGGCCACAACTATATGCGCCTACACCATAGTCGTGGCATGGATAGTCGCATTCATCGGCTACCATATTACCGCGATGCTGATATAGCCGGGGCTTCGGCCGCAAGCGGACGGACGGGGTTAAAGTTCAATCCAGCGGACGGAGGGGTCGCGCTTCCACCATGTGATCTGCTTCTTGGCATAGTGGCGGGTGTTGCGCTGAATCCTTTCCACGGCCTCTTCCAGCGAATGCGGCGGAGTCTCTTTACCGTCCGCGGCGGCGGGAATGCCGGCCTCGCGCCCGAACAGATCGAAAAGCTCCCTGTAGCCTACCGTCTGCAGAGCCGGCAGCGCGCGCATCGGGAACAGGCTCCTGGCCTCATCGACCAGGCCGTCTTCGACCATCTTCTCCACCCGGCGGTTGATCCTGTCATAGAGGCATTCCCGAGGCCGTATCAGACATATCTTTTCAATTTCGAAATCCCTTTTCCTGGCTTCTTCCAGCCTAAAGGATGAAAACGGCCTCCCGGAAAGCAGACACACCTCCACGGCCCGCAGAACACGCCTCGGATTGGCCTTGTCGACGATGTCATAGGCCAGAGGATCCATTTTCTTAAGATCCATGCGCAGAGACTCCACCCCCTCGCGGGCCAGCCTCTCCTGCAGGGATTTTCTCAGTTCCGCATCTTCGGGGGGAAGGTCGTCCAGCCCATGGCATACGGCCTCGGCATAGAATCCTGATCCCCCAGCCATCACCAGAGTCTCGTGCCCTTCATCGAACAGCCTGTCTATCAGCGCTATTGCCTCCTGCTCATATTTCCCCGCAGTATAGGGGCTGAGCACTGAACCGGTCTGGATAAAATAATGCTTCACGGCGGCGAGCTGTGAAGCGTCAGGGACAGCCGTCCCTATTGTCATTTCCTTATATATCTGTCGCGAGTCGCACGAAATGACGGGCGAAGAATGCCTGAGGGCAAGGTCTATGCACCATTCCGTCTTTCCGACGGCCGTGGGGCCGGAAACGATTATGAGTTTTCTGGCCATGCGGACCCGGGCATAAGCCTAAAGCGATCCCTCGCTTTCGTCGAAAATCTCCTTCCCGTCCTCGTCGTCCCCATCCTTCTCGTCATCTCCGTCCCCATCGTCAGCATCATCCACATCGTCAAGGTCATCTTCTC
Source organism: bacterium (assembly GCA_963627885.1). Taxonomy (GTDB): domain Bacteria; phylum Bacteroidota; class Bacteroidia; order Bacteroidales; family UBA932; genus Cryptobacteroides. The sequence goes on from CAVGCT010000018.1 coordinate 142,029, forward strand.
CGTCGGGGCCCCAGTCTTCCTCCATATTGTGGTGCAACGGGTGCTTCTGATCCTCAGGCAGATCCTCGTAGGCGACATATCCGTTCTCGAACTCGACAGGATTCGGGCCCTTCGTCTCCACAAGGGCGGGATACTTGAGCCCCGGCTTAGCCTCCACCTCACCTTCGCAGACAATGATCACATATTTCTTGTTCATCACGTCGTAGTAATAGTTGAAGGTGGTGATGTCTTTTTCCACGGTGTCGGCCAGAGTGACGTTGTCCACCGAGCCATATCCGATGTCGAACATGGCATATCTCGCGACCACGGCGCCCGACGCGTCGAACGACTTGAACTGTATCAGCTGGTCCTGAGGGAACTCCATGTCGTTCCTCATCTGGTTATTGAACTCATAGAGCGTCATCTTCGAATCCAGCTCATACACTCTGGCAAAGCCCTTGAGTCCGGGCAGGGAAATCCGGTATCTTAGAATCATAATTACGTCTACTGTTTCTTGTAAAGCCCCTTTGAAGGGGAAGGAAACACAAACTTACACATAATCGGGGAAAAGACGAAGAAGAAAGCGTTATATTTGCGCTGCGGGAAGAATCCCGAGGCAGGAATGGGAGAAATCATAGACCAGTATAAGAGCGTCGCCGCGGAGGGCGAGGGACTGTACAAGGAGAAGGGTAGCCGCTTCATCTCCATGGCCTTCCCTGTCGAAACCGAAGAACAGATCAAGGCCATACAGGATTCTCTCCGCAAGAAATACCACGATGCCCGCCACCACTGCTTCGCATGGCGTCTCGGGCTCGGAGGGGCAAGATTCCGCGCGAGCGACGACGGCGAGCCCTCGGGGTCTTCCGGCCGGCCCATACTCGGACAGATCGATTCCCGGGAACTCAGCGACGTCCTGGTGGTCGTGGTCAGATATTTCGGGGGCATCAAACTCGGAATCCCGGGGCTCATCCGCTCATACCGCACCGCCGCCGCAGAAGCTCTGGACAATGCCGGAACCGTGGTAAAAACAGCCTCCGTCCCATACAGGGTGGATTTCGGATATATGGCAATGAATTCCGTGATGAAGGCATTCAAGGACATGGGCCTTCCCCAGCGCGGGCAGGATTTCGGCGAGCGCTGCTCGCTCCGGACCTCGGTGCGGCTTTCCGAAGAGGAATCCTTTCTGGACCGCATGTCTCACATTGAGGACTGCACCGCCTCCAGACTCTGAAAAGGATTTCCCGAGCTCGGCATCGCAAAAAAAGAAGCCGGAGATGCTGCCAGACGGCAAAAATCTCCGACTTTTTTGACTCCGCCTTCATGACGGATATCACCTTCTTTTAGAAAGTGTGGATTGCCAGACCTGAGCGAAGCTTGGGCTCAAACCATGTCGTCTTGGGCGGCATGATGTTGCCGCTATCGGCAATGGCGATAAGCTGAGCCATGGACACCGGATACAGCGCGAACGCCACTTTCATTTCGCCGCTGTCCACTCTGCGCGAAAGCTCTTCAAGCCCGCGGATTCCTCCCACGAAATCAATTCTCTTGTCTGTTCTCAGATCCTTGATTCCCAAAATCTTATCAAGGACGAGATTCGACAGGATAGTGACATCCAGCACCCCTATGGGATCCTTGTCATCATAGCGGCCGGCCTTGGCCTCAAGGCTGTACCACTTTCCGTCCAGATACATCGAGAAATTATGAAGATGGTCGGGATGATAGGGCTTGGCGGCGCAGGATTCCTCCTTGACAGTGAAATCCTTGTCGAGAGCCTTGAGGAACTCCTCTTTCGACAGCCCGTTCAGATCCTTCACCACCCTGTTGTAGTCCAGAATCTTAAGCTGGCTCTCAGGGAAGCACACGGCCATGAAGTAATTATATTCCTCCTCTCCGGTGTGGTGAGGGTTCTGAGACTTTCTCTCGGCTCCCACACGCGCGGCTGCGGCCGTGCGGTGATGTCCGTCGGCGACATAGAACGCGTCCACGTCGTTCCCAAAAATTTCGGTCACCCTGTCAATGGTCTTCTGATCGGTGACAGGCCAGAATTTGTGGCCGAAACCGTTCTCGTCAACGAATGAGTATTCGGGCTCGGACTTGGCCGCCGCGGCGACTGTCGCATTCAGTTCGGCGTTGTCCTTATAGGCAAAGAACACCGGCTCGATATTGGCGCTCTGGATGCGGACATGGACCATTCTGTCGTCCTCCTTGTCCTTGCGGGTGAGCTCATGCTTCTTGATTCTCCCCTCCATGTAGTCGTCGGTGTTGGCGCAGAGGACCAGACCATATTGGGTGCGGCCGCCCATAGACTGCGCATAGACATAATAGCAGGGGTTTGCGTCGCGCACCAGCCAACCTTTCTTCTGCCACTCCTTGAAGTTCTTCACGGCCTCGTCATAGACCCTCTGATCATGGTCGGGCAGGATGGGGTCGAAGTCGATTTCCGGCTTGGTGATATGCAGCAGCGACTTTTCGCCAGCCATCTGCTTCGCCTCTTCTGAATTGAGGACGTCATACGGCGGAGCCGCGACTTCCTCCACTATATTTTTCGGCGGCCTGAGAGCCGCAAACGGTCTTACTTTTACCATAGTGACGTATATTTTTAACGGGGCTGACCAAAAAAATACTTTTTGGTCAGCCCCGCAGTATTCTATTTATTGACCTGGAAACGGGTGTTGCCGGTGGCGAAATAGTCCACGATCTGCCTTGCGGCGGCGAGGCCCGCGTTGAGGTTGGCCTCGGCGGTCTGCGCTCCCATCTTCTTGGGAGTGGCGAAGATTCTGGTTCCGAATTTTTCCTTCAGAGCGGCATAGTTGTCGGGGGCCACGTCAGTGATGTATTTCAGGTCGGGCCTTTCCTCAAGCGCCTTCTCAAGTCCGGTCTCGTCGATGACCTCCTTGCGGGCGGTGTTCACGAGGCATGCTCCCTTTGGCATCTTTGTCACAAGGTCATAATTGATGGACTTAACGGTTTCAGGCGTGGCGGGAATATGCACGGAAATGAAGTCGCAGCTGGAATAGAGCTCCTCTGTGGTCGAGGCGGGCACAGCGCCATACTCCCTGATTTTCTCCGACGGGATATACGGGTCTATGGCCATGACGCTCATTCCCAGAGCCTTGGCCTTCTCGCCCACGAGTCTGCCCACATTGCCGAACGCCTGCACTCCAAGTCTCTTGCCCATGATCTCGGAACCTGTGGCGGGTGTGAACTGCCCGCGGCTCATGTAGATCATCATGGCTATGGCCAGCTCGGCCACCGCGTTGGAGTTCTGCCCGGGAGTGTTCATCACCACAATCTTGCGGGCCGATGCGGCGGCAAGGTCTATATTGTCGAATCCCGCTCCTGCGCGGACCACTATCTTGAGATTTTTGGCGGCGTCGATCACATCGGGTGTGACCTTGTCGGAACGGACGATCAGGGCATCGGCGTCGGCCACGGCTTTTTTGAGATCGTCGGCTTCGGCGTATTTTTCAAGTTTGACGAATTCATGTCCGGCCTTCTCCACGATTTCCTGTATGCCGGCCACGGCGGCTGCCGAGAAGGGCTTCTGAGTGGCTAAAAGTACTTTCATGATATTATTTCTTCAGTCTTTCAAACTCCTGCATGCAGTCCACGAGCGCCTGGACATCTTCCACCGTGCAGGCATTGTAGCACGAAGCTCTGAATCCGCCCACGCTACGGTGGCCTTTGAGTCCGATCATACCCTTTTCTTTGGTGAAGGCAAGGAATTCGGCCTCGAGATCCTCATGGCCTTTGGCCATCACGAAACAGATGTTCATGATCGAACGGTCCTCCTTCTCGGCTGTGCCCACGAAGAGAGAGTTGCGGTCGATCTCGTCATAGAGAAGCTTGGCCTTCTTCATGTTGATCTCATGGATGGCGGTGACTCCGCCTATGCTCTTGAGCCACTTCAGAGTCTCGGTCATCACATAGATGGCCAGCACGGGAGGGGTGTTGAACATGGAGCCCTTGTCGATGTGCGTGCGGTAGTCGAGCATGGTGGGGATGTAGCGGCTGACCTTGCCCAGAGAATCTTTCTTTATGATGGCGAAGATGACGCCGGCGGGACCCACGTTTTTCTGCGCGCCTCCATAGATCAGCTCATATTTGGAGACGTCCACCGGACGGCTCATGATGTCCGAAGACATGTCGGCGATCAGCGGGCAGGGGCAGTCAATGTCGGTCTTGATCTCCGTGCCGTAGATGGTGTTGTTGGTGGTGATGTGGAGATAGTCCAGATCGGCGGGGATGTCGAATCCCTTGGGAATATAGGTGTAGTTCTTGTCCTTGGAGCATGCGATCGCATAGGCGTCACCGATGCCCTGCGCCTCCTTGAGAGCCTTGTGAGCCCAGGTGCCCGTGTCAAGATAGGCGGCCTTCTTCTCAAGGTAGTTCATGGCCACATAGAGGAACTGGAGACTTGCTCCGCCGCCCAGGAACACGACCTCATGGGTGTCGGGGATGTTCAGCAGCTCTTTCCAGAGAGCCCGGCACTCGTCCATCGTCGCCTCCCATTCCTTTGTCCTGTGGGAGATGGACATTACCGACACTCCAGTGCCCTTGAAATCCTTGAGGGCTTCGACTGTCTTGTCTATAACCACCTGCGGAAGTATGCAGGGGCCTGCGTTAAAAACATGAACTTTGCTCATTGTGTTATTATTTTAGTGGTTTTATAACTGTATTTCTAAATTATTTCACCTTCTCAGGCGTTTTTTCTTCCGGATTTTAATCATCCGTGGTATTCCGGCCACCGATTCATCAGTTCCGGTCGCCGGGGTTTAAAGGTAAGCATTATTTTGAAAGATTCTCATTTTTGCACGACAACTTTTGCGTTCCAGGTTTTTTCGGTCGGAGCCGGCTTTGGCACAGAATTGGATACTTGTGCGGTCATCTTAAACATAAGCTAATTGATATAACAGAAACAAAGAAAGCGGCCGGTCGCGATGATCCGCCGCTTTTTTGTGTCATACGCTCCCGCCCGGGCCAAGTTTTTTATGAATTGTTAAGAAAAATCGCAATCTTTGAGACCGTTTCGGGCTCCGGAGCCGCCTTCCGGCGCCGGTCCGCCCGCAAGCTACTGAATCTAACGACAACTAAATATGAGAAAACTTATTCTGATGGCGGCTGTTTCCTTTGCGTGCGCAGTCTCGGCATATGCCGGAGATGTCACGGTGAAATCATTCCGTTACGCCGGTCCATGGCCGGTCAAAACCCCGTTCATGACGGACGATGTGGATGTGAACTCCAAACCCTATGATGTCACCTCCATGCTGGACACCCCCGTGTCGGCATCTTCTCTCAAAGACGCCGGATTCCTTTCCGGAGAGTCTCTCCCCGCATACAAGGACGGCCCCGCGGTCAATCTGGCCGGTTTCTCGCTGAGAAACACAAGCTACACCGAGGCCAGCCTCAAGGTCGAAGGCCCTTCCGAGTACAAGGTGTTCATGGACGGAAAGCCCGTGGAGGGCAAGCTGAAACTCAGCCCCGCCACCCACGAATTCGTGGTCAAATACCTGACCCGAGGCGGCGAGTCCCCGAAGCTTTCCGTTACCGTTGAGACGGAGGGCGAGAACAGGCTCTCCACCGTTGAGGACGGAAAGCATCTCTATGGAATAAAGGATGTCCTGCTCGGCACCAGATATTCCGGAATCGAAGTGTCACCGAACGGAAAATACATGATCGTCTCCTACACGACCACCTATGAGGGCGGATCCACTTCCCGCTGCTCCAGGCTGATGGAGACCGCCACCGGAAAAGTCGTTTCCGAAACTGCGGAGAGGATATCATGGATGCCCGTTTCCAACAAATATTACTACACCGAAAAGAACGGCGCAGGCGCTCTCAATCTGGTGACGGTCGATCCCGCCACCGGAGTCCATGAGGTTCTCGCGCAGGACATCCCCGACGGATGGTTCTCCGTGGCCCCCTCCGAGGACTACCTCGTCTACACCCTCACCCAGGAAGGTCCCGCCGAGAAGGAGGAGATTTATGAGATCCTCACTCCCGACGACCGTCAGCCCGGCTGGCGCCGCCGCTCCTATCCGGCCAAATATGACCTCAGGGACGGTAGCATGCAGCGTCTTGTCTATGGATACAACAACGCCTACATTTCAGACATATCCGCAGACGGAAAGAAAGCCCTTCTGCAGGTGAGCCGCGCGCGCCTGACCAAGCGTCCCACCACCCTGTCTTATCTCTACCTGCTTGACATGGAGACACTTCAGGCCGAGACTCTGGTGGACGGCGACGGATTCATGGGCTCCGCACAGTTCTCCCCCGACGGCAAGGAGGTCCTTCTGAGCGGTTCCCCCGAAGCCTTCGACAGAATCGGCATGAACGTGGACCCAGGCCAGACCCCAAGTCTCACCGACCAGCAGCTCTACATCATGGATCTGTCTTCCAAGAAGATCCGTCCCATGACCAAGGACTTTGACCCCAACGTGCAGTCCGCCAATTGGAACAGACATGACGGCAAGGTTTATTTCACAGCCGAGAATCTCGACTTCTACAGCCTTTACCGCATGGATCCCAAGAGCGGCAAGATCGAGCAGCTCAAGACCTCCGAAGATCTCGTGAACGGCCTTTCAGTGGCCTCCGCCGCACCCGTGCTCGCATATTACGGACAGGGCGCGATGAATTCGGACAGGCTCTACACCATGGACACCAAGTCAGTCAAGTCCACCCTGCGCGAGGATCTCAGCGCCGACATTCTCAAGGATGTCGTACTGGGCGAATGCCATGAGTGGAACTTCACCAACTCCAAGGGAGAGACCGTCTATGGACGCTACTATCTGCCTCCCTACTTCGACCCTTCGAAGAAATATCCCATGATCGTGAACTACTACGGAGGATGCAGCCCCACCAGCCGCAACTTCGAGGCGCGCTACCCGCATCACGCCTATGCAGCACTCGGCTATGTCGTCTATATCGTAGCAGTGCCCAGCGGCTCCACAGGCCACGGCCAGAAGTGGTCCGCACGCCATGTCAACACCGCCGGAAACGGTCCCGCACAGGATATCATAGAGGGAGCACAGCAGTTCTGCAAGGAGCATTCTTTCGTGAACGAGAAGAAGGTGGGCTGCATCGGAGCCTCCTATGGAGGATTCATGTCGCAGTATATGCCCACGATCACCGACTTCTTCGCCTGCTCGGTGTCTCACGCCGGAATCAGCGACCACACCAGCTATTGGGGATTCGGCTACTGGGGCTATTCATATAGCGAGACTTCAATGGCCAACAGCTATCCCTGGACCCGCAAGGACCTCTTCGTGGACCAGAGCCCTCTCTATAGGGCCGACAAGGTCAACACCCCGATTCTCTTCGTCCACGGCGACGCCGACACCAACGTGCCTTTCAACGAGAGCGTCCAGATGTTCACGGCTCTGAAGCTTCTCGGCAAAGAGACCGCCTTCGTGGCGGTCAAGGGTCAGAATCACCACATCCTCGACTACCGGAAGCGTCTCGAATGGCAGGACACCATCTGGGCATGGTTCGCAAAATGGCTGCAGGACGATCCCACATGGTGGAACTCGCTCTATGCTCCCAAGAGCCTGTAGTAAGAAGATAAACGATAAGTCCCGAAGCGGCTGGTCAAAAAATGTTTTTGTCAGCCACTTCTTTTTTTCGTCATGCAAGATTACGCCGATTCCTGCATTTATTCAACATGAGGAATTTTGAAAGCCATCTTTAAACAGGAATGAACATGAAAACAGAGCGGGAGAGAAGAGTCGACATAATTATTCCGGTCTATAACACCAGGGAATATCTCGCCAGATGTCTTGACAGCATAAAGGCCCAGACCTATGGAGGATGGCGGGCCATTTGCGTGGACGACGGCAGCACCGACGGCAGCGGAGCTCTGCTGGACGAATATGCCGGCAGGGATCCGGAAAGGATTGTTGTCGTGCACAGGAAAAACGGAGGCATTTCGGCCGCCCGCAACACGGCCATGGCTCTGTCCGATGCGGAGTGGGTGATGTTCGTGGATTCAGACGACCTCATCCATCCACAAACGTTGGAGATCGCCCTCTATCTCGCCGACCGGGACAACTCGGACATAGTCTCCTGGTACAGGAGCCGTGTTTACAGATGGCAGACAAAATTCCGCAGATTTCTGGGACTTGACACCATAGGCAACGCTCCATGGGGATATAGCAGGCGCTATGACCCGGCCTCGCTCCGGACCATGTGCACGGACGATCTCGCCGCACACTGCTCGGAACTCACACACCCTCACATTGACATGCCCATCAAGCATTTCTATGTCTGGAGACATCTTTTCCGCCGGGAGAAGATAAAGGACATACCGTTTGTGGAAGGGCTTAAGTTCGAGGACTTTCCATGGTGGTCCGCCGTTATGCTCAGAGACCTGAGGGCCACCGTGACGAACCTTTTTCTATACTACCGCTATCCCAACCCGGCCTCCACGGTCAACACAGTCAAGACCGGTGAAATGGTGATCAGTTTTCTTCGCGGAATGGTATATTCATGGGACCTCTATTCCCGTGACGCGACTCCGCACAAAATGAGGGAATGGAGCCACAACTGCAAATGGGTCGTGGCCGGAAGCCAGGTTGTGGGCGAGCTGCGCAAGGTACATGATCCGGCTCAGATCGCGGAAATCCGCCGTCTGCTTTTCCTGCTGTGGACCAGGGGTGCCTTTGAGGACTGTTCCTCCAACAAGGAACGCATCACCAGGGCGCTGATACTCAAATACCTCTCAGTCCCCGCCGGTTCCGGCGTCCCCATCCTCAAAGAGGCCGAGTAAGAAAGGCCCGCCGGCTATTCGACGGAAGATGGATCTATCAGGTTGTTGAACAGAGCATAGACGGTGAGACCCGCGACTGTCTTGATGCCCGTCTTGCGGGCGATGTTCTTGCGGTGGGTGATGACGGTGTAGATGCTGATGTTGTACTTATAGGCGATTTCCTTGTTCAGCATTCCCTGGGCAACGCAGACCAGAATCTCCTTTTCTCTTGCGGAAAGGGCTTCTCCGCCACCTTTGGAAGCCTCCGCCGGGATATCCATCGCGGCGCGCAGCTTTTTCACCACCGCGGCCGGCTCATCATAATAGCCTATGACCGCGGCGAATTGCTTCTCGACCTCCTCGTCCAGACGCATGCCGGAAAATGCCACTATGGGGGCGTCGCCATATTCCGCCATGATACTGCCTACCCGCGTACGGGAGGCATAGTCAAAGATTACTGTATCGACCAGCATCACATCAGGGTCCATGTTGCGCACACGGGAGACCGTGGCGTGGGAAAGGTCCGAAAGAATACCGCACACCTCAAACTCCCCCATCTCGGAGAGAATGCTTTCAAGGCCCTTGGCGATTATCTGCGAAGGGGTTATGACCAATACGCTTTTATCCTTCATTTTTTTCCATCGCGTTCACGACGGGGACGAGAATGTCATCCTCGATCAGAGTGTGCTTCTCCAGATCCTTCCCCAGATAATACAGGCTGCTGAGCACATTGGTAACCAGAAGAGTGTCACACTCTCCCGGAAGATATCTCATGACTATGTTTTTCAGATCCGCGAGCTTCTCTTCCACGTCGGTGTGATGCTCCTCATACTGAAGGATGGAATATCCGCCCTTTTTCTCATGATTCAGGACAGCGTTCACATATGGGAACACCGTATGTTCCTCATACTCGAAATGGCGTTCCAGCTCGTTCTTGTATTCGTTGAAGAACTTCCCGATGATCTTGCGGTACTTCTCGTCGCACGGACGGACCATCTCGTCGATGGCGTCGGCAAGAGATGTCATCACGATGTCGAGATAATAGGCGTGGGACTTGTGGAGATATGAGACTATGTCCCTGAGCTCGGTTTCGCGCAGAAGCTCGGACGAAGGGATGAAATTGTCGTGTATGTAGATGTCGCAAATGAGGAGAAATGTGCCGGTGTTGACTCCGCATCTCCTGCAGGCCTCCTCCACGGTGTCATCACCGAAGCCGAAACCTATCCCCACCCTGGAAAGGACTCCCACAAGGGAGAAATTCTTGTCCACAAGGTCGGCGAGCTTCATCGAAGGCGAAATTCTCTGATGTTTCATTTTTCCGTGTCGTGACTCTTGTCTCATGATTGGCACAAAGTTAAGGTTTTTGGAAAAATAACAAACCCCGGGACTCTCACGAGCACCGGGGCGCTACAACAATTAAAAGGATCTTTAAATCTCAACTATATGGCTTGAAATTCTGTTTATTTCAACATCCATGGGCAAAGGTAGCGGTGACGGCGCACCTCCGCAATACCAAGAAATGGTTATTCTTACGGTTTCCGGAAGACGCCGGGTAATCATGAATACCTGCGCGGAAAACGGAACGCTATGGCGAGAACGGCTATCACCAGCAGCACCGCCGGATAGTAGAGATGGCCGATGACGGAAGCCGGCGACACGCCCGAGAGGGCCGAGGCCATGAGCATCTGCGCGCCATAGGGAATCACGCACTGGACTATACAGGAGAATGTGTCCAGAATGCTGGCGACTTTGCGCGAATCGAGCGAAAAACGCTCCGAAATGCTCTTGGAAATGCCTCCGGCGGTGATTATGGCTATGGTATTGTTGGCCGTGCACAGATTGGAAAAGCCCACGAGAGCGGCGATTCCGCCCTCCGCCCCGCGCTTCCCCTTTATGTGGGATGTGAGGCCCTTCATCATGAACTCGAAACCTCCGCCGCGGCGGATCAGGGAAAGCATGCCTCCGGCAAGCAGAGTCACGATTATCAGATCCCCCATTCCGGCTATGCCCTCGCCTGCGGAGCCGAGAAAATCAAGCCAGCCCATATCGCCCCACATCAAGCCTATGACAAGATTCAGGGCCAGTCCCACACACAGGGCCACGGCCACGTTCACTCCCCTGAGCGCAAGCCCCATGACGACTATATAGGGAATCAGTTTCACCCACTCCACCCTGCCCGCTTCCGGCGCGGCGCCGAGTCCCAGCCCCATGAACAGATAGATTCCGGCCGTCAGAACGGCGGCGGGGCCGGCTATCATTATGTTCACTTTGAACTTGTCGGACATGGAACATCCCTGAGTGCGGGTCGCGGCTATGGTGGTATCGGAAATGAAGGAAAGGTTGTCGCCGAAAAACGCCCCACCCATGATTATGGCGGTCATCATGGCCGGCTGCACCCCCAGCTGCGAGGCCAGCGCGGACGATATCGGGACGAGCGCGGCGATGGTGCCGACGCTGGTGCCTATGGACATGGACACGAAGCACGAGGCCAGGAACAGGCCGGCGAGCAGCAGGCGGTCCGGGACTATGAGCATGGTCAGATTGACGGTGGCCTCTATGGCCCCGATCTTCCCGGCAGTGGAGGCGAAGGCCCCGGCCAGGACGAAGATCCATATCATCAGCAGGACATTGCTGTCGCCCGCACCGGCCGAGAATGCAGAAAGCCTCTCCTCGAAAGTACCCCTGGATATACAGAGCGCATAGACCGAAGACACCAGAAAAGCCGCTGACACGGGGACCTTGTAAAAATCCCCCGCAGCCAGCGACGAAACTAAATAGACCGCAAGAAAAACGGCGAGCGGACTAAGCGACAGCCATCCTTGTATCTTTTCCGATTTTGTCATTTCTCCGCTCACGGATCTCCTACTCTTCTTTCTTTCCCTCGAGCTCGTCCAGTATCTTCTCCGCCCTGTCAAATCCCGGCTTGAGGGACTCACGGACTGAAGAATGGGCGTCGAGATAGTTCCTGAAGGCGGCTCTGGTCTTGTGAAGTTCATGGACTTCGCCATATTTGAAGGCGGCCCACGAGCATACGGCGAGCAACGCCGCGACAATGATGATTGCCCAAATCATAATGCAGGGGGTTTTATATGGTTTAACCTTGAAACGACCGGCGCCGTTTCTCCAAACATACGAAAAAATTTCCGAAAACGGGTCACTCTGTTTATTTTTGGGAGAAAAATTCCGCACATATGCCCGACAAGATGAAATGGCTCGACTCCGCTGTGCTTCAAGGGGAGAAACGCATTCTCCTCCACGCCTGCTGCGCTCCATGCAGCGGGGCCATAGTGGAATGTCTCAAGGGTCTGGGGCTCGAACCGGTGATCTTTTACAGCAATTCCAACATATGGCCGGGGGAGGAATATCTGAAGCGGGAGGAGGAATGCCGCCGCTATGCGCAGGAATGCGGAATCGGCTTTGCGGAAGACGAATATGACCATGACGCATGGCACACGGTGGCGCGCGGGCTGGAAACCGCCCCGGAAAGGGGCGAAAGATGCCTGGAATGCTTCAAGTTCAGGCTCGGCAGGGCGGCGGCCTATGCCCACGGTCATGGCTTCCATATCCTCGCCACCACTCTGGCCTCATCGCGATGGAAGGATCTCTCTCAGGTTAACGCCGCCGGCGAGGCGGCCTGCGCACCGTATGAAGACGTACGCTGGTGGGCACAGAACTGGCGCAAGGGCGGGCTGCAGGAGCGGCGCGGACAGATAATAAAAGAGAAAAAATTCTACAATCAGCTATACTGCGGATGCGAGTACAGCGACATGAGCGCGATAAAGGGATAAAAGCCCGAGACTACTTCCCGCCCCGGTACATCCGGCAGATGCCGAGTGAGAGGGCCCGGTGAGAAGCGTCACGGAAGCCGCAGGAGCGCATGATCGCGAGGAATTCGTCTTTCTTGGGGAAATTCAGAACAGATGCGGGAAGGTATTCATAGGCCTTTCTGTCCCCCGAAACAACACCCCCTACGGCGGGCATGACTTTGGTGAAATAAAAACTGTACAGCGACCGGACCAGCGGATTTTCCGGCACCGAGAGTTCCAGCACGACAAGCCTGCCGCCCGGCTTCAGCACACGGAGCATTTCCCGCAGCCCACGTTCTCTGTTTTCGAAATTCCTGATGCCGAACGCTATGGCGACCCTGTCGAAAGTCCCGTCAGGAAAAGGAAGGTCCTCTCCGTCGCCGAGGACCATGGAAATGCGGTCCCCGAGCGAAGCGGATTGAACTTTCGTCTTCATGACATCCAGCATCCCCGAAGAAAGGTCGAGCCCGGTCACTTCCGCGGCGGGAATCATCCGGGCGGCGGCAATGGAGAAATCCCCGGTGCCGCACGCGAGATCCAGCAGTTTCATCTTCTCACCCTTCGGGAAGCCGCAGGCGATCTCACGGATCGCCTTGCGTCTCCACGATTTGTCCACATCGGCGGACATGAGGTGATTGAGCCTGTCATAGCTTCCGGAGATGCCGTCAAACATCTCGCGGACGAACTCTTTCTTCGGCATGGAACTGAAGTTTTTATTACAAAATGAAGTTCCAGCCGTGGGCATCTTCCTCGGTACCGTTCTGGATACCGCGGACACAGTCATAAAGCTTATGGCTCATCTTGCCGCAGTCGGCGCCCGAAGGCATCTCATAGACCCTGATCGACCCGCTGTCCTCAAGAGTCTTCTTGTCGGCGATCGAGCGGATCGGAGTGATCACGACGGCGGTGCCGCATGCGTTCACCTCGTCAAACTCGGCCAGCTCCTCCACGGGGACCACCCTTTTCTCGACCTTCAGACCGAAATCCTGGGCGACAACCTGCAGAGTCTTGTTCGTAATGGACGGAAGGACTGAGTCGGAAAGCGGAGTCACATAGGTATTGCCTTTGATGGCCAGAAAGTTGGAAGTGCCGAACTCGTCGATCTTGGTCTTGGTGGCCGGATCGAGGAAGAGCAGCTCGCCATAGCCCATCTTGTGGGCAAGGTTGTAGGGATACATCGATGTGGCATAGTTGGCCGCAAGCTTGAATGCTCCAGTTCCGTTAGGAGCGGCGCGGTCATAGTTGCGGGAAATCACCGCAGTGGTCGGAGCAAGGCCCTGCGCGCCGTTGTAAGTTCCTACGGGGTTACACATGACGGCGAAAAGCATCTCCTCGGAAGCGCATACCGCCAGCTGGGGGTTCACTCCCAGAAGCAGAGGACGGATATAGAAGGATGCGTTGTAGCCATAGGGAGGAAGATACTCGATATTCTCCCTTACGCACATCGCGCAGGCCTCGATGAACATCTCCTCGGAGGGGGCGGCCACGCCCAGATGGGCGGCAGTTCTGCGGATACGCTTCGCGTTCTCGTCGGGGCGGAATATGCGCACCTTGCCGTCGGCGCCCATGAAGGCCTTGAGGCCCTCGAAGCACTCGTTGGCATAGTGGAGACATCCCGCATAGATGTCAAGATGGAAAGTGAGGTCTTTAGAGAATTCGAGCGGAGACCACTGTCCGTCCTTGTAGTGGCTGATAACGATGCCGTTGGTCTTTCGGGGAATGAAAGAAAGATTCGCCCAGTCAAGTTTTGCCATGTCTGTCAATTTTTTAAGTCCGTTAAATATGGGCGGCGACCCAGTCGCCTACTTCTGTCGTAGAATATTTTCTGTCGTTTTCACCGGCCAGATCCTCTGTCACCACGCCGGCGTCGATGGATGCGGCGACGGCTTTTCTGATGGCCTTGCCCTCCTCCATGAGTCCGAAAGCATATTCAAACATCATGGCGGCGGAAAGGATGGCGGCAAGGGGGTTGGCTATGTTCTTGCCGGCGGCCTGAGGATAGGATCCGTGGATGGGTTCGAAAAGGGATGTGTGCTCGCCCACCGAAGCGGAAGCGAGAAGCCCCATGGATCCGGATATGCAGCTGGCCTCGTCGGTGAGGATGTCGCCGAAAGTGTTCTCGGTGACAAGCACGTCGAAATATTTGGGGCAGCGGATAAGCTGCATGGCCGCATTGTCCACGAACATGTAGTCGGTCTCCACCTCGGGATAGTCCGGAGCCATTTCCTTGGCGATCTGCCTCCAGAGCCGGGAAGACTCCAGCACATTGGCCTTGTCCACCACTGTCAGATGCTTGCGGCGGCGCATGGCATACTCGAACGAGAGCTTGAGGATGCGCTCCACTTCGTATCTGTGGTAAATGTTGGTGTCATAGGCGGTGTCACCGCCGTCCCTGCGGCCTTTCTCTCCGAAATACATTCCGCCGGTGAGCTCTCTCACGCAGAGGAAATCGGCGCCGTCCACCAGCACCTCCTTCAGGGGGGATTTGTGCACCAGCGACTTGAATGTCTCCACAGGACGCAGGTTGGCATAGAGGCCGAGCTTCTTCCTTATGGCGAGAAGACCCTGCTCGGGGCGGACCTTGGCGGTAGGATCATTGTCATATCGGGGATCGCCCACAGCTCCGAAAAGCACGGCGTCGGAGGCCATGCAGACCTTATGGGTCTCCTCCGGGTACGGGTCGCCATATTTATCTATGGCGCAGGCGCCCACATAGCCGAAAGTGTACTCGGCCTCATGTCCGAACTTTTTACATACGGCATTCACGGCCTTGACGGCCTGTTCAACGACTTCCGGGCCAATGCCGTCGCCCGGAACCTTTGCTATTTTCAGTTTCATATTCTCTTTTCTATCTGTTTTCTCCATATTCTTCGTCTTCAATGATGTTGAGCATCTTGAACGTGGCCTTGATGGCGGCGTCGGTCTGGTCGGCATCGAGTCCGCGCGTGCGCAACACTTTTTCATGGCACTGCCATGTGATGACGGTCTGTACGAGCGCGTCGGTGCGCCCGCCCGGCGGAATGCTCACGTTGTAGTCGATGAGCATGGGGAATTTCCGCCCGAGCGTGCCCTTGTATATCTTCCGCAGTGCCTTCACGAACGCGTCGTACTGTCCGTCTCCGGTTGAGTCCTCCGCATAGACCTGTCCGTTGATCTCCACCTTCAGGCTGGCGATCGGCTTGAGTCCGTAGCTCGTGCTCACCATGTAGCTGAGCAGCTTTACCTTGTCGTCGGGGACCGTATGCTTGAGGACATCGCTCACGATATACGGGAGGTCGTCCTGAGTCACGAGTTCCTTCTTGTCCCCCAGCTCCGTGATGCGTTTCGTCACGTTCTTGGTCTGCTCGGGGGTGAGCTCCAGCCCCAGTTCCTCAAGATTGCGCAGGATGTTGGCCTTGCCGCTGGTTTTGCCCAGAGCATACTCGCGCTTGCGTCCGAAACGCTCCGGCACGAGGTCATTGCTGTAGAGACCGGCCTTGTTGTCGCCGTCGGCATGGACTCCGGCCACCTGAGTGAACACGTTCTCGCCCACTACCGGCATGTTCGGTGCCATACCTATGCCGCTGTAACCCTCCACAAGACGGCTGATAGCCTTGAGCTGGTCTTCACGGACACCGGTACGCACGCCCAGCTGGTCCTTGAGCATCACCTGCACGCTCGCCAGCGGAGCGTTGCCGCAGCGTTCGCCCAGGCCGTTCACGGTCACATGGACTCCGCGCGCGCCGTTCATCACGGCGGCCATGGAATTGCCGACGGCGAGGTCATAGTCATTGTGCCCGTGGAAATCGAAATGCACGTCGGGATAGCGCTCCACCATCGTCCGGAGATATCCGGCGCACTGCAGCGGGTTGACTATGCCCAGAGTGTCGGGAAGCATGATCCTCTTCACACAGGTCTTCGAAAGGACGTCCACCATCCGGAACACATATTCCGGCGAATCCTTCATGCCGCCGCTCCAGTCCTCGAGATAGATGTTCACCGCGAGACCCTGCCCGGAAGCATAGTCGATACACTCCATTATGTCGGCGATATGCTCTTCCTGAGTCTTCTTGAGCTGGCCGGTGCAGTGGCGCAGGGAACCCTTGGCGAGCAGGTTGATCACCTCGCCGCCGCAGTCCCTGATCCAGTCCACAGACAGATGTCCGTCGACGAATCCCAGAACTTCCACCCTGTCAAGCATGCCGTCGCGCTCGGCGGATCTGCAGATCATCCTGACCGCATCCTTTTCGCCGTCCGACACGCGGGCCGAAGCCACTTCGACACGGTCCACGTTGACGTCCTTGAGCAGCATTCTGGCGATCATCAGTTTCTCGTGCGGAAGGAACGACACGCCGCTGGTCTGCTCGCCGTCACGCAGCGTGCTGTCCATGATCTCGACAGAGGGAGGCATGCGCCGTCCGGAGTCTATCTGGCCTGCTTTTCCCATGCCTCGATCTTGTCCTTCTTGGTGAGGAGATAGTCGATATCGTCAAGCGCGTTCATCAGACAATACTTTTTGAACGAATTGATTTCGAAGCGCTCCGATGAACCGGTGGCGAGATTGGTGACGGTCTGGTTGGGGACATCCACCCTCACTTTGGTCCCGTGATCCTTCGCAATGGAGTCGAAAAGCTCCGCGAGGAACTCCGGGGACACGGTCACCGGAAGGACGAAGTTGTTGAGCTCGTTGTTCTTGTGAATATCGGCGAAAAAGCTGGATATCACCACTCTGAATCCGGCTCCCGCAATGGCCCAAGCGGCGTGTTCGCGGCTGGAGCCGTTGCCGAAATTCTTTCCGGCCACCAGGATGCACCCGCTGTAGGAGGGATCGTTCATCACGAACCCGGGCTTGGGCGTGCCGTCCTGGTTGTAGCGCCAGTCACGGAAAAGATTGTCCCCGAAAAAGCTCTCGTCTCTGGTCGTGGCCTTGAGGAAACGGGCCGGGATTATCTGGTCGGTGTCCACATTCTCCAGAGGAAGAGGGACACAGGAGCTCTCTATTATGTCAAATTTCTGTTTCATGTCTATGGCCTATATTAAGTCGCGGGGATCGGTTATCACTCCGGTGACCGCAGCGGCGGCCGCCGTCAGGGGAGAGGCGAGTATGGTCCTTGAGCCGGGACCCTGCCGTCCCTCGAAATTGCGGTTGCTGGTGGAGACACAGTATTTTCCGGCGGGAATCTTGTCGTCGTTCATGGCCAGACAGGCCGAACAGCCGGGCTGGCGGATCTCGAAGCCGGCGGCTTCCAGAACCTTGTCCAGGCCTTCCGCCTCGATCTGCCTGCGGACAGCCCATGACCCGGGAACGAGCCATGCGGTGACCCCTTCAGCCTTCCTGCGGCCGGTGACCACGGACGCGAACGCGCGGAAATCCTCTATTCGGCCGTTGGTGCAGGCGCCAAGGAACACATAGTCAATCTTCTTGCCCAGAAGCTTTTCTCCGGCCTTGAATCCCATATAACTCATGGCCTTGGCTCCGGCATCCGCGGGGATGGAGTCGCGCACGCCCATGCCCATGCCGGGATTGGTGCCATAGGTGACCATGGGCTCAATATCCGCCCCGTCATAGACAATCTCCCTGTCAAAGACGGCGTCGTCTCCGCTGCGGAGGGTTTCCCAATAGGCGAGAGCCTTGTCCCAGTCTTCGCCCTTGGGAGCATATTCGCGACCCTTCACATATTCGAAGGTCTTCTCGTCCGGAGCTATGAAACCGCCTCTCGCCCCCATCTCTATGGACAGGTTGCAGAGCGTCATGCGGCCCTCCATGGACATGTCCCTGACCACCTGTCCGGCATATTCCACGAAATAACCAGTAGCACCGGAGGTGGTGATCTGTTTCATTATGTAGAGAGCCACATCCTTGGGCGTGACGCCCTTGTCGAGCTTGCCTTCTATCCTGATTCTCATGGACTTGGGTTTCTGCTGGAGAATACATTGGGAGGCCATCACCATCTCCACCTCGCTGGTGCCGATTCCGAAGGCCACAGCGCCCATGGCTCCGTGGGTGGAAGTGTGAGAATCACCGCAGACTATGGTCATTCCTGGAAGGGAGAGACCTTTCTCGGGGCCCACCACATGAATGATTCCGTTGCTCGGATCCATCATTCCGTAACAGGTGAGACCGAAGTCCTTGACATTGCGCATAAGCTCGTCCACCTGTTTCTTTGAAATGGGCTCGGTGATGGGCTTGTCCTGGTCATGAGTGGGGGTGTTGTGGTCCGGCATGCAGAAGATCCTTTCCGGGCGGAAGCACCTGATCCCGCGGCGGCGCAGCCCCTCGAAAGCCTGGGGGCTGGTCACCTCATGGCAGTAGAGCCTGTCAATGTAGAGCTGGGTGGGGCCGTCCTGAATCTTGTCGACCACATGGGCGTCCCATATTTTGTCAAAGAGCGTATTCATGATTTGAATTTGTTAATGCAGTCTATATAGGCCTCGACCGAAGCCGCGACTATGTCGGTGTTGGCGCCGAATCCGAAATAGACCTTGCCGTCGCACTCCACCTGCATGTGGACCTTGCCCATGTCGTCGGAGCCCTTGGTTATGTTCTGGATGGTGAAGTCCTTGATAGTCATGTTGCGGTGGATGACCTGTTTGAGGGCCTTGATCGCGGCGTCCACAGGGCCGTTGCCGGTGGCGGCGGCCTCGAACTTCTCGCCGGAGATGTCAAGTCCTATGCTGGCGACGGGACGCACGCCCACTCCGCTGGTCACCTGGAGGTAGTCCAGCTTCACATGATGGTCCGCGGCCCTGTCCACTCCGGCCAGCACGAGAAGGTCGTCGTCGTTGATTTCCTTCTTCTTGTCGGCCAGATTGAGAAACGCCTGATAGAGCTTGTCCAGCTTTTCACCCTCAACCTTGATTCCGAGCACTTCGAGCCGATACTTGAGGGCGGCGTGTCCGCTTCTGGCGGTGAGCGCGATGTTGTTCTCGTCCAGACCGATGTCCTTCGGATCTATGATCTCATAGGTCGAGGCGTTCTTGAGCACGCCGTCCTGGTGGATTCCAGACGAATGGGCGAAGGCGTTTCGGCCCACGATCGCCTTGTTGGCCTGCACGGGCATGTTCATGAGGCTGGAGACCATCCTGCTGAGAGGACAGATCTTCCTGGTATTAAGCCCGGTGTTCAGGTCGATGTCGTTGTGGCACTTGAGGATCATGGCGATCTCCTCAAGGGCGGTGTTTCCGGCCCTCTCGCCCACTCCGTTGATCGTAACCTCGCACTGCCGAGCTCCGGCGAGAAGTCCCGCCATGGTGTTGGCGGTAGCCATGCCGAGGTCGTTGTGGCAATGGGTGGAGATTATCGCCTTGTCGATTCCGTCCACGTGCTCCACGAGATACTTTATCTTCGCGGAATACTCGGAAGGCAGGCAATAGCCGGTGGTGTCGGGAATGTTGACCACCGTGGCTCCGGCCTTGATCACGGCCTCGATCACTCTGGCCAGATACTCGTTGTCGGTCCTTCCGGCGTCCTCGGCATAGAACTCCACGTCGTCCACATAGTTGCGGGCATATTTGACGGCCTTCACGGCACGCTCTATGATTTCCTCACGGTTGGAATGGAACTTATACTTTATGTGGGAGTCGGAGGTTCCGATTCCGGTGTGGATCCTCTTGTTCTTGGCGAACTTGAGGGCCTCCACGGCCACATCGATATCCTTTTCCACCGCACGGGTGAGCGCGCATATGACAGGCCACGTCACGGCCTTGGATATCTCCACCACGGAATTGAAATCTCCCGGGCTGGAGATGGGGAATCCGGCTTCAATGACGTCCACGCCCAGCTCCTCAAGAGCCTTGGCGACCTGGATCTTCTCGACGGTATTCAGCTGACATCCGGGCACCTGCTCGCCGTCACGGAGAGTGGTGTCGAAAATATATACCTTGTTTTTGTCCATTATTTGTCTTCGTTTTCGGGACGCAGCTTGCGCACGGTCACCGCTGTTCTCCACATTTCACTGTCACGCATGGCCTTGAGCTCCTTCTCGAGGCCCTGACGATAGTCGGGCTTGGAGTTGGAATCGATGGAAATCTGAGCCTCCTGACCTGTCTTCACGCTCATGTAGAGCCACTCGAACACCGGCTTCACGGCGTCATGGAAACGGGGAGCCCAGTCCAGAGCGCCTCTCTGGGCGGTGGTGGAGCAATTGGCATACATCCAGTCCATACCCTTCTCCGCGAAGAGCGGCATCAGGGACTGGGTCAACTCCTCGACGGTCTCGTTGAAGGCCTCGCTCGGAGAATGGCCGTGCTCGCGGAGCACCTCATACTGAGCCTGGAGAAGCCCCTGAATGGCGCCCATCAGCGAACCGCGCTCGCCCGTGAGGTCGGAAGTGGCCTCCCTCTGGAAAGTGGTTTCGAACAGATAGCCCGAACCTATGCCTATGCCGAGGGCTATGGTGCGGTCAAACGCCCTGCCTGTGAAGTCCTTCTGGACGGCATAGGAGGAGTTTACGCCCCTTCCCTCAAGGAAAAGCGAGCGGAGTGACGTGCCGGAGCCCTTGGGGGCGACCATGATCACGTCCACATCCTCCGGAGGGACGCAACCTGTGCGGTCGCTCCATGTGATCGCGAATCCATGCGAGAAATACAGGGCCTTGCCCTTGGTGAGATGCTTCTTGATGACGGGCCACACAGACATCACGGCCGCGTCGGAGAGCAGGCACATGATGACGGTACCCTTCTCGCAGGCCTCCTCTATGCTGAAGAGGGTCTTGCCGGGGACCCAGCCGTCGGCGACGGCCTTGTCATAGGTCTTGCCGGGGCGCTGGCCCACGATAACATTGAAGCCGTTGTCACGGAGATTGAGAGACTGGCCGGGGCCCTGAACTCCATAGCCAAGGACTGCCAGAGTCTCTCCCTTGAGGACTTCTCTGGCTTTTTCGAGAGTAAACTCTTCGCGGGTGATGACATTCTCCTCAACCCCGCCGAAATTCATAAGTGCCATAATAGATTATTTGTTGATTTTTTTCATTCTTTCTTCGATGAGTCCGCGGACAACCGCAAGTTCGCGGTTGTGGCGGTCATCGTCTTCGTAGCAGAAGGCTTTCAGCACTCCCACCCTTTTCTCTATCAGTCTGATCACGATAGCCATCTCCTCCGCCGTAGCCCGGCCTTTGATGGTGGTCTTGGGGATTCCGGCTATTTCGGAAGGGAACACCCTGAGAGACGCGATATCCACATTCCTGCGGGTGAAGATGTTGGAGAGGGAGCTGAGCAACCCCATCTGGTTCTCGGAATAGACCGTGACCTCATACATTTTTTTCTCGTCATTCGCCATAATCAAACCAGTCTTTTTCGTTCAACATTATGTCGTTCACGCTCTTACCAGGCGGCACCATGGGGAACACCACCCCCATTTCATTCACCTCCACGTCAAGCAGCCACGGGCGCTCGTCGGAGAACATCTCCTCCAGAGCCTTTTTCAGATCCTCTCTGCGGCTCACCTCCTTGTAGACCATTCCATAGGCCGAAGCGAGCGCGGCGAAATCGGGATTTATCATCCTTGTGAACGAATATCGCTTGTTGTAGAAGAAGTCCTGCCACATGCGGACATTGCCGAGCCAGTTGTTGTTCAGCAGCACGATCTTGACTCCGACCTGCTCCTGAAGGATAGTGCCGAATTCCTGAACGGTCATCTGCAGGCCGCCGTCTCCCACGAAAAGGCACACCTTGCGGTCGGGGGCGCCTATCTTCGCGCCTATGGCGGCGGGGATTCCGAAACCCATGGTTCCGAGCCCTCCGGAAGTGATCATGCTGCGGCTTCCGGTGAATCTGGAATAACGGGCCGCTATGAGCTGGTTCTGCCCCACGTCAGTCACAATCACGGCGTTTCCGCATGTGACTTCGGCCACCGCGTCCACGACCTCGCCCATATTTATATGGCCGCCGGCAGGATGAAGCTCAGGCTTGATGACCTTGTTGTTTTCAATCGCAAAACACATCCTGGCGCCTGTCTTCCAGTCGCCGCGATCCTTCTTCTCAAGCAGGGCCTCTATGCGGGGCAGCACCTCCTTGGCGTCTCCGTTTATGCCGAGGTCCGGCTTGATTATCTTTCCGATCTCGGAGGCGTCAATGTCGATGTGTATGATTTTCGCCTGACGCGCATATTCCGAAGTCTTTCCGGTCACCCTGTCGTCAAATCTCATTCCCACGGCCACCAGCAGGTCGCACTTCTGGGTCATGACGTTTACGGCGATGTTGCCGTGCATTCCGGCCATGCCTATGTAGCCCGGAAAATCCGTAGGCAATGCGCTGAGCCCCAGCATTGTGGCGCCAGCAGGCATGTCGGACTTCTCCAGGAAGGAACGGAGTTCTGACTCCGCATGGGAGAGAATTATTCCCTGACCGAAGACCATCAGCGGACGCGAAGCCTCGTTTATCATCTTCGCGGCAAGCTCTATTTCGTCCTGAGCGGGCTCGGGACGGGGATTGTAGCTTCTGAGGAAGGAACAAGGCTCGTAGTCAAACTCGGCCATTCCGGTCTGGGCGTCTTTGGTGAATTCCAGAACCACGGGACCCGGACGGCCGCTGGAGGCTATGTAGAATGCCTTGGCCACCGCCTGAGCCACCTCCTCGGGCTTGCGTATCCTATAGTTCCACTTGGAGATGGGAGAGGTGAGTCCGATGACGTCGGCCTCCTGGAAGGCGTCGGTTCCGAGCAGGGCCGCGCTCACCTGACCGGTCACCACCACCAGCGGGGTGGAGTCGATCATGGCGTCGGCGATTCCGGTTATCACATTGGTGGCGCCGGGACCCGAGGTTACGGTCACCACTCCGGGAACACCCTTCACCCTGGCATAGCCCTGGGCCGCATGGATGGCTCCCTGCTCATGCCTGACGAGGATGTGGCGGAGGCGGTCCGTGTAGTCGTAAAGCCTGTCATAGAAAGGCATTATGCCCCCTCCGGGATATCCGAAGATGGTATCAACGCCCTCCTTGACAAAGGCCTGGAGCATTATGTCGGCTCCCGTCATTTTCTGGTGTTCCATATCTGCCGATTTAGTCTTCTATTATCCTGACGGCGCCCTTGTCGGCGGAGCTGACCATGGCCGCATAGGCCTTGAGGCTCTTGGAGACCTCCCTCTTTCTGAAGGGAGGGGTGAAGGCTTTCGGTCCGCGCGCCTCCTCCTCTTTTCTGCGGGAGGCGAACTCTTCCTCCGAAAGCTCCGCATTGATGGTACGGGCCGGGATGTCTATGGTGATGATGTCTCCGTCGCGCACGAGCCCGATCTCCCCGCCGGCCGCGGCCTCGGGGGAAATGTGCCCGATGCTAAGTCCGGATGTGCCGCCGCTGAAGCGTCCGTCGGTGATCAGCGCGCATTCCTTGCCGAGATGAATGGATTTGATATAGGATGTGGGATAGAGCATCTCCTGCATTCCGGGACCACCCTTGGGACCCTCATAGGTGATGACCACCACATCTCCGCTCACGACCTTGCCGCCGAGAATGCCGTCACAGGCGGCCTCCTGAGAGTCGAACACCTTTGCCGGACCGGAGAATTTCCATATCGATTCGTCCACCCCGGCCGTCTTGATGACACAGCCGCCTCTGGCGATGTTGCCCTTGAGCACGGCAAGACCGCCGTCCTTGGTGTAGGCATGTTCAAGATCTCTGATGCAGCCGGCGGTGCGGTCGGTGTCGAAGCTTTCCCACATGGTCTCCTGCGAGGCCATCTCGGTGCTGAACTTTCCGGCGGCGGCGCTGCCGTAGATGGACCTGGCCTCGTCGCAGAAGTGCGGGCTGTCAATGCAGTAGCCGTCCATCTCCTCAGCCAATGTCATTCCGTCCACCCTGCGCACCGATGTGTCCACAAGACCGCCCTTTGCCAGCTCATGCATGATCGCGATCACGCCGCCGGCCCTGCCGACATCTTCCACATGATATTTCTGGGTGTTCGGAGCGACCTTGCACAGGCAGGGGACCTTGCGTGAAAGAGCGTCGATGTCGTTCATGGTGAAATCGGCGCCGGCCTCATGGGCCACTGCAAGCAGATGCAGGACAGTGTTGGTGGAACCACCCATAGCGATGTCAAGAGCCATGGCGTTGAGGAAGGCCCCGCGGGATGCGATGCTTCTGGGAAGCACGCTTTCGTCTCCATCGCGGTAATATTTCCATGCATTGTCCACTATCAGAGCGGCGGCCTTGCGAAAAAGCCGCTCCCTGTTTTTGTGGGTGGCGACGACGGTGCCGTTGCCGGGAAGAGCAAGACCTATGGCCTCGGTGAGGCAGTTCATGGAATTGGCGGTGAACATTCCCGAACAGCAGCCGCATCCCGGGCAGGAACGGGCCTCGATGTCAGCCACCTCGGCGTCGCCCAGAGTCTTGTCGGCGGATTTGACCATTGCGTCGATCAGATCCAGCCTCTGAGAGCCAAGCCTGCCGGCCTCCATGGGACCGCCGGAGACGAATACGGCGGGTATATTGAGCCTCATTGCGGCCAGAAGCATTCCGGGAGTAATCTTGTCGCAGTTGCTTATGCAGACCATGGCGTCGGCCTTATGGGCATTGACCATATACTCGACACTGTCGGCGATTATGTCTCTGGACGGAAGGGAATAGAGCATTCCGTCGTGGCCCATGGCTATGCCGTCATCCACGGCAATGGTGTCGAACTCAGCCGCATAGCAGCCTCTCGCCTCAATTTCCTTCTTCACGATCTGTCCGATTTCATGAAGATGGGTGTGGCCCGGAACAAACTGGGTGAAGGAATTCACTACGGCGATCACCGGCCGTCCCATCTGCTCCCTTTTCATGCCGGCGGCAAGCCAGAGGGCCCTGGCACCCGCCATTCTTCTGCCGTCCATGGTGACGGCGCTGCGCAGCTGATGTTTCATTTCCATATTGTCAATATTCTCTCTAAAAAATTCCTAACTGTAACAAAAAAGCCTTCCCCAGTGTGACCGAGAAAGGCTTTCGTAAGTATCATGTTGTCGTCCAATTGCTTATACACACTTTCTCAGTCCTGATTCAGTTAGAATTAGAACAGCCACGATAATAATGTTAATAATGCTGGACATTGTCATCATCTCTTCTTCAGATGTGCGGCAAATGTATTAATCCAAATCCGTAATTCAAAGTAAAAAAACAATAAAATCGTTTTCTAAAATTTTAAAGCGTGGTCCGCGAAATATGCGGCGCCATTCCGGCTACAGAATACGGTCCAGAAACCGGTAGCCCACGGCCTCGGCGATGTGGCGGACTTCTATGTCCGCAGACTCCTCCATGTCGGCTATCGTTCTGGCCAGCTTGATTATGCGCGTATAGGCCCTGGCGGACAGGTTCTGATGCGTCATCACCCTTTCGAGCATGTCTTCACATCCAGCAGACAACGGGCAGTAGCGTCTGATCATGCGGGAGTCCATTTCCGCATTGGTGCTCACGGGCTCGCCGGAGAACCGGCGCCGCTGGATGTCTCTGGTCCGCGCCACCCTCGCGGCGATCTCCGCGCTCGACTCGCTTTTCACATGCCGGACGATCTTGGAAGGTTCCACGCCATGCAGCCACAGCTGTATGTCTATGCGGTCCAGAACCGGTCCCGACAGCCGGCCGAGATAGTTCTGCCTCATCGCCGGAGTGCAGGTGCACCGGTCACCTTCGCCGTAGTAGCCGCATGGGCAGGGATTTGACGCGGCGACGAGCATAAAGGAGGCGGGATAGGTCACCTTTGACCTGAGACGGGAAATCGTCACCTCCCTGTCTTCCAAAGGAGCCCGGAGAGCTTCCGAGACCGCCTTCGGCATCTGGAGATATTCATCCACGAAAAGGACACCGCCCTGAGCCAGGGAGACCTCCCCCGGCATGATGTTCTCTCCGCTGCCGCCGCCCACCATCGCGGCAAGAGAAGAGCTGTAATGCGGAGCCCTGAAAGGCCGTCTGAGCATAAGCCCCGATTCGGGCCCGCGCCCGGCGACGGAATATATCTTGCTCACCGTCATCGCCTCCTTGCCGTCCATCGGCGGGAGTATTCCTGCCAGAGCCTTGGCCAAAGAGCTCTTCCCACAACCCGGAGAGCCCAGCATTATCACATTGTGTCCGCCGGAGGCCGCGATTTCAAGTCCGCGTCTGGCTCCCTCCTGCCCGGCTATCTCGGCGAAATCCACTCTGCCCGGGCTGTCCGGTCCGTCATCGCCAGGGACGGAATTCCCTTTTCTGTTTCTGACCAGCAGATCCTCCACATTCTCTCCGCCGCGCAGGATTCTGACAGTCTCGCCAAGATCCCTCACCCCATAGACCTCAATCCCCTCGAACGCATCCGCGCCGCCGGCAGAGCCGAGGGGGAGAATGCAGCCCCTGAGGCCGGACTTCACGGCGAGTTCGGCGAACGGGAGCGTGCCGGGCACCGCCCTCACCGAGGCGTCAAGGCCCAATTCGCCCATTATCAGATACCGGTCAATTTCGGGAAATCTTTCCTGCCCGGAAGCGGCTATTATTCCCAGCGCTATGGGAAGGTCGTAGCCGCTGCCCTTCTTATGGATGTCGGCCGGAGCCAGATTTATGACTATTTTCCGGCCCGGAACATGGAAGCCCATGGACTGCAGGGCCGTCATCGTCCTCAGCAGGCTTTCTTTTACGGCCGCATCCGCAAGGCCCACGAGGTGGATGCCTATGCCCTTCCCTATGTTCACCTCCACCGAGACCGGCTCGGCCTCTATCCCGACACACTTGGCCGCATGAATGTTTATCAGCATTTTGCAAGAGATTTTCCGTCCGACAGGACAAGGGCGAATCTCGGAAAGTTCCCCGACGTTCGGAAAAATCCTGCCACGCCCGCGAACTTTCCGCCACAGTTTCGGAAAATCTGAAATGCTGATTTTTTCTTTGCCGGTAAAGAAAAATCCTTACCGGCGGCATAGAGGTCTCAGGCTCAGTCGAACACCACGGTCTTGTTCTTGAAGACCATCACCTTGCGGTCGATGTGTTTCTTGACGGCACGCGAAAGGACGATCTTCTCCAGATCACGTCCCTTGGCGATGAGCGACTCCACGGAATCCTTGTGGGTGATGCGGGTCACGTCCTGTTCGATTATCGGACCGGCGTCGAGCTCGCTGGTGACATAGTGGCTTGTCGCCCCTATTATCTTCACGCCCCTGGCAAAGGCCTGGTGATAGGGCTTCGCGCCCACAAATGCGGGCAGGAAGGAGTGATGGATGTTTATGATCTTGTCAGGATAGCTCCTGATGAGCTCCTCGCTTATGATCTGCATATAGCGGGCGAGAACTATGAAGGTGACTCCGTTGTCCTTGAGCAGCTTGAGCTCGGCGGCTTCCTGCTCAGCCTTGTTCTCCGGAGTGATCTTGAGCACATGATAGGGGATTCCGAACTTCTCCGCCACGGGACGCAGCTCCTCATGATTGCTGATTATCAGAGGGATGTCCACATTCCACTCCCCGGCCGACCAGCGGGCCAGCATGTCGTAGAGACAGTGGGACATCTTGCTCACGAATATGCACATCCGCGGTTTCTGCTCCGCAAAGTAAAGGCTGAACTCCATCCCGTATTTATTGGCGTACAGGGTCTCGAAGTATTCCCTGATACGTTCCTTGGGGATAAGGAAGCCGTTCAGGTCCCACTCCACCCTCATGAAGAAGGCATTGTCGGCATGATCCACATACTGGTCCAGGTAAACGATGTTCCCCTGGTTCACGGTGATGAAATTGGATATTTCAGCTATGATGCCCGGCACGTCCGGGCAATGGATAAGCAGGATTGCAGTGTTTTTCATTCTATTGTCAAGTTGTTTCGTTCAAAAAATCTAATCATTCCAGGAAAGGGTGCGGGAGGCGTCGGGGTTGACTGCGATTCCGACCCTGAGAGTCTCTTCCGGGAGAAGCTCCTCTATATTTTCCGGCCATTCGACGATGCAGAGCCGCCCGCTGTCAAGATAGTCATAAAGACCGATGTCCAGCGCCTCGGAAGGCCGGTTGATGCGGTAGAAATCAAAGTGGTACATCATGTCTCCGTCACCGCGCCGGTACTCGTTCACTATCGCGAAGGTCGGAGAGCTCACGGCATCCTCCCGCACGCCCAGCCGCCTGCACACCGCAGTGGTGAACGTGGTCTTTCCGGCACCCATCGGAGCATAGAACGCGACAATCTTCCTGTCGCCTATCTCTTTCAGAAACTGTCCGGCGGCTTTGTCCAGGTCGCCCAGATCTCTTATTACAATCTCGTGATGCATAATCTGTTACACTTCATATATCCCGAACATCGCGGAACCGCTTCCCGACATGGACGCATAAACCGCACCGCTGTCATAAAGGGAGGCCTTGAGCGTGGCCAGCTCCGGATGAGCCCGGAAAACCGTCGTCTCAAAGTCATTTTCCAGCACATTCTTCCATTCGGACACGGGCCTCGAAAGCCTCTCTTTCAGAGACTCGGCCGGTTCTCCCGGGGTTATACCCCTGTAGGCCTCAGCCGTGGACACGCTCACTCCTGCCGGAACTGCGACCTCCACCCTGTAGACGAATCCATCTCCCTCCTGACCATAGTCAAATCCCTTCAATGCATAGGGGCGGAGAATCTCTCCGCGGCCCTCGCCCGTCATCGGGACATTGTACACGAAAAAGGCGCAGTCGCTTCCCAGGCGCGAGGCATACCCGGTCAGCTGCGTGTCCGACAACCCGAGCGAAAAAAGCCCGTTCAACATCCGTAACGCAAAGGCCCCGTCGGAAGAGCCTCCGCCAAGCCCCGCCCCCACGGGAGCCTCCTTCTCCAGATATATCTTGACCGGCCCCAGATTGAAATCGGAGTCGAGAAGCCTGTAGGCTTTCACCGTGAGATCGGAGAGCGGATCCCAGTCCACCCCCTCCCTGCGGGCTATGGTCACCATCACCCTGCCGTCGTCAGACACGGCCTGGGCAATCTGAGAATCGTGGTCATAACGCTCCGCGATCGATGCCGAAGTCTCGCTCCACGCCTCGCCGGGCACTATCTCAAGCGTGTCGCATATGCGAAAATACGGCACGAATAGGGTGGCAATGTCATGATATCCGTCAGGCCTTTTACGCAGGACGTCAAGGCCGAGATTTATCTTCACATTGGGACGTGTGATCATATCGCTCTGACATTTCTCTCGATCTCCGCGGCGATTTCCTCCCTCTTTCCGGAATCGGAAATCATGTCAAGCACCGGAGTTATGAAGGATATCATCTGCAGGATTCTGGCCTCCTTCTCGGGAATGCCGCGGGATCTCATATAGAACTGCTCGTCGGCGTTGAGGCTGCCCACGGTGGATCCGTGAGTGCACTTGACGTCATCGGCATAGATTTCAAGCTGAGGCTTCGTGTCCACTCTGGCGGTGTCCGAAACCACTATGTTGTGATTGGTCTGATAAGCCTCCGTCTTCTGGGCGTCGGGGGCGACCACTATCCTGCCATGGAATTCTGCACGGGAATTTCCGCCGGCTATCCCGTTGAACAGCTGCTCGGAGACACAGTGCCCCGCCCTGTGGCGCAGCTCGGTCCTGAAAGAGACCGACTCTCCGCCTCCGCACAGGTAAGCTCCGCCGAGCTTCACGGAAGCGTTCTCCCCCGCAAGATCGACGCGAAGCGGAACCCCGGCGTCGGTTCCGGGCATGACTATGACACAGACCTTCACCTCCGACCCTTCCATGGCCACTATCCTGTCATACGGCAGAGCGGAAGAACCCGGATGGAGGATAAAAACATCATCCAGCCTTTCTCCGGCCCCCACAACGACGACACCCTCGCCCGAGGGCACCGGCTCATCGACATAATGTCCGCAGTCTATCATCGCAAAAGTCTAAAACTGGTCAAAACCCTTGGCTTCAATCGCATCCACAAGCGACTTGTCGCCGGAAACGATGATTTTTCCGTCCTTGAGCACATGAACCGCGTCCGGGACTATATATTGGAGCAGCTTCTGGTAATGGGTGATTATTATCGAAGCTTTTTCCGGAGTGTGAAGCGCATTCACCCCGTCGGCCACAATCTTGAGCGCATCCACGTCAAGGCCGCTGTCGGTTTCGTCCAGAATGGAAAGGACCGGGTCGAGCATGGCCATCTGGAAGATCTCGTTCCGTTTCTTTTCTCCGCCGGAAAATCCCACATTGACCTCCCTTTTGGCGAACTCCGGCTTCATTTTCACGAAGGCCATCTTCTCTTTCATGAGCTTGAGAAAATCGGCGGCCTTGATGTCCTCAAGCCCCGCGGCGGCCCGCCTTGCATTTATGGCGGTGCGGATGAAACTGCTGATGGTGACTCCGGGGATCTCCACGGGATACTGGAACGACATGAACAGTCCGGCCCAGGACCGCTCCTCAGGCTTCATGGCAAGCAGATCCCTGCCCATGAAAGTAGCCGAGCCGGCGGTCACGGTGTATTCAGGCTTGCCGGTGAGAACAGACATAAGAGTGCTTTTGCCGGCCCCGTTGGGCCCCATCACGGCATGGATTTCGCCTTTTTTTATTTCAAGATCCACACCCTTCAGGATTTCCTTCCCGGCGACACCGGCATGGAGATTTTCTATTTTCAACAATATGTTATCGCTCATTTTTGTAAGATTTTTTCCAACTGTAAAGTGACCATACGCCGTTGATCAGATAAAGCGCGCTGACAAGGGGCATGAACTTGAGCCCGGACATCAGATAAAGCGCCATGTTGCAGACGTTCACCGCAAGCCACACGATCCAGCACTCCCATTTTTTCTGCGCCGAAAGGTACTGGGCCAGAAAGGTGAGCATGAGCACATATGCGTCAAGCCATGGAAGCGGATCGGAGGTCCATGTTTTCAGGACAAAGCCCCATACGGCTCCGAACACGGCCACCGCGGCCAGCAGAAACGCGGTCTGACGCAGTCCCAAAGCCGACACCTTAAGCAGGCCGTCCTCTCCGCTGCGCTCCTTCTCGCGCGGATGGGTCCATCTCCAGTGGCCGAATATGTTTATGGCAAAAGCCACCGGCTGGAGAATCATCGCGGCGAAAAGACTCTGTCTCCAGAACAGAATGAAGAGGAATATGTTGTAGACATATCCCACCCAGAAATTGTACCGGCTCCTGCGGCCTGCAAGTACCACGACGGTGAGCCCCAGAACGGCGGATATTATATCTATGACATTCATCGCGTTATCAACCTATCGAGCCTTCAAGCGAGACGGAAAGCAGCTTCCGGGCCTCTATGGCGAACTCCATGGGCAGACGGCTCAGCACCTCCTGCGAATATCCGCCCACTATCAGGCCCACGGCGTCCTTGGGGGAAATTCCCCTCTGATTGCAGTAGAAGAGCTGGTCGTCACTGATTTTGGAAGTGGTGGCCTCGTGCTCCACGGTGGCGGTGGGATTGGAGCTCTTTATGTCGGGAAAAGTGTGGGCTCCGCATTTCGAACCTATGAGCAGGCTGTCGCACTGCGAGAAATTTCTGGCCCCATATGCTCCAGGCCCCATCTTCACCAGACCCCGGTAGCTGTTCTGGCTGTGGCCCGCGGATATGCCCTTGCTGACTATGCGGCTTTTTGTACCGCGTCCCACGTGGATCATCTTGGTGCCGGTATCCGCCTGCTGGAAGTTGTTGGTCACGGCAACGGAATAGAACTCCGACGAGGAATAGTCGCCCTTGAGTATGGTGGAGGGGTATTTCCATGTCACGGCCGATCCGGTTTCCACCTGAGTCCAGCTCAAATGGGCGCCGCTGCCCTTGCATATGCCTCTCTTGGTCACGAGGTTAAGGATTCCGCCGCGCCCCTGGGAGTCGCCCGGATACCAGTTCTGGACCGTGGAATACTTCACGTCGGCATCCTTCTCCACCACGATCTCCACCACGGCCGCATGAAGCTGGTTTTCGTCCCTCATGGGAGCGGTGCATCCCTCCATGTAACTGAGGGAGGAGCCTTCGTCCGCGACTATCAGAGTCCTCTCGAACTGTCCGGTCCCGGCGGCGTTGATGCGGAAGTAGCTGGACAGCTCCATGGGACATTTCACACCCTTCGGGATGTAGCAGAACGAGCCGTCGCTGAACACCGCGGAATTGAGCGCGGCGAAGTAGTTGTCGCCTGCGGGCACGACAGAAGCGAGATATTTGCGTACCAGATCTCCGTGCTCTCTGACGGCCTCGGAGAAGGAACAGAAGATTATACCCTTCTCCGCCAGAGACTTGCGGAAAGTGGTGGCCACGGACACGGAGTCAAAGATGGCATCCACCGCCACCACTCCGGCCAGGGCCTTTCTCTCTCCGATGGGGATTCCCAGCTTGTCGAAGGTCTTCTCAAGCTCCGGATCTATCTCCTTGGGCCTGTCCTTGTCCTTCTTGGGAGCCGCATAGTAGATTATGTCCTGATAGTCGATTTCGGGAAGATCCAGATGTCCCCAGCGGGGCATGGTCATCTTGGACCATTTCCGGTAGGCGTCCAGACGGAACTCCAGCAGCCACTGCGGCTCGTGCTTGATGCCGGAGATGGTCCTTATTATGTCTTCGCTCAGGCCTTTGGGAACATATTCCTGCTCTATGTCAGTGACAAATCCCTCCTTGTATTCCTGGGAAGTGAATTCCTTTATTATCTTGTTTTCCTCAGCTGCGTCCATAGGTCATATAAGTCTTGTGAGGTCCGCCAGAACGATGGCCGTCATGGCCTCCACTATCACCGGCGCCCTCAGCGCTATGCAGGCGTCGTGCCTGCCCGGAATCTCCAGAGACGTGAGCTTGCCTGTGGCGAAATTGAAGGTGGTCTGGGGCCTGCCTATGCTGGATGTGGGCTTGAAGGCCACTCTGAACACTATCGGGCTGCCGTTGGTGATCCCTCCGTTCACTCCGCCGGCCCCGTTCTTGGAGGGACGGACATTGACATGAAGGCTGAGGTTTTCTCCGGCTATCTTGTCAAACGGATCATTGTGCTCGGAACCCTTCATCCGGGCGGCCCTGAATCCATCTCCGAACTCTATTCCGCGGACGCCTGGAATGGCGAACACGGCATGGGACACGAGCGACTCCACCGAGTCGAAAAACGGCTCGCCAAGTCCGGCGGGGACACCTTCTGCCCTGCACTCGACGATTCCGCCCACGGAGTCCTGCTCCTTCATAGCGCAGTCAAGCACCTTACCCCATATTTCAGAATCGCTCAGGCCGTCCTTTTCCTCAATTCCTCCGTCTGGAAGCGCTTTTTCTCCGAGCTCCGCAAGGGCATCCGCACGGCTCACGCCACCCACTTCCACAAGGCTGGCGCTCACGCAGCACCCGATCATCTTCTTGGCCACGACTCCGGCCGCGACTATAGGAAGCGTCAGGCGCCCGGAAAAATGTCCGCCACCCCTGGGGTCGTTGAAATCCAGCCACTTGATGCTGGCGGTGTAGTCGGCATGACCCGGGCGGGGAACATCGCTGAACAATTTATAGTCCGAAGAACGGGTGTTCCTGTTGCGGAATATCACGGCGAGAGGGGCTCCGGTGGTGTGCCCTTCATAGACTCCGCTCAGTATTTCGGGCTCATCGTCCTCGATTCTGGGCGTCGTGCCCTTCCCCCCGCTCTTGCGGCGAAGGATATCTTTTCTGAAGTCGTCAACTCCCAGTTCCAGGCCCGGCTGCACGCCGTCAAGGACCACGCCTATCGCATTGCCGTGGGACTCGCCGAAAATGGAGACTCTGAATTTTCTTCCGAATGTATCCATCCTAGTTTCTGAATTTGTCGAACATGCGCATGAAGTCGGGGAAAGACTTCGCCACACATTCGGTATCGTCTATCTCTATGGGCGAATCCGCTCCGAGCGAAGCTATCTCCAGGGCCATCACCATGCGGTGGTCGTGGCTGGAGGTGTATCTGCCGCCCTTCAGCATTCTGCCCAGAAGTATTCTCCGCGCAAGAGGCATGCCCGAGATTTCAAGCACATCGCCCTTGATCGCGGCGTGAACCCCCATAGCCGTCAGCATTTCGGTTATCGCCCGGCCCCTGTCGCTTTCCTTGGAGGCAAGCCTTCCCACGCCGGAGATTCTGCTCACGCCCTCGCAGAAGACCGCCAGCACGGAGATGACGGGGAAAAGGTCAGGGCAGTTGGACGCGTCGGTGTCGAAACCGGTGAGCGGAGCCTTGCGGACATGGATGATTCCGCTCTCGTCTTCCTGAGATATGCTCGCTCCGGCCTGGGCCAGTATGTCCATGATGGACAGATCGGCCTGCAGCGAAGATGTGTCCAGTCCCTCAAGGTCCGCTCCGCCGAAAACTGCTCCGGCCACCATGAAAGGCGCCGCCGAACTCCAGTCCGCCTCTATCCTCATCGTGGCGGGGACATATCTCTGTCCGCCCTTCATCTTCACGTTGATTCCGTCACACAAGCCCCA
The DNA here is from genome assembly GCA_963627885.1 of bacterium. GTDB lineage: Bacteria > Bacteroidota > Bacteroidia > Bacteroidales > UBA932 > Cryptobacteroides. The sequence continues at coordinate 176,818 of CAVGCT010000018.1, forward strand.
GTCCCGTGTCTGGATAAACTCCTCTCCGCCCTCCATCTCGCTGGAGATGCGTATCCCGAAGTTTTTCAGCACCTCCATGGTTATGAAGAGATACGGGATGCTCTTGGGGCTGTCGATATAGACTTCGCTGTCTCCGGCCTCAAGTGGAAGCGCCGCCATAAGCCCGGACACGAGCTGAGATCCGTCCTTCCCGGAGATTTCGGTGTGCCCGGTGCGGAGAGGCCCCTTGACGGAGAACGGAACTTTCACTGCCCCTGATCCGTCCGGCGTTGACACCACAGCCCCGAACGCGCCCATTATCTCTCTGGCCCCCTTCAAAGGCCTGCCGGTCAGTGTTTTTTCTCCGGTGACAAGCACGGGTCCGCGGCCTATGACCGCAAGCAGGGGAGCTGTCATTCTGGTGAGGAAGCCGGATTCTCCGGTGTGAATTTCCGCTATGTCAGAGCACCCCGGAGAGGCTGCGATTCCCTTCACTGTCAAGACGCCGCCCTTTATGTCGATTTCGGCGCCGAGGCTCTTCATGGCCGCAATGGCGGATTCGCTGTCGCCGCATGGCGTGTAACCGGAAAGGGTCGAGACGCCTCCGGCCATGGACGCGGCCACTATCGCCCGCTGCGCAAAGCTTTTGGACGAAGGCATGGTGAGAAGGACTCCGCCCACCGGGGTGCGGTTGCCATAGACCGCCCGATATATTTCATCCGAAGGCCACTGGCCGGGCGCGGCGGCCTCTTCGGCGTTCATGGCCGCATAGGTGTAGGAGGCGCCTCTTCTGAGGCACTCAAGCCGGGATTCCTTACCCGCCTCGCCCATGCAGAAGGCCAGCAGCGTTCCGGGCTCGAACTTGTCATAGAGGGACATGACCCTCTCGACATCTTCCAGTCTGTGGGCAGTAGTGACTATTTTAGCTATTCCGGCCCCGAGATGCAGACATTTTTCAGCAAGCGCCCTGAGGGCTTCGGTGGAATCGGTTCCGTCGAAATCGTGCCACGACCGGATGAGGACCGTACCATATTCACCGGCCTCGCGGCGTATGCGCTTGGACATCATGGACGGAGCCTCTATTTCTATATCGACATAGGCCGCTCCCGACTGGACCGCCTTGAGCAGTCTGGCCTCGGCCTCGGCGGCGTCTATGGTGGAAGATATCCTGCATGTGGCCACCAGCGGTATGTCCGCGCCCTCAAAGAGCTCGCCTATCTCATCGCCGGTGAGGTCGCAGCGGTCAAGCCGGATTTCGGCCATTTCCACCTCCGGCCTTTCGATGATTTCAAAGATCTCCTCAAGGGATCTGTTCTGTATGGTAGTGCAAATCATAGAGCCTCGCTCACTTTCATGTCTTTGATTATCACGTCGCCGATCGATTTCATCAGCACGAAGTGCATGATCCCGTTTTCGGCCTTCTTGTCTTTTTCCATCGCGGCTGCAAGGGCGTCCTTGCCATAGGGGCAGTCGACCGGAAGCCCGCATGCGGCGAAATCCAGCTTCAGCCGCCCGGCGAGTCCGCCGCCGGTGAGCCCGAGACGGTCGGAGAGCGCGGCGGCCATGACCATTCCCTCGGCCACAGCCTCTCCGTGGGATATGCTGTAGCCCGATTCTTTTTCTATCGCATGGGCGAAGGTATGGCCGAGATTCAGTTTTCTGCGCTCGCCTTTTTCAAACTGGTCGCGCCCCACCACTCCGGCTTTCACCGCGGCGGCGGCATGAATGAGTTCAAGCAGTTCGCCCCTGTGCGCGGCTATGGCCGCCGGTTTGTCCGCCGAGGCATTGATCCAGCCGAGTACCCGGACGGCCTTTTCGTAGTTTCCGTCCTGATTGTCGATGATGAAGGTCTTGAGCATCTCGGCAGAGCCTCCGCGGAATTCCCTGTAGGGCAGGGTCACAAGGACTTCCGGACATTCGAAGGTGAACTCCGGCTGCCGTATCGTCCCTATCATGTTCTTGAGCCCGGCGAAATTGACACCGGTCTTTCCTCCTATGGAGGCGTCCACCTGGGAAAGGAGGGTCGTGGGGATATAGCCGAAACGGATTCCTCTCTTGAATATGGATGCGGCGAAGCCGGCGATGTCGGTGGTTATTCCACCTCCGGCCGCCAGCAGGAACGAGCCGCGGTCGGCCCCTTCGACCAGCAGCCATGAACACAGGTCCATGACCGTGTCCATGGACTTGTTCTCTTCCGTAGCCGAGATGGCTTTTGCCGCACGGACGTTTTCAAGCTTGCGAAGCCCGGCGGCCATCGGCTCAATGTTCTTGTCATAGACAAGATACACGGCCGGATATTTTCCGATGCATCCGGCGACTTCGGCCAGTTTTTCTCCGGAACAGACCCTGCTCAGAATCTTTCCCTCGTGCTCTATTGTTATTTCCGCCATATCTCTTTCCTCCCCGAGACGGTTGTTCTTTCCGTCAAAAGGACATAATCTACAAAGTTAGAAGCAGTTTTGATTATGTCCAATTTTTATTTACCTTTGTCGCTCTCCAAATCCACCCTGCCCGAATGGCGGAATTGGTAGACGCGTTGGACTCAAAATCCAATGTCCCTTAAA
>CAVGCT010000019.1:0-85656 GCA_963627885.1 bacterium
CCGGTCGCCGCCAGAGTATTGCTACCCCGCGCTGCCCCTCGACTTGCATGTGTTAGGCCTGCCGCTAGCGTTCATCCTGAGCCAGGATCAAACTCTTCTTTGTATACACAATTATAGTTCCAGTATCCCGGCGCCTTTCATCTCTTTAAAAGAATCAACGCTCTCGTTTCTTAGTTTTTAAGGTACTTGCTTCCTTGTACTTTCCTTCCAATATTTTCAAAGAACTCTGTTTGGGTTGAATTCCAAACGGACTGCAAAGATATACACTTTTTCTTTCAGCGCAAATATTTTTCCCATTTTTTTGATTTTTTTCACACTCCCCTATGGATAAGCGGAGTTATTCTTAACTTTGCCTACTTATTAAAGTAAGCCCGCTTCCGTAGGTGCAGATGACGGGAAAGGAGAGAAAAATGCAAGAAACGAGGGACAAGGCGTCGATAATGCAGATAATCATGGTGTTCGCCAAGATAGGCGCCTTCACCATAGGCGGAGGCTATGCCATGATCCCGCTGATAGAGGCCGAAGTGGTGAGAAGGGGCTGGGTGGACGAAAAGGAATTCCCCGACATAGTCGCCCTCTCGCAGTCCGCGCCGGGCATAATGGCGGTCAACATGTCCATCTTCACCGGCCACAAGCTGCACGGAACCAAAGGCAGCGTGGCGGCCGCATTCGGGACTGTCCTGCCCTCTTTCGTCATCATTCTGCTGATCGCCATGTTTCTGTCCAACTTTCAAGACAACCCGGTGGTGGTCAGGATCTTCAACGGGATCCGCCCCGTGGTGGTGTCGCTGATAGCCGCCCCTACAGTGAAAATGGCGCGGAAAAGCAACACCAGATGGTGGGCATGGGCCCTGACGATAGGCGCGCTACTGCTGGTGGCGTTCCTCAATGTGTCGCCGATATGGATCCTGCTGGTTGTCATAGTGACGGCCTGCGCGGCGGTGACTCTGAAGGAAAGGGCTCAGAAAAACAAGATGGAGAAATAGGAGATGGATACGGTTCTGATTTTCGCACAGCTGTTTTCGACTTTCTTCATAATCGGACTCTTCACCATAGGCGGAGGCTATGCCATGCTGTCCCTGATACAGGCTCAGGTGGTGACCGCCCACGCATGGATGACCGAAAGCGAGTTCACCAACATAGTGGCCATATCGCAGATGACCCCCGGGCCGATCGGCATCAACTGCTCCACTTTCGTGGGCTATGAGGTGCTGAAAAACGCCGGCGCAAGCCATTTTATAAGCATTCTGGGCTCGGCCGTGTCCACCTTCGCCTGCGTACTGCCCTCGTTCATGATAGTGCTCATGATAGTGAAGTTCTATGAAAAAGTGACCGGGAACCCGCTGTTCGAGGGGGTAATGGGCTGTCTAAGGCCCGTGGTCGCCGGACTCATAGGCGCCGCGGCCCTGATACTCATATTCAATGTGAACTGGAGCGGGCTTCCGCTTTTCAGCACGCCGCAGGTCAGCGTGATCAGGGACAACTTCATAGACTGGAAAAGCTGGGCGCTGTTCGGAGCCGCCATGGTGGCTTCGCTCGGCTTCAAGCTGAACCCGATTCTCATAATAATAGGAGGGGGTATTGCCGGACTTTTACTATATTGACAACAATATCAAATGGTTATGAAAAACATATTATTCAAGACTATGTGCTGTGCATTTGCTGCCGCCGCCGTGGCGGGTTGCGGAAACAACAAGAAGACTGAAGATCCCGCCGCAGTCGCCGCCAGAGAGCAGGCTGTGAAGGACTCCCTGTGGCAAGTTGAATTCGAGAAAAAGTCCAAGGACGCCGACAAGCTGATCCCCCTCCTCCCCGAGGAGCCCGTGTTCGACATCAACACCAGTCTGGGAACCATCAAGGTGAAGCTCTACAGCAAGACTCCCGGCCACCGCGCCAACTTCGAGAAGCTCGCGCTTTCGGGCTATTATGACGGCCTGCTGTTCCACAGGGTGATCAACGGATTTATGATTCAGGGCGGAGACCCCAACACCAGAGACACCTCCAAGGTGGCCGAATATGGCAAGGGCGGTCCTGGATACACCATCCCCGCCGAGTTTGTGCCCGAGTACAAGCATAAGAAAGGCGCTCTGGCCGCTGCCAGAAGGGGCGGTGCCGCCAACCCCGAAAAAGAGTCTTCCGGATCGCAGTTCTATATCGTGCAGGACGCCGGCTCATGCGCCCAGCTCGACGGTGACTACACCGTGTTCGGCGAGACCGTGGAAGGTCTCGATGTGGTGGACAAGATCGCGGCCGTACCCACCGGAGCCAAGGATCTTCCGGTGAATTCCGTGAGAATCATCAGCGTGACTCTAGACGAGACATCAAAACCCTCTGCCGAATAATTGACGGGAACGAGACATCCGCATAGACGAAGAATATGAAGCATATAAGGAATTTCTGCATAATCGCCCATATCGACCACGGGAAAAGCACCCTCGCCGACAGGCTTCTGGAACTGACCGAAACGCTGGCCGAAAGGGAGAAAGGCAATCAGGTGCTGGACGACATGGATCTTGAGAAGGAAAAAGGCATCACGATCAAGAGCCATGCGATCCAGATGGAGCATGTCTATAAAGGAGAGAAATATCTTCTCAACCTGATCGACACTCCCGGCCATGTGGACTTTTCTTATGAAGTTTCACGCTCCATCGCCTCATGCGAGGGCGCGATTCTCGTGGTGGACGCCACCCAGGGCGTTCAGGCACAGACCATATCCAATCTCTACCAGGCCATAGACCATGGGCTGGAGATAATCCCGGTGCTGAACAAGATCGACATGGACTCCGCCAGACCCGACGTGGTGGCCGACGAGGTGTGCGACCTGCTGGGATGCAAGCCCGAGGACGTATATCGCGTGTCCGCAAGGACAGGAGAGGGTGTGGCTCCGCTGCTGGACGCGATAGTGGAGAAGATACCCGCCCCGGACGGAGACCCGGACGCCCCTCTGCAGGCTCTGATCTTCGACTCGGTGTTCAACTCGTTCCGCGGAGTGATAGCCTACTTCAAAGTGAAGAACGGATCCATCCGCAAGGGGGACCATGTGAAGTTCTTCAGCACGGGTCAGGAGTATACCGCCGACGAAGTGGGCGTCCTGAAAATGAAGCTCACCCCCACCGAACAGGTCTCATGCGGAGACGTGGGCTATATAATATCGGGCATCAAGAGCGCGGTGGAAGTGAAGGTGGGCGACACCATAACCCATGTGGAAAGGCCCTGCGCCGAAGCCATCGCCGGATTCGAGGAAGTGAAGCCCATGGTTTTCGCCGGAATGTATCCGGTGGACGCGTCCAAATTCGAAGAGTTGCGCTCGGTTCTGGAGAAGTTCCAGCTCAACGACGCCTCATTTGTCTATGAGCCCGAGTCCTCGCTGGCTCTGGGTTCCGGATTCCGCTGCGGATTTTTGGGACTGCTGCATCTGGAGATAGTCCAGGAAAGGCTCTTCAGAGAGTTCAACATGGATGTGATCACCACCGTTCCGAACGTGTCCTACAAGGTATTCACCACCCAGGGCGACGTGCTGGAGGTGCACAATCCTTCCGGAATGCCGGCCCCGACCCTCATCGACCACATCGAGGAGCCCTGCATCAGGGCGCAGATAATCTTCAAATCGGACTTTTTCGGGCCCATAATGAAGCTCTGTCTGGACAGGAGGGGCACCCTGATCGGCCAGCACTTCATCACTGCGGACAGAGTGGAGCTGAACTATGACATGCCCCTCTCTGAGATAGTGTTCGGCTTCTATGACAACCTCAAGACCATCTCCAAGGGCTATGCATCGTTCGACTATCATGTCACCGGCTACAAGCCGGCCAGGCTGGTGAGGCTGGACATACTCCTGAACGGAGAGCCGGCCGACGCCCTGTCCACCCTCATCCATGAGGACAACGCCTATGACTTCGGACGCAGGATGTGCCTGAAGCTCAAGGACCTGATCCCCAGGCAGCAGTTCGACATCCCGATCCAGGCGGCCATAGGCGCGAAGATCATCGCCCGTGAGACGGTGAAGCAGGTGCGCAAGGACGTGACCGCCAAGTGCTACGGAGGCGACATCACCCGAAAGAGAAAACTGCTGGAGAAACAGAAGGAGGGCAAGAAGCGCATGAGACAGATCGGAACCGTGCAGGTCCCGCAGAGCGCGTTCATGGCCGTTCTGAAACTTGAGTAATCCCATGGATCAGAAGACCGTCGCCATACTGATGACAGCCCATGACAGGAAGGAGAAGACTCTCGCCTGCCTGATGGAGTGTTACCGCCAGATCGATGAGATGAAAGGGGCGGAGAGCTTCGTCTTCGACATCTTTCTGGTGGATGACGGAAGCACCGACGGGACGGCGGAAGCCGTGAGCGGGAGATTTCCGCAGGTCTTTCTCATCCCCGGAGGCGGAAATCTGTTCTGGAATCAGGGCATGAGACTCGCATGGGACAGAGCCGCGCAGAACCGCGACTATGACTACTACCTGTGGCTGAACGATGACGTCATCCTCAAGGACGGCGCGATGGCTACAATTCTCGAGACCTCCGGCTTTCTGGCAGACAAGGCCATAATCACCGGAACAGCGGAAGACTCCGCCGGGCTCCTGAGTTATGGAGGCCGGACCAAATCGCTCAGGATCATACGGCCGGACGACACGATCCCCGTGCCGTGCTTCTGCTTCAACGGCAATCTGGTGCTGGTGCCGCGGCATGTGTTCAAAGCCGTCGGCAACCTTGAGCCGCGCTATCACCACAGTTTCGGGGACTATGACTATGGCATCAGGGCCGCCGCGCACGGAATCAGCAGCGTGGTATGCCCGGGGATATTGTGCGTATGCGACAGAAACTGCGGGATTCCCAAATGGAGGGACTCGAGATATTCCCTGAAGGAGAGATACCGTTTCCTCTTTTCGCCTAAGGGCCGTCCGCCGAGAGAGCAGTTTCTCTTCGACACCCGTCTCATGGGATTCACGCGCGCGGTACTTCACATGATCTCGCTGAACATAAAGGTGATTTTCCCGAAAAGGCTTCAAAAAACAGAAAAATCTTCAAAATGAGAAAATTCAAGTCCGCCATACGCTCCCTGCGTCTGCGCACTCTTCCCCTTTCCCTGGCCGGAGTGTGCCTGGGAATGCTTCTGGCAGCATCCGACTTCAAAGTGTCCCCTGCGGTGTGTGTCCTTGTGATGCTCACCACCGTGTCCCTGCAGATACTCTCCAACCTTTCCAACGAGCTGGGTGACGTCCAGAGCGGCACGGACACCGAAGACAGGGTCGGATTCATGGGAGGCCTCGACACCGGCGAACTGAGCATAAGCGACATGAAGAAAATGATCGGAGGGGCCATGGTCGCATGTATAGTATTCGGGCTGTGGATGATCCACGAGTCCTACGGGACCCTCTTCAGTCTGGAATCCATCTGCCTGATGATGCTGGGCGCCGCGGCGATGGCCGGCGCGATGAAATACACCCTGGGGCGCAATCCCTATGGCTACCGGGGACTCGGAGACATTTTCGTATTCATCTTTTTCGGACTCACCTCCGTGCTCGGTGCCTATTTCGTGGTGGCCCACACCATTCCCACATGGTGGCTGCTCCTGCCGGCCTGCGCAATAGGTCTTTTCAGCGTCGCCGTCCTGAATGTCAACAACATACGCGACATGAAGACCGACGCGGCCACAAGAGTCACAGTGGCCATAAAGCTGGGCGTCCACTGGGCCAGAGTCTATCAGACCGCTCTCATAGTCCTTGGCTGGGCATGCATGACAGCTTTCTGCTTCGCCCGATTTTTCGATCCATGGCATTACCTCTATTTCATCACTCTCCCGCTCTACATCGTGCATCTGTGGGGAGTATGGAAAAAGGAGGGACGCGATCTTGACAAGATGCTGCCCCTCCTTGTGATGGCTACTTTCGCTCTTGCGCTGCTGGCCGGATTCGGCTTCGTGGCCTTCCTCCTTTTCCGGTAGCAAGCGTCATTTCAGATCATTTGAGACCGCGCGCCTTGAGCAGGGCGTCGGGATCGGGCTGTGCGCCGCGGAACTGCTCATATAGAGCCATGTCGGTGTCCCAGCCTCCCTTTTCCATGAGAATGTGGCGGAACTTGTAGGCCATGTCCGGGTTGTAGATTCCGTTCTGCTCGAAATAGGCGAACGCATCTTCAGCTATCACCCTGGTCCACAGGTAGCTGTAATATCCGGCGCTGTATCCGTCCCCGTCGAAGATGTGGGCGAAATAGGTCATCCTGTAGCGGGGAATCATCTCTCCGAGCAGGCCCATGTCTTCGCAGATCTTCTTCTCATAGGCCATAAGATCAAGATTCTCAAGCTCGTCAAGGCTCAGTTCGTGAAGTTTCATGTCAAGTGTTCCCGCGGCACAGTTCTCGCCGGTGAGGAATCCCTGATTGAAACGGAGCGACTTTTGGATTTTCGCCACAAGCTCGGCGGGGATGGGATCTCCGGTCTCGTGATGCACCGCATAATGCGGGAGAATCTCCGGCTGGAAAGCCCAGTGCTCGTTGAACTGGGAGAACACCTCGGCCATCTCGCTTCTGCCGGCGCCGCCCTTGTAGGTGCTGCGGGTAAAGAAGGAATTGAGGGCATGGCCGAACTCATGGAAATCGGTGATGACGTCATCCACGGTGAGGAGGCACTCGCCGTCGGCCGAGCGCACGAAGTTGCAGACATTTCCGACTATGGGGAGGACAAGATTGCCGTTCGCGTCGGTGTAGCGGCCGCCGAGGGAGCTGCACCATGCTCCGGGGCCCTTGGATGCCCTGGCGATGTAGTCGGTGTAGAAGAGAGCTGTCTCGGATCCGTCGGTGTCGATTATCCGGAAGGTTTCCACCTCGGGGTTATAGAGGGGCAGGCCCTCCACCTTCTCGGCGCTGATGCCATAGACCTTGCCGGCGGCATAGAACAGACCCTCCCGGACCTTGCTCACCTCGAAATAGGGCTTGGTCTCGGCGTCGGTAATGTCGCACTCCTGGGCCTTGAGCCTGTCGGCATAGTAGAACCAGTCCCACGGCTCTATTCTGGAGCCAGCAGGCACCTTGCCTTCGGCGATGTCCTTGTCCATTATCTTCTGCATGGCCGTCACGTCCTTGGCGGCCGACTTCATAGCGGCGTCAATGACCTTCTTCTGGAAAGCGTCCACAGTTTCGGGATTGCCGGGCATGGAACCGTCAAGCCGGTAGGCGGCCCAGTTGGGGAATCCCATCAGAGCGGCCTTGCGGGCGCGCAGGCGGAGAATGTCGAGGATGACGGCCTTGTTGTCATAGGAATCGTCATGGTTGCACCTTGTGGAATAGGCGTTGAAAAGCCTCTCGCGGAGCGCCCTGTCTGGATTGGAGGTCATCTCGGCGGTGTAGCCGGATACAGGAATCCCGAACTCCTTCTGGAAGTTCTCGTTCTCGGCAAGCAGGTTGTTGGAGAACTTCTGGGTGAGCAGAGACAGACGGGCATTGATCTCCTTGAGAGCGGCCTGGCCTTCGGCGTCAAGATTGATTCCGTTGCGGGTGAACGAGCGGTAGAGGCCGTCTATGATCATCTGCTGTTCGCGGGTATATGCGCTCTGGTCGGCGTCGTGAAGAGCCTTGACTCTCTCGAAGAGTCCGGCGTTCATGTAGATTTCGGTATTGTGGGCGGAAAGCAGCGGAGAGGCTTCCTCGTTGATTTTGCGCAGCCGGTCATCGGCATCGGTCCCTGAAACATTGTTCAGGACCCTGTTCACCTTGCTGAGAAGTTCACCGCTGTTCCGGAGAGCCAGGACGGTGTTCTCGAACGTGGGCTCGGCGGGATCGGCCACAATCGCGGCTATGGCCTCGTTCTGCTCCTTGATTCCCTCCTTCACTGCCGGCAGATAGTCGGCATAGGTGATCTTGTCGAACGGAGGCATCCCATAGGGAGTGTTCCACTCCTGCTCGAAGATGTTCTGTTTGCCGCCGCAGGCCGAAAGGGCCATAACCGACAGCGAAATTGCTAGAAACTTTTTCATATGGTTTGTGGTTTGGTGATTTCCTCCCAGACATAGACTTTGTCTCCGCGGTGCAGCCGCGCGTCCTGAGGCCCGTTCACTACATTTCCGCTCAGCGCCACGGAACAGAGCTCGCCTTTTTCGGCTCTTGCGGCCGGTTTCAGATCCACCCGGATCTCCGCCGCGTCGAACTCCACCACCCCGGTAGTGGATCCTATGGCCATAAGCCGCGCGCCGGACGGGACCGGAGCGGCCTCGACCGTGATTTCGGCCACATGGATCCTGTCGAACCAGTTCGTGACCTTGCCGCAATAGACCTTGCGGCGGGTGGCCTGACTGCCATAGACATTGCTCCATTCTCCCAGCTTCGCGCCCATATAGTAGCCGTCCCAGAATCCGCGGTTGAATACCTCGGCGAGCGAAGCCTTGAGCCCGGCTGTCAGTTCCGGGGTGTAGGAGCCGTCGCACACGGCGTCCGCAGCGGCCCGATAGCACTGCACGCAACGCTTCACATATTCGGCCGATCTGGCGCGACCCTCGATCTTGAAGACTTTCACCCCGGCGTCTATGAACCTGTCCATAAACTCGATGGTGCAGAGGTCTTTGGGCGACATTATGTATTTGTTGTCTATGTGCAGCTGATTTCCGGTCTCCAGGTCAGTGACCTCATAGCCGCGGCGGCATATCTGGAAGCACGCTCCCCTGTTGGCCGACGCGCCCTCGGCGTGGAGGCTGAGGTAGCATTTCCCCGAAATGGCCATGCAGAAGGCTCCGTGGGCGAACATTTCGATCCTTACCGGCTTTCCGCACGGCCCCTTCAGGCCTTCGGCCACCATCTGTTTGTGGATCCGCTTGACCTGCTCCAGACTGAGCTCGCGGGCAAGCACCACCACATCGGCGAATCCGGAATAGAACTTGAGCGCCTCGTAGTTGGATATGCTCAGCTGTGTGGATATATGGACTTCCATGCCTATCTGCCGGCAGTACATGATCACGGCCATGTCCGATGCGATCACCGCATCCACACCGGCCGCCTTGGCGGCGTCCAGCGCCTCATGCGCAGGGGAGATATCTTCCCCATAGAGGATGATGTTCAGGGTCATATAGGCCCTGGCCCCCTTTTCGCGGCACAGCCGCACTATTTCAGGAAGATCCTCCGGGGTGAAATTGTTGGCGGAACGGGACCTCATGTTCAGCCGGCCCACACCGAAATAGACCGAATCGGCGCCGGCATCCAGAGCGGCTCGCAAACATTCGAAATTCCCGGCCGGAGCCATTATTTCCAGTTCCTTCTTGTCCATGAGTCAGCTTTTTCTCCCCACAAGCGACTCGGCATAGGAGGCAAGCCTCTCCAGCTTTTCTCCGGAGCAGGCCAGAGCGGCGCTTTCCAGAGCGCTGTCAGTGAGACGGACTATCTCCCTGGAGGCGGCTTCCTTCACATTGAGAATCTCGTAGAAAGTCTTCACCCTGCGGATTTTTGCGACCTTCTCCTCATCGGTGCCGGACGGCAGATCCAGGGCTTCGGAAAGCTCGGCCTTCAGGTCGGGGCCGGCATTTTCAAGGGCATAGGTGGTGAGCCAGCACTTCTTGTTGTTCAGGATGTCACCTCCGATGGGCTTGCCGAAGACTTTTTCGTCGCCATAGGCGTCCAGATAGTCATCGGCAACCTGGAAAGCCAGTCCGAGGTCATAACCATAGCGCCAGAGATTCTCGCAATCCTCGTCGGAAGCCCCTCCGATCAGGGCGCCGAGCTTGGCGGAGCAGGCTATGAGCACGCCTGTCTTGAGGCCTATCATCTTCATATACTGGGTCATGGTGACCTGCGGCACACGCTCGAAATCCATGTCATACTGCTGCCCCTCGCACACCTCCATGGCCGTGCGGGTGAAAAGGTCCAGGGCCTTGCCGAGCACGGCGGACGGAGCCTTGGCCAAACGGCGGTAGCTGTCTATGCACATGACGTCGCCGGAGAGTATGGCAGTGTCCTCGTCCCACTTTTTCCAGACCGTGGGGGCCTTGCGGCGCAGGGGCGAGCGGTCCATTATGTCATCGTGGATGAGCGTGAAGCTGTGGAACACCTCAAGACTGGAGGCCGGCTGGAGTATGCTGTCGTCAAAGTTGTCTTTGTATAGAGAATAGGCCAGCAGGCAGAGACGGGGACGAATGCGCTTGCCGCCTATCTCTATCATATATCGGAGCGGGCCATAGAGACCGGCGGGTTCGGCCTTGAATCCGGGAGCGGCAAAGAGCGCCTCCAGCGCCTCCTCTATCTTTTTTTCTTCAATCATGACTCAGAAGCTGTTTTGAAATGATTCTCAAATTCAGGATATTGGAACACAGAAAAACAAATATAACAAATTTCCTTACCTTTGTGCGTCATGAAAGAAGGAACCGCGACAGTGATCAAGAACGCAGGCAGCCATTTCCTGCTGTCGGCGCTTCCTGAATGGGCTCCGTTTCCGGCCGTGCTCAAGGGAAGGGTCCGGATCAAAGGAGGCTCGTCCACCAATCCCGTAGCCGTGGGAGACCGCGTGAAATGGGAGGCCGACATTCCCGAGGGGGCTTCCCCGGACGAGACCTGCCCCGCCGTGATTTCAGAGGTGCTGGACCGGAAAAACCACATAATCCGCAGATCCGCCAACCTGTCGCGCCAGTCCCATGTCATAGCGGCCAACATCGACACCGCATATATCGTCGTTTCCCTATATTTCCCCGAAATCAAGCTGCCCTTTCTGGACAGGATTCTGGTGACCTGCGAGGTCTATGGCATCCGTGCGGTGATCGTCCTCAACAAGACCGATCTCTATGGGAAAGAAGCCCCGGAAGCTGTGGACGATTTCCTGCGGATCTACCGCGGAGCCGACTACAGGGTGGTGGAGACATCCGTCCCCGAAGGCCTCGGAATCGAGGAGCTCAGAGATGACAGCAGAGGCAAGGTTTGCCTTTTCGCCGGAGAGTCGGGTGTGGGCAAGTCCAGCCTGATCAAGGCTCTGGACCCTTCTTTGGACCCGCGCATCGGCAAGATTTCAGAGGCCCATCTGCAGGGACGGCACACCACCTCGCTCTATGAGATGTACCGGACCGGCTACGGCGCCTATCTGATTGACGCTCCGGGGCTGAGAGGCTTCGGGCTGGTGTCCCTGAAAAAGGAGGAGATCGCCCTCTATTTCCCCGAAATGCTGAAGCTGGCCGGAGGCTGCCGGTTCACGCCATGCACGCACACCCATGAACCCGGATGCGCGGTGCTTGAGGCTTTGAAACATGGAGAGATCAGCCCCGAGAGGTACAATTCCTATCTGGGCATGCTTGAAGAAGACGGAAAATTCAGATAGACGGTCAAATGAAAGGAATAAACAGAGAAATACTGAGGCTGGCGGGACCCAGCATACTGGCCAACATCACGGTGCCCTTCGTGGGCATGGTGGACATAGCCGTAGCCGGGCACCTCACAGGCAGTCTCGCGGGAGCCACCCTCATCGGCGGCATCTCCATAGGGACCATGCTCTTCGATCTTCTGTACTGGAACTTCGGATTCCTCAGGGTGGGCACAGGCGGTCTCACCGCCCAGTCATATGGCCGCAAGGACCCGGCCGAATGCGCTCGCATTCTGTTCAGAGGCGTCTCTCTGGCGGTGTTCATAGCCTTGGTGATACTGGCGTTGCAATGGCCGTTCGTGAAGCTGGCCTTTCTGATTGTGGACTGCTCCGAAGAGGTCCGGCAGCTGGCCCTGAAGTATTTCTTCATAAGGATATGGGCCGCCCCCGCCACGCTGAGCCTGTTCTCATTCAAAGGCTGGTTCATCGGAATGCAGGACACGATGAGCTCCATGGCGGTCGACCTGACGGTGAACGTGGTCAACATTCTGGCCAGCATAGTCTTCGCGCTCGGGCTCCCCCTCCTCGGATTTGAAGGCTGGGGTTTCCCCGGAATCGCCCTCGGCACAGTGGCCGCACAATATTCGGGACTGCTGCTCGCCGTAGGAATCTGCGCACTGAAATACGGCAAGGTCTTCGCCGGAGTCACGCCCCGCAACGCCCTCAAGGGAGCCAACTGCGCGGAATACATGGTCATAAGCCGTGATCTCTTCGTCCGCTCGGTCTGCCTGGTGGTCATCTATGTAGGATTCACCGTCATATCGGCCCGCTTCGGGGATATGCTGCTGGCCACCGGAGCCATAATGATGAAGCTGCTGATGCTGTTCTCCTACTTCACTGACGGATTCGCATATGCGGGAGAAGCGCTCACCGGGAAATATGTGGGCATGCGCGACCGGGAGATGACCGCCATGACGGTGCGGCGGACCTTCGCGTGGAGCATGGGGCTGGGCATGTTCTTCGTGCTCATCTACCTTGCCGGCGGAGAACTGATCGTGAGGATGATGACTTCGGACAGCTCGGTGGTGGCAAGTTGCCGACAGTTCTTCGTGTGGCTTATGCCAATGCCGCTCGTGGGCTGCTTCGCCTTTACATGGGACGGAATCTATGTGGGAGCCACGGCCTCCAAGTCTTTGAGAAATTCGACCCTGGCCGCAGTGGCGGCGTTTTTTGCGGTATGGTTCGCGGCCATAGCCCTGCACGGCGGGGTCTATGACGTAACTGCCATGCACCTGCTGATGCTGGCCTATTTCGCCCATCTGCTCGCAAGGGCCGTCTGGCTGCAGCTGCACTACAGGAAAGCAATTTTGACCGCCCCTTTCCGGTCTGACGGCAAGACGGCATAAACCCATATCCATGAGCCTCTATTCCTATTTCAGAATCAGCAAGCCCTCCGCCGGCCAAGTTCCTCAGCAGGAAGTGGACGCGGAGTATAGACGGCTGCGTGCGCGGACATTCTGGGGCGTTACAGCGGCCTACTGCCTATTCTATGTATGCAGAATGGCGTTGAGCGTGGTGAAACAGCCGGTAATCGACGGCGGGGTGCTCACACCGGCCCAGGTGGGTATCGTGGACTCCGCCCTGCTCTTTGTCTATGCCGTGGGCAAATTCACCAACGGCTTCATAGCCGACTACTGCAACATCCGCCGGTTCATGGCAACGGGCCTGTTCGCCTCGGCGGGAGTGAATCTGGCGATGGGCGTACTTGGACTTTTCCAGGGATGGTTCGGGACCTCGGGCTTCGCCCTGTTCCTGATCTTCGCCGCAGTGTGGGGCATCAACGGATGGATGCAGTCAATGGGGGCGCCTCCCGGAGTCATAAGCCTTTCAAGATGGTTCCCGCTCAGGGAAAGGGGCACCTTCTACAGCATTTTCTGCGCCACTCCATATTTCGGAAAATTCATTTCAATGGTCATGATAGGCCATGTGGTCCTGTGGATGGGCTGGCAATATGGCTTCATGATCGCCGCCCTCTTCGGGGTAATCGGCTCGCTTATCATTCTGGGGTTCGTCTCGGACACCCCCGAAAGCAAAGGACTGCCCTCCATTCAAGAACTCTCGGGCGAGAAAAAGGGCAAGGAGGAGGACATCCCCACCAGAGAGCTTCAGAAAGCCGTGCTGCGCAACCCGGGAGTGTGGATAATAGCGATCTCCAGCGCGTTCGTCTATATCACCCAATACGGGATCTCCAACTGGGGAGTATTCTTTCTCCAGAAGGCCAAGGACTATTCGCTTACTGACGCGACCTATGTCATAGGCCTTTCAGAAGGCATAGGAGTGCTTGGAACCGTATTCGCCGGATGGCTTTCCGACAAAGTGTTCAGGGGCAACCGCCTGCAACCGGTAATCCTGTGCGGAGTGGTGTGCTTTGTCACCATGGCCCTGTTCCTGCTCACCGGCGGAGGCCGGCTGGTCAACATAGCCCTGCTTTCCGTCGCAAGCCTGTCGCTGGCGGCCCTGTACTGCATTGTGGCAGGGATCATGGCTCTGGACATAGTCCCCAGAAAGGCGACCGGAGCCGCTCTTGGAGTGGTGGGAATCTCCAGCTATCTGGCGGCCGGCCTGCAGGGCATAATCAGCGGCGTGCTCATCGGCAACTCCCGAGTGGGCGGCGACTACGATTTCACCGCCGTGGCCCTCTTCTGGTCGGGCTCATGCCTCATCTCCTTCATTCTTCCGGCGCTGAACTGGAAGATCATGAAGAAAAAAGTTATTTCATAGGATTATCCGCGGTCACAGCAACCGGCTAGTGCCGTCCGTGCCTGCCGGAGCCATCGTGCCCGGGCTGGCGGCTGTCGTCCCTGCGGGAAGATGAGTGATGGCGGTCACCGCGACGCTTCTTGTCCCTCTTGGACGCCTGGATGGCGGCCTTGACTTTGGCCTTGCGGGCCTCCCTGTCACCGTGTCCGGCTCCGGGCTTTTCCCTGGATGGCTCCTCTATGCCTTCCTCCACCAGTTCATAGTCCAGAATCCGCTGGTCCAGATTGGTGTTCTTGACCCTGATCTTCACCGGATCGCCGAGAACATAGACCTTTCCGGAGCGCTTTCCGACTATGCGGTAATGCTCCTCGTCGAACTCATAGAAGTCGCTTCTGATGTCGCGCAGCGCAATCATGCCCTCGATCTTGGTGGGCTCGATCTCCACATACATTCCCCAATCGGTGAGACTCGATACGCGGCCCTCGAACTCCTGCCCGATCTTGTCTTCCATGAACTCGACAAGCTTGTACTTGATGCTGTCCCTCTCGGCGTTGGCGGCTATCACCTCCCTCTCGGAGGCATGGGCGCACTGCTGCTCATAGTAGGCCTTGTCCTGAGAATCTCCGTCCTTGAGATATATGGCAAGCAGCCTGTGGACCATAGTGTCGGGATAGCGGCGGATGGGCGAGGTGAAATGAGTGTAGAACTTGAAAGCCAGACCATAGTGGCCGATATTGTCGGTGCTGTAGCATGCCTTCGCCATGGACCTGAGCGCAAGCATCTCTATGGCCATGAATTCCGGCTTGTCCTTAGCCTCGGCCAGCAGGCCGTTCAGTTTCTGCGCGACATCGCCGCCCTCGTCAAAATTGACCTTGTATCCGAAATTGCGCGCGAAATCGCCGAGAGCCGAAAGTTTCAGGGCATTGGGCACGTCGTGGATTCTGTAAACGAAAGACTTCGCGTTCTTGCGCGCCTTTCCGTCCATCTTTCCCGCCGTGGCTATGAACTCCGCCACCGACCTGTTGGCCAGCAGCATAAACTCCTCGATCAGCCAGTTGGCCTCCCTGCTCACTTTCTGATAGACGGCGACCGGCTTTCCCTTCTCATCCACCTGCACCTTCATTTCCGGGCGCTCGAAGCTTATGGCTCCGTCGGCGAATCTCTTTTTTCTGAGTATGGAGGCCAGCTTCCAGAGGGTGAGAATCGCCTGCTTGCATTCGGCAGGAATGACGCAGCCGTCCTTGACACCGAACACGTCGGAGTCTCCGGCGCCCTTGCCGTCGGTTCCGCCCCTGATTTCCATGCCCATGGCCTTTTCGCCGGCATCGATTATCTGCTGAGCCGTCTCATAGGCGAAACGGTAGTCGGAGCGGATGACGGTCCGGCCGAACCAGTGGCCCGCCACTTTTCCTCTTGGGGTGACTTCAAATACTGCGGAGAAGGTGAGCTTCTCTTCGTTGGGGCGCAGCGAGCAGAGCTTGTTGGAAAGCTTCTCGGGGAGCATGGGCACGGTCCTGTCCACAAGATAGACTGAAGTGCCCCTCTTCTGGGCCTCCTTGTCCACCACGGTGCCCGGCTTGACATACCAGGACACGTCCGCGATGTGGACTCCGACCTCATAGTTGCCGTTGTCCAGGGCCTTGAACGACAGGGCGTCATCGAAGTCCTTGGCATCGGCCGGGTCTATGGTGAATGTCAGGGTGTCACGGAAATCCCTGCGGTCCTTGATGTCTTTTGCCGTGATTTTGTCCGAGATTTCGTCGGCGGCATTCTCCACTTCGGGCTCAAACCTGTAGGGAAGGCCATATTCGGCCAGAATGGCGTGCATCTCGGTGTCATTCTCTCCCATGTCTCCGAGCACGTCCACCAGATGGCCGGACGGATTGGGCTCGCCCCTTCTCCATGAGTCCACAACGGCCGCGACCTTCATTCCGCTGCGGGCCTTGAGTCTGCTGCGCTTTCCGTCTATGGTCTCATAGACTCCGTCCACTTCATATTCGCCTCCGTCGAGCGGGATCAGACAGCCCGAACGCGGAGCACTTTCCGCGGCTTTTTCTTCTGCGGCGGGACAGGACTTCTTTTTCCCGTCGGGCTGCCCGGCTCCCTGCATATCTATGCTTATGTCATAGGGCATGAACCTGCTCTGCATCAGAACCCAGGCCTGTCCGCCCACTATGTGCAGAACTCCGATGAACGGTTTTACGGAGCGTTCGAGAATGGCTTTGACCTCGCCCTCTTTCCTGTGGTTTCCGTCGCCGCCGCGGGTTATGACCGCCCTGACCTTGTCCCCGTTCAGGGCGCCGCGGGTCCTGGTGGCCTTGATGAAAATGTCGTCATCACGCTCCTTCGATCCCTCAGGGGTCACGAAAGCATAGCCGTCCCTCGTCATTCTTACTGTTCCTTCTATCTCGGGAAGATTCTTCCTGATGTTTTTCCCGGCTTTCCTTATCGAGGAACCGTCTCTTCTCTTTACGCTCATTGCTAATGTATATACTTCCAAATTATTTCTATCTTTGTCCGATTGGGACGACGGGCGACAGACCGCCTGTGATGAACAATCACTTTGGGTGCAAAGGTAAGAAAAGGAATAAAAAAGACACTTATATGAAACAGAAAAAAGTTCTTCTGATGATCCTCGACGGTTGGGGAGAAGGGAAACACGACTATACCAACGCCATATTTTCCCAGGGCGCGCCTTTCATAGATTCGCTGCGCGCGAAATATCCGTTCTCCCACCTGCAGGCCTGCGGAGAATATGTCGGACTCCCGGATGGCCAGATGGGCAACTCGGAAGTGGGACACATGAACCTCGGCGCCGGCAGGGTCATATATCAGGATCTCGTGAGGATAAACATGGCCGCAAAGGCGCACAAATTCCTGGAGAACAAAGAGATAAAGGCCGTTTATGACTATGTGAAGGAGAGTGGGAAGAAGCTCCACCTCATGGGCCTGACATCTACCGGAGGAGTCCATTCGTCGATGGACCACATCTACGAGTTCCTCCATGTGGCCAAAGAATACGGACTGGACAAAGTCTATGTCCACGCTTTCATGGACGGCCGTGACACCGACCCCCACAGCGGGAAGGGCTTTCTCGAGGATCTCGAGAAACATATGGCCGACACCACAGGAAAAATAGCCACGGTCTGCGGAAGGTTCTATGCGATGGACCGCGACAAGCGCTGGGCCCGGCTCAAGGAGGCCTATGACCTGCTGGTCGAAGGCAAGGGCGACAAGTTCACTTCCGCCACCGAAGGAATCCAGGCTTCATATGACGCCGACGTCACCGACGAGTTCGTGAAGCCGATCGTGGTCACCGATGCCGCCGGCGAGCCTCTGGCCAAGATTGAGGAGGGCGATGCCATCATCTTCTACAACTTCCGCAACGACCGCGCAAGAGAGCTCACTTCGGTCCTCACGCAGAAGGACATGCCCGAAGAAGGAATGCACACCATTCCGCTCTACTACTGCTGTCTCACGCCCTATGACGCGTCCTTCAAGGGCGTGCACGTCCTGTTTGAGAAGGAGCTCGTGGACCAGACCCTCGGAGAGACCGTATCCAAGGCCGGAAAGCACCAGCTGCGCATAGCCGAGACGGAAAAATATGCCCATGTCACCTTCTTCTTCAACGGAGGCCTTGAGTCTCCCTATGAAAACGAGGACAGAATTCTGGTAGCGTCGCCGAAGGTCCCCACCTATGACCTGCTTCCCCAGATGAGCGCCCCCGAGGTGGCTGAGAAGCTTATCGAGGTGATCAACAGCGGCAAAGAGGATCTGATCATCCTCAACTTCGCCAACGGCGACATGGTGGGACACACCGGAGTCTATTCGGCCGCCGCTCAGGCCGTGGCGTGCGTGGACAGGCAGGTGGAGAAGGTCGTGACCGCCGCCGTGGCGCAAGACTATGCGGTGATCATCACCGCCGACCACGGAAACGCCGACTGCGAGGTGAATCCCGACGGCACTCCTAACACCCAGCATTCGCTGAATCCGGTGCAGTTCATCGTGGTGAACGCCGGCGATGACGTGAAAGAGGTCAAAGACGGAGCGCTCTGCAACGTGGCGCCCACCATCCTCAAGCTCATGGGCATCCCCGCTCCCGCCAAGATGACCGCCGAGCCTCTGATCTAGAGATTTTATCCCAAACTTCAAAAAGGAAGCTGACTAAAAATTTTTGGTCAGCTTCCTTTTTTTATTGCCCTATGTCCACCTTAAATAAGGGAGAACAACATATACAGCAGATGCGCGACAATTCCCGCGATGAGTCCAGCGACAGTCTGGGTGAGGATGGCTTTGGGGACGAATCTGCGGAAGCCGATCGAATCCATGAGGGCGGTGTGCGTGGAAAGGAATCCGCTCCACACGATTCCTATAGCCGTAAACACCGCTATCGCGTTGCCGTCGATAGTGCCCGCCGCGTCAAGGGTGGGCAGCAGGCCGAGAGCGGCCCCGACGGCGCCGAGGGCGGTCATCGGGAAGGCGATCAGCTTCATGTCGGTGAGACCGAACAGCCACTCGAAGACCCAATGGACCTTCTCGGCCAGCCAAGGCAAAATGGGCACACCCTCTCCGGCTCCGCCCGTATAAGCGCCGGACTCTCCCGGCCCGAAAGTGAACATGATCACGAAAGTGGTGATTATCACGACTCCGGGGATGATGGCCATGCTGAGTTCAACCCCCTTTTTGCCGCCGTCCAGCATGGCATTCAGGAAACGCATGAAAACACCCGTCTGAGTGCCTCTGGTCTTCTCGTCCGCCTTTTCCTCCTCACCGAGCACCGGGACATACTGCTCCGCCATGGAGGGATCCGCGCGCAGGGCGCCCCTCTGGAACATTCTGGTGGACAGGATCGCGCCCACGAATGCCGCGGCGAGCCCTATCATGGCGGCGCCGCTGTCATAGCCCAGCATGGTTATGAGCACCACGAACCCCATCCCGAAAGTCGTTCCGAAATTGATGAGCGAGGCCATCTGATATTTCTTGAAATAGGAACAGAACTGACGGTCCTTGGAAAGAGTCATTATGGCCGGATTGTCGGACATGAATGTCATCACGGCTCCGAGCGCGGCCACTCCAGGCAAGCCGAAGAGCGGCTTCATCAGCGGAGTGAGAATCTTTTCCAGAAGCTTGAGCACTCCGAACTCGGAGAACAGCGCGCTCAGCGCTCCGGCCAGCACGATAATGCCCATGAGATAGAGCACAGTGTTGAGAATCAGGTCATGGGCCGTGTTCATGAGACTGCTCATCATGTTCTTTCCTCCCATGATGTGTCCGAGGACCCCGAATACGGCCCCCATGACCAGCAGGAAAATGGCGGCTTCCTTGAGATAGGTGTAGCGGCCGTTTGTCTTTTCTTTTTCCATTATCAGGTTTCAGTGTTATCTTTTGACGGTGTTCCGAACAATTCGCTGAGGACGTCCAGCGACTTGACGTTCACCGCGGATTCGGTGTGGTATTCAATATATTTCAGAATTGCGGCGCACATTTCTGTCCTGTCCGCACCGCGCAGCGGCAGCAGCATGGACTCGGCAAGCGGCAGGGACATCATCTCCATTATCTGCGGAAGATGCTCCCCCGCAAACGGCCTCATGTCTTCTCCGGAGGGGCTGAAACCGAGAGTCACAGCCAGCTCCAGGAGGAAACGTACATGGTAGTTGCTGAAATCGCTTTCCAACGAATCCAGAGTGAGTATCGAGCGGAGCACCCAGTCATAGAGTCCATCCTCATTGGTTCCGTCCTTCACCACCCGATAGAGCACCTCGCTCATGAACATGGTCATGGCGTTTTTGTACATATTGCCGCGGATGCCGGAAAGCGGCATCGCCGTACTTATGCGTCCGGCCCTCATCAGCGTGGACTTCGGATTTTCCGTCACGCTGGCCTCCAGAATGCTGAGCGGAAGAAAATGGGCCATTTCCGAACTCCGGCCTATCCTGACTATGAATCCGCTTCTGCCCCATTCGCGCGAGAGGGCATGCAACACGACCGACCTCTCCCCGAAACGGGTGTAGCTGAGAACTATGAGACCGGCGTCCCGGGTCATGGCCTCCTCTTTTTCAGGAAAGCGGCCATCGCACGCAGAGCGCGTCCCCTGTGCGAGATGGCATTTTTCTGTTCCTCGGAGAGCTGGGCCATGGTGAGTCCTCCCGTATTCGGCGCCAGGCTTCCGTCCGGAGCGGGGATCTCGTCCGGGATGAAAACCGGGTCATAGCCGAAGCCGCCGTCCCCGCTGAGGTCTGTGCCTATGCGGCCCCTCACTTCGCCCTTGAAGACATGCTCCTCACCTTGAAACAGCAGGGTGACGGCAGTGCGGAAAGCCGCCGTCCTGTCCTCAGCCCCGTCAAGTTCCTTAAGAAGCTTGGCGATATTGGCCGCGGAATCATGCGCGGGCCCGGCATATCTGGCGGAGTACACCCCCGGAGCGCCTCCGAGAGCGCGCACCTCCAGTCCGGTGTCATCCGCAAAACAGTCCGTCCCTGTCCTTTCCAGCACATAGACGGCCTTCATCATGGAATTTTCCTCAATGGTGCTTCCGGTTTCGGGAATATCTTCGGCAATCCCGACAGAAGCCGGAGAAACTATCTCGAACTCCTCTCCGAGAATCTCGGAAGCCTCACGAAGCTTGCCTTTGTTGCCTGTGGCGAAAATCAGTTTCATCTTTCTATATCTCAGAGACCCAAGGGCTTATACATTTCAAGTGCCTTATACAACTGGGTGTCATAGCGCAGCCTGCGTTTGATCCCGGCCTCCTGATAGTAGTAGCGCACGATAATTTCCTCCTCAATGAAAGGAATGAGTTCGCTCTTTTTCATTTTCAGGAAAACTTCCTTGTCCAGGTCTATGGCCTTGCCCAGAGCATCAAGTTCAGACTTCACCGAGTCATCGATTCCGTCCTTTTCCAGTTCCTTCTTCATCTGGTCGAAAAGAGTCTTGGCGCTGGAACGGTAATCGAACTTCTTGTCCTTGGCAAAGGCCACGAAGTCCCTGTAATCTTCGTCAGTGAACTCGAATTCATCGGCCGGGGCTATGCTGTCATGCCGGCGGACATAGTCCAGGGCATACTGCTCCACAATTCCGCCCAGCACAAGAGAGTACACGATGCGGCTATATTCCTGCTCCGGCACTTCGATGTCGGGAGTGATTCCGCCGCCGTCCCGCACGATCCTGCCTCCGGCAGTCTTGAACTCATGGGTGAGCGAATCGGGAATGTGCCCCACGCTGCCGTCCTCGTTGCGGTCGGCATAGTCTATGGCCTGCACACAGCGTCCGCTCGGAGTGTAATATTTGGCGGTAGTCACTTTCAGCTGTCCGTTATAGGGAAGCGGACGGATGCTCTGCACCAGCCCCTTTCCATAGGTGCGGCGCCCCATGACGGTGCCCCTGTCATAGTCCTGCATGGCGCCGGAAATGATTTCCGAAGCGGATGCCGTCGCGCCGTTCACCATGACGATGATGGGGGTTTCGGTGTCGATGGGATCCAGAGATGTCCTGTATTCAAAATTGTCGGCGATGGATTTTCCCTTCTGGGAGACTACCAGCGAACCCTTGGGGACAAAAAGCGACACGATGTTGACGGCCTCGCTCAGAAGGCCTCCGCCGTTGCTTCTCAAATCCAGCACGAGCAGCCTCATGCCCTGCTTCTTGAGGTTCAGCACGGCTTCTCGCACGGCTGCCGAGACATTTTCGGTGAAGCCCGTCTGAAGTATATAGCCGGTGGTGTCGTTGACCATTCCGGCATATTCCACATCAGGGAGATGGATTCTCTCTCTAGTGACCGAGATGGTCTCCTCCGCACCGCCCCTCACCCTGCGGACTCTGAACGTGACATCGGTGCCGGGCTTGCCCTTCATCCTGTCACTGCACTCCTTGGTCTCGAGGCCCACTGTCGACACTCCGTCAATAGACAGTATCTCGTCACCCGCCACCAGCCCGGCCTTCTGGGCGGGGCAGTTTGCATAGGGCTCGGTCACAAACAGATAGCCGTCTTTTTCCGGCTTATATATCACTGCGCCGATTCCGCCGTAGGTCTTGCCGATCATCATCTGAAAGTCCTCGTTCTCCTCCTCGGGCACATAGACCGTGTAGGGATCCAGACTGGAGAGTTTGGCATCGATCCCGGCCCGCTCCATTCTGTCTATGGGAAGGCTGTCGACATAGGACCTGTCCAGTTCCTTCAATATGGCGTTTTCGATCTCGACCCATTTTCCCATCTTGAAATTACGGGTCTGACCCGCGGCGGGAACCGTCCATGCGACGATCGACGCCACGGCGAGGACACATATGAATGTCTTTATGCTTCTGTACATCTTCAACAGACTTTTATCAGATTTGCCCGTTACGGACAAACAAAACACTAATATAGCGGAATTTTGATTAGGTTTGCACGTCAAACAGCCCTCTACAGAATGAAATACCTTGTGAACGAATCTCTGGACCCGTACTTCAACATGGCCTTCGACGAATTCTGCCTGCAGTCTCTGGACTCGGACGAGCCGGTGTTCTACCTGTGGCGCAATTCCCCTTCGGTCATCATCGGGCTGAACCAGAACGCCTATTCGGAAGTCAACCTCCCCTATCTGAAGGAGCATGGGATAAACCTTGCCCGCAGGGTTACCGGCGGCGGCGCCGTCTATCACGATCTCGGAAACGTCAACTACACTATCACCGGCCGTTCACGCGCTCTGGAAGAGGACTATCCGGGCTATGCCGCAATGATGGCGGATGTTCTCCGGCAGCTCGGGGCCGAGGCCGAAGTCACGGGACGCAACGACATTCTGGTGGATGGACGGAAAGTGTCAGGCTTCGCAAAAAGGGTGTGGAAAGACAGACTCATGGTCCATGGCACCCTGATGTTTGACGTGGATCTGGGCGAGCTCACCAGGGCACTCTCCGTCCCCGGCGGCAAGCTTGAGGCCTCCGGGATAGCCTCGGTGCGATCCAGGGTGATGAACCTGAAAGAAAAACTTTCCGGAATCGGAACGCCCGAAGAACTAATGGCCGCGGCCTGGGACATTCTGTCCCACGGAGGCAGGGACGGCAGGCTGGAGCTTTCCCCGGAACAGATCGGAAGCATAAAGGAAGAGGCGGACTCCAAGTTCCGGACCTGGGAATGGACCTTCGGCAAATCGCGCGAGGCGAAATTCTCCCGAAAGGCGAAATTCGCCTGCGGCACCGTCTCCGTGGACTTCAGCGTGGACCGCGGCAAGATTCTCAGGCTGGCGTTCGGAGGAGATTTCATAGGCGACCTTCCGTCTGAAGACCTGGCCGCGGCGCTGGAAGGCTGCCGCTATGAAAGGAGCGCGGTGGAAAGCGTGCTGAAAGCGAAGTCCGTCGAAAAATATTTCGACGGACTTCGCTGCGGAGATCTCGAAAATCTCCTGTTCTGACAGGTGACCTATTCCGCCGTGAAGGCGATTTCTCTCAGAATTTCACTCACGGAAGGATGCGGGAACACCGTCTCTTTCAGGTCGTCCACCGTCATTTTCTTCTCTATGGCCATGCACATGCTGTGGATCAGCTCAGAACAGGGGTTTCCGAGCATATGGGCGCCCAATATCCTGCGGTCCTCTCCGACCAGAAGCTTGCATAGTCCGTCGCCTCTCTCATTTTCCGCGACAAAGCGGCCGGAATAGTTCATGGAAAGCCTGAGCACTTTCACCGGAATGCCCTTGGCCCCGGCTTCAGCCTCGGTGAGTCCGACGCCGGCCACTTCGGGATTGGTGTAAACAACTCCCGGGATGGCCTCGTAGCTCATTCTGTCATCCTTCCCCAGCATGTCATTCACAGCCACTTCGCCTTCACGGCTTGCAGTGTGGGCCAACATTGAGAAACCGGTTATGTCACCGGCCGCCCAGACTCCGGGCACACTGGTGCGCATTTTTTCGTCCACCTTCACTCCGCAGGGCCTGCCGGCGCGGTTCAGGGTCATCTCGAGCCCGAGAGCTTCAAGGCCGCCAAGCACGGCCTTGCGGCCGACACTCACGAGAATTCTGTCGCCGGACACCTTTTCGGTCTCGCCTCCGGCACTCTCGAACACCACCGAATTTCCTTCGACGGCGGTCACTTTGCAGCCGAGACGGAAATCGATGCCTTTTTTCTCATAGATTTTCTGAAGCATGGCGCTGATCTCATCGTCCAGCGGCCCAAGTATCTTGGGAAGCATCTCCACCACCGTGACTCTGGTCCCCATGGTGCTGAAGAACGATGCGAACTCCATCCCCACGACGCCGCCGCCTATCACCACCAATGACTCGGGACGTTCGCGCATGGAAAGTATCTCCCTGTTGGTCATTATGATGTCTCCGGCGTCCACGAGACCCGGGAAAGGCGGCACGGCGGCTTCGGAACCCGTGCAGAGCAGAAGCCTGGAAGCGGCATATTCCTCACCGGCGGCCTCGATGACGAAGCCTTCGGCGACGCGTCCCTTCACAACGGCTTCGGCGTTCACGACTTCCACGCCGGCGGCCTTCATGGCAGCCTTGACGCCTCCGACCAGTTTTTTGACCACCTTGTCCTTGCGGTCCATTATCTTGCCATAGTCAAAGGCCGGATTCTCCACGGAGATCCCGTATTTGCCGCCTTCAATGGCATAGTTATACACTTTCGCACTGTAGAGAAGCGTCTTGGTGGGTATGCAGCCTTCGTTCAGGCACACTCCCCCGAGAGATTTTTTCTCGAACAGCACGGTCTTGAGACCGGCGGCACCGGCTCTTTCAGCGGCGACATACCCCCCGGGGCCGCCGCCAACAATAGCCAAATCACAGGTTATCATATATGGTTATGGTTTTAGAGTCCTTCAGGAATGCGCAGACTGAGCCGTCTGGCATCGGGATCCGCCGACAGCAGCAGATCGTCATTGACGGGAAACAGCGCTTCTTCGCCGCCGTTCTCCACCACCAGGCAGGGATTGCCCGGAATGTCCTCAATATCTTTGACCGTCCCTCTCAGCCTTCCCTTTTCGTCCAGCACCTCCCACCCCACAAGGTCACCGAGATCTTCTTCAGTTTCTTCGCCATAGTCGGCGCCGGAGGCCCAGACCTCGCGCCCGGCGGCCTCGTCGGCATCCTTGAGCGAGTCTATGTCATTGAGCTTCACCAGCGCGCGGCCGTTGCCGCGAAGGGTCATGGAGAGGACAAAAAAAGGAACCGGCAGTCCATCATAATAGATGAACACCGGTTCGTCCGTGTCGATTTCTTCAGGGTCCACGCCGCGGAAACTTATCAGAAGTTCTCCGTCGGTACCGTTCGACTTGAGCACCTGTCCAATCCGGACAAGACCCTCGGACCCCTTCATGGTGAAAAACTTAGGCCTCGGGGGTTGCGGCAGGAGCTTCTTCAGCAGCGGCCTCTACAGCCTCTGCAGCTACAGCCTGGGCAGCCTCTTCGGCAGCCTTTCTGGCGGCTTCCTCAGCATCTGCCTTCTTCTTGGCGATAGCTGCGGCCCTTTCGTTGTTCACATTGATCTCAGCCTCTTTGGCGGCTCTTGCCTTCTCGGCGGCCTCTTTGCTGAGACCCTGCCTCCTGGCTTCGAGCTTGGCGTCTCTCTGAGCTTTCCAATCAGCGAGTTTTCTGTCTGCCTGCTCCTGTGTGAGGGCTCCCTTGGCGACGCCGCCGTCGAGGTGGTGACGCATGAGAACTCCTTCGTGGGAGAGAATGTTACGGGCGGTCAGAGTGGGCTGGGCACCGACCTTGATCCAAGCGAGAGCCCTCTCTTCGTTGAGAACGACAGTTGCGGGATCTGTGTTGGGATTGTAGGTGCCGAGGAGCTCGATGAAGCGTCCATCGCGTTTTGTGTGAGAATCAGCCACAACAATGTGGAAGAATGCGAAATTCTTCTTACCGTGGCGCTGAAGACGGATTTTAACAGCCATTGTGAATCTGTTTTATTGATTGATATAATAAGTTATGCACCCTGCACGAGAATGCGTCGCAAAGTTATGAATACTTTTCCAAGTTCAAAAGCGCTCCGCATTTTTTTACCCAAAAATCTTCTCCAATTTTTGGATATTAAATATTCCTGCGTATATTTGCAGTCCCAAAGCGATTTTGCGGATGTGGTGAAATGGTAGACACGCCACTTTGAGGGGGTGGTGGACGATTTGTCCGTGGGAGTTCGACTCTCCCCATCCGCACGAAAGGGGCTGACCGGAATTTTTCCGGTCAGCCCCTTTTTCTTACCCTCCTGCGCAGTTCCGTGATTTTTCATAACTTTGGGCGCAAGGTTCTGAGAATTCTGACATTTATAATGTAATTCCCGGGTATAGAAACTTATGACAGCTTATATCATGATGAAGAAGGTCTTTTTGTGCGCAGCCGCGGCCGTGCTGATGCCGGCGACGGTGTCGGCCCAGACACGCAGTAACGCCGACAGAAGCGACGACCTCGGGGCCTATGTGGGACTGATCGCCCCCCTGGGCTCTTCAACGGGCAGCTACGGGGCCGAAGTCATGTACGGAATCACCTATGGCCATTACCACTCCAACGGCATAGGCTACAGGGCCGGATTCTACCACATCCCGTCGTTGTACGACATTGACAATTCGTTCGGGATTCCTATAGCCTTTTCCTACCGCACCAAAGACAGAAGTACTTCCGAGAGGCTCACTTCCGCGGCATACGGCTCCGCCTATCAGATGGTCAGCCAGCCGTATTCCGGGCCCGGCGATTTTCTGGCGGCTTTTCTCATGAACCTGTTCAGCAGAGCCGAGTTCAGCATAGGGCTCACTCCGGGCTATGTGGCCGGAAGCGGCAGCGGGCGCCATAATGTGAGCCATGCCGGTGGAAGCAGTTCCTATTGGACCGAAAAGCACACCAGCCTTTCGTTGTCAGCGGACGCCGGCGCCGGATTCAATTTCCGGATATGGCGCTTCGATCTGAAGGCGGCTCCGGCCTTCCGCTTCATGCTTACAGAAAACTATGTCCATTGCACCGATTACGGAAACTCTCCGGAAAAGAAGACGCAAAGGTGGTTCTTCACCATGTCGGGCGGACTTTCATATAAGTTCTGACAGATTAAAAAACTCACACTGAATAATGAAAACAGTCAAATTGGCAATTCTGGTGCTCGCCGCCGCAACGGCCGTGTCCTGCCTCGGACACAGCAACACCTCCACTTCGTTCTACACCTGCGACACTTTCTCCTATGACGATTTCATCACGGAGAATCCGGACAGCGTCGCCTTCGCGGAAGGATTTATAGGCAACTCGGGGTATTTCGCCTACAGCGCAAAAATGGACGATAAAGTGTTCAAGGGCGGCTTTGCCCTCTCGATGAAGCTGGATCCCGTCTTGGATGGCATCTATTCCGGTTATTCCATTGACAAGGAAAGCGGCAAAGGCACGAAAGGAAACATCTTTGCGGTGTTCTGCCAGAACCCCGATGAATCCTGCATGCCGGAGCACGACATAGAATTCTACCGCAGCACCACATCCAAGGCCCTGGTGACAGTCGAGCCCGACATCTGCTATGTCGCCAATGCGAATGTGGTGCTGAACGCAATCAAATATGGCCGCGGCGGCGCTTCCAAGTTCGACGAAGGAGACTATTTCAATCTTATCATCACCGGCTACAACTCCGCCAAGGCCAAGACAGGCGAAGTGAAGGTGGAGATGGCCAAATATGAAGGTTCCCTCTCGTATGTAAAGGAATGGACCAAAGTGGAGCTCAAAACTTTGGGAGATATAACCTATATAGACTTCTCTCTGGAAACCAACAGGACCGACCTCCATCTGGACCGCATCTGCATGGACCAGCTCACCACGCTGGTGGCCATAGAAGAATCCTGATCACACATCGGACAAGATAAAACGGGGGCTGGCCAAAAGCACTTTTTGGCCAGCCCTCTGCAATCTCGCCTAAACAATATGCCCATTGAGCATCACTCTGCTTATGAAGGGCGTCTGATGGCAGTAGGGAATCATCGTGAGCGAATTCATGGGCCGGGTCACGATGAGATTGGCCAGCTTGCCGCGGGTGACTGACCCGCAGACGTCCGACAGCCCCATCGCATAGGCTCCGTTGAGCGTGCAGGCGTTGAGAGACTGCACGGGGGTGAGCTTCATCTTTATGCAGCCCATGGCCATGACGAAGCGCATGTCTCCGGACGGAGAAGACCCCGGATTGTAGTCGCTCGCCAGAGCTATGCCCAGCCCGCCGGCTATGAAATCACGAGCCTTGCCATAGGGAATTCCAAGGAAGAACGAGGATCCGGGAAGCATGGTGGGCATCGTCTCCGAACCTCTGAGACAACGTATCTCGGCCTCGCCGGCTCTCTCAAGATGGTCCACGGAAAGGGCCCCGCACTTCACTCCCGCCTGAACTCCCCCGCTGCACGCGAGCTCGTCGGCGTGGATCTTGCCGCGAAGACCGTAACGGGCGGCGGCGGAAAGGATCCTCTCAGTGTCTTCGACAGTGAAAAAGCCCTCGTCGCAGAACACGTCCACATAGTCGGCCAGTTTTTCGGCGGCGACAGCGGGAAGCATCTTCCCGCATATCTCGTTGACATAGGCTTCGCGCGTCAGGCCGCGCGCAACCGCATGAGCCCCGAGGAAAGTGGCGCGGACCTGCAACGGGAAGGTCTCCTTTATCCGACGGATCACGCGAAGCATCTTGATTTCACTCTCTACCGAGAGTCCATAGCCGCTCTTGATCTCAAGAGCGCCGGTCCCCTTGGCGATAACCTCGCGAACCCTATCCGAGGCCTGACGGAAGAGCTCCTCCTCGGAAGTGGCCCTCAGCAGGTCGGCGGAATTCAGGATTCCGCCTCCGCGGGCTGCTATCTCCTCATAGGAAAGGCCGTTGATTTTGTCAAGAAACTCGCCGTCACGGCTTCCGGCATAGACCAGATGCGTATGCGAATCGCAGAACGACGGCAGGACCATTCCGCCCCCGGCATCCAGCACGGTGCCGGCCGAGGGGGCCGGACCGGTGCCGATATCCGAGATGAGACCGTCTTCAACCAGCACCCATGCGTTCTCAAGCGTGCCGGTTTCGGACATTTCGCGTCCTTCTTTGCGCAACACGCCCTCCGGCACGATACCGGTCAGGACGGAGATATTACTGATTACAGTTTTCAAAACTCTTGGAGATGAATTGTTTGGACTTCATGATGAGAGGATGCATATAGACATCATTCTCCACAAAAGGCACTTCCTTGCGGTAGCGTGCCACCAGAGCCTCCAGCACGGGAGAGGTCTTGAGCGGACGGCGGAAATCCAGAGCCTGGACGGCGTTGAAGAGTTCTATGCCCAGCACCGTCTCCGCATTGTCCACGACTCTCACTAGCTTGGTAGCGGCGTTCGAACCCATGCTCACATGGTCCTCCTGCCCCTGCGACGAAGGGATGGAGTCGCATGAAGCCGGCCAGCACAGACCCTTGTTCTGGCTCACGATGGACGCGGCGGTGTACTGCGGGATCATGAAGCCGCTGTTGAGACCGGGATTCGGAGCAAGGAACTTGGGCAGTCCGCGAGAACCGGAAATGAGCTGGAAAATTCTCCTCTCGGAAATGTTGGCCAGCTCGGAAAGGGCGATCGCAAGGTTGTCCATGGGGATGGCGATGGGCTCGCCGTGGAAGTTTCCGGCCGATATGATCATGTCCTCCTCGGGGAAGACGTTGGGGTTGTCGGTGGCGCTGTTGATCTCGTCCTCGATGACCGACTCCACATATCTCATGGTGTCCTTCACCGCACCGTGAACCTGGGGAATGCAACGGAAAGAATAGGGATCCTGCACATGCTCCTTGGGTCTGGCAATGATTTCGCTGCCCTTCAGCAGAGCCATGAAAGCGGCGGCGGTGTCAATCTGTCCGCGATGGCGGCGCAGAAGATGAGTCTGAGGATAGAACGCCTCTATGCGTCCGTCAAAGGCCTCGAGCGACACTGCGCCTATTACGTCGGCCCAACGGGAAAGCCTTTTGCTCTGAATGAGGCTCCATACTGCATGGGCACTCATGAACTGGGTGCCGTTGAGAAGAGCCAGGCCCTCCTTGGACTGCAATGTCAGAGGCTCCCATCCGAACTCCTTCCAGAGATCGGCGGCCTGACGGGTCTCGCCCTTGTACACGACCTCGCCCATGCCGATGATCGGGAGACAGAGGTGGGCCAGAGGTGCAAGGTCGCCGGAAGCTCCGAGCGAACCCTGCTGATAGACCACGGGGAGAATGTCATTGTTGTACATGTCCACAAGCCGCTGGACCGTCGCCAGCTGAGTGCCGGAATGGCCATAGGACAGAGACTGCACCTTGAGCAGCAGCATGAGCCTGACTATCTCGGGGCGGACCTTTTCGCCGGTTCCGCAGGCATGGGACATTACGAGATTGTGCTGCAGGCGCGAGAGATCCTCCTGAGGGATGGTCACGTTGCAGAGCGAGCCGAAGCCGGTGGTCACCCCATAGACGGGGCGGCCGATGTCTTCCATCTTGCTGTCCAGATATTTACGGCATTTGTCTATGGCTACGGCCGCCTCGGGTCCGATTTCGAGCTTTTCCTTGTTCGCAAGAATCTCCTCGACCCTGTCTATGGTGAGGCGTGAATGGGATATGATATGTGTCATTTCTTTAAAGCTTTTCTAACCAATTCATCATCAGCGATTTCAGGTATAGTCACCTTGAGCGAGGGAGTTCTCGCCATCTCGCGTCTGATGGCCATTATGGAGCCTTCGTTGCGGGCCCAGCTCCTGCGGGCGATGCCGTTGTTGACATCCCAGAACAGCATCTTTTCGATATGCCTGTCGGAGTCCGCGGAGCCGTCGATCAGCATACCGAAGCCGCCGTTGATGACCTCTCCCCAGCCCACGCCTCCGCCATTGTGCAGCGAGACCCACGTGGCGCCCCTGAAGGAATCGCCTATCACGTTCTGCACGGCCATGTCGGCGGTGTATTTGGAACCGTCATAGATATTGGAAGTCTCGCGGAAGGGAGAGTCAGTGCCGGAGACGTCGTGATGGTCACGGCCGAGCACTACGGGACCCTTGAGGACACCTTCACGTATGGCCTTGTTGAACGCCAGGGCGATCTTGGTGCGGCCCTCGCAGTCGGCATAGAGGATGCGGGCCTGGGAACCGACGACAAGCTTGTTCCTGCCGGCTTCCTCGATCCAGTGGACATTGTCAAGCATCTGTCCGCAGATCTCCTCGGGAGAGCCCGCGGCTATCTCCTTCAGCACTCCGGCCGCGATTTCGTCGGTCTTGGCGAGATCTTCGGGATCCTCTGACATGCACACCCAGCGGAACGGACCGAATCCATAGTCGAAATAGAGCGGGCCCATGATGTCCTGCACATAGGAAGGATAGCGGAACGAACCGTCCGGACGGAGCACGTCGGCGCCGGCGCGGGAGCTTTCAAGCAGGAAGGCGTTGCCATAGTCAAAGAAATACATTCCCTTGTCGCTCAGCTTGTTGATTGCGGCGACCTGCCTGCGCAGCGAGTCGCGGACAGCGGCCTTGAAACCGTCAGGATCGTCGGCCATCATCCTCTTGGACTCCTCAAGGGTGAGCCCGACGGGATAGTAGCCTCCCGCCAGAGGGTTGTGCAACGAAGTCTGATCCGATCCGAGATCCACATGGACGTCCTCGGCGGCCAGTTTCTCCCATAGGTCCACCACATTGCCCACATAGGCGAGGGAGACCACCTCGCGGCCGTCCACAGCCTTGCGTATGCGCGCGAGCAACTCATCCAGATCCTCGTGGAGCTCGTCCACCCATCCCTGCTCATAGCGCTTGCGGGCGGCGAGAGGATTGATCTCAGCCGTCACGCTCACCACTCCGGCGATGTTGCCGGCTTTGGGCTGAGCGCCGGACATGCCGCCCAGACCGGCGGTCACGAACAGCATTCCGCGCATATTCTCACGGTCGCCGGGAATTCCGCGGACCTTGAGCTGCCTGCGGGCGGCGTTCATCACGGTGATGGTGGTGCCGTGGACTATGCCCTGCGGGCCTATGTACATATACGATCCGGCCGTCATCTGGCCGTACTGGGACACTCCCAGAGCATTGAATTTCTCCCAATGGTCCTTGCTGGAATAATTGGGGATGACCATACCATTGGTGACGACCACTCTCGGCGCGTCCTTGTGGCTGGGGAAAAGACCCAGCGGCAGGCCGGAATACATGGCCAGAGTCTGCTCGTCGGTCATCTGGGACAGATACTGCATGGTGAGCAGATACTGGGCCCAGTTCTGGAAGATGGCGCCGTTTCCGCCATAGATTATCAGCTCATGGGGATGCTGGGCCACGCGTGGATCCAGATTGTTCTGGATCATGGCCATTATTGCGGCCGCCTGTCTGGACTTGGCGGGATACTCGTCGATAGGGCGGGCATACATCTCATATTCGGGACGGAAACGGTACATATAGATGCGGCCGTATTCCTCAAGCTCATGGGCGAACTCCTCAGCCAGCACTGCGTGGTGGCGCGGATGGAAATAGCGGAGAGCGTTCTTGAGCGCCAGCACCTTTTCCTCATCGGTGAGGATATCCTTGCGGCGCGGAGCGTGATTGACTGAAGGGTCGTATGGCCTGGGCTGCGGGAGTTCATCCGGAATTCCCTGCAGTATAGCTGACTGGAATTTATTCATGGTCACCATTGATATGAGAATCCACTATGGCAAGAGTCTCCTCCTGCATGGAAAGAGCCTCGGCCACTATCTTTTCGGCCTCGGCTACGATTTTGCCGGCCTCCTCGCGGTTCTGGAGGGACGCGGCGTTGATGCGGACATTGAGAGCCGCTCCCCTCACGGCCGCGACGGCCGCGAGAACGCCCACTCCGGCATCGGAAACGGATGCGGGATTGCCCTTCTCGGCCATGGCGCGAGCTATGGGAATGGCCTTGAGCGAAGCCTTCATGGTCTTGAGAGGGACCTGCGCCGCATAGAGAGTGGCGGCCTCCATGGCCTCCTCGCGGGCCTTCTTTTCCTCCGGAGTGCCTTTCGGCATGGAAAACACGTCCATTATCCTGTTGAATGCGGCAGTGTCCTCATCCACAAGGGCGAGCAGTTCGGCCACAAGGGCCTGTCCCTTCTCGGCGACATCGGAGAATTCCTTCCAACGGTCATCCCAGCCGCGCTTGTGCGATGAAAGATTGGCGACCATGGTGCCGAGAGCCGCGCCAAGAGCTCCCATATAGGCGGACACGGATCCGCCACCGGGCGCTGCCGACTCCGAAGCCGTCTCCAGAGCGAAGGCCTTCACGGTCATCCGCTCAAGCTTCTCCTTGACAGCCAGCTCGGCCTCATCCTCCATGAGATATTCGATCACCTTTTCACGGGGCTTGAACGGGGCGATGTCGTCCAGACTCATGGACTTCACGGCCATCCTTATCAGCTCGTCCTCGGAAACTCCGAGCGACCTGCTCTGCAATGTGAGATAGTGCTTCCCGGCATCCACCAGAACGCTCTTGGGCACGAGTCCCACAATCTCGGCTCCAGTCACGCGGAGACCTCTTGCGGAGGCGGCGCGACACACTTCGTCAAAAGCCTTGTGAAGCGGGACGGCGTTTATGTCCGTTATGTTCATTGACACCTGGGCGATGCCATATTCGTCTATATACCATCCGATCGCCTTGCATCCCTTGAGGGTGCCGGGGATCCATATCTGCTTGCCGTCGGCGTCTTTGAGAAGCTTGCCGGTGAGAGACCCTCCCTCACGGGCCTTGCGGCCTTTCTCACGCACATCGAAAGCGACGGACATGGCCCTGCGCACCGAAGTCGTGTTCAGGTTGAAATTCACAGCTATCAGGAAGTTGCGGGCCCCCACGTTGATCGCCCCGGAACGCGCCACGGTCCCGTTGTATTTCTCAGGACCGAAATCGGGACGACGCTCGGGGTCGGAGATCTTCTCGGGCAGGGCCTCGTATTCTCCGGCCCTGCACACGGCCAGATTGCGCCTTTCGGGCTTGTAGGCCGCGGCCTCATAGCAGTAGCATGGAATGCCGGTCTCATTGTAAATGTCGGAGGCAAGTTTGCGCGCGATCTCGGCACATTCCTCAAGGGTTATGTTCGAGACCGGGATCAGCGGCAGCACGTCGGTGGCTCCGGAACGGGGATGGGCGCCGTGATGGTGGCTCATGTCTATGAGCGCGGCCGCCTCCTTGACACCCCTCATGGCCGCTTTGCACACTGCCTCGGGCTCGCCCACGAAGGTCACCACCGTCCTGTTGGTGGCCTCGCCGGGATCCACGTCCAGCACCTTCACCTCCTTGACGGAGGCTATGGCGGCCACAATCTTGTCTATCACTTCTTTATTGCGTCCTTCGCTGAAATTCGGGACGCACTCCACGATTTTACGCATTATGGTAGGTTTTAATGGTTATCAGTATGAGGGTAAAATTAGCTAATATTTTTGAAAGCAACCCACAATTCAGGTTTTAAATGATAAGCTTTAAGCGCGAAAATATGAAAGGAGCATCAATCTCCAAAGCACTATATTATGAAGAGAAACGATGCCGGTGCGGTTCGGGGATTTTTGCTACATTTGAGGTGCATGGAAACCGCTTCGGACAACTAAGCACGTAATTCCCGGGACTACAACAGCCATCCGGTCCAGTTGTCGGGAGTGACGACCGCAGTCCTTTCCACATCGTAGGCCCTCATAAACGCTTCAGGCAGTTTCGTCCTCGCTTTTTTCGGATTGAATTTCATCTCGAAAAGAGTGAAGCGTCCGTCCCTCTCCTCGATGTAGTCAATCTCCTGCTGCCCGGTCGTCCGCCAAAAATAGCTTTTAGCACAGTTCCCGGCGTAATGATTCATTTTTATCCTTTCGCTGATTACAAAATTTTCCCATAATGCACCGCTGTCCTGCCTCATGGCCAGTGGAGCGAAGTTCTGAAGTATGGCATTGCGTATCCCGTTGTCATAGAAATATATCTTCTTGCTCTTCTTCAACTCTGTCCGCAGATTCCTGTTGAATCCATCGAGACGGAATATCACAAAGCATTTTTCCAGCAGATCGACATATTTCTCAACCGTCTTGTTGTCAGTTCCTACAGTCTGTGCAAGTTCATTGTACGACACCTCAGATGACAGCTGCAGGGCGAGAGCGACAAGCAGTTTCTCAAGCAGGGCGGGCCGCCTGATGTCTTCTAACGAAAGAAGGTCCTTATAGAGATAGCTTCCGGCGATATCCATCAATATTTGTCTGGCCTCCTCCGGCCGTGAGAACACCTCCGGATACGATCCGTAGACAAGCCTCTGTTCAAGCGTCTGCCGTAGCGGCACAACTCCTTCCGCGCCGCAGATTTCCGCAGAAGAGAGCGGGAAAAGGTGATGCTCATATTTTCGTCCTGTAAGCGGTTCATTCAGTTTGTTCCGCAGCTCAAATGAAGATGATCCCGTGACAAGCAGTTGCACTTCCGGGAAATTATCGGTCAGACGCTTCAGTGTCATCCCTATCCCCGGGACCGACTGGGCCTCATCGATCATAACAATTTTATTCTGCCCGACAATCAATCTCAATGCCGGGGTTCCCGCCTCCGTCAACATTGACACGACTTCCGGCTCATCGCAGTTCAGCCGGAGAATCTTTTCCGGCCGAGGATCCAGAATCATTCTGAAAAGCGTACTCTTCCCCACTTGCCTCGCTCCGATGACGACAATTGCCTTTCCCCGGAACATCTCCTTTTCGATTATAGCCTGCAACGTCCTCTCTATCATAGCACATTGATTGTTTGATATGTTGCAAATATAGACAATAAGAATACCAATCCCAAATTTTATACAAATTTTGGGATTGCAATCCTAAAATTCTGCGATTTTTTGGGATTACGCAAGATTTTTTGCACAAAAAGTTTTTTATCCTGAGGATAGGATAAAAAACGGCCGATTTTATCTTGTGCGCAGGATGAAATAGCCATATGTGTAAACGGTAACTTTGCTTCAATCTCCACTGTGAACTTCCTTTTTTTCCTATACTTTTGGCCAAACGTGAAATGGATATCGTTGCAATTGATCAGGAAGGACAGTTCTGTTATAGTTTTGCAAAGAGAAACTACCCTGTGGCTCAGTATAAGGTCTTTATGAGGAAGACCGGATTGTTGGCAATGGCGGCATCCAGATGCGCGATGTATGGACATTGCCGGCGATTGCCAAATGGGAGAAGTCCTGTGGCAAGCACCCTACTCAGAAGCCGCTGTGCGTCCTTTCGCGAATCGTTCAGGCCTCCACAGAAACGGGAGCTTGGATATTGGATCCGTTTACCGGCAGCAGCACAACCGGAATAGCGGCCAACTTGCTTGGACGCAGATTTTTGGATGTAGACATGGAAGACAAATTCTTGGAGATGAGCAAGTCTCGCCGCCAAGAATTGGATAATATGTCATTACGCGCTGACTATCTGGAGAGGCTCCAGAAGCAGGCTAAACTCTTCGAAGATAAGGATATCCGAGTACTGGGTGAACCGGCCGTATTCTATGGACCGGTGTTGCCGTTCTAATATTCGACAACCATGCCCTCACGCTCACCAGTTGCCGGAGGCGGCGTCTTCGGCGGAGAGGATTTTCTCGGCGGAGGAGAGGAAGAACATGGCGATCTGGGTAAAGTCCATCTTGAGTTCCTTGCCCAACCCGATTTCTTCCTTGGCTGTAGCCACATTGTACCACTGCAGGCACTGGAAGGCCCTCAGGTTGTTCATCCTCAGGATATCGTCCCTGCCGGGCTCGTGGCCCAGATAGGCCTTGAGCAGGGCATAAGACTCCCTGTAACCGACGTTGCCGTGGCAGGCGATGTCATAGTAGGGGTCGTTCATTCCGGCATACTCCCAGTCAAGGACATAGAGCCTGTCGTCGGCCTGCACCAGATTGGAGGGTTGGAAGTCGCAGTGGCAGGGGACCAGAGTCTCGGGCCTGAGCCTGTCATAGACCTCATGCACGTTATCCCTCATGCGCAGATATTTGTCCGGGTGGACGAATCCGTATCCGGCGCAGAGCTTCTCATATGAATCAAGCCTTCCGAAAGGGTCATAGTCATCGATGCTGATGCAGCTTTCATGCAGCTTGTGGAGCACCTTGGCGCAACTCTCGGCAAAGGGCACCACGTCGACCGAGGAAAGGATGGTACCATCCACATACTCAGCCATCTTCTCGCCGCTCTTCACGTCGAAGAACACTGTCCTGTTGTTCAGCTCCAACGGATCCACGGCCTTGATGGTTCTGTATTCGTTGTCGCGGTCCACGAACAGCTCGGCCTTTTTGCCAGGCACCCTGTAGGTGTATTTCTTGCCGCCGCACTCAATCACATATGTATAGTTGCTCATGCCTCCGAGCAGTCTGTTCAGAATCTTGACATCGCCGCGGAGAACCTCCCCCGCGCGGGAAACGATGTATTCTTCAATCTTGTCCATAATCAGATAATCTAACTCAACATTACGAATGGGGGCAAAAATAGTCAAAAAAAGGAAACCATCGTTCCGAGCATACATTTTTTGACTAAATTTGTGAGAATAGACAAATCAACAACTAAAATTATAACCGCATGGAACAACTTAAGAAACCGAACTACACGTTCGCTCTTATCGTACTGTTCGTCGTATGCTTCCTCATCGGATTCATCACGACAATGAACAACTCAATGATCACATTCTGCACCAAGGCGTTCAACCTGACCGCACAGCAGGGGCAGTATGTCAATACAGCCTTCTATGGCGCCTACCTCCTCAGCATACCTTTCGCATTGCTGATGAACAAGATAGGTTATAAGGGAACTCTGCTTCTCGGTCTGGCCGTCGCCGGCGTGGGCTTTGTGGTGAACTCCCTCGGAATCACATCCGCAGTCAATTCCGGAGCAAACGTCTATCCGGTGTTCCTCGCCTGCATGTGCCTCGTGGCCTGCGGCGTCGTGATGCTCCAGAACGTGACCAACCCCTATGTGATGGTTCTCGGCTCCCCTGAGAAAGGCGCGTTCCGCATG
Source organism: bacterium (assembly GCA_963627885.1). Classification (GTDB taxonomy): domain Bacteria; phylum Bacteroidota; class Bacteroidia; order Bacteroidales; family UBA932; genus Cryptobacteroides. Next base: position 37,915 of record CAVGCT010000019.1, read on the forward strand.
ACTCTCAGCCAGGCGCTCAACTCGGTGGCCACCACCCTCGCACCCCTCTTCATCACCTACGTGATCATCAGGGGCCAGGCTCCCGCCCCGTCCGCAGTGCCCGGACCATTCCTCGGACTCGGAATTTTCACTCTCATCATCGGTCTCATCCTGGTGGCCCTGAAGCTCCCCAAGATTGATGAAGGCAAGCAGGCTGAAGAGGCCGGCATCCACCGCGAGTACAAGAGCAGCGTCTTCAAATATCCCCACGTCTGGCTCGGTGCCCTCGGAATCTTCATGTATATGGGTGTCGAAATCGGTGTGCCTTCAATGCTTCCCTATAAATTCCGTGACCTTCTCGGCGCAGAATCCGACTACACCGCCGTCGCCACCAGCTACCTCGCATTCTACTGGGGCGGCATGATGGTGGGTAGGTTCATCGGAGCCGGCATCCTCGCCAAGTTCGAACCCCGCAAGCTTCTTGCCGCATGCGTCGCCCTCGGCGCCGTCTGCATCCTCCTCAGCGTGGTGCTTCCCGGATATGCCGGAATCTATGCGATGATCGCAGCCGGCCTGTTCCACTCCGTGATGTGGCCTCTGGTCTTCAACCTCGGCCTCCAGGAGCTCGGCCCCCACACCAAGTCCGCCACCGGAATCATCAACACAGGTGTCATCGGCGCCGCCATCCTCACCCCCATCATGGGCGGCATAGTGGACGGTGTCGGAGTCATTGTGGCTTCATGCTGCCTCTTCATTTTCTACGCTTACCTCATCTGGTTCTGCTTCAAGGGATCCAGGATAGGCCTGAGCAAATAAGCGATGAAATACCGAAGGGGTTGACCAGAAAGTATTTTTTGGCCAACCCCTTCGGGCTTTTCAGCCCCGGCTGACTGCCCTAGCGCCCTTTTTCTTTAGACTCTGTTTCGAAATGGTTCTAATATGGAGAAGAATTTTGTTGTCGGAATCGACATAGGAGGACAGACCTCCAAGATCGGAGTGGTGGATGCCGACGGAAACATACTGGACCGTGCCGTCATAAGGACGGACTCCTATGGCGACGACGCCGACGCCTATCTGTCGGCCCTCGCCGACGCCGTGACCGGGCTCGTGGCCAGGACAGGGAAAACCGGCCAGATCCGCGGCATAGGAGCCTGCGCCCCTGACGGAAACTACTACACGGGAGCCATCTCGTACACCCCCAATATCGTATGGGCCGAGAACCGCACTGTGGATTTCAACGGCAAGTTTTCCGCCGCTCTCGGGGGGATTCCGGTCATGCTGACCAACGACGCCAACGCCGCCGCCGTGGGGGAAATGACCTATGGGGCGGCAAAAGGCATGAAGCATTTCATCATGATCACCCTCGGCACCGGACTCGGCAGCGGAATAGTGATCGACGGAAAAGTGGTCTATGGCTATGACGGATTCGCCGGCGAGCTGGGCCACATCTGCGCAGTGAGGGAGAACGGCCGGCTTTGCGGATGCGGAAAGACAGGCTGCCTGGAAGCCTACTGCTCGGCCACCGGAGTCGCACGCACGGCCCGTGAATGGCTTTACGGTTCGGACGAGCCGTCGCTTCTGAGAGGTATCGAAAAGGTGAGTTCGAAAGATGTCTATGACGCGGCAAAGGCAGGCGACGCCCTTTCCTTACGCATCTTCGAATACACCGGGCGCATGCTCGGCCAGTCGTTCGCCGACTTCATAGCATTCAGCGCGCCGCAGGCCATAATTCTTTTCGGAGGACTGGCCAGAGCCGGAGAGTTCCTTTACGGACCTATTGTCAAGGCCATGAACGAAAACGTGATGCCGATCTGGAAAAACCGGGTCCGGATCATGTTCTCGCAACTCAAGGAGTCCGACGCCGCCATTCTCGGGGCATCGGCGCTCATCTGGTGATCAGACCGCAGATTCGCTTTACCAGCCCTTCCTGACGTTCTCGGCTATACCGTGTGCAAGTCGCTCGCGCGCTTCGAAGGTGGCCCATGCGACATGAGGCGAGAAGATGATCCTGCTCATATCCTTAAGATGCAGCAGGGGGCTGTCAGCCGGCAGCGGTTCCTTCTCATAAACGTCTATGGCCGCGCCCTTTATGAGGCCTTCGTCCAGAGCTCTGGCAAGATCGGTCTCCACTTCGATTCCTCCCCTTCCGGTGTTGACCAGCACGGCCGACCTCTTCATCATCTTGAACTGATCATAGCCGATGAGCCCGGCCGTATCCCCGTTGTAAGGGGCATGGATCGAAATTATGTCCGAAGTCCTGAGCAGTTCCTCAAGCCCCACGCAGGGATAGTCCTTGCAGTGGCCCGTGCCTGAAGTCGAATAATATATCACCTTCATTCCGAAGGCCTTGCCAAGGGAGGCGACCTTCTGGCCTATGGCGCCCATGCCCACTATTCCAAGCACCTTGCCCACGCTTTCCTCAAAGGGGCAGGTCGAGAGCGTGTGGATCCTTCCTCTTGAATAGGCGCCCGACTTCACATGGCTGTCATAGAGAAATGCGTTACCCAACAGGTTGAGTATATGCATAAAAGTGCACTGGGCAACCGAGTCGGTGGAATAGGCCGCCACATTTCTCACTATGACGCCCCTTCTGGAGCACGCGTCCACATCTATGTTGTTGATGCCGGTCCCGGCCTCGCAGATGAGCTTGACCTTCGGGGCATGGTCGAGAAATTCATCGTCGACGCGCACCTTGTTCAGGACCACGACGTCGCAGTCCGAGCATCTTTCCAGAGACTGCTCTCTGGTGCTGTCCTGATAGCTTATGTATTCTCCCTGTGCGGCTGTTTCCGCCATAGAGGTGTCGCCCATGGTGGCGGCGTCAAGAAATACGATTTTCATGCTTTATACAGTTTTGCGGGCCTTGAGGAATTCAGTGCATTCCTCGAAAGTGGCGAAGGTGTGGTTCTCGGGGACGAGCGCGGGGATGACATCCATCTTCTTCAGCAGATATTTCGGCTGAGGCTGGATGATCGTCATAAGCACAAGCTTCCCCTTGGCCTGAAGATCCTTTATGGCGGTCTCCATCGCATAGACACCGCTCTGGTCCATGAACTTGACGCGCCTCATCCTCAAAATCACCACGTCGGAATCCTCCGGCACTTCCTGCATCACCTGATTGAATCCGGTGACGGAGCCGAAGAATATGGGGCCGTCGAAACGCTTGATGCAGATCTTGTTCTTGATTTCCTCCGGCAGGCCTGCCTCATCGGCCCAGGGGCTTTCGGTATCGGTCGCCTTCATGGAAACATAGCCGCCTTCGGCGAGATCGCCCATCCTCTTCATGAAGAGCACGCAGGCGATCACCATGCCTATGCCCACCGCGGTGAGAAGGTCCACGAAGACCGTGACCAGGAACACTATGACAAGTACTACGGCATCCTCGCGCGGGATCTTCCGAAGGTCACGGAATCCCTTGAAATCTATGATGCCCCAGCCTACGGTGATGAGAATGCCCGCAAGCACCGCCAGCGGCACATATTTCACAAGCGCGCCAAGTCCGAGAAGGATGGCGAGGAGAAATAGTGCGTGGATCATTCCTGACAGCTGGGTGCGTCCGCCGCTCTTCACGTTCACCACCGTACGCATGGTGGCGCCGGCGCCGGCGATGCCGCAGAACAGTCCGGACACGGCATTGCCTATGCCCTGGCCGATAAGTTCCTTATTGGAGTTGTGTCTGGTCTTGGTGATGTTGTCGGCGACCACCGATGTGAGAAGCGTGTCTATGCTGCCCAGACCGGCGAGGGTGAGGCCGGGAATGGCCGCCGTCCCGATCATCGTCCACCAGTCGATGCCGGCGAGCGATACGCCTTCCTTGGCGAAGAAAGGCATGGGAAGGCCGGCGGGAATGTCTCCGATGGTGAGAGTCTTGTCAATTCCCATGAACAGCGACGCCACGGTCATCACTATGAGAGCCACCAGCGTGGACGGGATCTTTGCGGTGACCTTGGGGAAAAGCTGGATGATGAGTATGGTCGCGACACCCAGAGCAAGCGCCGCCCAGGATATGCCGCCCTGTATGCGCGCAGGGAACTGAGTGATCATGTCTATGGTCTGCACCGGGCTTTTGAGGCCTATGAGCGGATAGATCTGCTGCAGGATGATGATCACTCCTATTCCGGACATGAAGCCGGAGAGAACCGGATAAGGAATATAGCGCACATATTTGCCTATCCTCATGATTCCGAATAGTATCTGGAACAGCCCGCAGAAGATTCCTGCCATGGACATGGTGAGCAGGACGACGGAGAAGTCGCCGTTGCTTGAGGCCCATGCGCCGGAGATGAGGGAGGCGGAAATGACCGTCATAGGTCCGGTGGGGCCTGAAATCTGCGAATGGGTGCCGCCGAAAAGTGAAGCGAAGAAGCCGAGAAGCGTCGCTCCCACAAGTCCGGCGAGGGCGCCCATGGACGCGGCGCCGGGGTCATCGATACCTCCGAAGGCCTGAATGCCGAAGGCAAGGGCCAAAGGGAGAGCGACTATGCCCGCGGTGATTCCGCCGAAAATGTCGCCTTTGAGATTTTTGGTAGTAAGAACTGCCATGTCTGAAAACTTATACTTGAAATTTACCGGTGCAAAGGTAATAAAATAAGATTAACCGGCCTGCGTGGCCTAAGAAGCCAAAAGGGGCTGGCCAAAGAGTGATCTGGCCAGCCCCTCCATATTATGGACAGCTTATGCTAGAAGCTGTACTTGACGGTGAACATCATATTCCATGTGGACAGAGTGCTGTTGTACTTGGTCCAGGTGGGCTTGGTGAAAGTATACGTGCCGCTGTTGTACTTGAGGATCTGGTCGGAGCTCATGTACTGAAGAGTTCCCCAGTCGCTGTTCAGGAGGTTGGCGACGTTGTTGATGTCAACGGCGAGCTGGAGGTCGTGAACCTTCTTGCCGCAGTTGAGCTTGAAGTCCTGAGCGACCTTGACATTGAATCTGCTGACCCAAGGCATGGTCATGGCTCCTCTGGTGGAGTACTCGCCCCTGTGGTTCTTAAGATACTTGTCGCTGGCAAGGAACTCCTTGTAGGCGGCCTTGTTCTCCTCGGAAGAGAAGGTCATGGACGAAAGCTCGGAATCGGTGGGGATGTAGACCAGGTTGTTGGCGCCGCCGTCACCGGTGACGTTGTTCATCGTATAGGAATACCTGGTGTAGGAGTATCCGCTGATGTAACCATAGTTATATCCCTCGTAGAAGAGACCCAGAGTGGTGGCGAGATGCTTGCCCTCGTTGATCCTGTAGCTGACGTTGGCGATGGCGCGGTTAGGCGAGACATAGGTGCCGTGGCCGAGTTCAGGAGTCTTGGAGCCCATGGAGTTGTAGGTCATGGTGTTGTAGGCGGAGCTGATCTGGTCGCCGACAGCGTCGGAGAGAGTCTTGCTGTCGCTCCTGGTGTAGGCTGCCATGAGGGAGAGTCCGAAGGGGAATTCCTTCTGCAGCTGTGCGGTGATGGAGTAGTACCAGCCGTGAATGTCGTTCACATTGTAGAGGTAGTAGGGATTCACGCTCTGGTTCTTGCTGTTCTTGAGACCCTCGGAAACCCATGTGGGACGGGACTTGCTCTCACCGGGGAGAGTGACGCCCGAGCCTTCCACAAGACCGAGCTTGTCAACATAGACCGAATTCAGGTCGTAGTTGTAGATACCCTCGACGGTTCCCTTGATACCCCAGGGGAGCCTGATGTCAAGAGCGAGGGAAGACTTCCATGTCGTGGGCATCTTGAGGTTCTTGTCCAGGATGGTCGCTCCGGTGGGGGCATAGAGATCCTGAGCGGTGAAGGTGCCGCCATAGAGGTCTTTGAGGATGTCGGTCGTATTGGTATGGAATCTGGGAGCGCCGGTTGCGGTCGCACCCACTTCGCTGGTGGAAGTTATGTACTGAGCCTGCAGGCAGTTGCTGTTTCCGGCCACGGACACGATCCAGACGAAAGGAATTCTGCCGGTGTAGATACCCGAACCTCCGCGGAGGACAAGGCTTCTGTTGTGCAGAACATCCCAGTTGAAACCGATACGGGGCGAGAGGTTGACCCTGCTGCGGGGCATATCGGAGGTCTTGTGACCATAGAGGGTGGTGCCGGGAGTTCCGAGAGCGGTGAATTCCTTGTTCTCGTTATTGTCGAGTGTAGGATAGATCGGGAGCTCGAAACGGAGACCTGCGGTGAGCTTGAACCAGTCGCTGAAGCTTACCTCGTCCTGAAGATACCAGGAAGCCTGCATATATTCAAAGGAAGGATAAACCTGCTTCAGGTCATTGCGGTTGGAATGGGTGATAGCGAAAGCCGCAGGAGCGGCGTCGTTCTTGAAGTCCTCCCAGGAGTTGTAGACATAGTAGCCGAGACCGCCCTGCATGAAGCCGTTCTTGGTCTTGTTCCACTCGAACTGGGCACCGGCGATGATGTTGTGTATGCCCATTCTCCAGCTGACCTCGTCGGTGCCGATTATGGTGTGCACGTCACGGAGGTTACCGTAGGTGAAGGGGTCGGGACCGAAGGAGGTGATGAGAGCTCTGGTCTCTCCGCCGAGATCCTGTCCGGTATAGTCGGTGGTGATGTTACCGAGAATGTCCACAGTGGGGAAGTTGCCTCCCACAAAGCTGCGGGGCTCGTTCTGATGCGACCAGGTGAAACGGAGAAGGTTGTTCAGACGACCTTCGACGAAACGGGAGTTGAGCTCGGCCGCAAGGGACATGAAGTTCTGCTCCTGATAGTAGCGGTTGCTCTCGAAGTACTGGGCGTAGCTCGAAGTTCTGCCGTAGGCGTTTCTGTTGTAGGGGTTGGGAGAAAGCGGGTTCACCGAAGAGGAAGGAGAAGACGAATACTTGTTCATCGTCTGGCTGTAGCGGACGTTGAGCTTGTTGTTGTCGTTGATGTTCCAGTCCACACGGGCAAGGAGCTTCCAGTCGGGAGTCTTGAGGGAATATCCCTCATAGCGTCCGGGGTTGTAGCCGTATTTCTCGGAAAGGAAGGTTTTCACTTCCTCCATGAAGGCCTGGGTGGGGCGGACCACTCCGGTGCTGCCGCCGAAAGCCTCGCTGTCGTTCTGACGGACTCTCTTGGAAGAGCCGGGAGTGTTGTCGAGGGAATACTCGAAGTTGACGAAGACGAAGAGCTTGTTCTTGATGATGGGAGCGCCGATGGTCACGCCGGTGACGTTGTCAAGATAGTTGGTCTTGTTGACCTCGGTGTCGCCGACCTTATAGCCGGTGATCTCGTCTGCCTTGAAGTAGTTGTAGACAGATGCGTGAAGCTCGTTGGTACCGCTCTTGGTCACCGCATTGATGGCACCGCCGGTGAATCCGGACTGACGGACATCAAAAGGAGTGATGTTGATGCTCATCTGCTCAATGGCGTCCATGGAGATGGGGGTTCCGCCGGCAGGCAGGTTGGAGCCGATTCCGAAGGCATTGTTGAAAGCGGCGCCGTCCACGGTCACATAGGAGGAACGGTAGTTGCCGCCGCCGACTGCGAGACCGTTGGAGGTCACGGATGCCTGAGGAGTGAGCTTGAGCACGTCATTGAGAGTACGTGAGGAGGTAGGGAGGGTCTGCATGGTCTTCTGGCTCACGGCTGTTCCGACACCGGAACGGTCAATGTTCATACTGGAAGAAGAACCGTCCGCAACGATGACCGTGGCGTCAAGACCCATGGACTCCACCTCGAGGTTTGCGTTGACATTTACCACCTCGGTAAGAGGGGCATAGACTTCGGAATACTCCACCTTCTTGTAACCGAGCATTTCGATGGAGACCGTGTAGGGGCCGCCAGGGGTGATGGAGTTGATTCGGTAAGCACCGTTCGCGTCAGTAACGGTGTAGTAGTTTGATCCGGAAGGAGTGTAAGTGGCGATGACGGCGGCTCCTGCGACGGGGCCTTCGGCATCGGTCACCTTTCCGGCAATCGATGAAGTTGTCACCTGGGACCAGGCGGCAGTTCCGGCAGTCAGTGCGATGACCGCGAGAACAAATTTCTTGAGAACTTTTCTCATCTTAAAATAGGTATAGAATAAGTAATTGCTTCTTCAATCCGCCGCAAAGATAGGTCTATTTCGTTAAAATTTTAATACAAACGCTTAATTTTTTATATGAAACCATAACAATCATGTACAGCTCCCGGAAGAAATGAAAAAAATCTCCGCAAATTTGGAAATAAACAAAGACCGCTATAACTTTGCACCTTGGAATGTGGATAGATTTGATTGCTTGCAACCACGTAAAAAAATGCTAAAAACTGCACTTTTGGTTTTTTGTGTTGTTACGCTCCGCATTCCGCGCGGAGTTTTTTTGTGCCCTTCCGCAGGCACGGGACAATGTAACAGACAATATCATGACCGATAAATTTCCGAAAACATTTCTCTTCACCTCGGAGTCAGTGTCCGAGGGGCATCCCGACAAAGTGGCCGACCAGATTTCAGACGCGGTTCTGGATGATTTTCTCCGCCAGGACCCCGAAGCCAAAGTGGCCTGCGAAACATTCTGCACCACGGGCCTGGTGATAGTGGGCGGGGAGGTGCGCAGTGACCATGCCTATGTGGACATCCAGCAGACTGCCCGCGACGTGATCAGCCGCATAGGTTACAACAGGGCCGACCTCATGTTCGACAGCAGCTCCTGCGGAGTGCTTTCGGCCATTCATGAACAAAGCGCCGACATCAACAGGGGCGTTGTGCGCGAAAAGCCCGAGGATCAGGGCGCCGGAGACCAGGGAATGATGTTCGGCTATGCCTGCCGGGACACCGAGGAATATATGCCCCTGCCCATAGCTCTGGCACACAGGACACTGCAGGTGCTTGCGGATATCCGCCGCCACAGTCCTGAGCTCATGCCCTATCTGAGGCCGGACGCGAAATGCCAGTACACCGTGGAATATGATAGCGAGACCCGCCGTCCCCTGAGAATCCACACCGTGGTCGTCTCCACCCAGCACGACGAATTCCTGGCCGGATGCCTCGGAAAGATAGACTATGCCGCCGCAGTGGAAAAATACGGCCAGAAGGAAGTGGATGAGGCCATGCACGAAAAAATCGAGAGCGATGTACGCAAGGTGTTGCTGCCCAAGGTAAAGGAGACTCTGCCTGACAACGTGGCCGCAATGTTTGACGAAAATCTCATCCTGCTGGTGAACCCGACCGGGAAGTTTGTCATCGGAGGGCCTGCAGGAGACACCGGACTCACCGGCAGAAAGATCATAGTGGACACCTACGGCGGAAAGGGGGCGCACGGCGGCGGAGCTTTCTCGGGCAAAGACCCTTCAAAGGTGGACCGTTCGGCGGCCTATGCGGCAAGATACATAGCCAAAAACATGGTCGCCGCCGGAGTGGCCGAAGAGATGCTGGTGCAACTTTCCTATGCCATAGGCGTGGCTGAGCCCGTGAGCGTCTATGTGGACACCTGCGGCACCTCCTGCGGGAAAGTGCGTGAAGACGCCGCCGCGGCGCACACCGCTCCCGACATCCTCATAGCCGGAAAAATATCGGAACTGTTCGACCTGAGGCCCGCCTCCATAATCGAAAAATTCCAGCTGAAGAACCCGATCTACGAGCCCACCGCAGCCTATGGACACATGGGCCGAGAGCCCTATACCAGAAAGATGAAACTGATCCGCGGCGGCAAGGAAGTGGAGAAGGATGTGCAGTTCTTCGGCTGGGAAAAACTCGACTGCGTGGAACAGGTGAAGGAGAAATTCGGAATCTGACGGAGACTATTATTCGCCGCGCTGCATTTCGCGGCGAAGGTCCTTTTCCTTGATGGTCTGGCGCTTGTCATAGACCTTTTTGCCTTTGGCAAGCGCTATCAGCAACTTGGCATAGCCGTTGTCGGCAATGAAAAGTTTGATCGCGACTATGGTCAGGCCCTTGATCTTGACCGCCTGGCGGAGATGCCTGAGTTCCTTTTTCGTAAGCAGCAGCTTGCGGTCCCGTGTCTGTTCGTGCTGACCCCAGGAGCCCCAGAAATACTGGGCCACGTTCATGCCCTTGACATAGAGCTGGCCGGCCGAATCGAAATAGCAGAACGACTCGGTCAGCGACGCCTTGCCGGCCCGGATGGACTTGATTTCCGTTCCGGACAGCACGATCCCCGCGGTGTAGGTCTCGAGAAATTCATAGTCGAAGGAGGCCCTGCGGTTGGATATCTGTACTTTACTCTTCGCTTTCGGCATAATCCCGCTAATCTCGCTGAGCGGCAAATATAGCCATTTTTGACAAGAAATTCGTACCTTGGCAGGGTGACGGAAAAGAGACAGAACACCATGGAGACCATTCCCGGACCCGGAGTGCCGCCGCCCGCGGAGCTCCCCGAGGCGGAAAACATAGACATAAGACAGATCCTCGGCCAATACCTGGACGGAAGCATAGATCTTATCTGCGTGTTGGGGCCGACCGCCTCCGGCAAGACACGCTATGCCGTTTCCCTTTGCCGGGAGTTGAACTCTCTCCTGAAGGAGATCCCCGGGAGGACGCCGAAAAGCGCCGGGGCGGAAATTCTGTCCGCCGATTCGCGTCAGGTCTACCGGGGCATGGATATCGGCACCGGGAAAGATCTGACCGAATATGGAGAGATCCCCTTCCACCTGATCGACATAGCCGAAGCCGGCGACCGCTACAGCATCTATGACTATCAGAAAGACTTCGAGGTGGCATGGACGGACATCCGCTCGCGAGGAGGAATCCCCGTACTGTGCGGAGGGTCAGGACTTTATATAGAAGCAGCCACCTGCGGCTACTCCCTGCCCAATGTCCCGCCGGATCCGGAACTGAGGGAGAGACTGGAGGCGGAAGACGCCGAGGCGCTGAGGGCGGAGCTGATCCGCATGCGGCCCGGAACCGAAGCGGGGGTCCTGGAATCGAAGAGAAGGGTCATCCGTGCACTGGAAGTGGCTTTGTATGAAAGGGAACACCCGGTGCAAAGGAGCTCAGCCCTGCCCAAGAAGGTATATTTCATAGGGACGCTGGTGTCCCGCGAGGACAGAATCGCAAGGATAGACCGCAGACTGGACGCAAGGATGGACGAAGGGATGGCCGACGAGGTCAGAAGCCTTCTGGCCAAGGGCCTGCGCACGCAGGATCTGATCTACTATGGGCTGGAATACAAATTCGTGACCCAGTATGTGCTCGGGGTTCTGACTCTCGGGGAGATGAAGACGTTGCTGGGCAATGCCATACACCAGTTCGCGAAAAGGCAGATGACGTGGTTCCGCGGGATGGAGCGGGACGGAAAGGTGATTCACTGGGTGGACCCGGACTCCTTGTCCACCGCGCGCCAATAGTCAGCGTCGAAGGAGGTGGGGCTGCGGTAGTCCCCCTCGTGATCTATCCTGAATGACAGATAGGTAATCTTGAGGCCTTTGGCCAGAAACATCTTTTCATAGAAGGTCCGCACCTCGAAAAGGGATCGGACCGCGTCGGCGCCGCAGACGGAGGCCAGCGCGCTTTTCTCTATATCCACCTCTCCCCTGCCATAGAGATCTTCCGTGCAGGCCAGAATCTCAAGCCCGTTCTCTTCGGCCACGGCCCTGCTGTATTCGTGAAGGAAACGGCTGTCGGTCTTGAGATGGACTATGCCGCCAGGCTTCAGGAACTTCCGGTAACGGGCCAGAAATCCCGGAGCGGTGAGGCGGTTGTTCTCCTTCTTTATCTGCGGATCGGAGAAAGTGAGCCATATTTCGGACACTTCACCCGGAGCGAAGAAAGCCTCGATGAACTCTATCCTCGTCCTGAGAAAGGCGACGTTCGGAAGATGATGCTCTTCAGCGAACTTGGCGCCCTTCCAAAGCCGCGCGCCCTTGATGTCCACGCCTATATAGTTGATATCCGGCCGCCTGAGAGCGAGATCTATGGTATATTCCCCCTTGCCGCAGCCGAGTTCGAGGACTATGGGCTGACCGGCGGCAAACATTTCCCCGTTCCATTTCCCGCGGACAGGATGACAGCCCAACGTGAAGCCGCCCGCATCCGGATGCTCCAGAAGCGAAGCCGTGTCGGGCTGCAGAAGACAACGGAAAGTCTCGTTCTCGCGGAACTTTCTAAGCTTGTCGTGTCCCATTCTGAGGATTATTCTGCCGTCCGCCGCGCTTTCCGTTCTGGTGTCCGCCGTTTTTCTTCTTTTTCTTCTTCTTGGAGATGTTGTCGAAGCGGGTGATGCTGTCATCGCCCACCGCAGTGCGGAACTCCGGAGTCTCAGGCTCCGGTTCCTCTTTCAGAGACTCCGGCTTCTCTCCATTGCGGTTCATTCTGATTATCTCTCTGACCGATTCGGTGTCGAGGGGGTACATGTTGGTGATGGAGTTCTTCTCGTAGGAAAAGTACAGGATTCCGCGGAGAATGTCGGTCTTGACCAGATAGGCCAGCCCGTCCTGGAACTCAAGCGGCTCGCTCACCTTGGGAATGCGCGAGCGGGCGTCCATATAGACCGCAACCTCATAGTTGAGGCAACATTTGAGCTTGCCGCACTGTCCGGCGAGTTTCTGAGGATTGAGCGAAAGATCCTGACAGCGAGCGGCGGAAGTGGTGATGGACTTGAAGTTGGTGATGTAGTTGGCGCAACACAGCTCCCTGCCACAGACACCGATGCCGCCGATGAGTCCGGCTTCCTGACGGGCGCCGATCTGCTTCATTTCTATGCGGATGTGAAATTCCTCGGCGAAGACCTTGATGAGCTGGCGGAAATCCACCCTGCCGTCGGCTATGTAATAGAAGATGGCCTTGGTCCCGTCGCCCTGAAACTCCACATCGCCGATCTTCATCTCAAGACCCATCTCGGCGGCTATCTGCCGGGCGCGGATCATCGTGTCCTGTTCCCTGGCTATGGCGTTCTGCCAGTTCTCGATGTCGAACGGACGGGCCTTACGGTAAATCCTTCTGAACTCACCGCCCGGCTCAACCCCCTTGCACTTCATCTGACGGGCGATCACAGGGCCTCCGAGCGTGACTATGCCCAGATCATGGCCGCTGTGAGCCTCCACCACGACGATATCGCCGATGCGGATGCTCTGACCGGAGTCGTTGCGGTAGAACCCCTTTCGGGTGTTCTTGAACCTGACTTCAAATATGTCCGAAAGCTGTTCCTGCTGCACTCCGGCCAGCCAGTCGGAATCCATCAGCTTGCAGCATCCGGGCCTGTAGGTGCAGGACATGTCTCCGTCAGGGGCCTTGGATATGACGCAGCCTCGCGAACAGTCGTATTTTATATTTTCGTTTTCCATATGGGCAAATTTAGAAACTTCAGACAATGCCCGCAGCGCCCGGTCAGCCCGCGACGGACTGATAAAGCCGGTTCGCCAAATTGGCGAATATCATTCTCTGGGAGACATTTCTCCCGAGCATGAGGGATGCATGGTCAAGCGCCTTCAGACCCTTTCGGCAGAAATTCGCACCGCACTTCGCGGCTGTTTCCCGCAGGAATTCCTTTTCCTCCGGAGAGGCTGGGACCATGTCCTCTATCCCGCACTGCATCAGGAACACATTTCTGAACAGCTCTCCTGCGAAGTTACAGAAAAGTTTCTGTTTTTCACGTGATTCGATGCCGGCAATCTTTTCCGCGACGTCAAGACAGGCGGCAAGATCCTTCGCTGTCAGAGCTTCCATCAGGCTGCGCAACAGGCCGCGTATCAGGGCTATGTCATCACTTTCGGAGACTTCCCTGAGCGCCAGCCCCGGACTTCCTCCAGAAAGTGCGGCCGCCTGCCGGGCCGCGCCATGGTCTATGCCGAACCTCGTTTCGAGCACTTCGGCCACCTCTTCCGAGGACAGAGGCGGCACCCTCATTTCCTGGCAGCGTGAAGAGATCGTGGGAAGGACCTTTTCGGGCGCATGGGTCACGAGTATGAAAACCGTCTTCTCGCCCGGTTCCTCTATGGCCTTGAGCAGCATGTTGGACGTTTCAGCGTTCATCAGTTCCGGAAGGTACATCACCACACATCTGTAGCCGTCCGACAGGGACGACAGAGACAGTTGGCGGAGTATCGAGGAGCCCTCGGCCTTGAGGATCTGTCCGCGTTTCTTCTCAAATCCCAGAGCTTCGGAAAGGTCGCTTTCGAGAAACCACGGGTTGGACAGCACCAGAGACCGCCAATACTCGGAAAACATGTCGCAGGTGAGGTTTTTGGCCTCTCCCGACACCTTGGTTCCCGATGTCATCGGGAAAGTGAAATGCACATCGGGATAGATGAGCTTGGAATGCTGGTTGCATGAGGGACAGGAACAGCATGATTCTCCGCCGAAACGGCTGCCGCAGTCAAGATATTGCAGGAAAGCCATGACAAGGGGCATGGCGCCACCTCCGTCATTCTCATAGAGCATCATGGCCTGAGGAATCCTCCCGCTGTCCACCATTCCGCGCAACGCCTTCTTGACGTCTTCGTTACCGGGTATTTCGGAGAATTTCCACATCGGCCGCTATAGTTTTCTGTCGGCCGAGATCCTGGCCAGAGCCTCAAGACATTCGCGGTCCTTCCCCTCCGGAAATATAGACAGGAACGATATGGCCCGGTCCACATGGTCAAGAAGCCTGGCCTCGGCATATTCCATGCCCTTGTAACGGCCCACGAAGTCCACGATTTCTGACCTCACGGCCGGATTTTCCCCGATCTTCACGACTTTCTGGCGGATTGCGGCGGCCTCGTCCTCCGGTGCGTTGGCAAGGGCGCCAAGCAGCGGAAGAGTTATCTTCTGCTCGACAAGGTCCTGGCCCACAGGCTTCCCCACATCGGCTCCGGGCTCGTAATCAAACAGATCGTCCTTTATCTGGAACGCAAGGCCAAGATATTTCGCATAGCTCCGGACGGCCGTCAGGCTCTCCTCCGGGGCATCGACCGACAGGGCGCCCGAAACCGCCGAACTCTCGAACAAAGACGCTGTCTTGCAGTAGATTATCCTGTAATAATCCGCCTCGGTGGTGTCGCCAGACGAGGCTTTCTGCAGCTGAAGCATCTCACCGTCGGCCAGATGGCCCAGGGTGCCGGCGAAAAGGCGCATAGCCTCTCCGCGGTGACGGTCGGAATCCATTATCCTGCCCATCGCCTTCACCAGCCAGAAATCCCCGAGCAGCACGGACGCCCTTCCTCCGAGCATATGCAGGACGGTGGGCTCGCCCCGACGGCTCTGCCCATTATCGGCGACATCATCGTGAAGAAGCGTCGCCGTGTGCAGAAGCTGGGATGCGGCGGCGCAGCGGTAAGAGTCCGTGGTCAGACGCCCGCCCGAGCAGACCCTCGCGCAAAGGAGAGCAAGCATGGGCCTCATCATCTTGCCCGGATGGGCGAGAAGCGAACTGTTGGTGGCGTTGAGAAGACTGATGTCGCTGCGCAGCGAATCGGAAATCATGTCCCGGACCTTGTCCAGCGATGGCCGGAGATATTCGGAGACTGAGGGAAGGGTCATCTGCTAAAAGAATAAGGCCGCGGAAAGGGAGAATCCGTTGAAGTTCTTGCCGTTCTTGAAAGCGGCGCGGACTTCCTGACCTATGGGGTTCACCTCACCGCTGCTGTCGCAGAGCGAACCGAAGTTCCAATAGTAACGGGCGGAAACCTGAAGCCTCCAGATCTCCACACCTCCGCCGAGTCCGAGACCATACTCCATCTTGCTGAGGGCCGACTTGGCCAGATTGGTTTCCTTCACGCCGGCCGAAACAGTCTTTGAATTGAGGGCGAAGCCCACGAAAGGCTCGGCCATGAGATAGGGCCTGAACAATATTAGATCCGGCCCCCACTGCACCTGTACCGGGATCTCGAGATATCCGACCTTGGTGTCCAGGGCGTTGAGACCCGTGGTTATATTGCCTGCGGCCACATCCAGCTTGGCGCCCTTCATCTGATAGGTGACGGACGGCTGGATCGAAAATCCGGCGATGAGCGGCAGCTGGAAAGTGAGTCCGGCGTGGTAAAGGGAATAGGATTCAGCCTTGAAGATGTTGGCGTCGGCGCTGGAGGAGGTGAATCCTCCGGTTATGCCCCAGCGGGCTGTGCCTATATTCTGTGCATTTGCGCCCGCCCCCATGCAAAGTGCGAGGGCCAGAGCGACGACGGCTGTCTTGAAGATTTTCATGTCTATGCTGTTTGATTAAAGAATTTTGGAAAGTCTGGACACTATGTCATCCTTGGAAACGAGACCCACGCTCTTGTCCACAAGCTTTCCGTCCTTGAAATAGAGCAGGGTGGGTATGCTCATGACGCGGTACTCTCCGGCGATCTCGTCGCAGTCGTCAACATTGCACTTGACGACCTCGACCTTGCCCTCATATTCCGAAGCCACTTCGTCCACGGTGGGCGAAAGAGCGCGGCAGGGGCCGCACCATGTAGCCCAGAAATCCACGAGCACAGGGGTCCCGGCCGAAATTATCTCACTGAAATTGCTGTTTGTAGCTACTTTTACCATAGTCTCTGCAAATTTATGTTATAAAAATCAAAAAGCGGACGCCCCGCAGGACAGGAAATGAACCCCGTCCCGCAAGACATCCGCCTTTCACTGCAAAATACGGGCCCTACACCATGGTCTCGATGTTCCACTGGAAGGCGCGGAGCCCCAGATCGGGATAGGCCTCATCCTTGGCATGAAGATCGGCCATGATGGCAGGCGCCAGCTCGTCAGGCACCATTGTCAGAATGGCATTGTTCATCGTGGGCCATGCATGGTCGCCGTAGTGCGGCTCCCCCTCCACATGGCCGCGGCCATGAATGTTCTCCCATGAAGTGAAGCCCCTCTGGTTGTGTTCATCCAGAATCTCGACTATCTCGTTGGCATATGCCTGATTGTATGATACGAATATCGCTTTCATTTCTGTACGGTTTTTAAGCGGCCTTGATCCGCGCCTGCTTCTGCTGCCTGCGCTTCTCCTGACGCGTTGCAAAGACACAATAGATGGTCGGAATGAGGACAAGGGTGACTAGGGTCGAGATGGAAAGACCCCATGCCACTGTAACGCCCAGCGAGCGCCACATCTCCGCGCCTTCTCCGTTTCCGATTGCCATAGGCACCATACCGAGCACGGTGGTGAGGGTGGTCATGAGGATAGGACGCAGACGGCTTCTCGCCGCGATCTCCGTAGCCTCAAGCACCGATTTGCCCCGCTCCCGCATAAGTATGGTGTAGTCTATCAGCACGATACCGTTCTTCACGACTATACCCAGCAGGATTATGATGCCTATGAGAGCCATGACTCCCAGGGCGGTTCCCGTAATCCATAGCCCCAGGAACACTCCCACGAAGGCGAACGGCACCGAGAACATGATGACGAACGGACTCATGAAGGACTCGAACTGGGAAGCCATCACCATATAGACCAGTATCAGTATGAGGAACATGAGCACGCCCAGGTTCTTGAACATCTTCTGCTGGTCCTCATAGTCTCCGGAAATGGCGGTGCTGATAGTGGTCGGCATGTCGGTATCGGCGACTATGGTGTTCACCGCGTCAACCGCTTCGCTGAGGGCCTTGCCCTTGGCCACGATTCCGGTGATGGAGATATATCTCTCACGGTTTTTCCTCTCGATGGTCGGCGGCACCTTGGACTCCTTGATGGTTCCGAGATCCCTGACCCTGACAGGTTTGCCCATACCGTTGTAGATGATGACATTCTCGATGTCCTCCACGCTATTTCGGTTGGCCTTCTCATATCTGACGCGGATGTCATACTCGTCTCCGTCCTCCCTGTAATAGGAGCCCACGGAACCGTTCATGGCGGCGCTGAGTTCGGCGGCGGCGGTGGAAGAGTTGAGTCCGTTGGCGGCAAGCTTGGTCCTGTCGAAGTCCACTATGTACTCCGGAGTGTACTCGTCGCGGCTGAGCACCACCTGGGTGAAGGCCTCATTGTCAAGCATTTTGGACTGAATGGCGCGAGCTACGTTCTCGGTCTCTTCAAAGTCATAGCCATAGACCTCCAGCTTCAGCGAAGAGGCGCCGCCTACTCCGCCCATACCCTCGGTTACAGTTCCCTTCTTGATCTCGGGATACTCCCTCATGTCCGCCCTGATAATGTCGGCAAGCTCGGACGAGGAACGGTGTCGGGAAAGTTTGGACCCGATGTTTATGTTCATGGATATGATGTTGGCTCCGTTGTCCATGATGCTGGCGAGGGCGTTGTCGGAACCTGCCTGACCGAATCTGTACTGAAGCACCTTTATCTCGGGGATATCCTGCTTGATGCGCTCGGAGAATGTCTTGACGAACTCTCCGGTCACACTCTGTCCGGTTCCCACGGGAAGCTGGATTTCAACCGTCAGACGGTCGGAATCCTGAGTGGGGAAGTACTCTGTCTTGAGACCGGGGACGAAGAAGACAACGGCCGCCACAAACGCCGCGAGCGCGCTGAAGATCACCGTCTTCCTGTGGGTCACGGCCCATGCGATTATCTTGGCGTATCCGTCGGATATCTTGCCGAGGAACTTCTCCACAGGGTCAAAGATGGCTCTGTGCAACTTTCCGTTTTTTGGCTTGTTGCTCAGCATCTTGGAGCACATCATGGGCACAAGGGTGAGAGCCGCGGCGGTGGATATTATCATGATTATGCTCACGATCCATCCAAGCTGCTTGAACATGATTCCGGCCATTCCGGAAACCATGGTCAGGGGCAGGAACACGCAGAGCATGGTGAGGGTGGACGCGATGACGGATATGCCCACCTCGGAAGTTCCGTGCACGGCGGCCTCCTTTGGCTTGTCTCCCCTCTCAAGATGGGTGGACACGTTCTCCAGCACCACTATGGCATCATCCACGACCATACCTATGGCTATGGAGAGAGCGGACATGGAGATGATGTTCAGAGTGTTGCCGGTGGCATACAGGTAAACCAGAGAGCCCAGCAGGGCGATAGGGATGGAAAGCACGATAATGAACGTGGCCCTCCACCGGCCCAGAAACACATACACCACGAGCATCACCACGAACAGCGTGATAAGGATGGTGTCACGCAGGGAGTTGATGGTGTTCTGGATGGTCGTCGAGGAATCGTTGATGGTGACGATCTCCACGTCGGAGGGAAGCGTCTCCTTAATCTCGACAAGCTTCTTCTTCACCGTCTTGACGACATTCACCGTGTTGGATCCGGTCTGCTTCTGAATGGACATCATCGCGGAACGGCGTCCGTTGGTGTAGGATTCCTGATACTTTTCCTCCAGCCCGTCGTGGATTCTGGCCACGTCGCGAAGGTACACGAGGTTTCCGTCATGCGAACCCACCACAATGTCAAGCAGTTCGCTCGGATCTTCAAACTCCTTCTCCACACGGAGAGTATAGGTCTCTTTTCCGATGTCTATGGTTCCGGAAGAGATGTTCCTGTTCTCGGCCGTGATGACGGAAGATATCCCGGTTATGGACAGCCCGTATGCGGCAAGCTTGTCAGGATCACAATAGACTTGAATTTCGCGCTCGGGGGCGCCGATGACGGTGACCGAGCCGACTCCGTTGACTCGCCCGAGAGGGGTGGTCACCTTGTCGTCGAGTATTTTTTCAAGTCCGTCGAAGCTCTCGTCCGCGGTGGCGGAGAGGATCATGATGGGCATGTCGTCCATGCTGAACTTGAACAGGTAGGGGGTGGAGGCTCCGGACGGAAGGCTCTGGCTCACCATGTCCAGCTTGTCTCGGATATTGTTGCACGCCTCGTCGATGTCGGTTCCATACTCGAATTCGAGAGTGACCACCGATATGTTTTCCTTCGACGAAGACGTCAGGTTCTTAAGATTCTCCACGCCGTTGAGCGTGTTCTCCAGCACCTTGGTAAGGTTGGTTTCTATATCCGCCGCGCTCGCCCCCTGATAGGAGGACAACACCATCACCGTGTTCGCATCGAAATCAGGATACTGGGCGATGCTGGTGTTCATGAGCGAGAAGACACCGAATATCGCGAAGGCCGTGAATATCAGGGCCGTCGTGACCGGTTTGTTGACTGCGCTTCTGAATATGCTCATAACTTTTCTGCTGCAATGATTACTCGGAAACTCTTATCTTGCTGCCGCTCTTGAGGTTGGCGCTTCCCTTGACCGCCACCACATCTTTCTCGGACAGTCCGGAGAGAATCTCGTAATGATCTCCGACGTGTCTTCCGATGTTGACAAGCACGCTCTTCACGGTGTTGTCGTCCTGCACGACATAGACAAGCCTCTGACCGGAGCCCTGCTGCTTGACCACAGCCTCGTCAGGGACGACTATGCTGTGGTTGACCCCGAAGGTGACGGCCACCTTGGCATACATTCCGGGGCGGAGGGCCCTGTCGGAATTGGGAACCTGAATCTCCGCGGTGAAGGTGTGCGAAGTCTGGTCTATGGTAGGATAAAGGAGCGTTATCTTCCCTTCGAAGGTGCGGCCGGGGATGGCGTCGGTCGTGATGGCGACCTTGTCTCCCTTGTGGATCTTGGTGTAGTCGGACTCGGAGATTCCCACAAGGAGTTTGACCGGAGTGATCTGCTGGACCACATATATGGGACTGCCCATGGAGTACATGTCTCCCTTGTCATAATTCCTGGCGGTGACCACGCCGCTGATGGGCGAACGGAGCACGGAGTTCTCGAGAAGATTCTCATAGGTCGTCTTGCTCACGTCGCAGGCGAGAACGGCCGAGTCATAGTCCGACTTGGAGACGCCGCCCTCCTCGTAAAGGCCGCGTATGCGGGCCAGCTCGGTGGAGTCATTGACATATTTGAGCTTGGCCTGAACCGTGGACACCTTGTCCATCTCGGCGAGGATCTGCCCCTTGGAGACATAGTCTCCGACCTCCACATTGATCTTCTGGATTCTGAGGGAACTCTGGGGGGCGATGTTGTTCACGGCATAGGCCTCCACAGTGGAAGAGTAGTTCTCGTCCTGCACCACGTCCTGATAGGCGGCCGTGGCTACGCTGACGAGGACTCCCTCGTCGGCCTTGACAACGTCAGCTGCATTTCCGGAAGTTTTTCCGCCACCGCAGGATGCGGCGGCAAAAGCCAGGCTGAAAAGCAGGATTGTTCTGATTGACTTGTTCATATCGCTTTATTTCTTTGTTATCTGGAGTTTGTATTCAGTCTGTCAAGGGCCACCTCTCCCTCATCGTCGAGAAAGTCATGGCCTAGAGTCTTTTCAAGATTGGACTTGGCCACCATATAGTCATAGACGGCCTGAGATCTGGACAGTTCCGCCTGAGTGAGGGTGAGGCGGGCGTCGTTGAGATCGGTGATGGTGCTCTTCCCCACATTGAAGGACTTTGTGGAGATGTCATAGGCCTTGCGGGCGAGCTCCACGGCGTCGAGAGCGGAATAGTAGCTCTTCATGTCGGTCTCCATGGTGGTGACATACTGGCGGACAGATATCTTCAGCTGGCGCTCGGTGTTGATCCTCTGCAGGTCGAGCTCGGCCTGATTCACCTTGGCCTGACGGACGTCATTGTACCGCTTCCCGCCCGAGAAGATGGGAATGGACAGGGAAAGTCCCGCATAGGAATAGGGCGACCACTTGTAGTTCGAGAACTTGAAGTCGTTTTCCATCGCGTACATGCTGTAGGAGTACGAGACCGCGAGTGTGGGCAGATAGGCATATTTCTGCAGCTGCACCGTCTTTGCGAGCTGCTCAGCCTGGATGGCAAGCTGGCGCAGCGAGGTGTTGCCCGAGAGGTCGGAATTCTCGTCCGAGGACATGTATCTCATCTCGGCGGCATAGTCGTCGAGACTGCCGGACACGTCCATGTTCATGTCGAGATCCACGCCCATGACGGCCTTAAGCTGCCACAGGGCGAGAATCACCTGGCTTTCGGAGCTGTAAACATTTGGGACCGCGGCGGCCACATTGGCCTTGGCCCGGGTATATTCGAGCTCGGAAGCCTTGCCGGCATTGTATTTCTTTTCAGTCAGTCCGAAATTCTCAACGGCGTTCTCGTAGACATCCTTGTACACATTGAATGCCTGCTTGGCCAGCAGCACGGCATAATAGGCCTGTTTCACCTGGGTGACCATGTCGAGCCGCGAGGAACGCGCCTGCTCCACGGCAAGTTCCACGGCGTCACCGGAAATCTGTATGCTCTTCCAGAGCTGGGCGTTGACTATGGGAAGGCTGGCCGAAACGCCGGCGTTGAACGTGTTCCAGCGGCCGACCGAAAAGCCCGCGGCGGAAGACGAGGAACCGGAGCCGCCGGTGTCCCCGGAGTCGGTGTCCCCGGAATCCGTGCCGCCGCCCATGCCGCCCATGCCGCCCATGGCGTCAGAGTCTATGTCCATATACATGACCTGCTTCTTGATGGTTCTCTGGTAGGAGCCTGTGGCGTCCACCTGAGGAAAAAGAGACGCATAAGTGCCTTTCTTGGCATATTTCGCCTTTTCGATCTCCTTGTCGGCGACCTTGACGGACACATTTTCACTTAGCGCGACCTTGAGGGCGTCCTCAAGGCTGAGAACAACGGTCCCGGACGTGTCGGTCACGGCCGGAGCTTCTCCATCGATATACTGGGCCGAAGCCGCGGCGGGGAAAATCGCCGCAGCGGCGGCCAGCAAGAGAATGCTGAATCTTTTTTTCATATCTGTCATTTGTGTGTTTTCTTTTTTTCCTGAAGAGACTGCAGTTCCTCCCAGCCCTTGGGCGTGAGAAGACAGTGGAATGCCATATCCTCAAATGCATCATACAGGGCCTTTGCAGACCGTTTTCTGCCGCTGTAGATGAATTCACCTTTCAGATATCTGTTTATGGAATCATGGACCATGGCCAGAATCAGGACCACGGCGTCCCCGTCGAGATCCCGCCTGAAAGTTTCCTCCTCCATTCCCGTCTGCAGATAGGTCAACACTTTTTTCCTGCTGAGTTCCCTAACCTTTTTGGTGTGCTCGACGAATGTGTCGTGATAATACTTTTCAATGTCGCCACCCAACTTTTCGGAAAGCATGAACTCCCCTCTGGGCCTGTAGTTGACGAAAAAGAAAAGCCTCTCCACGCATGATTTTTCCTCACACGCGGAATCGATGGCCTCCTTCACATGAGCCAGATGAAGATCGATCATCTCGCCCACAAGCTCCTCTTTGCTGCCATAGTATTGGTAGAAAGTCTTCTTGGAGATTCCGAGCTCATGGCAGATTTCATCGACGTTCACGTCACGCACGCCACGTTTCGAAAAGAGACGCTTCGCGACACCGAGGATCTGCCTCTTTACTGTATCCTGAACCATTTGCTGTTAACTGTTTGTTCTTTATCCGACACAACGCGTATCGGCATTGCGAAGATAGTGCCAATGTTTCGGGTTCACCCTTATTTTTCAAAAGTTTTTTTGAAATATGCAAAGGCGCAAAACTCGATTACTAATTATAACTCAGCCACTTAAAATGTAAAAACTCAGAAACCAATAAAGTTTCCGAGTTTTTACATTTGTTGATTTATCGTTTAATCCCGATCATGCCCCATGCGCAACCGCCGGAATCTTCTTCGTTCCGGCATAGACCAGAAATCCGATGCCGATAAGAATGAAAGGCACGCTCAGCAGCTGGCCCATATTCAGCGTCATCCCGGCCTCAAAGGCGACCTGGTTGTTCTTTATGAATTCTATCAGGAATCTCACGCCGAAACAGCCGGTGAGAAAGAATCCCACATAGAAACCTCGGAAAGTCCTGTCAAGACGCCACTTATATATGAGTATAAGTATCACGCCGAGCAGGAGATAGGAAAAGGCTTCGTACAGCTGGGTGGGATGGTGCGGCAGGCGCTCCGGGTCGTCTGCGACGGCGGGATTGATGTTCCGCTCAAAGATGAAACCCCATGGAAGGTCGGTGACCCGCCCGTAGATCTCTGAGTTGAACAGATTCCCCATCCTTATGAAAAATGCGGCGAAGGCCACCGCTATCGCAAGATGATCTATGAGCCAGAGGAAATCAAACCCGTTCTTCTTGCCGTAATGTTTCGCAAACCACCACATTCCCAAAAACAGGGCGATGGTCCCGCCATGGCTGGCAAGACCGCCCTTCCACGGCATGAAGATCTCCTTAAATCCTTGCCAGCTTCCGAGATAATAGTCGGGCTGATAGAACAGGCAGTGTCCCAGGCGCGCACCCACCACGGTGCATATCAGAAGAGTGAAAAGGAGAGGGTCAAGGATTTCCTCCCTGATCCCCTCTCTTTTGAAAAACCACTTGAATATATACCATCCGAGAATGAACCCGCTGACGAAGAGCAGGGAATACCAGCGTATTTCCAGGCTCCCGAGATGGATCAGAACAGGGTCGACATTCCAACGGATGGCCAGCAGTCCGTTCATCGGCTTGGAATTTTATTCCTCGATTGCGGCGATCCCGGGAAGCACCTTGCCCTCAATGGCCTCAAGCATTGCGCCGCCGCCGGTGGAGACATAGCTCACCTTCTCGGCATAGCCCATCTGGGTCACGGCTGCGACAGAGTCACCACCGCCGACAAGCGTATAGGCGCCATTCTTTGTAGCCTCCGCAAGATCCTCTGCGATGGCGAGGGTGCCCTTTGCAAAATTAGGCAGCTCGAACACGCCCACGGGGCCGTTCCAAAGCACGGTCTTGGAGGAGAGGATTATCTTCTTCCAGTTCTCAAGAGACTCGTCGGAAGCGTCCATTCCCTCCCATCCGTCAGGAATTTCGTTGATGGGATACACTTTGCGGGGAGCGTCATTGCTGAATTCCTGAGCGCATACGGTTGCGACTGACAGGCAGAGATTCACGCCCTTCTCCTTGGCCTCCCTGATGATCTCGAGGGCATCGGGAATAAGTTCGTCCTCATGGAGAGAGTTTCCGATGTGGCCGCCCTGGGCCTTGATGAAGGTGTAGCCCATTCCGCCGCCGATGATGAGGTTGTCCACCTTGCCGAGCAGATTCTTGAGAACCGCGAGCTTGGAGGAAACTTTGGACCCTCCGATAATGGCGGTGAAGGGACGGCGTGCGTTCTTGAGGACGTTATCGATGGCCTTGACTTCACCCTCCATCAGGTAGCCGAACATCTTGTCGTTAGGGAAATACTTGGCTATCAGAGCCGTGGAGGCATGTGCGCGGTGCGCTGTTCCGAATGCGTCGTTGATGTAGCAGTCGGCATAGGACGCCAGCTTCTTGACAAACTCCTTCTGGCTTGCCTTGACGGCGGCCTTTGCGACAGCCTTCTCCTCGTCGGACGCATCCTCAGCAAGTCCTCTGGGCTTGCCTTCCTCTTCGGCATAGAAGCGGAGGTTCTCAAGCAGAAGGGCCTCGCCGGGCTTGAGAGCCGCCACCTGAGCGTCGGCCTTCATGCAGTCGTCGGCAAATTTCAC
This sequence comes from bacterium, assembly GCA_963627885.1. Lineage (GTDB taxonomy): Bacteria > Bacteroidota > Bacteroidia > Bacteroidales > UBA932 > Cryptobacteroides. The sequence continues at coordinate 63,082 of CAVGCT010000019.1, forward strand.
GTCCACGCCGAGGCACTCGGACACATGGGCGACAATATGCTTGAGGGAATATTTAGGATCCACTTTCTTGGGTCTTCCGAGATGTGACATGATGATGAGAGAACCGCCCTCGGAAAGAACTTTCTTGAGGGTGGGCATGGCACGGCGTATACGGGTGTCATCCGTAATGTTGAAGTTCTCGTCGAGAGGGACGTTGAAATCGACTCTGATAATGGCTTTCTTGCCCTTGAAGTCGTAGCTGTCAATGTGCTGTTGCATATATCAAAAAATTTAAACTTTCTCAAGGGTGCAAAGTTAGTCATTTCCACGGTTTCTTGAGTCTTTTGGACACGCGTTTTTGATTTTGTCGGTTTAACCTTACCTTTGCGTGAAAAATTCCGAAAACAAATGGCTGTTGAGTACCCTTCCGGCTGGAAAGACTACGAACTTCTGGACTGCGGCGGTTTCGAGAAACTCGAAAGGTTCGGCGCATACACCCTCATCCGTCCCGAGCCCAAGGCTCTGTGGGACAAGAGCATGAGCGAAGCGCAGTGGAACAGCGCCGCGCAGGTGCGCTTCCGTCCGGGGGCGGGCTTCGGCAAGGCCGGGAAGGAAGACAGCGGAACCTGGGACATGCTCGGAAAGATGAACGACCGCTGGTTCATCCGCTACGGCGGGGCCGGGAAGCCGGATTTTTCGCTCCGTCTCGGTCTGACTTCCTTCAAGCACGTGGGGGTGTTCCCCGAACAGGCTCCCAACTGGGATTATATCCACGCCAACACCCGCGCCCTGGTCGCCAAGGCCCGCGAAGAAGGCGCTCCGGTTCCCAAGGTGCTCAACCTGTTCGCCTACACCGGGGCCGCGTCTCTGGCCGCGAAGGCCGCCGGAGCCGAAGTGACCCATCTCGACTCCGTCAGGCAAGTCGTGACATGGGCCCGGGAGAACATGGAGCGCAGCGGGATGGACGGCATCCGCTGGGTCGTGGAAGACGCGATGAAGTTCGCCCGCAGGGAGCAGCGCCGCGGCAACACCTATCAGGGCATAATTCTGGACCCGCCCGCCTATGGGCACGGCCCCGACGGAGAAAAGTGGAAGCTTGACGAGTGCCTGTTCGACATGCTCAAGACCGTCTCCGGCATTCTTGCCCCAAAAGACAGCTTCATGGTTCTGAACCTCTATTCCAACGGCTATTCCGCCGCCCTGGGCGAGACGCTCGTGAGAGAGGCCTTCGGAATATCGAAAAACTCCGCCGCCGAAATCGGCAGCGGAGAACTCGCATTGACCGACCGCTATGGCAAGGTATTGCCCCTGAGCATAGTGATACGGCTGAAAAGATAAGACTACTTATTCCACACTGCCGCCATACAGTTTCACCATAGACGACAGAGCATCCATCAGCTTGTTTCCGAGATCCTCGGCGCCATAGATCTTGAGCGTGTCGGAGAGATAGTAGAGACAGTTTACGCAAAGCTCCAGCTCGTTGGCGGCATACTCATAGAACTCGAGATAGAAGTTGATCGTGGTGAGCAGCTGCTCGGAATAGCTCGACGCCAGAGCAAGGCCCTTCTCGTCCGCACCCAGCTTGTAATAGGTCTCTATGATGTTGATCACGTCCACATCATTGCGGTAGAAGCCGAAGCATATGGACTCAAGCGGGAAAGTCTCCGCAGGAACACTTTCCATAGCCCTGTCAAGCATGCCCAGCGCCTCCTCATTGCGGCCCCGCTTCATCAGCTCCTGCGCCGTGGTCAGGAACAGGTTCCTCTGCGGCAGCACGCCCAGGAAGGTGTAATAGTTCTGGTAGTCCACATAGTAGTCGGTCCTCTTCAGTGCGTCCCATGAATAGACATCATTGATCAGGTGCACCAGCCTGTCCACATCGCACTTGCCGACGCCCTTCTCGGAGCTGATGGTATTCCGTATGGGCACGAATCTGCTGGAAAGGCCCTCGTACATGAGATAGTCCTTTATGCCCATGTTGAGATCACCGCCCTGGCTGAGCATGTTTATGGGCCGGTCCCACTGATAGCCGTCCAGAATATCCAGCATGAAGAGTTCGCCCTTGGTGAGATAGTTCTTGTCCTTGGGAATGGTGAGCACTATCTCGTCCGGAATGGAGTCCGCATATTCCCGGGGAAGAATGCCGTATTTGAGGACATTTTCCTTGTTCACCGGTATGCTGAACCTGCGCGACACTATGTAGTCCACCTTGCTTCCGTCATCGAGAAGAACCTTGGCGTCCGGATGGCGGAATATGGCCATGACCTCGGACAGGGGGATCACCTTGTTCCTGGTGTCATAGATCCTGACAAGGTCGTTGGTTCCGGAGAGATACTGGGTGTCGGGGACCTTGAGATCCAGAGGGCGGGAATCGTTGATGGCGTACCTCATCTGGTGTATATACCAGTCGGTGCCGAGCAGGGAGGTGTTGACCACCCTGACATCGGTGCGGACACCCTCCACTTCCTGCGCATACCAGAGCGGGAAAGTGTCATTGTCTCCGTGGGTGATGAGCATTCCCTGTTCACCGACCCCGCTGAGATAGTTGGAGGCCATCTCCACCGCGGTTCTCCTGTTGCTTCTGTCGTGGTCGTCCCAGTTCTGGGCGGCCATGAGAGCGGGCACGAACAGGCACACCGCGCCGACGGCGGCGTTCATGGCCGCCGAGGCGGGCTTCTTGATCGCGGACCCGAGCCATTCGGCTATCGCGGCTACGGCCAGACCCGTCCATATCGCGAATGCATAGAACGATCCCGCATAGGCATAATCCCGCTCACGCACCTGATAGGGCGGCTGGTTGAGATATATGACTATGGCTATGCCCGTCATGAAGAACAGCAGGAAGGTCACCCAGCAGCCGCGCTTGTCCCTGTCAAACTGGAAGAAGAGTCCCAGCAGTCCGAGCAGGAGGGGGAGCAGATAGTAATGGTTCTTGCCCTTGTTGTGGGACAGTATGGCCGGGGCGTCGCGCTGGTCGCCCAGACGGGCCCTGTCGATGAAGCCGATGCCACATTCCCAGTTGCCGTAGAACAAGTCGCCGGGACTGGGGGAATGGATGTCGTTCTGCCTTCCGGCAAAATTCCACATGAAGTATCTCCAATACATCCAGTTGAGCTGGAAGTCGAAGAAGAATTTCATGTTGGCGCCGAAGGTGGGCTTCTTGTAGTCGGCTCCGGGAACCGTGTGGCCCTTGCCGTCCATGTAGGACTGGTAGAACGGAATATATTTCTCGTCGGTGCTGGCCCACATTCTGGGGAAGAGCATCTTGCCCTCGGGGGCGTATTTCGCGTCGACCGGACCCTTGACCTTCTTGTACTTGCCGTCAACGAGGGTCCAATAGTCCACGGTATAGAGCTCGCCGTAGGGCGCGCCGAAATACTGTCCATAGAGCAGCGGCGTGGACCCATACTGCTCGCGGGAGAGGTAGCGCACCAGCGCGAAGGCGTTGTCGGGCTGATTCTCGTTGGTGGGAGTCATCACCGACGAACGGATTATCACTATGCTGAACAGCGAGAACCCCACGACTATGGAGGTGAGGCACAGGGTCATGGTGGTCCAGAGCACTTTGCGCGCCTTGTAAAGGGCGGAGGTTCCCCAGAATCCGGCGACAAGCAGGGCGGCCAGGAAGAAAGCGGTGCCGCTGTTGACCGGCAGGCCGAGGATATTCACGAAGAAGATGTCCACATAAGCCGCCATCTTGGGCAGATCGGGAATGAGGAAGAACAGTATCACTCCCAGAATGAGGGCGGAGAGGGCCATCATGCCGACGCACTGCCAGAAGGTGTAGCCGCCTTCGGGTCTGCGCCTGTAGTAATACAAGAAAACAAGGGCCGGTATGGCCAGCAGGTTGAGAAGATGCACACCGATGGACAGGCCCATCAGAAAGGATATCAGCACTATCCAGCGGTTGGCATAGGGCGAGTCCGCACAGTCATACCACCTGGTCATGGCCCACACGACCATGGCCGTGAAGAGCGATGACATGGCATAGACCTCCGCTTCCACGGCGGAAAACCAGAAGGTGTCCGAGAAGCAGTAGACAAGGGCGCCCACCACTCCGCTGCCGAATATCGCCACGGCCCCTGCGGGAGCATATCTTCCGTCTTCGCCGGCTTTCACCAGCCTCTTGGCGAAGAACACTATGGTCAGATAGAGAAAGAAAATGGTCAGGGCCGAGCACAGGGCGCTCATGGCATTCACGGCCACCGCGGCATGCGCGCCGTCGGTGAACATTGTGAAGAAACGGGCGATGAGCTGAAATACGGGGTTCCCCGGCGGATGCCCCACCTCAAGCTTGTATGAGGATGCTATGAACTCGCCGCAGTCCCAGAATGAGGCCGTCGGCTCTATTGTGGAAAGGTATGTGAACACTGAAATCAGCAGCACAAGACCCGCGCATATCCTGTTCCACAGATTGAATTTCTTCTCTTCCATTTCGAAACAGCTGTTTTTGGAGCCATGATTCCGCATACGCGGACATTCAGACAAAGATATACAAGAATCGCTATCTTTGCAAAGACTTGCTCATAACCCGAATTTCTTACCATGGTTGATAACGACTGGAAAAAAAGGCTCGGTGTGGTGTATTCCACCAACTCTGATTTTCAATATGACGAAGGCACCCCCGAGGAGAAGGAAACGCTTCCCCCCGGGGAACAGAAACTCACCGTAACCATCGACAGAAAGGGCCGCGGCGGGAAGCAGGTGACTCTGGTGAGCGGTTTCTCCGGAAAAGAGGAAGATCTCCGTGAACTGGGCAGGCTGCTGAAGGTCAAGTGCGGCGTGGGAGGCTCCGCCAAAGACGGAGAGATCACCGTCCAGGGCGATTTCCGCGACAAGGTCACGGAGCTGCTCCGGGGAATGGGGTACAAGGCAAAAAGAGGAAACTGACATGGGACCTGTTCCGTCGGACTGGAGCGCTGTGCCGTTCAACTGCATACTGATGTCGGGAGCGGCCGTCTTCGCCATGTTCCAGATCAGGGATCTGGTGGAGATCGCGCCGTATCTCCTCCGGGGGCTGACCAGAGACAAGACCTTGATCGAGACCGAAGACAACCTGCATCTGCGGCAGGAGCGGAACATGGCCGCGCTGGCCGCAAAGTTCTTTTTCTGCCTTATGGCTGCGAGGCTCGGATTTCTTTCATTCGGCCTCGATGGCGCCGCGGCGACGCTTGCGACTTTGGGATGCCTTACGCTGTATTCCCTTGCCCGCCGCGCCGCATCAGCCGCACTGGAGCGCAGATCCGGCAACAGAGAGGCACACAGAGCGTCTTTCGGGCTGTTTGACAACTTCATCACCATCCTGAGCGTCGTGACTGGCATGACCCTGTGGATCGGCGACATGATCGGCTCGGATCCGGAGTCTCTAAGGATGACGTTCCTGAACGAGACGGTGGTGACGGCCGTCGTCTTTATCCTGCGCAAATCCGAAATATTGTTTTCTTTCTGCAATCCGTTGAAAGCTTTTTTGTACCTTTGCACGCTTGAATTGATTCCGGCGGGCATACTTGTTGCCGCAGCTGTTCTTTTTTAGAAGCTGTTTGATATGAAGGTAAATAAGATCATCATCTCGCAGACCGCTCCGATGGACCAGACTCCATACACGGCTCTCAGAGAAAAATACGGGGTGCAGATTGACTTCCGTCCGTTCTTTCTCATCGAGCCTCTGTCTTCCAGGGAATTCAGGGCGCAGAGGCTGGCTATTTTGGATTATACGGCCGTCGTTTTTTCGGCCAGACACACCATAGACGCATTTTTCCGGCTTTGTGACGAGCTCAGGATCAAGATCCCCGAGACCATGAAGTATTTCTGCAGCACGGAGGCTGTCGCCCTGTATCTGCAGAAGCACATAGTCTTCCGCAAGAGAAAAATTTTCTTCGGCACCGGGACTCCGGACTCGATAGTGGCCCAGATCGGGTCCAAGCATAAGGACGAAAAGTTCCTCATCACCACCAATGCGGCGACGAGCAACGACTCCATGACCAGGGCGTTCTCCTCGGCAGGACTAGAGTTCACCATCGCCAATTTCGTAAAACCGGTCTCGCAGGACCTCAGCGACGTGGACATCCACTCCTATGATGTGGTGGTGGTCTATAATCCCGCCGACCTGACTTCTCTTCAGGAGAACTTCAAGGAGTTCAAGCCCGAAGAGATCAAGTTCGTCACCTTCGGCCATGGGATAGTGAAGGCCATGGAGGACAACGGCTACCCCATAGCCATCCAGGCTCCCACCCCGGAGGCTCCCTCGGTGGCCAGAGCTCTGGCACTCTATCTGGAAAAGTCCGGCAAAGAATAGCGCTCCTCCATGGGGAACACTCTTCCAAAACGCGAGAGACTTCATTCAAAGTCCGACATTGACGCCCTTCTCTCAAAGGGGCGTTTTTTCCCTGCGGGCGAAATGAAATATTGTGTCCGCAAGGGGACCGGCGAGGGCGTGAACCGGATTCTGATTTCGGTGTCCAAGAAATTTTTCCGCAGAGCGGTGAAGCGCAATCTTCTCAAGCGCCGCATCAGGGAGGCCTACCGCACCCGCAAAGGCCTGCTGGAAGGCGGAGGCACCGATATCCTTTTCGTCTATTCCACCAAGGAGGTCCTGCCTTATGAGCGGATCGCAGCCATAGTGGAGAGCATCCTTGTGTCCATCAGAGAGTCATGAGCGCGAAAGAATTTCTGAAAAAGGCAGTCATCGCCCCTTTCGTGCTGCTGATCAAGTTCTACAAGGTCTGCATATCGCCGTACACTCCGGCCAGTTGCCGGTTCACCCCCACCTGCTCCGAATATGCCCTTCAGGCTTTCCGCAAATGGGGCCCCTTCAAAGGGATGTATCTCAGCGTGCGCCGCATTCTGCGCTGCCATCCATGGGGAGGCAGCGGCTATGACCCCGTTCCATAACGCCCGCGTCCGGCGTGCGGACAACATGGGTAAAAATTCACTATCTTAGTGAACGGCATGCAATCAGAGCCGTATTGAAATGGAATATCTGTCAAAAGAACGCCACGACCAGATAGTCGCAGAACTGGAGTTTCTCATAAACGAAGAATACCCGAAGATCAGGGAAGATCTCTCTGAAGCGCGGGCGCAGGGCGACCTGAGCGAGAATTTCGAATACCGTTCGGCCAGAAGGGCGCAGGGCAAGACAATCAGCAGGATCCGTTTTCTGCAGAAGCTGCTGCGCTATTCAAGGGTGATCGACCCCTCCGCCCTGCCCAAGGACCAGATCACTCTGCTCAGCAAGGTGACCTTCACCAACCTTTCGACCGATGTCAGGATGTGCTTCACGGTGGTCAGCCCCCACGAGATGGATCTCGGCAACGGAAAAATTTCCTGCAAATCGCCCATAGGCATGGCCCTGATGGGCAGGAAAGCGGGTGACACGGTGGACGTCAACGCCCCTTCCGGAACTTTCCGGATCAGAATCGAAAGCGTTTCCCTCGATCAGTAGTCCCGACTCCGGCAGCTCGCCAATATTTCTTGAATCCTCGATTTTTTACAGAATGAGCGCAGGGCATAGGGCCTTCTACGCACTTCAGTGCCACTATCCCTTGCTCAAGAGGCCCTTCAAAAGTGCCCTTAAGCACGCCATCCCCCATCACAGGCCCTTCTGGGCAAGGTGGCCCGCCTCTCACTCTGTAAAAACCGGATTGCGGGGCAACCCCTTTCCGTCGGGGTACCGTGACTCGAACACGGGACCCTCTGGTCCCAAACCAGATGCGCTAGCCAACTGCGCCACACCCCGAAACAACAGGACTGCAAAGATAGGATGATTTCCGAAAAATTCAGCTATTTTTGTTCAATGACACAGACAACCATAGTCCGGGCGAAGGGGATAACGAAAAGCTTCGGAGACCTCGCGGTCTTGAAAGGAATTGACTTCCATGCGGAAAAAGGAGAAGTAGTTTCCATAATGGGGGCATCCGGAGCGGGAAAATCCACTCTGCTCCAGATACTCGGCACACTTTCCACACCAGACGGAGGTACGCTTGAGATAGACGGCACAGACGCGCTCTCTCTGGGAAGCCGCGGCGTATCGTCCTTCAGAAACAAAAAGATCGGATTTGTATTCCAGTCCCACCACCTGCTCCCCGAATTCACCGCTATCGAAAACGTGATGATTCCGGCCTTTATCGCAGGGCGTACGGCAAAAGACGCCGATGCGTCCGCTGAAAAACTGCTCGTGGACATGGGACTCGCCGAAAGGATGAAACATAAGCCCGGAGAGCTGTCGGGAGGCGAGCAGCAGAGAGTGGCGATCGCCAGGGCCCTGATCAACTCGCCTGCGGTGATCTTTGCCGACGAACCTACGGGCAATCTGGACAGCGTCACGAAAGGAGAAATCCACCGGCTGATATTCTCCCTGCGGGAATCCCTCGGGCAGACTTTCGTGATCGTGACCCACGACCCGGAGCTGGCCGGAATGTGCGACCGGATTGTACACATAAAGGACGGAATGATTGAAGCATAGCGACATGCCCGGGCCGTACTTCCACTTCAAGCGGTTTTCCCTGAAAAACGAACGCTCGGCGATGAAAGTCAATACGGACGGCGTCCTGCTGGGCGCGGCCGTGGGACTGAACCCGACGGAAGGATTCCGGGTGCTGGACGCCGGCACCGGAACAGGCGTGATAGCTCTTATGGTTGCCCAGCGTCTTGAAGGAAAGGTCAGGAATTTCAGCATCACGGGCATAGACATGGACGCCCCCTCAGCAGAAGAGGCCGCGGAAAACTTCGCCGCCTCGCCGTGGGCCGGCCGCCTGATTGCGGAAAACATCCCCCTCCAGAAGTGTCCGGGGATCTATGACCTGATAATTTCCAATCCTCCATACTACGACGACTCCCTCTCCAACCCGGACGGACGGAAAAATCTCGCACGCCACGCCGTTATGTCCGGACCGGAGGACGCCGCAATATGCGCCCAAGGACAGGCGATGTCCTACCGGACGCTGACGGCATATGCCTCACAGCATCTGAGCGAAGACGGAACTCTGGCCATGATCCTGCCCTCATCCTGCGAGAAGGATGTTCTCAGATATGCCGCATCGTTCGGCCTGTTCCCCGAAAGACTGCTGTATGTGTGCGCTTCGGAAAAGAAAGCCCCATACAGGATTGTGTTCCAGATGAAAAGACGTCCCTCCGCAGATGCGGAAGGACGTCCGGTGAAGAATATAATTAAATACAAAAAAAGCGTCGGCGAATACACTCCGGAGTACAGAGCCCTGATGAAAGACTTCTATCTGTGGACATAGTCCCGGATCATTTGTCCGAAGGCCCGGGAAGACGCGTAATCTGCTGCCTCCTGAATTTTTCCTCCGCAACCAACATCTTTGCGATCTTCTCCTTGGATATTATCCCTGAATATCGGGCGATCTGCGAAGTCTCGGAATCGTTTCTGGCTTTGACGGCATTGATATAGGCGTTCATCTTGCCCTCTATCTCCTTCTCGGAAGCGTCCCTGTCAAGAGCCTTCTCAAGCGCGTAATAAGACTCCCCCACCTTGCGGAACAAATCCCGCTGTTCCCGCTCTATCTGATTATAGACCGGCCAGAACTTCTCGGCCTCTGACGGAGTGAGTCCCATCTCGGCCGTGAAGAATGCGATCTTCTCGGCCCTCATCCTTTCATACCACTCCCGTCTTTCATTATTTCTGTCGGAAGAATCCCCGTCTCCTGGCCCTGCGGCCGGTAGCGATGCGGAAAAAAGCAGCGATGCGGAAAACACCGCCACAAGACATGAAACCAACTTATTCATAATACTGGTTCGCATAAGAAATCTGCTCAAGCGAAACACCGGTCTCTATCAGATAATTGATGATATCCTCACTGGTGGTTGACGCGTCGGAGATCACGGAAGGAGCCCCGCTGTATATCGCATAGGGGTCCGTATTGGGCGTGATCATATAGGCGTATTCCATATAGTCGCTCTCACCGGATGGACTGCCGGTTCCGGAGGAAGAGAACTTCAGGACAAAAGTTCCGCAGACGAAAAGCACAGCCATGGAAGCGGCCAGGGCCATAAGCGGCCGGATCTGGGTCCATGCGGTGACCTCCTCCACTTCCTCCCCGCCTTCAAGAGGAATGCGGTGGAGCCTGGTCCTGAGGGAGTCAAAATAGCCCGGAGGAACTCCGTAGATATTTTTCCTGCTTTCGTCAGCCTTCATAATCCGGAAAAACGCTTTTAAAAACAACTATTAGACACCGGTCTGTCTCAAAAGTAAAAAAGAAAACTTATTTTTTTTGAAGTTCGGCCCTGATTTTCTGCTCGGCTATGTGATAGGACGCTTTCAGTGACCCCACGGAAGTCTTGAGGATCTCGGAGATGTCCTCATATTTCATCTCGCTGTAATACCTCATCAGAAAAACGGCCTTCTGCTTGGGGGGAAGACCGGACACCGCCTTCATCAGCAGTGCCTGAGCCTCGTCACCGTTGAAATACGGATCTCTGGCGCACACGTCATCGCCCGCTGACAGACTCTTGAAACTGAGAGCCGAGCGGAGCCTCCGGCGGCGCAGAAAATTCAGAGATTCATTGGTGGCTATCCTCCAGAGCCAAGTATAAAGCCGCGCTTCCCCCTTGAAAGAGGGCAGCGCGGTCCATACTTTTATGAATATCTCCTGCATGAGGTCATCGGCATCCTCATGGGACCCGACCATGTGGCGGACATGCCAGTAAAGCTTTTCACTGTAGGTGTCCACAATGGCACCGAAAGCTTTCTCTAATCCGCCCTCCCCTATCAGAGATATGATTTCAGTTTCCGTCAAAACATCGACTTCACCTGGTTATAGACATTCTCGGCCGTGAAACCGAGTTTCTCGTCAAGAACCTTGTAGGGAGCCGAATAGCCGAAGGTCTCGAGACCGAACACCTTCCCGCAGGGGCCCACAAGGCCTTCAAGCGTGCAGGGAAGTCCGGCCGTGAGTCCGAAAATCTTTTTGCCGGAAGGCAGGACAGACTCCTGATATTCCTTGCTCTGGCTGCGGAAAAGCCCCTCGGAGGGAACGCTCACCACACGCACGCGAATTCCGTCCCGGCGGAGAAGTTCGGCGCCGGCGGCCAGAGTGGACACCTCAGAACCGGAAGCTACCATGACCACATCTGGATCGCTGTCAGCGCCGGCAACCACATAGGCGCCTTTGGAAGCCATCTCGTAGTCGGTACCGGCGGGAAGGGTCACAATGTTCTGGCGGGAGAAGATGAGTCCGGTGGGAGACTGGGTGTTCTCCATGGCCATCTTCCAGCAGACGGTGGTCTCATAGGAATCGGCGGGGCGCAGCACGAGCATGGAATTGTGTCCGTCATGGGTCTTGAGCTTCTCCATCAGACGTATCTGGGCCTCCTGCTCCACAGGCTCATGGGTGGGGCCGTCCTCGCCCACGCGGAATGCGTCATGGGTCCAGATGAACTTCACGGGGAGCTTCATGAGAGCGGCCATGCGGATGGCGGGCTTCATGTAGTCGGAGAACACGAAGAAGGTCGCGCAGGCGGGAATGACGCCGCCGTGCAGGGCCATGCCTATGCAGCAGCAAGCCATCGTAAGCTCGGACACTCCGGCCTGAAGGAAGGCGCCGCCGAAGTCACCCTTGGCAAACGCGCGGGTCTTCTTGAGAAATCCGTCGGTCTTGTCGGAATTGGACAGGTCGGCGGACGAGCAGACCATATTCTCAACCTGCTCCGCGAGAACTCCGAGAACCGTGGCGGAAGCGCTTCTGGTGGCGTCGTTCTCTTTCTGAGCCACCTTGGTCCAGTCCACTTTGGGAGCTTCGCCGGAAAGCCAGCTCTTGAGTTTGGCGGCCTTGTCGGGATTGGCCTCGGCCCATTTCTTCTCCTCGGCGTGCCTCTTGGCGCATATGCCAAAAAGTTCGGCGCGGCGGGCGGAATAGAGAGCCTTTACGTCATCGAAGATCACGAAGGGATTTTCAGGATCTCCGCCGAGATTTTTGACGGTGTTGGCATAGGCCCCGTCTCCGAGAGGAGAACCGTGGGTCTTGCAGTTGTGCTCATAGGACGAGCCGTCGGCCTTGACGGCGCCCTTGCCCATCACGGTCTTGCCTATGATGAGAGTGGGACGCTCCTTCTCCGCCTGAGCCTCCTTGAGGGCGGCGCGTATGGCGGAAGCGTCGTTGCCGTTTATCTCTATGGTGTTCCATCCCCATGAGCGGTATTTCATGGCGGTATCTTCGCCGGTCACCTCGGCGCACTCGGTGGAAAGCTGAATGTCGTTGGAGTCATAGAACATCACCAGGTTGTCCAGGCCCAACTTTCCGGCCAGGCGGCCGGCTCCCTGGGAGATTTCCTCCTGCACTCCTCCGTCGGAGATGTAGGCATAGACAGTTTCCTCGGAGAATGTCGGGTTGCCGGTCCTTGCGGCCAGGAACTTGGCGGCGATTGCGGCTCCCACGGCGAACACGTGTCCCTGACCCAGAGGTCCGGAGGTGTTCTCTATTCCGCGGGCGACATTGAGCTCGGGATGACCATGGGTCGGAGATCCCCACTGGCGGAGCATCTTGAGCTCGTCGATGGAGAATTTGCCGATCAGCGACAGCTGGGCATAAAGCATGGGAGCCATATGTCCGGGGTCGAGGAAGAAACGGTCACGACCCTCCCATTCGGGATGCTCCGGATCGTAACGGAGGAACTCGGAGTAGAGCACATTGATGAAATCGGCTCCGCCCATGGCGCCGCCGGGATGTCCGGACTTGGCTTTTTCGACCATGGAAGCGGCAAGAATGCGGATGTTGTCCGCAGCGTGGTTCAGTACTTTAACGTCGTTTTCCATAATTCTTCTGTTATTTGTTATCGGAAAGTCTTTCCGTGGAACCGCCGGTCGCAAGGGAAGGCTTGAGAACGATCTTCTGGGGAGCGGCGCCGCCGATCATGTCAAGCAGCAGGCTCACCGACTTCTCGCCCAGCTCGCGCAGAGGCTGCACGATATGTGAGACGGTGGTAGGATAGAGGCTGTAGATGTCGCTCTCGTCGAAGCCGACTATGGCAAGATCCTGGGGAGTCCTGAGTCCGAGCTTCTTCATGGAGGCGAGCACCTGGGCCGAAAGGGAATAGGTGGGAAGGAACAGACCCTGGACGCCTCTGGACACCGCGTCTTTCACGATCTCCTCCACGTCATCGGAAGCGGTTCCATAGGTTGTGTAATGGACCTTGACGCTGTCATAGAGGTCATTGTCCATCATGGCCTTGCGATAGCCGTTCTCCCTCTCGGAGAAGCTGGATATACCGAGGGTATAGGAAATCATCTCGACCTTCTTGTAGCCGTTGTCGATCATCGTCTGGGTGGCCATATGACCGGCGGCCACGTCATCGAGAAGCACTTTTCCCACAAAATCTATGTTCTCGATGTCTCTGTCAAGCAGCACGACGGGAATCTTGGAGTCGGTGGCATGGGAGAGAGCCGACTCACCGTTGGTGCAGGGGGCCACTATGAGTCCGTCCACATTGTGGGCGAGCACGGCGTCAACGACGCTTGCCAGCTTCTCGGGGCTTTCTTCGGAGCTCGCGAAGAACACGGTGTAACCGGCCTTGTTGGCCTCTTCCTCGATGCAGCGGGAAATGCCTGCGAAGAATTTGTTGGAAATGTCGTTGGGGATGACGGCTATGGTGTGCGACCTTCCGCTCCTCAGCGAAGCGGCGGCATAGTTTCTTCTGTAGCCGAGCCGGCTTGCGACCTCGAGCACCCTCTGGGCGGTGTTGTGGTTGACGGGGCAGTCAAGTTTTCCGTCCGGCCCGCGCCTTGCGTTCATCACGAAAGAAACAAGAGTGACCGACACTCCCGCTTCTCTGGCGACGTCCCTGATTGTAATTCTTTTCATATTGCGAGATTTTTGTGCTTTTCTAATACCTCGGAAGTATGCCCTTGTCGATCAGGACTTCGGCTATCTGCACGGCATTGGTGGCGGCACCCTTGCGGATGTTGTCGGAAACGCACCAGAAGTTTATGCCGGACTTGACGGTAGTGTCCCTCCTCAGGCGTCCGACAAACACATCGTCCTTGCCGAGCGCGTTGATGGGCATGGGATACACGTTGGCCGCCGGATCGTCCTGCACGGTCACTCCGGGGGAGTTTTTCCAGATCGACCTGATGTCGTCAAGCGAAGCGAAATCTTTCTCGAACTCAAGATTTATGGATTCGGAATGGCCTCCGAGCACAGGAACGCGCGCACATGTAGGACTGACGGCCACGCTCTGGTCATTAAGAATCTTGTGGGTCTCGTTGACCATCTTCTCCTCTTCCTTGGTGTAGCCGTTCTCCAGGAACACATCGATGTGGGGAATTATGTTCTCGTCGATCGGATAGGGGAACTTCGCCTTGTATTCGCCCCATTTCTTTCCGCTTCTTTCCTGCTCCATCTGATATACGGCCTTGCTGCCGGCGCCGGTGACGGACTGATAGGTGGAGACCACTATCCTCCTGACACCATAGAGCCTGTGGAGAGGAGCGACAGGAAGAAGCATCTGGATCGTGGAACAGTTGGGGTTGGCGATTATGTAATCGCCGGCCGAAAGGACATCCCCGTTGACTTCGGGGACCACCAGCTTTTTGGTGGGGTCCTGTCTCCAGCAGGAAGAGTTGTCCACCACGCGGCAGCCCACTTCGGCGAATTTAGGGGCCAGCTCTCTGGACGCGCCCGCTCCGGCCGAGAATATGGCCAGATCGGGACGGGCGGCGATGGCGTCATCGGCGCTCATGACCGTATATTCCTTTCCGTCAAAAGTGACTTTCTTTCCAACCGAACGCTCAGAGGCGACCGGATAAAATTCGCTGACCGGAAAATGTCTTTCCGCGAGGACCTCCATCATTCTGGCACCCACCAGACCGGTCACTCCAACTACTGCTACTTTCATTTTACTGTCTTACTTATTACTACCTCAAATATTTCTCTATTATGCCCGCCCTATATCAGGATGTCGTTCAGCACGCCGCTGGCCGTCTGATAGGCCCCGGCTCCGGCCCCCTGCACCACAAGCGGAGAGGGATAGAATTCAGTGGTGATGATGGCGGAATTGTTGGTCCCCTCAAGATTGAACAGCGGATGCTCGGGTCCTATGGACTTCAGGCCCATGGACGCCTTGTAGCCGTCGGGGGTCTTCACGAGGGACGCGATGAATCTCTGCCTCAATCCATTGGAAGCGGCCTCATGATAGGAGGCGGCGAATCTCTCCTCGGAGGCGGCGAGCTTCTCGAAGAACTCGGGGACCTTGCCCTTGAAAAATTCGGGGCCGAGCACCGGATCTATGTCCACATCGGCCTCGTCTATGGCCGCACCCGCTTCACGGCTGAGTATCAGAAGCTTTCTCAGAACGTCACGGCCGCTGAGGTCAAGCCTGGGATCCGGCTCTGAATATCCGGCCTCCTTGGCATAGCGCACCACGTCGCAGAAGGTCTTGCCGTCATCTCCGCCGCGGTAGGTGGAGAAGATATAGTTCAGAGTGCCGGAGAGCACAGCCTCGATCCTGACTATCCCGTCTCCGGAATTCACGCTTCTGGAGATGGATTCAAGTATGGGAAGCGCGGCGCCCACGGTGGTCTCATACCTGAGGGACCTCCCGTTGGCCAATGCCGCGGTCTTGAGAGCCTTGTACTGCTTGTAGGGAGCGGCAAAGGTGATCTTGTTGCTGGCGACCACCGAGTAGCCGTTCTCGAAAAGGTTGATGTACTTGTAGGAGATGTCCGAACTGGCGGTGCAGTCCACAAATACCGAGTTCTGAAGGGAAGTCTCCGCGAGGACCTCGAAGAAGGCCTCGTCGGCGGCGCTCTTTCCCGCCGCCAGCTGGGCGTCAATGTCATTGAGGCTCAAGCCCTCCTTGTTGAAGATGTACTTGCGGCTGTTGGAAAGGCCCGCCAGATGCAGCTTCTTTCCGGTGCGCTCGGCGATGGCGTCGCGGTTCTTGGCAAGAATGTCCAGGAAGGCCTGTCCGACGGTGCCGTAACCGGCTATGAACAGATTGATGTCCTTGTACCTGGACTTCTCGAAGAATTCATTGTGGATATATCTGATGGCGGGACGGACCTCGTCGGAGGACACAATCACGGAGATGTTCCTCTCGGTGGAGCCCTGGGCGACGGCCCTCACGGCTATGCTTCTTCTACCGAGCGCGGCCATCATCCTGCCGGTGGTGCCTTCATGGCCCAGCATGTCGTTGCCCACGAGGCAGACTATGGAATAGCCGGTCTCCACCTTCAGGGAATTCAGCTTGCCGAGGGATATCTCATAGGCGAAGCATCTGTCAACGGCCTCCTTGGCCTTGGCGGCGTCTTTCTCGGACACGGCCACGCACATGGTGTTGACCGAAGACGCCTGAGTGATGAGTATGATGCTGATGTCGTTCTCGCTGAGGGTCTGGAAAAGCCTGTAGGAGAAACCAGTACCTCCGACCATGCCGCTGCCCTCAAGAGAGAGGAGAGCGATGTTGTCGGAATTGGATATGCCTATGATGTTGTTGGAATTTCTGGGGGGATTCTGCTCTATGACCGTGCCCTCGCCCGCAGGATTGAAGGTGCATTTCACATAGATCGGAATGCGTTCCTTGACGACCGGCTGGATAGTCGGAGGATAGATGACCTTGGCTCCGAAATGGGACAGCTCCAGAGCGGCCCTGTAGGAGATGTGCCTTATCAGGCTCGCCGACGGGACGACCTTGGGGTCTGCGGTCATCATGCCGGGGACGTCTTTCCATGTTTCAAGCGCCCTGGCCTTGCTGCCGACGGCATAGAGGGAAGCGGAATAGTCGGAACCGCCGCGGCCGAGTGTCACCATCCTGCCCTTGGAGTCGGACCCGATGAAGCCCGGCGCCACGAAGAGTGTCTTGATGGGATTGTCCTCGATCATTTTCTCCACATTGGCATAGGTGGTCTTGAAATCAACCACGTTCTTGCCGTCCTCCTCGACCGTGCGGATGATCTCCCTGCTGTCAGCCCATTTGGTTGGGATGCCCACGGAAGCCATCTTGGTGGCGAGGATGCGGCTGGAAAGAAGCTCTCCGCAACCCTGTATGGCATCCAGGCTGGTTTTGCTCAGCTCGCCGAGCAGACAGACTCCATGAGCAATGCTTCCGAGATAGTCAAAGACCTCGTCGCACGCCTCAAGAGACTCCTCATGCTTTTCTATGGGCAGGAGCTCTTCGATTATCTTGTGGTGCCTGTCCTTATATTCATCAAGTATGTCTTTGTAGGACTCGTCCTTTTCCGAGGCCAGTTTTCCTATCTTGATCAGCGCGTCGGTGAAGCCGGCTATGGCCGAAACCACAACTATGGAGTTGTCCCTGGCCACTGCATCGGCGATGATGTCGGCGCACTGGGACATGCTCGCGGCGTCAGCCACGGATGTACCTCCGAATTTCAATACCTGCATAAATTCCTTCTCTGTATTCAGTCCCGCGTGCGCGGAACGCAATTTTTAATTATCGTTGTCTATTTCTTTCAAAATTGGTGCAAGAATCTCCGTAATCTGGTCGTATTCAAGCAAAAATCCGTCATGTCCGTAATGGGAGCTTATCATTCTGTAGTCCGCACCGGGAATCATGCCGGCCATTTCCTCCATCTCGTAAGGCGGGAAGATCATGTCGGAATCGATCGACACCACCGACGTGCTCGCCTTTATGGAAGAAAGGGCGGCCTTGAGGCCTCCCCTGCCGCGGCCGGTGTTGTGGCTGTCCAGCGCATAGGAAAGATACCAGTAGGAATAGGCGTCGAAACGGGCGGTAAGCTTGTCGCCCTGGTGCCTCTGGTAGGAAGCGGCGCGGCCGGCGAAAAGGGTGTCGTCATCGGCCTCGAACTGCTTGCGGTTGTACCCGTCTTCGCTGCGGTAGGAAAGGAGCGCGATGGAGCGGGCGCATTTGAGCCCTGCCTTGCCTCCTTCCGGACTTTCACACCGGCGGAAAGAGGGATCGGCCTCCATCGCCAGCCTCTGGGACTCCTCGAAGGCCGTAAGCCATGGAGTTATTCTGGCAAGGGTGGCAATGAACGCGGCCCGGCGGACCACGCCTGGATACATCACGCAATATTCTATAGCCTGGAAGCCGCCGATGCTGGCGCCGATCATGAGATCTATCGTCTCCACTCCGGCATGTCTGCGGACTATGTCAAGGGCCCGGACTATGTCCCGGACCGTAACCTTGGGGAAATCAAAATAAAAGGGCTTTCCGGTGGCCGGATTCACGCTTGCGGGGCTTGATGAGCCATAGCTCGAAGCGAGCATGTTGGCGCATATGACAAAATACTTTTCAGTGTCTATGAGCTTGCCGGGGCCGACGAGCTGCGGCCACCAGTCGGACGGGTCAGAATTAGCCGTGAGGGCATGGCATATCCATATCACCTTCCGGCCGCGGACACCCCCCTCCGAGCAATGATAGACGAGTTCGAGAGAAGGAAGAGACCCTCCCGCTTCGAACTCAAACTCCCCGCTATATTCAAAACTGTGCTTTTCCAAGTCTAAAACGAATCTTCAGAAACGCTAATATAGCAAGCAGTTTTGATTTTTGACACTTTTTCCTTAAAAATTTTAGTAGCCCCGATTAAGAGGTTTAAATCCGATTCACAGAAGGTTGTTCGGGGGAAAATTGCAGAACGCTACTCCCAGCAGTCGAGATGCAGGCCCGGGAAAAGCGACCGGTGGAAAACCGGCTCTCTGATTCCGGCCTTCTTCTGGGCGCAGTAGTCTTCCAGCAGACGGAAAGCATACCCGCTCAGAAGGGAAATGGCCACCAGGTTGCAGGCGGTGATCAGCGCCATGAACAGATCTCCGATGCTCCAGACCAGGTCGAGGCTGGCGAATGCGCCGAATACGACGACCACTCCGCCGGAAAAGATGCGGTATATGGTGAGAACATATTTCTTCCCGGTCAGAAAGCGGATGTTCACCTCACCGTAGTAATAGTTGCCGATTATGCTGCTGTAGGCGAAGAGGAAAATGGCAGCGGCAACGAAATATTTTCCGAACGGCCCGATCTCGGCCTCAAGCGAAGCCTGCGTGAGGGCGATTCCGTTCAGTCCGGATGTCGTGTCGAGCCCGCTGAACAGGATGATGAAGGCAGTGCAGCTGCAGACCAGAAGGGTGTCCGTAAACACTCCGAGAGCCTGTATCAGTCCCTGCTTCACGGGATGGCTGGTGCTGGCGGTGGCGGCTACATTCGGAGCGGATCCTTCGCCGGCCTCGTTGGAGAACAGTCCGCGCTTGACTCCGTTCATAATTGTAGCTCCGATTCCTCCACCGGCTATCTGTCTGATTCCGAATGCGTTCTCGAATATGAGCTTGAAGACGTCTGGAATCATTTCGGCACGGGTGGCGATCACATAGACTGCAAGCACAAGGTAACCCAGCGCCATGACCGGCACCAGTATGCTGCTGACCTTGGCGATCCGTTGTATTCCGCCGAACACCACGGCAAGGGATATGACCGCCAGTCCGATGCCGACAATCCGCGGATCAAAGCCGAAAGCCACATTCAGCGCGCTGCAGACGGTATTGCTCTGGATGGAATTATAGGACAGACCGAAAGTCAGGGATATGAGTATGGCGAAAAGAGCGGACATCCACGGTTTCTTGAGGCCCTGAAGGATATAGTAGGCCGGACCGCCGATGAAGGAATCCTTGGATTTCTTCTTGAAGAGCTGTGCGAGAGTGGACTCCACAAAGGCCGTGGATGAACCCAGTAGTGCAACCACCCACATCCAGAACACCGCGCCGGGTCCGCCGACCGCTATGGCCGTAGCCACTCCGGCCAGATTGCCGGTGCCCACCCTGGTGGCCACCGAGACGGCGAACGCCTGGAATGACGAGACGTGTTTTCCGCCGGAGTCATGTTTGGAAGCGGACTCTCCCAACAGCCGGAACATCTCCCCTATCATCCTGAACTGCACTCCCTTGGTCCTGAGCGTAAACCACAGGGCCGCCCCCAGAAGCAAGGCGATCAGAATATAGGCCCAGAGGGCGTCGCTGACGGATGAGATGATTTCGGTCATATGGTTCTGGCTTTAATTCAATATGGCAAACGGTCCATGTGACGGTGCACGGCCGCAAAAATGCGGTCAAGCGAGGACTTGGTATTGGCGGCGAGCAGCATGTCCCCCTTGAGCAGAGAAGGCTGGTTCCCGTCAAAGTCGCAGACATAACCCCCGGCCTCGCGCAATATCAGCGACGACGCCGCATAGTCCCACGGCATGAGTCTCATCTCGAAGTAGAGCTCCACGAAGCCCGCCGCCATGAGGCAGACTTCCAAAGCCGCCGAACCGTTGCGCCTGAGATCGTTGCATCCGGAATAGATGTCGCTGATTATGTCGAAACAATATCCGGCCCATTCCTTATGGTAGGTGCTGGCCGCAGTGAACAGAAGGCTGTTTTCGAAGCTGCGGGACGAGACATGGATGCTTTTCCCGTTCAGGAAGGCGCCCTTCCCTTTCTCCGCGGAGAAGAGGTACCCTCTGCCCGGGGAATACACCACGCCGAGCACGACCTCCATGTTTCTGGCTAGGGCCACCGAAATGCAGCACTCGGGGATTCCGCGGCTATAATTCTGGGTCCCGTCTATGGGATCAACTATCCAGACATATTCCTCCCCGATGTCATTGACATCCTCCTCTTCGCAGATGAACCCGGAACCTGGAATCAGTTTCGAGAGTCTGTCCACCAGAAACTCCTGCACGGCAAGGTCGGAAGTGGTCACGACATTGGCGATTCCGTCCTTCTCCTTTATCTCGAAGCCTCCGGACGTCATGAGTTCGGAGGCTTCCTTAACTGTTTCTATTACCTTCTCTATCATCTCGGCAAGGTTATGCGATGGCTAACAGGACCAGAACCTGGGCCGCAAGAACTCTCAGGAACATCGTGAGAGGATAGACAGTGGCATAGTTTATCGACGTGTAGTCCGTTCCATATGCGTTCTGGGCGAATGCCA
Organism: bacterium; assembly: GCA_963627885.1. GTDB lineage: Bacteria > Bacteroidota > Bacteroidia > Bacteroidales > UBA932 > Cryptobacteroides. The sequence continues at coordinate 83,956 of CAVGCT010000019.1, forward strand.
GCACGGCGGGGTCAGTGGTGCCGCCGGAGACGAGTCCGCAGATCTGATAGAAATTCAGCTTGAACACGTAACGGCTCAGCAGTCCGATGAGCAGCACGGGAACGATGGTGATTATGGCGCCATAGAGGATCCACCACCAGCCGCCTCCGAGGAGGGATGCCACGAAATTGCGTCCGGCACCCAAACCCACTGCCGCCATGAAGATGGATATGCCGATCTCGCGCAGCATCATATTGGCGCTCATGGTCGTATAGGTCGTGACTCCAAAGCGGGGACCGAAGCAACCTATGAGTATGGACACGACGAGCGGTCCGCCGGCAAGGCCGAGCTTGACGGGTTGAGGCAGGCCGGGAATCGCGATGGGTATGCATCCGAGAAGGACTCCGAACACAATTCCGGCGAATATGGGGATCATGTTGGGCTTGTTGAGGACAGAGACCTTGTTGCCCACGGTTTTGGCCACCTCTTTGATTCCCTTTTCAGGGCCGACCACCTGAATCACGTCACCGAGCTGAAGGGCAAGCCCGCCAGTGGCGACAAGCTCAAGGCCGGCTCTTATGACTCTGGTGACGGACACTCCGTACAACATTCTGAAATTAAGAGTCCTGATTTTTCTGCCTGTGAGCCTTGAGTTGGTCACCGAAAGACGCCTGAACACCAGATTGGTCTCACCTTCGGTCCAATCCTCGAAATGCATCTGCACTTCCTGACCGAAGACAAATCTGACCCTGTCTATGTTTTTATGGCTCGTAACCACCAGCAGGCGGTCACCTTCCTGAAACAAGGTGTCCGGAGTGGGCAGGAATTCCTTTCCGTCCCTGAGCAGCCGTGATATGATGACCTCGTTCATGAGATCGGACTTAACCACCTCCCTGAGCGACTTGCCATAGAGCGCGGGATTGGACACGGCGCAATAGACCCTGACGGCGTTGTCGCCGGCATCGGAATTGAGCGCGTCGAGAGCGGCCTGCTCCTTGCCCAGATCCACCTTGAAAGCCGCCTTGAAAATCATCAGAAGAGCCAGCACGCCGAGCACGCCTATGGGATAGGCCACGGCATAGGCCGAAGCCAGCGAAGCCGACAATTCTCCGCCGGAGGCCTGCCCCATCGAATCGATCACCGTCTGCTGCGCGGCTCCGAGACCGGGAGTGTTGGTGACTGCTCCGGACATGACTCCGACCATGGTCATGAGGTTCTCGCCTGTGAAAACATGTATCAGATATGTTGCCAGAACGGCCATGAGCACAAGCAGCATAGCAAGCATGTTGAGCTTAAGCCCGCCGCTTTTAAATGACTGAAAGAAACCGGGACCGACCTGCAGACCGATGGACACCACAAAAAGTATGAGGCCGAAGTCCTTCATGAAGGAAAGGACACCCGCATCGGGAATGAGGCCGAAATGGCCCATAATGATACCTATGAAGAGGATCCATGTGGAGCCTATGGTCACACCCTTGATCTTGAATTTGCCGAGCCAGAGACCGGCTGCGATGGCCAACGCGAACAGAAGAATCGAATATGCCGTTGCGCTTAACATAAGATTGATTGTTTTTTTTACCTGGGACAGAACCCCCCTACGAAAATTTTTCGCAAAATTAATGCTTTCTTTCCATTGTAGCAAAAGGGGGCTGGCCAAAAAGTATTGGCTAATAAGTCCCGAAGGGACCGCACCGGAGGTGCGAAATACCCCTAATAGGGGTC
>CAVGCT010000020.1:0-52955 GCA_963627885.1 bacterium
AGACGACAGGCTGCGGGGGTTAAGAAGCCCAAAGGGGCTGACCAAAAGCCCTTTTAATAAGTCCCGCAGGGACCGCGCCGGAGGCGCGAGATACCCCTAATAGGGGTCGCAGACGACAGGCTGCGGGGGTTAAGAAGCCCAAAGGGGCTGACCAAAAGCCCTTTTTGGTCAGCCCCCTCCATATAGGATATCCGATTCACCTCGTCATTTTCCGGCGAGGTGTTTTTCCCACGCCCACGCGGCGGCAAGAGTATCTTCAAGACTGCGGGTGGCTTTCCAGCCGAGCTTCTCGTTGGCCAGACTCGGGTCAGCCCAAATGGCAGTCACGTCACCGGCCCTTCTGGGAGCAAACTTGTAATTGAGTTTCAGGTGGTTGGCCTTTTCATAGGCCTTCACGAGCTCAAGCACCGAAACCGGTCTTCCGGTGCCGATGTTGAAGATCTCATAGGGTTTTTCCATCTTGCCGTCCAACATTCTGTTGACCGCGCATACATGGGCCTTGGCCAGATCGACGATGTCGATGTAATCCCGCTGGCAGGTTCCGTCGGGTGTGGGATAATCATTGCCGAATATGCTCAGGCATTCTCTCTTGCCGATCGCCGTCTGGGTTATATAGGGCACGAGGTTGTTGGGCACTCCTCTGGGGAGCTCGCCGATCAGTGCGGACGGATGCGCTCCGACAGGGTTGAAATAGCGGAGAGCCGTGCCTTTTATCTCGGGATAGGCCTTGACTGAATCGCGGAGGATGTCCTCGCAAATCTGCTTGGTGTTGCCGTAGGGCGAAGTGGCGCTCTGTCTGGGAGACTCTTCGGTGACGGGAAGCTTTTCGGGCTCGCCATAGACAGTGGCTGAAGACGAGAACAGCACGTTGCAGCCCCCGTGGGTTCTGGAGGCCTCAAGGACATTTATGAAACTCGTGACGTTGTTTCTGTAATACTTGAGAGGCTCGGCGACCGACTCGCCGACAGCCTTGAATCCGGCGAAATGGATGACGGCGTCGATTTTATAGTCAGTGAACAGCTTGTCCACGGCGTCCATGTCACAGAACGTCATCTTGACAAAAGGAAGATCTTCCTTGCCTGTAATTTTCTTGACTCCCTGAAAACAGGTGAGATCGCAATTGGACATGTCGTCAGCCACGACGACATCGTAGCCGGCCTCTATAAGTTCCACGGTAACATGGCTGCCGATGAATCCGGCTCCGCCCGATACCAACACACATTTACTCATCGCCTTCTATTTTTAAAAGTCCGTAAAGTTAACAATTTCTCTGATTATTTATTCACCGCAGCCGCGGCCACATCGAGCATGCGGCCCATGGCTGAGGTGACGTCGCGCGCCAAAGCGGAATAATTGTTCACCATTATGGAAAACACAAGGGCTCCGGCCATGTCACCGCCATCCGGCACGATGAATCCCGACCAGCACCGGACCCCGTCCATAGACCCCGACTTGTAATATATCCGCGACGCGGAGACCGTCTTCAGATAGACCGCCGGCGGATGCGGAAGCGACGCGACAAGATCGCCGCCCCCGTCAGAGAGCGCCATAGTTCTGAGAAAAGCGCACATGAAGGCCGGAGACACGAGGTTTTTTCTGGACAGCCCGCTGCCGTCCACCGGAGAAAACGCTCCGGAAGGCTTCAAGCCCATTCCGCGCAGCGCCGAAAGCTCGGCCTCCGCCGAAGACGGATAAGCCGCGGACCCTTTCAGTTTCTTTCCCATTTCCCGAAAAAGGGCCTCGGCATAGAAATTATCGCTTCTCCTGTTGGTGACGCCTATGATCCTGCGAAGTTCCGGAGAATGCATCGACCCTATTATCGTCAAGTCCGAACTGTCCGCGGCCTTCTCATCGCCGGGCTGCCATGGGACAGTTCTCAACATTCCCTGACGGTCGGCGCAGGCGGCCGGTCCCGAGACCGGAATTCCAGCTCCCGCCAGATGTTCACGAAACATCCACGCGCAGGTGTATGCCCCGAATTTATTGCTACACAGGACGTTTTTGGATTTCACGTCCGATCCCAGAGTCCCGCGGAGAACTGCCGTTCCGGAATAGTCGGAAGTATAGAGATAGAGCTTGTCACCGGTGCCGGGAGCTCCGGTCGAGCAATCATAGACATATGTCATCCACGGAGTTTCAGGGCTCCTGCGAAGTATCTTCAGCGGGGCGCCGGGACCGGTGCCGGGACGGACTGAAATTTCCGTTATGTTTCTGTTCCAGCAAAGAGCGTCGCCTCCGGTGCCGTAGTAAGCGCCCATGTCCTCATACAACCATGACGGCTCCTCCGGCTGGCCGTCGAAATGCCGCCCGTCGCCCACGATCCGGCCCTTCACGGCGCGTATGCCGACATCGGAAAGCATCCGCGTCCAAAGGGCGAACCCAAACTCCCGCGAACGGGCTATGGAATCGCCGGAAAACAGGGTGGGATCGCCGCCGCCGACTATATAGAGATCTCCGTCCAGAACTCCGTCGGCGACAGTTCCGGAATATGCCAGAGCGGTCTCGAAGCGGAATCCGCCTCCCAGCACCTCAAGCGCCGTTCCGGTGGTGATAAGTTTTGCATTGGACGCCGGGACGAACAGCTTTTCCCCGTCCACATCCGCAAGGACAGTCCCGTCCATCCTCTCAATGCGTACTCCGACATGGGCCCGGGACATCGGCGCCTCCACCGCCACGGCATTCACCTTTTCCCGGACCAGCGCATCCTGCGGAAACACAGGATGCAAAAAGAGCGCGAAGCATATCAGCGAAAAAAGAATACGCCTGGATTTCATGGATTTACGCTTTAAACACGGCACGCACAAGCGCCGGAATATCGGCAACTTTGACGACTTCTATCCCGGATACCGGAGCCAGAGCGGAAGAATATTTGGAGACGTAGATCCGTCTGAATCCGAGACGCGCGGCCTCGTTGATCCTGCGGTCGGTCTGGCTCACCGGACGGATTTCACCGCTGAGGCCGACCTCGCCGGCGAAACAGACATCGGGCGCAAGGGCGAAATCGAAATTGGAGGAGAGCACGGCGCACACGACAGCCATGTCACACGCCGGCTCCGTTATTCTGAGGCCGCCGGCCATATTCAGGAACACATCCTTCATGTTAAGCTTGAAGCCGGCTCTCTTCTCCAGAACGGCAAGGAGCATGTTGAGCCGTCTGATGTCGAAGCCTGTGGCGCTTCTCTGCGCCGTCCCATAGGCAGCCGTGCTTACAAGTGCCTGAACCTCAAATAGAAAAGGACGGAGTCCGTCCATTACGGCGGCCACGGCTATTCCGCTGAGGCCGTGCTCATGGACGGGCATGAGCATTTCGGAGGGGTTGGTAACCTCCCTCAGACCGCTGCCGGTCATCTCGAACACCGCAAGCTCGGAAGTGGAGCCGAAACGGTTCTTGATGCCGCGAAGAATTCTGTAGGAGCCCTTGTCGTCCCCCTCAAACTGCAGCACGACATCCACTATGTGCTCAAGAATCTTGGGACCGGCTATGTAGCCGTCCTTGGTTATATGCCCGATCAGAATCACCGGAATGCCGGAGGATTTCGCAAAGCGCAGCAGAGAGGAAGTAACCTCCTTGATCTGGGTGACCGAACCGGCCGAAGACTCCACATTCTGGGAATACATGGTCTGGACAGAGTCCACTATGACAAGCCGAGGCTGCTCCTCCTGCGCCGCGGCGATTATGTTTTCTATCTGGGTCTCGCTGTATATCAGGCAATTGGAAACATCGCCGCCGATCCTGTCAGCCCTCATCCTGACCTGCCGGGGGCTTTCCTCTCCGGAAACGTACAGGGTTCTGAGCCCGCTCCCGAGAGGAATCTGAAGGGAAAGCGTGGATTTTCCTATGCCCGGTTCTCCGCCTATGAGCACAAGAGAACCCTCCACCAGGCCCCCGCCCAGAAGGCGGTCGAGCTCGCTCATATTCAGGGAGATTCTGTTCTCGCCGGCAGAATCCACTTCGCCGAGGAGCCGGGGCCCACGGGCTCCGCCCGGCACAGAATCACTCCGCTGATTTCTGTTTGACGGGCCGGTCGCCACCTTCTTCTCCACCATCGTGTTCCATTCCCCGCAGCCGGGGCATCTCCCCATCCACTTGGGGCTCTCGTTTCCGCACGATGTGCAGAACCATACTGTCTTCTCTTTCGCAGGCATATCAAATCACGCTATCTGTCCCACGGCCTCCCGGGCCGCACGGCTGAACACAAATTTACCAAACTCAAGGCACGAAAAAAAGAGGAAACCCGAAATGGATTTCCTCCCTTATAGCTTATTGTTTCCGCGGGATAATCCCGCCGAAATTACTTGGTCAGATTCTTCACGGCCTCAGCAGCGTCCTTGGCGGCTGCGGCAGCCTCTTTGGCGTTCTTCACGTCGTCCTTCACGGTCTCGGAAGCGTCCTTGACAGCGTCAGCGGCGTCCTTAACCTCCTGGTGAGCGGCGTCATCAGCCTCTTCAACAGTCTTGGCAGCCTCGTTTGCAACTGCTTCAACAGCCTCTGTAGCGGCAGCCTCTTCGGTCTGCTCAGCCTTCTTGTTGGAATTACCACATGCGGCAACTGCAAAAACCATTGCAGCCATAGCCACTGTCATCATTACTTTTTTCATAAGTGCTTGTATTTAATTAAATTAAAACCCTTGTTAATTACACTACTAAAATCAAGCCGCAAAGATACGGCTTTTCATTAAAATAGCAAGAAAAATTTTAAATTTCTTATAGAGAACTCATACGGACTTCCGCGGCAGACGAAAAACCTCCATCCCGGAAATGTCTTTTCCGTCGACATGAAAGCGCAGCGCCGTCCGCTCCACCTGCCAGCCCTGCAGCCCGGCCGCCCCCGGATTGACCGCCAGCAGAGAATTCTGCCGGTCATACATCACCCGCAGTATATGGGAATGTCCGCATACGAATATGTCAGGATGATGCCTGTCGATCATGGCGCGGACATTGAGCGGGTAGTGGCCGGGGTAGCCCCCGATGTGGGTCATGAGAACTTTCAGGTCCTCGCAGTTGAACAGCTGGACCAGAGGGCACTCGAACCTCACCTCCTGCGCGTCACAATTGCCATAGACCCCGACAAGCGGCTTGAAGGCCGATATTTTGTGGACAAAATCCAGTCCTCCGCCGAAATCGCCGGCATGCCAGATTTCGTCGACCGGATCCAGAAAGTCCCTGAATTCGTCGCTGAACACCCCGTGGGTGTCGGAAATCACTCCGATATACATTTCTACATGTATTTAAGATAGACCGCGGCGGCGGAAGCCAGTCCGGCCGTCTCGGTGCGCAACCTGGAAGGACCGAGGGTCACCGGAAGGAACCCTTTTTCGAGGGCAAGGGAAACTTCTTCAGGAGAAAAATCCCCCTCAGGGCCTATCATGACAACGATATTGTCGGACCCGCTCTCCGCCAGAGCCCTTTTAATGTCGAGCTTATGCGCGTCACCCTCGAAGCAGTAGGCGATCAGACGCAGTCCACAGGAACCGCAACCCCTTATGAAATCCTTCACGGAGACCGGCTCCGCGATTTCGGGCACCGAGGCCTTCAGAGACTGTTTCGCCGCCGAAAGCGCTATGCGACGCAGACGCTCCGGCTTGAACACCTTCCGTTCGGACCTGTCCCCTATCACCGGAACTATGCGGTCCACACCCAGCTCAGTCGCCTTTTCCGCAAACCACTCATAGCGGTCGTTGTTCTTGGTGGGGCATACGGCCAGGGTGAGAACATATGGCCTGGACCCCCATCCGGGGAAGACCTCCGCAACCGCCGCCGCAACACCCTTCGGGGAATCATCCTCGATAATGCACCGGTACATGGTCCCGCGGCCGTCGATGACATTGATCTCATCGCCCTTGCGGTGCCGCATCACCTTTACGGCATGAGAAGACTCCTCCTGATCCAGAAGGCAACGGATTCCGTCCGTCTCATATGCATAGAAAAGTTCCATTTCAGGCCCTGATGATCGTCACGGCACCGTCCAGCTCCACCTTTATTATCTGGGAGGCGCGGCCGGTGGACTCGGGGACGGCGGAAGGGTCCACCACATAATCGACTCCCGAGACTATCTCCCCGGCGATGTCGCCATATCCCTTGGGAGAAGGCGTCCCGGAGATGTTGGCCGATGTCGAGACCAGCGGACGGCCCAGCTTGTGGCACAGATTGCGGCAGAAGTCGGACATGGGAATCCTTATGCCCACCGAACCGTCTTCGGCAACGGCGTTGTAGGCGATGAAATGCCTGTCGGCCACCGGTTTCTCACCGGGCGCCGGAGCCTTTCCGGCATATGCACCCGGATATATGACCGTCATCGGGCGGTCGTTGACCTCGACCAGCTGGATGGCGGCGTCCGGAATCTCATGGACATATCGGGCAACCATGTCAAGCGAATCGGCCAGCAGGACCAGAGACTTGCTGTCGGGACGGTTCTTGAGCGCATAGATCTTGGCCACGGCCACCGGATCAGTGGCGTCGCAGCCCAGCCCCCAGATGGTGTCAGTGGGGTAAAGTATCAGCCCGCCCTCTTTGAGGACGCGGACCGTCTCGGTAAGGATCTCGTCTATTGTCTTTTTCATAATTATATACATCATTCCCCGGCCGGTATCTCCAGCCTGGTCAATATCGGATAATGATCGGAATAGCCCTTGTGCAGGACTTTGTGGGAAAGCGCCCTGAACCTCGGGGGAAACAGGACATAGTCAATCCTCAGGAGAGGTCCGAAACCGGCATATGTGGCGCCGGAACCCCGGCCCGCCTGCGTGAAGCTGTCCACACGGCCGCGGCTGAGCCTCTGATAGGTATAGGAAACGGGGACGTCGTTGAAATCCCCGACCACAAAAGATTCCACGGGGCTCTCCTCCACATTGGCCATAACCATATCCACCTGTTTCGGTCTCAGGCCGATGGACCGCCTCATCTTGTTTTCAGTATACCGAACCGCCTCTCGGTAGTCACCCCTGATCTTGGCGGCCAGACGGGCCGGAGAGAGGCTGTAGCTCTGGAAATGGCAGTTGTAGATACGGCACATGCTTCCGTCTATGTCCACATCGCAGGAGATGGCCAGATTGGAGCTGGCCTCGAAATCCAGTCTGGATTTGGACACTATCGGAAACCTGCTCAGAGTGACGTTGCCATAGCATCCTTCGCTGTTGGGATAGACATAATATTCTATGTCATATCCCTTGAAATGGCTCGAAAGATAGGCGCCGGCTCTTCCGGCATCCTTGATATAGAACTCCTGCAGACAGACAATGTCCGGATCCAGCTCCCTTATCAGCGCGAACACCGAATCGGCACAGGCCCTGCGGCCTTCGATGCCGGAAGACTTTGAGGCCGACGCGAACCGTCCCACGTTGTAGGAAAGGATCTTCAGTTCCCTGCCGCCCGCAGCCTGTTCGAAGTCGCCTTTGCCGAACTGAAAATATCGGCCGGACAGCAGACAGGCAGGCAGAAGAACCACAAGCGGGATCAGCACTGTCCGGGAACGCCTGGCAATCGCCCAGAGAAGGAGAATGACGTTGAGCAGGGCTAGAGGAACGAAAAGCAGACCGAACACGGTCATGAACCATGCGTGGGCGGGATTCACATAGAGTGAAAGGTATGAAACGACCAGCAGGGCCGCGGCCATGGTCATGAGCGCGCGGGATGTGATTCCGAAGAATCTGAGCCCGCCGCTCCGTCTGTTCTTTTTCCTGCGCGTTCCCATTGCAGAAAGCTAAATCCAGCGTTCCCGCTCATAGTAGCGGCCGGTCTTCTTCCACCATTTCAGCAGCAGCCAGCCGAACAGAGCCCCGCCCAAATGTGCGAAATGGGCGACTCCGCTTGCCGTATTGGTGAAGCCGAGGACCAGTTCTATGCCCACATAGATCAGCACGAACCACTTGGCTTTCATGGATATGGGAGGAAACCACAGCGTCATCACAGACTGGGGATAGAGCATCGCGAACCCGACCATCAGTCCGAAAATCGCACCGGAGGCCCCAAGGGTGGGAGTGTGGCAAAGGCTGGCATAGGCGGCTATCGCCGACGAACTTCCGTTGTCGAGAAGATATTGTGCCTCAAGCCATTCCACACCGGTATGCAGAGCGGCCGCGCCGAGCCCCGTCACGAAATAGAAAGTGATGAACTTTTTCCATCCCAAAGAATTCTCCACCACTGTTCCGAACATTACAAGCGCGTACATGTTGAAGAAGACATGGGCCCAGCCCCCATGCATGAACATGTGGGTTATGACCTGCCAGTAATGGAAGAAATGCGACGCCGGGTAGAACATCGCGAAAGTTCTTATCATGAAGTCCTGATTCAACAAGGTGAACAGAAACATTATCACATTGATCGTCAGGAGTTTTTTTGTCACTTGAGGCAGGCCGGACAGAAAGCCGCCGCCGTAATTTCCGTAGTATGGCATCAGAATTTTTTGTCTATGTCGTCAATATTGACCTTAATGAACACCCTCCGTCCGGAGCCCGTGGTCATCGGGGTCCCGCTCTGCATGAGAGTCTCCACAAGGCGGCCGGCCTCGTCCGGAGAAGTTATGGTCCGGCCCGTAGCCGCCCCGGTTCTGGCGAATTTTTCCGCCAGTGCGGAATCAATGGCCCCGGGGAGCATCGATTTCTCTTCATTGAGAATCAGAAGCACATCGGCCATAAGCGCCTCCACCTTGGCCGGATCGCAGGAAAAGCCCTCAGGGACGCCGTTCACGACTATGGCGTCATTCCCGAAGGGGGAAATGTCGAATCCGAGAGTCCTGAGCAGCTCGGCATGCTCGTCGAACACAAGCCTGTTATCCACGCCGACAGTGACTTGAACCGGAAAGAGGGAGGTCTGGGAGCAATGTCCGCCGGCCGTCACGGCCTTCAGGAAGCGGTCATAGAATATGCGTTCCCTGGCCCGGCGGATATTGACCACCAGCAACGAATCGCCGTTCTTGGAAAGGATATATTTCCCGCCCAATATGATTACGGTACGCGGGGTCTGAATCCTGTCGTCGAAGAGCCTGCCGAAATCGTCGTGTCTGTCGCCGTATGATCCGGGACGGAATCCGCTCACATCGCTCCGGGAGCCGGCATCCCATCCGCCGGACTGTCCATAGGAGCCTCCCGCAGGCCCGTCAGGCTCCCCATCGCCGTTTCCGGTCTGCTCGAAGGGGTTATAGGACGGGTCTCCGCCCAGAGACGGAGGGATAATGTCGGGATGATAGCGGTCAAAAGTCTTTCCGAGAACCGGCATTTCGGGCGCTCCGGCCGTGTCGAAATCGATGGCGGTGCCGAAAGAATTTCTTCCGAGAGATTCACGGACGCAGGCATACACGATCTGAAACACCACCGGTTCGTCCTCGAATTTGATTTCAGTCTTGGTCGGAGATATGTTCACGTCCACGCTGTGCGGGTCCGCGGTCAGGAATATGAAATAGGCCGGAACCGCGCCGTCGGACAGCAGACCATCATAGGCCTTCATCACCGCCTTGTGCAGATATGGGCTGCGGAAATATCTGCCGTTGACGAAGAAGAACTGGTTGCCCAGCGTCTTTTTCGCGAGATCGGGGCGCGAGATATATCCGCGGACATTGACCACGGAAGTGTCCGCGCTTATGTCCACCACCGACGTGGCGGTGACTGAGCCGAGCAGATCCTGAATTCTGTATTTTTCAGACTTGGCGGGCCGCAGCACAAAAACATCCCGGTCGTTGTGCGTCAGGGTAAACGCCGTGGACGGGCGTGTCAAAGCGACTCTGGTGAACTCCTCAACCACATGCCTGAACTCCACGTTGTCCGACTTGAGGAATTTTCTCCTCGCCGGAATGTTGTAGAAGAGGTCGCGGACCGAGAAGCTTGAGCCTTCGGGGCACGAGACCGTCTCGGTGGAGATGTGTTTAGAATCGGCGAACTCCACTTTGCAGCCTGTCTCGGCCCCTTTGGGACGGGTTTTCAGCGACACCCGGGCCACTGCGGCGATGGAGGCGAGAGCCTCGCCCCGGAAGCCGAAGGTGAGGATGTCTCCGAGGTCTTCGGCGGTGCGGAGCTTGGAAGTGGCGTGCCGCTCGAAACAGAGCACGGCCTCATCGGGAGCCATGCCGACTCCGTCGTCTATCACCTGAATGAGAGTCCGGCCGGCGTCCCTGATTATCACGGTGACTTTGGAGGCGCCAGCGTCCACAGCATTCTCCATGAGCTCCTTCACCACGGAAGACGGCCGCTGGACGACTTCGCCCGCGGCTATCATGTTCGCCACACTGCTTGGGAGGATGCGTATGTCCATCGATTAAAGCAGGGAGTAGAATTTGGCTATCATGAAAAGTATCACGACAACCAGTATAAGACCGACTATGCCTATGACGGACTGGGCCTTGGTGGCCCCTTTTCTGCGGGCGTAATTGCCGTTGCGGAAGGCCCCCTGCAGATAGGAACCGGGCGCATAGGGTTTCTTTCCGTCCCCGTCCTTTCCGTCCATGGAACCGTCCACCTTGCCGAACATCTGCCGGCGCTCCTCCTTTTCCTTGTCGAAGTAGATAGGCTTGTAGTCGAACACTCTGTGATCCTGCTCTCCGAACCACCCGAAATTAGGCATACTTAGAAGATGTTTTAAAAAAACTCTATGGTTTATAACTCCCGATCTCCACGATCTATGAAACTCAAATTTACGAAGAATTTCGCTAAGATTGCTAATTTTGCGACATGAACGATTCAACTGCCGGGTGTCCGTTCAGAGTCGGAAACGGATACGACGTCCACGCGATAGGCGACGGACTTCAGATGTGGCTGGGCGGGGTCAAGATTGATTCCGCGGCCGGTTTTATCGCCCACTCGGACGGCGATGTAGCCATTCATGCGCTCTGCGACGCCATTCTGGGCGCGCTTGCCCTAGGCGACATCGGCCATTTCTTTCCGGACAGTTCCGATGAATGGAAAGGCGTGGACAGCAAGATTCTGCTCAGGAAAGTGGTGGAAATGGCGGCCGGAAAGGGCTGGAAGCCGGGCAATGTCGATATCACCATAGCCCTGCAGCGGCCCAAGATCGGGAAATATGTTCCGCTGATGCGCGAGACTCTGGCGCAGGTGATGGGCGTGGACGCGGACTGCGTCTCGGTCAAAGCCACGACCACCGAGAAGCTCGGATTCGTGGGCCGGGAGGAAGGCTGTGAGGTCTGGGCCACCGTCCTGATGTACAGGAAGTGAGTTTCGCCCGCAAAAAAGTTTGCGATTTCTTTGCAAATCGGCAAAACTATTGTAGCTTTGCAATCCCGTTCCAGATTTTGGAGCGACACTGAGATATGGTGTAATGGTAGCACTACAGATTCTGGCTCTGTCAGTGAGGGTTCGAATCCTTCTATCTCAACCAAAAGTCGGGGTTCCGTCCCCGACATTTTTGAATACACTTCCCCCTGAAAGGGGGTGGCCGAAGGCCGGGGGTTGAACCGCTACCCCGACACGAAGTGCAGCAAAGCGGAACGAAATGGCGGGGTAGCTCAGCTGGTTAGAGCGTCGGATTCATAATCCGGAGGTCGAGGGATCGTGCCCCTCTCCCGCTACAAAAAGAAAAGGAATCGCATCGTGGGTGCGGTTCCTTTTTCGCATCCAGAACACACAAACCGCTTGACGAATTCTGCCGGAAGTATTCTGAACATATCAGTGAAAGGTATCTTATCTATACGAAAGACCTGCGCAAGGACGAGCAGACCGTTCTCCTGCCGGTGATGCTTACAATGTTCCTATGATTCCGGAGCTGGCGGAGAGGATTGCGATGCAATGGAGAGATCAAGTCAGCCTCTTTTTGCGCACCGAGGATTGGGAAAAACAGATCCGATTCAGTATATTCGTATCCGCAGACGGGGCTTGGCCGAATCGGCCGAGTGAGGCGCCGGCATGGGCCCCGGCAATACGGCAATTTCGGGAAAAGACAGGATGAGTCTGACTTTCAACGCTGACATAAGCACTATGAACACCTTCGGAATGAAGGCGAGGGCGGCTTGTCTCGCTGAATACTACAGCGTGGATGAGCTTGACGCCATTTCACGCAGAGACGACCTGCCGCAGCCGTTGAAAAGCATCGGAGGCGGAAGCAACATTCTGCTGACAGGAGACTTTCCCGGGACAATCCTCCACTCAAAGATAAGATTCATAGAGACTTACGGTGATGACGAAATCGTCTCGGCCAGGGTCGGCGCCGGAATCCCATGGGACGAGTTCTGCGAATGGAGCGCAAAACGCGACCTCTGGGGGCCAGAGAACCTGTCCATGATTCCGGGTGACACCGGCGCGGCGGCCGTGCAGAACATAGGGGCCTACGGAACCGAGATCGCCGACATCACGGCGACTGTGGAATGTTATGACCTCATGAGCCATAAGATGATGGCCTTCAAGAAAGAAGACTGCCGCTACGCCTACCGCGACTCCTTCTTCAAGAGCGACGAGGGGCGGCGCTATGTGGTGACGGCCGTGACCTTCATCCTGAAGAGAGGATACTCTCCCGTTCTGGAATATGGCGACATAAAAGACAGGATCATAAAAACGTGCGGTGCCTTTGTCGTCTATGGCAACTCCCTGACACCGGGACTGGTGCGCCGTTGCATAATGGACACGAGGAGGGAGAAACTTCCGGACACGAAAGAAAGAGGGAACGCCGGCAGCTTCTTCCGCAACCCCTATGTCACAAAAGAAAAACTCGACTCCCTTCAACGGGAGAACCCTTCCGCCGGCATCCCCCACTATGACCTGCCCGACGGCAGCGTGAAGATCCCCGCGGCCTGGCTGATCGACAGATGCGGCTGGAAGGGGAAGCATGAAGGCGGCGCGGCAGTATGGGAAATGCAGCCGCTCGTGCTGGTCAACGCCTCGGGATGCGCCACGGCGGAGGACGTGCTCGCGTTGGAGGAAAAGATCAAGGCATCTGTGCGGGAAAGATTCGGAATAGAACTGATCCCGGAAGTGGAACATTTATAACAGACATCTCATGGCATCATTCATAATAGAGGGCGGGCACACTCTCAGCGGAGAAATCACCCCCCAGGGCGCGAAAAACGAGGCGCTGGAAGTCATCAGCGCAGTGCTGCTGACCGACCGGGAAGTCGTGATATCGAACATACCGGACATTCTGGACATACGCAACCTCATCGAGCTTCTGGGAAAGATGGGGGTGAAGACCGTCCGCATGGGCAAGGGCAAATGGTCGTTCAGAGCCGACAGCATAGACCATGACTATCTTGAAAGCGAAGACTTCGCCAGACGCTGCTCCAAGCTGCGCGGATCGGTGATGATAGCCGGGCCCCTGCTGGCCAGATTCGGCAAGGCCTATTTCCCGAAGCCGGGCGGAGACATGATCGGCCGCCGCAGAGTGGACACCCACATCGCCGGGATGGTGAGTCTGGGCGCATCACACGAATATGACCATAAACGCAAGGCCTACAGGCTGACAGCCCCGAATGGTCTGAAAGGTGAATATATGCTGCTCGACGAGGCCTCGGTGACAGGAACGGCCAACATACTGATGGCCGCCACTCTGGCCAAGGGCACAACCACAATCTACAACGCCGCCTGCGAGCCTTACATCCAGCAGCTCAGCCGCATGCTGACCGCCATGGGCGCAAGAATAGACGGCATAGGGTCCAATCTGCTGACCGTCCACGGGGTGGACAGGCTCGATGGGGCGGTCCACACGATTCTTCCGGACATGATCGAAGTGGGCTCGTTCATAGGCATGGCCGCGCTCACCCGCAGCTCCATCACCATCAGAAACACATCCTATGGCAATCTGGGAATAATCCCGGAGCAGTTCAGAAGACTCGGAGTCATGCTCGAACAGCACGGAGACGACATCCATGTTCCGGCACAGGAAAGCTATGTGATCGACTCTTTTCTGGACGGATCCATAATGACGATAGCCGACGCCCCATGGCCGGGACTCACGCCGGACCTGTTGAGCGTGATGCTGGTCGTAGCCACCCAATGCAGAGGCAGCGTCCTGATCCACCAGAAGATGTTTGAAAGCAGACTGTTCTTCGTGGACAGGCTGATCGACATGGGTGCACAGGTGATTCTATGCGACCCTCACAGGGCCGTTGTCATAGGCCATGACCACAATTTCCAGCTCCGTGCCGGAAAGATGCTTTCGCCGGACATCAGAGCGGGAATCGCGCTGCTGCTTGCCGCGATGTCGGCCAAGGGCACAAGTACAATCGGAAACATCGAACAGATAGACAGAGGCTACGAAGACATTGACACCCGTCTCAATGCCCTCGGCGCATGCATCCGCCGCATAGAAGAATAGAGCAACCCCGCGATCCCGAATCGGAGCGGCCTTCAGGGGGCCGGGACAGAAAATCCGCAGAGAACCGGCGCCCGCAGGTCAGAATATCAATTCGACGCAGAACGCGGCCTTGCCTTCCGCAATTCCCTCCACATACCAGGCCTTCCGCCCCTCGTCCCCTGTCCGGAACCGATACAGCTCCACCAGCTCGCCGGGAACGGTCTCCTTGATGAAATTGATCTTGGCTTCCTTAAGAGGCATAGCCGTAACCTCCGCGTAATCAATGCAGTCCATAGCCCAAACCATATAGCGGGCATTGTTGGTATGCCCGATTATGTCCACATCAGAATAGGCCACTCTATGCTCCCCAACCTTCTCCGGTACGGCGTCTTTTGGCATGCACACCTTCTGACAGTGCTCGGCTATGGCATCGTCGTGGCACATCGAGGTCTCCGGGACCACATCCAGCAGATCCGTGCTGCGGACAAGCCGGCGAGTCTCAGTGTTTATGACCAGCCAGGAGCTGGTGCAGCTCAGAAGTTCGCGGCCGGAACGGTCGCACATTCTGAAATCCCTGAGAAAAAACAGACCGTCAAGACCCTTGTGCCAGGTCTCAAGCCTCACCTCATCCCTCCATGCCGGAGGATCGGTGAATTTGAAATGCATGCGGGAAAGTACCCATGCGGTGTGATGGGTCTGAAGATCATCATAGCCGAAATGCAGTATGGTGGCGGCACGATAGGCCATCTCCTGCATAAGGTCCATGAATGACGCCGGCTTGAGACGGAAGCCGGCGTCGGTATCACAACAGGGTATAACAATTGTCTGACTATACTTGTTGTCGGATGAATATTCGTTCATTTCCAATGATTTATCTATTCGTCAAATCCATAGCCGCAAGCATTTTCCTGTCTTTTTCGGCATCTTCGGCGGCAGCCACGCGGATTTTTTCAGAAGCCGCGGAACACTCGGCGAGAGCGTCTGCGACATCCCGACCGGGGAAAAGCAGCGAAACCATCCCCAATGCCCAACGCCGTTCCAGTTCCGGAATGCGCTCGGACAGGGCCGCGAAGGCGGCGCCGATCTTTTCCATGGAATCCAGCCTGCCGGAAAGGATTTCCTCCTTCAGCGCCTCGATCTCAGAGAGGGGGGCGATCATCCCGCCGGCGTCACACCACCGTTCCGGGACATAACCGTCCGCGGCCGGAGAAATGGATCCGGAAGGAGCACAACCTCTCAGATATTTTTCCATGCATGCCATAATTCCGGTCCTGTAACGGCCGATTCCCTTCTCAAGCTCCACGGCCTTGATGAGAGTCCCGCCATAGGGATAAAACTCCCGAACCCCATAGGAGAGAAGGCCTTCCAGAACGGAAATCGCGTTAAGCATAAGCCCCGCCGCATAGGGATTCAGCTGGTCAAAAGTCACGACATCCCTGAACGGAGCCTTCCTGGCATCGCGGAGCGGCCACTTCTCAAAATTCCTTGCAGTGCCCGCCTTGAACAGGTTGATCCCGGGATATAGATATGTCTTTCCCTCACGCTCAATGAGATAGGAGAAAGGAAAAGCCGTAGTGTCCGGGTGCGAGGCTATATGCCCCATCAGAAGGGAGAACGGCCCGGCCTGCATCGGCCAGAGTATATGCGAGCCCGAAGCCAGGGCGCAGCCGCGGCCCAGACGGCCATAATGGACGGGGCCGGTCTTGTACATATGGTTGCTCTGGTTGGAGCCGGAGCCCGCGTTGAAGAACGAGAACATTCCGGCTATGAGCAGTGTGGATTTATGATGAGAAACCGAGAACGGCCCGGCGAATACGGAGCAGGCCTCCCCCTTCTCGAACACGCAGTTTGCGAAGAAAACCGAATTCTCGGCCGAAAAGCCCCTGCCGAGATGGCAGGCCTGGCCGATGTAGCAGTTCTTCACCTCGGCTCCGTCTTCGACCTCGGAGCCCTCGGCTGCAATGAAGTTTGAGGCTCTCACCCCCGAACCTATGCGCGACGGAGCTCCGTGGCGGCTGAGCACAGTGCCCTCCGACAGAAATGCGGCGCCCTCCACAACGGAGGCTTCTCCCAGCCGGACATTGCGAATGATCCCGCAATTCCTTATCACAGAGCCGCTTTCCACCGATCCGCGGTCAGACCCACGGCTATCGGCATAGGCCAAAGACAGATTGCGGACGCGCCCGGCAACCTCTCCACCCGAAGCCATAAGCCAGGCGCTCTGAGCGGAAAGCGCGTCGGTAATGACCACTTCCATGCCTCCGGCTTCGCTCAGCACCGGGGCGACGGTTCCGTTTCCGAACAGAGACCGGCCCGCCGTGACAAGCTCATACACATCGTCTACCAGACAGCCGTCGCCTATGTCATAGTTTGCAACTGCGCCGCGCACATTGCGGACAGCGCAGCCGTCGCCAAGCACGACATTGTGCAACATGCACCGGTACAGCCCGCAGGGAATGGAAACTCCGGAAGGCAGGACATGCTCTCCACTGAACTTCCCGAGACGCACCGTCCCCGAAAATCCGGCTTCCCTTATCCTGTCCGCGAAAGAATCCCCGTCCCATGCGACCTCCACGGAATTCCAGTCACGGGCACGGCACCCGGACGCTTCCATGACGGCTATTTCACCGGCCGTCAACTTTCTATATCCCATATTTCTCCGTCTTCAATTGAAAGGCGCCTTCGGCGGAAGGCCATACGGACAAATCTAATCATTTCTTCGGTGAGATGAAAAATAAAAGGCTCCCGCATTTTGACAAAATGTCCGGATGCCTTATTTTTGTGCGATGCGGTCAACATGCCGCGGCATAACCACTCATATAACATTTACCACGATTTCCCCACATGGAATGGCTTAAGAAAAACAATGTCGGCTGGGTCGATCTTCTGAGAGTCCTGGCAATCTTTTTTGTAGTCTGGTCCCACTGCTGCGACCAGTTCATCGCTGACTTCAGCAACAGAAGCTCCTTTCACTGGGGAGTGTTCATGGAAACCGTGGGCAGGCCCTGTGTGGTGCTGCTCACCATGATTTCCGGCTACCTTCTTCTTCCGTTCAAGAAGGAATATGGTCTCGGAGAGTATTACAAGAAACGGATAGGCAGAATCCTGGTGCCGCTGGTATTCTGGTCAATCGTGCTGCCGGCCGCTTTCTGCCTGTATTACAGCGGCCCGGGCGCTGACTCGGCCTGTCCTTCGGTGACCCCGGCGTCATTTAACTCCGGTAATCTGCTTTTCACCTTCTACCGGCTATTCTTCAATTTCGGCTATGAAACGACCGCCCTGTGGTATCTGTATATGCTCATAGGTCTCTATCTCGCCCTCCCGATAGTCAATTCCTGGCTACGGACAGCATCGAAGAAAGATGTGGAGACGGTTCTGTGGATATGGTTCGCAACCCTCTTCATTCCCTATATAAGGGTTGCGGCCACTCTTCTCGGCATGCCCGGCGATCCCGGTTTCGCCAGCCTCTGGGGCGAATGTTCATGGAATGTCTTCGGGCCCTTCCACTATCTCTCCGGATTCATGGGCTATATGCTGCTCGCGTGGTACCTCAAGGAATATCCGCTGAACTGGAGCTGGCCCAAGACTCTTGCCGTCGGTGCGGTCACCTATCTGGCAGGATATGCAGTCACCTCCTTTGGCTACATCTTCGTGCAGTCGAAATTTCCCGGAGACTACACCTATCTGGAGATTCCATGGACCATGTGCGGAATCAATGTCGCGCTGCAGGCTTTCGGAGTGTATATCGTCGTTTCGAAGCTGAAGATAAATTCCTCACCCAGGCTCGCCAGAGCCGCCTCGCTCATGTTCGGCATCTATCTCTGCCACTTCCCCATCGTGCATATGGCCTATGACTGGTTCAACATCGGCTCCTGGCCCTATCTCGTCCGTTGCCTTGCCATGGCCCTTTCCGCATTCGGCATAAGTTACGCCATCTCGTGGGCCCTCTACCTTTGGAAACCCACGAGACATCTGGTCAAATAACTGCAAAAAAAGAGCGGCTGAAATCCAGTCGCTCTTTTTTGTGATATTTCAGTTTTTACCGCACATGCGGCAGAGACTAGAAGCGGTAGCGGACACCGAGGGCCAGGCCTCTCCAGTCAAAGCCATTGTACTGGAAATAGAAAGCGGGCCTCCAGTCGAGAGACAGAGTCAGGGGCATGTCGAAGTTGTACTCCATGCCGAGCTGGCCTACGACTGCGAACTCCATACCGCTGTCTTCATCATAGTCATAGAAACCGAGTCCGGCTCCGGGGCCTGCATAGAAGTTAAATTTGCCCTCGGTGGCGATGATGAAATCATAGATTCCGGTCACATAGAAGCCGTGGTTGAACCAGCCGAGATCGGCCTCAAGGAAATTGTCTCCCCCGAAGCTGTGCTGATAAGAAGCCTCAAGACCATAGGTGATGCGGGCACCGAGGCTCCTGGACTGGGCGGATGCGGCGGCGGTGAAACAAAGCACGGCCACTGCAATTGCAATAAGCTTTTTCATAACTTTCTTTTTGATTGTTTTTATACACACTACAGGCCCCGGACCGTCCGGAGCCTAATGAAAATCAAGCTATCCCCGAGAATCCCATGAAGGCCATGGCGAGAATTCCGGCGGTGATGAGCGCGATGGGAACTCCCCTGAAAGCCTTGGGTATGTCATTCATGGCCAGATGCTCTCTGATGCCGGCGAACAGCACCATCGCAAGACCATAGCCGACGGAAGTCGCGAATGCATAGAGCACTGCCTCGCCGAAATTGAGCATGTGGGAAGGCTGGCCGAAGGTGAACTCCTTGGTCACCACATTGATGGCTACTCCGAGCACGGTGCAGTTCGTGGTGATAAGCGGCAGAAAGATGCCCAAAGCCTGATAAAGCGAGGGGCTGACCTTCTTGAGAACGATCTCGACCATCTGCACCAAAGCGGCGATCACAAGAATGAACGCGATGGTCTGAAGGAATGCGAGGTCAAACGGGAGAAGCAGATATTTGTTCAGCAGGTAGGTCACCATGGTGGCCAGCGTGATCACGAAGCACACGGCTGCGGACATTCCGGTCGCGGTGCTCAGCCTGTTGGAAACTCCCAGGAACGGGCATATGCCCAGAAACTGCGAAAGGACGATATTGTTGACAAATATCGAAGATACTATTATAAGCAGAATTTCCATGGTACTTTACTTCTTAGCCAGATACTTGTTGAACAGAACCATAAGATAGCCCAGTACGAAGAAGGCGCCGGGAGCCATCACGAAGGCGAGCATGCCGTCTCCGGAAATGAACTTCAGGCCGAAGACCGAGCCGCTGCCGAGGATTTCGCGGATGACGCCGATGACGGTGAGCGAAAGAGTGAAGCCAAGGCCCACTCCGAGGCCGTCGCATGCGGAATCGATCACTCCGTGCTTATTGGCGAACGCCTCCGCACGGCCGAGCACGATGCAGTTCACGACAATCAGCGGGATGAACAGACCGAGGGTCGCATAGATGTCCGGCACGAAGGCCTGCATCAGGAACTGCAACAACGTCACAAAAGTGGCTATGACCACGATATAGACGGGGATGTGCACCTTGTCGGGAACCACGGGGGCTATCGCGGAGATGGCCATGTTGGAAAGCACCAGCACGAACAGCGTCGCGAGACCCATGCTCAAGCCGTTCACCGCCGATGTGGTGGTGGCCAGCGTCGGACACATTCCGAGGATGAGCACGAAGGTGGGGTTGTTCTGGACCAGCCCCTGTCCTATAAGCTTAATTTTACTCATTGTCGTTTCCTCCCAAAGATTTCACCGCCTCCAGGGCGTTCTTGACAGCCAGCGTGTAGGCGCGCGATGTGATTGTGGACGCCGTGATGGCATCGATGCTTCCGCCGTCCTTGGTCACGGCGAGAGTCTTCTGAGAAGGATCAAGACCCTTCCACTGAGACACGAACTTGGCGTCGGTACTACACTTGGCTCCGAGGCCCGGGGTCTCGGAATGCGAAAGGACCGAAGTGTTGTAGACCACGCCGTCGGCGGTGATGCCGACCATCAGCGTGAGGGGGCCGCCGAAGCCCACGGTGGTGGACTTCACGGCATAGGCGACCACTTCGCCGTCCACGGTGCTGACATAGTATTCGGAGGGCTGTCCGCCCACCTGAAGCTCATGGGCCTCTGAAAGCTCGCCGCCCTCGGGGAGCACCGCGTTCACGGATGCCTCGAGGATGGCCTTATTGGTCTCCGCAATCGGACCGGCGGTCAGGGCATATACTCCGGCCAGCAGGGCGGAGCACACCAGACATGTTACGAACAGGCACAGGACCATGCTCTTGAGATTGGATTGTACTGCCATAGATTAAGCCCTCCCGTACTTTTTCTGATGGAACCACATGTTGAGCAGAGGAACCACCGCATTCATTATGAGGATAGCGAAAGACATTCCCTCGGGATAAGAGCCGAAGTAGCGGATCATCATGGTGATGAAACCGATGCCTATACCGAAGACTATTCCGCCCTTCACGCTCATCGGCGAAGTGACATAGTCGGTGGCCATGAAGCATGAACCCAGGATCATACCTCCGGAAAGAAGGTTGAACACGGGATCCGTGAACCGGCCTGGATCAGCCAGCCAGAAAATCAGCGAAACGAGAGCCACGGTCGCCCAGATGGACAGGGTGATGTGCGGACGGATGACCTTGCGCACAAGCAGATAGACGAAACCGGCAAGCAGAGCGACCGCACAGGCCTCACCGGCCGAACCGCCGAGATTGGCGAAGAGCATGCCGCCGTAGGAAGTGCCGTATTCGGCCATAATGTCCTGGACCGAAGTGCCCTGAAGAAGACCCTCCTTGATGGCTCCCAGAGGAGTGGCGCCGGTCACGGCGTCGGCTCCGAAGAGACCCTTGGGTGCCTCCCAGTGAGTCATATAGGTGGGGAAGGAGACCAGAAGGAACACTCGGCCCGCGAGGGCGGGGTTGAAAATATTCTGACCCAGGCCTCCGAAGGTCATTTTGGCGACGGCGATCGCCACGACGGCGCCTATGAAGACGACCCACCAGGGTGTGGTCGCAGGCAGGTTCAATGCCAAAAGGATACCGGTCACGACGGCCGAAAGGTCGGAAATCGAGTTCGGTTTCTTAAGCATGTACTTGGTTATCAGGTACTCCAGCAGAACGCAGGAGGCCACGCTCACTCCGAGCACGACGACCTCGCCCAGCCCGTAGAACAGAACCGAAACAATCACTGCCGGCAGGAGTGCGATCACCACATCGCGCATGAGAGTCGTTGTGGAAACGGCCGAATGTATGTGTGGAGATGGAGAAACGAGTAATTTATCCATATGCTGTCAACTATTTTGCGTTGTTTTTGGCCTCCTCGGCGGCTTTTGCAGCAGCGGCGGCCTTTGCTGCGGCGGCGCGCGCCCTGATGATTCCCATCACCTGAGCCTTGGACTGGCGGATGATGTCGAGGAGAGGAATTTGCGCCGGGCAGGTATAGAGGCAGCAGCCGCACTCTATGCAGTCATGGACGCTGTGTTTTTCAAGAGCATCGGTGTCTCCGGCGATAGAAAGCCTGCGCAGAAGGAAAGGCTCCAGTCCCATCGGGCACGCTTCGGCGCATTTGCCGCAACGGATGCAGGCCGTCTCAGGCTCACGTCTGGTGGCCTTCTCGGAAAGATACAGTATCGAGGAAGAACCCTTCACGGTGGCAGCGTCGAGATTGGCGACAGCCTTTCCCATCATGGGGCCGCCGCTTATGATCTTGGCCGCGCCTTCCGAGACGCCTCCGGCATATTCCGCGATATATCTCATGGGCATGCCTATGCGGAAAAGGTAGTTGTGCTGCTTTTCCACCGGCAGGCAATCGCCGGTCACGGTCAGAGTGTTGGTGACCAAGGGCCTGTTCTTCTGCACAGCCTCATAGACCGCCAGCGAGGTAGCCACGTTCTGGACCACGGCGCCGACGCTGATGGGCAGCGCCCCTGAACCGACCTGACGGTGCATAACGGCGTCGATCAGCTGCTTCTCACCTCCCTGCGGATATTTTTTCATGAGAGAAAGCACCTCGAAACCCTTGTAGCCGAGTTCGCCGAGAGCCTTCTTCATGGCGGAGATGGCCTCCGGTTTATTCTCTTCGATTCCGATCACACAACGGCAGTCGCCGAGAATCTTCTTCATGATGGCGGCGCCGACGATTATCTCCTTGGTGCGCTCCAGCATGATGCGGTAATCGCTGGTGAGATAGGGTTCGCACTCGGCTCCGTTGATTATCAGGCACTCGGCCTTGCTTCCGGGACCCGGATTAAGCTTCACATGCGTGGGGAAGGTGGCTCCGCCGAGACCCACCACGCCGCAAGCCTTGATCCTGTCAAGCATGGCGGCGCTGTCCTCGGGAATCTCAGTGACCAGAGCATCGCTCAGGTCTATGCCCTCGGCCCATTCGTCGCCTTCCACGGCAATCTCCACATGGGGGACATCCCTTCCGGCTATATCTTTTCTGGGAGCTATGGACTTCACCGTGCCGCTCACCGAAGAATGGACATAGGCGGAGATGAATCCGCCCGGCTCGGCGATCACCTGCCCGGCCTTCACCTTGTCACCCACCGCCACAATGGGCTTGGCGGGCGCACCGAGATGCTGGGCCATGGAAATATACACGGTCTGCGGAAGAGGAAGAACCTCTATGGCGCGGTCTCTGGAAATTTTGGCGTCGTCCGGATGGACTCCGCCTATGGGGAATGTTATCTTAGCCATTGTTTTCCTCCTTCTTGATTTCTGGCTTCACCACATCGGCGGCGGGAACCTTTGCGGCCTCTTCCGCAGCGGCCTTCGCGGCGGCTTCGGCTTCCTTGGCCTTCTTCTGGCGCTCGGCTATGCGGGCCTTGACGGCCGCCTTGTCAAGCGGCTTGGGGAAATTGACTCCATGGATGGCGCCCGTAGGGCAGACGGCCTCGCACTCGCGGCAGAGCTTGCACTTTTCATAGTCTATATAGGCGACATTGTTGTCAAGCGTGATGGCGCCGTGGGTGCAGGTCTTGGCACATATTCCGCAACCTATGCAGGCATTGGCGCAGGCCTTCTTGGCGACGGGCCCCTTGTCGTGATTCACGCACTCCACGACCATCCTCATGCCGCGCGGTCCCTTGGCCCTGAGCTCGATGATATGTCTGGGGCAGGCGTTGGCGCAGGCGCCGCAGGCGGTGCACTTGGTCTCGTCCACTTCAGGAAGACCCGTGTCAGGGTTCATGCGGATTGCGCCGAACTTGCACGCCGCGACGCAGTCTCCGCATCCTAGGCAGCCGAACGCGCAGCCGGTGTCGCCGGCATAGAGGGAATTTTTCACCTTGCAGGTGGCATAGCCGTCATAGACATTGGTCCTGGGACGGGCCTCGCATGTGCCGTTACATCTCACGACGGCGACCATCGGCGCCTTTTCCTTGACCTCGTAGCCCAGAATGGCGGCCACTTTCTTCATGACTTCGTTACCGCCCACCGGACAGTAGTTGTGGTCCAGATTGGAAGCCTTGACGGCCGACTCGGCGAATGCGCGGCAGCCGGCGAATCCGCAGCCTCCGCAGTTCGCGCCGGGCATGACCTTCTCCACCTCGTCAATCCTGGGGTCTTCCTCCACTTTGAACTTTTCAGCCACAAAATAGAGGACCAGCGCCAGCACCAGACCGAGCAGGGCGATGATTACAATGGTCCAAATAATTGTTGAAGACATCTGTTGTTATTGGTTTTATTGTTTTTTCTTTATGAGGAACACATACCCCTCGGAAAGCCTGTCCCGCATGAGATATATCACCACATAATAAAGACCCACACCTCCCAGGGCCACAAGCCCCGTGAGTATCTCATGGATCTTTGCATAGGACAAAGATACAACTAAAATCAGCAAAATGGCAAGCGGAATCACATAAGATATCCACACCGCCTTCATGCCCATGGAGCTGGACAGAATGACCTCCACCTCCTCGCCTACGCGGCACGGATCGAGCGGATCGGTGGGCACGACGATCTCCTTGCGGGCGGCCTCCGCCGCGGTGCACAAGCCGGCGGCGTGACAGGACGCGCAGGCGGCCGCGGAGACGATCTCCACGACAGTGTTCCGCCTGTCCACCGACTTGACTATCCCGGTGTGCGACACGTTACCTGACATGGCTCAGCTCTTTTTCGTCATGGATAGGGCGTGCCTGAGTCCCGATGCGGAAATCAGCCTCCCCTGCACCACCCCGATCTTCAACGGCGCCTCAAATCCCACAAGCACCCGGTTGTTGTCGTCCGAGAACCACATGATCATGTCGGAGCCTCCGGTGAACACGTCTCCGTCAAGCACCTGCACGGTGAATTTCATGGTGTTCACGTCACCCACGTCATCGATCTTGCGCGTCTCTTTCCCGCGATAGATGAATTTGATGGTGTACACGTCATCAGCCACCGCAATGGTCATCGGATAGGGGACATCTGTCTTGACCCGGTCCATATCCATGTTGCGCGCCGCGAAAAACAGCGTCACCGGATCGAAGGTGCACTGCCCGAGAGGGAGTTCCTTGGTGAATCGGGGCTTCCTGGAAGTCTCGATTTCGGCCGAAATGTGGGGTTCATCCGTGTCCCGGACAAACTTATAGTCATTGGTGGCCGTGTAGCGGCCCTCTTTGCTGTAGCGGTGGAATTTCGCCGGGGCCAGATCTTCGGTCGAGAACCACGAACGGTAATCCTCGCGCAGAGTGAAGAAATTGTCAAAGAAATTGGCCGTCCTGGCGTAGACTCTGGACGCATAGACCGGCTTCCCGTTCAGAACGGTGGAATCCAGCGAGATGTCGGCCTTCGCGACATAGGCGTTGACGACACCGGACTTGAAATGAATCTTATATGACATCCGTTCCCCGCCCTTGAACACGAGATCATCCCGCGTTATGCGTTTCAGCGGCAGACAGGCCTCCTGCGCCTGAAGAAGGGAAATGGAAAAAAGCACCGTAAATGCGGCGGCTAAAGCTCGTTTCATCGCAGCTTATTCAAATTCGGGATTATAGCCCCCGTCCACAGGATAATCGTCGTTCATGGCGGAGCCGATTTCATAGGACTGGCCTTCCGCACGGGCGAGCAGAGTGTCGTCCGCCTCCATGAACTTGACCATGTCGCTCTTGAAGACCATGTCGATTTCGCCGATTTCTCCGTTTCTGTGCTTGGCTATGATGATCTGGGTCTTGTCCTTGTCTTCGGGGTTCTCGGACAGGCCGAGAAAGTCCGGACGATGGACGAATATGACCATGTCGGCATCCTGCTCAATGGAACCGGATTCGCGGAGGTCGCTCAGCATGGGCTTTCCGTTGGAATTCGCCCTCTGGACGGAATTTCGGGAAAGCTGGGAAAGCGCTATTATGGGGATGTCAAGTTCTTTTGCGGTGGCCTTGAGAGTTCGCGAAATGGCCGCAACCTCCTGCTCGCGGAAACCTCTCAGCTCGGGAGGGCCCTGCATGAGCTGCAGATAGTCCACTATGATCAGCCTCACGCCCTTGGTACTCACGAGACGCTTGGCCTTGGAGCGGAACTCCATTATGGGGAGACTCGGGGTGTCGTCCACATAGAGCGGAGCCGCGGCGAGCCTCTTGATCTTTTCCTGCAGCTGCCCCCATTCGTCCGGAGAGAGCTTGGCGCCGCCCTTGATCTTGTCAGCCGGGAGGCCGGACTCAGTGATCATGAGACGCATGGCGAGCTGGATCACGGGCATTTCCAGAGAGAACACCGCGACCGGCATGTTGTGGTCCACGGCGGCGTTTCTGGCTATGTTGAGCGCAAAAGCCGTCTTACCCACGGAAGGACGCGCCGCAAGGATTATGAGGTCCGAACGCTGCCAGCCCTGGGTGATCCTGTCCAGAGTCACGAAGCCGGAAGGAACTCCGCTCAGGCCCTCCTGATCCTGCATCTTCTCCACTCTCTCCAAAGCGTCGTTGATGACGGAACCGATGTCCTGGACATCTTTCCGGGTATTGCTCTGGATGGCCTCGAAAATCTTTGACTGGGCACCGTCCACCAGATCGTCAACCTTGACGGAATCGTCGTAGGACTGTTTCAGAATCTCATAAGAGGCGGTGATCAGGTCGCGCTGTATCTTCTTCTGTTTGAGAATTTTGATATAGTACTCGATGTGCGCCGCCGCACCTATCTTCTCCGACAGCGACGCCAGCTTCACGACACCGCCCACCTCGTCGAGGATTCCTTCCGCGCGCAGCTTCTGCGATACGGACAAAAGATCCAGAGCGACGTGTTCCGTGTTGAGGGACACCATCGCCTCAAAGATCATCCTGTGCTTCGGATCATAGAAACTCGAGGCCTGGAGTTCCTCCATAACCTCGTCCACACAGTTAGGCTCGATCAGCAGCGCTCCGAGGACAGCCTCTTCGAAATCAAGGGCCTGAGGCGGCTTATTGCCCATTTCAGTCCCGAGAGCGTCGAGATTGACCGCCTGCGGCTTTTTCCGTGAAGTTCTCTGCTCGGGCATGTCAGCGGGGATTTTTACTTGGCGCTTTCGGTCTGGGAGAAGTCGGGGTTGACAATGATTCTTCCGCAGTGCTCGCAGATTATGAGTTTTTTGTTGGAAGCGATCTCCACAAGCTTCTGGGGAATTATGGTGTTGAAGCAGCCTCCGCAGGAGTCGCCGTTATAGACGGACACCACTGCAAGATGGTTGTGGACACTGGCGCGGATGCGCTCATAGGCGCTCATGGTGCGGGCGTCGATCTTCGCGGCGCAGGCGTCCCTGCGGGCCTTTAGACGGGCCTCTTCCTTGGCGGTGGACTCCACGATGGTGGCGAGCTCCTCTTTTTTGAGCTTCAGGTCCTCTTCCCTCACGGCGATCTTCTCCTTCTGCTCCTCAAGCTCGCTCTTGAGCTCGGCGATCTTCACCTTGGCCTCGCCGATGTTCTTCTCGGCGATCTGGCGGAGAAGATCCTGATTCTCGATTTCCTTGTTGATGGAATCGAACTCGCGGCTGCTGGCTATGTTTTCAAGCTGCTTCCTGTATTTGGCGACAGCGTTGTCGCAGTCGAGGATATTCTGCTTATTGTCCGAAATGGTGGTCTCCAGTCCGGCGATGTACTGCGCGGTCGAAGCCTCCTTGGCCTTGAAGCCTTCGATCTCTTCCTCAAGAGAAGCGACTTCTCCGGGGAGCTCGCCGCGCAGCTGGAGGATTTTGTCCATGGCGGTATCGGCCTGCTGGAGCTCATAGAGAGTCTTGAGCTTTTCCTGCACGCTGATATCGGAATCGGCGAAGTTTTTCTGGATGGAAACGAAGGTCTCCCTCTGGTCGATGGGGGTCTCCACCTTTTTTATTTTCTTGGTAGCCATATCTATAGATTTGTTTTTTTACTTGATTATCACTTCCTCCGGTTCCTCAGGCCGGAACTGCTCCGACCGGCCGCGCCCTCATTCCGTATGGAACAGGGGCCACGAAGGCAGAGTGCAAAGTTATTAATTTTTTCCTTTACTGCTTCAAAGAATCCCTCACCTCCGCAAGCTGGGCGCGAATCGATTTCAGGGAATCCAGGACCTTTACCCTGGACTCGACCTTCTTCCGGTCTTCGGCCATGCGCCTGGCTGCGCCCTCAAGGGTGAGGCCCTTGTCCTTTATGAGTAAGTGGAGCTGCTTGAGTGTCTCAATGTCGACGGGCGTGAAAAGTCTGTTGCCCTTGGCGTTGCGCACAGGCTTGAGATACCTTGAAAAGCTGTTGGACCAGAAGCGCACGAGGGAGACGTTTTCCCCGAGAATTGCGGCGGCCTCGCCGATGGTGTAGTAAGTTTTCTCCATATCGGAAGCTGTTTTGAAATGATTCTCAGTCAAGGGACTGTCCGGTGCTGCCGGAGACATATGCTACATTGGCATACTCATAGGGCGAAAGGGTCGCGAACATATGGTTCACCGGATCCCTGGGGTCTCCGTCCAGAAGCACCTCATAATGCAGGTGGGGCGCCAGAGTCTGGCCGGACACGCCCACGGTGGCTATCTTCTTCCCCTTTTTCACTTCCTGCCCCTTGCGGACCGAGATCTCGGACAGATGTGAATAGCGGGTGGTCCAGCCGTTGCCGTGGTCCAGAGTGACCACATTGCCCAGGCCCTTGCGCGACCTTTCGACATCGGCCACAATCCCGTCGGCGGCGGCCAGGACATCCTGCCCCTGGTTGGCTATTATATCCAGTCCGTTGTGGGCTGACTCTATCTTGTATATGGGGTTGTACTTAATTCCCACCGACGCGCCGGCTCTGGCATAGTTCATCCCGTTCACCGGAACGGACATGGGCACGGTGCCCGCGCCGCGCGAAGCGAGCAGCGAAAAGATTCCGGCGAAATTGCTCTCCACCATGGACACGCCTCCCTCAAGCGAGGCGAGACGCTCGGAAGTGTGCCGCACCCGGCTTTCTTCGCTCACTGAATCGGAATACATCACCAGATCCATGGAGCCGAGCGGATCCACGGGCGGGGCCTCGGCATGAAACATTCTCATATATATCTCGTTGTCTCTCACGGCCAGGTCTCCGGTGACGTCCCCTATGAGCTCCTGCTCCGAGATGAACTCCTTATAGAGCTTCTCATACATCCTGTTCTCACGGCTTAGCTTCTTCTCCAGCTCCGTGTTCAGGAAAAATGACAGCACCACGTAGCATAGGGCCGCCATCGCGAGCGTCCCGAGCAGCCACCACGCCGCCTTCCACAACACGCGGCTGACGGATATCGTGACAGTCTTGAAATTTATGCTTTCCTCGTCGAAACGGTATGTCTTCATTTCTTCTGCTGTATTTTGGCGCGCATATTCGGTCCGACATGAACATTTTCGGTCACCTCGGCCGCATGCTCCACTATGGCCCGGAACTCGTCCTCCGGCATGTCAAAGTCAAAATAGTTCTGGGGATTGACATGGGCGCCCCTGTATTCGACCTCATAGTGCAGATGGGGGCCGGTGGATCGGCCCGAGTTGCCGGTTTCGCCGATTTCCTCGCCCCTGAGGACTTTCATGCCCTCGGAAACATATATGGATTTGAGATGGGCGTATCGGGTCTCATATCCGAAACCATGGTCTATGACTATCGAATTGCCATAGCCGTTGAGGGCGAAATTGATCTCCTTCACGACTCCGTCGCCGGTCGCATAGACCTTATTGCCGGGCGGGCAGGAAAAGTCATAGCCGCTGTGCATCTTCTGGGCCCCGGTGAACGGATCCGACCTGTAGCCGAAAGTGCTGGAGCGGCGGAATGTCGAGGGGTTCGGGTTTATGGGCATTATGGCCGGAATGCTGGAGACCATGTCTCCGGCCTTGCGCGACATCGCGTCCACTTCATCGAAAGAGGTGCTCTGCACATAGGTCTTCTTCATCAGATAGTCCAGCCTGACGGCGGTGCGGCGCAGCAGGGACCCTTCGTCTATGCCCTCCAGATCGGCATATCTGTTCACGCCGCCGAAGCCGGAGCCGCGGAGCGCAGGGGATATCTCATCGAGTCCGAATATGTTGCGGTAAACTTCGTCGTCCCTCATCCTCAGGCCTTCCAGAGCGGCGTCATATCCGTCCAGCTGCCTGTTTATCAGCTCCATTCTGGTCACCCACTCGGCGTTTTTCCGCTTCAGGAGAGTGGTTTTCGGCAGTTCTATCCCAAGCACCACGGTGAACAGCCAAAGATAGAACCCCATAAGCGCGGCGAACAGCGCCAGGGTGAGCGCCGCCTTCAGGATCTTGGACTTGGCTGACACCTTCTCTATCTCGTACAGAAGGGTTTCGCTGTTCAGCCGATATTTTTTAAAAGCGGCCATAACACAAATATACGGATTTTGTTCTAACTTTGCGGACTTCGTATTATCATACAACGCACATGACAGCTAATGAAATCAGACAGAAGTACCTGGACTTCTTCGCTTCAAAAGGCCACACGGTCGTTCCTTCGGCGCCGATGGTTATAAAAAATGACCCCACACTGATGTTCACAAATGCGGGGATGAACCAATTCAAGGACTTCTTCCTTGGAAATTCCGTGCCAAAGTTCCACAGGGCCACGGACAGCCAGAAATGCCTCCGCGTGAGCGGCAAGCACAACGACCTTGAGGCGGTGGGGCACGACGGACGTCACCACACGATGTTCGAGATGCTCGGCAACTGGAGCTTCGGCGACTATTTCAAGAACGAGGCCATCGACTGGGCGTGGGAACTGCTCACCGGAGTCTATGGAATCGACAAGACCAAGCTCTATGCGACGGTCTTCGAAGGCTCGTCCGAAGACGGCACCGAACTGGACGAAGAAGCCCGCACGGCATGGCTCAGGCATATGCCGGCAGACCATGTCCTGCTCGGCAACAAGCATGACAACTTCTGGGAGATGGGCGACACGGGGCCCTGCGGCCCCTGCAGCGAGATCCATATAGACCTGCGCACCGACGAAGAGATCGCCAAGGTGCCCGGAGCCTCGCTCGTGAACACCGACAACGACAGCGTGATCGAAATCTGGAATCTGGTGTTCATGCAGTACAACAGAAAGGCCGACGGCCATCTGGAGATGTTGCCCGCCAAGAACATAGACACGGGCATGGGCTTCGAGAGGCTCTGCATGGTGCTGCAGGGCAAAACCAGCAACTATGACACCGACGTATTCTCCGGACTGATCTCGAAGATCGAGGATCTCTCCGGCCATAAGTACCATGAATCCGAAAAGACAGAAGTCGCGATGAGGGTGATCGCCGACCACGTAAGGGCCATAGCCTTCTCCATCGCCGACGGCCAGCTGCCTTCCAACGTGAAGGCCGGATA
This sequence comes from bacterium, assembly GCA_963627885.1. GTDB lineage: Bacteria > Bacteroidota > Bacteroidia > Bacteroidales > UBA932 > Cryptobacteroides. The sequence continues at coordinate 30,973 of CAVGCT010000020.1, forward strand.
TGTGATCCGCAGGATCCTGCGCCGCGCCGTCCGCTACGGCTACACCTTCCTCGGATTCGGAGAGCCCTTCCTCTGCCGGCTCATTCCCCAGCTCGTGGCCGACATGGGCGGAGCCTATCCCGAGCTCGTTTCCCAGCAGAAGCTGATCGAAAATGTCACCAGGGAAGAAGAGCTCGCCTTCCTGAAGACCCTCGACAGGGGCATCAGGATGATGGACGGATACATCGCCAAAAACAGCGACACCAAGGTGATTCCCGGCGTGGACGCGTTCGTGCTCTACGACACCTTCGGATTCCCCCTGGACCTCACCGAACTGATAGCCACCGAGAAAGGCTACACCGTGGACCACAGTGGCTTCGACGCGGAAATGGCCAAGCAGAAGGACCGGGCGCGCAACGCCACGGCCAACGAGTTCGGCGACTGGGTGGAATATCATGCCGGCGAAGAGGAGTTCATCGGCTATGACACCACCGTCGCGGAGGGCGTGCGCATACTCAGGCAGCGGCGCGTGAAGCAGAAGAACAGAGAGATGCTGCAGGTCGTCTTCGACAGGACTCCGTTCTATGGAGAAATGGGAGGCGAAGTGGGAGACACCGGCTGGATGACTTCGGAAAGCGGCGAGAAGATCGCGGTCACCGACACCATCAAGGACAACGGGCTCACGGTCCACATCGTGGAGAAGTTGCCTTCGGATCCCACCGGATTCTTCACTGTGGAGGTTGACGCCGCCCGCAGACAGAAGATAGCCAACAACCACAGCTGTACACACCTGCTTGACGAGGCTCTCAGGGAGATTCTCGGCCCGCACGTGGAGCAGAAGGGTTCCTTTGTGTGCGACAAGTATTTCCGCTTCGACTTCTCCCATTTTGAAAAGCTCTCCGACGAGAAGCTGCGCGAAGTGGAGAGAAAGGTCAACTCCATGATCAGGGCCAACTACGCGCTTGAGGAGAAGAGGGACGCCACCATGGATGAAGCCAGGGGAATGGGCGCCATCGCCCTGTTCGGCGAGAAATACGGTGACAGGGTGAGGGTCGTGAAGTTCGGACCCAGCGTGGAACTCTGCGGAGGATGCCACACTTCGGCCACCGGCAACATCGGATTCTTCCAGATCACTTCAGAAGCCGCCATCGCAGCCGGAATCCGCCGCATAGAGGCCGTCACCGGCGAGGAGGCCGAGGACTTCACCGATGCCGTCCGCGACGTGCTGCAGTCCACCAGAGACTTCCTCAACAACGCACCCGACCTGACCGTCGCCGTCAAGAAACTGGTCGAAGAAAACTCCGACTACAAGAAGACGGTGGAGGCCTATGCCAAGGAAAAAGCCGCCGAATTCGCCCGGAAGCTATCCGAGAGAGCCACCGAGGTGAACGGCATCCGTCTCATAGTGGCCCATCATGTGACCGAGCACGGCGGAACGCCGCAGCTGCTCAGGGATGCGGCCGCCATGCTGCAGAAGGAACTGAAGAACACGGCGGTGGTCGCCGCGTTCGAGTTTGAGGGCAAGCCCCAGCTTCTGCTCATGTATTCGCAGGATCTCGTGGCCGCCGGAAAGAACGCCGGCAAGGACATCCGCGAAGCCGCCAAGTTCATTCAGGGAGGCGGCGGCGGACAGCCGGGTCTGGCAAGCGCCGGCGGCAGGAAAATTGAAGGCATAAAGGAAGCTCTGGACAAGCTTGTGGAAATCGCCACCGCCGGAAAATAAAGTCCGGGCCATACGTGGATGAAGAAACTGGACAAGTTCATACTGATCTCTTTTCTGGGACCGTTTTTCGCGATCCTGATGGTGGTCACATTCATCCTCATGATGCAGTTCCTCTGGGTTTACATCGATGAACTTGTAGGCAAAGGACTGTCTTTCAAAATAATACTGGAATTCATGGGCTGGGGAGGCGCCACTCTCCTGCCCCTTTCCCTTCCCCTGGCGACGCTCCTGGCCTCGGTGATGACTCTGGGCCAGATGGCCGAGAACAGCGAGCTCATAGCCATAAAAGCGGCTGGCATATCGCTGGCGAGGGTGATGCTTCCCATGACCATAGCCTCGCTGCTCATCTGTGTCGGGGCTTTCTTCGCGTCCAACAACCTGGTGCCTCTCGCCTATAACGAGATCTACACTCTCCGGGACGACATCGGGCGCACCAAGTCGGAAATCAAGATTCCCACGGGCACATTCTATGACGGCATTGACGGTTACATCCTCAGGGTGGACAGCCGCGACAAGAAGTCGGGGATGATGCACGGAGTCATGGTCTATGACCACACGGGCAATAACGGGTCCAACGCGATGACCCTTGCGGATTCCGCTCTGATAAAGCTCTCCAAGGCCAAGGACTATCTCACCTTCACCCTCTACGACGGCATCAACTATCAGGAAGACAACGTGATGAAGTTCCGTGACACGACTCTTTCTCTGAGCCGGGTCACCTTCTCCCGCCAGGAACTGGTGATTCCGCTCACCAACTATGCCTTCCAGAAATCCGGAAGCGCGCGTTACGGGGATCAGGTGAGGGCCATGAACGTGTCCCTCCTCAGCTTTGAACACGACTCTCTGGGCCAGCTCAGGGATTCGGCCTACACCGCGCAGCTGCTGGACTTCACGCAGACCAGAGCCCTGCGCTACATCGACCAGCTGGACACCGCCAAGCATTTCAGCCGGAAACCGGAAATGAGCTATGACGGGTTCTTCGCATGGAAGGACCGCGTGGACAGAAAACGCGCCTTCCAGAAGGCCGTGCAGCAGGCGGAGTCGCTGCAGATGAAAGTTCTGGACTATGGCAACGACACCTATGAATACCTATGGACACTCAGAAGGGTGGACGTGGAGTTCCTGAAGAAATTCGCCGGAGCTCTGGCCTGCCTGATAATGTTCCTGATCGGAGCGCCGCTGGGCGCGTTCACGACCAAGAAGAGCGGCCTGGGCACCTTCATGATCTTCGCGGTGCTGTTCTTCGTCCTCTACTGGGTGGTGGATGTCACGGGAGCCAAACTGGCCAAGGACGGAGCCGCGTCGGCATGGACCGGAGCCTTCATATCGGCGCTGGTGCTGCTGCCGATAGGGGCCTACCTGTCATGGAAGGCCATTCAGGATTCCGCCATACTGAAAACGGAGAATTTCGGTTCATGGTGGAGAAAAATCAAGAGCAGAGTGATAAGCATGGTCAAGAAAACTAAAATCGTGTACATGGGCACGCCGGAATTCGCGGTGGCGCCCCTGGATGCGCTGGTCAAGGCCGGCTATGATGTCGTGGCGGTGGTCACCGCGGCCGACAAGCCCAGCGGCAGAGGCCTGAAGATGAACGAGAGCGCAGTGAAGAGATATGCTGTGGAACACGGAATCCCGGTGCTGCAGCCCCTGAAGCTCAAGGATCCGGAATTCCTTGAGGAACTGGCCTCCTATAAGGCCGACCTCTTCGTGGTCGTGGCGTTCAGGATGCTGCCCGAGCAGGTGTGGAAAATGCCGCCGCTCGGGACTTTCAACCTCCATGCCGCCCTCCTTCCCCAATACCGCGGAGCCGCCCCCATCAACTGGGCCGTGATCAACGGAGAGAGAATCTCCGGTGCGACCACCTTTATGATAGACAAGGACATAGACACCGGCGGCATCATGCTGCGCCAGGAGTGCAGGATTGATGAGAACGACTCCGCCGGAACTCTCCACGACAAACTTATGCCAATAGGCGCGAAGCTGGTTCTGGAGACGGTCCAGGGCATAATCGAGAAGAATATCGAAACCCGAGTCCAAAGGAGCTTCATTCAGGGCGCCGAAGTCCTGAAGGGTGCTCCGAAGCTCACCAGGGAGCTCTGCCATATAGACTGGAACGCTCCGTGCGCAAGAGTCCACAACCTCATAAGAGGACTCAGCCCCTATCCGACCGCCTATACGGAGCTCGTCCGCGAGGGCGAAGAGCCGCGCCAGCTGAAGATTTTCTCAGGGGTCAGAGTCAGCGGTGAAGAATGGCGCAAGCTGTGCGGAGCCGGTTCGCCCGCGCCGGGAAGCGTGTTGTCCGACGGAAAGAGCTGGGTGGCCATAGCCGCGGCCGACGGGGGCATCATGCTGGAAGACATCCAGCTGGCCGGGAAGAAGAGAATGGACGTGAAGAGCTTCCTGCAGGGATTCAGGGACATCGCCTCTTATGGCACCACCGCCGGCACCTCATCGGCGGAAATCGAAAGACTCACGGGATCAAACGCATAGATAACCCATGGCCAGCGCCGTCATAGTGGGAGCCGGGGATTTCCCCCGCAAGGAATATCCGAGATACATAGTGCGGTCGGCGGACAGGATAGTCTGTTGCGACGGCGCGCTGAAGACATGGCTGAGGGTAGCGCCCGCGCTGTTCGGCCATGAGCGCATGCCCGACATGGTGGTGGGCGACATGGATTCCCTCTCCCCCGCCCTGCAGAAGAAGTTCGCGGGCAGGATTTTCCATGTGGACGAGCAGGATTTCAACGACCAGACCAAGGCTTTGCGCTTCGTGCTGGCCGAATATCCGGAGGTGGACACCATACATTTCATCGGAGCCACCGGAAAGCGGGAAGACCACACTGTCGGCAACATGGCCCTGCTGATGGAATATGCCCGGGCCCTGGACGGACGGATTCCGCCCTCCGACTGCCTTTCCGAACTGATGGACAAGGCTCTGGAGCCCTATCGGGGAAAATCTCTGCAGCTGGAGATGGTGACCGATTTCTGCACCGCCGCGGCGTTTACTGACAGCGTGAGCCTGTGCGTGGGCGAAGGACGGAAGGTCTCGATCTTCGCGGCCGACAACACTCTCAAAATAAAATCGGCCGGCCTTCAGTGGCCGACCGACGATGTGGTGTTTGACGGATTCTGGAAAGCGACTCTCAACCGCGCCTCAGCGGATACGGTCACTCTCACCCTTTCTCATCCTTCTCCGTTTCTCGTGATTCTCAGCTAAAGGGTTTCGCGCTTGAGGCTCTCGATGTAGCGGTCGATGCGGTGAAGCTCGTTTGGAATCCTTATGCTCTGGGGACAATGCGGCTCGCACTGGTGGCAGCCTATGCAATGGTCCGCCTGACGCAGAGTGGGCACAGCCTTGTTGTAGCTTGTCAGATAGGCCCTGCGCAGTTTCCTGAAGTTTTTCTGCTCCGAACTGTGCGCGACCATGCCCCCGTTCACACAATTGTTGTAGTGCCTGAAGATCTCCGGGATATTGATTCCGTAGGGGCAGGGCATGCAATATTTGCAGTCGTTGCAGTCCACCGTGGGGTATTCCTTGATCAGCGCCGCCATTGTCTCCATAAAGTCCAGCTCATCCTCCGACATGGGCTTGAAGCCGCTGAAAGTCTTCACATTGTCCACGAGATTTTCCATATAGGTCATTCCGCTCAGCACAGTGAGGATTCCGGGCGGAGTCCCCGCGAAACGGAACGCCCATGAGGCCAGGGACGCCTCCGGATCCTTTTCCTTCAGCTGCGCAGCGACATTGTCAGGAAGATTGGCCAGACGGCCTCCCTGCAGAGGTTCCATGATGGTTATCGGAATTCCGCGCCTGTTGTAGATTTCGTCATAGAGATACTCCGCATCAGTGTTCCTCTGACCGTCGGCATGGGTCCAGTCCACATAGTTCATCTGGATCTGCACGAAGTCCCAATGGTACTTGTCATGGGTCTTGATCAGTTCGTCGAACTCGGCCGGACCGCCGTGGAACGAGAATCCGAGCTGGCGTATCCTTCCGGCCTCCCTTTCCTTGAGCGCAAAGTCCATGAGACCGTTGTCCACATACCTCTTGCAGAAAGCGTCATATCCGCCGCGTCCGATCGAGTGCATCAGGTAATAGTCAAACCAGTCGGTCTGCATTTCTTCGAAAGAGTCGCGATACATCTTTATGGACGCCTGCTCGGAGGCGTCGTTGAAGTTGGAAAGCTTGGTGGCTATATAAAAACTTTTTCTGGGATAACGCGCCAGAGCGATGCCGGTGGCTTTTTCAGACTGTCCCATAAGATAGGCCGGAGAGGTGTCATAGTAGTTGACGCCATGGGCCATCGCATAGTCTATCAGTTCGTTGACCTTATCCTGATCGATCACGGTATTGTTTCCCTCCTCGTCCTTGAGCATCGGCCAGCGCATGCACCCGTAGCCCAGAAGCGAGACCCTGTCGCCGTTGACGGGGTTGATCCTGTATTCCATCTCGCCGGAAGCGCCCTGCTCCGCGGACGCGGACCGGCTTTTCTTCCTACCGGAACATGCTGCCAGAGCGGCGGCCGCACCGGCTCCGCCCATCTTGAGAAAATCTCTTCTGCTTATCTTATCCATTTTCTCCTCCTTTTAGATACTGTCCTTGACATGGGATGCGCGTCCGCCCACACGAATGGCGCTTATGGGATTGGACGGGCACAGATATTCGCAAGCCCCGCAGCCTATGCACTTCTCCTCATTCACGGCGGGGATCCTGAGAGAATCGGGGTCTTCGGGATCCCGGCGTACCATCAGTATGGCTCCGGCGGGACAATGCCTCGCGCAGTTGCCGCAGCTGACATTGTCGCGGTTGACCACACACAGATTCCTGTCCACCACAGCTACGCCGATATGGATGGATGTCTTCTCCTCCGGAGTGACAGGCAGAATGGCGCCGGCCGGGCAGACCTGTGAACACTCGGTGCACTCGGGCCGGCAATAGCCCCTCTCATAGCTCATTTCGGGCTGCATGAGACGCTCAAGCGAAGTGGAGGGACGCAGAACGTTGTTGGGGCAAGCCGACACGCACAGCTGGCAGGCGGTGCAGCGGGAATAGAATTCATTCACCCCGCCGGAGCCGAAAGGAGTCAGAGGCACGTCCCTTTCGGGCTTCTGCTTAGGGACTATATCGGCCAGCCCGCCGTCCAGCTTTTTGGTCTGGGCCATCACCTTGCCTGCCGCCAGTGCGCTTCCGGCGGCGACCGCCGACACTATGAACGCCCGACGTCCACTGTCGGGGTCCTTTCTCGCGGAAGACCCGTCCTGTGACGGACCGGAGGGCTTTACGGATCCGGTCTGCGCGGAGTTCCCTCCGGAGACGGTCTTTTTGGCGGATGAGTATGCAAAGCGGTAGCGCAGAGCGCCGAACTTGCAGTTCTCCAGGCAGTTGAAACAGTCCACGCAACGGCTGCTGTCTATGGTGTGCTCGGGAATTCTGATGCATGAAGCCTTGCAACGGCGCTCGCAGACATGGCAGTTCCTGCACTTGCCGGCGTCAATCAGGGGACGGAACAGCGAGAATCTGGAAATGAAACTCAGAGTGGTCCCCACCGGGCAAATCGTGTTGCAATAGGTTCTGCCCCCACGCCAGGCCAGCACGACCACCACGACGAGAGTCACTATGGCCACGGCCAGCGCGGCCGCGCTCTTGCCCGTGAGATGAGCAGGGGCTAGCAGTGTCTGGACCATGCGTCCGTAAGCGCTATATGGGGCGAGAATGGCTACGAAGGCCTGCACTCCGCCCACCAGGGCCATTATGAAGAGTATCCATATTCCGTAACGCAGCCACTTCACTTCGGGCGACCAGTTGAAACGGGCCTTCCCGCTCTTTCTTCTGGAGCTGAGCCAGGAGACAATGTCCTGAAAAACGCCCAAGGGGCAGACAGTCGAGCAATAGATTCTGCCGAATATGAGCGTGATCGCCACAATGCCCATGATGACCGCGAAATTGAGGGCCATCAGGGCCGGCAGAAACTGGATCTTGGGCATCCAGCCGAGCCATGGCCGCAGAATACCGGCAAGGTTCAGAAACAGCAGGGTTATCCCCACGAATAACACCGCCGCCACGGCGATTCTTATCTTTTTATACATATCCTATAATTGTTGTTCCGGCACAGCCCCGCCGGAAGGGGGATTCATGGCAAAAGACCCGCCTGCAGCCTCAGAAGCTATAGCCGAGAGTGAAGAGCATGCTGCCGACAAGCGACTCGGAGGCGAAAAGATAAGCGGCGTCAACGGAGACTCCGCTCCACTTCAGGCCAAGACCGGCGGAGGCATAGGATGGGATGGCCTTGGTGTCATCTCCATAGTGGTAACCCAGACGCGCGGCCACAATGTCCTTTATCCTGTACTCACCACCGACTGAGGCCATCACGGCGCCTTCGAAAAGATAGTCGACCTCGGCCATAGCGCTGAGATTCCTGACTATGTCATAGGACACGCCGGCCTTGGCCAGCGCAGGAAGGTCATATGATTTTTCGGCATATTTCAGTCCGCCGCCGAGATTGGCCACCGCAACGGCCACGTTAAGTCTATCTGACGAATAGGTCAAGGCTACGTCGGCCATGACAGAAGAGGCCTTGGCGTCTCCGCTGAGCGAAGAGGACACATACCGGGCGGTGATTCCGGCCGACAGGCCTCCGCCGATGAGACATGAAGCGCCGAGCGAGACCGAAATGTCCTTCGGGGTGAAAGTCCCGTCCACCTGACTGTAGATTCCGTTGCCTGAGACAACTTCATAGGACGGCTGTCTGAAGAGCTTGAACCCGGCTCCGACGGCGAACTTCTTCCCGAGCCGGGCGAAACCGCCGGCTCCGATCAGCTTGTCGGACGCGGCGTCCGGCTGCCAGATGCCATAAGACGCCCCCACGGACATGGTCCCGTCATGCAGGCTCATGGCGGCAGGGTTCACGTCCACGGCATAGGCCGAGGCCGCTGACGCCACCGAAGCCCCCGCATATCCGCTTTCGGCGGCCCCATAGCCGGTTATCAGCGAAGGGACCGTCTGCGCCCCGGAATACAGGCACGCGGCGCACAGCAGTGAAAACGATAATATTATATTTTTCATCGGCCTACAGTTTTACTACGTTATACTTGGTCTCCTTGCCGGACATGTTGAGGATCACGGTGTAGGATCCGGCCGAAACGCCGGACATGTCCACTGTGGCCGGAGCGAAAGGCGATATGGACACTGTCTTGTCATAGACCACCGCGCCGGAGCCTCCGATGATCCTGACGCCGGCCTCAACATCTTCGCCGGCACGGATGAACAGATTGTCCTTCACAGGATTGGGATAGACGTCGACCTCGCGGCTGCCGTCACGTACCAGAACCCTGAACGACTGGGAGACGCTCTCCCCCATGATGTCGGTTCCGGTCACGGTGATGTCAGCATAGCCGAAGTTCATGGGCGTGAGCAGGAATTTGTCCTTACCGTCGAATATGAAATAGGCAACCGAAGGGTCGGATATGGTTATGCCGTATTTGAGCGTCTCGCCGTCTTCGTCATGGAAATAGTCGGCGGCGGGGAACTTTCTCACCGAAGACCTTGAAGAGAAAATCTGGTCTTCGAATCTTCCCTTGACCACAGGTTTATGGTTCTCGAGAATGGTGTAGTCCACATTCACGGAAGTCATGGCTCCGTAATAGTCGGTGACTTCAAGAGCGGCCCGGTAGGTCCCGGCGGGAGCGGATGCGCCGGTGATTCTGACCACCGGAGCGCTGCGCAAGGTAGTGTCCAGGACTGCGGCCTCGCTGCCCGGAGTCAACTTCATGGAATAGTAATGTCCGTCGGGTTCGGTGATCACGAATTTCGCCGCAGCCTTTTCATGGGCCCTGATGGAGAAGGATGTCTCGCCCTGGGCGGTGACCTCGGGGGCGGAATTCGCACCGGTGGTCACCCAGACCCTGTCTGTGAGAGCCGACATGTTGCCGGCCAGATCACACGCGGCCGCGGCCACATAATATCCGGTATTGAAGTCCAGACCGGAGAGATTCCCCTCAAGGACATCGCCAGGATCGGAAGAAAAATCCACATAGAACATTCCGAACATTATGTCGGAAGTGGAGGAGAAATCGGTCTTGCTGTAATAGACATAGACGGCAGAAGGGATTCTGTCATCGGGATCGGAAGGGATCTTCACGCTGAAAGCCAGGCTGTTGGACTTGGCCGAAACGGAAAGCCCGGAGGGCGTTTCCGGAGCCGATCCGCCCGATCCGGCGATAGCCTTATAGGCATTGGCCAGACCGCGTCCCATGGCTCGGTTGAAATTGAACGACGATATGTCAGTAGTCCCGGATAGAAGCCTCCGTTCGAGAGCCGTGCAGGTGTAGCCCTGCTTGCCTTCCATGGAAAGTATCAGCGCGGCGATTCCCGACACGTGGGGGCAGGCCATGGAAGTTCCCTGCAGATAGCCGTAGCGGTCGCCTGGCAGGGTGCTGAGCACCATGTTGCCTTTTTGGGTGTCTCCCCCGGGAGCCGAAATATCCACCCAGTCACCGTAATTGGAATAGTAGGCTTTCTTGTAGTCGGCGCCCACTGAAGCGACATTGACTATCGGTTCATAGGAGGTCGATGACACGTCGGCACTCTCGTTTCCCGCGGCGAAAATCACTATTCCGCCGGCCATGGGACCGGTCTGGTTACCGTTCTCGTCCAGTCCGGCATATTTGATGAAATAATCCACGGCGTCCCGGAGAGTCTTGGGGGTCGATGTCACCTCTTCATAACCCCAACTGTTCTGGGCTATGACGGCGCCATGATCCGCGGCCCATTTGATGGCTTCGACGCCGCTTCCGCTGTTATCTCCCTCAAAGATCTGGCAGGACATGATCTTGACTCCCTCCCCGCCGCCCTTGGCATCGCCTCCGGCTATTCCGCAAACCCCCACTCCGTTGTTGTTGACCGCGGCTATGGTCCCGGCCACATGGGTTCCGTGGGAGTCGGCCGTGACCTTATAGCTGTTGTTCACGAAATTGAATCCATACTGGAAATTCCCGGTCTTTTCGGGATTGTGCCACATGTTGGCGGCCAGATCCTCATGGGTGTAGTCCACTCCGCCGTCCACCACGGCCACTATGACATCGGGATTCCCGGTCGTATAGTTTCTCCATACCGGCAACACATTGATGTCGCATCCGCTAACCGAACCGGAGGCCGATCCGTCGTTGAAATAGTGCCACTGCTTGCCCAGCCGGGGGTCGTCAAACGGCAGCGAAGACGACGAAGACCCTTCTCCCCTCAACGAGGGCGCGGGGTCGTCGGCATATACCGGCGTGCCGGCTCCTCCGGCAACGCCTATCGCATAGTCATATTCTATTCCGTCCACTCCGGGGATGGCCGACACCGCGTCACCGGCCCTGGTCACCGGCACAAGCTCGTCAAAAGAGCCCACATACCACTTGTGCAGGCCTTCGGCCCTGGTTCTGGCCTCGAACTTCCCCGCCTCGGGGAAAAGTCTCCTCAAGGACGTGATTCCGGCGGCGGCAAATGAAGGGACCGACGCCGCGTCTATGTTGCCGTCCCCGTCCGCGGCCTTTTCCAGCTGCCCGGACACTTCGTCCGTGACATGAAGGATAATCCTGCCCGGCTTGACTCCCTTCTGCGAAGCCGGAGAAGCCTGGACAGACTCCGGTTCCGTTTCCAGAGTCATTTCCTTTGTTCCGCACGACCACACCATCGCCGCGGCCATAAGCGGGAATATGAATTTTCTCATGCTGCCGATTTTTTAAGAAACCTACATGAACTCCACGATCTGCATCAGACTCTCAGGATCTCTCCACTTCACCTTGTGGCCCTTAAGCCATGCTTTCCATTCCGAAGCCCTTTCCTGCCCCACGGCATCTTCCACGGCGCTCCTGGTCGCAAGACAAGTGACTGCGGGCGTCACTATGAAAAACTTTTCCAGCAACGGGAGCATCGCTCCGTCATGCCGAGATGCAAGAAGCAGCATATGGCTCTGATTGATCTGAGAGTCGGTGTCTATCGAGGAAAGCTTGCGGGTGGCAAGCGTGGTGCCGGACGTGCCGTAGGCTCCGGACGCCGAATTAAGGGATGAAAAGTCACCCAGGATTTCGGTGACCACACAACCCTTCCTGTCTTCGGCCCTTACCTTCATCGCCTCGCGGTTCACCATCACGAATTTGTCCCCGCCGATGAAAACGGCGGTTATCCCGTCCGGAAGGGCCTCTTTCACGATGTCCCCGTCGAGATAGTGGAGCCGCCCCGCACGGAGATGGACATTGAGTTTTCCGGCGGTCTTGGAACCGTCGTTCATATAGATCACCCCGTCGGTGAAGTCGGGATAGAGGTATGGCCACGCCGTGGTGGGACTGTAGCCGGCCTGTGCCGGCAGAGCCATCGGCAAAAGGGCGAAAATCGCCAGAAGAACAAGTTTTCTCATATCCGCAAATATATAAAAAAAGCGCCTGCGGGGAAACCCGCTGGCGCTTAATATGAGGGTTAATACAGAAACTTAGTTCTTGACGGCCGTGAGCACAGGGCTGGCATAACCGTAGTAATAATAATCATCCTGGACGTAGAAGCCGCAGTCATCGGCGAACAGGATCTTGATCTTTCCGTCCTCTTCAACGATGGTGGCGGTGGTGGAGCCGCTGTCAACGAACTGGGTTTCTTCGTCATTGGCGTCACCATACATTCCGTAAAGGATTATGTGACCATATTCACCCCCGTACTCGGACGCCTGGCCGAGAGGTATGGTGATAGTCTTGAGATCATCGCTCACGTTTCCATAATAACGGGTGTCCTCGACTGCCCAGCCGCTGTTGGCGAAGATGTTGTCGAACCACACCACATGGTCGTCGGTTTCGTCCTTGTAGAGAGTCATGGTGTAGCCGGGCTCGTAACACGAACCGGTGCTGGTCACGGTGTAGGCGCCGAGTATCGAAGCCAGAGGATGGTCGACGTCACCGATAGTCACGGTGCAGGTGCTTGTGGCTCCGAGATTGATTCCGGCAGGCTTGTTGAGGACAACCTCTAATTTGAGGTCTCCGGTGTATTCGCCGTCATAAAGAGTCTCGAACTCGATGTATTGAGTTCTGTTCTCCGCGTCAAAGGTCAGAGTCTTGGAGGTGGTGAGCAGTTTCCAGTTCACGTTTTCCTTGGCGGTGATCTCATTCACTTCGAAGCTGACAGTCTCGGAGAGTCCCTTCACGGAAGCGAGGCTCACGGGCAGGCGGAGCCGCTCCGGAGTGACTGACCCGTCGGCATTCATCACGCCCTCTTCCACGGATGCGGTAGCCGATGAGAACGCCACGAAGGCATTTGCGTCATCGAACTTCACCGGATCGTTGCTGTCGCAGGAAACCGCGAGGAAGGAGACGGCCGAAGCGATTGTCAAAAAATATGATAACTTTTTCATATCGTCCGAAATTAATATTTATAGTTCTGAACAAGATTGGTGTTGACCTCCATCTCGGTCTTCGGGATGGGAAGAGCCCACCTGTAGCTCGGGAAGCTGATGTTCCTGTTGGCTTCCGTGAGGCCGTCGCAGGACTGACGCTCAAGAGACTGACCCCAGCGGGCGAGATCGAAGAAATAGTGACCCTCCCACGCGAGCTCCTTACGCCTCTCGTTCTTTATATTGACCATGCCCACGTTGGTATAGGCGGAAGCGCCTCGGGCGTCGGTGATGGCATTGAGATCGGCAAGAGCGGAAGTCCCCTCCACGACAGCGCCTTTAAACTGGGCCTCGGCCCTGTTGAGATACATCTCGGAAAGACGGAGCACGGAAGTGTTGTTGGCATCAGGAGTATAGATACCCTTTCCGGCATACTTCAGAGTCCACCAGAGTCCATCGGTGCCGTCTATGTCCTGGCGATACAGGTCCTTGCGGACATCGCCGTCCTCATAGAGGGCGATGAGTTCGGGGCTGGCTATGCAGTCGCCGTAGGATCCGTCGGGATAGGTCATATACATGAGGCCCTCGTTCGCGACATTGTTCAGATCCTGATAGGTCTCGAATATGACCTCTTTGCCGCCCTGGTCCTCTGTCCATGTGGAGAGATATTCCTCCCTGGTATAGAGGCTGTAGTCACCGCTCTTGATAACCAATGTGGCATAATCTGCCGCATTCTGCCAGTCCTCCATGTAGAGGTATACCCTGCTCAGGAGAGCGCGGATGGCGTTCTTGGAGACCACGGCCTTGGGATCGTTCACGCCGCTGCGGGTGTAGTCGTCGGCGATGAGGCTCTCGGCTTCCTTGAGATCGGCCACGATATAGTCATAGACCTCCTTGACGGTGAATCTGGACGACTGGTCGTTGGGATCGGTGTGGAAGATGTAGGGGATTCCGAGATTCTGGCTGGGATCCTCAAGCGAAGAGCCCGTAGCATAGAAATACGGCTGGGCGTAGAGGGTGACCATGTCGAAATGGCTGATCGCGCGGAGGAACAGGCACTCGGCCTTGAGATTGTCAAGATCCTGCTGATCCACCTCGCCGGCAAGCTTATCGATGTTGTCGATCACATTGTTGGCCTCGGAAATGGTGATATAGCCGTATGCCCATAAATAGGAAGAGGCGTCGGCCGTGTAGTTCCAGTTCATCTCGGTGGCATAGCGGTTGGAGGTATGGAGTATGGACTTGATTCCGTTGCCCGAGCGCATCTCGGACTCAAGAACCCTGTCACCGCCATACCATGCGGAGCTTGCAAGGTATTCATATGCGCCGAGAGCGGCGCTGCTCAGTCCGGAATACGTGGAGAGGGTCTGCTCCGTGCTCTGTGTGGTGCGCGGGCCCTTCTCAAGGAATCCGTCGCAGGCTGTCATGGAGAGAGCCGCGATGACTGTGAGTATATATGTAATTGTCCTTTTCATTTTCATCTCTATTTAAGGTCAGAAAGAAACTTCCACTCCTCCGACGAACGACTTGACCGCAGTGTGGTTACCGCCATAGGCATAACCGATGGGACCGAGGTCGGGGTCAAGACCGTTCACGTGGTGGAAGGTGTAGGGATTAAGGGCGCTCACATAGACCTTGACTCCGCCAAGCTTGACGGCGTTGGTGATCTTGGAGGGAAGAGTATATGAGAGGGTGACGTCCTTCACGCGCAGATAGCTGCCGTCCTCGAGAAAACGGGTGCTGTATCCGGCATACCAGACATTGCTTCCGCCTGCTATGGGCTTGGGGAGCACCCCGGTGTCACCGGGCTTCTTCCAGTAGTTGAGAGCGGTGCTGACGCAGTTCATGGACCAGGTGTTTTCACCGTCGGTCGTGAACCAGTTGCCGGTCATGACCTTGTTGCCATAGACAAACTCGAAGTATGCGCTCAGCGACAGGCCCTTCCAGGACAGCTCGGTGTTGAATCCGCCGGTGAACTTGGGCTCAGGAGAGCCGGCATAGATCCAACGGCCCTTGCTTCTGTCGGAGGTAAGGGAACCGTCTTCGGTCACGAAGAGGCCTTCTCCGGTGGCCGGGTTAACGCCAGCATATTCGCGGATGTAGAAGTTATACAGGCTCATGCCCTCGACTATGCGGACAGGAGTGTCTTTATATCCGGCTCCGTCCCATGTTCTGGGATCTGTTGCGGTCAGGAAGCCGGAGCCGGCAAGATCAAGCACCTTGCTGCGGTTGAAGGCGATGTTGAACCCTGCAGACCAGTTCCAGTCACCTTTGCGGTAAAGAAGCCCGTCCAGCATGAACTCGACACCTCTGTTGCGGATGGAACCGGTGTTCATGAAGTTGGAGCCGAAACCGGTGGTGTAGGGAGTGCTCTTGGAAAGAAGCATGTCATCGGTCAGACGGTTGTACACGTCCACACTTCCGGAGAGACGGTCATTGAAAAATGAGAAGTCAACGCCCACGTTCCATGTCTTGTTCTTTTCCCATGAGAGGTTCGGGTTGTCCGGACGGGAAGGGGTCATGGTTGTCTGTCCGTTGTACTGGCCGGCCGCATAGACTCCGTAGGCGCGGTAGGCGGAGATGTTGTTGTTACCGTTCACACCATAGGAAACACGGAGCTTGAGCTGGCTGAGCCAGTCGGAAGTGCTCTGCATGAATTTTTCCTTGGTTATGTTCCACGAACCGGATGCCGACCAGAAGAGTCCCCACCTGTTGTCCGCTCCGAAGAGGGATGAACCGTCACCGCGGACCGAAGCCTGGAAGAAATACTTGTTGTCGTAGTTGTAGTCGGCCACTCCGAAGAAGGAAAGCAGGGAATACTGCTGATAGCTGTATCCGCCGGCGTCGGTGGCCATCGTACCCGTGGTTATCCAGGGAAGGTCGGGATTCACGTTCGGGGAGTTGACGCTCATGCCCTCATAAGTGTCCACCATGGCCTCCTGGCCCGCAAGCACCCTCACTGAATGAAGACCGAACTTGTCGTCATAGGTGGCGGTATTGGAAGTGGTGAGACGGAGCTCATCTGTCTTCGCGCTGTAAAGGGAGGTTGTTCCATTGGGGTCGGACTTGTCGCTGCTATACATACGGGCTGTCAGGAAGGAAGCCTCGGCAGAGTCAGTGGTTTTGAGCGTGAGCTTCTTTATGGGCTTCCATTCGAGATACATGCTGCCGTTGAAGCGATATTCCTTATCGTTGTTCTCGTCATATACGGCGTTTGCCATGGGGTTGAAGCCCCCGTTCTCGGAAGGCTTCGAGAAGGAACCGTCTTCGTTGTACATGGGAGTGAATGGAAGCAGGCCGAACATGGCCTGAGCCGGGTTGATATAGTAGGAAGAACCCATGGCGCCGGAGTCGGAGTTGTTGTAGCTGACATTGACGCGGGCTCCCGTCTTGAGGTTGGGACGAAGCGTGTAGTCGGCGTTCACTCGCGCGGAGAAACGATCATAGTCCGTGGCATAATAAACACCCTCGTTGCTGTGATAGGAGAGGGATGCGTAATAGGAAGCGCGGTCGTTTCCGCCAGTGGCGTTGATCTCATACTCCTGCAGCATGCCTATACGGGTGAGATCCTTGTACCAGTTGTGGCTGTTTTCCGCCAGCGAGGCGGGGGTGTAATAGGAGTCGCTGGGATCGTCCGGATCGTGACCGGCGTTGACGGCGGCCGCTCTCCAGTATTCGACAAGCTCGGATCCCGTCATGGGACGGTAGTTGTTGTCGTTGGCGAGCTGCTGGGCACCAAGCTTGACCCTTGCCGTGAACTTGGCCTGGCCGGACTTTCCGCTCTTGGTGGTCACGAGAATGACTCCGTTGGCGGCACGCGAACCATAGACGGAAGCCGCAGCTGCGTCCTTAAGGACGGTGATGCTCTCTATGTCGTTGGGGTTGAGGAATGCGGTGCTGGATCCGCCGCCGGTTCCGTAGTTTGAGGAAATACGGTTATCACTGGTGATGATCGGAATTCCGTCCACGACCCAGAGAGGCTCGTTGCCGGCGTTGATGGAAGATGTTCCGCGGATACGGATGGCGGTGGTGGAACCGGGCTGTCCGGAATAGGAGGACAGTGAGACTCCGGCCATCTTTCCTGCAAGCATCTTGTCCACGGAGGTCACGGGAGCCGTGGCAAGCTCCTCACTCTTGAGGGACTGAACGGAGCCGGTGTTGGCCTCGCGGCGCACGGTTCCGTAGGCGACGACAATCACATCGTCAAGCCTGTTGTCCGATTCCAGGGCGGCGCTGACATGAGCTCTGCCGTTCACGGCGATTTCCTGTGTAGCATAGCCCACCGCGCTGAACACCAGCACGTCGGATGACGGGTCGCCCACCGTGATGCTGTAGTTTCCGTCAGCATCGGCCGAAACACCGTTCATGGTGCCCTTGACCATCACGGATGAAAACGGAATGCTTTCTCCTGTGGACGAATCAGTCACGTCTCCCGAGACTCTCAGAGCCTGGGCTGACGCTGTGCCGATCGCTATCGCGAAGAAGCACAGCAGCAATGAGAAAAGTTTCTTACTCATAAGCTAATAACTTGTTAAACATATTGTTTCTGCTCTATTCTCTGATAGATCGTGAAGTTTGCAAAGTAAATATTAAAATTTTATATTCCCAAGGTGTAATAAAAATCTTGACACTTTTGAAACAAATATATAAAAAAATGTATAAAACAGCAACTTACGGCAACCTTTTCACTTACACTGTGTAATTTCATCCGTTTTTATCAGACCAGATTTAAAACGATAATAGACACTTTTGGGGAGCGGAGGCATCACCTCTAAATGTTTAATTTTGCACTTTGAAAGGCCGCTTTTTATCTGATCCCATGAAAAAAACACCCTTATTTATAGCTGTCATCCTCCTTCTCGCAGGATGCGCGAAAGAACCCGCCGGCCGGCAGAAGACCGGGGCGGAAGAGGAGACCGCCGCTTTCGAAGACATATATGTGAAAGGGGAGGTCAAGGTCCGGTTCTCGGACACGATGGCCGCAGAAATCGAAAACGAGCTCGCGGGAGGCGTTCCGCTGCCGGTGAAATCCCAGGGGCTCGTCCAGGTGCTGGACCTCTACGGGGTCACCTCCCTTACCCGGCTTTTCCCCGACGGGGGCGAATATGAAGCCAGGCTCCGCAGGGAAGGGTTGCATAAATGGTACAAGGCCGCATATTCAGAACAGAAGGCCGTGACCAGAGCTGTCGGAGACCTTTCGGCACTGGAGGGGGTGGAGCTGGCCGAGCCGGTGCTCAAGGCCGGCGGACGGACCGTCTTCAACGACCCGAAGTTCTCCATGCAGTGGGACTTCCTCAACGACGGCAGCCTGAGCGGGAAACACAGCGCGGGCGCGGACATCAATGTGGTTCCTGTATGGGAAAATTACACCAGGGGAAGCTCTTCCGTGACGGTGGGCGTGATCGACGGCGGCATAGACTGCACCCATCCCGACCTTGCGGCGAACTATGCCGGAGGCTATAACTTTGTAGAGAACAACACGCAGGTGGTGGCCCATGAACACGGGACACATGTGGCCGGGACCATAGCCGCGGTCAACAACAACGGCATCGGGGTGTGCGGGATAGCCGGCGGAGACGCCGCCGCAGGCATAGCGGGTGTGCGCCTGCTTTCCTGCGAAATTTTCCAGACTCCGGCTGACGGCGGGGATGACGTCTCGGCCGACGCCGAGACGGCCATCGTGTGGGCGGCGGACCATGGAGCCAACATAATCAACAACAGCTGGGGCTATAATTTCAGCAGCTACTGGCAGGCCAAGGCGGTGACCATCCCTGAATCCCTCAGGGAGGCGATCGACTATTTCATAAAATATGCCGGCTGTGACGCGGACGGCAACCAGAAGCCCGACAGCCCAATGAAGGGAGGTCTCGTGGTGTTCGCCGCGGGCAATGACGGGTGGGACGTCGATCCGATAGGCATGTATGACCCGGTGGTGGCGGTGGGCGCCATGGCTCCGGATTTTTCGCGAGCCTATTATTCCAACTACGGCGGCTGGGTGGACATCTGCGCCCCCGGCGGCGATGCCTACTTCAGCAACGGCAAGATTCTGAGCACCCTGCCCGGAGGGGAATACGGCGCGTTGCAGGGCACCTCCATGGCCTGTCCACATGTGACCGGCGTAGCCGCGCTGATTCTGTCGCAGTTCGGCGGCCCCGGCTTCACGGCCGACCGGCTGAAAATGAAGCTTTTGGGCGGTTCCCGCAGCGGAGCGGTGGCAAAGAGCGAAAAGATCGGAGACATCGTGGACGCATATGCTTCAATGACATATGAGGGCGGCGCTGCGCCGGATCCGGTGTCTGACCTGTCGGCCGAGGGCAAGCGGAACACGGTGGTTCTTTCGTTCAGGGCCAGCGCGGATCCGGACGACGGCGCGGCTTCGAAATATGCGGTCTATTACGGCACGGACCGCAGCCTGCTGGAGGCTCTTGACATGGCCTCAGTCCCCGACGGGGTCTCGGTGGCTTTTGTCTATCCCGACGAGGCGGATGCCGGCGAGATGACTCAGGCCGTCATTTCGGGGCTGTCTTACGGCACGGAATATTTCTTCAGGCTGGCGGCCGTGGACAAGACGGGCGAGCGGTCAGAGCTTTCGGCCATAGTCTCCGCCAGGACTGAAAACAATAAGCCGCCGGTCATAAGCACCGATTACACAGGCGATTATAAGGTGAAACGCAACGCCTCGCTTTCCGTGAGCTTCTCTATTTCAGACCCTGAAGGACATTCTTTCTCGGTGGAGACCGACGGGGGCTCCAAGGCGGCCATGTTCTTCAGGCAGACTGAGGGCTACAGGCTGGACATCAACGGCAGGAAGGCCGATCCCGGGAAATATGCGGCGACCCTGAAGGCCACGGACGCTTATGGCGCCTGCTCCGTTCTGGAGATTGAATATGAGATTGTCGAGAATGATCCGCCGGTGCTGGAAAAGGAGTTCCCCGGTGTCTATTCTCAGACTTTAGGGGAGAGGTTCACAGTGGACCCGGCCGGACACATAGTCTCTCCGGACGGAGAGGCCCTGACATGGTCCGTCGCCTCGTCCGACCTTTCCGTCGCCAAGGCTTCTGTTTCGGACGGCATGGTCCTGTTCTCGGTCACCGGCTTCGGCACGGCATCGCTGATCGTGACCGGCACTGACAGTTTCGGAAAATCGGCCTCGGGGTCGTTCATGATGTTGGTAAAGAATCCCTATGAAACCGTGGAGACTTTCCCCAATCCGTGCACGGATTTTCTGACCGTGAGGACCGGCTATGAGAAGAGCACGCGCGTGCGCCTATATTCGGAAAGCGGCAGGACGGTCTATGACAGCACTTCCCCCGTAGGGGCGCTCAGCCCTCTCACGATCAGCATGAAGGGGCGTGCTCCGGGCGGCTATGTCATCAAGGTGGAAATCGAGGGCGAGGACGCCGTGGAGAGAAGAATCGTCAAACTCTGACTGATATGAAGATATATATGACTGCTTCGGTCCGGGCTCATGGGGTCCTGCGGAGAGGGATGGCCGGCGGAAAGATGCTGACGGCCTGCGCGGCGGTGATGGCGGTTTTCGCGCTCGCACCGGAGGGCGCCCGTGCCCAGACCTCCATGCTCCCGTTCGCCAGATATGACCGGAATCCCGTGTCGGCGGCCATGGGCGGTGCCGGAAGGCTCGACACTTCGGAAATCGCATGGTCGTGGCGGGAAAACACGGCGGCGGCCGCCTTTTCAGATGGGCTGGCGGAGGTCGCCGCATCATGGCAGCAGCGTTCGCCGGAGCATCTGGAGGAGACCTTCTGCTCCGGGGGCGGAGCTGTCAGAATCGGCGACAGGATGGTGGCGTCGGCCGGCTTTTCCAGGGGCCGCAGCGGCGAATACACCGTATATGACGCCAGCGGACTGTCCGGCGGCTCATTCGCGCCGAAAAACCTGGAGGCCGGCGCAGGATTCGGCTACCGGTTCACCGAACGTCTTTCCGCCGGAGCAAATGTGAGATATCTCTCATCCGAACTTTCGCCCGATGTCAGCTACAACGCGGTTTCGTTTGACATCATGGCCATGGCCGCCGTCCCGTTGAGCGGAAGCACGCTTCTGAAGGGAGCCGCCGGGGTCAGCACCGTCGGGTCTGAAATCAGAGGGTCCGATGGGGCGCGGTACTCTCTCCCCTCGTCGGCCGTGGCGGCTGCAGGAATCGAAAGAGGGATCGGCGGACGGCACAAAGTGACCGCGGAGGCCGATGCCGACTGGTATTTCAAGGACGGCCTTGCGGCTTCGCTGGGAGCTTCCTGGACATGGGCGGACATGGTGAGCGTCCGCGCCGGATACCATTATGGCGGGGACACTGTCGTCCCGTCATATCTGTCGGCGGGACTGGGATTGAAATGGTGGAAAATCCGTCTCGACTTTGCCTACATGTTTCCGACCGGAGAATATGCCGATCTAATGAAAAATTCGTTTTGTCTCGGTATCGGGTTGGCATTCTAAAAAATTCTTCATATATTTGTGGCCGTTTTCTCGGTCCGCCGGATTTTCCGCCCGGCAATTTATGGACTGAAGACATTGGAGAGATGCTCGAGTGGCTTAAGAGGCACGCCTGGAAAGCGTGTAAACTCCTAAAGGGTTTCGCGAGTTCGAATCTCGCTCTCTCCGCAGATTAAGGGAGTCTGGCAATCGCCGGACTCCCTTAATCTGTCTTATCCCCATAGAATTCGTAAGCATGTGCTTGAGATCCCACCCTCCTTTGCGCCCCCAGTGACAAGGGATAAGAAATGCAAAAGAGGATGACCAAAACTTGGTCATCCTCTTTTGCGCCTCTGCCGAGGCTGTTGTGGAGATACAGAGATTCGAACTCTGGACCCTCTGCTTGCAAAGCAGATGCTCTACCAACTGAGCTATACCCCCATGACGTAGTCCCTGGCAGAGTTGAACTGCCGACCTCCACATTATCAGTGTGGCGCTCT
>CAVGCT010000021.1:0-9456 GCA_963627885.1 bacterium
TAGCTCAGTTGGTTAGAGCACCTGACTGTTAATCAGGGGGTCGTAGGTTCAAGTCCTACTTGAGGAGCACACAAGGGGAGCGGATGAATCCGGCTTCCCTTTATTTGTTTAAAAACAGCTCCTGCTATGAACAGAACGTCCGAATACAGGTTCACCATCATAGTTCCGGTCTATAACGAGGAGGACAACATGTCCAGGCTGGACAAAGAACTGTCTTCCTATCTGGAGGTGTGCCCGGTGAAGGCTTGTGTGCTCTTCGTGAACGATGGCTCGAAGGACGGCAGCCTCGACGCCATAAGGGAGATGTGCGGCTCCCGCAAAGATTTTCTCTACATCAGCTTTGTCCGCAACGCCGGACTCAGCGCCGCCGTGAAAGCCGGATTTGATTATGCCGAGTCGGAACTTGTAGGATATATAGATGCCGACCTGCAGACGGATCCCCGGGATTTCGACTTTCTGCTGAAGGAGATAGAGAGCTGCAGCATGGCGATAGGCATAAGGGCGGACCGCAAGGATTCTTTCTTCAAGAACGCCCAGTCCAAGATTGCCAACGGCTTCCGCCGCATGATGACCGGAGACGGCGCTCTTGACACTGGCTGTCCCCTCAAGGTCCTCCGCACCGACGTGGCCAAGAAAATCCCCATGTTCAAGGGCCTGCACCGCTTCCTTCCGGCGCTTGTGCTGCTTCAGGAGGGCGCCTCCTACCGTCAGATTCCCGTGCGGCATTATCCCAGGGTGGCCGGAAAATCCAAATATCACCTCTGGAACCGTCTTTGGGGGCCTTTCGCCGATTGCTTCGCATACCGCTGGATGAAACCCCGCTACATAAATTACAAGGTCGGCGAAAACAACATCTGATACTATGCTACACGACTTATCCGAGACGGCGGTCTATGTAATCGGATTCACCTCGCAACTTTTTTTTGCGGCCCGCACCCTGTTCCAATGGCTCAGGAGCGAGAAGGCCGGCAAGGTCGTGTCGCCCTCGGCATATTGGGTGCTCAGCGTGCTCGGTGCGTGGCTCATGTTTGTCTATGGCGTGCTAAGGGATGACTTTGCCATAATTCTGGGCCAGCTGATCGCATACTACATCTATCTCTGGAACTTGAATTCCAAGGGTATATGGAAGCGTCTCGGCCTTGTGCTGCAGACGGTACTGCTCGCGACGCCGGTCGTGGCCATTGTCCTGATGCTGCACGACGCCCAGAATTTCATTCACGGGTTCTTCAAAAACGAGGACATACCGTTCTGGCTTCTCCTGTTCGGATCCGCCGGACAGATAATATTCACCCTGAGGTTTGTCTATCAGTGGGCATATTCCAAGATAAAGGGCGTGTCAGTCCTGCCCATGGGGTTCTGGCTCATCAGCCTTATCGGCTCCAGCGTGATAGTCGCCTACGGAATCATCCGCCGGGATCCGGTGCTCATCCTGGGGCAATCCTTCGGTTTCGCGGCATATATACGCAACCTGATGATCGGATTCAGAAAAAAGAAAAACAATGCTGCAGAATAAACGGAACTGTCTGGCCGACCATCCCCTGGCCGCAGTGTTCACCGTCATGACGCTGTGCCTCCTCCCGGCCATGATACTCAGGGACTACTCGCCGTCAAACGAGCTCAGATATCTGAATATAGTGGACGAGGCCATTTCCGGCGGGCACATCTTCGCCTTCACCTGTCAGGGCCAGCCCTATGCCGACAAGCCGCCGCTCTACTTCTGGCTGCTGATGCTTTCCCGTCTGCTGTTCGGAAAGCACGTCATGTTCTCCATGGCGCTGTTCTCATATATTCCGGCCCTTGTCATAATATGGGTCATGGACAGATGGCTGTCGCTCAGGGACGCCGGCGGAAGAATCGCCGTGGCCCTGATGATGGGAACATCGGGCATGTTTCTGGCGCTGAGCGTCTTTCTCAGGATGGACATGCTCATGTGCATGTTCATAGTCCTTGCGCTATACACATTCTGGCGAATGTACACGGGCGTGGGAAACCGCCGCAGGCAGGAGCTGCTGCTCCCTCTCTGGATTTTTCTGGCCCTGTTCACCAAAGGCCCGGTGGGCGTGCTGATGCCCCCGTTGGTGATAGCCGTTTTCCTGCTTGTCAGGGGGGAAGGCCGTCAGACAGGCCGGTATCTCGGCTGGAAGACGTGGGCCGTAATCGCCACACTCTGCGCCCTGTGGTTCACCGGAGTATATCTCGACGGCGGCAAAGAATATCTGAACAACCTGCTGTTCCATCAGACCGTGGACCGTGCAGTCAATTCATTCCATCACAAGAAGCCGCTCTGGTACTATCTCACTGCCATATGGTATGTGCTGATTCCCTATAGCATCCTGCTGATCGGGAGTGTGGCCGCGTCCCTGCGCAAAAGCCGGGAAAACGCCGCTCCTCACACCGCCATGGAAGTGTTCTTCCTCACCGCGGTACTGGTCCCGTTCGTGATGCTCTCCCTCTTCAGCTCCAAGCTTTCGGTCTACCTCGCCCCCATATTCCCGTTTATGGTAATGCTTTTTGTGACTATGCTCAAGAGAACCGGCTGGAAGAAGTGGATGACGGTTTCGCTGATTGCCGTGCAGGCATTCCTCGCCCTGGTGTGCGTCATCGCTCTTGCAGTGAAGCTTCTGGCTTCCGGCATGGAGCCTGTCGCCGGACTTATGGCGGACTATCCGATAGCGCGCAACCCGTTGATCTGGAGCGCAGTGGCTTTTCTTGGCCTCGGACTGTCGCTGGCGATGTATTATCTGCTCAAGCGCAAGTCATGGAAGCGGTCGGTGGCCTTTACGGCGCTGGGCCTGCTGCTCGCACTTTACACGGCATCTTTCGCCATGGACGACATCAACAGCTATATCGGCTACGGCAATCTTTGCCGTGAAATTCCGGAAGGGAAGAGGGTTGCCACGGTGGGTGTCCACCGTCCGGAGAACATGGACGTATATCTGGGTCGGGACATAATTGACTACAAGAAGGATTTCGTCTCCTTCTATGCCAATGAGATAGCCGGGGAAAATCCCGAGGCTGAAAACCTTGTCCTTGTCGCCGGTGAACATCGGGTGAAGTCCAACGGGCCTTTGAGAAAGTTTGTGCTGGACAGGCCGCACCGCCGCATAGGCCCGTTCTATATAGTGGACTGTGCGCCTCAACGATAACCGTTTCTGGCAGGCCGTCCGCCGCTTCTCCTGCTCAGAATTTCAGGGTGAGTTCGATCCCGGCCTGAAAGGGGTTTATTTTCTGGTGAAATTCCTTTGACATCGACACGAAGCGGAACGCGTCGGCGCGGCTTCCTCCAATATTCGCCGCCCAGACGGCCAGCGAGGATCCGCCGTGGCGGAAGGTGATTCTCGAGTCCGCAGTTCCGTAGAAATCCTGCCACAAAGAGTTGTCCTCGGTCCAATAGATTCTCCCGAGTCCGTGCCAGTCGGCGCTGAGGCTTATGCTGTTGGTCCGGTTGCGGAGGTAAACCGTGTAGATTCCGCCCGCCGAGGCGGTGTTGCGCGGAGTGAACGGCACGAAAGTATCCCTGTCATCTCTGAATCTGGCTCTGGTGTACCCATAGGACGCATGGGCGGACAGATTGCCCGTGATCTGTGCCGTGAGCGAAAGCTCCGCTCCGATCGAGCGGCTCTTGCCGGAATTGACGGTGACCCTCCCCAGTCCGGAATCCGCCATCTTGCTGAGCTGAAGATCCTCGGTGTCAATCCAATAGGCGGCCATGTCGGCCGCAAGCTTTCCTCCGATGAGGCTGAGATGCGAGCCGGCTTCCCAGTTCCATGCGTGTTCTGGCCTGTATCTGACCATGCTTGCAATGTCCGGCGATTCCGCGTTCTGCATGGATGCGAGCACGCCAAGCACCTTCTCTTTGGCCGCCGCGGGGATCATGGGCGTGTTCTCCACCACCGGCGCCGTTGCGGACGCGATGTCCCGTTTCACGGCGTTTTGAGTTTCCGTCTGCATGAACTCGCTGAACATCTGAATGTTGTATCCTCCGGAACTGAAGCCGCGGGTTACGCTTGCATAGACATTGTTCCGTCCCCGCTCATACATCAGCGAGAATTTCGGGACGAATTCCGCATTGTCCGACCGGAGCCGGTCAGAGAATCCGGAATTGACATCATAGTCCTGTCCGGGTACCATTGATATGACAAGATCCCTTCCGGGCATCGAGAGATTGCCGTTGAGCGCATATGAATGCGTGAAGTTGAAGCCGGCGTCGTAGTGCAGACGGATTTGTTCATAGTCCAGCCTGAGCCCCAGCGTCGCCTTCAGTCCCTTGACCGAGAAAAGGTCGGCGAATTCCGACTGGTGGAAAATCGCGGCCTCGAAGGTCGGAGTGCTGAATGTGCCGCAGAACGCCAGCTCTTCCCCCAGGATCCTGTCCTGAAGGTCGAACTTCATGGTCATCGTCCCGGCCGATATTTCGGGCATATATTTCCCCGCCTGTTCTCCTATCATTCCGTTGAGCCATTCCATTCCGTCTCTGTGGAATGTCACCGGCCCGTCGGTCTTCATCCTCTGGCCGGACATGGTGATTCCGCTTATCCAGCTCCAGCGGCCGCGTTTCTTGAGCGTCAGCTCCTCATAGACCTGCCTTGAATTCTGTTTCTGCAGCAGGGAGTAGATGTCGGCGGCGGTGAAATCCTGATCCATGTCCATGCGGTCTTTCAGGAACTGGACGCCGCTCACGCTGTTCAGCGTCATTCCGGCCACTTCATGCGTGATGTTCAAGCCGGCGTTTACCATATGCCTTTTGTATGAACTGCGCCGGTTATAGGCGATGGCGTCGCCATGGAAATAGGGGTAGCCGCCCTGATCCGTGAGGCTGTAACTGACAGTCAGGTCGAATTTTGTGCGTTCGGAAGCTGTCAGAATGGCCCTGAATCGCGCCCCGAGGTCGTCGCCCTTGTCCACTTTCTCTCCGTTGCGGGCTTCGTTGCGGTAGAAGCCTCCGTCGTGGGAATAGGAAAATCCTCCGGAGAATGCGAAATTCTTCACCGGATGGTGGTAGTGCATGACGCTGGCGTTGAAGTCGCCGCGGGTGGCTGTGCCGATTCTCAGATCGGTCCCTTCATATTCGAACGGGTCTTTTGTGAATATGCGAATCAGCCCGCCCATGGAATTCTTGCCATAGAGCGTGCTCTGCGGGCCCCTCATCACGTCGATCCTCTCGATGTCCACAAGGTCGAAGTCAAAGGAGCTCTTTTCCGACACCGGCACCCCGTCAAGATAGATTCCGACCGGGGAAGACCCGGTTCTGGATCCGATGCCTCTTATATATATGGGTGTCGTGAGTCTCGATCCGTAGTCGGGGATGAAAAGGTTCGGCGCGAGTGCGGATATGTCCTTTATTCCGCGGACTCCGTGCTCCTGCATGTCTTCAGCGTAAAAAGTGGTGCTTGAAAAGCTCATTTTCCTGAGCGGGACGAAGTCCTTGGGGGCGGCGGTGACCACCGACTCGGCGAGCGAGTCCTTCTTCTCTTCGGAGTCCATGCGGCCCTGGGCTGTCGTGAGGGACAGACATGACAGCAATATTGCGATGACGTTCATGATGT
Source organism: bacterium (assembly GCA_963627885.1). Taxonomy (GTDB): domain Bacteria; phylum Bacteroidota; class Bacteroidia; order Bacteroidales; family UBA932; genus Cryptobacteroides. The sequence goes on from CAVGCT010000021.1 coordinate 5,547, forward strand.
TTTCCACGAATTAGGTCGCAAAGATATGTAACCGCACCGGCATATGCAACCGGTGCGGTCCGGGCATGTTTTTTGAGGCCGCCCGTCTTCCTATGGAAGAAAAAGAAAAGAAAATCGGGCCGTTCTCTCTTGAACCGGCCGATGCGGACACCCCGTGGGGCTCCGAGTCATGGAAGTTGGCCGATCTCGGTTTCAGGGATTCGGTGATACACGAAGGCCCGCTTGCAGGCAATACTCTGAGCGAGATCATGGAGACCTATCTTGACAGGGTGGTCGGCGATGACACATATTATTTCTATGGACGTCAGTTTCCTGTCATGCTCAGGACGTTCAGCACTTCGGGCATGACTCCGCTCACCGTAAGTCCGGATGACGTGGTCGCCTTTCAGAGATATGACGCTCTGGGCAAAGTCAGGCTCTGGCATGTCACCGGCGCCGAGGACGGCGCCATGCTGTATATCGGGCTGAATCGGGATTTCAGCGCTTCGGAGTTCTATGACGCCTGTCTCGGCGGTTCTATACTTGACGGACTGAACGAAATTCCCGTTCGCGCCGGCGATACTTTCATCATAGGTCCGGGAACCGTCCATTGCGCCGGGAAGGGCGTGAAGATTCTGGAGATAGCCGAGTCGTCGGGGCTGGATTTCCGTCTTTGCGGATGGAATCGGTCCGGAGCCGATCCTGAAGAGAAGTCTTTTCTTGAAGAGGCCTTCGATTTCGTCAATCTGAAAAAGGAGACCCCGCGTTTCGTGCAGGGGCCAAAGCTCGCCGACGAGCCTCAATTCGCCGCATCGCTGATCAGTCTTACCCAGTCTCTGCGCATAGACAACGGCGAACCGGGAAGCTATACTGTCTATCACTGTCTGGACGGACGTGTATCCGTGCAGTATTCCGCGGCCGAGGACGATTCTCTTCCGGCGGGCAGTCTGACATTCGGCGCCGGCGAGACTGTGGTGGTTCCGGCCGATAACGAAAGTTTTCTGCTGGTGCCCGCATCGTCTTCTGCGACCCTTGTGGAAGTGGTTGCCGGAAAGCGCGAGACGCTGGACTCATATACCCATGAATCCGTAAACACTCTGAACTATGGCATCGACCGAGAGGATAGATAAATTTCTGTGGTGCATCCGCGTGTTCAAGACCAGGACCGAGGCCACCGACGCATGCAAGGGCAACAAGGTGAAGGTGGAGGGCGCTGCAGTCAAGCCTTCCAGGGAGATCAGGAGGGGGGAGACCCTGGAGATAAGGAAGGGAGCGGTGCAGTTCAAATATAAGGTGATCGATTTCCCCCCGGCCAGGGTCGGCGCCAAGCTTGTTTCCGACTATGTCGAAAATCTCACCCCGCAGTCCGAGCTGGACAAGCTCAACGCTCCCGTTGAGACCTTTTTTGTCAGAAGGGACCGCGGTGCGGGGCGTCCCACCAAGAAGGACAGGAGGGAGCTGGATGTCGTGTGGGACAATCTGGATTCCGTTTCCGACGACTTTCCTGACGATGGCGATGACGGGTTCGGTCTGTCCGATGATGAGGGATCGTGACAATATGTCAGTATTGCCCATGTGGCACGCCTGTTGATTTTCTCTTGTCGCGTCCGGGCTTATATGACGGGCGCATTGAAAGAGAACATAAAATTGTATACTATGATCAAACCTTTAGCAGACAGAGTCGTGATAGAGCCCAAAGAGGCTGAAACCAAGACTGCATCGGGACTTTACATCCCTGACACCGCAAAAGAGAAACCCCAGCAGGGAGTTGTCGTCGCCGCCGGACCCGGCAAGAAGGACGAGCCCATGGAAGTCAAGGTGGGTGACAAGGTCCTTTACGGCAAATACGCCGGAACTGAAATCACCGTTGAAGACAAGAAGTATCTGATTGTCCGTCAGTCGGACATTCTCGCAACCCTTTAATTATAGGAGATTGAAATTATGGCAAAAGATATAAAATTTGATGTTGACGTTCGCGCGAAGATGAAAGCCGGTGCCGATGCTCTGGCAGACGCCGTGAAGGTTACACTTGGCCCTAAGGGAAGAAATGTCGTCATCGACAAGAAGTTCGGTGCGCCTCAGGTCACCAAAGACGGTGTGACTGTCGCCAAGGAGGTTGAGCTTGAGGACCGTTTCGAGAACATGGGTGCCCAGATGGTGAAGGAAGTCGCTTCCAAGACCAATGAGATCGCCGGTGACGGTACCACCACCGCCACTGTCCTTGCTCAGGCCATCATCAATGTGGGCTTGAAGAATGTTGCAGCCGGTGCCAACCCGATGGATCTGAAGAAGGGTATCGACAAGGCTGTTGACAAGGTTGTCTCCGAGCTTAAGAAGAACAGTCACGAGGTCGGCGACGACTACTCCAAGATTGAGCAGGTCGGCACGATTTCCGCAAACAATGATCCTTACATCGGAAAACTCATCGCCGATGCCATGTCCAAGGTCAAGAAGGACGGCGTGATTACCGTTGAAGAGGCCAAGGGCACCGAGACTGAGGTCAAAGTTGTTGAGGGCATGCAGTTCGACAGAGGCTACATCTCGCCTTACTTCATCACCAATTCCGACAAGATGGAGACCGTCCTTGACGATCCCTATGTCCTTATCACCGACAAGAAGATTTCCGCCATGGACGACCTCATGCCGGTTCTTGAGCCTGTAGTGAGAGAGGGCAAAGCTCTGCTCATCATCGCTGAAGACGTTGATGGCCAGGCTCTCACCACTCTGGTCGTGAACCGTCTGAGGGGCACCATCAAGGTTGCCGCAGTGAAAGCTCCGGGCTATGGCGACCGCCGCAAGGAGATGCTTGAGGATATCGCCATACTGACCGGCGGCACCGTGATTTCCGAGGAGAGGGGCTATTCTCTCGCCAACGCCACTTTGGAGCTGCTCGGTAAGGCCGAGAAGATTTCCATCACCAAGGAGAATACGACAATCGTGGGCGGTGCTGGTGACAAGCAGCAGATCGCCGACCGTTCCGAGGTTATCCGCAGCCAGATTGAGACCTCCACTTCCGACTATGACAAGGAGAAACTCCGTGAGCGTCTCGGAAAGCTTGCCGGCGGTGTCGCAGTCCTCTATGTGGGCGCCACTACCGAGGTCGAGATGAAGGAGAAGAAAGACAGGGTCGAGGATGCTCTGAACGCCACCCGCGCCGCTGTCGAGGAAGGCTATCTGCCCGGAGGCGGTGTCGCATACATTCGCGCCGCCGAGTCCTTGAAGGATCTCAAGGGTGCGAATGACGATGAGAATACCGGTATCCACATCATCGCCCGCGCCATTGAGGAGCCTCTCCGCCAGATTGCGGCCAACGCGGGCGTCGAGGCCAGCGTGATTATCCAGAAGATTCGCGAAGGCAAAGGTGACTTCGGCTATAATGCCGGTACCGGCGAATATGTGAACATGTTTGAGGCAGGTGTCATCGATCCTACCAAGGTGTCCAGAGTCGCTCTTGAAAATGCGGCTTCCGTGGCAGGCATGTTCCTTACCACCGAGTGCGGCATTGCCGACATCCCCGAGCCGGCTCCCGCAGCTCCTGCGATGCCTCAGGGCGGAATGATGTAGTCTGTGGTCCCTGACAATCTAATAAGAGAGGGTTGGCTAGTTTGGCCAACCCTTTTTTGCTTCTAAACTCCCGCATACGGCAGTCTGCGGCCCCTATTAGGGGCATTTCGCGCCTCCGGCGCTGTCCCTTCGGGACTTATTAGTTTTGGCCAACCCCCCCTCTCTCATATTATACCATTTTAGGGCAGTTTCGGGATTTTTGGAGTCAAAAATTTTTGGATACGACAACCCTTTGTACGATAGTGTGTTGGGGTTTTGAGGGCAAAATGGGGCTTTAAAAATTTTGAAAAAACTTTGTAAAAAGTTTGGAGGGAGAGAAAAGTTTGCTACCTTTGCAATCCCGAACGAAACAAGGGCGCGGGCGAGC
>CAVGCT010000022.1:0-2361 GCA_963627885.1 bacterium
TTTTGAACTCATTTTACTGTTCTTTACTGTTTTCGTCAATCCACTGTCTTGTCAAAAGTTGTAAAAAGATGTAAAATCACTCAAAAGTTGTAAAAAGATGTAAAAGCAAAAGGAGGCTGTCATGAAGAACCCCTTCAGCATTTCCTTTGGGCGCGTCCCCAATGAATATATCCGCAGAAGTCAGGAGAAGGAGAAAATTCTGGAAATGTTTACAGAGCTCCCGGTGACGGATCAGCTGTATGTTCTGCTGGGCGTCCGGGGGAGCGGAAAGACCGTCACGATGACGGATCTCTGTGATGATTTTGAAAAGCTGAATAACTGGATTGTTGTTAAGATCAGTCCCGTGGAGAATATTCTGGATGCACTGTATCAGATCCTGTATCACGATGCCAGGGTTCATACGCTCCATACAGACACCAGCGTGGCCCTTTCTCTTCCGATGGTCAACATTAGCATGAGTGAAAAGGCACCGGCGGAAAATACCACAAAGGCCATCGACAACATTCTCTCTGCCCTGGATAAAAAAGGGCTGAACGTCCTGGTGGCCATTGATGAGGTCACAAATACCGCGCAGATGCGGGCCTTTATCAGCGCCTTTCAGATTTTTGTCACGAATCGCCGGCCGATTTTCTTTCTGGCCACAGCGCTTTTTGAGGAAATGGAGGCACTCCGGGACGTTCGGAATCTGACCTTCCTGTACCGGGCACCGCGGCTCATCCTGTCCCCGCTGGACATCCGGGCCATGGCCGGCACCTACCAGCGAGTTTTCGGCTATACCAAAACCCAGTGTCTCAGGCTGGCGAAGGCAACCAACGGGTATTCCCTCGCCTTCCAGATTCTGGGCTATGTTTCCTGGGAACATAAGGATGCCGGGATACTGTCTGCGGAAATTCTTGAGGAATATGATCAGAAGCTGGCGGAGCTGGCCTACGGAAAGCTCTGGACAGAGCTCTCCGAAACAGACCGGCGGGTCATGCTGGCCATTGCGAAGTCCGAAAGCCACAGTGTCAAGGACATTCGAACCATCGCAGAAATGGATGCCAATAAATTCAATCAATACCGCCGCCGTCTGAAGGATCGCGGCCTCATTGACGTCCGCACCTACGGTGAAATCCGCTTCTACCTTCCCAGATTCCGGGAATTTCTGGAAACCGAGGTGTTTGAGGCCTTCGACCTCACATAATCACATAGTCCTTATACCGCTGCAGCAGCTCCTGGTTCAGGCTGGCCCGGAGGTAGATGCCCTCATCCTCATACTTGGTCTCCAGCACCTGGGCACGCTCCCGCAGCACATTCTCCACGCCGCTGTCCCGGTAGGGGATCCGCAGCTCGCAGGTGAAGTAATCAGCGAAGAGCTTCCCGTCAATGGCCTCCAAAAGCGCTTCCATCCCAATGCCTTCGGCGCCGGAGATGTAGAGCTTATCGCCGCGGACGATGGGCAGCGCGTTTGCCTCGTAGACCTTGTCCGCCTTGTTCATGAGATAGAGCACCGGGATATGTCCCGCACCCAGCTCCTTCAGGGTCCGGGCCGTCACATCCATGTGCATCCGGTAGTTGGGATCGGAGTAGTCGATGACCTCCAGAATGAGGTCCGCATACAACGCCTCCTCCAGCGTGGAGCGGAAGGCCTCCACCAGCTTATGGGGCAGGTCGTTGATGAAGCCCACCGTATCGGAAAGCAGAAAATCCCGATGGTCGCCGGGGCTGATTTTCCGCACAGTGGTGTCCAATGTCGCGAAGAGCATGTCCTGCACCAGCACATGCTTCTCCGTATCCGCGCCGCAGTGGTCAATGAGCCGGTTCATCAAGGTGGACTTGCCGGCATTGGTATAGCCCACCAGCGCCACCAGGGGAAGGCCGGAGCGCTCCCGCTTCTTCCGCTGGGTGCTGCGGTTCTGCTCCACCTCCCGGAGCGCCCGGCGCAGCTCCGCCATTTCCTTCTGGATGTGCCGCCGGTCCAGCTCGATCTGGGTTTCACCGGCGCCCTTGTTGGACATGGAGCCGCCGGTGCCGCCCTGTCGGGAGAGATTCTGCCGGAGTCCCACGAGGCGCGGCAGCATATACTGCAGCTTCGCGTATTCCACCTGCATCCGGGCCTCCGCAGAGCGTGCCCGCATGGCGAAGATGTTCAGGATCAGGTTGGTCTTGTCAATGACCTCGACCTCCAGATCGTGGGCCAGGTTGGCCAGCTGGGAGGGCGACAGGGTATTGTTGAAGATCACGAGATCCGCCTCCAGGAGATAGACCTGATTCTTCAGCTCGCCCACCTTTCCGCTGCCGATATAGTAGGCGGAATCCTCGCCGGAGAGGTTCTGGGTCAGTTCCCCCACCGCCTCGATATGACAGGCCTCGCAGAGCCCG
>CAVGCT010000023.1:0-2184 GCA_963627885.1 bacterium
GATTTTGTGATTTTATTTGATTTTTGTTGATTTTGCTGTTTATAGCCCGCAGTAGCAAGGCAGAAGGCCGGTCAGATCCTCACCCTCTCCAGCTGTTTTCAGTTTCCCGAGGAGGAAGCTGATATACTTTCCCGGGTCGATGTCATTATGTTTACAACTCTCGATCACCGAGTACATGAAAGCATTGTCCGCCGCCGAACTCTCACTGCCGATGTTGCCGGCGTTCCTTAGGTTCATTTTAAGCTTTCTTACGCTCTGCTCGCTTATATTGTTCGACACCTCGACATCCCCATTCTCCAGCACCCGCTTCATCGCCGGCCATTCCGCTCTCGCGTAACGCAGGGCTTTCTTCAGCAGCTCGCCGCAGCCGGCATCATTCGACAAGGCATACTCGGCAAGCCTGTCCTCAATGGACTTCATCATGTCCGCCGTGCCGCCCGGCTTCAGTCTGGCCTCGTATCTGTCGTTGCCGGACAACCCCTGCCCTTTGAATATATGTTCCTTCGCGAAGATCATCCCCATCCTGTCGATGAACCACATCGCCTCCTCGAAGTTCTCTTCCAATGCATTCACGAACAGTCTCCGGATATGGACGAGACAGGCGCTGCGCTTCTTTATGCCGTCGGGAGGGGTCTCCTTCTTCGCCAGTTCCTCGTCCGTCATATCGAACACCTTGTAACAGACATATCCGTCCGTGGTGTAGAACCCTATGAACCTCTCAAGGAACGGCCTTATGGCCTTCGCCCCGCGGCTGCCCTCCTCATAGAACAGCCATGAGAGCTTCAACACCTTCGCCGTGATGCTCCAGAAGTACTTCTTCTTATATGTTCTGTTGCCCTCCTCATCCTCGCAGCCGACAAGTCCGGGAGTCTCATCTATCATCCAGTAGCCCGCCGTAAGCATCGCCCTCTCCCACCAGTCCTTCATCTTCGAACGCATGTATTCGATTGCCCTGTGGACGTTGTCCCCCAAGGTTGTCTTCGACATCCTGAGGCCGAGTGCCTTGAGCTTCCTTACTATCTGCTCGAACGGAGTGTTATACCAGAACTTCTCCATCAGGATATAGCTGAGGGTCTCCGTACCGAAGCAGCATCCGGCTATAGGGCGGTCTATCGATATCATGTCCAATGTCCTGATGTCATCCTCGTCGCTGAAGCGGACCGTCGCCGTCTCGTAGATATGCTCCTCTATAGTTGCAGGTGTTAACAATATCACCTTCACGTAGTTCTTGTCTATTTTTCCGTTCCTTGTCACGTAATACGCACCTTCGGGAAGATTATAGTACTCCTCAAGTTTATGATATGTCGGGCTGTCCGTATAGGCTTGCGCTTTCGAGTAGTCCATGCGCTCAACTTTCATCTCAGTCCCGGGGCGGGTCCTGAGTATCTTCTTCTGAAGAGCCTTCAGAGTACTCCCTGACTCGCCGACATCCGTCTTTGTCTCCTTGTCAGTTACTCCATCGGATGCGCCGCCCTTGTCGGAACCGGGCGTGCCGTCGAAGTTGTCCTTGCCGCTACTGCGGTCGTCTTCATCCTTGCGCCTGCCAAGACGGCTGGACTTCTCGGACTTGCGGCCATAAAGCTTGCCGGCATTGACCCTGCCGTTTGCGGCAAGAGCGGATATTTGCGCAGTCAGACTGTCTATCGTGCATTGCATCGATTTCCGAAGGTCAAAAAGCTGTTTCTCATAGGACATCCGCTGCTTTTCCTGCACCACACGCATATCCTCTATCATCCCCCTATAGAACTCCTCAACCATCCTCCGGTCCCGCCCGTCAGACTCGGCGAGCCGCCGCTCCAGAGAGGCCACCGCATCGACCAGTTTCGCATTCTGGTTCTTCAGTTCGGCGATGGTCATATAGGCCAGTTTGAGTTGTTCCTCGGCTCGCATATTCTTCGTTTTCCCAATGTTAAAGTTACGAAAAATAATTGAAACCACAATGGATTTTTTGAATTATTTTACTGATATTCAGAGATTTGACAGACTCTCAATCGATATATTTCACCACCGTGGAGGTGCTTGCCGGACACTCTGTCAGCATCACGAAGTCCGACCAGCGAATTTTACCCCCGACACGCTCCGGGTCCGTCTGAGGCCTTATAAAACGGCCTTCGTCCAGGCGCAGCGTAGTGAGCTCATACCTGTTGTACTCCCTTATCAGAACTTTCTTCACCCGGGGGTTGC
>CAVGCT010000024.1:0-2066 GCA_963627885.1 bacterium
AGGACAAGCCCGTGGTGAAGGTGGGCATGAACTTCGCGTTGAGAGATGGCGTGAATACGCTGGAGTGGGCCATCGGATAAAAAGAGGCTCCCGGCCTGGAGCCCTTGGGGCACAGACCGGGAGCGCAAAGAAAAAAACAAAAGACAAAATACAGAGGACTGTCATTTCATGCACGACTGCATGCAGAAGGTGCTGGCAATGGCCGTGAGCACGGTGATGATGAAGTTAATGATGGTTTTCAAAGTCTCTTTTTTCATAATACGAATTTTTTAATGTTGAATGTTGAGTGTTGAATGTTAAAGGGTGGAAGTGACTGCGTTACATGAGCTGAATGGCTACGTTACAAGGGCTGAATGGCTGCGTTGCAGGAGCTGAATGGCTGCGTTACGGGGGCTGAGTGACCGCGTTGGGCGGTGACAGATGACACTTCTTCCACCCTATTTTCAAGATTATATATAACATAAAAAATAATTTTTAAATAGAAAAAATTTTTTCCTGCGCGTACGTGAGGAGTTTATGAAAACAAGTGTCACCAAGTGTCATCTGTCACCCTCCGCACCGAGCAGGATACTGTGTTGATAGGCCTTGATTCATCGCCCCGGGCTGGCAACCTGGCAACCTCAGAAGGGACGGTCGTCTGCGGCTGCTTGCTGGTCATGCCGTTGAATGTTGAAACGTACATCATGTTGCTAAATGCTGTTGAATGTTGAATGTTGAATTGAATGTTGAATTGAATGTTGAATGTTCGGCACAAAGATAGACATTTCCAGAAAAACCGATTCCCCTTCCATAGCAGGGGAATAATTCGAGATATTTTTGCAAATAATAACATTTTTAAACTTAATTCCATGTCAGAAAAGACTTTTCAGACCAGCAACCGCCAGTTTGGTCGCGTGCTGGGTGCGGAACTGCAGCGTCACTGCATTCCCGTGAGTGCGTTCGCGAGGGTGTGCCATTTCAAGCACGACACCTTCTTTTCCATAAGAAGGGCATAGGTTTTTACCACCTCAGCTACTACCAGGAGATCATCCACGCCTTCTCCCACTTCGTTGACAACCCCGACGAGCTGCGCCAGACGCAGCGGCGGCTGGGCGAGGCCCTGGCGATGTTTGAGGTGATCCGTCCGCCACACGGCGACCATAAACGATAAAAAAGATAAAAAACGAAGAAAAATGAGAAAAAGAATCATGACCATAGTCCGAAGGAGGGACTGCGTATGCAACAAGTAGATTTGAACAACAAAACCGTGCTCGTCACGGGTGCTCCGGGATTCATCGGGGCGAATCTGGTGATGCGGCTACTGAGAGAGATGAAGGGCGGCACGATAGTCAGCCTGGATAATATGAACGGTTATTATGACCCGGCACTGAAAGAATACCGGCTCGGACAGATGTGGCAGGTGGCACAGGAAAGTTCGGTGAAGCATGTGTTCGTCAATGGGTCTATTGCGGACAAGGAACTCGTAGACAGACTGTTCGCAACCTATCATTTTGACATCGTGGTGAACCTGGCGGCACAGGCCGGCGTGCGCTATTCCATAGACCACCCGGAGGCATATATCGAGAGTAATATCATCGGGTTCTACCATATCCTTGAGGCTTGCAGACATTCCTGCGATGGCGGCAACAAGGGTGTGGAACACCTGGTATATGCCAGTTCCAGTTCGGTCTATGGCGGAAACAAAAATGTGCCGTTCTCCACGGAGGACAAGGTGGACAACCCCGTCAGCCTGTATGCCGCCACGAAGAAGTCCAACGAGTTGTTGGCACACGCCTACGCCAAATTGTATAACATCCCGTCAACGGGACTACGCTTCTTTACGGTCTACGGGCCGGCAGGACGACCGGATATGTTTTACTTCTCGGCCACACAGAAGCTGGTGGCTGGAGAGAAAATCAAGATATTCAACTACGGCAAGTGTCGTCGGGACTTCACCTACATTGACGATATCGTGGAGGGCGTGTTCCGCGTGATGCAGGGCGCACCGGAGAAAAAGAACGGGGCGGACGGATTGCCCATTCCACCGTATGCCGTGTATAACATCGGGGGAGGACAGCCGGAAAACC
>CAVGCT010000025.1:0-2007 GCA_963627885.1 bacterium
AACCACCCCAACCAGGAGCTGCCACAATGTCCAAGTATCTCGTCGGAACCATCAAGATAGACGGCCTTTCCACCGGCCTCATTTTCCAGGACGCCTCCATCGCCCTGGAGGCGGACACCGCCGAAGTGAAAGACGAAAACGGGAACGTCGCCTACGTCCAGCACTACAACCACCGCTGCACCATCTCCGCCAACGCGGTGTGCCCAAAGGGCGAAGGGCAGCCCTGCATTGGCGCCACCGTCTCCATCAAGGGCGTGACCCTCCCCACCCCCGCCGCCGACGGCTCCATGACTTCCCCCACCCTCAACCTTGACGCCTCCGCCACCGGCTCCGCCGTGGACTTCCTGGTCACGTCCTCCACCCTCCAGAGCTCAAACTCCGACGTGGACAAGTACAGCCTCACACTGACCCGCTACCTGGAGAACTCCCTGGGCGCCATCAAGACCACCTTCGCATAGCCCGTGGACAACACCCCCGCCTCCATCGAGATCCCCTCTCTCCACACTCCGGAGATGATCCGCGAGGAGATGGAGGCGATGCTGGACGAAAGCCCGGAACGCCCCCGCCTGACAATGGGGGCGCTTCTCCGCCTGTGGCTGGCCGGGTCCCCGTTCATCTATGGCGGCGACATTTCAGAGGACGACCTATGCGTGGCCCAGGGGATCCTGGGGGGGGGCTGGCCTGCCTTCGAGATCGTCCTGGAACTGTCATGTGCCTTGCGTGCGCTGGAAATCATCCAGCGCACGCAAGGGGACGGCGCTTCCGCCAGCTACGCGGGAATCTGCCCGGAATGGGCCTGTGACATCTATGCCGCCGCCTGCCAGGTCTCCCCTTCCATGTCATGGGAGGCATTTCTGCACAGGCTTCCGCTTGCGCTTCTGTTCCACCTTGTGGCGGCGTCAGTCCGCCAAAATGGAGGAAGGACCGCCCGCCCCGCGGACTGGACGGCCGCATTGAAAGGGCTTACAGGTTTTTACACCTCAAATACTGCACGGCAACCAGGACAATGATGACACACGTGGAATATATCAACGGTTTCATTGTAAATTTATACGCGTATTCATCTTCCGGGTTTTCCATGTGGTAATAAAAAATCAAGGCATCTATCGCAACAAACATAAGAATAATAATCCACAACATCTTCCAAGCCTCCGGTCATGAGTGATCAGACATTGAAAATAAAGCTCGAAGGAGACGCGACTGGGCTCCAGGATGCAACACAGAAGGCTTCTTCCGCCGTGAAGAATCTCGACAAGACTGTCGAGAAGAGCTCAAACAGTCTTAACAGTAATATAAAAAAGGCCGGTGATCTTGCCAAGAATGTCGCAGGGAAAATCAACGGCGCCGCAAGAAGCACCGCGCACTCAATAGACGAGCTTGCAGACGCCGTAAAAAAAGGCACGGCGCAGTCCACGTCCGAGGTCAAGAAGGGCTCGGAAGCCGTCGACAAAGATCTCAAGAAGACAAACGACAAACTCAAAGACACAAAAAAAATATTTACAGAGCTTGGCAAATATGCCGCCAACGGGATAAAACAACTGTATGGCCATCTCCTGAACATCGGCGAGGCCTCCAGGCAGCTTGGAACTACCGCGGAAGAGTTTCAGAAGCTCCAGAAGACGGCGAAGGACTCCGGCGACGAGCTGGCGGATGTTGAGGCCATTTTCAAGAACATCCAGAAGACGGCAAAAAAAGCAATATCCGGCGATTCCGGCGCCATTGCGCAGCTGGCAGCCGTCGGTGTCACTGTGGACATGTTGAAGGGCAAGCGCCCCGAACAAGTCTTCTCCTTGGTGGCGTCCGCCATCACTTCCATGGGGTCTTCCGCCTCCGACCAGGCAAGCAAGATCAACCTCTGCGGAGAAAGCATCACGAAGTTGAACGACGGCCTCCAGGCGTATGTGGACATGTCCGGGAAGGGACTCTTCACAGACGAGTCCGTGAAGGCGGCCGAACAGCTTTCCGCCAGCATTGGCGAGTTGAAGGGAGCCCTGGTAGACATTGCGA